>NZ_JAEIOH010000011.1:0-118393 GCF_017811775.1 Serratia sp. X10 | reverse complement strand
GCATCGGCAGGTCGTAGCCGGTGAGGTGCAGGAGGCTGTAAATCAACATGGAGCCGTGGCCGTTGGAGAGCACGAAACGGTCGCGGTCAGCCCAGTGCGGGTTAGTCGGGTTGTGGTTGAGGTAGTCACGCCACAGGACTTCGGCGATGTCCGCCATGCCCATAGGGGCCCCCGGGTGGCCGGAATTTGCTTTTTGTACGGCGTCCATGCTGAGTGCGCGGATGGCGTTGGCAAGCTCTTTACGAGAGGACATGTTTTACTCCAGGTCGGATAAAAAAAGCAGTCAAGTTCCCTATTTTCTCAGACTCCACATCACAACGGCAATCCCTAATGCCAAATGAGAGCGAGTTCACCACTTATTAGCACGATTGGACGCTTTTTCGGAATAACACTATTCTCGCCCCGTCTGGCGTACACTAGGCTCTTGCGGCAAGATAGCCTCAAAGCAAAATGACTCTTTTACCTTGTTACCTTCACAGGAAGATGGCGTTATGAAGATCCGTACCTCTTTGATTGCGTTGGGCATTGCCACCTTGGCAACCGGCTGTCAAAACCTGAATACCGAAACCCTGATGCAGTCCGGCGCGCAGGCGTTCCAGGCGGCGACCCTGAGCAACAACGACGTTAAGGCCCTGAGTGATAAATCCTGCGCCGAGATGGACAGCAAGGCACAAATCGCGCCGGCCGACAGCACCTATGCCAAGCGTCTCAACAAAATCGCTGCGGCGCTGGGCGATAACATCAACGGCACCCCGGCCAACTACAAGGTCTACGTGACCAAAGACGTCAACGCCTGGGCGATGGCCAACGGCTGTATCCGCGTTTACAGCGGCCTGATGGACATCATGAACGACAACGAAGTGGAAGGCGTGCTGGGCCACGAAATGGGCCACGTGGCGCTGGGCCACACCCGTAAAGCAATGCAGGTGGCTTACGGCACCGTGGCGCTGCGCACCGCGGCGTCCTCCGCCGGCGGCGTTATCGGCTCGCTGTCGCAGTCGCAGCTGGCGGACATCGGTGAGAAACTGGTCAGCGCCCAGTTCTCGCAGAAACAGGAAAGCGAAGCGGATGATTACTCGTTCGATCTGCTGAAAAAGCGCGGCATCGATCCGAACGGCCTGGCCACCAGCTTCGAAAAACTGGCCCAAATGGAAGCCGGCCGTCAGAGCAGCATGTTCGACGATCACCCATCTTCCCAAGCGCGCGCGCAGCACATTCGCGATCGCATCGCGGCAGAGAAGTAACAACGAGAACGCCCGGCAATCGCCGGGCGTTTTTTATCGTCTCAATACAGGGTTTTCTGCGGCGGCCCGGCGAAGGTCAGCGGCCCGACCTGCTTCATGTCCACCTCGACCACCGACGGCCCCGGGTAGTTGATCGCTTCGGCCAGCACGCCGTTGAACTGCGCCGCCGCCTCGACCTTCCAGGCTTTCAGCCCCATCGCTTCGGCTATTTGAGTAAAGGCCGGCGTATGCAGCTCGTTGTAATACTGGCGCCCGGCGAAATACTTGTCCTGAATGCCGCGCATCACGCCATAACCGCCGTCGTTCATGATCAGCAGGGTGATGTTCACCTGTTCCTGCGCCATGGTCGCCAGTTCCCCCAGGCCCAGCGCCAAACCGCCATCGCCCACCAGCCCCACCACCTTGCGCTGCGGGTTGGCGATCGCGGTGCCGATCGCCATCGGCAGCCCCATGCCGATAGCACCGGCCAGCGAGTGAATGTTGCACAGCGGCGAGATCGCGCGGAACAAACGGCTGCCCCAGACGCTGCCGGAAACGGTGATATCGCGCACCAGCAATCCGTCCTGCGGCAACGCGGCGTCGATGGCGTCGTTGAGTTTGGCGTATTCACCGGACTGCTGACGCAACGCGCTCTCCGCCTGCTGCACCGCCCCCGCGATCTCGGCATCCCACTCGGCGTTGACCTTCTCGCCGGGGCTTAGCCGCGCCGCCAGCGCGGCCAGCAGCGCCACACAGTCGCCATTGATCTGCTCATCGGCCAGATAGTTGCGGTTGGCCGCCGCCGGATCGATGTCAATCTGCACCAGCGGGCGCGGCAGCGGCAGCGTCCAGGTGCGGGTTTCATTACTGCGCAGCCGTGAACCGGCCACCAGCGTCAGGTCGCACTGCGTCAGGATCGCCTCGATGCTCGGCGAGTTGTGGAACGCCCGCAGGCTGCGCGGATGGCTGTCCGGCAGAATGCCACGCCCGTGGGTGCTGGAGATCACCGCCACGCCGGCGTCCGCCAGCTTGCGCACCGCATCACCGCAGGCCAACGCGCCGCCGCCCAGCCACAGCAACGGGCGCTTGGCCTGTTTCAGCCGCTGATGCAGCCGCTCCACCGCCGCATCGTCCGCCTTCGGCAGCGGCGCCGGCGCCAACGCTTCGGTCAGCACCGAGCGGGAAACCAGGCTGCTTTGGATATCGATCGGGATCTCGACCGCCACCGGGCCGCAGGGCGCGGTTTGCGCATCCAGGATCGCTCGCTGGATCACCGCCACCGCCTGTTCCGGCGAATTGACCCGGTAGGCGCGCTTGGAGCAGGCGCGCAGAAAACCGAGCTGATCGCGGGTTTCATGAATAAACCCGGCGTCAGCGTCCAGATAGGCTTTTTCTACCTGGCCGGTGATATGCAACAGCGGCGTGTTGGCGTTAAGCGCTTCAATCATCGCCCCCACCGCGTTGCCCGCGCCGGCGCCGGTGCTGGTCAACGCCACGCCCAGGCCGGAGAAGCGCCCATGCGCATCGGCCATGGTGACCGCGCCCGCTTCGCCGCGCGCCGGCACGAAGCGAATTTTATCGCGCTGCCCCACCGCATCGGCGATCGGCAGATTATGAATCGAAATGATGCCGTACATCGCCGACACCGCGTACTGTTCCAGAGTCCGGGCTATCGCCTCGCCAACCGTGATTTTATCGCTCATCATCTGCCTTCTTAGGGTAGTCGTTATTAGGGTTATGCGTAGAGGTGTCGGCCTAGTCGCTCCAGCGGTTCACCTGATGGCTCAGCGCCAGATACACGCTTTTCTGCTGCATGTAGGCCTTGATGCCGTTCAGGCCCTTTTCGCGGCCCAGCCCGCTTTCCTTGAAACCGCCGAACGGCGTGGAAATCGAGAACGTTTTGTAGGTGTTGACCCAGACGGTGCCGGTTTCCAGCCGCTCCGCCAGCGCCATCGCCCGCGGGAAATCGCGGCTCCAGATGCCGGCCGCCAGGCCGTACACCGAGTCGTTGGCCTGCTCGATCAGCTGCTGTTCGTCGTCGAACGGCAGCGCCACCAGCACCGGTCCGAAGATCTCTTCCTGGCAGACGCGGGCGTCGTTGTTCAAACCTTCAATAATGGTCGGCAGGTAATAGCTGCCGCTCGCCAGTTGCGGATCGGCCGGCGCTTCACCGCCGATGACCACCCGCCCGCCCTCCTGGCGCGCCAGCGCCACGTAGTCCGCCACGCTTTGCCGATGTTTGGCGCTGATCAGCGGGCCGAGATGCACGCCCGGCACCAGCGGGTTGCCGATGCGCAGCCCCGCCGTCAGTTCGGTCAAGCGCGCCAGCAGCGGCTGATACAGCGAACGATGCACGAACAGCCGCGAACCGGCGATGCACGCCTGGCCGGCGGAGCTGAAAATGCCGTAGCAGATGCCGCGCGCCGCCTGCTCCAGATCGGCGTCCTCCAGCACGATGGTCGGCGATTTACCGCCCAGCTCCAGCGAGGTGGGGATCAGCTTGTCGGCGGCGATGTGCGCCAAATGGCGCCCGGTGCTGGTCCCGCCAGTAAAGGCGATCTTTTTCACCAGCGGATGGCGCGCCAACGCCTCGCCGATCACCGAACCTTTGCCCGGCAGCACGCTGAGCAGCCCGGCAGGAAGCCCCGCCTGTTCGAACAGCTCGGCCAGCTTCAGCGCCATCAGCGGCGTGGCTTCGGCCGGTTTGAGCACCACCGCGTTGCCCGCCGCCAGCGCTGGCGCCACCTTCTGCATTTCACTGGCGATCGGCGAGTTCCACGGCGTAATGGCGGCGATCACCCCCATCGGTTGATATTGGCTGAGGGTCATCACCTCGGCGCTGCGCGGGGTCGGCAGCTCTCCCTCCAGCACTTCGCAAGCGGCGGCGAAGTAACGCGCGGTCGCTGCCGCGCTGGCCACCAGGCCGCGGGTTTCCGCCAGCGGTTTGCCGTTGTCGCGCGTCTGCAGCTCGGCCAGCTGTTCCTGCTGCGCCAGGATCAGGTTGCTCACGCGGTAGAGAATTGAGGCGCGTTGGTGCGGCACCAGCCCACGCCATTCCGGCGCGCGCCAGGCCTTTTCCGCCGCCTCAACCGCCTCGTTGACATCCTCGACGTTAGCGGCGCGCAGCCGCGCGTTGACGCTGCCGTCGGCCGGGAATACCGAAGCCATCTCTTCGCCGCGCCCTTCACGCCAGCGCCCGGCGACAAAAATATTCAATCGTTCCATGCTCCGCTCCTGCCGTTCAGGCAATAAAACCGCCGTCCACCAGACGGCGGCAGGCTTGTACCGCGCTCAGCGCCGCCAGGGTTGATGTTTTGGAATTGCTCGCCAGCGGGGTGCCGCTCAGCTCGATGTGAAACTCGCCAAAGTCGCCGCACACCTGCAGACGATGGGTATTGCGCCGGGTGGCGGGATCGACCTGCAGGCGCACCCGGGTGGCGTCCATCCCCAGGCCGTTGAGCGCAATGGTGGCCGCCACGTTGGCGTTGGCCGGGAACAAACGCGCCGCTTCACGCGCCGAACCCTCAAAAAATACCTGCGCCTCGCGCACCGCATCGAGATCGATCAGCTGCTCCGCCGGGCTGCCCCGCCAGCTGGCCGGGCTCTTGCTGGCCTGATAGGTCACGCTTTCCAGCCCGCCTTCGCGCGCCGACGCCAGCCCGTCCATGCCCGCCACCGCGCCGGACAGCACGATCAGTTGCCCGTGATGGCTGCGGCAGGCCTGCTGCAACCGCTGTTGCAATGCGGCATCCGCCAGCGCGCCGGTCGAGATCATCGCCAGCGGCCAACCGCGCTGCAGCACCGCTTCGCCAAACTCCGCCACCGCCTGCTGGCTGGCGCACTCCAGTACCAGATCCGGCCGCTGCGAACACTGCTCCGGATGGGTCAGCGCCTGCACCCGCCCAGCAAAAGCCTCGGCGATCGCCGCATGATGAGCTGCGCGCGCCAGGATCCAGCCGACCTCCACGCCTTCAGGCAAACGGGCGATCACTTCCTTCGCCATCGCGCCATAGCCAATCATCATGATCTTCTTCATCTTTTTCGGCCCCTGTTACACATGACGGTTAAAGCCGCCGGAAACGTCCAGCGCCGCGCCGGTGGTAAAGGAAGCCAGCGGTGAAGCGAGGAACAGCAGCGCCTGTGCCGGTTCCTGCGGCTTGCCGAGGCGCTTCATCGGGATGCCGCGGCGTTCGGCGATCGCCGCCGTCCACTGCTCCCAGCTTTGATCTTTATCGCTGCGCTCTTCGAAACGGCGGCGCCATTGGCCCGACTCCACCATCCCCAGCAAGATCGAGTTAACGCGAATGCCTTTGCCCACCAGCTCTTTCGACAGCGTCAACGTCATGTTGAGCAGCGCGGCGCGCGCCGCCGAGGTGGCGATCATGTGTTCTTCCGGCTGCAGCGCCAGCAGCGAGTTCACGCAGGTTATAGACGCGATATCCGATCGTTCCAGCGCCGGTAAAAACGCCTGCACTGGGTTGATCACGCCGAACAGCTTCAGCTCGGCCTCATGCAGCCAGGCTGCGCGCGGCGTCTGGTCAAAGTGGGCGACGAAGCCCTGACCGGCGTTGTTGATCAGCAGATCCACGCCGCCGAAACGCGCCGTCACCTGAGCGGCGAACTGCGCCACCTGCTGCGCATCCAGCACGTCGCAGCGCAGCGCCAGGATCTCCGCCTGCGGGAAGTCCGCGCGCAGGCTGGCCTCCGCGCCGGCCAGTTTGTCCGGATCGCGGCCGCAGAACGCCACTTTCGCCCCTTCGGCCAGCAGCAGTTTCAGGGTTTCGAAACCGATGCCCGATGAGCCGCCGGTCACCACCGCCACCCGATCCTCAAGCTGAAAATTCATCGTTGGATTGCTCCCGTAAAATCCCGCAGATAGCGGTTGAAACACACCGACGCATCGAGGTAGCTGGCGTGACCGGCGGCGGCGATCAGGCGCAGCGTCGCATCCTGTTCACGCGCCAGCTCGGCCGCCTTCTCCGGTGGCGTAATGCGATCCTGTTCACCGCACCACACCTCCAGCGGGCCGCGATAGCGCGCCAGATAGCGGCCAATATCATCGTTGGCCAGCATCCAGGCGGCACTCAGAAAACCGTAGGGATCGAGCTGCTGCATGCCGTTGCGCACCCAGACGATATCCTGCGGATCCGCCCCTTCGCGCAGCAAGGCCGCCGCCCGCAGCTCGCCGTAGCCCACCGGCCCCAGCGTCTCCATCATCTGTTGGCGCTGGCCGTACACCTGCCGGCGTTTTTCCTCCGGCGCCGTGGCATAGCCCTGCGCCGGATCCGCCAACACCAGCCCGCACAGCCCGTCCGGATAACCAGCGGCGTAGGCGCTGCCGATCAGCGCTCCCAGCGAATGGCCGACGATCAGCGGCTGCCCCAGCTGCAGCTCATCAATCAGCGCCGCCAACGCCGCCGCATAACCGGCGGCGTCAGCCTGCGGATCCGCCAACGGCAGGCTGCCGCCGTAGCCCGGCGCGTCCCACGCCAACAGACGGTGGCCGTCCGTCAGGCCGTTATCGTTCAGCTGCTTGATCCACGAGGCCGATCCGGAGCTGATGCCGTGCAGCAACACCACCGGCCGCCCCTGCCCGGCCTCGCGCCAGCTCAGGGTATACGCCCCGCAGCGCGCCCGTTGGCGTTGCGCCAGGCCGTTCATCAGTTGCGCTTCACTTTGGACAGCGGGTGATCCGCCGGATAGGTCGGGATCTCCGGCTTGGCGGTGCCCAGCATCACGCACATCAGCGCCTCTTCCTCGCCGTGGTTGAACAGGCCGCGATACACCCCCGCCGGTACCGAGATCAGATCGCGCTCTTTCAGCCTGGTTTCGTAATATTCTTCGCCATCCTGGATCATCAGCGTGATGCTGCCTTTCAGCATGAAGAACACTTCTTCCACGTCGTCGTGCAGGTGCAACGGGCCCTCGCACTTCGACGGCAACACCATGGTGGAGAAGGTGAAATTGCCCGCCGGAATGGTGTTGGCGTCGCTGGCCACGCCGGTAGCGCCGGTACCGATGTAGCGCATCTGCGCGCGGCGATATTTCGGGTCAAAGTCGGCCTGGAATTTCAGCGCGTTCCAGTCGTATTTGCGGCCTTCGAAACGGGCGATGCGCGACTCTACCCAGTTTTCCATCGACAGATCCTGCGGCTTGACGCCGGCTTTGTTCTCAACCTGAGACATGTTGTCACTCCTCTGTTGAATCGATTGATTAATCAGTACTTTCTCAGCAACGGCAGCAGAATGAGGCAGCCGACGAACGCCATCACCACCAGGAACAGCAGGCCGTTATCCATATTGCCGGTGGCGGCGATCAACGCCCCCATCAGCACCGGCGCCAGCGCGCCGGCAAAATTGCCCAGTCCGTTGAAAATGCCGCCGGCGGTGGCGCTCACCTTGCTGCTGGTGGCCTTCGCCAACAGCGCGAAAATATTCGGCGCGCCGGCGCCCCACATAAAGGTGCTGAAGGCCATGGCAGCGATCACGCTGTAGGTACCCTGCAGGTGCAGCACCACCGCCAGGCCAAGGCCGGCGCCGCACAGCGACAGGAAGCAGGCCAGCGCACGCCGATCCAGCTTGTCCGACAGCCAGGCGCCCAGCACTTCACCGAGCAGCATGGCGATGAACGGCAGCGAAGAGAGGTAACCGGCATGCTCCAGATGAATGCCTTTGCCCTTGATCAGATAGCTCGGCAACCAGCCGTTCATGCCCCACAGGTAGGTCAGGAAGGCGATATTGAACAGGCAAATCATCCAGAAATGCGGGCTGCGCAGCAGCTCGCGGCGATGCTGTTGGCGTTCGGACACCGCCGGCTTGGCCGCCGCCGCCGGACGCGACACGTTCAGGTGGCGCATGCCGAACAACACCAGCAACATCACTGGCAGCGTCAGAAACGCCATAAAGAAGAAGGTGGCCTGCCAGTCGAAGGTATTGAGGATGTACAGGGTGACCGGGAAGCCGAGCGCGGCCCCGAGCGGCGTGCCGAGCAGCCACAGCATGGTGGCGCGCGCCTGTAGCTGCGGCGGGAAAGCCTGACGAATAATGGCGTAGGCCATCGGCAGCAGCGGCCCTTCGGCGATACCGAGCAGAATGCGCAGCGTCATCATGGCGTGATAGGAGCGCACCAGCCCCATCAACACCATCAGCACGCCCCACACCACCATCATGCCAATCAATACTTTGACCGGATTAAGCCGATCGCCGATGCCGCTGAGCAGCATCGAGGAGATGCCATAGGAGAACAGAAACGCGCTCATCAGCAACCCCAGCCGCGCCGGGTCAAAACCGATGCCCAGCGCCTGCTGAAACTCGGCGTCGGAAAACAGCGCCGCGATGCTGATTTTGTCGAAAAACGCCAGCAGCACGCAGGCGAACAGCGCGATCGGCACCGACCAGCGCACCCGCTGCTGCGGATTTTCGGCAACGGTTTCCCCCGCCCGTCCAGCGCGGGCGTCAATGTCTTGCGTAGTCATAAAACGCTCCCGAGGTTCGGGCGTTATTTCAACGCCATCAAAGAAAACTCCGCATCCGCCAGCTGCTGCGGATCCAGCACCCGGCCGCTCGCCAGCCAACGCTTGCCGAGCTTGATGGTGCGCGCGTCGTTGAACGCCACCATCTGCACCAGTTGCCGATCGGCGTTCAGCGTGAAGAACACCTGCGACTGCGGCGTGCGGCGCACCACATGGTGCACGCCATCGCTCGGCACGCCGAGGATCTGGATATTGACGTCGTATTGATCCGACCACAGCCAGGCCACGTCGTCATACGGGGCGGCGAAGGCGTCGAGCATTGCGCAGGCGGTGCTGATGGCCTGATTTTGCGCGTAGGCCCAGGACTGCAGGCACAGGCCGAGCGTCGGGTGGCGCGCCACATCGCCCGCTGCGAAGATCGCCGGATGGCTGGTGCGCCCCTGGCCGTCGACCACGATGCCGGACTCGATAGCCAGCCCGGCGCTGCGCGCCAGTTCGAGATTCAGCTCGACGCCGATCCCCACCACCACCAGATCGAAGACCTGCGGATCGCTGACTTCGCTGCCGATCCAGGCGGCGCCATCGCGATCTTCCAGCGAGATCTCGCCGCAGCCGCACAACACCGTGACACCCTGCCGGCGATGCAGTTCGAGCAACGCCTGTGAGACGTCGGCGCCGACGCTGCGCATGCACAGCGCAGGCTGGCGCTCAAACACCGTCACCTCGGCGCCGAGACGGCGCGCGGAAGCGGCGATCTCCAGCCCGATCCAACCGCCGCCGACGATCGCCAGGCGACGGCAACTCTGCAGGCCCTGCCGCAACCGGGCCGCATCGTCCCAGGAGCGCAGCGTCATCACGCGCGGGTGCTGCGCCCAGGCGGCGCCCGGCAAACGCGGCCGCCCGCCGGTGGCGATCAGCAACTGCTCGAACTGCAGCCGTTGCCCGTCGCTGAGCGTGACAATTTGCTGTTCGGCGTCGATAGACTCGGCGCGCAGCGGGCGACGCCAGTCGATGTTCAGCTCCGCCACCGCCTGTTCGCTGAACAGCCGGCTCAGGGGAGCCGCGACATCCAGCAGCGCCGCTTTCGACAGCGGCGGCCGCTCGTAAAAATCGTAGGGTTCGTCGCTTATCACCGTCAGCCGGCCGCTGTAACCCCGGTCACGCAGCGTCTTGGCCGCCCAACCGCCGGCCTGGCCGCCGCCGACGATGACAATGCCCGCGTGTTCCGGCCGGTTCATAACGCCTCCGCCTTTTTATGCTGGCGGCGAGTATCGTGATCGATGCCGCCTTCTACCGCCCATTCGGTGAAGGAGACCAGCGAATGTTCCAGCTCGCGCGGCTGCCAGTTTTCCGTCAGATAATCGTCGTTGGTGTAGTACTCGAACGCGCCGCCGGTCGGGCTGTTGACGTACCAGAAATACGCCGAGGAAATCGGGTGGCGGCCAGGGCCGATGAAGGTGCTCCACTGCTCTTTGTTCATGGCGATGCCGCCACCGATCACTTCATGGATATCGCGCACGGTGAACGCCACATGGTTCAGGCCGCGTGGGCGGTTGGGCAGCTTCAGCAGGAACAGATTATGGTGGCCGCCGCGCGCCTGGGTGCGCAGGAAGACGGCGCGATCGATATAGCGATCGGAAACCTGGAAATCCAACAGCTCGCGGTAGAAACGCTCGGTCGCCGCCAGATCGTCAACGAAGAACACCACGTGGCCGATATTGATCGGCTGCGCCTGCGAATAGACCGGGCTGGGTTGATCGATGCGGCGCACGTCGCCCCACTGGTTGATCGGCGTGACCGGCACCTCGACCGCCTGCTGGCGGCTGACGACGAAGCGCAGCGTCATGCCGTTGGGATCGCGGCATTCCAGCTCTTCCCCCACCTGACGAAAGCCGGGCATCAACGCCAAACGCGGCTGCAGGCGCGCCAGATCCGCGGGCGATGCCACGCCCCAGGTCATGCGGCGCAGGGTAGATCCGCCCTCAAACGCCGCTGGCAGCGCCGCGCTTTGTATCGGATGCAGAACGACCCGCGCCCCGCTCAGGGTAGTGAATTCGCGCTGCGGTTCGCCCCAATGTTGCGTGGCGGGCTGCAGGCCAAAGTCTTGCATGAATTTTTCGCAGGTTGGCAGATCTTCGACGCCAAACTCCAGTTTTTCGATTCCGATTACGCTCATTGCTCAGCCTCACGTTCTCGCTGTATACGGTTTTCAGGCATGACTGAACCCCGGCCCCTGTTTGCTGTGGGCCTTATCCCTGCCTGAGTGAAAGAGTCGGTCCTGTCGGTTAGCCGACGTTGGCCTGCGGCGGCGCGCCGAGGAAGCCGGAAATTTTCTCCGCCGCATCGCGCACTTCCATGCGCAGCCGCTCGCGATCCGCTTTCGGGATCTCATCGGACGGCACCATGATGCTGACCACCGCCTCGACCCGCTGCTCACGGTTGAAGATCGGGTAGACGATCGAGGAGATGCCGTGGCGGAAGAATGATTCGCCGATCACATAGCCGCGCGCCTTGTCTTGCTGCACCATCTGCCACAGCGTTTCGCGATCCGCCGGGGTGCCCGGCGCGTTGCCCGGCAGCTGCGCGTCCGGATAGAGTTGTTCGAACTCGCTGCGGGTGGCGCTGGTCAACAACATGCGGCCGAGCGAGGTTTGGTGCACCGGCAAACGGGTGCCGACGCTGACCTGATTGATCTGAGAACCGGCGGCGCTGACGCGGGCGATGTAGATCACGTCGCGCCCGTCGCGGATCGCCAGATGGCTGCTGCACTGGCTGCGATCGCGCAGCTGTTCGATCACCGGCTGGCCGGCCTGCGCGACGTCCAGCGACGCGATGTATTCAAAACCGAGACGCAGCACCTTGATGCCCAGCGCGAAGGTATTGGTGCGCGGATTGCGCTCCAGAAAGCCCAGGTGCTCGAGCGTCTGCACTACGCGGTAGGCGGTGGCCTTCGGCATATCGACCAGGCGATGCAACTCGGCAAAGGTCATTTCCTTATGCTGCTCGCCAAACGCCAGCAGCAACTGCAACCCGCGATCCAGTCCCGGGATCAGATACTTACATGCTTGCTCGTCCGCCATCTCTCGCTCCTGCGCTGTGCGCCTGCCCCGCGGGCTGTCAGTTGAATACGAAGCCGCCGTTGACCGGCAGCAGTTGGCCGGTGACGAAATCCGCCAGCGGCGACAGCAGATAAAGCACCGTGCCGTTCACATCGTCCGGATGCTGCGCCCCGGCCAGCGCGCGCCCCTGCTCATACAGTTGATGGCGCTCGGCGGGCACATACTCGGTGGCTTCCACCCGCGTCAGGCCCGGCGCGATGGCGTTGACACAGATGCCCTGCGGACCCAGCTCACGCGCCATCGATCTCGTCATCGCGATCACCGCGCCTTTGCTGGCGACATAGGCCATCAGGCGCGGCGCGCCCCACAGCGCGGTGTCCGACGCCACGTTGACGATCTTGGCGTGCGGGTTGCGCGCCAGCAGCGGCACCGCCGCCTGGCTTACCAACCAGGTGCCGCGCACGTTGACCTGCATTACCCGATCCCACAGATCGATGTCGTATTCCATCATGGTTTTACCGCCGACGCCGGTCGCCAGCGCCGCGTTGTTCACCAGGCCGTCGATCCCGCCGCCGGCGGCGATCTTCTCGAACGCCGAACGGATCGAATCCGGTGAGGCCAGATCGATGATTTGCGTTTCCACCTGAGCGCCCTGCTCACGCAGCGCGGCGCCGCTCGCCGCCAGCTCATCCGCCAAAATGTCGCACATCACCACCTGCGCGCCGGCAGCGGCAATGGCGGCGGCGAAGCTGTAGCCCAGCCCGCGCGCCGCGCCGGTGACCACGATGCGCTTGCCGTTCAGCAGGCCGTTCACTGCGCCGCCTCCCGCTCGCGCAGCGTCGCCAGCTGTTTCTGTGCCTCTTTCTGCATCAGGCGGCGCAGGCGCGACAGACCGACGTCGTGCTGGTACAGGTATTCGCGGCCACGGGCGTTAGGCGCCATGTTTTCAAGCACGATGCGATCCTGCTCGAGGACGTCCCAATGCAATGATTCCAGGCGATTGCGATACATGAAGCGCCACATGTCGCGCTGCCAGTCTTTGACCTTACGGATACGCCAGAAGAATACCCGGCAGTGATCCTTGTCTTCCGGCACCACCATGCCGATGATCCAGAAGTGGCCGCCCGGCCCGAAACGTTTCTTGTACGGGATCGACAGACGCATCCAATACGCGCCGCTGTTGCCGAATTCCACCCAGTCGAAGTTGACGCCGATCTGGCCGTTTTTCTTGAAGATAAACCCGCTGTCGGTCGGCTCCAGCCCCATGTCCGCCTTGCGATCCCCTTCCGCCATCGAGTGCGAGGAAGAGTGCAGGTAGGTGCCGTGCATCGGATCCATCACGTTTTCCAGGGCGTATTGGTAGTTGCAGTTCCAGCTGGCGGTGCACAGAAAATTACTGTACGACGCTTCGTCCGCCAGCTCTTGCGGGAAAGTCAGCTCAGCCGGCGCTTCATCCGCCGTCACGCCAAAATAGAGGAACACCGCGCCGTAGGCTTCTTTGGCCGGGTAAGCGCGCAGGCATTTTTGCCCCACCAGCGGGCAGCGATCCACCGCCGGCACGTCTTTCACCGTCCCGTCGCCGCCGACTTCCACCCCGTGATACCAGCAGGCGATGCGATCGCCGAGGTTCCACCCCATGGAAAGCCGCGCGCCGCGGTGCGGGCAGCGATCTTCCAACGCGTGTATCTGGCCTTCACCGTCGCGCCACACCACGATTTGTTGCTCAAGGCGGGTGATGCCGACCGGGTTGTTGCCCACTTCCCAGCTGGCCAGCACCGGATACCACATGCCGCGCAGCCCCTGGTCAAGATAGTCCTGCAAGCTCTGTTCGGAGGATGTTGTGTTTGCTGTCATTGTCTTCTCCCGGGTGTCGATCAGAAACCGTTAACGTGAAGGAATTCGCGGAACGTCGCCTCATTCCACGGCTGGCCGCTGCGATCGAACAGGCGGCGCTGATTCAACGCGCTGACGATCTGTTCCAGCTCTTCCGCGCCCTGATCGAAGATCGTTTCCAGCGCCGCCACCAGCGCGGTTTCGAAACCGTCCGGCACCCGGGCACGATTTTGCCACACAACGTTGCGGAACTGGCCCGGCTGATGGATTTGACCGTTGCCGCCTTCGCGGGCCGGCGTCACCTGTTGGGTGTCCGGCAGCCAGGGATTGAAATCGGTGATGTGCTGCATGATTACTCCTCCGCGATAAAGGTGATCTGGATTTGGTTGTCGACCACCCGGGTGGGATAGGTTTGCAGATCGCGGCCGCCCGGCTCGCGCAGGCACTGGCCGGTGCGCACGTCAAACAGCGCTTCGTGCAGCGGGCACTCAACCTTGCCGTCGTCTACAAACCCCTGGCTGAGCAAGGCGTAAGCATGCGGACAGACGTCTTCCAGCGCATAGTAGTTACCGTCGAGCAGGTAAACCCCGATCTCTTTGCCTTCCACTTTGCCGGAGAAAGGAAAATCTTCTTTCACCTGAGACACTTCGCACACATTCTTCCAGCTCATTGCTTTTATCCTCTATCTGATTGTTTCATATATGAAACTCAGTTTCTTATTTAATACAGTCACTATAAGTCTGGCGAAACTTTCGTCAAGCGAGCAGCGCGGCAAATGTTAATGAAAGGTTGTTTAAAAATGACAAATGCGGGAAGGATCACGAAATAATGCACCGATATGAAAAACCTATGTCAGTTGTGCGCTCTTCCGCTAATTTATGGCAAAAATTGCATTGATCCTGGCAACGCATTGCGCGTAAAAGAGTTCTCTCGCCGTCTTTTATACCCAATTTTATAACAATAAATTTACATAAATCAGCCTCACCCCGCGTTTCTGCGCAATGGACTCCGCGGGTAAGTTTACTGCTGCCTGAATTCGTCAACCGCTCGCACTGAGGAACGCGCCGTGCAACAACGTCAACGCTGGTTTGGGGTGATCGCCCTGCTGTTTCTGATCGTTATCGCCTACGCGGATCGGGTCAATATCGCCGTGATGTTGGTCAATCCCGACTTCCTGCAACGCTTCCAACTCGGCGGCGACCGCGCCCATCAGGGCACGCTGATGACGGTGTTTTTACTCGGCTACGGCCTGTCCGCCATGCTGTTGACGCCGTTTCTGGAAACATTGATGGGTTACCGCCGCGCGCTGACGCTGAGCGTCGTGCTGTGGGCGCTGCTCACCGCCGCGTCGCCGCTGGCGGGATCGCTGCTGTTGCTGTGCGCGGTGCGCGCGCTGCTTGGCGTCAGCGAAGGACCGCTGTTCTCGCTCAAGACCATGTACATCAGCGATCATTTCGCCGCCGATGAGCGCGGCAAACCCAACGCGGTCAGCGCGCTGGGCGTCTCGTTGGGGCTGGTGATCGGCTTTCCGCTGGTGAGTTTTCTGATGACGCACTTCGGGTGGGCGATGTCGTTTCACCTGCTGGCGCTGCTCAACCTGCTGTTGGGCCTGGCGCTGGTGCGGCTGTTCGTTCATCCGCTCGCTTTACCCTCATCTTCACGCCCCGCCGATCCTCAGCCGGTGTTGAGCCGCGTCTGGCACACCTTCGCGCTGGCCTGGCGCACGCCGATGCTCGGTTGGATCCTGCTGATCGAGATCGCCACGCTCAGCTATCTGTGGGGGTCCAGCGCCTGGCTGCCGGCTTACCTGACCGATGACAAAGGATTCTCCATCAAGCAGATGGGGTGGATGGCCGCACTGCCTTTCATCGTCAGCATCGCCTCAAAATACCTCGGCGGCGTGCTGCTCGATCGTATCCGCCCCTATCAGGCGCCGCTGATCTTCGTCTTTGGCGGCGCGGCGACCGCGCTGTGCATCTATGGCGTAATGAACAGCCATCAGCTTGGCTGGATCGCCTTCTTCCTGCTGGCGGCCAACGCCTGTTGGGGCGCGCAGGGCGCGGCGATCCCCACGCTGCTCCAGCATTATGCGCGGCCGGAGGCGGTCGGCAGCGCCTATGGGCTGATCAACGGCATCGGCAATCTGTTCTCGGCGTTTGTGCCGATGGCGATGGGCATGGTGATGGCCAGCCAGGGCAAGGTGTCCTCGGGCTTTGCAGTACTGATTGCCTCACAGCTGCTGACGCTGCTGGCGGGCGGCGCACTGTTTGGCCGCATGTTGCTGGCGCGGCAGGTGAAGCGGGCATAGTCTGTTCCCGCACCGTTGCGGCAGAGAAAGCCAATGGCCTTGAGAGGGTGCTCATGGATCTGGACGCCAACAATCAGCAGACGGGGGACATCCCCCGTCGCCGGGTTGCCTTACCGTTCGGATTCGTAAGCCAAAATGGCCGCAACCTCCGTAGTGCCCGATCGGATACGCAGCTCACACAGCGTGCTACGGGTTATCCATGCCAGTGATATTACCGTGGCACAAATAACCACCAGTTTTAACAGGCTCCGTTTGTTCGGCATCATGCCTTCTTCTCCTTGCCTCGCGGCGGGTAAGAGGCTAACTTAACGTTGTCTGGCGTTAGAGTTGGCCTCGGGTTGATGAATATCGACTCGGGGCTTTTCTCTTTGTACCTTTCACGCAGGCTCTAGATACAAAGATCCAGAGCACCCGCGCGCAGTATATTCATCCTCCCCGTTATCCCGGTTCCTTTTTACTGACTCCGTTTCATTTCTGCGCAAAATTGCGCAAAGGCGTTGCAACAGACTGAAAATCGCCGCGCGGATGGCGAAAAATGAAATAAAAAAAGCGGCCCCCATACGATGGGAGCCGCTTTTTCAGCGAGTCGTGGCCTGGCGTCAGGCGTGTTTCTTGGCCGCCTGTAGGTACAGCATCTCCAGACCCAACGTCGCCGCGGCCAGCGCGGTGATCTCGGACTGGTCATAAGCCGGCGCCACTTCCACTACGTCCATGCCGACGATGTTCAGCGACTGCATGCCGCGCACCAGTTTCAGCGCGCGATCGGAAGTCAGACCGCCGATCACCGGCGTGCCGGTGCCCGGTGCGAACGCCGGATCCAGGCAGTCGATGTCGAAGGTCAGGTACACCGGCATATCGCCGACGATGCCTTTGATCTGGGTCAGCAGGTCGTCCACGCTGCGATCGTTCACCTGCGCGGCGTCCAGTACGGTAAAGCCATTGTCGTGATCGAACTCGGTGCGAATGCCGATCTGCACCGAGTGATGCGGGTCGATCAGGCCTTCGTTCGGCGCATGGTAGAACATGGTGCCGTGGTCGAACTTGCTGCCGTTGGCGTAGGTATCGGTATGGGCGTCAAAGTGCACCAGCGCCAGCTTGCCGAAATGCTTGGCGTGCGCGCGCAGCAGCGGCAGGGTGACGAAGTGGTCGCCACCGAACGAGAGCATGCGCTTACCGGCCTTCAGCAGTTTCTCCGCGTGCGCCTGCAGCTTGTCGCTCATATCCTGCGCATCGCCGAAGTTGAACACGATGTCGCCGCAATCAACCACGTTCAGACGATCGCGCAGATCGAAGCTCCACGGCCAACGATTGCCTTCCCAGGCCAGGTTGGTGGACACCTGGCGGATGGCCGCCGGGCCGTGACGGCCACCGGCGCGACCGGAGGTCGCCATGTCAAACGGAATGCCGGTGATGACCCACTCTGCATCGCTGTCGTAAGGCATGAAGTTCAGCGGAAAGCGCAGGAAACCAAAGGCGTTGGACACTAATGAATTATCGGACTGATGGCCTAAGGTGCTCATAGTAAACCCTCGTAGTTCAACAAGTTGCCGGGCGCAGACGCCGGGCCGTGACAAAAAAAAATCCCTCCCGCGTCGTTAGCCCGACGAGAAAGGGATTTATTCGATGTGTGTTTCGGTGCTACCGATACGGCAGATTATGGCCGCATTTTGTTCATGCTTCAAGGGGGCCGATATCGCCCCCCTGAAGAAGGCGGTTACTCGTCTTCCAGATACGTGTAGCCGTACAGCCCAGCTTCAAACTCTTCCAGGAACTGCGCCTGCAGCTCGCTGTCCAGATCGGTTTCTTTGACCTGATCGCGGAACTTGGACAGCAGCGCGCTCGGATCGAGCTGCACGTACTCCAGCATATCCGCTACGGTATCGCCCTCGTCGGACAGCTCGGTCTCGACGCTGCCGTCCGGGAACACGTACACGTCAACCGAGGCGGTGTCGCCGAACAGGTTGTGCATGTTGCCGAGGATCTCCTGGTACGCGCCAACCATGAAGAAGCCCAGCGCCGGCGGGTTCTCCGGATCGTATGGCGGCATCGGCATGGTGGTCGCCACGCCGTCGCCGTCGACGTAATGGTCGATGGTGCCGTCGGAATCGCAGGTGATGTCGAGCAGCACCGCACGACCTTCCGGCGGCTTATCCAACCCTTCCAGCGGCAGCACCGGGAACAGTTGATCGATACCCCAGGCATCCGGCATCGACTGGAACAGCGAGAAGTTGACGTAGAACTTGTCCGCCATGCGCTCTTGCAGTTCGTCGATGATAGGACGGTGCGCGCGGTTGCTCGGATCGAGCTGCTGCTGGATCTTGTTGCAGATGTTCAGATACAGCTGTTCGGCCCAGGCGCGCTTGGTCAGGTCCAGCATGCCGTGCGCGTATTGGGTATGCACGTCGTGCAGATCCATCTGGCTGTCGTGCAGCCATTCGCGCAGCGAGCGGCGGTTTTCCGGCTCGTTCATTTCCAGCCAGGTTTCCCACATGCTTTCCAGCGCGCGCGGCGCGTCGGCTTCCGGCGGCTGCGGTTCGCTGAACTCGTTGCGCTCTACGCCGATCACGTTGGAAACCAGCACCGTGTGGTGCGCGGTCACGGCGCGGCCGGACTCGGTGATCACCGTCGGGTGCGGCAGGCCGTGTTCGTTACAGGCGTCGCCGATGCCCCAAATCACGTTGTTGGCGTATTCGTTCAGGCCGTAGTTGACCGAGCAATCGGACTGCGAACGGGTGCCTTCGTAGTCGACGCCCAAGCCGCCGCCCACGTCGAAGCACTGAATGTTGACGCCCAGCTTGTGCAGCTCAACGTAGAAGCGCGCCGATTCGCGCACGCCGGTGGCGATGTCGCGAATATTGGCCAGCTGCGAGCCCAAATGGAAGTGCAGCAGCTGCAGACTGTCGAGGCGGCCCGCTTCACGCAAGGTTTCCACCAGCTTCAGCACCTGCACCGCCGCCAGACCGAACTTGGATTTTTCGCCGCCGCTCGACTGCCATTTGCCGGAGCCTTGCGATGCCAGACGCGCACGCACGCCCAGGCGCGGTATGACGTTCAGCCGCTCGGCTTCTTCCAGCACCAGATTGATCTCGGACATCTTCTCGATCACCAGGTACACCTTGTGCCCCAGCTTTTCCCCGATCAGCGCCAAACGAATATATTCACGATCTTTATAACCATTACAGACGATCACCGAGCGGGTCATGCCGGCATGCGCCAGCACCGCCATCAGTTCGGCCTTGGAGCCGGCTTCCAGCCCCAGCGGTTCGCCGGAGTTCACCAGCGATTCAATCACGCGGCGATGTTGGTTCACCTTGATCGGGTACACCAGGAAATAGCCGCCCTGGTAACCGAAGGACTCACGCGCACGTTTGAACGCGGCGTTGATAGAGCGCAGGCGATGCTGAAGGATCTGCGGGAAGCAGAACAGCGCCGGCAGACGTTGGCCGTCTTGCTGGCGCGTTTTCACCAGTTCTGCCAGATCGACGCGCGCCTGCGGGACATCCGGATCCGGGCACACGCTGATATGGCCCAGCTCGTTGACGTCATAGTAATTGTTGCCCCAGTAGGCGACGTTATAAGTACGCAGCATCTTGCTGGCATTACGATCATTCATGGCAACCTCCTGCATGGAGCGCAAAGATAAAGACTCGCCCGCAACCGGCGGACGGTGAATCAACAGATCATCAGACATGGTTCGCCTCACATTCCGTACTGACGAAACCGTCAGCCACTATCGCAGCTACAACCCGCGAGAACAACCCAACAAGCCGCGCCGGCGGCAGCGAAGAGAACTGCCGTTCGCGGTCAGCGATCGGTTTATCACTCATATAATTGTAAGACACCCTGTTCAAACCTCGTGAATCGGGCCAAGAAACATCCCACAGGAAGGCTGCAGGCTACCCTTGTTCAGTTCTTCAGACGACCGTTAGCCGGCCCGAGAATCCTGAGTAGCGGCCAAGTGTTTATCGCACCTGGTAAGTGACAGAGAGACAAGACGGGAAATAGCAGAAGAATGTGCGCCAGAACGGCACTGCTGTTGAGAACCAACAACCGGTAGACAACGGATCATTAATCCAACCACCTCCACGCGCGCCGTTCGGAGTGAACGACCCAGCCTCTAAAATAGTGTAAGAACGTGACCGTTCGATGAAGCGGCGGCGCCACGGCGAACGCCCGCGACGGATAATAGCGCAATGCCGGCGAATGCAAAGCGGAAGTTTATCGTACCTTCCCCACGCCAGACCGCCGTACTGTGCAGCAAATGAACCGCGCGCGCAGTTTATACCGGTAAGCAAGTGAAAAAGCAAAATGAAAATTCGCCGAAAACTGTTTCAAGCGATGAAAATGGCGCCACCCCGTTTGCGCAAAAGAGCGAAAGCGCAAAAAACTACTGGCAATCTGGCTAAACCCTGACCTAAAATAGACGTCCAGATGTTAATCCATCTATACTGGTTAACTGATAAACTGCTTAACGGCTTTGCCTGAGGGGCGTTGCAGGATGCATCTCGCACCATCAGCGGAAGACCCTTCGCTTCGATGCCGGATCTCCAGCGCTGTGCAGTAATTTCTAACCCGTCTTATGCAAGGTAAAGAACACAATGGCTAAACACCTCTTCACGTCCGAATCCGTCTCCGAAGGACATCCAGATAAAATCGCCGACCAGATCTCCGATGCCGTCCTCGACGCCATCCTGGAGCAAGATCCGAAAGCGCGCGTCGCCTGCGAAACCTACGTGAAAACCGGTATGGTGCTGGTCGGCGGTGAAATCACCACCAGCGCCTGGGTCGATATCGAAGAGATCACCCGCAAGACCGTGCGCGAGATCGGCTACGTTCATTCGGACATGGGCTTTGACGCCAACTCCTGCGCAGTGTTGAGCGCCATCGGCAAGCAATCCCCGGATATCAATCAGGGCGTTGACCGTACCGATCCTCTCGAGCAGGGCGCCGGCGATCAGGGCTTGATGTTTGGCTACGCCACCAATGAAACCGACGTGCTGATGCCTGCGCCTGTCACCTACGCGCACCGTCTGGTGCAGCGCCAATCCGAAGTGCGTAAGAACGGCACCCTGCCGTGGCTGCGCCCGGACGCGAAGAGCCAGGTGACCTTCCAATACGACGACGGCAAAATCGTCGGCATCGACGCCGTCGTTCTGTCCACCCAGCACTCAGAAGACATCTCGCTGAAAGATCTGCAAGAAGCGGTGATGGAAGAGATCATCAAGCCGGTACTGCCGGCGGAATGGCTGACGGCGGGCACCAAATACCACATCAACCCGACCGGCCGTTTCGTTATCGGCGGCCCGATGGGCGACTGCGGCCTCACCGGCCGTAAGATCATCGTCGACACCTACGGCGGCATGGCTCGCCACGGCGGCGGTGCCTTCTCCGGTAAGGACCCGTCCAAGGTTGACCGTTCCGCGGCATACGCGGCGCGCTACGTGGCGAAAAACATCGTCGCCGCCGGCCTGGCCGATCGCTGCGAGATCCAGGTGTCTTACGCTATCGGCGTAGCGGAACCGACCTCCATCATGGTGGAAACCTTCGGTACCGAGAAAGTGCCAACCGAACAGCTGACGCTGCTGGTGCGCGAATTCTTCGATCTGCGCCCATACGGCCTGATCCAGATGATGGATCTGCTGCAGCCGATCTACCGCGAAACCGCCGCCTACGGCCACTTCGGCCGCGAACACTTCCCATGGGAAGCGACCGACAAAGCTGAGCTGCTGCGCGATGCCGCCGGCCTGAAATAAGCCCCGACATCAACATGAAAAACGGCGAGCCAAGGCTCGCCGTTTTTTTTGAACGGATGGGTGCTCATGGATCAACGCATCGACTGCCGGCTAGCGGAGGCCAAGCCCCCGCCGCTGGGTTGCCTTACCGTTCGGATTCGTAAGCCAAAATGGCCGCAACCTCCGTAGTGCCCGATCGGATACGCAGCTCACACAGCGTGCTGCGGGTTATCCATGCCAGTGATATTACCGTGGCACAAATAACCACCAGTTTTAACAGGCTCCGTTTGTTCGGCATCATGCCTTCTTCTCCTTGCCTCGCGGCGGGTAAGAGGCTAACTTAACGTTGTCACGCGTTAGAGTAGGCCTCGGGTTGATGGATATCGACTCGGGGCTTTTCTCTTTGTATCTTTCGCACGGGCTCCAGAGACAAAGATCCAGAGCACCCGCCCGCAGTATATTCACCTCCCCCTCTCTTCCCGCGTTCCTTTTCACGTTAAATGTCTTTCTTGCGCAGCGACACGCAACGCCTTGCAAGGCGTTGAAAAAAGGCCCAGCAACGCTGGGCCCTTGATGGAGGAGAAGGCAAAGTAGGGGTGAAGCTTACGACGTCTGCTTGCGCAACAGATAAACGAAGTACGGCGCGCCGATAAAGGTCGCCAGTAACCCGGCGGGGATCTGATACGGGAACAACAGCATCCGCCCGCACCAGTCGGCAAATACCATCAGCAAACCGCCCAACAGCGCGGCGATCACCATCTGCGGCAGCGCGCGGCGGAAGCCCAGCATGCGCGCCATATGCGGCGCCATCAGCCCGACAAAGCTCAGCGGCCCCACGGTCAGGGTCGCCATGGCGGTCAGCGTGGCGGCCAGCAACAGAATGGTCAATCGCGCAGGCGTCAACGCAATCCCCACCGAACGGGCGGTGGCCCCGCCGAGCGGCAGAATGGTCAGCCAGCGACGACACAGCGGCGCCAATATCATCAATCCGGCGGCAATCAGCGCGGTGCGCAACGCCTGCGCCGGCTCCACCGAATAGGTTGAACCGGAAAGCCAGGTCAGCAAGCCCCCCATACGCGGATCGCCGCTGGCCAGCAGCAGGAAGATGACGGTGGTAAAGGCGGTGCTGAGCGCGATGCCGGCGAGCAACATGCGTTCGGTCGAGAAACCGCCGCGGCCGGCGGCAATCATGATGATCATCAGCGTAACGGCCGCCCCAAGACTGCCGGCGGGCAACAGCCAAACGAAGGCGTCGCCCGGCACCATAAACAGCATCATCACGACGCCAAAAGCGGCGCCGGAGCTGATGCCCAACACTTCCGGGCTGGCCATCGGGTTGCCGGTCAGCTTCTGGATCAGCGTGCCGGCGACCGCCAGCATCATGCCCGCCGCCAACGCCGACAGCACCCGCGGCCAGCGCCACGGCAGCAAGGCGTCCAGCTCCGCGCCCAGGCTCCAGTGCCAGCCGCCGGCGTTTTTGCCCAGCATCAGCGCCAGGGTCAGGCCAATCAGCAACACGACGCCGGCCAGCGCTGCCCAGCCAGGCAGATTCCCGCGCTCGGCAGGCACCTTGTCGCCCAGGTTCATCGGCGGCGGCGTGGCGGCGCTGCGCAAACGCGGCAGCAGCCACAGCAGCAGCGGCGCGCCGAACAGCGCGGTGGCCGCCCCGGTCGGGATCTCACGCCACACCTGCGTCACCCCAATCATCACCTGATCGGTCAGCCACAGCAGCAACGCCCCCAGCAACGGCGCCAACATCATGCGATGCGCCAGGCGGCGAGCGCCCAGCATCTTCGCCATCAGCGGCGCAAACAGGCCGATAAAGCCGATAACGCCCACCGCGCTCACCAACATGGCGCTGAAGATAATGGCCAACCCGAGAGCGCAGAAGCGCGCCATCGACAGCCCCAGCCCCAGGTTGCGCGCCACGCCGTCGTCCAGCCCCAGCAGCGTCAGCGGGCGCAGCAACAGGGCCGCCAGCGCGCCGGCCACCAGCAAGCGCGGCAGGATAAACTGTACCGCGCTCCAGTCCTGTTGGTTCAACGCGCCGGTGCCCCACAGGAACATGCCCTGCAGCCGATCGTAATTAAACAGCGCCAACAGGCTGTTGACCGCGCCGCAGTAAAGCCCCAGCACCAGCCCGGCCAGAATCAGCGTCACCGGCGACATACGCTTGCCCCAGGCGACGCCGAACACCAGCCCGCCCACCACAATCGCCCCCATCATAGCGGCCAGCTGCCGGGTGAACTCGCCCCCCGGCAGCACCCACAGCGTGGCGATGGTCAGGCCGAGCTGCGCGCCGGCGGCCACGCCGAGCGTCGACGGCTCTGCCAACGGGTTGCGCAACACCTGCTGGAACAGGACGCCGACCAGCCCCAGACCGGCGCCGGCCAACAGCGACACCGTCAACCGCGGCAGCAGACTGTAATGGAACAGCATTTGCCGCACATCGTCGATGTCCGGCGCGCTAAGCGCCTGCGCCCATTGCGCCGGCGGCAATTGCTGCATCAGGTTGTATATCGTCAAACCGCCTGCCGCCGCCAGCAACAACAGGATCAGCGTCAGCGGCAATTTCCGGATGCCCGCATTCATGACGCACTCTCCTGAGCTTGTGCCAGTAAACGGCAAAAACGCATCGTCGACAGCGTGGCGCCGTAGAACCACACCGCCGGTACCTGCCGCAGCTGGTTTTGCCGCACAAAAGGCAATGACTGCCACAGCGGCGTCGCGCTGACCTTGTCCATCATCGCCTGATTACCGTGATCGAGATAGATGACCCGGGCGTTACGCACCGTGGCCAACCGTTCAATCCCCACCACCGCCGTGCCCCAAAAGTCGGTTTGCTCCTGCCAGGCATTGCGGATGCCGAGTTGATCCATCGCTTCCTGGAACAGGCTTTTCTGGCCGATGATCAACGCATGGCGGGTGTCTATCAGGGAAAACAGCAGCAACGGTTGACGGGTGTAGCTTTGCAGGCGCTGACGCGCGTCCTGCATAAAGCTGTCGAACTGCGCCAGGTGGTTTATCGCCCGGCTTTCTATGCCTAATCGTTGCCCCAGTGCCAGCAGCGACTGGCGGGCGACGGTCAGCGGTTTGCCGCTGCCGTCGTTGAAGCCGAAGCTCATGGTTGGCGCGATGGGTTGGATTTTTCGCGGCGTCGGGCCATAGCCTTGCGACAGCAACACCAGCGAAGGTTCGAGCTGCTGCAGCAGTTCGAGATTCGGTTCGGTGCGCTGGCCGACGTCGACTACCGTCGCCGGCAGCTTCGGCTCCGCCACCCACAGGTTGTAGTTATGGACGTCGGCCACCGCCAGCGGCGTCACGCCCAATGCCAACAGCAGCTCGATCGGCAGCCATTCCAGCGCCGCAACGCGCGCGATATCCGGCGGCGCATCCGCCGCTCGCCCGGGCAACGATCCCAACAGCGGCGACAGCGCCAGCGCCATCAACAGGCGGCGGCGCAGCGGATCGTGAGAAGAAGTGAATGCAGAGGACATCAGTAGACAAAACTCACCGGCGCGCCGCCGCTCGGGTGCGGCAACGTGCCCATAGGAATACCGTAAATTTGCTCCAGCACTGGCCCCTGCATCAGTTCCAACGGGCCTCCCTGGGCGATCATGTCACCGCCGCGCAGCGCCACCAAATGGTCGCAGTAGCGCGCCGCCATATTGATGTCGTGCAGTACGGCGATCACCGTGAGATCGCGTTCGCGGCTCAGGCGCTGGATCAGCGCCAGCACCTCGACCTGGTGCGCGATGTCCAGCGCCGAAGTCGGCTCGTCGAGCAGCAGGCAGCGGCTGTCCTGCGCCACCATCATCGCCAGCCAGGCGCGTTGGCGCTCGCCGCCGGACAGGCTGTCCACCAGGCGGTGGGCGAACGGCTTCAGCCCCACCAGCGCGATGGCCTCTTCTACCTGTTGGCGATCGTTGGCGCCAAAACGCCCCAGCGCGCCATGCCACGGATAGCGGCCGACGGCCACCAGCTCGCGCACCGTCATGCCTTCCGCCGCCGGCAACTGCTGCGGCAGGTAGGCCACCTGGCGGGCGAAGGATTTGCTGTCCCACTGCGCCAACGGCTGCCGATTGAGCAAGATCTGGCCGTCGCTGGGTGCATGGTGCCGCCCGAGCAGTTTCAACAGGGTGGATTTACCGGAACCGTTATGGCCGATCAGGCCGCAGACTTTGCCCTGAGGAAAACGGAGCGACAGCGGTTGCAGCAGCACCCGGCCGGGAACGGCGAAGCTGGCGTTATCCAGCGCGAAAGTCGCGCCGGGATTAAGAAGTTTGTCCTGCATAGATCCTGCTTTTTCCGGGGCGACGCGCCGCCGCCCCAGCTATCCGGTTAGAAACGGAAGGTTGCGGTGGCGACCACCTGGCGTTCTGCGCCCCAGTAGCAGGCATAGTCGCGGTAGCAGCTCGATACGTAAGTCTTGTCGAACAGGTTGTTGATGTTGACGCCCACGGACGAGCCCGGCAGGCCAAAGCGCGCCAGATCGTATTTAATGGTGGCGTCCACCAGCGTGTAGTCCGGCACCTTGAAGGTGGTGTTATCGCTGTTGAAGCTCGAGCTGGAGCCAACGTAACGCACGCCGGAACCCAGCGTCAAACCGCTCACAGCCGTTTCGTGGAAGGTATAATCCGCCCACAGCGACGCCATGTGTTTCGGCACCTCGACGGTCGGTTTACCCTGGTAAGTGTTGTCCTTGGTGTACTTCGCATCGGTATAGGTATAGGAGGCGATCAGGTTGACGTTGGCGTTCAACGCCGCCTTGGCTTCCAGCTCCACGCCGCGCGAGCGGATCTCGCCGCTCTGCACGCTGAACTGCGCGTTATCCGGATCCGGCGTCAGGTTGTTATTCTTGGTCAGCTGATACAGCGCGCCGGTCAGCACGATTGGGCGATCCTTCGGCACGTATTTCACGCCGGCTTCATACTGCTTGCCGATCGAAGGTTTGAAGGTGCTGCCCCCTTGCGTCGTGCCCAAATTCGGCTCAAACGACTCGCTGTAGCTGAAATACGGCGTCACGCCGTTGTCGAACAGATAGTTCAGGCCGCCGCGCCAGGTGAACTGCCGGTCGGTCTGCTGATCCGTCAAATTCGTATCACGATTGTAAGCGGAGGTCTTCGCCCAGTCATAGCGACCGCCCAGCGTCAACAGCCACTGGTTCCACTCCCCTTGTTCCTGCACATACAGGCCGGTTTGCTCCTGACGGTTCAGATAATTGTAAGGGAAGTTGATGTTGACTGCGTCATTCCCGTATTGCGGATGGGTCATGCTCAGCCCGTCCGCGGTGCCAAATGCGGCATTGATATCGTTACGCATGCGCATGTAGTCCACGCCGAACAACAGCGTGTGGTCGATATCGCCGGTTTTCACCTTCGCCTGCGCCTGAGTATCCACCGAGAAATTGTTCAGGTGCTCTTTCGACTGAACATAAGCGCGATTGATCGTCGTCGGTGATGACAAGCCGAATCCGTAGATGCTCTTCATGTCGGTGTCCACCTGCATATAACGCAGGTTCTGGCGCACCGCCCAGGTATCGTTGAAGGCGTGTTCGAAACTGTACCCGATCATCCGCTGTTTGCGGGAGGTATAGTTGCTGGCTTCGCCTTCGTTGAAATCGGTCGGCAGTTTGCTGCCGTCCGGCAACGGGATCAGCGTGCCCTGCTTCGGCAACCAGCCGTAATAACCGGTATAGGGATCGTTTTGAATGTTGGCCAACAGCGTGAAGTTGGTCTTGTCATCCGGGCGCCAGCTAAAGGAAGGCGCGATCGCATAGCGCTTCTCTTTGCTCATGGTCTGCTGCGAATCGCTGTCTTTCGCCAGGCCGGTCAGGCGATAGGAATAGATGCCCTGATCGTCCAGCGCGTCGCTGAAATCGAAACCGGTCTGGAACAGGTTATCGGTACCCATCTTGAACTGGATTTCGCGCAGCGGCTCGGTGGTTGGCCGCTTGCTGACCATCGAGACCAGGCCGCCGGGGTTACTTTTGCCGTACAGCACCGAGACCGGGCCGCGCAGCAGCTCGGCGCGCTCGAGGAAATAAGGATCGATGGACGCTTCGCTGTAGTTATCGCCCAGCAGCCGCAGGCCATCCAGATACTGAGTGGTGTTGGTGGCCGGGAAGCCGCGGATTGCCACCGCGTCATAGGTCGTGGAGCTGCCGCGGCTGGCGAATACGCCCGGCGCATAGGCCAGCGCGCCTTTCACCGTATCCGGCTGGCGCATGTCCATCTCTTCACGCGTTACCACGGAAACGGACTGCGGGTTCTTCTCGATCGGCGTATCGGTTTTGGTGCCGGTGGCGCTGCGCTTGGCGACATAGGTGCCAACCGGCCCCCAGGCGCTTTCCTGCTGGGCGGTGTTGCTGCTGCCCACAACGGTAATCGTGTCTTCCTTGGCGGCCGGCTTGGCGTCGGCGGAAAAAGCCGGCATCGCCAGCGTACCCAACGCCGCAGCGACGGTGATCGCTAACGCGCTGACGGGGAGACGGCCCTGCTTGGCCGCGGATGATGAAAGACGCTTGGTCAGCATGATTTATTTCTCTGATGAATTATTAAATGACGAATGTAAACGATAATAATTATTATAAGCGTCGCATTTTATGCAGAAGCCAAATTAAACTGCAAGCCGAATTCATAGGGCAAATAGGTTAAGGATTAGGCGCTTAGCCTTGCGGTTAACAGGGAAATAAAACGAGCGGAAAAATAAAAAAGCCCGCAACCAAGGTTACGGGCTTAATAACAAAGCAAAAATTTTCACCGGGGCGGGCGCCCCGGCAGCGATTACTGACCGAACATATCCTTGATCCAGCCGGCGACGCCATCGCCATCTTTTTGCTCACCCGCCGCCGGTTGCTGCTGTTGCTGCACCGCCGCCTGGCTGGCCTGACACAGTCCCTGCGGATTGTCGGTCCAGACCGGGATGGTGCGCCAGCTGCCGCCGCCGCAGATAAAGTTGCCGGCGGAGTCGATGCTCATCTGGTTAATGCCTTCCGGCGGCTGCAGCATCAGCGGCAGCGGCGTCTGGTTTTCCAGATAGCGGCGATACAGGGTTAACGCGCCGTTGGCACCGGTCAGCTTGGCCGGGCCGTTGTTATCGCGCCCGACCCAGGCGATCGCCACTTCCTTGCCGTCGATGCCGGCGAACCAGCTGTCGCGCAGATCGTTGGTGGTACCGGTTTTCGCCGCCAGGTTGTAGTTCGGGAACTTCACCGACAGTGAGCGGGAGGTCCCGCGCGCCACACCCTGCTGCATCGCGTACAGCGTCAGGTAAGCGGCCTGCGCCGGCACCATGCGCTCCGCCTGCGGGAAGCTCTGGTACAGCACCGTGCCGTCTTCGGCGATCACCGAACGCACCGCCGACAGCGGCGCACGGTTACCGCCGCTGGCGATGGTCTGGTATTCCTGCGCCACTTCCATCGGCGTCAGGCCGATCGCCCCCAGCAGCATCGAAGGCACCGGGTTGATCTCCGCTTTCGGGATCCCCAGGCGTTGCAGCGTGGCGCTGATCTGATCCAGCCCGACCGACAGGCCGAGGTTCACCGTCGGCACGTTCAGCGAGTTGGCCAACGCATCCACCAGCATCACCTGACCGCGGAATTTGCGATCATAGTTGTTCGGCTGCCAGACGGCGCCGTTCGGCTGTTTCAGCGACAGCGGCGCATCCGCCAGCCAGGTGTTGAGGCGGTATTTGTCCGGCTCGGACAGCGCAGTCAGGTACGTCGGCGGTTTGGCCAGCGAGCCGACCAGGCGTCGCGCCTGCATGGCGCGGTTGAAACCGGCGAACTGCGGGTTGGCGCCGCCGACCATGGCGCGCACTTCACCGCTGAAGCGATCGACGATCACCATCGCCGCTTCCAGATCCTGCAGGTGACGCGCAGCGCGCAGCGCCGGGATGCCGTCTTCGACCGCTTTTTCCGCCGCGTCTTGCGACACCGGATCCAGCGTGGTGAAGATCTTCACGCCGGACAGGTCATTCACCTTATCGCCCAGCTTGGTCTGCAGTTCCTGACGCACCATCTGCATAAACGCCGGCTGCGGCGTAATGACGCCGCCTTTCGGCTGCACGCCCAGCGGACGCGCGCTCAGCATGTCATACAGCTCGCCGTCGATCACGCCCTGGTTCTGCAGCAGTTTGAGCACCAGATTGCGGCGTTCCAGCGCCAGTTTTGGGTTACGCCACGGGTTATACAGCGACGCGCCCTTGACCATGCCGACCAGCAACGCCTGTTGATCGAGGCTCAGCTCATCCACCGGGCGGCCGAAGTAGTACAGGCTGGCCAGCGGGAAGCCGCGGATCTGGTCGCTGCCGCTCTGGCCGAGGTATACCTCGTTCAGATACAGCTCCAGAATGCGATCCTTGCTGTAACGGTAATCCACCAGCAGCGCCATATAGGCTTCGTTGGCCTTACGCCACAGCGAACGTTCGTTGGTCAGGAACAGGTTCTTCACCAGCTGCTGCGTCAGGGTGCTGCCGCCCTGCACCGCGCGGCCGGCGGTCAGGTTGGCCAACACCGCGCGGCCGATGGAGTACGGGCTGATGCCGTCATGCTCATAGAAGTGGCGGTCTTCCGTGGCGATCAACGTATCCACCAACAGATCCGGGAAACCGGAACGCGGCACGAATAGCCGCTGTTCGCCGTTCGGCGACTGCAGCATGGTGATCAGGCGGGGATCGAGGCGGAAGAAGCCGAAGCTGCGGCCGCTGTCCAGGTTTTCGATCTTCGCCAGGCGGTTATTCTGGAAATCGAGGCGGGCGCGGATCTGCCCTTCTTTGCCATCCGGGAAGTCGAACGGGCGGCGCAGCATCTCGATGCTGTTGGCCTGCACGGTAAACTCGCCCGGACGCGTCATGCGGCTGACCTGGCGGTACTGCATGCCTTCCAGCAGGTTAACCATCTCCTTCTTGCTGTACGGCATGCCCGGTTCCAGGTTGACCATGCGGCCGTACACCGCCGCCGGCAGCTGCCAGACTTTGCCGTCGATGCGGCTGCGGATCTGCGAGTCCAGGTAGACGCCATAGATCGCCAACAGGACGGCGAGCACCAGGATCAGTTTGATAAACAGGCCGAGCCAGCGGCGTTTTTTACGCGGCGGAGTCGCTTTCACCTTACGCGGCATGCGTTCCTCCTCCTCTTCATACTCGTCATCGTCATACTCGTCTTCTTCGTAATCGTCATAATCGTCGTCTCGGCGACGGCGCGGCGGCTTGCGCGACGCGGTGCTTTTTGGTTGTTTTCCTTTGCGCCCGATGGGCTCGCGGTCATCCCCAGCCATGGCTGTTGTTCTCCGAGCTTGCCGACACTGCCGGCCATAATGAGTCGCTTAATCTGTGCCGACGCCGTGGCGCTGAACAGAAGAAACATCTGAATTCCAAACCTTAAACGATCGCGGCCTACTGATATTTCTTCGTTCGGCGCGTCGGGGCCGCCGTGGCCGGATCGTCCGGCCACACGTGTTTCGGGTAGCGGCCCTTCATCTCTTTTTGCACCTCGCGGTAGGCGCCTTGCCAGAAGGCCGCCAGATCGCCGGTGATTTGCAACGGCCGGTGCGCCGGTGAGAGTAACTCAAGCACTACCGGGATGCGACCCTCCGCCAACATCGGGCTGCGCTGCTCGCCGAACATTTCCTGCAAACGCACCGCCAGCGCCGGCGGTTTGCCGGCCTCATAACGGATCGGCAGGCGGCTGCCGGTCGGCACAGTGTAATGAGTGGGTAATGCATTATCCAGCCGCTGTTTTTGCTGCCAGTCCAACAGCCGGGACAACGCCTCGGCGAGGTTGACCTGCTTCAATCCGCGCAGATCGCGCACGCCGTTCAGCGACGGCAGCAGCCACTGCTCCAGCGCCGCCAGCAGCGGTTCTTCGTCCATCGCCGGCCACTCCGCCTCCGGCAACCAGGCTTGCGCGCACTGCAGGCGCACCCGCAGTTGTTCAGCTGCGCCCTCCCAGTTGAGCACTGCCAGTCCCTGCGCGCGCACCCAGTCGAGCAGCGCCTGCTGCAGCTCTTCGTCCGCCGGCTTGGCCAGCGGCTGCGCGCGCAGCGTCAGACGGCCGATCTGCTGGCGTTTCCAGGCGCGCAGCGTCCCCTTCTCTTCATCCCACTCCACCGCCGTGCGTTGCATGACCATCGCCGGCAGCTGCGCCGCCAACGCCTCGATATCGACCGGCAACGCCAACAAAATACGCGCATCCGGGCTATTGTGGCCCTGCAACAGGTTGGGGACAATCAACCAGGGCGCGCGCGACAGCGCCTCGTCCTGGTTCATCGCCGCGCCCAGGCCGTTGGCCAGCAGGTAGCGGCCATCCTGACCGCGACGCTGGGCGATGCGATCGGTAAATGCCAGCGCCAACAGCCGCGGCGCCAAATCGGCGTCAACTTGCCCCGCACGGTGCGGCAGACGTTTGGCTAACTGCGCGGCGCGCTGCCGCCAGTTCGGCTGCGGGCGGCTCAGCCAATAACCGATATCCATCTGCCCGCCGCGCGGCGGTTCTTCCAGCAATGCCGCCAGCAACGCGGCCGTCGCCAGGCCGTCGGCGCTCAGCGCCGCGCCGGCGACCAGCATCGCCGCCAGACGCGGTTCACATCCCAGAGCGGCCATTTGGCGCCCCGGCGCGGTGAGTTTGTCGCCGTCATCCGTGGCCCCCAGCCGGTGCAGCAACGCCCTGGCCGCCGCCAATGCCGCTGCCGGAGGCGCGTCAAGCCAGGTCAGCTGCGCCGGATCATGACACCCCCACTGCAGCAGCTCGAGCCAGAAGCCGGTGAGATCGCTCTGTAAAATTTCCGGCTCAGCGTGTTCCACCGCGCGCTCCGCCTGCTCTTTGGCGAACAGATGCCAGCAAATGCCCGCCTCCAGGCGCCCGGCGCGCCCGGCGCGCTGCACCATCGACGCCTGACTGATACGCTGTGTCGCCAGCCGCGTCAGGCCGTTGCGCACGTCGTAGCGCGCTACGCGCTCAAGGCCGCTGTCCACCACCAGCCGAATGCCCTCTATCGTCAGGCTGGTCTCGGCGATGTTGGTCGCCAACACCACTTTGCGGCGGCTCGGCGCCGCCGGCTGAATCGCTTTTTGCTGCTGCGCCAGCGGTAACGCGCCATACAGCGGGCAAAGATCGGTATCGCTCGCCACCTCGCCGGTCAAACGCTCCAGCACCCGATTGATCTCCGCCACACCCGGCAGGAACAGCAGCAACGACCCCGCCTGCTCGGCCAGCAGGCGCTTCACCGCCGCCGCAACGCCGTCTTCCAGCCGCAGATGGCTGGCCAACGGCTGATACTGGCGCTCAACCGGGAAGCTGCGCCCTTCGGACACCACCACCGGCGCCTGCGGCAGCAGCTGCGTCATACGGGCGTTATCCAGCGTAGCCGACATGATCAGCAGTTTCAGATCGTCGCGCAGCCCTTGCTGCACGTCGAGCAGCAGCGCCAGCGCCAAATCGGCCTGCAGACTGCGTTCGTGAAATTCATCGAGGATCACCAGCGATACGCCCTGCAGCTCGGCATCCTGCTGCAGCATGCGGGTGAGAATACCTTCCGTCACCACTTCCAGCCGGGTCTGCGGCCCGCTTTTACTTTCGGCGCGCATGCGATAGCCCACGGTCTGGCCGGGCTCCTCCCCCAGTTGCTGCGCCAGGCGATAGGCGACGTTCTTCGCCGCCAGCCGCCGCGGCTCCAGCATGATAATGCGCCCCGGCAACCCGGCCTTAGCCAGGATCTGCAGTGGCAGCCAGGTGGATTTACCGGCGCCGGTCGGGGCGTGCAACAGCACCTGCGGGGCAGACTGCAGCGCAGCCAGCAACTCATCGAGCACTGCGCTGACGGGCAATGAAGACACTGAATTCTCCGTAGTGGTTAGCGTTAAACGGCGTACAGTGTAGCATTAGCTTTATCCCCGTAACCTTTCAAACTGTTGCGGCGTTAGCTATAGTACGGAGCTCATTCGTGCGCCGCGCCCCTCGCGGGGCCGCTGCCAGTAACGTTTACCGCTGTTCCCGACCGTATTGTCATGCATTTGCCGAGCCCTTATGTCCAATTCGCGCCGCCTGTTTTTCGCCCTGTCCTTGCCTGACGCCCTGCAACAGCAGGTGGTCCGCTGGCGCGCCGAGGCGTTTGCACCGGAAGCCGGTCGGCCGGTAGCGGCGGCCAATTTGCATCTGACGCTGGCGTTTCTCGGTGAAGTCAGCGCACAGAAAGAACTGGCGCTGCGTAAGTTGGCCGGCCGCATCGTTCAACCCGGCTTCAGCATGCGGCTCGACGATCTCGGCCATTGGCCGCGCCCCGGCGTGGTCTGGCTCGGCACCCGCCGCGCGCCGCGCGGGCTGCTGCAGTTGGCCGAGCTGCTGCGTTCGCAGGCCGCACGCAGCGGCTGCCATCAAAGCGCGCTGCCGTTCCATCCGCACATCACGCTGCTGCGCGCCGCCACCCAGCCGGTGGCGATCCCGCCGGCGACGCCGGGCTGGGCGTTCAGCGCCGACGCCTTTTCCTTGTATGAGTCGGTGTTCGAAAACGGCCGCACCCGTTACCAACACCTTGAACAGTGGCCGCTGGCCAAGCAGGCATCCCCATGATTTTTTCTCCACCGCTGCGCTCCGCCACGCTGATCAAACGTTACAAACGCTTTCTGGCGGACGTGATCACCCCGGAAGGGGAAACCTTTACGCTGCACTGCGCCAATACCGGCGCCATGACCGGCTGCGCCACGCCCGGCGACACCGTGTGGTACTCCACGTCGGACAACCCCAAACGCAAATACGCCCACAGCTGGGAGCTGACCCATACCCAACAGGGGCACTGGATCTGCGTCAACACCCTGCGCGCCAACGCGCTGGTGCGCGAGGCGATCGAACACAATTTAATCAATGAATTATCCGGTTACAGTAAAATTAGCGGCGAAGTGAAATACGGCGGTGAAAACAGCCGTATCGATTTGTTATTACAGGCAGAAAATCGGGTTAACTGCTATATTGAAGTTAAGTCAGTCACATTACTGCAACAACAACGTGGTTACTTTCCTGATGCGGTAACGCTCAGAGGGCAAAAGCACCTGCGTGAGTTGCTCAGCGTGGTTGAAAGCGGGCAACGGGCGGTATTGTTCTTTGCCGTGTTACACAGCGGTATTGAGCAGGTCGCACCGGCACATCATATAGATGAGCGCTATGCGGCGCTGTTGGCACAGGTCCGGCAGTTGGGAGTGGAAGTGGTTTGCTACGGGGCAAAGTTATCACCTGACGGTATTTATCTCTGCGATAAGCTGCCGTTTTTTATCGATTAGCGCAGTCGGGTCCCTATAAATAGACAACCGGCCAGCACGATCGCCAAATACGCCCGCCTTCACACGATTGTCAAGCGGGCGACAGGAATAATTGCCAACCTACCTTCCTTCTGTTATTTATAGCGGCCTGTTTTTCCCCCGCATTGGGGATTCGATAGTGCGTGTGTATGTAGGAGAAGCAACATGCAAGAAGGGCAAAACCGTAAAACCTCGTCCTTGAGCATTCTCGCCATCGCTGGGGTGGAGCCGTACCAAGAGAAGCCGGGCGAAGAGTACATGAACGACGCCCAGTTGTCGCATTTCAAGCGCATTCTTGAAGCGTGGCGCAACCAGCTCAGGGACGAAGTGGACCGTACTGTATCGCATATGCAAGAAGAGGCAGCCAACTTCCCTGATCCGGCCGACCGCGCTACTCAGGAAGAAGAGTTCAGCCTTGAACTGCGTAACCGTGACCGTGAACGCAAACTGATCAAAAAGATCGAGAAAACGCTGAAGAAAGTGGAAGACGATGATTTCGGCTACTGCGAATCTTGTGGCGTGGAGATCGGTATTCGTCGCCTCGAAGCGCGTCCAACCGCCGATCTGTGCATCGACTGCAAGACGCTGGCTGAGATCCGCGAAAAGCAGATGGCCGGCTAATACCGTTGTTACCGCTGCGGCGTGCGCATCCGCGTGCGCCGCACAGAGAAAAGGGAACCCCTCCCCTCTGATATGCAAGAAAGTCATTATGTGGGGCGCTTTGCCCCATCGCCTTCCGGGGATCTGCATTTCGGCTCGCTGATTGCCGCTCTGGGAAGCTACCTTCAGGCTCGCGCCCAACGCGGGCAGTGGCTGGTTCGCATCGAAGATATCGACCCGCCGCGCGAAGTCCCCGGCGCCGCCGCTCGCATCCTGTCCGCGCTGGAACATTATGGTCTCCACTGGGACGGCCAGGTCATCTATCAATCCCAACGTCACGACGCCTATCGCGCCGCGCTGGATCTGTTGCAGCGCCAGGGGCTCAGCTATTACTGCACCTGCACCCGCAGCCGCATCCAGCAAATCGGCGGATTGTACGATGGCCACTGCCGCGATTTGCAGCTCGGCCCGCAGGGCGCCGCTATCCGCTTGCGTCAGACCGCCCCCGTTTACCGGTTCCACGATCGCCTGCAGGGAGAATTGCACGCCGATCCGGCGCTGGCGGGAGAAGACTTTATCATTCGCCGCCGCGACGGGCTGTTCGCTTACAACCTGGCGGTGGTGATCGACGACCATTTTCAGGGCGTGACCGAGATTGTCCGCGGCGCCGATCTGATCGAACCGACGGTGCGCCAAATTGCCCTTTACCGCCAGCTGCAGGCGCCGGTGCCCGCCTATGTGCATCTGCCGCTGGCGCTGGGCGCCAACGGCATCAAACTGTCGAAGCAAAACCATGCGCCGGCGTTGCCCGCCGGCGATCCGCGGCCGGTGCTGATCGCCGCGCTGAAATTTCTGCGCCAACCGCTGCCGGAAAGCTGGCAAGATCTTGACCTGCCATTATTATTGAGCTGGGCAGTCGAACACTGGCGGTTGGAAAACGTGCCGCGTCAGGAGGCTATCCCTCTGGATGAAAACACGCCGGCATTCTCAAAGGAGCCATGGTGAGCTATGATTAGCCGCTATTTTTTGTTAGCTCCATTTTTATCAGTCACTATCGAGGTGTACCATTTTTACCCGAGTAGCCAACTTCTGTCGTAAGGTACTGACCCGCGATGACAAGCTGCCCCGCGACGACGCGGCGGCCGGCGATAAAAACGTAGTCCGCGAAGAGCGTGCCGCGGCGCCAAGCCGCCCTGCGCCGCAGCCGCGCGCCGCCGATAACGGCAGCAACGCCCCTGCCCGCCGCTCAACGCCGCGCAAGCGTCCGCCTTTCCCCCTCGCCGAGAGCAACGACTCGATGACCGTGATCCCGCGCGAACAACACTCGATTTCGCGCAAAGACATCAGCGAGAATGCGCTGAAAGTGCTTTATCGCCTGAACAAGTCCGGCTACGAGGCTTATCTGGTCGGCGGCGGGGTGCGCGATCTGTTGCTCGGCAAAAAGCCGAAAGACTTCGACATCACCACCAACGCCACGCCGGAGCAAGTGCGCAAGCTGTTCCGCAACTGCCGCCTGGTCGGCCGCCGTTTCCGTCTGGCGCACGTGATGTTCGGGCCGGAGATCATCGAAGTGGCCACCTTCCGCGGCCACCACGAACAGAATCAGGAATCCGACAAGAATTCCTCCCAGCAGGCGCAAAACGGCATGCTGCTGCGCGACAACATCTTCGGTTCGATCGAAGAAGACGCCCAGCGCCGTGATTTCACCATCAACAGCCTGTACTACGGCGTGGCGGATTTCACCCTGCGCGATTACGTCGGCGGCCTGAATGACCTGAAACAAGGCGTGATCCGCCTGATCGGCGATCCGGAAACCCGTTACCGCGAAGATCCGGTGCGCATGCTGCGCGCGGTGCGCTTCGCCGCCAAGCTGGATATGCGCATCAGTGAAGAGACCGCCGAGCCGATCCCGCGTCTGGCTTCGCTGCTGCATGAGATCCCACCGGCGCGTCTGTTCGAAGAATCCCTCAAGCTGCTGCAGGCGGGTTACGGTTTCCAGACCTACCTGAAGCTGTGCGAATATCAGCTGTTCCAACCGCTGTTCCCGCTGATCGCCCGCAACTTCACGCCGAACCACGATACGCCGATGGAGCGCATTCTGGTGCAGGTGCTGAAGAACACCGATCATCGCCTGCAGAACGACATGCGCGTCAATCCGGCCTTCCTGTTTGCCGCCATGCTGTGGTACCCGCTGCTGGAGCACGCGCAGAAACTGGCGCAGGAAAGCGGCCTGGCGTACTACGACGCCTTCGCGCTGGCGATGAACGATGTGCTCGACGAGCAGTGCCGCTCGCTGGCGATCCCGAAACGCATTACCACGCTGGTGCGCGATATCTGGCAGCTGCAGCTGCGCCTGTCTCGTCGTCAGGGCAAACGCGCGCACAAACTGATGGAACATCCTAAATTCCGCGCCGCCTATGATTTGCTGGCGCTGCGTGCGGAAGTGGAAGACAATCAGGAGATGCTGCGTCTGGCCGAGTGGTGGGGTGAGTTCCAGGACGCCACGCCGGCGCGGCAGAAAGCCATGTTGAGCACCCTGGGTGACGATCCGGCGCCGCGCCGCGCGCGTCAACGCCGTCCTCGCCGCCGGGCACCGCGTAAAGAAGGGGCATAATGATCCGCGTTTATATCGCGCTGGGCAGCAACCTGGCGCAGCCGCTGCAACAGGTTAACGCCGCGCTGGAGGCGCTGGAGCATCTCCCGCGCACCCGGCTGGTCACCTGTTCTTCGTTTTACCGCACCAAGCCGCTGGGGCCGCAAAACCAGCCGGACTTTCTCAACGCGGTGGTGGCGCTGGATACCCTGTTGCCGCCCGAACAGCTGCTCGACCATACCCAGGCGATAGAACGCAATCAGGGGCGCGTGCGCAAGGATGAACGCTGGGGGCCGCGCACGCTCGATCTGGACATCATGCTGTATGGCGACAAGGTGATCCATACCGATCGCCTGACCGTACCGCATTACGGCCTGAAAGAGCGCGAATTCATGCTCTACCCGCTGGCGGAAATCGCCCCCGATCTGATTTTCCCCGATGGCGAACCGCTCGCCAGCTGCCTCAAGCGCGTGCCGGAAAACGGCATGGCGCTGTGGCACTCGCCAAAACCGAAATCCTGACCCGCCTACAGCGCCAGCCGCGCGACAAATCCCCCCGCCGGGCGATTGGCGAAACTGATCTGTAAACCATGCAAGCCGGCAATACGCTGTACGATCGAGAGCCCCAGCCCGCTGCCGGTCTGTTCCTGCCCCGGCGGGCGATAGAAGCGCTCTCCGAGCCGCGCCAGATGCTCCATGGTGACACCCGGACCGTCGTCCTCCACCGTCAGCGAACGTTCGCTCAACGTCACGGTGACCGCGCCGCCCTGCGGGGTGTAACGCACCGCGTTGTCCAGCAAGTTGCGCAATAACAGTGACAGCAGCAAGGTCTGCCCCTGACGCACCGGCGGCGTTCCCTGCTGTTCATAACGCAGCGTCACGCCCGCCGCATGAGCCAGCCGATCCTGTTCCGCCAGGGTCATCATCACCAGTTCGTTCCAGTCAATGGGCGCCAGTTCGGCCAGATCCGACAGCGAATCCAGCCGCGACAGCGTGAGCAGCTGATCCACCAGCCGGGTGGCGCGATCGATGCCGACCGTCAGGTTGTCCAGCGCGTGCTCGCGCATCGGCGCATCGTCCCCCGCCAACTGCACCACTTCGGTCTGCACCCGCAATGCCGCCAGCGGGCTGCGCAATTCGTGCGCGGCATCGGAGGTGAAACGCCGCTCCCGCACCAGCAACGCATTGATGCGGGCGAACAGCGCGTTGAGCGCATCCACCAGAGGGCGCACCTCGGTTGGCACCTGGCGCGCATCCAGCGGCGTGGCGTCATCGGGCGCGCGCCGGCGCAAACCGGCGGCCACCGCACGCAGCGGCCGCAGCTCGCGCCCAACCATCAACGCAATCAGCAGCATCAGCACCGGCAGCGTCGCCAGCCAGGGCACCAATTGGCCGGTCACCATGCCCAGCGCCATATCGCGCCGGTAATCCCACTCCTGACCGACCACGATGCGGTAGCGCCCGTCCGGGCTGGTCAACCATACCAGGCGCCAACTGTCGTCATCGCCTTTGCGTTCGCCGTCGGTAAAACCTTCACGCTCCCCGTCAAACAGGAAGTCGGCACCGTTCTCGCCGTCGTTGAGCAGCATCTTGCCCTGGCGATCGAAGATGGCGAACGCCAGCGCGTCATCATCTTGCTCGCCCCGTTTGCCATGATGCACCAGCTTCTTGGTTTTCGGCAGGCTGCGCGCGCTTTCATCGGCCAGCAGATCGCCGAGGTTGGCGGTCGCCAGCCGCTTGGCGAACAGCATCTGCTGGGTGTCGAATACTTCGTTGATGGTATTGCGCGACATCACCCAGGCCACCACGCTGGCAGTGCACCAGGTCAGCAGCGCCAGCAGGCTGAAAATCAGGATCAGACGCAGCCGCAGGCTGAGGCGCTTCACGGCGCATCCCCCAGCGTATAGCCCACGCCGTGGATGGTGCGGATGAAGCCGTTGCCCAGCTTGCGCCGCAGGTGGTGAATATGCACCTCCACCGCGTTGCTGCTCACCTCGTCGTCCCAGTTGTACAGCTTCTCCTGGATCAACGGCCGCGCCAGCACGCGCCCTTTGTTGTGCAGAAACAGCTCCAGCACCGCCAATTCGCGCGGCGTCAGCGTCACCGGTTCGCCGTTGCAACTCACGCTGCGGGTAGCGCTGTCGAACACCACGTTGCCGTGCGTCAGCTGCGGCATCAGTTGGCCGTGACGACGGCGGATCAGCGCCTGCAGGCGCGCCGCCACTTCGGCCAGCGCGAACGGTTTGCACAGGTAGTCGTCGGCGCCGCTTTGCAACCCGCTGACCCGTTGCTCCAACGCATCGCGGGCGGTGAGGATCAGCACCGGCACATCCTGCCCGGCCTGACGCCACTGGCGCAGAAGATCCAGTCCATCGAGGCCCGGCAGGCTGAGATCGAGGATCACCGCGTCATACGGCGCGCTGCCCAGGGCGTTTTTACCAACCGCGCCGTCGGTGAACCAGTCCAGATTAAAGCCGAGTTTGGTCAGCCCGGCCTTGATGCCGTCCCCGATCAGTTTGTCATCTTCGATCAGCAGAATTCGCATGAGTATCCCTTTTGAGTCATGACGCCATTGCACCACAAGGTTCTTAAGAACCGCTTAAGCATGGCGATCCGCGCTACCCACCCCGATCGGGTTACAGTAGAATGGCTGCACTTTTTTGCAGCCTGGGCCTGCGTAAGCCGCACGGCCCGTTTCAGGAGACGTTGTGATGAAACCCACCACCGTGACCCATTTGCGCCAGTGGAAACAGGAGCAACGCAAGTTTGCTACCCTTACCGCCTACGATGCCAGCTTTGCCAAGCTGTTTGAAGAGCAAGGCATTAAAGTCCTGTTGGTGGGCGATTCGCTGGGCATGACGCTGCAGGGCCACGACTCCACGCTGCCGGTCACCGTCGCCGACGTCGCCTACCACACGCGCGCCGTGCGCCGCGGCGCGCCGGCCTGCCTGTTGCTGGCCGATTTGCCGTTCATGAGTTACGCCACCCCGGAACAGACCTTCAATAACGCCGCCGAGCTGATGCGCGCCGGCGCCAACATGGTGAAACTGGAAGGCGGCAGCTGGCTGTGCGACACGGTGAAAATGCTCGCCGAACGCGCGGTGCCGGTATGCGGCCACCTGGGGCTGACGCCGCAGTCGGTCAACGTGTTCGGCGGTTATAAGGTGCAAGGGCGTGACGAACTGGCGGCCAAACAGCTGCTGCAGGACGCGCAAAATCTGGAGCTGGCCGGCATTCAGCTGCTAGTGCTGGAGTGCGTGCCGACCGAGCTGGCGCGCCAGATCACCGAAGCGCTCTCCATTCCGGTCATCGGCATCGGCGCCGGCAACGGCACCGACGGCCAAATCCTGGTGATGCACGACGCCTTCGGCATCACCGGCGGTCACACGCCGAAATTCGCCAAGAACTTCCTGGCGCAAAGCGGCGATATCCGCACGGCGGTGCAACACTACATTCAGGAAGTGGAGCAAGGCCTCTATCCGGCGGCTGAACACTCTTTTAACTAAGCGATGGTTCCAGGAGTCACCCAATGATTATTATCGAAACCCTGCCGCTGCTGCGTCAGCAGATCCGCCGCTGGCGCCAGGAAGGCAAGCGCATCGCACTGGTGCCGACCATGGGCAACCTGCACGACGGCCATATGACGCTGGTCGATGAAGCGCGCGCCCGCGCCGACGTGGTGGTGGTGAGCGTCTTCGTCAACCCGATGCAGTTCGATCGCCCGGACGATCTGGCGCGCTACCCGCGCACGCTGCAGGAAGACAGCGAGAAACTGACCCGCCGCGGCGTCGATCTGGTGTTCGCGCCGGCCCCGGCCGCGGTCTATCCGCAGGGGCTGGAGCAGCAAACCTATGTCGACGTGCCGGGCATCTCCACCATTCTGGAAGGCGCAAGCCGGCCGGGCCACTTCCGCGGCGTTTCCACCATCGTCAGCAAGCTGTTCAACCTGGTGCAGCCTGATTTGGCCTGTTTCGGCGAGAAGGACTACCAACAATTGGCGCTGATCCGCAAAATGGTGGCGGACATGGGTTACGACATCGATATCGTCGGCGTGCCGACCGTGCGCGCCAAAGACGGCCTGGCCCTCAGTTCACGCAACGGTTACCTGACCGCCGAGGAACGCAAGGTTGCGCCGCAGCTGAGCAAAATCATGAACGCGCTGGCGCAGCAGCTGGCCAATGGCGAGCGCCATGTCGAAACGCTGTTGGAACAGACCGCCGAGCAACTGCGCGCCGCCGGCTTTACGCCGGATGAGCTGTTTATTCGCGATGCCGACAGCCTGCAGCCGCTGACGGTGGACAGCCAACGGGCGGTGGTGCTGATGGCCGCCTGGCTGGGCAAAGCGCGGCTTATCGATAACCAGCAGGTTGACCTGACGCTGTAAGTTATTTTTTATACTGTCGTCACCCTGCAGCCCTGACCATAGGTAGACAATGGCGGGGCAATCGGTGACGATAGAGATTGCAGGGATGCAGGAGAGATGTTCAACCCCAACGCCTGTGAAGGCCGATATTCAGTTAGGTAAAGCTATGATACGTACTATGCTGCAAGGCAAGCTGCATCGCGTCAAAGTCACTCAGGCTGACTTGCACTATGAAGGATCCTGCGCCATCGATCAGGATTTCCTGGAAGCGGCCGGCATTCTGGAATATGAAGCGATCGATATCTACAACGTGGATAACGGCCAGCGCTTCTCCACTTACGCCATCGCCGCCGAGCGCGGCTCGCGCATTATTTCGGTCAACGGCGCCGCCGCGCGCTGCGCCTGCGTGGGCGACAAACTGATCATCTGCTCCTATGTGCAAATGACCGACGCCGACGCCCGCCAACATCACCCGAAAGTCGCCTATTTCGAGGGTGACAACAACCTGCAGCGCAAGGCGAAAGCCGTGCCGGTTCAGGTCGCCTGACGGTAAAACGGGCGCCTCGCGCGCCCGTTCTTTTCCTTACTGCACCACCGTGCCCGGCTTGTTGGCTATCCGATCCGCCATGGTCTGGATCGAGTCGGTGCGCAGAATATACAGCCGCTTCAACGTATAGGGATTATCCCCCGGTTTCACTTTGCCCTGCACCGTGGTCACCGCCAGATGGAAACCGGCGTCCTGCGCCGCCTGGATAGCCCGCTGGTTATAGCCGCCGAACGGGTAGGACAGATACAGCACGTGCGGGTTGAACTGCGACAGCGCGCGGCGCGAGCGCTCAAAATCGAACTCGATATTGTGCAGCGAACGGCTCAGCAAAATCGGCTGGCGATTGCCGTCGGTGCGATGCAGGAAATGGGTGTGCGACTGCACGTCGAACACGTCCTGAATCTGCTTGAGCTCCGAGACGCTCATAAACTGCAGCGAGTCCGGGTTCCATTTCTGCGGATGACGCTTGATGCGCGAAGAGATGATGAACGCCGTCGCGCGGAAACCGTAATCCTTCAATACCGGGTAAGCGTAGCGATAAACCGATTTCAGCCCGTCGTCGAAGGTCAGCACGATCGCCTTGCCCGGCAGGTTGATCTGATTTTTCAGGTAGGCTTCCAGCTGATACAGCGAAATGGTGTCGTAGCCCGCCTGCTTGAGGTAGGTCATCTGGTTGCTGAACGCCACGTCTGAGGTGGTGGTCGAGGTATGGCGGAAGCGCTTGTTCTCTTCGTTTTTCAGCAGGTGATGGTAAGTCAGCACCGGGATGCCGTTATCGATCTCGCAGTCCAGCTCACTGACGAACCCCAGCCGATCGCCGATGTTGACCTCGTACCAGGTATTGTTCAGCCGATCCTTCAGCTTGCCGATGATCGGATAACGCAGGTTGCCTTCCAGCGTGCCGAAGACCTCGCTGTCCTTGTCCGCCGCGGTGTATACGTCGATCGCCTTTTGGGTGATCAGATTCTGGTTGGTCAGCGGCTTGTTCAGCTCGCCCAGATCGTCTTGCACCTTGCGCGACTTCTTCAGCTCGCGCACGTCGTCTTTATCGATAAAGCCGGTGCCGTGCCCGAATCTGAATTCGTAGTATTCCGCATCCGCCGGGAACACCTGGATCAGTTGCCCGCGCTTCACTTCCCCTACCGGGATCACATGCTCGCCCACCAGCGAATAGACTTCGCTGTCGCGTTGCGTTTCCATGTATTCAGATTTAACCGCGCTGTCTTCCGACAGCAGATTCGCCAGGCTCACAGGGGAAACCAACGACATAAGAATGCCGAGTAACCCAGTCGCCAACTTGTATTGAGGCCGCATGATGATGTTCTGCTTACGAGTGCGTAATGACAAAAATGAAGGAAATGTGGAGCGCCAGCATAGCACGATTTGAACAGCGGGGAACTAGCGGTTATTTGAGCGATTCTATTGATTTACGCGCCGCCTGCGCCAAATCGGGAAAAGCGCCCCCGCCGGGAAAACGAGGGCGCATCAGGATCAGCTGCGCAGGCCGCGGCCGCGTTCGATCAGGTACCAGGACAGCAGGTAGAACACCGTGATAAACGCCACCAGCACCGCCATGGTGAACGCCAGCGGCACGTCATTGATGCCGAGGAAACCGTAGCGGAAACCGCTGATCATATAGACGATCGGGTTCAGCTTCGACACCGCCTGCCAGAACGGCGGCAGCAGCGACAGCGAGTAGAACACCCCGCCCAGGTAGGTGAGCGGCGTCAGCACGAAGGTCGGGATCAGGCTGATGTCGTCGAAAGTGGTGGCGAACACCGCGTTGATGAGCCCCGCCAGCGAGAACAGGATCGCCGTCAGCAACAGCGTCAGCGCAATCACCCACCAGGCGTGCACCTGCAGCGGCACGAAGAACAGCGAGATGATGGTCACCAGCACGCCGACGCAGATGCCGCGCGCCACGCCGCCGCCGACATAGCCGGCGATCACCACGTGGGTCGGCACCGGCGCCACCAGCAGTTCCTCAATGTTGCGCTGGAATTTGGCGCTGAAGAACGACGACGCGACGTTGGCGTAGGAGTTGGTGATCACCGCCATCATGATAAGGCCGGGCACGATGAACTGCATGTAGCTGAAGCCGTGCATATCGCCGATGCGCGAACCGATCAGGTTGCCGAAGATGATGAAGTACAGCGTCATAGTGATCACCGGCGGCACCAGGGTCTGGATCCAGATGCGCGCGAAGCGGTTCACCTCTTTGGCCCAGATGCTCTGTAAGGCCACCCAATACAAACGCGTCATGCTTTCTCTCCATTGCCGTTAACCAGGGTGACAAACAGCTCTTCCAGGCGGTTCGCCTTGTTGCGCATGCTCAGCACCTGCACGCCCTGCGCGCTCAGCTGGGCGAACAGGCCGTTCAACCCCTGTTCACGCATCACCTCCACTTCCAGCGTCGAGGTATCCGTCAGGCGGCTGCGGTAACCGTCCAGCTTCGGCAGCGGGCTTTTCGCCGCCAGATCGAGGATAAAGGTTTCCGACTTGAGCTTGGCCAGCAGCCCCTTCATCGAGGTGTTTTCCACCAGCTCCCCGTTCTGGATGATGCCGATGTTGCGGCACAGCATCTCCGCCTCTTCCAAATAGTGAGTGGTGAGGATGATGGTGGTGCCCTGGGCGTTCAGCTCTTTCAGGAAGCCCCACATCGAGCGGCGCAGCTCGATATCCACCCCGGCGGTCGGTTCATCGAGGATCAGCAGCTTTGGTTGGTGCATCAACGCGCGGGCGATCATCAGACGGCGCTTCATGCCGCCGGACAGCATGCGAGCACGCTCGTTGCGCTTGCCCCACAGGTCCAGCTGATTGAGGTACTTTTCGGCGCGCGCCATCGCTTCACGCCGCGTGACGCCATAGTAACCCGCCTGGTTCACCACGATCTGCAATACGGTCTCAAACGGGTTGAAGTTGAACTCCTGAGGCACCAGGCCAAGCTGGCGCTTGGCGTTGACGATGTCTTTATCGATGTCGTAACCGAACACCCGCACGCTGCCGGCGGTTTTGTTCACCAGCGAGCTGATGATGCCGATGGTGGTGGACTTTCCAGCGCCGTTTGGCCCTAGCAGGGCATAAAAATCCCCCGCCTCGACGCTCAGGTCGATGCCGCGCAGCGCCTTGACGCCACCGGCGTAAGTCTTGGTCAGCTGCGCTAATTCCAGTGCATAATTCATATGTAAAATAGTACCTTATAACGATGAGTATGCCGCCGCGCCCCCTGTTTGCGAGGCTTGAAACAATAACAATAATCCTAGCATCGACGGCGTTTTCACTGAGTCGAATCCGTGCGGTAAATGAGGTTGCACCACTGTTCCGATTTCCAAATTGTGACGCTTACCCTATATTACCCCAACGCAATCTGTTCGTTACGGGTCAATCACCTCCATGAAAGAAATCGAAGAGCTTATCGCCAACAACCAGGCCTGGTCGGCCAATATCAGTCAGGAAGACCCGGATTTTTTTGAACGTTTAGCCCAGGCGCAAAAGCCCCGCTTCTTATGGATTGGTTGCTCTGACAGCCGCGTTCCCGCAGAACGCCTGACCGGCCTCGAGCCGGGTGAACTGTTCGTCCATCGCAACGTGGCGAACCTCGTTATCCACACCGATCTTAACTGCCTGTCGGTGGTGCAGTATGCGGTAGATGTGCTGGAGGTCGAACACATCATCATCTGCGGCCACCTGGGCTGCGGTGGCGTGCAGGCCGCGGTGGAAAACCCGGAGCTGGGTTTGATCGACAACTGGCTGCTGCACATTCGCGATCTGTGGTACAAGCACAGTTCGCTGCTGGGCGAGCTGCCGCCGGAACAGCGTTTCGACATGCTGTGCGAGATCAACGTCATTGAGCAGGTATACAACCTGGGCCACTCCACCATCATGCAATCGGCCTGGAAACGCGGCCAAAAGGTGATGATCCACGGCTGGGTGTACGGCATTCAGGACGGCCGTCTGCGCGATATGGAAGTGCTGGCGACCAGCCGCGAGAGCCTGGAGATGGGCTACCGCAAAGCGATAGCCAAACTGAAGCAGGATAAAGGCGTATAATCCCGCCGCGGGCGCGGCAGGCCGCGCCCCACATCAATTACTCGTCCAGCAGCACCACTTTGCCGACGTACGGCAGGTGACGGTAGCGCTGGGCGTAGTCGATGCCATACCCCACCACGAACTCATCCGGGATCGAGAAGCCGACGTATTCGACCGGCACCTGCACTTCACGGCGCTCAGGCTTGTCCAGCAAGGTGCAAATCGCCAGCGATTTCGGCCCACGCAGCGCCAAAATCTCGCGCACTTTGTTCAGCGTGTTGCCAGAATCGATGATGTCTTCCACGATCAGCACGTCTTTGCCGCGAATGTCTTCGTCCAGATCCTTGAGGATCTTCACGTCGCGAGTGGTGGACATGCCGCTGCCGTAGCTGGAAGCCGTCATGAAGTCGACTTCGTGCGGCACGTCAATCGCGCGGCACAGATCGGCCATGAACATGAAGGAGCCGCGCAGCAGCCCAACCAGCACCATGTCACTGCCGCTGTCGCGGTAATGTTCGGTGATCTGGCGGCCAAGTTCGGCGATACGGGTCTTAACTTCCTGCTCGGAAATCATTACGTCTACAGTGTGTTTCATAGTATTCAGGTCAGTTGCCGGAAGAAAGGCGCAGAGTTTAGCATAGCCTTTCGCCGGTGGCGACGCGAGCGCACCGCCACCTGAGCGATAGGCCGCGATCAATCGGCGACGGTAAAGCCCATCATCATGCCGGTATCTTCATGCTCCAGCAGGTGGCAGTGGGCCATATACGCATGTTCGCTGCTTGCCGGATGGTCGAAGCGCACCAGCACTTCGCTGCGCCAACCTTCGACGCGCACCATGTCCTTCCAGCCGCTGCGATGCGCCGCCGGTGGTTTGCCGTTTTCCGACAGAATACGGAACTGGGTGCCGTGAATGTGGAACGGGTGCAGCATCATGTCGCCCTCGCCGGAAATGGTCCACTTTTCATACTGGCCCCGTTTGGCGGCAAACATCGGTTTGGTCATATCGAAGGCCTTGCCGTTGATCATGTTGCCGTGGCTGAAGTCGAACGGTTTGGCGTTGCCCTGCGCGCCGCCATGATCCATCCCGGCCATCTTGCCATGATCCATGCCTTTCATGCCTTTCATGCCTTTCATGCTGCTCATGTCGCCGTGGTCCATGCCCTGCATGCCGCCCTTCTCCATGCCCTTCATGTTACCGTGGTCCATGCCTTTCATGTCTCCAGCGCCCGTCGCGCCATGATTCATGCTCATGCCGGCCATCGCCTGATGACCATAACGATCCATCAGCGCCTGCATGCCGAGCATATCCAGCTGCGGATCCATCATCAGCTGCAGCCAACGCTCCTGGATGCCGGCGGTGGCAGGCAATGTCGGCAGCTTCACCAGGCTGTCCGGCATGGTTTTGATGCCCTGCGCCAACGACGGCTGAATGCGCAACACCGGCAGCGGCCGATCGAATGGCGCCAGCGTCATACCCATCTGTTTCACCGGCAACGTCACGATGTCGAACGCTTTCCCGTCGGAGGCATCGACCAGCACTTCAAAGCGCTCGCCCATCAGCATCGGCAGCTCGGTCAGCTTCACCGGCTCCGCCAGAAAACCGCCGTCGCTGGCGATGACGTACAGCGGGCGGTTGTCACTGGCCGCCAGATTCAGCGAGCGGGCGTTGCAACCGTTGAGGAAACGCAAACGCAGCCAACCGCGCGGCGCCAGATGTTGCGGGTACTGCGCGCCGTTGGTAAACATGCGATCGCCAAACCAACCCACCGCCGCGCTCATCACGTCCAGGCGATATTCGATCTGGGCATCTTTGCCCAAGCGCTTATCCTGCAGGATCACCGGAATGTCATCCTGCCCCCAGGTTTTCGGCAGCGGCAGTTTGGCGCTTTCATCGTCTTCCAGCAGCACCAGCCCCGCCAGCCCCATCATCACCTGACTGCCTGTTTTACCGTGGGTATGCGGGTGGAACCAGCAGGTGGCCGCCGGTTGATCGACGGTGAAATTCACCGTGCGCGTTGCGCCGGGATGGATCAACGCCTGCGGGCCGCCATCGACGTCGCCGGGGATTTCCAGGCCGTGCCAGTGGACGGTACTGGCTTCCGCCAGGCTGTTTTTGATATCGACCGTCACCGGCTGACCCCGCTGCAGCTTCACCGCCGGCCCGAGCAGCGCGCCGTTGAATCCCCAGGTTTTGGTGGCGGCGCCGGGCAACCAGCGGGTTTCCCCCGCCTGCAGCGCCAGCGCAATCTTTCCCTGCGCGTCGGGCGTTAACAACGGGGGCACCGGCAGGGCCGGCCGCTCGGCCGCTAAGGCGGCCCGGCTCCATAACGGCAATGCGCTCGCGGCGCCCAATGCAGCGGTCAATTTAATAAAATCACGGCGTAACATCGCTGACTCCCTTTTCTCAGTGACATAACTCAACGCAGCCAGCCTAAACCTTCCCCCAGGCGGAAGGTCAAGCCTTTCCTGGCGGTATTTTAAGCTATGCCTCACAATCAAGAGCGCGCCGTGGGTGAGCGCTATGGCAGCGCCCGTCAGCAATAAAATTTGGTGCCTTTACAGGCAAGTGTGGTAACGTCTGCAGACGACAAACAGGCCTACTTCATGATGAAAAAAACAACGTTAACGATGCTGTTGCTGGCGATGCTGGGCTTCTCCAACGCCAGTCTGGCGCTGAATGAATCCGAGGCGGAAGATCTGGCCGATCTGACGGCGGTATTTATTTATTTGAAAAATGATTGCGGCTACAACGATTTGCCAAATGCGCAAATCAAACGCGCCATCGTCTATTTCGCGCAACAAAACCGCTGGGATTTGAGCAACTACAACAGCTTTAACATGAAGGCGCTGGGCGAAGACAGCTATCGCGATCTGAGCGGTATCGCCATTCCAACGCCCAAGAAGTGCAAATCGCTGGCGCGCGACTCCCTGAGCCTGCTGGCCTACGCCAATTAATCTTCCCCCTCGCCCGTCCGCCCTCCGCTCTCTCTGTCTGAAATTCAACCGTGCATCGCCAGGCAGAGTTAGCTATGATGTTGCGCCGATTTTTCATGGCTGTTATTACGGAGTTTCCCGCACATGACCCAGAAAGAAATTTGGTACGAAACGCTGCATACGGGCTTCGGCCAGTACTTTTCGGTAGAGAAGGTGCTGTACCGCGAGAAGACCGATCATCAGGATCTGGTGATCTTCGAGAACCCGGTGCTGGGGCGCGTGATGGCGCTCGACGGCGTGGTGCAAACCACCGAGCGTGACGAGTTCATCTATCACGAAATGCTGACCCACGTGCCGCTGTTGGCGCACGGCCAGGCGAAGAAAGTGCTGATCATCGGCGGCGGCGACGGCGGCATGCTGCGCGAAGTCAGCCGGCATCCTGGCGTTGAGCAAATCACCATGGTCGAAATCGACGCCGGCGTCGTCGAGTTCTGCCGCCAGTACCTGCCCAACCACAGCGCCGGCGCCTATGACGATCCGCGCTTCAAGCTGGTGATCGACGACGGCGTCAACTTCGTGAATCAAACCGGCGAAACGTTCGATGTGATCATCTCCGACTGCACCGATCCGATCGGCCCCGGCGAAAGCCTGTTCACCTCGGCGTTTTATGAAGGCTGCGCCCGCTGCCTGAATGAGGGCGGCATTTTCGTCGCGCAAAACGGCGTCTGTTTCCTGCAGCAGGACGAGGCGGTCAACAGCCACGCCAAACTGAGCCGCTACTTTAGCGACGTCAGCTTCTATCAGGCGGCGATCCCGACCTATTACGGCGGCATCATGACCTTTGCCTGGGCGAGCCAGGACCCGGCGCTGCGCCAGCGCGATCTGCCTGCCCTGCAACAGCGCTTTAACCAAAGCGGCCTACACTGCCGTTATTACAACCCGGCAATTCACGTCGGCAGCTTTGCCCTGCCGCAATATTTGCTCGATGCCCTGAACGTAACACGTTAAGCGAGAAGATAAAGGAGGTGGCCCAAATTGCATAAGCTAAAACTGCACGGCTTCAACAACCTGACCAAGAGCCTGAGTTTTTGTATTTACGATATTTGTTACGCCAAAACCGCGGACGATCGCGACGGCTATATCGCCTACATAGACGAACAATATAACGCCAACCGGCTGACCGAGATCCTGAGCGAAACCTGCTCGATCATCGGCGCCAATATTCTGAACATCGCGCGTCAGGACTACGAGCCACAGGGCGCCAGCGTCACCATCCTGGTCAGCGAAGAGCCGATCGATCCGAAAGACGTCGATACGTCGGAACACCCCGGTCCACTGCCGAATACGGTCGTCGCGCACCTGGACAAGAGCCATATCTGCGTGCACACCTACCCGGAAAGCCATCCGGAAGGCGGGCTGTGCACCTTCCGCGCCGATATCGAGGTCTCGACCTGCGGCGTCATTTCGCCCCTCAAGGCGCTGAACTACTTAATTCACCAGTTGGAATCCGACATCGTCACCATGGACTATCGCGTGCGCGGTTTTACCCGCGACGTGAACGGCGTGAAACATTACATCGATCATGAGATCAATTCGATCCAGAACTTTATGTCGGAAGACATCAAGGCGCTGTACCACATGATGGACGTGAACGTTTATCAGGAAAATATCTTCCATACCAAGATGTTGCTGAAGGATTTCGATCTGAAGCACTACCTGTTTAACGCGGAGCCGGAGGCGTTGAGCGCCGCCGAACGCAAGCAGATCACCGATCTGTTATGGAAAGAGATGCAGGAAATCTATTACGGCCGCAATATTCCGCATCTGTGATGGAAAGGGCGCGGCACGCCGCGCCCTGATGCTTAGTACTTCAGCATGAAAGAACGATAGGCCTTCAACACCAGCAGGAAATCCTCAACGCCGCAGAATGAGAGGCTTTCTTCGTCGTAGTAGTTCATCCCCTCTTCCATTTCATCGCCCTCGAACTCCAGCTGATTGGCGCGGATCATCACTTCTTCACCGTCCATCAGCAGCGTATATTCATGGCCTTCCAGCTGCCATTGACGCTCGCTGCCTTTGACCTCGGCCGCACCGGCTTCAATGCGGTCCAGCAGGTTGAAATCGCCTTTGACTTCTTCGTTGATCCAGTGGCCAATCGCTTCATGCCCCATCGAAAATCTGACGATCACCTGACCGGTGACGTCACGCAGAAATTCGTAATCCATAGCATGCCCTCCTGAGCCCTTTTTCTTAGTGTAAACATAAATGGCGGACTAACTCAGTGAGCGCTCGCAAAGTTGGCAACTGAGCAAAATAAAACGGGAGGCCAAGGCCTCCCGTTAAACAGTTGCGCAATATAGCGGCTTACACGGCGGTTTGGAAGATCACGCCGTCGGCTTTTTCGGTGTACTGGCCCAGCTGGTCAAAGTTCAGGTAGCGGTAGGTATCCGCCGCCGTCTTGTCGACCTGCGCCATATAGGTCTGGTACTCGTCCGGCGTCGGCAGGCGGCCCAGCAGGGACGCTACCGCGGCCAGTTCGGCAGACGCCAGATAGACGTTGGCGCCGGTGCCCAGACGGTTCGGGAAGTTACGGGTTGAGGTGGAAACCACCGTCGCGCCGTCCGCCACGCGCGCCTGGTTGCCCATGCACAGCGAGCAGCCCGGGATCTCGATACGCGCGCCGCTCTTGCCGAAGACGCTGTAGTAGCCTTCTTCGGTCAACTGAGCCGCATCCATCTTGGTTGGTGGCGCCACCCACAGACGGGTCGGCAGCTGGCCCTTGTGCTGATCCAGCAGCTTGCCCGCCGCGCGGAAGTGGCCGATGTTGGTCATGCAAGAACCGATGAACACTTCATCGATTTTGCTGTTGGCCACGTCGGACAGCAGGCGCGCATCGTCAGGATCGTTCGGCGCGCACAGGATCGGCTCTTTGATCTCGTTCAGATCGATGTCGATCACCGCCGCATATTCCGCATCCGCATCGCCTTCCAGCAGTTGCGGATCCGCCAGCCATTTTTCCATGCCCTGAATACGGCGCTCCAGCGTACGGCGATCGCCGTAGCCTTCGGAGATCATCCACTTCAGCAGCACGATGTTGGAGTTCAGGTACTCTTCGATCGGCGCCTTGTCCAGCTTGATGGTACAACCGGCGGCGGAACGTTCGGCGGACGCATCGGTCAGCTCAAACGCCTGCTCGACCTTCAGATCCGGCAGGCCTTCGATCTCCAGAATGCGGCCGGAGAAGATGTTTTTCTTGCCCTTCTTCTCGACGGTCAGCAGACCCTGCTGGATCGCGTAGTAAGGGATGGCGTGCACCAGATCGCGCAGGGTGATGCCCGGCTGCATTTTGCCTTTGAAGCGCACCAGCACCGACTCAGGCATATCCAGCGGCATCACGCCGGTCGCGGCGGCAAACGCCACCAGGCCGGAACCGGCCGGGAAGGAGATGCCGATCGGGAAGCGGGTGTGGGAATCGCCGCCGGTGCCGACGGTGTCAGGCAGCAGCATGCGGTTCAGCCAGGAGTGGATCACGCCGTCGCCCGGGCGCAGCGATACGCCGCCGCGGTTCATGATGAAGTCAGGCAGCGTGTGGTGCGTGGTCACGTCGACCGGTTTCGGGTAGGCGGCGGTGTGGCAGAACGACTGCATGACGAGATCGGCGGAGAAGCCGAGGCAGGCCAGGTCTTTCAGCTCATCGCGGGTCATCGGGCCGGTGGTGTCCTGAGAGCCGACGGAGGTCATCTTCGGCTCGCAGTATTCGCCAGGGCGAATGCCGGCGACGCCGCAGGCGCGGCCGACCATTTTCTGCGCCAGCGAGAAGCCTTTGTTGCTGGCGGCTACCGGTTTGGCGATGCGGAACACGTCGCTGTGCGGCAGACCCAGCGCTTCGCGCGCCTTGGTGGTCAGACCGCGGCCGATGATCAGCGGGATACGGCCGCCGGCGCGCACTTCATCCAGCAGCACGTCGGTTTTCAGCTCGAAGTTGGCGATCAGCGCGCCGGTTTCGTGGTTGCGCACTTCACCTTTATACGGGTAAACGTCGATCACGTCGCCCATGTTCAGTTCGGACACGTCCACTTCGATCGGCAAGGCGCCGGCATCTTCCATGGTGTTGAAGAAGATAGGCGCAATCTTGCCGCCCAGCACCACGCCGCCGCCGCGCTTGTTCGGCACGTACGGGATGTCGTCGCCCATGAACCACAGCACCGAGTTGGTGGCGGATTTACGGGAGGAGCCGGTGCCGACCACGTCGCCGACGTAGGCCAGCGGGAAGCCTTTCTTGTTCAGCAGCTCGATCTGTTTGATCGGGCCGACGCTGCCCGGCTGATCCGGCACGATGCCTTCACGTTCGTTTTTCAGCATCGCCAGCGCGTGCAGCGGGATATCCGGACGCGACCAGGCGTCCGGCGCCGGAGACAGGTCATCGGTATTGGTTTCGCCGGTCACTTTGAACACGGTGACGGTGATCTTTTCCGCCAGCTCAGGGCGCGACAGGTACCATTCGGCATCGGCCCAGGACTGCATGATCTGCTTGGCGTGCGCGTTGCCGGCTTTCGCCTTCTCTTCCACATCGTAGAAGTTGTCGAACATCAGCAGCGTGTGGGACAGCGCTTTAGCGGCGATCGGCGCCAGCTTTTCGTTGTCCAGGGCTTCGATCAGCGGATGAATGTTATAGCCGCCCTGCATGGTGCCTAACAGTTCAATGGCTTTCTCGGGGGTAACCAGGGGGGATGTCGCTTCACCTTTGGCGATGGCCGCCAGGAAACCTGCTTTGACGTAGGCGGCTTCGTCGACGCCCGGTGGAACACGGTTAATCAGCAGGTCTAACAGGAATTCTTCTTCGCCTTTTGGCGGATTCTTCAGTAGTTCGACCAGCGCGGCCATTTGGGTGGCGTCTAGCGGCTTAGGGGCGATGCCCTCAGCAGCACGCTCGGCTACGTGCTTACGGTATTCTTCTAGCACGACGTTCTCCTCGCTCTCATTGTCATTTATTGTGCCTGGCGTATATGCAAACCGGGTTTATACCCTTTGGGTTTCACTCTGTGGCTAGGCGATCGGCCCGTAAAGGCCCCGAAACGGTGATTGGGGCAAACAAGCACGGTCAAACAGCGTTACAGCATGAAAGACTGATGGGTAGAGCGCACGGCGATATTGATGCCATCTATCCTGACGGGGCACTGCTGTCGATGTCCTGGACTGTAAGGTACAGTGCCCGGTTCCGCTCAGCCAGCATATCAGGATTTGAAACGGTTGTTAATTCGTTCACATAAAAGCAACATTAAATCTTTGCTGAATCGTTGAGCGCAGCGTAATCGGCTGCCGGACAAACAGGGCATTATATCCACATAATTAAAACGGATATAAGCATGAGGATCGGAATTTGGCGTCGCGGCCACAAAAAACCGCGTTCTGCATCTGAGCAAAAAAAAACGGCCCCTTCTCAGGAGCCGCTTGTTAACCGGTCAAACCAGCAGAATTACTTCTTCTTGGCTTTCGGGTTAGGCAGGTCGGTGATGCTGCCTTCGTAGATTTCCGCCGCCAGGCCCACGGATTCGTGCAGGGTCGGGTGAGCGTGGATGGTCAGCGCGATGTCTTCCGCGTCGCAGCCCATCTCGATAGCCAGACCGATTTCACCCAGCAGCTCGCCGCCGTTGGTGCCGACAATCGCGCCACCGATGATGCGGTGAGTTTCTTTGTCGAAGATCAGTTTGGTCATGCCGTCTGCACAGTCGGAAGCGATCGCACGGCCGGAAGCCGCCCACGGGAAGGTGGAGGTTTCGTAGCTGATGCCTTTCTCTTTCGCTTCTTTCTCGGTCAGACCCACCCACGCCACTTCCGGCTCGGTGTAAGCGATGGATGGGATCACTTTCGGATCGAAGTAGTGCTTCATGCCGGCGATAACTTCTGCGGCGACGTGGCCTTCGTGCACGCCTTTGTGCGCCAGCATCGGCTGACCGACGATGTCGCCGATGGCGAAGATGTGCGGCACGTTGGTGCGCAACTGTTTGTCGACGTTGATGAAGCCGCGCTCGTCAACTTCAACACCGGCTTTGCCGGCATCCAGCAGTTTGCCGTTCGGCACGCGGCCGATCGCCACCAGCACTGCGTCGTAACGCTGTGGCTCTGCCGGCGCTTTTTTACCTTCCATCGTGACGTAAATGCCGTCTTCTTTGGCTTCTACCGCGGTCACTTTGGTTTCCAGCATCAGGTTGAACTGCTTGCTGATACGTTTGGTGAAGACTTTCACCACGTCTTTATCTGCCGCCGGGATAACCTGATCGAACATTTCAACGACGTCGATCTGTGAACCCAGCGCATGGTATACGGTGCCCATTTCCAGGCCGATGATGCCGCCGCCCATAACCAGCAGACGCTCTGGGACGGTTTTCAGCGCCAGCGCATCGGTAGAATCCCACACGCGTGGATCTTCATGAGGAATGAATGGCAGTTGGATCGGACGAGAACCTGCAGCGATGATGGCATTGTCGAAGTTGATGGTGGTTGGGCCGTTTTCGCCTTCAACAACCAGGGTGTTAGCGCCGGTGAACTTGCCCAGGCCGTTGACCACTTTCACTTTACGGCCTTTCGCCATGCCAGCCAGACCGCCGGTCAGCTGAGTGATGACTTTTTCTTTCCAGACGCGCACTTTGTCGATGTCGGTTTTCGGCTCGCCGAAAACGATGCCGTGTTCGGCCAACGCTTTGGCTTCTTCGATCACTTTGGCAACGTGCAGCAGTGCTTTGGAAGGGATACATCCCACGTTCAGGCAAACCCCGCCCAGAGTGGAATAACGTTCAACCAGAACGGTTTCAAGACCTAAGTCAGCGCAACGAAAGGCTGCAGAGTAACCTGCCGGGCCCGCCCCAAGTACCACGACCTGAGTTTTAATTTCAGTACTCATCATGACCTCTTAATTGATTGTCCGGCGGGTCAGACGTCATTTTTATTGCTAATCGATCTCATAACGCCCTTCATCCACCGGGACGCTTACACCGCGAGCAGTTTACAGAATTGTTAATAATCTGCAAAGCGTGTTCGAGTGACCCGTGTCTCAACAATTTTGTCGAGTTATGCAAAATCCGACAAAACTGCTACAGAATCGTCAGGGGCGCAGCATGCTGCGCCCCTTTTGCATTACATCACCAGACGGCGAATGTCGGACAACATGTTGTTGATGATGGTGATGAAGCGCGCACCATCGGCACCGTCGATAACGCGGTGGTCGAAGGACAGCGACATCGGCATCATCAGGCGCGGCATGAACTCTTTACCGTTCCAGACCGGCTCCATCGCAGACTTGGAGACGCCCAGGATAGCCACTTCCGGCGCGTTGACGATCGGCGCGAAGTGAGTCGTCCCGATGCCGCCCAGGCTGGAGATGGTGAAGCAGCCGCCCTGCATCTCGCCCGCGGTCAGCTTGCCGTCGCGCGCTTTCTTGGAGATGGTCATCAGCTCGCGAGACAGCTCGGTGATGCTCTTCTTGTTCACGTCCTTGAACACTGGAACCACCAGGCCGTTCGGGGTATCTACCGCCACGCCGATGTTGATGTATTTCTTCAGCGTCAGCTTCTGACCGTCTTCGGACAGCGAGCTGTTGAAGCGTGGCATCTGCTCCAGAGCGGCAGCGACGGCTTTCATGATGAACACGACAGGCGTGAACTTCACGTCCAGCTTGCGCTTGGCCGCTTCTTCGTTCTGCTGCTTGCGGAACGCTTCCAGATCGGTGATGTCGGTTTTGTCGAAGTGAGTCACGTGCGGGATCATCACCCAGTTGCGGCTCAGGTTCGCGCCAGAGATCTTCTGGATGCGGCCCATTTCGACTTCTTCGATCTCGCCGAACTTGCTGAAGTCCACTTTCGGCCATGGCAGCATGCCCGGCAGACCGCCGCCGGCAGCAGCCGGGGCCGCTTCAGCGCGTTTCACCGCGTCTTTCACGTAAGCCTGAACGTCTTCGCGCAGGATGCGGCCTTTACGACCGGTGCCTTTCACTTTCGCCAGGTTAACGCCGAATTCACGCGCCAGACGACGAATGACCGGAGTCGCGTGCACATATGCCGCGTTCTCGGCGAACTCGCCTTTGTCTTCAGCTTTCGCGGCCGGAGCGGCGGCTTTCGCGGCGGCCGGCGCCGGCGCAGCGTCCGCTTTAGCAGCTGGAGCGGCGGCAGCGGCAGGCGCAGCGCCTTCCACTTCGAACACCATGATCAGGGAGCCGGTTTTCACTTTGTCGCCGGTCGCGATCTTGATCTCTTTCACGGTGCCCGCGAACGGCGCTGGCACTTCCATGGAGGCCTTGTCGCCTTCCACGGTGATCAGAGACTGCTCGGCGGCAACCTTGTCGCCCACCTTGACCATCACCTCGGTCACTTCGACTTCGTCACCGCCGATATCCGGCACGGCGACGTCTTTAGCCGCAGAGGCCGCAGGCGCTGCAGCGGCAGCCGGTGCTTGCGCCGCAGCCGGGGCCGCAGCGGAAGCGGCGCCGGCCACTTCGAACACCATGATCAGGGAGCCGGTTTTCACTTTGTCGCCGGTCGCGATCTTGATCTCTTTCACGGTGCCCGCGAACGGCGCAGGGACTTCCATGGAAGCCTTGTCGCCTTCCACGGTGATCAGGGACTGCTCGGCTTCCACCTTGTCGCCCACTTTCACCAGGATCTCGGTCACTTCGACTTCGTCGGCGCCGATATCCGGCACGGCAACGTCTTTGGCCGCAGCGGCAGCCGGGGCAGCTGCTGCCGCCGCCGGTTTTTCTTCCGCTTTCGCCGCCGGTGCCGCTTCCGCTGCGCCTGCCGCTTCGAAGATCATGATCAGTTTGCCGGTTTCGGTTTTATCGCCGACCGCCACTTTGATCTCTTTCACCACGCCCGCCTGCGGGGAGGGCACTTCCATGGAGGCCTTGTCGCCCTCCACGGTGATCAGCGATTGTTCCGCTTCAACTTTATCGCCGACCTTCACCAGAATCTCGGTGATTTCGACTTCATCTGCACCGATATCCGGTACGTTGATTTCGATAGACATTATTCAGTACCTCTTAGGCCAGACGCGGGTTAACTTTTTCTGGGTTGATGTTGAATTTCTTGATTGCATCAGCAACCACAGAAGCTTCGATCTCACCGCGTTTAGCCAGTTCACCCAGAGCAGCAACCACCACGTAGGACGCATCGACTTCGAAGTGGTGACGCAGGTTTTCGCGGCTGTCCGAACGGCCGAAGCCGTCGGTGCCCAGTACGCGATAATCGCTGGCCGGCACATAAGTACGAACCTGTTCGGCGAACAGTTTCATGTAGTCGGTAGAGGCTACCGCCGGCGCATCGTTCATCACCTGAGCGATGTAAGGCACGCGTGGCGCTTCGGTTGGGTGCAGCATGTTCCAACGCTCGCAATCCTGGCCGTCGCGCGCCAGTTCGGTGAACGAGGTCACGCTGTAGGTGTCGGAACCCACGCCGTAGTCCTTCGCCAGGATCTGCGCAGCTTCGCGCACGTGGCGCAGGATGGCGCCGGAGCCCAGCAGCTGCACCTTGCCTTTGCTGCCTTCCAGCGTTTCCAGCTTGTAGATACCCTTGCGGATACCTTCTTCCGCACCCTGCGGCATCGCAGGCATGTGGTAGTTTTCGTTCAGCGTGGTCAGGTAGTAGTACACGTTTTCCGGGTTGTCGCCATACATGCGCACCAGACCGTCGTGCATGATGACCGCCACTTCGTACGCGTAAGCCGGATCGTAAGAGATGCAGTTAGGGATGGTCAGAGACTGAATGTGGCTGTGGCCATCTTCGTGCTGCAGACCTTCGCCGTTCAGGGTAGTACGGCCCGAGGTCCCGCCGATCAGGAAGCCGCGCGCCTGTTGGTCGCCCGCTGCCCAGCACAGGTCGCCGATGCGTTGGAAACCGAACATCGAGTAGTAGATGTAGAACGGAATCATCGGCAGATCGTTGGTGCTGTAGGACGTCGCTGCGGCCAGCCAGGAAGAGGCTGCGCCCAGTTCGTTGATGCCTTCCTGCAGGATTTGGCCTTTCTCGTCTTCTTTGTAGTAAGCAACCTGCTCACGGTCCTGCGGGGTGTACTGCTGGCCGTTCGGGCTGTAGATACCGATCTGACGGAACAGACCTTCCATACCGAAGGTACGCGCTTCGTCGGCGATGATTGGCACCAGGCGATCTTTGATCGACTTGTTCTTCAGCATCACGTTCAGGGCACGCACGAAGGCGATAGTGGTGGAGATCTCTTTGTTCTGCTCTTCCAGCAGCGAGCTGAAATCTTCCAGCGCCGGCATTTCCAGCTTCTGGGTGAACTCCGGCAGACGGGTAGGCACGTAGCCTTTCAGCGCCTGGCGACGTTCGTGCAGGTATTTGTACTCTTCGGAATCTTTCTCGAAGGTGATGTACGGCAGTTTTTCGATGTCAGCATCGGCAACCGGCACGTTGAAACGATCGCGGAAGTGGTGAACCCCTTCCATGTTCATTTTCTTCACCTGGTGAGCGATGTTTTTACCTTCCGCGGTTTCACCCATGCCGTAACCTTTGATGGTGTGGGCCAGGATAACGGTCGGTTTGCCTTTGGTGTCCTGCGCTTTTTTCAGTGCAGCGAAGATTTTCTTCGGATCGTGACCACCACGGTTCAGCGCCCAGATTTCGTCGTCGGTCATGTCTTTGACCAGCGCCGCGGTTTCCGGGTAACGGCCGAAGAAGTGCTCGCGCACGTAAGCGCCGTCTTTGGATTTGAAGGTCTGGTAGTCGCCGTCCAGGGTCTCGTTCATCAGTTGAACCAGTTTACCGCTGGTGTCTTTGCGCAGCAGCTCGTCCCAACGGCCGCCCCAGATCACTTTCAGCACCTGCCAGCCTGCGCCGGAGAAGATGCCTTCCAGTTCGTTGATGATCTTGCCGTTACCGGTGACCGGGCCGTCCAGGCGCTGCAGGTTGCAGTTGATGACGAACACCAGGTTGTCCAGCTTCTCGCGGGTGGCGATGGTGATGGCGCCTTTGGATTCCGGCTCATCCATCTCGCCGTCGCCCAGGAAGGCGTAAACGGTCTGCTCAGAGGTGTCTTTCAGGCCGCGGTGTTCCAGGTATTTCAGGAACTTCGCCTGATAGATGGCGCTGATTGGGCCCAGGCCCATGGATACGGTCGGGAACTGCCAGAATTCCGGCATCAGCTTAGGATGCGGATAAGAGGACAGGCCGTTGCCGTGCACTTCCTGACGGAAGTTGTTCATCTGTTCTTCGGTCAGGCGGCCTTCAAGGAAGGCGCGCGCGTAAACGCCCGGAGAGATGTGGCCCTGGAAGTAGACCAGGTCGCCGCCGTCTTTCTCGTTGCGTGCGCGGAAGAAGTGGTTAAAGCAGACTTCATAGAAGGTCGCGGAAGACTGGAAGGAAGCCATGTGGCCGCCCAGTTCCAGGTCTTTCTTGGATGCGCGCAGAACGGTCATGATCGCATTCCAACGAATCGCAGAGCGAATGCGGCGTTCCAGATCCAGGTTGCCTGGGTAAGCCGGTTCGTCTTCTACCGCGATGGTGTTGACATAGTTGTGCGCTGCAGCACCGGCCGCAACGTTAACGCCGCCTTTGCGGGCTTCTCCCAATACCTGATCAATCAGAAACTGAGCTCGCTCAACACCCTCTTCACGGATGACCGATTCGATCGCCTGCAGCCAGTCGCGGGTTTCGATCGGATCCACGTCATTGTTTAAACGTTCTGACATGGTGGTATTCCTTATCTGTCTAATGGTTTGTTTGGAGCCTGTCTTCCTGTGCTCTGTGAAAAAACACACGAAGACAGGCCCATCAGTTTAGTTGCCGCTTAAGTACTTAACTAAGTACCTCGAACTTAACCCCCGCAGGCTGGTGTACCCTGAAGAGGACAGCTCTTAATCCTTGCGTTGCTGGAGACGCCGCAGCGATCTCTCGCGCCGAGTATGCTCCCGGCTGAGATCCAGCAAGATTTCCTCGATAAACGCCAAGTGGCGATGCGAGGCTTCACGGGCCTTTTCCGGCTCGCGTGCCACAATCGCCTCAAAAATTCCGGCGCGGTGGCTGCTCACTTTTGCCAACATCTCACGGCGCGAGTAGAGCAATTCAAAGTTCTGACGCACGTTCTGTTCCAGCATCGGCCCCATGCAGCGTAGCAGGTGAAGTAACACAACGTTGTGAGCGGCTTCAGTCACGGCGATTTGATACTGCATGACCGCATCGGCTTCGGCGTCGAGATCGCCGCTGTCTTGAGCCTGTTGAATCACGATGTGGCAATCGCGGATGCGCGCCAGATCTTCATCGGTGCCGCGCAGCGCCGCGTAATAGGCGGCAATGCCTTCCAGCGCGTGACGGGTTTCCAGCAGATCGAACTGTGATTCGGGATGGTCGGCCAGCAGCTCGGCCAGCGGATCGCTGAAGCTCTGCCACAGATTAGTTTGCACGAAGGTGCCGCCGCCCTGACGGCGCAGGAGCAGCCCTTTCGCTTCAAGGCGCTGAATGGCCTCTCTCAGAGAAGGACGGGAGACATCAAATTGTTTCGCCAGCTCGCGCTCCGGAGGCAGTTTTTCGCCTGGGCGCAGTGTCCCCTCGAGGATCAGGTATTCGAGCTGTTGCTCGATAACATCTGACAACTTGGGTTGGCGGATTTTGCTGTAGGCCATGAGTGAATTCTTCTCTGCGAATGGCGCGGAGTCAATTGGTAATACCAATTTCAAAAACGTGACGGTAAAGTAACAAAGTATTCACCTCCTGTCCATACGGGCCTTGATCGAAATCAGGTTACCCGCACATTTTAACACCCCGCTGAAAACCCCGCTGCAAACCGGTAACGCCGTGATGGTATTACCATTTACGCGGCGGGTTGGGGATTTAACTTTTACCAAACCTTACGCAAGGCAGAGTGCAAACTTTTTGCCCGAGTTTTATTGCATGGTTATTACGCTTTAATGAATGGCTATTTGGCGAGCAGCGCAACGGCGGTTCGTTCATTATTTGAACGCGGCCCACCGTTCAGATCTACGTTATTTTTGCGCATTATGTGATTTGTTGCTTATTTCATGCACTGAATCCCCCCTGCCGTCACACAACCCGCATTTTGTTTCCTAAACTGCTGCAATCTTAATCACTCACACGACAAAGCAGGTGCAAACCGACGCGCATAACATTATTCTCTGCCAAACGGTAGCGGCGCCGTGGAATTAATAGCTATAACGCCGTAAATAAAACAAAACACACATCGTAACCACTGCTTTACAGGCAGATGGGCATTCACAACGACAGAGGGTTAGATTGATGGATGGTCAACAGCATGGTGACCAGCTGAAGCGCGGCCTGAAAAACCGCCATATTCAGCTCATCGCCTTAGGTGGCGCAATCGGCACCGGGTTATTTCTCGGTATCGCTCAAACAATAAAAATGGCCGGCCCGTCAGTGCTTCTCGGCTACGCCATCGGCGGCTTCATCGCGTTTCTGATCATGCGCCAACTGGGGGAAATGGTGGTGGAAGAGCCGGTCGCCGGTTCCTTCAGCCACTTCGCCTATAAATACTGGGGCAACTTCGCCGGCTTCGCCTCCGGCTGGAACTATTGGGTGCTGTATGTTCTGGTGGCGATGGCGGAGCTGACCGCGGTCGGCATCTACGTACAGTACTGGTGGCCGGAGATCCCCACCTGGGTTTCCGCCGCGGTATTCTTCTTGGCGATCAACGCCATCAACCTGGCCAACGTGAAAGTTTACGGCGAGATGGAGTTCTGGTTCGCCATCATCAAAGTGGTGGCGATTATCGGCATGATCGTGTTCGGCGCCTACCTGCTGTTCAGCGGCATGGGCGGCCCGGAAGCCACCGTCACCAACCTGTGGGCGCAGGGCGGGTTCTTCCCGAACGGCGTCATGGGCCTGGTGATGGCGATGGCGGTGATCATGTTCTCCTTCGGCGGCCTCGAGCTGGTCGGCATCACCGCCGCCGAAGCCGACAACCCGCAAAAAAGCATTCCGAAAGCCACCAATCAGGTGATCTACCGCATCCTGATCTTCTATATCGGTTCACTGGCCATTCTGCTGTCGCTGTACCCGTGGGGCAAAGTGGTCGAAGGCGGCAGCCCGTTCGTGCTGATCTTCCACGCGCTGAACAGCAACCTGGTGGCGACCGTGCTGAACATCGTGGTGCTCACCGCCGCGCTGTCGGTCTACAACAGCTGCGTCTACTGTAACAGCCGCATGCTGTACGGCCTGGCGCAGCAGGGCAACGGCCCGAAAAGCCTGCTGAAGGTTGACGGCCGCGGCGTGCCGGTGGTGGCCATAGGCATTTCCGCCCTCGCCACCGCGCTGTGCGTGCTGATTAACTACCTGATCCCGGGCCGCGCCTTCGAACTGCTGATGGCGTTGGTGGTGTCGGCGCTGGTGATCAACTGGGCGATGATCAGCCTGGCGCACCTGAAATTCCGCGCCGCCAAAAACCGTGAAGGCGTGGTGCCGAAGTTCAAAGCGTTCTGGTACCCGTTCAGCAACTACCTGTGCCTGCTGTTCATGGCCGGCATCCTGGTGATCATGTACCTGACGCCGGGCATTCAAATCTCGGTGCTGCTGATCCCGGTATGGGTGGCGATCCTGGCCGTCGGTTACGCCATCAAACAGCGCAGCCAGCGTGTCGACGGCGTCACCAGCCGTTGAATCCCGTGACCGCGCAATAAAATGGCCCGCAGATGCGGGCCATTTTTTTCGCCTGAACGCCGCTTACTTGCGCAGCGCTTTCACCTGTTCGGCGGTGACGTCCGCCGGCAAACCGCCCCAGGTCACCCGCAGGTAGTTTACCAGTTCCGCCACGTCGGCATCGCTCAGACGCTCGCCGAAGCCCGGCATGCTCTGCATGCTTTCACCGTTCGGGAACTGCTGGGCCGGCAGGCCGTCCAGCACCGACACGATCAGGTTCTTGCCGTCCGCCTGGCGCAGCGTGGCGTTATCGCGCATCGCCGGTGCGACGTGCGGTTTGCCCTCGCCTTCGCGCGCATGGCAGCCGGCGCACTGATCCAGATAGGTCATGCGCCCGGCATCGCTGCCCTGCCCCATTTTCACCGGCACCGCCGCCGGCGGCTGCTCCCCCATCAGATACAGCGCCAGCGCCTGATGGTCTTCCGGCGTCAAATGACGGGTGCTGAGATCCGCCACCATATGCATCTCACTGAAGGCCGAACCCTGCGGCGCAAGGCCGGTGCTGAGGAAGCGGCTGACGTCCTGCGGCGTCCAGCCGCGCTGCGCCAGGCCATGCGGCGTAATGTCCGGCGCCATAAAGCGGCCGAGATCGCCGCCCTGCATCGGTTTGCCGAGATCCATCTGCCCCAGCGCGCCGCGCGGCGTGTGACATTCGCCACAGTGGCCCAGCACGTCGGCCAGATAGCGGCCGCGCTGCCATTGCGGCGAGCTGCCCTGCGAACTGGCCGGCAGCGGATCCTGGCTACGGAACAGCAGATTCCAGCCGATCAGCGCCATGCGCTGGTTGAACGGGAACGGCATCTCGTTGGCCGGAATGGCCACGTCTACCGCCGGACGCGTCATCAGGTAAGCATAGATATCATCGGCGTCCTGACGCGAAATGCCCTTGTACGAGGTGTAAGGCATCGCCGGATACAGGTGGCGCCCGCCCGGCGCCACGCCCTGCGTCAGCGCCAGGAAGAAGTCGTCCTTGCTCCAGCGCCCGATGCCGTGATCGGCCGACGGCGTCAGGTTGCTGCCGTAAATCGTGCCGAACGGCGTGTCCAGCGGATAGCCGCCGGCCAACGGCGCCCCGCCGCTGGCGGTATGGCAGGCGGCGCAGTCGGCGGCCTGCGCCAGATAGCGGCCGCGCGCGATCTGTTCGGCGCTGGCGGTCACCTGCTGCACCGGGCCATCGTAACGGCGGTTTTCCCGCCACCACAGCAGCGCAATCACCACGATCGCCACCAGCACAATCAACACTGCGAGACGTTTTTTCATTGCGCCGTCTCCTTCAGCAGGCCCGGCGTTTTCAGTACCACGTCGCGCACCGCTTCGTAGTAGCGCACGTAGCCGGTGCAGCGGCAGATGTGGCTGTCCAGCGCCTGCTCGATAGCGTTCTCCAGCTGCTCGCGGGCGATCGGCTCACGCTTGAGCTTTTCCACGAAAATGGTGGCGGCGTTGACGAAGCCCGGCGTGCAGTAGCCGCACTGGAAGCTGTAGTGCTCCAGAAACGCCTGCTGGATCGGCGACAGCTCAACCACCTCCCCCTGTTCGTCCACCCTGGCGTGGCCTTCGACGGTGCGCACTTTCTTGCCGTTGAAGAAATGCGCGCCGGTGATGCAGGTGCGCACCTCTTCGCTGGTGCCGCTCGGGTGATCGACAATCGCCACGCAGGCGTGGCAAATGCCCTGCCCGCAACCGAGGCGCGAACCGGTCAAATCGAGATACTCGTGCAGGAAATCGATCATCATCAAGCCTTCCGGCACCTCGATCGGGCCGTACTGTTTCTCGTTGATGGTCAGGGAAATCGGCTGGGTTTTAATGCTCATTGTAATACCTCACGAATATTTTCTGCACGAACGGGCAAATCACGGAAACGGTGGCCGGTGGCGTCGGCAATGGCGTTGACCAGCGCGGCCACGATCGGGATCATCACCACTTCCGCCATGCCTTTCGGCGGATCGGTTTCCGACAGCGCCGGCAGGATGTCGCCGCTCTGTTTCCATACCGCCACGTCGCTGGCGCGCGGCAGGTGGTAACGGTTGAAGTTCCAGGTGCCGTTGCCCGGGCCGTCTTCGTACAGCGGTAAATATTCGTGCAGCGCATGGCCGATGCCCATCGCCAGCCCGCCCTGCAGCTGGCCGGAAACCAGTTCCGGCACGATCAGGTTGCCACACTCCATGATCGAGTGGTGATTCAGCAACTCCACCTGGCCGGTGGCGATATCCACCGCCACTTCCGCCAGCGTGCCGACGGCACTGTAGTAGGTCACCGCCGCATTGTTGCGCTGGGTCGGCGGATAATAGACCTGCCCGCGCGCCAGCGGTTTGAATTCGCCGCCGGCGTTGCGCAGCGCCATGCCGTCGACCGGCAGGCGTTCGCTTTTGCCGTTCAACGTGAAATCGGCCTCCGCCCACTGCCAGCGGTTGAACACATGCACCGCCGCGCCGGTGACGCCGCCCATCTGATAAGCCGTCTTGGCCAGCAGCTCGAGGCTCAGCACCGACATGCCCGCCGCCGTCAGGCCGCCTTCGACCCAACGCGCATCTTCGCGCCGCACCACCAGCGGCGCCGCCTGGCCGCCGCCGATACCGGCCTGCCACAGCGCCATCGCCGCCGGCCACAGGCCGTGATCGAAGATCCGGCGCGCCGCTTCGCGGGTGCTGTGCGAGAAGTAATAGGCCGAGTTGCTGGCGCTCGACGGCGAACAGTAGCTCGGCGTCCAGTTGGGGTTGGTTTGCAGCTTATCCTGCTCTTCCTGCGACATCAGGTAAGGATCGCCGCTGGTGACCATCGGCAATACCGACCAGTCGGTGACCGAGAAGTGCGCTTCGTCGGCCGGTTTGCCCAGCCACTGCGCGCACAATACCGACTGCGAGGTCGACATGCCGGTGCCCATCTCCGCGCCGCTGTGATGCAGGGTGATGCGGCCGTCTTCGCTCAGCTCCACCCGGGCGAACGAGGTTTCCGCCCCGGTGCCGAAGTCTTTCTGCACGCAGCCGAAGCCGACGCCATAGCGCTTGCCGGGATGGCGGCTCTCAAACTCGGCCTTGCGTTCGGCGCGCTTGAGCCACATCTCGTGCTTCGCCGCCTTCTCCAGCACTTCATCAGCGCGGATCGCACCGGCCGGGATCGCCCCCTGGGTGTTTTTCATGCCGGATTTCAGCACGTTGCGCAGGCGAAACTCGATCGGGTCGATCTTCAGCTCGGCGGCCAGCTCATCCACCATCATCTCGGTGGCGGCCATGCTCTGTAGCGTGCCGTAACCGCGCGCCGAGCCGGCATCGATGGCGCGTGAGGCCAGCCCGACCGACGACAGATCGCTTTTCGGGAAGTAGTAAATCGACTGGGCGGCGGTCGCGCCGACCATCACCACCGAAGGGGTGAAGTTGCTGCGGCCGCCGCCGTCCGCCGTCATGTCACCGAGGAACGACTGCATGACGCCGGTCTGCTTATTCACCGCGATGCGGTAGTTCATGTCGAACGCGTGGCGCTTCAGCGCCGTCTGGAACTGTTCGAAGCGATCGTTGGCCAGGCGCACCGGGTGGCCGTCGCCGTACATCGCCGCCACCGCGCCGTAATACGGGAAGTTGTAGTGGTCTTTCGAGCCGTAGCCCACGGTGTAGCACGGGTGCAGGATCAGCTGTTTCACCGGCGGATTGCGCTTGGCCAGCATGCGCGGCATCTCGTCGGCCACTTCCTGCGGCGACTGAGTCGGCACCACCAGATGCAGGGTTTGCGTCTGCGCGTCGAACCAGCCATTGGCGTTGTCCGGCTCCAGCGCCGAGGTGTCGATCGACTGCGTGGTGTAGCGGCGCGACATTACCAGCCAGTCGGCCGGCGGATTCGCCAACTCGTCGGCGATCAGGCCCGCATAGCGCATGCCTTCCTGATCCAGCTTGCCGCCCTCGCGCCCTTCCGGCCACACCGGCAGATGTTTTTTCATCGATACCGGGAAGATCGGCGTATCCTTCAGGCTGGAGAAGCGATCGTCGTCGAACGGCTGTTCTCCCCCCACCCGCACGTAACGGAAACTGCCCCAGGGATCGCGCTCCAGCGGGCCGGTGACCGCGCCGTATTTGATGGTTTCCTCACGGAATTTCAGCTTGTCCTTGGCGAAGCGGAAACGGGCGAAGTCGTGATAGATCAGGATCGCCACCGCCTGGCCTAGGTAGGCCGGGGTTTTGCCGCTCGGCAGCAGCATGTCGTCACCGTAGAACGCCGGAAAGGCCAGGCCGTCGCGCGCCAGATCTTCCGCCGTCACCAGGCGATCCGGCTGCAGATCGTCCCCCAACAGCGACAGCTCGACCCCTTCGAACAACCGGTCGGCCTTGGTCACGCGCAGAATGAAGGCGTGCGCCTGTTTCTGCGGCCAGTGCGGCATGTCCACCGCGCGGATGTCGCGCGCGAACACCTTCTGCCCCATGACCTTGGCGCGGCCGTCGATACGGAAACGCACGCGCTTGGCCTGCGGATCCCAATTGGGCGACTGGAGGATTTTTTGCTCGAACAGCGCGGCGTAGGCGCGGCTGTACAGGGGCGCGAGGTACACGGATACCCCCGCAATCACGGCGCTTTTGATAAAGCGACGCCGCGACGGGTTGAAATTGCTCATAAATAAGTCCTTCACGTCTTTCTTGTAATTGGTTTTTGTTCGCGGTGTTGTTGCGCAAACGCTGACGACCTTGCCGTAGACGTCATAAGCATATGCTTATAACTAAAATTATGTGATGATTAACAGGCTGTTTTCAACAAAAAAACATTTGCAAAACACATAAGGTTTGTACGCTAATAAATAATTTGCGCAAACGCGGGCTTGAACCATGATCACGGGCATCATTATTACCGCCGCCGGACGCGGGGAGCGCTTTATTCGGGCCGGCGGCCAGGGCAACAAACTGAACGCCGGGTTTGCCGATGCGGCGGGCGAGCGGCGTTCGCTGTTCGAACACACCCTGCGCCAGGCGCTGGCTTCCGAGCTGCCGGTGCAGGTGGTGACCCGTCCGGATAATCTGCCGGTGCTGGCAGCCTGCGCCGCCAACCAGGTGCCGGTTACCCTGCTCGCCAGCGCGGGCCTCGGCGACTCGATCGCCGCAGGCGTTGCGGCCACGCCGCACTGGCAAGGCTGGCTGATCCATCTGGCCGATATGCCGTTCGTCAGCGCCGATGTCTTCCGGCAGGTGGCGAGCGCCTTACGGCAACACGCGATCGTACGCCCCAGCTATGCGCAACAGCCCGGTCACCCGGTCGGCTTTTCCGCCCGATTGCGCAAACCACTTTGCCAACTGCGCGGCGATAATGGCGCGCGTGGACTGCTGCAAGGCGCGGCAGTCCACCTGCTGCCGCTTGAGCACCCCGGCGTCGTGCGGGATATTGATCTTCCATCGCAACTCCCGGCCAGCGAGTAAATTCACCTATGCAACATCTTGATGTCACCGTGGTCAGCCAGGCGATAAGCTGGCTGCAACACCAGCCGGTCTGGTTATGCACCGTCCTCAGCACCTATGGTTCTTCGCCGCGCTCGCCGGGCGCGCTGATGGCGGCGACCCGCGACGGCCGCTACAGCGGCTCATTGTCGGGCGGGTGCGTGGAGGAGGACTTCCTGCGCCGCGTGGCCGCCGGGGAGTATCAGGCGGCCAGCCAGGTGATCCGTTACGGCGAAGGCGGTATGACACCCAACGTGGCGCTGCCGTGCGGCGGCGTGCTGGACGTGCTGATCGAGTATCTGCCGGCGGGAGAAGCCAGCGTCGCTTACCTGCAACGCATCGCCGGCGCGCTGGAAGGGCATCACGCGTTGCTCAAACGCCTGACGCTGCCCAACGCCTGCCACAGCCTCGAGCAGAGTCATTTCACCAGCGCCACCCAGGTGGAACGCCGGCTCGAGCAGATCACGCTGCATATCGCGGCCGCGCCGCGCCTGCTGATCGCCGGGCTGTCCAGCGTGGCGCTGTACTGCGCCGATTTCGCCGTGGCGCTGGGGTTTGAGGTGCTGGTTTGCGAGAATCGCCCGGAGGCGCTGGATAACTTCGCCGCCGAGTTAAAACCGGGCGTGACGCTGCTGCGCCAGTTTCCGGCCAAGTTCATTGAGGACGGCGGTTGCCACGCCAATACCGCCGTCGTGGCGCTGACCCACGATCCGCGTATGGACGATCTGACGCTGATGGAAGCGATCCACACTCCGGCGTTTTACATCGGCGCCATGGGATCGCTGAGAAACAGCGCGCGGCGGCGCCAGCGGTTGCAGCAGATTGCCGAATTCACACCGCAGGAGTTGGAACGCATTCATGCGCCGATCGGCCTGCCGCTGGGCAGCAAAACCCCGGCGGAGATCGCCCTGGCGGTGATGGCGGCGATCGTGCAGCAGAAAAACCGGCGACCGGCCGCCGACGGGATCAGTGCAACGGCACCACCGGCACCAGATGCTGCAGCTCCAGATGCAGCTCCTCTTTCCCGCTCAGCGAATAGCTGAACACCGTCATGTCCGGCCCGTCACCGCGGGCCAGCCCCATTTCGGGCAGCACCTGCGTGTAAATTTTAATGATGTGATCATTGAGCGCCACCGGCTTGCCGGAATAGCGAAAACGGCAAAACTCACCGTGGATCTCCGGCAGCGGCTCCAACGCCACGCCTTCACGCAGCGGATAGTCCGTCGTCACGCCCAGGGTATAGTCGACCCTGACCCGCTCGCCGTCCGGCACCAGTTGGGTAAACGAATAGGTTTGCGTCGGGCGCTCGCCCAACAAGGTGTAAAACTGCGCCCGTAGCGCGCTGCTCAGCGGCAGGTGCGACTTATCCAGATTCTCGATATCCAGATGGTACGCATATTGCTTGCCGTGAAAAGCGTACTGCCCTCTGGCGATGCTGACGCGTTCGACCTCAATATCGCCGGGCTGGCTGGCCGCCAGCGAACGCACCAGATTGCTGAAGTCCTGTTTGCGGGCATGACGATAAACGCTGGGCGACTCGGCGAAATGTTTCTTGAAACAGCGCGAGAACGTCTGCTGATTATCGAATTGATATTCAACCGAAATGTCCAAAATGCTCTTCTGCGTGAAACGCAAGGCGAAGGCGGCGAGGTAGAGGCGGCGAGCGCGAATGTAGGAAGCTAACGATAATCCGGTCTGCTTCTTGAACATGCGCTGCAGGTACCATTTCGTATAGCCTGACTTGGCGGAAACGATATCCAACGACAGCGGATTGGTCAGGTTGTCTTCAATCCAGACCAGCAATTCCCTGATGTGACTTTCCTGCGTACCCATGTGCTTGCCGAACCTTATGTTGCCGATATTCCATTAGTCGAATTTTAGTGCTATCCGCGTAGGGTATACAGGTTAAAACTCGCCGTCCAGCAAGCTACAGGACTTTACACAGTCCCCCTTCACCGCCCGCGGGCGGCGAAGGGGGCAACGCTTATTTCAGGCAGCTGGCGCATTGGCCGGCCTGGATCTTCTGGAAGAAGTCATTGCCTTTGTCATCCACCAGGATAAACGCCGGGAAATCTTCCACTTCGATTTTCCAGATCGCTTCCATGCCCAATTCAGGGTACTCCACGCACTCCAGGCTCTTGATGCTCTGCTGCGCCAGCACCGCCGCCGGGCCGCCGATGCTGCCGAGGTAGAAGCCGCCGTGCTTGTGGCAGGCATCCGTCACCTGCTGGCTGCGGTTGCCTTTCGCCAGCATGATCATGCTGCCGCCGTGAGATTGCAGCAGATCGACGTAGGAATCCATACGCCCGGCGGTGGTCGGCCCCAAGGAACCGGACGCATAGCCTTCCGGCGTTTTAGCCGGGCCGGCGTAGTAGATCGGGTGATCCTTGACGTACTGCGGCAAGCCTTCACCGCGATCCAGGCGCTCTTTCAGCTTGGCGTGCGCGATATCGCGGCCAACGATGATGGTGCCGCTCAGCGACAGGCGGGTGGAAACCGGGTACTGCGACAGCTGTTTGAGGATCTCGGCCATCGGACGGTTGAGATCGACCTTGATCGCCTCGCCTTCCCCGGCCTGGCGCAGCTCCTGAGGAATGAATTTACCCGGATTGTGCTCCAGTTTTTCCAGCCAGATGCCGTCGCGGTTAATCTTGCCTTTGATGTTGCGGTCCGCCGAACAGGAAACGCCCATGCCGACCGGGCAGGAGGCGCCATGACGCGGCAGACGCACGACGCGGATATCGTGCGCGAAGTATTTGCCGCCGAACTGTGCGCCCAACCCCAGGTTCTGCGCTTCTTGCAGCAGTTCCGCTTCGAGTTCCAGATCGCGGAACGCCTGACCATGCTCGTTGCCTTCGGTCGGCAGACCATCGTAATACTTGGTCGAGGCCAGTTTGACGGTTTTCAGCGTCGCTTCCGCCGAGGTGCCGCCGATGACGAACGCCACGTGGTACGGCGGGCAGGCCGCAGTGCCCAGCGTGCGCATCTTGTCGACCAGGTAGTTTTTCAGCTTGCCCGGCGACAGCAGCGCCTTGGTTTCCTGATACAGATAGGTTTTGTTGGCGGAGCCGCCGCCCTTGGCGATGCACAGGAACTTGTACTCTTCGCCGTCCACGCTGTAGAGATCGATCTGCGCCGGCAGGTTGCTGCCGGTATTGACCTCTTTGTACATATCCAGCGCGGCGTTCTGCGAATAGCGCAGGTTCTCTTCGATGTAGGTGTTGTAGACCCCACGCGACAACGCTTCTTCATCGCCGCCGCCGGTCCAGACGCGCTGGCCCTTTTTGCCGACGATGATCGCCGTGCCGGTGTCCTGGCAGGTCGGTAAAATACCCTTGGCGGCGATTTCTGAGTTACGCAGAAATTGCAGCGCAACGTACTTGTCGTTTTCGCTGGCGTCCGGATCTTTGAGGATATCGGCCACCTGCTGTTGGTGCGCCGGGCGCAGCATGAACGACGCGTCGTGGAACGCATGCTGGGCAAGCAGGGTTAACGCTTCAGGGGCAACTTTCAGTATTTCCTGGCCTTCAAACTCGCTCACGGAAACGTGGTCGCGGCTCAGCAGGTAATAGTCGGTATCGTCTTTCTTCAGTGGGAACGGATCTTGATAGTGGAACGGTTTATTCGACATTGATCTCTCACTTGCAACATCAGCTGCGTTAAATTCACACTTGCGGCGCGCGAGGCGGCGCCTTGTCAAAAAACTGCCTTCACCTTACGTATTTTTAATCAGTCAGTTATTGCGCCAAATCGCAAAATAACCGCTCTTTGCGTAAGGGATTGCCACAGGCGGCATTTCAACCCTGCTCGGTGAGAACTGCGGGTACAGGCTCATCATGCACGCTTTATTATCCCGCAGTTAACACATTGATTACAATCCATCGGTGGCGATCGCTTTATCAATGTGGCGAAAAAGCGCCGGATGCGATTTGCGCCGGTGCGTATTGTCAGCCGCCGCGCCATTGCTTAAGCTAGCCGCAATGAACAAACCGAGAATCCCCATCGCGCTGCAACAAGCGGTGATGCGCTGCCTGCGAGAAAAGCTGCAGTTGGCCCGCCAGCATTTTGCCGTCGAGTTCCCCGAACCCAGCATCGTCTATCAGCAACGCGGCACCAGCGCGGGCACCGCCTGGCTGCAAAGCTGGGAAATCCGCCTGAACCCGGTGCTGCTGCTGGAAAACCAACAGCCGTTTATCGATGAAGTGGTGCCGCACGAACTGGCGCACCTGCTGGTGTTTCGCCAATTCGGCCGGGTGGCGCCGCACGGCCGCGAATGGCGCTGGATGATGGAAAGCGTGCTGCTGACGCCCGCCAGCCGCACTCACCGTTTCGAAACCGCCTCGGTGCAAAGCAAGACCTTCCCCTACCGCTGCGCCTGTGGGCAGCACCCGCTCACCATTCGCCGCCATAACCGCGTGCTGCGCGGCGAAAGCGAATACCGCTGCCGCCGGTGCGGCGAAAAACTGAAATTTCTTGCTAGCGAGAACCTTTAGTTAAACGATTTATACGTTAAAACAAGCAAATATCGCCATTTGCCACTGCCGGCAAGTTCCGTTACCCTGCCTGCTTTTCCAATTTTGAGCTGTTTTGGAATATGCTTCGCAGAATTTTGTTTATGGCGGTTTTCGCCGCAGGCGCCGTACAGGCGCACGGCATCAATAACTTCTCTCAGGCCAAAGCGGCGGCGGCCAAGATTAACCAGGATGCGCCGGGCAGCTTTTACTGCGGCTGCCGCATCGACTGGCAAGGCAAGAAGGGCATTCCGGATCTCGCCGGCTGCGGCTATCAGGTGCGTAAAAACGCCCAGCGCGCGCAGCGCATCGAGTGGGAACACGTGGTGCCGGCCTGGCAGTTCGGCCACCAACTGCAGTGCTGGCAAGACGGCGGACGCAAAAACTGCAATAAGGACGCCACCTATCGCCAGATAGAAACCGATCTGCACAACCTGCAGCCGGCGATCGGCGAAGTGAACGGCGACCGCAACAACTTCATGTACAGCCAATGGAACGGCGGCGCAGGCCAATACGGGCAGTGCCCAATGAAGGTGGACTTCAAGAATAAACAGGCGGAGCCGCCCGCCCGCGCCCGCGGCGCCATTGCCCGCACCTACTTCTACATGCGCGATCGCTACCAGCTGCGGCTGTCACGCCAGCAAACCCAGCTGTTCGAGGTGTGGAACCGGCAATATCCGGTGAGCCAATGGGAATGTCAGCGTGAAGCACGTATCGCCAAGGTGCAGGGCAACCACAACCCCTATATTCAACAGGCTTGTCAGCAGCGGAAAAGCTAACCTACTATAGCCTTTATCTTTCATGGCGCCGCCAACCCGCGGCGCCGTTTCGTCAGGATCAGACTACCCATGCGCATACCCCGCATTTACCATCCGCAGCCGTTGACCGACCGGGCGGAGATCGCCCTCAGTGAGGACGCCGCCAACCACGTCGGGCGCGTGCTGCGCATGAGCGCCGGCCAGGCGCTGCAGCTGTTCGACGGCAGCAACCAGGTGTTCGACGCCGAGATAGTCCGGGTGGACAAAAAGAGCGTGCTGGTGCGCCTCGGCGACGGCCGCGTGGAGGACATCGAATCGCCGCTCAACCTGCATCTGGGCCAGGTGATCTCGCGCGGCGAGAAGATGGAGTTCACCATCCAGAAATCCATCGAGCTGGGCGTCAACGTCATCACCCCGCTGTTTTCCGAGCGCTGCGGCGTCAAGTTGGACGGCGAGCGTCTGGCGAAGAAAATCCAACAATGGCAGAAGATCGCCATCGCCGCCTGCGAACAGTGCGGCCGCAACCGCATTCCCGAAATCCGCGAGGCGATGTCGCTGGAGGCCTGGTGCGCCGAGCAGGACGGCAGCCTGAAACTCAACCTGCACCCGCGCGCCAGCCACAGCATCAACACGTTGCCGCAGCCGGTGGATCGCGTTCGCCTGCTGATCGGCCCGGAAGGCGGTTTGTCCGCTGACGAAATCGCCATGACCACCGACCACGGATTTACTGATATTCTGCTGGGACCACGCGTTCTGCGTACCGAAACCACAGCGCTCACCGCCATTACCGCTCTGCAGGTCCGCTTCGGCGACCTGGGTTAAAGGAGAAAAGATGATTAAGCTCGGCATCGTGATGGACCCTATCGATTCCATCAACATCAAGAAAGACACCAGCTTCGCCATGCTGCTCGAAGCGCAGCGCCGCGGTTACGAATTGCACTACATGGAGATGAACGATCTCTATCTGCATGCCGGCGACGGGCGCGCCCGCACCCGCCTGCTGAGCGTGAAGGAAGACAAGGAGAGCTGGTTCAGCTTCGGCGCCGAGCAGGATCTGGCGCTGCACGATCTGGACGTGATCCTGATGCGCAAGGATCCGCCGTTCGATACCGAATACATCTACGCGACCTACATTCTGGAACGCGCCGAAGTCAAAGGCACGCTGGTGGTCAACAAGCCGCAAAGCCTGCGCGACTGCAACGAGAAGCTGTTCACCGCCTGGTTTTCGGAACTGACGCCGGATACGCTGGTTAGCCGCAGCGCCGCGCACATCCGCAAATTCCACCAGCAGCACGGCGACATCATCCTGAAACCGCTGGACGGCATGGGCGGCGCGTCTATCTTCCGCGTGAAGCAGGACGATCCTAACCTGTCGGTGATCATCGAAACCCTGACCGAACACGGCAGCCGTTTCTGCATGGCGCAGAACTTCCTGCCGGCGATCAAGGACGGCGACAAGCGCATCCTGGTGGTGGACGGCGAGCCGGTGCCTTACTGCCTGGCGCGCATTCCGGCGCAGGGTGAGACCCGCGGCAACCTGGCGGCCGGCGGCCGCGGCGAAGCGCGCCCGCTGAGCGAAAGCGACTGGAAAATCGCCCGCGCCGTCGCCCCGACGCTGAAAGAGAAAGGGCTGATCTTCGTCGGCCTGGACGTGATCGGCGATCGCCTGACCGAAATCAACGTCACCAGCCCAACCTGTGCGCGAGAGATCGAAGCGGCATTCCCGATTTCGATTACCGGCATGCTGATGGACGCCATTGAAAAGCGCCTGGCGGCGAAGTAATGCGTCATGCGGGCGGCATGCCGCCCGCTATCCTGTATCGCGCCCGCCAAAACCCGCCTTTCCGGCAGCGGCTTGAAAGGCGGCGGGTATAGCCGCATACTGGCGGCTGTTTATTTTCTCACCCATTGATTACCTTATACTAACGCCATGAATTTACAGCACCATTTTCTGATCGCCATGCCAACGCTGCAGGATCCTCGCTTCAAGCGCTCGGTGATTTACATTTGCGAGCACAATGAAGAAGGCGCCATGGGTTTGGTGATCAATAAACCGGTGGAGCAGTTCACGGTAGCCACGGTGCTGAGCAAGCTGAAGATCATGCCGCCTGCGCGCGATCCGGCCATCAGCCTGGACAAGCCGGTGTTCGCCGGCGGCCCCCTGGCGGACGATCGCGGATTTATCCTGCATACGCCGCGCCACGGCTTTGGCGCCAGCATTCAAATTTCCCCCAACACCATGATCACCACCTCGAAAGACGTGCTGGAAACGCTCGGCACGCCGGAGCAACCGGACGACGTGCTGGTGGCGCTGGGTTATGCGGGTTGGGAAAAGGGCCAGTTGGAGCAGGAAGTATTGGAAAACGCCTGGCTGACCATCGAAGCCAACACCGACATTTTGTTCCGCACGCCGATCGCCAGCCGCTGGCGCGAGGCGGGGAACCTTTTGGGTATCGACATTCGCAGCATCGCCAACCACGCAGGACACGCCTGATGAGTAACCGCACCATTATCGCCTTCGACTTTGGCACCAAAAGCATCGGCGCGGCCGTTGGCCAGGAGTTGACCGGCAGCGCCCGCGCCCTGCCGGCTTTCAAAGCGCAGGACGGTTCGCCGGACTGGCTGAAAATCGAAAAACTGCTGAAGGAGTGGCAGCCGGATTTGGTGGTGGTCGGCCTGCCGCTGAACATGGACGGCACCGAACAGCCTGTTACCGCCCAGGCGCGCAAGTTCGCCAACCGCCTGCACGGCCGCTTCGGCATCCAGATCGATCTGCATGACGAGCGTCTGAGCACCGTGGAGGCGCGCGCCAACCTGTTCGATCGCGGCGGCTTCCGCGCGCTTGATAAAGGCAGCGTGGATTCCGCCTCCGCGGTGGTTATCCTCGAAAGCTGGTTCGAACGGCAGCTGGGCTAAACGCCCGTTCCCTCCCCCGCGCAGTCCCCCAACACACCGGCGTCGATCCGCTGCTGCAAACCTTGCTCAAAGGTTTGCATGCCAGACTGCGCGCCGGTTTGCAACACGCTCGCCAACTGATGCGTTTTCCCTTCACGGATCAGGTTGCTGACCGCCGCCGTCGCCGTCAGCACTTCAAAGATCGCCACTCGTCCGCCGCCGGGGCGCCTCATCAGCTTTTGCGCGATCACCGCTTGCAGGCTGCCCGCCAGCTGGGCGCGCACATAGGGTTTCTCTTCCGCCGGAAACACGTCCACCAGCCGTTCCACCGCCTGCGGCGCGCTGCGGGTGTGCAGCGTCGCCAGCACCAGGTGGCCGGTCTCCGCCGCAGTGAGCGCCAGCCGGATGGTGGCGGTATCGCGCAGCTCGCCCAGCAGGATCACATCCGGATCTTCGCGCAGCGCGGCGCGCAACGCCGCATCGAAGCTGTGGCTGTCGCGGCCGATCTCCCGCTGCTGGATCAGCGATCGCCGGCTGCGGTGCAGGAACTCGATCGGATCTTCCAGCGTCAAAATATGCCGCTGCTGGTGCCGGTTGATCTCGTCGATCATCGCCGCCAGCGTGGTGGACTTGCCGCTGCCGGTGGCGCCGGTGACCAGGATCAATCCGTCGGCGCGCCGCAGCAGCGCCGGGACGATGGCCGGCGCCGCCAGCTCGGCAAGCGAAGGCGATTGCCCGGCGATACGCCGCAACGCAAGAGAAATCCCCGCGCTTTGTTGAAAAACGTTGGCGCGCAACCGCTCCCCGCTCGGCCTGTGCAACGCCAGATCGACCTGCCCCAGCCGCCGCAGGCTCTCGCGCTGCTGCGCATTCAGCAATCCATCGCAGAGGGCCTGCGCGCCTTGCGCCGTCAGCGTTGGCGCCGCCGCCAGCGGCTGCAGTTCACCGTCGATGCGCAACATCGGCGGATGACCGGCACAAAGGTGCAGATCGGAAGCATTATGCTTTACACTAAGGGCCACGAATTCATCGATATCCATATCACTCTCCCGGGTCAATAATGAGCACTATCCAACAGAACCTGCAGGATGTCAGAAACCGCATCGCGGCCGCCGCGCAAAACTGCGCGCGGGTGCCGGAAGAGGTTGCTCTGCTTGCAGTCAGCAAAACCAAACCTGTGGCGGCGATCGAAGAAGCCATCGCCGCCGGCCAGCGCGCCTTCGGCGAGAACTACGTGCAGGAAGGGGTAGACAAGATCCGGCATTTCGCCGAGTCGTCGCAGGGCGGTGAGTTGGTGTGGCACTTTATCGGCCCGCTGCAATCCAATAAGAGTCGGCTGGTGGCGGAACATTTCGCCTGGTGTCATACCGTGGATCGGCTGCGCATCGCCCAGCGCCTGAGCGATCAGCGCCCGGCCGACATGCCGCCGCTCAACGTGCTGATTCAAATCAACATCAGCGATGAGCAGAGCAAATCCGGCATCGCGTTGAACGAACTGCCGGCGTTGGCCGAAGCGATCGCCGCGCTGCCGAATCTGGCGCTGCGCGGCCTGATGGCCATCCCGGCGCCGGAAACGGATTATCAGCGGCAGTTGGCGGTATTCAGCCGGATGAACGACGCATTTCTCGCCCTGCGTCAGCGTTATCCGCAGGCCGATACGCTGTCGATGGGCATGACGGACGATATGGCGGCGGCGATCGCCGCAGGCAGCACCCTGGTGCGCATCGGCACCGCAATTTTTGGCGCCCGCGACTACTCGCAGGCCTGACACACAGACGAGGGATTTGATGCAACATCGCAAGATTACCTTTATCGGCGCCGGCAACATGGCGCGTGCAATCATCGCCGGCCTGGTCGCGGGCGGCTATCCGGCCAAATCCATCAGCGTCTGCGCCCCTTCGCCGAAAAACCGTGACGCGTTGGCGGCGGACTACGGCATCGTCAGCAGCGGCGACAACGTCGCCTGCGCGCGTGAAGCCGACGTCGTGGTGCTGGCGGTCAAACCGCAAATGATGGCCGACGTGTGTCAGCCGCTGCGCGAACAGGTCGATTTCGGCGGCAAACTGGTGCTGTCGATCGCCGCCGGCATTCAGGTCAGCCGTTTCTATCAGTTGCTCGGCGACCAACTGGACATCGTGCGCATCATGCCCAACACCCCGTCGCTGGTCGGCAAGGGCATGAGCGGGCTGTACGCGCCGGCGCAGGTCAGCCAACAGGATCGCGACTACACCGCCGATTTAATGGCCTCGGTCGGTAAAGTTTGCTGGGTAGATGACGAAAATGGCATCAACGGCGTGATCGCCGCCGCGGGCAGCGCCCCGGCTTATTTCTTCCTGTTTATGGAAGCGATGCAAAAAGAGGCCGAACGCATGGGCTTCGACAGCCAGACCGCGCGCGATCTGGTGCAGCAGGCCGCTTCCGGCGCCGCCGCGCTGGTTGAAGCCAACCCGGATACGCCGCTGGGCACGCTGCGCGAGCAGGTGACCTCCAAAGGCGGCACCACCGCCGAAGCGCTGCGGGTGTTCAACGAACGCCAACTGCCGGAAACCGTGGCGCAAGCGATGCAGGCCGCCGTTTCCCGTGCGCAAGAAATGGAAAAATTATTTTAAATAACCCCGAGTTAAGGAGAAGGACCACTTCATGCTAACGCTGACTTTCCTGGTCAAGACCGTTATTGATCTGTACGTGATGGTGCTGTTGCTGCGCATTTGGATGCAATGGACGCGCACCGATTTTTACAACCCGTTCTCGCAGTTTGTGGTGAAGATCACCCAACCGGTGGTCGGTCCGCTGCGCCGCATCATCCCATCGCTTGGGCCTATCGACAGCGCTTCGCTGCTGCTGGCGTTTCTGCTGATGACCATCAAGTACCCACTGCTGCTGCTGATTCAGGGCGGCGCGATGTCGCTCAGCCCGTATAACCTGCTGTTCGGCCTGATCTCGCTGGTCAAGTCCGCCGGCTACCTGATCTTCTGGGTGATGATCATTCGTGCGCTGATGAGCTGGGTAAGCCAGGGCCGCAGCCCGATCGACTACGTGATGTACCAACTGACCGAACCCTTGATGGCGCCGATCCGCCGCATCATCCCGGCGATGGGCGGCATCGATTTTTCCGCCATGGTCGTGATCCTGATCCTCTATCTGATCAACTACCTGGGCATGGATGTGTTCGGTGAGATTTGGTTCCTGCTGTGAGTGCAGTCACTCCTGTGCTGGACGGGCTGGCGATCAGGCTATATATTCAGCCGAAAGCCAGCCGCGACCAAATTATCGGCTTGCATGGCGACGAACTGAAAGTCGCCATCACCGCCCCGCCGGTCGACGGCCAAGCCAACGCCCATTTGATCAAGTTTATCGCCAAGCAGTTCAAAGTGGCGAAAAGCAACGTCACCATCGAGAAAGGCGAACTGGGGCGGCATAAACAGTTACGCATCGTGAATCCGCAACAGATCCCCGCCGTGGTCGCGGCGCTCATCGAATAATTTTCAAGGTAGTCATTATGCAAAAAGTCGTTCTTGCCACCGGTAACCCGGGCAAAGTGCGCGAACTCGCCGACCTGTTGGCCGATTTCGGCCTGGACGTGGTCGCGCAAACCGATCTGGGCGTGGAGTCCGCCGAAGAAACCGGCCTGACGTTTATCGAAAACGCCATTCTGAAAGCGCGCCATGCGGCACAGGTCACCGGCCTGCCGGCGATCGCCGACGACTCCGGCCTGGCGGTAGATGCGCTGGGCGGCGCGCCGGGCATCTACTCCGCGCGCTACGCCGGTGAAGACGCCGACGATCGGCAGAACCTCGACAAGCTGCTGGCGGCGATGAAAAACGTGGCGCCGGGCCGGCGCGACGCGCAATTCCACTGCGTGCTGGTCTATCTGCGCCATGCGGCAGACCCGACGCCGCTGGTGTTCCACGGCAGCTGGGCCGGCGAAATCACCGAACAGGCCGCCGGTGAAGGCGGTTTCGGTTACGATCCGGTCTTCTACGTGCCGGAGCTGGGCCGCACCGCCGCCGAGCTGAGCCGCGACGAGAAGCGGGCGATTTCGCACCGCGGCAAGGCGCTGAAGCTGATGTTGGAAGCCATGCGCAATGCTTAAGCTGCCCCCGCTGAGTCTCTACATCCACATCCCGTGGTGCGTGCAGAAATGCCCGTACTGCGACTTCAACTCCCATGCGCTGAAGGGTGACGTGCCGCATCAGGAGTATGTCGATCATCTGTTGGCGGATCTGGATGCCGACCTGCCGCTGGCCGGCGGCCGGGAAATCAGCACTATCTTTATCGGCGGCGGCACCCCCAGCCTGCTGAGCGCCGAGGCGATGCAAGCCTTGCTGGACGGCGTGCGGGCGCGCATTCGCGTCGCCGACGACGCCGAAATCACCATGGAGGCCAACCCCGGCACCGTGGAAGCCGATCGCTTCAGCGGCTACCAGCGCGCCGGCGTCAACCGCATCTCCATCGGGGTGCAAAGCTTCAGCGCCGAGAAGCTGAACCGTCTGGGGCGCATCCACGGCCCGGAAGAAGCCAAACGCGCGGCGACGCTGGCGACCGATCTTGGCCTGCGCAGCTTCAACCTCGATCTGATGCACGGCCTGCCGGATCAGTCGCTGGAAGAGGCGCTGGACGATCTGCGCCAGGCTATCGCCCTCAATCCGCCGCACCTGTCGTGGTATCAGCTGACCATCGAGCCGAACACCCTGTTCAGCTCGCGCCCGCCGGTTTTGCCGGACGACGATGCGCTGTGGGACATCTTCGAGCGCGGCCACCAGTTGCTGAGCGCCGCCGGCTATCAGCAGTATGAAACCTCGGCCTACGCCAAGCCGGGCTACCAATGCCAGCACAATCTCAACTACTGGCGCTTCGGCGACTATCTGGGGATCGGCTGCGGCGCACACGGCAAGGTGACCTTCAGCGACGGCCGCATTCTGCGCACCGCCAAGACCAAACACCCGCGCGGCTTCATGCGCGGCGACTACATGGACAAGCAGCATGAGGTGGCGGCGGCGGATCGGCCGTTCGAGTTCTTCATGAACCGCTTCCGTTTGCTGGAAGCCGCGCCGCGCGTCGACTTCGCCAACTACACCGGGCTGGCGGAAAGCGTCATTCGCCCGCAATTGGACGAGGCGTTAGCCAAAGGCTATCTGGAAGAAACCGCAGAACACTGGCAGATCACCGAGAAGGGCAAACTGTTCCTCAACTCGCTGCTGGAACTGTTCCTGGCGGACGACGAGTAAAAAAAAGCGCTGAATGATCAGCGCTTTTTTATTGGTGTTAATCCGGGTAAAACGTCTGAGACAGAATCTGCTGAGTTTCCCAGATGCCGTTTTCCGGATACACATCCAGCCCGGTTTCGGCCGTGGCGAGCGCAACGGCCTTCGACCAGACGACATCCAGCCAATCGGCATCGCTCAGTTTACCTTTTAGGCTGGGCGACTCTTTCAAGCTGTAAAGTACCTCTTTGCGCTGCGCTTTAATCGTTCTTTCCCAGCTGGTTCCGCGCCTGGCCGGCTGATATTTCCATTTAAGCAAATGTGCAATCAGCACCGTCATCCGGCTAGCAAGTTCCCTTTGCTCGCTCTTCCCCACGTCCTCAATCTCCTCGGCGATCTTTTCAATATCGATCTCAGACAATTTTCCGGAGCGCAAAAGAGCGGCCTGTTCATTTGCCCAGGCAACAACATCGGTTTCGTAACGTGTATGGCTCATAGCGTCCTCCGTAAACATCCATAAATCTGTACGTAGTTTGATCAGTCTGTCAGATAAGCTTCAGAAGGTCAAAAAACGGTCTACCAAGAAGATTCTTATTTCACTTCAACGCTTTGATAAGATCCTTGCGCTGGGTTTCCAGTGCGGTGACGCGGTTGCACACGTCATGGCCGAAGTTCTGGAAGTCCTGCTCCTGATTGTTCCATTCGTTCTGGATCGCCTTCTGCAAGCCGCCCAGGTTGCCCATGATCGCCTGCAGCGGGTTGCCGCCGCTGTTGGCGGCCTGTTTGACGCCCATCTCGTTCAGGCTGTCCTGCAGCACGCCGCCCATGCTCTGCTGCACGATGTTGCGGCCGTCCTGCTCCACCTGGTCGATCGCCTTGTGGTGGAAGGTCAGGCCGTCGCTGCGGTGCTCGATGATGCGGTTCATCTGCTGTTTCAGTTGGCCGTTCAGGGTAGTCAGCCGGTTGCGCACGTTGCTGTTGCTGCCCAGCTCTTTAACGATCACCTTATCCAGCGCTGCGCGGGCTTTCTCCAGGTGTTTCTGCGCGCCATCGTCGATCCACGGCAGCTGCTTGCGCAAGGCGCTCTGGTAACTGAAGGCTTTCTGCCGCTGGCTGTCATTCAGGCTCAGCGCCTGGCCGTTGCGGATCACGTCGCCATCCGGCGAGATTTGCAGATCGCCGCTGGCGCCTTTCACCTGCACGCTCTGCGGGCTGATGATCACATCGTCCTGGGGTTTAACGCTGCACTGGTACTCGGCGTGGACCTGCGCGGCAGTCGCCGCCAGCAGCAGTAAGGCTAACCCGGTTTTCTTCAACATAGCTTCTCCTGACTCCCATCCAGACTGGGATTAAAAAATCGAACGACCGATACGTTGAGACAACAGTTCCAGCGCCGCAGTTCCCGCCAGCGAGTTGCCGGAAGCATCCAGTTCCGGCGACCAGACGACGATCGACAGTTCGCCCGGCACGATGGCCACGATGCCGCCGCCCACGCCGGACTTGCCCGGCATCCCCACCCGATAGGCGAATTCGCCGGCGCCGTCGTACATGCCGCAGGTCATCATCAGGGCGTTGATCTGCCGGGCCTGCAGCGGGCTGATCACCGCCTCGCCGTTGAGATCGCGGCCGTGATTGGCCAGATAGACGAAGCTGCGCGCCAGTTCCACGCAGCTCATGCGCAGCGCGCAATAGTGGAAATAGGTTTGCAGCACGGTGATGACGTCGTTTTCGAAGTTGCCGAACGATTTCATCAGATAGGCGATGGCGGCATTGCGATCGGAGTGTTCGAACTCGGAGCGCGCCACCCGCAGGTCATAGGCCAGGTCGTCTTCACCGGCCAACTGACGCACCACCTCCAGCATCCGCTGTTTGGGGGCACTGAGCCGGGTTTGCAGCATGTCGCACACCACCAGCGCGCCGGGGTTGATAAACGGATTGCGCGGTTTGCCCTGCTCCATCTCCAGCTGCAGCAGCGAATTGAACGGCAGGCCGGAAGGCTCTTTGCCGACGCGCCGCCAGATCTCATGCTCCTGATAGCGCGTCAGCGCCAGCGTCAGGCTCAGCACTTTGGAGATCGACTGGATGGAGAAACGCTCCGCGGCGTCGCCGGCCTGGAACAGTTCGCCATCCACCGTACACACGGCGATCGCCAGCCGATCGGCGGGCACTTCCGCCAACGCCGGGATGTAGTCGGCCACTTTTCCCTGGCCAATCAGCGGGCGCACCTGTTGCAGGATCTCTTCCAGCAACGCGTTATCCAATGTTGTTACCACCTCGGTCACACTCCGGGCAAAACAAAGGCGCCGTTAAGGCACCTTAGATCAATAAAACGGCGCGGCGCGAAGCCGCGCTCATCGGGCAAGCGCGATCAATCCCACCAGATATCAAACAGATCGCTGACCTTAACGTCGGTCAGTTTGCGCGCTTCCAGCCAGTTTTTCACCAGTTCGCGATGCTCGTCGGTGCAGTGGCCGATCTTCTGCAGGCAGATCAGACCTTCCCACTGCAGGTAGCCGCTGCCGTCAAACGCCAGGCCGTTCGGCTCGATCACTTCATCGATGAAGGTATCCAGCGTGCTGTCGATATCTTCCACCGACGTGCCTTCGGCGAAGCGCCAGGCTACGGAGAAACCCAACTCCTGAAATTCTTCAATGTGCAACTTTTTACGTAAACGACGACTGCGGTTCTTAGCCATTATTCTTTCCTCTCAAACATCAAGTCCCAAACGCCATGTCCCAGGCGCTGGCCGCGTAATTCAAATTTCGTCAGTGGGCGCGAATCCGGACGCGGCACATAATCATTATCGCTGGAAAGATTACGGTAGCCTGCGACCCCGTTCATAACCTCTAACATATGTTCCGCATAAGGTTGCCAATCGGTGGCCATGTGGAAGACGCCGCCGGTCTTCAGCTTGCGCAGCACCAGTTCGACAAACGGCGTTTGCACGATGCGGCGCTTGTTGTGGCGCGCCTTGTGCCACGGATCGGGGAAGAACAGCTGCACCATGTCCAGCGAGCCGTCCGGGATCATGTTTTCCAGCACTTCAACCGCATCGTGGCACATCACGCGCAGGTTGCTCAGCTTCGCCTCGTGGGCGTCGGCCAGGCAGGCGCCCACGCCCGGCGAGTGCACTTCGATCCCTAAAAAGTTCTGCTGCGGGTTGTTGCCCGCCATGGTCACCAGCGAGGCGCCCATGCCAAAACCGATCTCCAGCACCGTCGGCGCTTCGCGGCCGAACAGCGCGGCGAGATCGACAGCGTCAGCCTGATACTCCACGCCCATCACCGGCCAATAGTTCTCCAGCGCGTGCTGCTGGCCTTTGGTCAGCCGCCCCTGGCGGCGGACAAAACTGCGGATACGGCGCATCGCGCGGCCGTTCTCATCAAATTCCGGGGAGATGACGTCATTAATCATAGTGCTTTCTGTCTGTTTGGCTGCCAATTAGGGAAACGCGCATTATGCAAAGATACATTGGTTTAGCAAGTGTTCATCTTCTGTACCCGCCGTGCGGCGTCGGAAAGTTCCGGTTTACAGCATCATGACTCTATGCTGCAATCTCGCTTCATTTTCTGCCGGATAACGACTCTTCATGATGCAAGCACAACAATTCGCACAGGTGGTGCTTGACTGGTACCAGCGCTACGGCCGCAAAACCCTGCCATGGCAGCTGGAGAAAACCGCCTATCAAGTATGGCTCTCCGAGGTGATGTTGCAACAGACTCAGGTTGCCACCGTCATTCCTTATTTTCAGCGCTTTATGGCCCGTTTTCCCAACGTGCGCGCGCTGGCGGAGGCTCCGCTGGACGAAGTGCTGCATCTGTGGACCGGCCTCGGCTATTACGCCCGCGCCCGCAACCTGCACAAGGCGGCGCAGACCATTGTCGCACAGCACGGCGGCGAGTTCCCGACAACCTTCGCAGAAATCGCCGATTTACCGGGCGTCGGCCGCTCCACCGCCGGCGCGGTGCTGTCGTTGGCGCTGGGCCAACACTATCCGATCCTCGACGGCAACGTGAAGCGCGTGCTGGCTCGCTGCTACGCGGTGGAAGGCTGGCCGGGCAAAAAAGAGGTCGAAAACCGGCTGTGGAAAATCAGCGAAGAAGTCACCCCGGCGCAGGGCGTCGGCCAGTTCAACCAGGCGATGATGGATCTGGGCGCCATGGTCTGCACCCGCTCCAAGCCCAAGTGTGAACTCTGCCCGCTCAACGTCGGCTGCCTGTCTTACGCCAATCACAGCTGGGCCAACTACCCCGGCAAGAAGCCCAAACAGACCCTGCCGGAAAAAACCGCCTACTTCTTATTGCTGCAGCACGGCGACCGTGTGTGGCTGGAGCAGCGCCCGACGGTGGGCCTGTGGGGCGGCCTGTTCTGCTTCCCACAGTTCAGCGCGCGCGTGGATTTGGAACTCTGGCTGCAGCAGCGCGGTCTGAAAGGCAAGCGCCTGGAACAGCTGACCGCGTTTCGCCACACGTTCAGCCATTTCCATCTCGATATCGTGCCAATGTGGCTGTCGCTCGACGCGGCGGGCAGCGGCATGGATGAGGGCGCGGGTCTCTGGTATAACTTAGCGCAGCCGCCGTCGGTCGGGCTGGCAGCGCCGGTGGAGCGCCTGTTGCAACAGCTGGCGAAGCAGCCCCCGATCCAACAAAACTTATATGGCGATAGCGCCATCGATGAGGAATTAGCATGAGCCGCACCATTTTTTGTACTTTCCTGCAGCGCGACGCCGAGGGCCAGGACTTCCAGCTTTATCCCGGCGACGTCGGCAAGCGCATCTACAACGAGATCTCCAAGGAAGCCTGGAGCGAGTGGATGAAGAAGCAGACCATGCTGATCAACGAGAAGAAGCTGAACATGATGAACGTGGATGATCGCAAACTGCTGGAAGAGGAAATGATCAAGTTCCTGTTCGAAGGGCACGACGTGCACATCGAAGGCTATACGCCGCCGAGCGAATAACGCTGTTGGGGCCAGGCGCTGGCCCGCTTCAATCCTCTTATACTTCTTCCAAACGGCTTTAAGATGAAGAAAATTTTAGCTTTGCTCGTAATAGCGCCTTTGCTGATCTCCTGTTCCGGCAAAAAAAGTGAAGAAATCAACGAAGCCTGGATCAAAGACACCAACGGCTTCGACATTCTGATGGGCCAATTCGCCCACAACATCGAGAACATCTGGGGTCTGAACGAAGTTCTGATCGCCGGGCCGAAAGACTACGTCAAGTACACCGACCAATACCAAACCCGCAGCCACATCAACTTCGACACCGGCGCCATCACCGTCGAGACCATCGCCACCACCGATCCGGCCGCGCACCTGCGCCAGGCGATCATCAGCACGCTGCTGATGGGTGACGATCCGGGTTCCATCGATCTCTATTCCGACGCCAACGATATCCAGATCAGCAAAGAGCCGTTCCTGTACGGCCAGGTGCTGGATAACAAAGGCGCGCCGATCCGCTGGGAATGGCGCGCGGCGCACTTTGCCGATTACCTGCTGCAGACCAAGCTGCAAAAACGCACCTCCGGCCTGCACGTCATCTACTCGGTCACCATCCAACTGGTGCCGAACCACCTGGACAAACGTGCGCATAAATATCTGCCGATGGTGCGCAAGGCGTCGGAAAAATACGGCGTGGACGAGTCGCTGATCCTGGCTATCATGCAGACCGAATCGAGCTTCAACCCGTATGCGGTGAGCGGTTCGGACGCGCTGGGCCTGATGCAGGTGGTGCAGCACACTGCCGGTAAGGATGTGTTCCAGATGCGCGGCAAATGGGGCACCCCGAGCCGTAGCTACCTGTTCGATCCGGAGAACAACATCGATACCGGCACCGCCTACCTGGCGATCCTGCAGAACAACTACCTGGGCGGCATTCAGAACCCGACCTCGCGCCGCTATGCGGTGATCACCGCTTACAACGGCGGCGCCGGCAGCGTGCTGCGGGTGTTCTCCAGCGACAGAACGCGCGCGGTGGGCATCATCAACAGCATGCAGCCGGGCGACGTGTACCAAACGCTGACCACCAAGCACCCGGCAGCCGAGTCGCGCCGCTATCTGGTGAAAGTGAATACCGCGCAGAAGAGCTACCGCAGAAAGTAGCCCTTCCCGCGTGGATAGGAGAAGGGCCGGTGCGAACCGGCCCTTTTTTCATGGCTTGATCATATAACCGAAGATGCGCTTCCAGCCGTGATCTTTTTTCTCGATGTAGACCCCCTGCAGCTCTGGCGAGAAGCCCGGCAGGCGGTTGATGCCCTCCTCGAGCGCCAGGAAGTAGCGCTGCACCGCGCCGCCCCACACTTCGCCCGGCACTACGCACAGCACGCCCGGCGGATACGGCAGGGCCCCTTCCGCCGCGATGCGCCCTTCCGCCTGGCCGATCGGCACCAGCTCGACGTTGTCGCGGATAAACTCCACGTTGGCGTCCTGCGGGTTCATCACCACCGGCGGGAAATGATCCTGACGGAACATCTCCTTTTGCAGCTGCTTAACGTCAAAGCTGACGTACAGATCGTGCATCTCCTGGCACAGCCGGCGAATGCTGTAGCCGCGGTAACGCTGCTCGTTCTTGCGGTACACCGTCGGCAGCACCACGCTCAGCGGCGCATCCTCTTCGACATAGCGTTCGAACTGCGCCAGCATCTCCACCAGCTGTTCCATCTTGGCCGGGTTCTCCGCCGGGGTCAGCAGGAACAGGATCGAGTTGAGATCGCACTTCTCCGGCACGATGCCGTTCTCGCGCAGGAAGTTGGCCAGAATGGTGGCCGGCACGCCGAACTCGGTGTATTGGCCGGTCGCGGCGTCAATCCCCGGCGTGGTCAGCAGCAGCTTGCACGGATCGATCAAATACTGATCCTGGGCATAGCCTTCGAAGCCGTGCCACGTCTCACCCGGTACGAAGGTGAAGAAGCGCGCGTCGTTAGCGATCAGATCGGTATCGTAATCCTGCCAGTCCTTGCCCGCCACCTGCAGCGGAATAAACGGCTTCAGCTGCGAGCAGCGCGTGAGCAGCTGTTTGCGCGTCTCGATGCCCAGCTTGACGCAGTCCATCCACATGCGACGCCCGGCGGGGCCGGCGTGCATCTTGGCGTTGACGTCCAGCGCGGCGAACAGCGGATAGAACGGGCTGGTCGACGCATGCAGCATGAACGCATTGTTCAGATGCTTATGGTTGCAGTGGCGCTTTTGCCCTTTGATATGGTCGTCTTTCTTGTGGATCTGCGAGGTCTGCGAGAACCCCGCCTGCTGTTTATGCACCGACTGGGTGACGAAAATGCCCGGATCGTGTTCGTCCAGCTCCAGCAGCAGCGGCGAACACTCTTTCAGCATCGGGATAAAACCTTCGTAGCCCACCCAGGCGGAGTCGAACAGGATGTAATCGCACAGGTGGCCGATGGTGTCGATCACCTGGCGTGCGTTGTAAATCGTGCCGTCGTAGGTGCCGAGCTGAATGATCGCCAGCCTGAACGGCCGTGCCGCCGCGGCCTTCTCCGGCGCCACCTCGCGGATTTGCTCGCGCAGGTAGCGCTCGTCGAAGCAGCGCGCATCGATGCCGCCGATAAAGCCGAACGGGTTGCGGGCGGTTTCCAGATACACCGGCGTGGCGCCGGCCTGGATCAGCGCCCCGTGGTGATTGGATTTGTGGTTGTTGCGATCGAACAGCACCAGATCGCCACGGGTCAGCAGCGCGTTGGTTACCACCTTGTTGGCCGCCGAGGTGCCGTTGAGCACGAAGTAGGTTTTATCGGCGTTGAACACCCGCGCCGCATGCTTTTGCGCATCCTTGGCCGAGCCTTCGTGGATCAGCAGATCGCCCAACTTAACGTCGGCGTTGCACATGTCGGAACGGAAAAGAGTTTCACCGTAGAAATCGAAAAACTGCCGGCCGGCCGGGTGCTTGCGGAAAAACTCGCCGCCCTGATGTCCTGGACACGCAAAGGTCGAATTCTCCATCTCGACGTAGGTCTTCAGCGTTTTGAAGAACGGCGGCAGCAGCGCCTGCTCGTAGGCGTCGGCGGCGGCCTCCAGCTGCGCCATGTAGAATGGCTTGCTGGCGCCGGCCAGCAGCGCAAAGACCCCGCTGACAAACGGCAGATAATCCGGGGAAAGATGCTCGTCCCCTTCCACCGCCACGAAGGTCGGAATATCGAACCCCGTCGCCTGCAAGCGCGCCAGAATGCCGGCGTCCACGTCGGCGACCGACACCACCACCGCCGCCACGTCGGTGTAGTCCGTCTGCTCTACGCGCACGATCTGGCGCAGCGTCTCAATGGTGGCGACCAGGCTGGCGCTGGTTGCGATTTTCAATTCTTTCATCATGCTGACTCTCAAACGGTGAAGGATGAGGGTGTGCCACCGGCACGGTAATGAGATAACGCGGTTATCCCGGTAAAAGCGATACCCGGGCACGGCAGCATAAGCGGCGTGCGTGACCGCCTCATGATCGGGGACCATCAGGCAGCTATCGGGGGGAACTGGTCTTGGCAGCGTCCGACAGGCATCAGTAAAATCAGGGCCGCAGCGCTGGCTTTACGCATGCCTAACAGCGAGCATCAGGCGGCCTTACCGCATGATCGGCAGGCGTATTCGGACGGATGGCGTTCGGAGCAAGCAAAGACGGAACGGTGGCGGCGTCAAAGGTCTGGTGCGCGACAGCGCTCGAGCGACAAAACCAGTCATGCCAATAACCCTCTGACTTATAAGAAGCGGAAACACCGTCAGGGAACGGAGAGTGCTAAAATTTGCGCAATGATTGCATGATTCGTTGCAGGGTTCAAGCGAGAATCATCTGGGTTGAGCTTGCGTTAATGCAATAGTAACTTGTTGTTACTTAACAACAAACATGAAAAATAATATTGACACAGTGGTATAAATACACGTTTTTTATGCATATTTATTGGATGACGATATCGCCACACGCTGTAGCGCCTCGGGTTCGCTGCCTGAAAATAGAGCAACCGATCGGCTTTGTGACAGAAAGCGATTGACGCCATCCGGCCAATACGGTTTAATGCGCCCCGTTGCCCGGATAGCTCAGTCGGTAGAGCAGGGGATTGAAAATCCCCGTGTCCTTGGTTCGATTCCGAGTCCGGGCACCACTAATTCTGCATCAATGCACACTGGTTAAAGAATGAGAACTTTAACGGGTAATTAATACGGAATCGACTTGTCAAAGAGATAACAGAATAACTGTTTACTACCGCGACGTTGCAAGTTGAATTCCTCAAGAAGCATGCCTGTGTTTGCCCACAGGCGTCCCTTTCTCGATCACTGGTGATATTCACAGCAAATCACACCTGTGTCAAGCTTTGTAAGTTACTCGTAGCTGTGATATCCGTATGTAAAACAAGCTCCTGTTCGAGTGCTTTCCCCGCCACTTCCATATCCAATTCGATATACTCCATTGTGGTACTGACGTTACGGTGACCCAGCAGATCCTTCACCAGTTTTAGATTTCTGTCCGGGGATTTCATCAACTCCGTGGCAAGTGTGTGACGGAAACGGTGGGAAGAAATATCGAAGCCACTCTCCCTGGACAACCGACGATAGAAGCTACGAAATGACTGCAGAACGTTCTTCTCGTCATAGATGTAATGAGTATTTCGTGGATTTATGAACCTTTTGACGTCAAAAAGCAGGTCATGCTGGCCAGCACCTCGCTCGATGGCGCGCATTATGAGTAGCTTTATTCGCTCCCTTAATTGACGAACCACCGGTACTTTCCACTCTCGATGTGTTTTGCTACCTTCAAGCCTAAGCTCGATCCAGCCTTGCTCAATGTTCACATCTCTCAGGCGGATGTGGATCATCTGATTGTTACGCATACCGGTATATCGAAATGAGTCTAATACCGTCATCCAGAACCAGGTAGGATAGAGTGCGCACTTTCTACCCTTTACTGATTTTCTCTCCTTCTCCCGCTGTTCATACTGTTGCATCACGAGGTAAAGACGGGTCAATTGAGACTTCGTCAATATTCGCTTTTTCTTAGTATCAGATCGGACTACCGTTCCATTAAAAGGGTTCTCACCGTGCTGAACCAACGCTTTTTTAATCCCCAAATTAAATATTGCCCGCAGATGGGCTACCTTATTGTTCCAGGTATGTACCGAAAGGTTTTTCTCTTTTAACAGATGCCTACGCCAAAGCAACACATCCCTTTGCGTCACCATTCCTGGTGTTATAGCTTCGCCAATAAAACGAGTAAATGTTAGTGCTACTTTCCTATAACTCCATTCCGTTGCTGAACGGAGTTGTTTGGTAAAAAAATATTCCTCGAGTAACAACTCCCACTCGTCATGCATCTTTTCTTCACTTTTCATTTCACAACCTCGAATGAGTTAGTTTATCCACTCACAATCCGTCAGATTTACCCAACATTATTTATGAGATTCTCCCTGTATCAAAACACTACGGGATCACGAGTAGCTGACTATCTTCTGGTATGCGTGCCCCGCCATATAAACTATTTGCCTTAATCAGGTAACCATTGATACGACGATATGTGCCCTCTCTCTCAGGCCTTTTATAAATATATCCAATAAAGAATCGCTGTCCTTTTCGGATCCGATGTCTTCCCATTTTTTCAAATGCCTTTTGGATTGAGCTCCTATCAGTACGCTCCAATTTATTTTCCTTGATATACAGATGAAAAATGTCTGGAACACAGAGAAACACGAAACCACTGACGATATGCGCTCTGGAACCTACGGTATTGACGGATATGTCCCCTTTTCTTATCCCAAGACTCAACCACTGTAGAAAGACGTTCCCAACATGATTTTCCGAATCCAAAATATCTTCCACGTTATTCTCTTCTAACCGTGGATCCTTTGATAAATGTTGAGTTTCTAAAATAGTTGTTGTGACCGTGCTCTTGAATAGTTCAGGATCGATTACGCCTGGTAAAACACAGTCATCATCAATTACACTAGTTATGTCATGTACCGACCCCTGATTTTCTTCAGGAAGGAGGCTCTCTTTCTGAGGGGCGTTTCCCTCTTCTTGGTTATCCAGGCAAGTCGGTACTGACACCTCTGCCGCCATTAATGACAACAGCGCCTGCAGATCTTCTTCCACACCAGCCATCGTTTCTGGCGCCAAAACCATCTCAGCCAAAGGCTTATCCTTGGCCGACACATCCAGAGCCGAGCTAAGTAACACTTCCTTGACTAACGGTGCATTTCCGTTGGACTGATCTAATTTCTCTACCGGCAGTTGCTCCTGAGCGAGAGGAAAATGGGTACTGTTGACTGCGCTTTGCAAATCAATCTCGGGTACTGAAAAGGTGATATCTTCTGTCGCCGGCGCCACTGATGCTATGGCTATTGCCAATGTGTCGGGGTTAGATATCGGTAAAAGCGATACGGCCAAACCATCACCACGAGCCAGTTTGACCGCCTCCAGAGTAATATCGTCAATTGCGGGTAATGTGCTCGGTTGCCTGGACGCTATCATCATCAACGAATGTATCGCCGCCGGTAGTGTTGACAGCCATTCAATAAGCTCTTCAGGCAGTAGTCGTGCCGCAATTATTGCGCTCTGACTGCGGGTTAGGGTCGGGGCCAACGGGGTGGCTCTGAAGCGGAAACGATAAGGTTCACCCGGCACCGTCAAACCAGGTAACCAGGCCAGGCCACTTCGAAGCTCACCCTGGAGCTGAGTCAACAGCGGCAGGAAGTGCCAAAGTGCGGCATAAAATACCACGACATTCCACTGAACATTCTGAGCCGATTGCTCTTCGGGCGCTGCCCCTGGAGGCAACATGTGCCCTTTAGCCAGTCGGACCGCATACGTTGCCGTCTGCAGGGTAACATCAACCAGCCCTCCTTCCCTGGCATATTCCCCCTGAGACGTGGCTGGCAGCACCTGCATTAGAGTGACGAGTTGCTTCAGTGGTTGCAGATAGAAATGTTCATAGAGATCTTTGGGCAACGCGCTGTTCTCCCACAGCTGTTGGAGGCACTGCTGACGAGATACCGTGCTTAAAAGCTGCTCTGCGGATGCCGGCATAAAATAGCCAAAAGGACATTGAGAGGCTGAAATACTTGCCGTGGGATTTGCCGACATAGCCCGGGTTCCAACCAGCAGTTCTTTGATAGCCTTCAACATGCCAGGCCCCCAGCGATATCAACGGGCAGATGCTGTGGGTCAAATTCAATAGCACCACTGCTGAGAAAGGCACTGAGGGTCGTGATAGCTACTCGAGCCAGCGGCCAGTGGCGCGTGTTAAGTTGACGGGTTGCGTCAGTGATCCACAAATTACCTGTCAACCGATGTTGATAATGGCGCCCGAAGTTAGGCCAGGCCAGCTCATGCGACGCCTTACATTCGATATACACGGGGGATTTTTGCTCGGCCTCATCTCTGGCTGCATAGTTATGGGCCAGGTAGAGCATCCCGCAGTACGGGTTTGCCTGAGTAAAACGGATTAATGTAGGCGTTTTGCCGGTGTCGGCAAACGCCCTGTCCACCAGGCGATGGCTGGCCCAATCAATGATGGGAGCCTGTTCGGGCGAATCACAATAAAACATCAGCAACACTCCATAATCACATTACCAACGCGATCCTGCGCAGGTTTGGACGACATACACCACAAGAAAACCTTTTCTCAAAAAGAAAAGATTCATGTCTGAAAATGGGCAACGTTCAATTTTTTTGTTTTAGCTGCCTATTTCAGTGAGCAACAGCATGCTACTGCCAAGTAATTGCTTGTAGTCAATATGTTTGGAATATAATTAAAATTCTGACGTTATATATTAAGAGCTTCGGCCTGCAATATTATTTTTCTTGCATCATATTATCTGGGGCGAATGTTTTCCCAAGTGCTGGCTGAATAATTCGATTATCCGACAACAAGTTTTCTCTCGACCAACGGAAATCATTATAAGTCTTGCCATATCCCAACATAAGTTGTATTAAAGTATCAGCAACACTATACTTTAGTACAGTCAGGCTCTTTAAGGAGTGACTGCAGCACATGGAGCTTTTATGTTTTCCATCTTCAACGAGGAGTCTCCTCTTACGGAAACACTCAGAGACTATATCAATAGAAAACTTTCATCATTCAGTGAGTTAGAGTACGCATACACTGTCGTTAGGAAAAAAGATCCTTCCAAAGTGCTTATCATTTCCAGCTATCCCAACGAGTGGGTCTCATTCTATCGAGCCAACAACCTACAACTTACGGACCCAGTGATCTTAACAGCATTCAAACGAGCCTCCCCCTTCTCTTGGGATGAAAACATCACATTGATGTCCGATCTTAAGATTACTCGTATTTTCACTTTTTCAAAGCGTTATAATATAGTCAATGGTTTTACCTTCGTATTACATGACCCGATGAACAACCTTGCTTTATTGTCGATTCTTATTGGTGATAATAAACAAAGCGATTTAGAAGCACGTCTTATTTCTGAACGCGGCAGCATGCAGATGTTATTAATAGATATAAACGAGCAAATGTACCGACTCCTTAACTCTCATGCAGCAGGAAAAGCATTGCGTCCTTCTGAAACGGAAAAAACTTTACTGACACCTAGAGAAAACGAGATCCTTTATTGGGCCAGTATGGGTAAAACTTATGGCGAGACGGCTACTATCATTGGAGTTTCGTTAAGTACAGTTAAATTTCATATGAGTAATGTCGTCTTAAAATTTGGTGTTAGTAATGCCAAGCAAGCCATCCGTTTAGGCGCGGAGCTAGGGTTAATCATACCGGCAACGAAAGTGGCCAAGTGACAAGGGACGATGTCATTTGAGAGCGTTCAAGTCTTATATAAAGTTTGGATGCGATTCTGCTTTGTTCATCTTGCCCTACCGGTAACCAAACAAGGTAGATTCGCTCTTGCTCGCTAAGGAGTGCTTCTTTCAAAACCTTTATCTGCCAACCAGAGCGTTTAAGAATGGTCAACATTGCCCGACTTACAATTGTATGAATGCCTTTTTTCTGGTGATTTATAGCCCAGTTCACCATGGACAAAAATAAAATCTGACTAATGGGGTAACGCTCTCCAAGCAATAATCTAGCTCGATTTTTATCAACAAAAAAACGACTAGACTCTACGCCAATTGGAGGGAGGTTTACATCCTTAAAACAGGAGCGAAAAGTATGCGTAATCATATTTGGGTACTTCAGAGAAATGAAACGAACACTACAGATCAATTGTCCATGGTAAAGGCCAAGAATATAGCGGGTATTTGCATTATCAAATTCATCAAACTCCATATCGTGATTACACACAACATTCCATCTTAACCGATCACTGAAGGTTGTTTTCCTTAATCGATAAAGCTCATCAGATTGCACTTCATTTAGCTCATTGTAACCAACATCAAATAATTCGAACATATTTTTCCCATTCAGACACATCTTCCTTAGCTAATGCCTGCGAGTATACATTATTTAACAGCACTAGTGTTTCAACGTATCGATAACGACCGCCACCCATTTAATTGCTATAAACAATTGTTTTAAAATAAAAAAGGCCACCAGAACACCGGTGGCCATAGGTTAGTGCTTCAGCAAAAAAACGGTGATTAGCCGGCTGCTGCATTCGGTGACAAGGGAATAGAATCCTTGTCGGCGTAGGTCAGGTGGATCACCTCACCTTCCTCAACCTTAGCCGCTATTCGTCCACCGTCGACATGCTCGCCGCGGTCGTAGCGATCGTAGCCGCTGCGTTCCGCATCAGGCATATACCAGGTATGTTCCACCTGGCAGCTAAACAACTCAGACACTCTCCCGATAACCTCACCGGCCGGCGGGTACCACGGAGAATCGAAGTGTACCGTCAACGTATTGATGCCATCACGTACGCAACCGACATTATGGCCGGCCGGCCACTCGACGCCGTATTGCCGACCATAGAGATCAGTGGTGGTCGGCACATCACGCAGCAGCCCGCCTGAGCCATTCAGTTCAGTTGCCAGTCGCGTCGGGAGCAACATCAGCATATCGCATGGCGCGGTATACTCAGGCATCACGCCCAAACGTTCCCAGCAAATGCCGGCATCGATGTCAGGGCTCACCCCCACCAGTCCGAACCAGTCCGCATACTGGCGCGACAGTACATCCGCCATATGCGCCTTCGCGACGTTGGGGATGTTCTCCCATTTCACCGCATCGATACCCGACTGGCGGTAGAGTCGCTCTATCAGGCGAATGTTCTCACCCGTTAACGTTACATCTGCCTTCAGCAACCCGAACCAGTGTTCAAAGGCCAGATTCTGAGGCGATGCAATTCCCGGCTGCGTTAACAGTGCCGGGTAAGGCACATAAACACCGGGTTTTGTCGTCGCCGGCTTCAGTATGCCGGCACACCCGGCCAGGAACAACCGGCAGCTTTGTTGAACAGCATGACGGTAGTCAGGAACAACATGGCCATTGACCCATTGCTGCAGTTCATCAACAAAAACGGATTGGCCAGTGATCACTAAACGGTTACTGCACCAGTTCGACATGGTCGTTCTCCTCTTCTTACAAGAAAAAAGAGGGAGCTTTCCACAGCGGGGGAAAGTCTCCCCCGTTGGGTTAGGTGTTACCTCATGATGGCCAGGACGCTGCTCCTGTCCTTAGTGGGCTTGCTTGCCATAGTGAGCCCGGTATACCTGATGTTCGTTGCCATTAGCGACCAATCCCAGCTGTACCAATATTCCGCACGCCCACGAGTCCGGACGTCGGCTACCATCGGCGATACTCGCCAGAATGTAATGGATCAGGCCCTCGACATTCTCAAGCTCAACAGCGGCGCAACAGGTCTGCTGAAGCTTCAGCATGTAGGCCAGCTCGCTGGCAATCTCAGGGTCAACGGTTATCTGTAGCCCCTTGTTGGTGGCTTTAGTCATCGGTTATCTCCTGTTTTGTTTCACCGATCACACCCAGCTCTTCCACCTGGCACAGATACGGTGATGATGAGGTAAAGGGATTGGCGCCAAGGCGTACCAGGTGGTATTTATCCACCAGGTTGTTGATCGCCTCAAACGGCCGTACTCCCGCTTCCTGTAAAGCCATCACGCACTCCGCTTCACACAGATCGGTATCGTTTAACGCCAGGCCAAAATATTTGGCCAGTAACCTGCCGGCAATGGTCTGCCAGTAACGTTGTTCAATCGTCATCACCAGAATCCTCATGCCGCAACGGCTGGATCGGTTGTCACCGGGTTAGCCAGGGGCTTCAGCAAAAATTCTGACGCCTCACGGGCCTGTTTGGCCGCACGAAACAGCGCGCGCTTATCTTCACGCAATACCTTGAGCCAGTGCTCAAGGTAGCTGTCGTGCTGGATGTCACCAAAGACGCCAAGCTGCGCGCACATAAAAGCACTGCCCAGCTCGGCCACCAGTTCCTCAAACGCGTATACTGAGTCGCCGAACCGCCGGGAAGAAGACGTGATCCCTTCCCGGTTAAGCCGTTTAGCATGGCCGGTGCTGTGCACCAGTTCATGCAATAACGTTGACCAGTAATCTGCCTCAGTCCGAAATTGCTGAGCCTGTGGCAGGACAATCTGGTCCCGGAGCGGGGAGTAAAACGCCCTGTCCTGATAGGCCTGTTCAACCCGAACACCGCAGGCCTCAACGAGGGTGTTAACCTGAGCCTGCATTTTCGCATCAACCGACGCATCACCCTCATCCGTCTCGGTTGCCGGCATAACGCCGACAACGACCTCGGGGAGGCTGTCGCATTGGGCAACGTTAAACAGGTACATCGGCTTCAGCATGGGTATTCGCGTTTTCAGCGGTTTCCCCTCTTCATCAAACAGCTGCCGGCCATCAGCATCCTCCACTTGCTTATCCCAGGGTTTGAATACCACAGCCAGGGTTGCCGTTTCGCCGGCACGTACATGGCCACCAACGGCTTCCGCCTGCTTATAAGTCAGCCAGCGATTGGAGTGAAAACCGCGTTCTTCCGCGGCTATCCACAACAGCAGCACATTCACGCCGCTGTAGTGGTACCCCGTCGTGCCGTTCTGCGGCATGACAGACCCGGTATAAATCCGGTTCCGGTCAGTCCGCCAGGGCTTGAGCCAGGGTAAGGTGCCACGCTCAATGGCACCGATGATGTTGTCCGTGACCTGTTGGTACAGGTCTGGTCGTTCGCGACGGGCTTTTGCCGGCCGACGTGATGGTGATGTTTTCTTCATGGAATGCTCCTCAATGAAAAAGGCGCATTCCTCCCCTGGCGGCGAAGAATACGCCCCAGGGGACAGGAAAAGTGATTAGAGAGCGAGGTAACGCAGCGCCCCTTTCGGATTCACTGTGTCAACACGCTGTTTCAGCCGTTCGAACAGGGCCAGGTAATCAGCCCGATCGACGGGCTTTGCCCGTTTGCAATCGGTATGACAGGCCGTGGCCAGCAGGTTGATGGCCCGCTCACGCCAGTGTTTAAACTCATCCTGGCTGACGCAAACCGAGTAATGCACTTCGGCCAGCTGCAGCATGCGCGCGGTCACCCGGCGATAATCGGCGACGCACACCCAGTTAACCGTGGCTACGTGCATATAGACCGTTTCGGGTAACAGGTGGATCCAGAGCTCATGGCCTTGCGACAGTATTCGCTCGATACAACTGTCGTTCAGCACCAGCTCCTCGCCAAAGTCGTCGCCGCCGGCAAGCTGCCGGGACGTTTCATACCAGGCCTCATCCTTGTCAGGATGACACCCGTCGGCATACGCCAGGGGTTTGATACGGCCGGTGGCGTTTCGCTCGCCCACGGCCGGCATCAGATAGACGCCATTATCCTTGGCCAACACCAGCGCACACTGATTGGCGCGGACTTCAGCCACCACGGCGCGCAGTTCTGCAGGGTTAAAATGCAACATGATAAGTCTCCTGAGTTGCGGAGACGGACTTCCCCGGGAGGGAAAGCCCCTCCTGGGGAATGAAACGTTATGGCCAGTGGACGGTGTTACCACGAAGCCCGGAAGTAAAGGTGGTCCCGACTGAAATCAAAACCGGCAAGAACGTTGTTAACGTACGCCTTCAGTAAATCGACCTGCGTCCAGTAAATACTGCCGTAGTCACGAGATTCCGAAGGAAACTCCTCATAGCAGTTCGTTTCATTCAACCGAGACAGACACAAATCCAGCATCTGGACGTCGTTACGGTCGAACGCCATCAGCTCACCGCTTGTGACGTCCCCCACACTGTTGTCCACCCAATGCATCAACGCAGTAAACCCGCGAAAATGACAGGTGTGAACCAGCAGCGGCGGATGGTAGTGGTTACACATTTTGTGGTTGTATATTCGCGGCGCCTGCGCACAATCACCGCCGTCCTCCAGCCACGCTGGTGAACACGGCACCCAGTCGCCGACGGGTGTCCAGTCGCCGTTTACCGGCAACATCGGATAGTCAGCCTTACGCTGACGGAAAAAGTTGATATCAAGCCCCATGGGTCACTCCTCTCGGTATACGGACAGGAGCTCCCCTGCCGGGTGAATTAAAAATCGCGACTATGCCGCCGAATGCGCCTGATTCAGACGCACCGCCAGCACTTCATCCATGCCGACAATAACGCGCCAGCGACAAAGCAATTCATCGGGATCATCGTTATGACTGCTATACCCTTCCAAATGGTAAAGAATGGAATCATCAGCCAGTGCCGCCTCATCCACTTCACCCGGAGCAAGAAGTTCCGGGCGTTTAAGGTGGTGGCGCAACCAGAGCAGTGGCAACTCCCATCCTGGATTTTTGGAAAGTTTGGAGTCGTTCCGCTCTATCCGTACAGAGCCAGGGCACAGGTTATGAATCAGTATCAGAACCAGTCGGTGAAAAAAATCAGGGCGCTGAAAGAACCCCACACGTTCTTTGACGTAAGGCACCGGTTGCATCGGGATATTTTCCTCTGCTCCCGGTGATACACGTAAACCGGCCGTTTCGAAGATCATGCCATCAAACAGCTGGCCGGCTTTCGTGATACCTTCTGGCCGGGCCTCTTCCGGCAACAGCCAGAACACCTCGGTCACCGCCAGGGTGAAATCAATCCATGCGTCCTGGGACGGTGTTGCGACAAAATAAACGTTCATACTCACGATAAATCCTCCGGTAACAAAAAATTGGGGGGATTTATCCCCCGGACGGGAATAAATCCCCGTCAGGGCGTGTGTCTGTCAGGCTGCCGTGCCGATCACCAAACCTCGAGCTCGCCAATCGCAATGTCGGCTTCGACATCGCGCTTGCCTTGCTCCACGGCCTGCGCACAATAAGACGCGTGAATATCTTTGCTCAGTGTATCCAGGCGAGCCATAAGCGCTTGCCCGTTAGCGGAAAGTGTCGATATATAGCCGTACTGCATGACCAGCAGGAAACCACCAAAGGCCTCTCCCGCATTGATAACGGCATTTTCCACATCATTCAGCTCAGTGGGATCTTCACGTTCAAGAGCCAGTCCCAGACGCTGGCAAGCCCGGATACTCATGAACTTGCCTTCAACCAGGCAAAGGAAATGAAACGCATCAAGCGCGGTTTTTAAGTCAAGTACGTTGGGTAACGGGGTATGCATCGATAAATCCTCCATAAAATGCCGAGGGATTTATCCCCATAACGGGTTTAAATCCCCGTCAGGGTATTAAGTGAGTAAACCGACCGCTCTAAAAGCGGTAACGCAGTCTGGCCAAATGCTCAGCATGTTGACTGGCGAGTCGGTAAGCTTTTCTGCCTCGGTATGCTTGCAAGACAGCACAACATGGGTGCTTGCGTAGGTATATTCGCCTTTGTACCAACCTTTGCGCAGCGTCAGTAACGCGCTGACCGAACCATCATCACTGCAGATAACATGCGCGCGAACGGCAAAATTACCTGCTGCATTGACGTGCCAGTCAGTAAAACGCGGCGGCGCCATGCGAAAAGGTATTCGCTGTACAGCCGATTTGACACGGTGCACAGGGTTGAGAAGAAATCAGGAACAACTGAAGAAGTAAAAACAGACATGGTGTTTCTCCTGTAAAAAAGGGAAACACCGCTCCCAAGGGAAAGGTATTTCCCTTGGGATTTGACTGCGTCACGCGCAATCATCATAGGTAAGAAAGTTAAGCCTTGTTCATCAAAACTACGATGACATCTACTCTCAAAGGCGGGCAGATGTACTACACCGTAAACGGCGTGCTTCCTTTCAAGCTACGGAAGCGTTTTTTGCCACTACCCGAAAGGCGATCCTCACAAGTGGCAAGATCATTGGTGGCTGTAGACTGACAGCCAGGTCACCCGAAGGCGCTCATCACAGACCCATTGAGCATTGGTGGTTGTCCGAAGACAACGAGTAAGCATGTTTATTTTCCGAGCAAATCGCTGATCTGTCAAGAGACTATGAGCCCCTGGTTTTGGAATAATAGGTCCTATTATCCTAATAACGTAACGTCTCCCATTATGATTTTGAGGTTGCAGCCCTGTGAGAGCTGCGACCGTTATGTACGAACCATCATATTCACGCATACAGTTAATAAAATTTTAAATTAATAAAACCCCGCATACTAAATGCAATTAATCCGTTACTCTACATCACCTTTGAAATAGACTTGCTTAATATAACGCCCCCTGCCATCACCATGGCCCAAATCCATCGATACCAATGCCTCTGCTTCTACGCGACTCATTCCATTTTTAACATGATAAGTCACCACATCACGTGAATACGCGTATCGCAAACTATGGGGAGCATCTTTCCCTGTCATTCCAGCTTCACGAACAATATTTCTGTACCGTTCTATTGCTGTATGCAATGAAGGCTTATCAATCAGTTTCCCATTGTGTTCATCACAATGTTTTATTGCCGCCTCTAAAATAGATAAAACCTTCTCACGATTAAAAATGGTCGTATCACGAGGACGACCTCCTTTCGTGCCAAACACAACCCGAACACGCTCGTCTCCATTAATTAAAGCCTGTCGCCATGTTTTTAATGACTTTGCTGACTGAACCGTTTCTTCCGTTCGCAAACCTACATAGCGAGACAACTGAACACCCAATGCTACCCCTGCATCTTTTTTTATGACGTGATTGATGACAGCAGTTAACTTTTCATCCGAAATAGGGGCTTTTTTTCCATCACGGTTAGCACCTGAAATCCCTAAAGCCTGGTTACTCAATTTCTCATGGTTGGGATCAGCCAGTTTATTCCGACCCGCAGCTGACATGATTGAGCGCACAGCTGCCATCTCGTTTTGCAATGTGCGAAGCGATATATTTTCAGCCTGCCGGCTATGAATGTATTTTTCGATATGGGTGGTCTTGATGTGTTTTACATCCCGAATTTGAATATTTAACTTTGCCAGACGTTCAGAAAAACGGTCTGCAATTCTGGAACGGTCAACAACGGTTTTAAAACTCCCTCTTCCCTGACGAGCAAGCGTGACAAGTTGTTTTCCCAGCTGTTTACCGAATCTGGACATCTTAACATCTCCAATGGGATACACGTCCTTCTGCTTTAAAAGAAGCAGACGGATCTGTACCTCAGTAATTTCAACCCCGACGACACGGTTGCTTTTGCGCTTCCTGCGTCTCGACTGGTATCTGTGCATCGGGGCGGCGAAATGTTGAGTTCTTGCGAGGCACCCCAGATCTCTGATCCGTTTGCTGCTAATGCAGAGCTGACTTTCGTCAAGCTGCCTCCAACACTACTGTTCGTAGTGTCGCCATCGATACCGAGTCGATTTCCTCCTTTTAGATAGTGAAACGTTCAAAACGGTGTTTTCCGTCGTAATTACGTTGAAGTGAATGAGTATCTAAACCGTACTGACACAGACTACATGTTGGTCAGATGGTAGTTAAACGTTGAAAGCCACGTCGTACGTGGATTGAGACGTTATGCGCTACGCGCGTCACTTGGTAGTGTCTTCGCCACTTCACAAGTGACGCGCGCTCCTCTGCTCCTAATGAGACTCACGTAAGCGGCCAAATGTACCAAATGGCCTTATACGTGCGTTCAAAAGTCGCATCGTCAGCAACACGTCATAAAAGCCTTAACAGCTTTAAAGAAGTAAGTGATATCAGTCTGTTGCGACTGAATTCTTCAGGCAAGGATTGCCATATGTAGATGTGTGCCAGGCTAATAGCGCCATGGCATTGTGATGACTTTTCAGCAGCCTTAACCGCCCCGAATACTACGTTATACAGGCGATATCTGCTCCCAAAGGCGGGCAGATGTACCACACCATATATGGCGTGCTCCCTCTCAGGCTACGGAAGCTTTCTTTTGCCATCACCCGAAGGCGATCCTCGCAGATGGCCAGATCATTGGTGGCTGCCTATCGACAGCAGGGTCACCCGAAGGCGCTCATCACAGACCCACTGAGCATTGGTGGTCGTCCGAGGACGACAGTACAACGTCGCAATCCTAACAAACCACGTCAAACAAAGGAATAGACATTTTTCAGTTATTTGATAACTTTTCTCTCAGAAAGTAAGTACCGTTAAAGTGATCGATATTTCTTATCTAAAAGAGGTTGTGTTTTTAGGTTTGGCATAGCGTCAGTATTACTAGTCAGAACCTCCCAAATAAGAACATTTCGATAAAACATGCTGAGGGGCTAATGAACAATAATAGAAATAAAGATGAATCAATAAAATATCTGGCATCAGAGTTTAAAACTGATGAACACTCACGCTTTAACAAAATAAAATCGACAAAACAACTGATACAAGATATAGCAAATGCAGCAACATATCTAAAACATGAAAAAGAGTACGAAGGGAAGAGAAAAGAGTGGGGAATCATAAACGCCCTTAACGGCCTGGCTATTTTAGCCATATTAATACTGATATTCTCCATCAACCGAGATAGCGACTCTGAATACCTTGGTAAATGGAAATTTTATGCGTATCTTTTTTCAGTCTCCCTTACGGCAATTTGGATAGGCGTTAACATTGAAAGACTGTTTTTAGTCAGAGAACTCTGGAAATTTGGCATAACAAAACTTATGGTGTCATTATCATTTACTGCATTACTTGTTTTTTCTACAGCAACAGCATCATCTGCCATAAATGGTATTTTCGGAATTGACTCATCTCACTTCCCATTCACCAGGAGTTTTCTGACTGCATATATCTTTTTCACCCACGCATCACAGCTTGTCTATGTTCTGTTGACTGCAGCTGCATTTAACCTTTTACCAATATGCTATTATCTAAAAAAAATTATGGGATGATGACACTGATAGAGAGATTCCATGGGGGGCAATTACCTTTATTTTGCTAACACTCGTGTTCACCTACTTTTCCTGGGGCTGGGTAAGTAATAACTTTAATAAAGACACTCTGAGTGAGAAAATATACATCCTTGCTCACCAGCTTGATTTCAATGACAATAACTTGTGTTTAAACCTAAGGAACAAAAATGCCAGTGTTATCTTCCTGGGACCAGAGCAAAGACAGGTAATGGTTGATTTTAATACTATTAAGCCAGACGATATTTCAAGTTTTGTTGAGGGTGGCCGAAGTTTCAGACTGGAAATGAAAGATTTTCAGATTATGCCTTGTTTCTATTAAGCGGTTGCCAGCGTATCAAAAACGAACGACGAATGCTTCTGTGCCCACCCATTTGCCGAAGAGCCAAGTAAATAGCCATTGATTGTTATTTAAGCTATAGTACTCAAACGGCTAAGCAGGCATATGGAGGCATTATGAGCCAAGCCAGAGATCAGCAGGCCTATCAAAGAGGCATTTGGGCAGCCCGCAAGTGGACACGCCTGAAAGACACGATCATGAGATGGGATCGACACTGCGTGGCTAAGGCACGAAAGCACAGGCTTCCGGGTTGGATAGGACACATTCCAATCGTCATGTTCACCATTAGCATGCTGGCAATTTTGGCATTCGGAGGGATGTTTATTGCAGCTTCAGCAGTATTGGTGGGAGCGATTATTCTCTTAGTTTTCCCGTCAAAAACGCAGCTCTCAAGTTTTCGACAATCCGATGATAATGACAAGCAAATCTATCACGATTGGAATCGTGACCGTTTCAATGGTAGAGAATACCATCCTCATCGTTATAATGAATGGAAAGATGATGACTAGGCTGGGGATGTCCCCCAGCCATAAATAGTTTACCCTCCAGTCAAATTTTTCCCGGCTTTTTGCCCAATTGCCCCTTCAACTGCGCCTCCCAATTTACCCCCGGTATTATGAGCCGTGTCAGTACCGCTTTTAACTGCCGCACCGATAGAATGCCCAACACTAACACCGGCCCAGGACAATGCTCCCAACCACACAGCCGGCAACACGATAAACGTACAGCCCATCACCAAGTTCATAATCAGGTCATCGGCACTATTCTGGAACCCTGCCACATTCCAGCGGCTGTGCGAGTCAGAACTGTACAATGCCTCCAGTAACCAGCTATCCAGCCAGCGCGCCAGTTCCCACCAGAACGTCAGGAAGTTCAGCGCAAATACCACGAACGTCACGGTAATCACCGTCTTGTACGCGTAGGCCGCAAAGGCCAAGATGAGCGGCACCATGATATAGACCGCCATCAGCAGTACCGCCTGCACCATCGGCAAGGCCTGACGCATGGCATCAAATGCCGGATAGGCCGCCAGGCTCCCCAGTGTAGTGCCACCCATAGAGGCAATACGGTTAACCGAGTTGTCCAGGGTAAAGTCTGCATTGCCGCCGTAGCCGGCATAAGCGCGTCCGCTCTGGGAGACCGTCAGGTTATCCGGGCTGACCAGGCGCCGTACCACGGCTTCCTTATAATCTGCATCCGGTTGCCCCATCATCTTCAGCGCGGCAGACATCCGCAACATCACGCCTGGATCGACCTGTTTCACCACGCGAGCCTCCAGCCCCGTCTCGCCGGCTGACCACCACTCGCTGCAGGTCGGGTACCCACCTCGTCCGGTGTTTGGCCGGCCGCTGTCCCTCGCCTCATTCCACGGGAAGCTGGCGCGCGGCGTTTTGGACTGAAGGTTGTTGTAGTAGCCGCCGTTCAGGAAGGTTTTCGACCCCAGCCACTCGATATCACGTAGCGTGGCCTTGTCGGTCGTTTGCCCCTGGTCACGGTTCTGCCAGGTATACAACGCCAGTGCGTAGCAGTCGTTGGTGAAGTCCTGCAGCTCCTTCGCCAATGCAGGATTATTGACCCGGCTGTGCTGAACCTCAAAACGCACCTGCCGCAGATCCGGCCGACACGGAATGGTTGCAACGGCCGCCGACGTGATGCCTTTTGAGAGTTTATGCACCACCAACCACCACACCGGCACCTTCGCCGTCTGGCCGTTCATACTCGACATGATGTTGGCGTAGCCCGTTTCATCCGGCTTCTTCGGTGCCCATGTACCACAGGTCGCCGCCCGGCTGCTGTCGTACTTGATGGTGTCGAGGCTGACATTCATCAGCGGCAGACAGCAGGCCAGCATCACAAAGAATGCCCCGTAGAGCAGGTTTTCGATGCGTGGCAGAGACAGCATCCCTTTGTTGCCCTCATCCTCCCCTTCCTCGCGTACCTTCAGCCAGATGGCTGGCACCTTGAACAGCAGCGGCAGCACAAACAGCCCCGTACTGACCAGCAACTCCCACAGGCCATTGTTAATCAGCCAGCCGAGCAGCGTCAGAAAATACTCCAGATAGCTGTTGGTCATCATAACGACAGCCCTCCATCAAAGAGGCTGTATTCACAGGCCAGGGCAAATACCGCGCAGGCGATGGCCATACGTTTGAGCGGCTGCTGGTATTCCGGTTTGCAACCCGGCGCGTGCCAGATTTTCCAGAATCCCCAGGCCAGCGCGGCGTATAGCGCCAGGCGCCAGCTCAGCCAGCCATAACGGGTGCTGTGTACCCAGTCACGCAGCGCGGCACTCTCTCCCGGGTGATTGACACCCCAGTGAGCCATGCCCAGCGCGACAATCATCGCTATCACCAACATGCCCAACATCTGCAGAACACGCTTAGCCCGCAGACCCAATCGGCGCCTCCTGGCGGGCGTCACCGCTTTTTTCTCTGTTTCGGTCATTGATTCATCCTCACGATTACTGGTCGCTTTCCGGCACGGCCAGCTGGTTGAACTTGGTATCCGGACTGTCAACCGACTGACGCTGCGGGTTGGTATCCGCCCGATTGTTCTCCCTGTCGATGATGGTCAGTACCGCGTTACGCGCAATTTCACGCTTCATCTCCATCTCGTTCTTGAGCGCCGTGATCTCACGATCCAGCGCCTCGATACGCCAATCGCCTTCTTCCATCGCGACTTTTTGCGCAGAGGCGTTCGGCTCAGACATCCCAGTGGTGATCATGCGCCGCATGATAAAGGCCGTTTCGATGGTATCCGCCATCGCCAGTTCACTGGCCAGGCGCCCAACCAGGGCGGCATTATCCGGATCGCGCTGCAGTGCCTTGATAACGCCGGCGGTCACCGCCAGGCTACCCGTCTTGAGTTTGGCCAGGTTGCCCGCGGTGGGTTTTGCTGCCCCATTGATCAGCCTGGCCAACTGCTCGTTATTCGTTTTCGTCGCCTCTTCCAGCATCGGCGCAAACCCCGTACCGGCTACGGTGCTGCCTGGCTGTTCGGTCCCTTCGCCACTGGTGCATTGCGCTGCGTCCTTGCAGGTGCGCAGCGAGGTGTCGCCCAACACCTTCACTACAGCTGCTGCCGCTTCTTCACTGCTGGCATATTTGGTACAGGCACCACCGGTACAGCTGCTGCCGGATACGCTGGAGGTGCTGGTGACCGGCAGCGCATTCATCATGTTGTAGCCAGCTGCAGCCAGATCGTGCGTTGGCTTGATAGCCGGCTGACCGGCGCCGCCGCGCTTCTGTCCACCGATCCAGGTCTGGCCGGATTGCCCGGTTACTTTCTCGGTGGCATTCATCGACCGCACTGCATCGGCATCCCCGTTATTGATCAGGCTTTTGGCCTCCTCCATCACCGCCGCCTGGCTCCATCCGCCGGAGTCCGCCATATCCATCATCCGTTTGGAGAGGTTCTGGCAATTGAGCTGGGCTTTGTCGAATGCCACATTGGCCTGCAATACCCCGTTGGTCAACATTTCATACAAGCCCGGGTTAGCACGCTGGATAGCCATCGCAGGCAGACTGGCTACCGCACCGGTAGCGCCCTGAATAACGTTACCCATCAGGCTCTTGAACCCGTCCGTCACGCCATTGAGCTGGTTACCGATGGTACTCTTCAGGTCGTAGTTGCCGCACATCAAATCCGAGCTCCAGCCCAGGTTCATCCCCAGTCGCTGCATATTGCCACGCGTCGCCGGCTGCGATATCACCGAGCCTCCGCCCAGGGAATAGAACAGCTTGTCCGAGATGGCGCCGCTGGCGTTCTTTCCGTAACCGATATTGCTGTCATTCACCTGGGGCAACGAAATACCAAACAGGGTACCGTTATCGTCATTGTCGTCAGCGTACGCATTTACGCCGGCCAATGCCATACTGCTGACAACCAACAGAGACAGCAGACTGCGCCGTCCCCAGAGAGATTTATTCATTGGTTTTTTCATCATTTATGCCTCAAAAATCCGTGCTGTAGAGGAAACGCTGCCCGCGGCGCTGGCAGCAGCTGTATGGTTGCCACAAGGCGAAGGCAGCGTTCGCATCCGCGGCCGGCGGATGCTCACCGTCCGGGAACACGGCACAGGACTGGCTCAGTTGAGGTGCCAGACGTTGCCATTTGTGGTTGCTGGTTCCGGTATTTTCCTGAACCGCACTTGGTGGCCAGTACCCTTCCGAGCGCTGGCCCTTCAGGGGCTGGTAGACGTGCGGCTGACCAGACCGAGTGATGATGTCCGCCACCCGCTGTGCCACCAGAGCACCCGCCTTGTCGTCATCGACCTGAGTCACAAATCCCGAACGGGGATAGACATTGCCCCACATATTCGTGGCCGCCTGACTGCCGACCTCGCGCTGACCAGGCACCAATGCTTCGGGATAGAGGGATTCCGGCATATCAGTACGCCATGCCAGGCTGTCCAGCGTGCTGAGGAAATACGGCACGAAGGGGGTCGCCGCACTGCGGCACGAATAGCCGGCAATGCTGCCGCCAATCAGAGTCGTCGCCGGATGACCAATGGCATCGGCATACTTGAAGTGAAGGTTGGTTTTACGCTGCCCGGGGGTTTTCAGCTCATTGTTGCCACCGCCGGCTGCAACGCCGCCCAGCGCGCTGGTGATATTGCTCTCGAGTCCGCCGGCGGCCTGACTGACCATCGACATCTCACGCCACGGATTGCCTCCCGGGGTGTTATACGCCGACACTACCGCCTCCGGGATGAAATGGCTAACTTTGACCGAAGTTCGGACAGTGCAGCCGCCCCAACTGCAGAACAACCAGTAGCAAATACCGCTGACGCGCCAGCTGATGCAGGACTGCGACACCGCACTGGCAACAATCTGCGCGCTGTTAAGTGTGGCATTCGTCGCCGGCACGCCGGCCGCAGACAGCATCATGGCCACACCGGAGGATTTAAGGGTCAGCCGGAGTTGTCCGGGAGACGCCAACTGCAAGGGAGATCGTTGCATATCACTGGCCCTCCAGTGACTTCGCGCGCAACGCGGTGGCCCGGGCGATATCAGCGGTGCCATACACCACATCCCGCTCATCAAACACGACCGCGGGGACTTTTTTGACGCCCAGTTCCCAGGCGCGCACCACCGCGCGGTAAACCGTGGCCAGCTCCTGTTCATGCGCCTGCCACTGCGGTGACTGCAGTACGGCTTTCGCCTGGCGCTGCGCTTCATCCGGGTTCGACGACAGTGCACCAAAGAGCTGCGTCTGCAACTGCTCAGGACCGTCAAGATAAATCACGGTCACGGAGGCATCATTATTGGTCGGGGGATGGAGGGAATCGGTATACAGCACCGTGCCGGCAAGCACTGATGCCGGTATCAACAGAGGAAACAACGTCAGCAACGTGCTGATTTTCATGGCGTACACTCCTACGTGGATAGAATCCACACAAGGTGCTATAACGTGCTCAGAAATACAGCAAAGAAGTCTTTATTGGATTGCGATAATTTTCTTCGAAAGCCAGCTCTTTATAATCTCTATTAAAAAATCAAAAAAAATAGCAGCCCAGAACCTTTCTCTCTTCGTATGAACTCTCGCAAGACTGATATCCTCCCCTATAGAGAAAAGGTATCAGTGAACTTATCGGCATTAAGGAACCGATTTCCGGATGAGAAACTTAACGTAATAACTCACCAAACAATGAGTTCCTCCAGTAAAAACATCCCGACAAAATAATCGTGGGGCAGCACCCCAAAAATTCTTTCTTTTAATCCACGTAAAAATTAGCAACATTTGAACTTTCGTAAAAAATCCACCAACTCATCTAGGACACTCCCATCAAACGAAAAACGAGACAAGGAAACATACACATATCTATGATACCCATCTCCATAGAGATAAATCTGATAAAGAATAATTAATTACAATCAGCTTGACATCAACATATTTCTCACCACAACACTATGTGCCTGTTAGAATTTCCATCTGTCAAAATTAGAGTTTCGTACATAAACCATACTTAATTAACAATGTTTTACTTACAACCCCATTCATGCAAACCCAAGTTACTATGTTTCACTGTATCTTAAGCCTTATAAGGATATTTGCCGTCTTGCGGTATTATTGTCTCTGGAGCGATAAGGTATACAGCATGGTTTTCAATCCTATGATTTTTTTGTGATAAACAGTCAGGCCGCCAATGCATAACGCTGAGGTTCACACTTAGATGATAGCAGCAGGATAAGAAGGATACCGTGCCCCACAACTCAGAGCGTAGATATCAATAGCACGAAGCATGGCTGCAGTTCATATTCATCATGGTTTTGTAAATAATGTGTTAACATCTGGTGGTGGTTTCGGATAACAGCCTATACCGAAAAAAAATCAGTAATGATATTCAGTTATTACTTCAACCAATGAATAGATGAAGGTCAAAAATAACCATCCCCATAATAGAGTTAACTTTTATAACAATGTGAATGTGCTTAGATTTTTATCCCATCAAGGACTTCAAATGGCTTACATAGAGACAACACCCAATAATATCAACGATAGCTTTTAGATCACAACCAAATTACAAAACAATAAACAACCCATCACTATAATTTATATGCAATGATAAAAACCGCATTAAAAAATAGCTACTCCAAAAAATCAATAAAAACGCAACACAAAAAATCAATATATTACCATTAAGAAATAAAAACTGGATTTGAAAATTTTTTTTGCATTTAAACTTATCATAGCTTTCAGTATAAATGTTAACTTTGCCTGAAAAACAATGCGTTGCATACTTTAATAAAAAAACGCTTAGTTTTAATAAATTTATTCTTGACTTTCATCTTTCTTGATATGAATATTTTCCTTCTATATATTTTTCGAGATTTTAATAGACTAACGTGAAACGCAAAGGAAACGTAACAGATGAAAACATTCAATATTAAGAAGGTGACCATACAAGAACCCTATTAAGAATCAATAAACAATTCTAATGCGGCCAGCAAATTTATTTAAATTAAATAGATAATAGATAGACAAAAAAAACATAATACCAAAAAAAACACAGCCACGTATTTAATTGGCAGGCAGCACTCATTATTCAGCATCAAATTTCGAAAATGCAGTGCCATCAAGATAAAAAAACCAACGTACCTTTAATTAGGTAAATTAGATTTGCTAATATTATAAACGCACTTTATTACTAGCATAGTTAAAGAGGGTTTGAGTTTCATCTAAAATTAACATGCAGCATGCCATTTACAACAATCAAATATAACCCATCTAATTATTTAAGCACTCTCTAAATATAATAACCTTTCCAGACATACATCAAACAGCATTTCAAGTTCCAAAATCAAAAAAGCTCTCTTTAATAGGCTCAGATGTCTCTTTCGGAACTCTCAACTTGTCGCATGAAGCATTTTATAAAACCATATTACTTAGTGATAATAAGACACTCCAATTATTATCTTTAATTAATAAAAAAAACCAAATTCATTTACTCCAGTTATATTTAAATAAAAATCTAATTTTTAATTTTAAAAATCACTTAATTATTGGAAATTTCACTTTATCTAGCCACATCATTAACTAATCTCTCCAATAGAATTACATCGATTTGGTTATTATAATAGTAAACACCCAGGATTTTCGAAATTTTAAAATGAATTTATCTTTACTGCATTACTCTACAATCCTAATTCTCGAGTATCCTCTTAGAAATCCAATCAGCAATAGCTGACACACTCTCTAAAGAAACATACATGATTTTTTTAAAAGTTAATTTTACGGGCAATAGTAACACTCTCGATTAGAAATGTATTCTCATAACGATACATAACATCTAAATAGTCAGAGTAAGTATATTACGTTGGAGGGGAAATAGAGAAATGCGTGCAGGCCTAAATAAACGTATGCTAAAAAACTGCTATTATATATTTCCATTCGTACAACGACTTGAATATCACAGACAAAAAATCAAATCCCACACCCACTACGCTCTACCATATACAATTATGACAAAACATAATTAGTCATCACACTTTTATATGCTTATATATGTATATATCACATCAACTCCCTAGTGTTTTATTGTTGACTTTATCGCAAAAGTTTATAACTTCATTAAATTTAAATTTCATACCACCTTTTGAACCCCTCGTAGGACTAGGCAGCTTACAGCCCTTATAATCACTTTTACTTCTAATGTAAAATATTAATTCCCCAGGCTTCAACCCTATCATTTTGGCGAAAACATCAACATCAATTAACATACACCCCAACTTATAAATTCGGCATTGATAATAAAATCAAGACTATGTAATGCGTGGCGAAAATTAATAATGAAAGACACAAAAAACATACCAATACTAACTAACAGCCACGCATGAAATTATAGAAACTGAACAAAAAAGCATAAATAACTACAGAAACGCAATGCCCCTAACAACAAATAAGCTTTACCACAAAGTTGCGCAGGAGAAGAAACTAAGCACCTTCTCAAAAGTAAAGTTAAAAGTAAGAATAAAAACCATTATCATGATAACTGTTACAGCCATGAAGAAATTAGATATGAAGATCATACTTCTTGATCTTGGAATAGTTCCCTTTCGATACATATATGTACTTATTGTTAAACTGAGAACAATAAAAAACATTGTCAAAAAAAAAGAAAACAATGTGTAACTAGTCATATATCCTCACGTTAATTAGTTTGAATAGTATCTTATAGATAATATAATCTCTTAACACTCTCAAAAAATATAGGATCAGCAAGATTACTTACTAAGAATATTGTGTTTTCTAAAAAACACTCTTTCTTTAATAACATCGCTGCCAGAACTCCATCGCAGCCAGCTGTAAAGCTCGGCATTACGCCGGAACCCCATCTTGCGCATAACGCTCATCTTGTGGTTGCTGACCGTCTTCACGCTAATATCCAGCATCCGGGCGATCTGCCTTACCCCCATCTCTCGTGCCATCCAGCGCATGATCTCCTGTTCCCGCAGCGTAAGACCTCGGTGTTGGCATACACAGTTCATGCCACAACTCGGCCAGTCCGGCCATTTGCCGCCCAACTCCAACTCAGTGCTCACCTGATGCAGCGCCGAGTCCAACGGCATATTGTGGTAGATGACGCCGGCTTCCAGCCCACAGCTATCGTCAATAACACGATGAAATCTTTTTTTCGGTTTTCGCAACGAGAAATACAGTGTTTTCCGCCCTATATTCTGCATATCAAATAAATGGCCAAAGCAACTCTTTACGCCGGGAGGAAAATAGCAGAACACCAGATCGGCTTCGTGAACCTGCCGCGCATCCACTAACAGCGTGCGCTTGCCGTAAGTGCTGAAGTGCAGCGCCAGAGCCTCTTGCCAACCGGCGCTGAAGTATCGATTCTCATCAAATAGCGCGATTTTTACCATCGTGTTCATCCCTGCCCTCCCGCCGTGTCGGCTTCCCGTTTAACCGCCTGGACGCCCTTTGCCGGCGCCTGGCTGTTGTCGATGCGCAATTCATAAACCATGGTGGCGTTGGGCGGCACCTTCGGCGGATAGCCGGTTTCACCGTAGGCCAGCGCCGGCGGCACGACCATCGTCAACGAGCCGTGGTTGTGCAGATGACTTATCGCCTCCCGGAACAGCGGCGGATACTCGGACAGCGGTTGCGACAGCACCTTGCCGCTCAGTTCCATATCCTGGATCACCGTGCCGTCGGTCAATTTCTCCTTCACGACCACATCGACCACCGCCGTTGGCGCCAGTGCGCCCTCCCCGGCATAATCCACCCGATACCAGAAGCCCATCGCCGACTGTTTTACGCCCTTTTGTTGACGGAACTGCGCCAGATAATCTTCATCACGCCGCTGCTGTTCGTTAACGCGTTTCTCACGCGCGGCCACGGCGGCGGCATCCGCCTGCGCCGTCAACGTGTTCAGTTCCTGCGGCGGCAGCTGCAAACGCCCCGACACGCTGTCGATAACCCCCGCCAACAGGCTGTCGCGATCCACCGGTACGCCCCAGCTTTGACGCTCCGTCATCAACCCCTGAATATCCCGCCCCAGCGCACTGCCCGCCGCATAGGACAAACGCTTGCGTTCATCCTTCAACTGCTCCGGCGTCATCTCCCATTGCAGCCGCTTACGCAACGCCAGCAGGTCTTCGCGCGCCTGCTGGGTCACTTTCTGCTCATCGGCCCGCTTCTGCTCGCTTTCTTCCAACGCGGCGCGCAGAGCATGCAACGCCTCCTGGTGCTCGCGTTGGCGTTGTGCAAGCGTCTGTGCCGATGCCTGCGCGGCAGACTCAAGTTCGTTGACGCGCCGTTCGGCCTGCGCCGCCGTCGCTCTGCTTTTGGCGGTTTCCTGCGTCGCCTGACGCAACAGCGCCTCGGCGCGCTGCGCGTCGGGCGAACCGCGCCAGGCGGCACCCAGCCCGGCGATCCACTGTTGAAGCGTTGACGAATCCGGCAACGCCGCGACGGGGGGGACCGCTTTCTCCGCCCGCAGCGCGGCGAGCTCCTGGCGCAGCATCGTCAGTTCCATTCGCTGGCGCGCCAGCTGTTGATCGCGCGCCAATAATTCCTGGCTCAGCGTAAACGTTTTGGCCGGTGAGGCTGGCTTATTGTTGTCCGACGGGCGCTTCGCGGGTTCACGCTTTTTTTGCCCCGACGCACGGTCGTCCGGCGCCGTTTTTTCTTCGCTCGCCGATTCGGTGTTCTGCCGTTGATACTGCTCGGCAAACTGCAGCAGCGCCGGCACGCCGTCGTCCGCTTGCGCGACGCCGGTGAACAGCAAAGCGACACAGCCCAGCAGACGCAGCCTCATTTAACCTGCTCCCCGCGATCCGCCAAGCCGGTCAACACCGCCTGATTCACCCCGGCGCACAGATAGTTGACCTTGTAGCGATACAGCGCATCCACCGTCTCCTGCGTGTCGCCGTTTACCCGGGCGCGCAGGCTGGCGTACTGCGAAGCGCCGCTCATCAGGCTGTCGAACGCCTGTTTGTAGCGCTTATACTGTTTCTCGTTGACCGTGCGCAACGCGCCCAGCTGCTGCTGGCACTGCCGCAGTTGCTCGGCCTCACGCTGCTTGCGCAACACCTCTTCTGACGGAGGTTGCACAGCCTGATTTTGGGTGTTCACGGCGGGCTTGCCCGACTTTTGGCTTTGGCAAGCGGCGGCGCTCAACGCCAACAGGCACAGCAGACTCATGCGCAGGGCGCGAGTGAGGGGTTTAATCATCATTGCGTTTTTTGTCCTTGTAGACGCTTATTCGTATTCCAACGTGAAGGTGGCCACCGCGCTGAAGGTGCCGCGGCCGATGGACTTCGTCTGGATGGCTTCCGGCTCTCCCTGCACATAGGCTTGCAGCGTGAGTGTGGTGTTGCCGGCGTTCAGGCGGAATTTATCGCTGGCGCGATTGAGCGGCAGCGCCTTGCCGCTGCTGTCCTCCAGCCCGATGCCGATCCCCGACGCCAGGCTGCCGCCATCCAACGCCAACAGGCCGGGCAGTTTGGCGTTCTCAG
>NZ_JAEIOH010000010.1:0-120492 GCF_017811775.1 Serratia sp. X10 | reverse complement strand
CTCACCCGTCCGCCGCTCGTCACCCGGGGAGCAAGCTCCCCTGTGCTACCGCTCGACTTGCATGTGTTAAGCCTGCCGCCAGCGTTCAATCTGAGCCATGATCAAACTCTTCAATTAAAAGCTTGATGTGCTTCCACTCGAGAAGCGATGCTCAAAGATTTACTGCATGAATTTTACTTCAGTTAGTCACTCTTCAAGACTTGATATTTTTTTGCACCCGAAGATGCTGGATATCGTCTTGTGGAGTGCCCACACAGATTGTCTGATAAATTGTTAAAGAGCAGTGCCGAGAAACTCATCGGCGCGGGCTGCGTATACTACGCTTTTCACCCGGAGAGTCAAGCGTTTATTTCGCTTTCCTCTCGCTGACCCGGCGGCTTGTCAGTCGTTGTTCCCGGTCAGTGGAGGCGCATTATAGGGAGTTCTCGGCAGGCCGCAACCCCTATTTTCAATATTTTTTCCGACCGTTGAATGTTTAACCAAAACGCCGTTAAAACGGCAGTTTTTTCAACGATTTAAAGCCGTAGCCCTGCAAAACGGGCAATAAAGCATCAGTATCTTCATTTAACGCCATGCAATACGCCAGATTCTCTTCCTGGCTCGAAACCAGATTTTCCTGCGTAGAGATGAGCCAGGCGGTGCGACGGGCTATCGCCGCACCGGAATCCACCAGCCGGGTGCCTTCCGGCAACACCTGCATCAGCTCTTCAGCTAACAGAGGGAAATGGGTGCAGCCCAGCACGACCGTATCCGGCGGCTCGCGCATGCTCAGCCACGGATGCAGGATCTTCTTCAGCACCGGCAGCGGCACTGCTTCGCCATGCAGCTTGGCTTCCGCCAGCTCCACCAGTTCTGAAGAGCCCAGCAGTTCAATCTTGCAGTCGGTGGCGAAACGGGAAATCAGTTCGTGGGTGTAGCTGCGCTGTACGGTGCCGCGGGTCGCCAACAGGCCGACAATGCCGTTAACGGTAAGACGGGCCGCCGGTTTGATGGCGGGCACCACGCCCACGACCGGGAAACTGAAACGCTCGCGCAGGGCCGGCAAGGAAACAGTGCTGGCGGTATTGCAGGCAATGACGACAATCGCCAGAGGATGACGCTGCTGCACCGCGCCAACTATCTCCAGCACGCGCTCAACGATAAACTCTTCGGACTTCTCGCCGTAGGGGAACGCCACGTTGTCGAAAGCGTATATATAGTGGAGATCCGGCAGCAACTGCCGAATCTCCTGATATACCGACAACCCGCCGACGCCGGAATCGAAAACCAGCACCGTCGGGCGAGGTGTGGCGGTACTGTTAGAAGGTATAGCTTCCAGTGAGGTAGTATTCTCTTCCTGGAGTAGCGTAGCCATAGGCCGTCTCATAATCTTTATCAAACAGGTTGGCAATTCTACCACGAACTGTCAGATGAGATGTGACCGGATACGAAACTGCGAGATCCCACAGGCTCACGCCGCCAAGTTTAACCGTACGGGTAGTGTAGCCGCTGTAATCACCGTCGTAGCGCTCTCCAAGATACTGATAGGTCACCGCCCAGTCAAAGTCGTACAGCTGCCAGTCCAGTTCATACTTCACCTGTTGTTTGGCACGACGCAACAGCACTTCGTTGGTCTTGGCGTTGCGGGGATCGACATAGTCATAACCAATCTGATGCGTCAGCGGGCCGGTATCAAAAGACGCCGTCGCTTCAACACCTTTAATCCTTGCCTGATTAACATTGTAATAGGCTGAACCTGAACCGCTTGATGCATAGCTGATCAGATTATCTATATCATTGCGATAACCGGTGACGCGCCAGGTGACCGGGCCAGTCAGCCCCTCAAAGCCCCCTTCCCACTGTTTGCTTTCTTCCGGTTTCAAATCCGCGTTGCCGCCAAAGCTGCCGTACTGCTGCCCCAAATTCGGCGCTTTAAACGCAGTGCCATAAGACGCGATGGCGCGATAGCCCTCAACAAATTCCCAAGCCACGCTGGTTTGCCAAGTGCCATGCCAACCAAACTGCGAGTTATCGTCACCGCGCACCGCGCCTTCTAAGGTAAAGGCATCCACTTGTTGCTGCGCCGTCAGATAAAGTCCGGTATTACGTTGGCTCTTGCTCTCAGTGATGTAAGCCGTACCCGGCTCGATTTTCTGATTCTGCCAATCGACACCCGTACTGATATGGCCTTGAGCAACCTGGAACGTATTACCCCACTGCACATTGTATTGCGTGGAGTCATCCAAGGTTGCAGACGCAGAATAAGGGCCGTATTTGGGATCGTAGTTATAGTCTTTGGTATGGCTATAGCTCGCGATCAACTGCGTAGCATAGATGCCGTCCTGATAGCGCAGACCGCTATCCCAGCTTTGGCTATAGAGTTGGCGAGTGTCAGGCAACGCATCCGAATGCGCCGGATCCGAATAACTGTAGTTACCGTCATAGGCCGTGCGATTGTCATAACCATAACCGCGAACAAAGCCGCTGAACGCCTCATTGAACTTGTGTTCAATGCCGCCATACAGAGATTTGCTCATAAAGCCGTCGCGGTCAGGCTGTGCAGGATTGCCGAAGCTATCCGGCAAGTTCGCTACAACATTATACCCTTTAGTATAGGTGTAGTTCCCCGCCACCGTCGCCACGGTGCTGTCGCCTAACTGCTGTTGGGTCGACGCGTCATAGGATTGATAGCCGTTGGAGCCGACGCCGGCTGAGAGCGTGGTGCCGTTCTTTTCACGGGTGGTAATGATGTTGACTACGCCGCCGATGGCGTCGGAACCGTATACCGCCGAGCGCGGGCCGCGGATGTATTCGACTTTCTGCACCAACGAAATCGGGATTTGGCTAAGGTCAGAAGAGCCGCTGACGCCCGCCTGATTAAGGCGAATGCCGTCAATTAGCACCAGCACGTGGCTGGAGTTGGTGCCGCGAATAAACAGCGAACTTTGCTGCCCCAGGCCGCCATTCTGCGCAATGTCCACGCCCGGCAAACGGCGCATCACGTCGGTCAGGCTCTTGGCCTGCCAGCGATCGATATCGTTGCGAGTGACGATGGTGGTCGGCGCCAGCACGGAAGAAACCGGCTGCGGGAATCGGTTGGCGGTAACCACCAGGTTATCTCCATTCGTGGCTGTGGTGTTGTCTTGCGCCCATCCAGAAAAAGCCGTGACGGAAGAGACCACCGCCAGCAGCGTATTTTTTGTAATTGTCATGAGAAAAGCATCCAAACTTAATTGGCGGATGCCGCAGGATCATGGCCGGTAGTTCGCGACGGCCACGGACATTGCGACGTAACACCGGCAGGTCTTCGGGCTTGGGATTTGCGGGCCGCAGGGCGCGACCGGCAACGGGCGATGACTTCCCATCCTGCAGTGGACAGTGTCTGCGTCGAAACGCTATCGCCGTGACTTCCCCTTACCGCTGCGCGTCAGCTCCGGATTCACACCGGATTCCCTTTTCACTCGCTGCTTGAGGCCGGACGGCAATGCTACGATCAATGCAAATAGATGTCTAGACTGCCATTAATGTTACAAATAATAAACGCGACAAAACTGGACTTCACGGGCTGATTCCCTACAATCCCCGCTGATCAAATTTGCCTGACGAGAAGAAACACATGACGCCCGAGAATTTGCCTATTGAACGTTACGATGACCAACTGGCGGAGAAAGTCACCCGCCTGAAGAGGTTGATGTCACCGTTCGCGGCGCCCGAGCCGGAAGTGTTCCGCTCGCCAGTCGACCACTACCGCATGCGCGCCGAATTCCGCATCTGGCACGACGCGGAAGACATGTATCACATCATGTTCGATCAGCAGACCAAGCAGCGTATTCGCGTCGATCAGTTTCCGGCGGCCAGCGAGCTGATCAATCGCCTGATGACCGCCCTGATCGCCGCGCTGAAACCCGAGCCGATCCTGCGCCACAAGCTGTTCCAGATAGATTATCTGTCGACGCGAAGCGGCAAAATCATCGCTTCGCTGCTGTATCACCGCAAGCTGGATGACGTTTGGCAACGGCGCGCCGAGCAGTTGCGCGACGAGCTGCGCGCGCAGGGTTTCGACCTGCAGCTGATCGGCCGAGCATCGAAGACCAAGATCATGCTCGACCAAGATTATGTTGACGAAGTGCTGCCGGTCGCCGGCCGCGACATGATTTATCGCCAGGTGGAAAACAGTTTCACTCAGCCCAACGCGGCCATGAACGTGCAGATGCTGGAGTGGGCATTGGCGGTCACCGCCGGTTCCAAAGGCGATTTGCTGGAGCTGTACTGCGGCAACGGCAACTTCTCGCTGGCGCTGGCGCGCAATTTCGAGCGCGTGCTGGCGACCGAGATCGCCAAACCGTCGGTGGCGGCGGCGCAGTACAACATCGCCGCCAACCATATCGACAACGTGCAGATCATCCGCATGGCGGCGGAAGACTTCACTCAGGCGATGAACGGAGTACGCGAATTCAACCGGTTGAAAGGCATCGATCTGAGCGGCTACAACTGCGAGACGATTTTCGTCGATCCGCCGCGCAGCGGGCTGGACGATGAAACGGTGAAGATGGTGCAGGCTTACCCGCGCATTCTGTATATTTCGTGCAATCCGGAAACGTTGTGCGCCAACCTGGAAACGCTGCAGGCCACCCACCGGGTCAGCCGTCTGGCGCTGTTCGATCAGTTCCCTTATACCCATCACATGGAATGCGGCGTGTTGCTGGAAAAGCACCGCTGATATGACAGGGGCGCCATGATGGCGCCCCGTTTCATTACGATTCTTGAGTCGGCGCATCCGGCGCCTTGCGCGCCTTCAGTTTGACCCCAATCCACAGCACCAGCGCCACGCAAAGCACCGACGGCAGGAAGTTGGAGCCGATCAGCGGGTACTCGGCGCGCACGATGGCGCTGTACAACAGCACCCCCAGCAAGAAACAGGCCGCCGCCAGCTTCGGCATGCCGTCCGGCATGGCGCGGTTCAGGTAACGCTGATGCAGGCAGTACACCGCCAGCACCAACGCGATCAGCGGGAAGATCGAAAACGGCACCACCGAGCTGAACAGCGCAGCAAAGGAACCGTTGATCGAAAGGCCGGCAATCAACGCCAGCAGTAAGGTGCCATTTTCACGGCCTGGTTTTTCCATCATTTTTTACCTTTTTTATACGTGGGACACAGAAGCTTTTTCTTGTTCGCGACGATACCAGTAATACGCCCCTTTGGAGATCATCCGCAGTTGCAGCACCAGCCGTTCTTCCAGCTGCTGCCGCTGCTCGACGTCGATATCCAGCGCTTCCGCGCCGGCGCTGAACACGATGGTGACCATCGCTTCGGCCTGCGCTTCGGTAAAGCTGCGCGGCATGTGATTTTCCAACTCGAGGTAGTCCGCCAGTTCGGCGATGAAATGCTGGATCTCGCGCGCCACCGCCGCACGGAATGCCGCCGACGTGCCGGAGCGCTCGCGCAGCAGCAGGCGGAAGGCGTTCGGGTTGTTACCGATAAATTCCATAAAGGTGGACACCGAGGTGCGGATCACGCTGCCGCCCTTGGCGATGCGTTGGCGCGCCTGGCGCATCAACTGACGCAGCATCAGACCGCTTTCGTCCACCATGGTCAGCCCCAACTCGTCCACATCGCGGAAATGGCGATAAAACGACGTGGGTGCGATGCCCGCCTCACGTGAAACTTCCCGCAGGCTCAGACTGGCGAAGCTGCGTTCGGCGCTCAGCTGGCTGAAAGCGGCTTCGATCAGGGAACGACGAGTCCGTTCTTTTTGTTGTGCTCTGACGCCCATATGCATATCCGGATAGGTTCCATTTTCTCAGTCTAACGCCCTAGACTCGGCAATATAGCAAATTTTATTGCAACAGCATTTATACTAACGCGCTCTATCACACTTCCGCCCTGAGCCGATTGTGCTTTGACTCAAAAAGCCTAATGGTGATTGGGTGAGCAGCGCTATGATGTTAAGATACCGTTGTAATCTTGTATAAAAAAACAGGTCTCTCCTACATGCAACAGCACTATCAATTTGATGCCATTGTGATTGGCTCGGGCCCTGGTGGTGAAGGTGCCGCCATGGGGCTGGTGAAACAAGGCGCCCGCGTGGCCGTTATCGAACGGTACAATAACGTAGGCGGCGGATGTACTCATTGGGGCACCATCCCCTCCAAAGCCCTCCGCCACGCCGTCAGCCGCATTATCGAATTCAACCAGAACCCGCTTTACAACAACTCGCGCACGCTCAGCGCGACCTTCCCTGACATTTTACGCCACGCCGATAACGTCATCAGCCAGCAGACCCGAATGCGCCAAGGGTTCTATGAGCGGAACCAGTGCAAACTGTTCGCCGGCGACGCGCGCTTCATCGACGCCAACACCGTCAGCGTCAGCTACATGGACGGCACCCAGGACACCATCCGCGCCGATCACATCGTGATCGCCTGCGGCTCGCGCCCTTACCATCCGGCCAGCGTCGATTTCAACCATCCGCGCATCTACGACAGCGATTCCATTCTCGAGCTGAGCCATGAGCCGCGCCACGTGATCATTTACGGCGCCGGGGTGATCGGCTGCGAGTATGCGTCCATCTTCCGCGGCCTGAACGTCAAGGTCGATCTGATCAACACCCGCGATCGTCTGCTGGCGTTCCTCGATCAGGAGATGTCGGATTCGCTCTCTTACCACTTCTGGAACAACGGCGTGGTGATCCGCCACAACGAAGAATTCGAGAAGATCGAAGGCACCGAAGACGGCGTGATCGTGCACCTGAAGTCCGGCAAGAAGGTGAAAGCGGACTGCCTGCTGTACGCCAACGGCCGTACCGGCAACACCGATTCGCTGGGATTGGAGAACGTCGGCCTGGAGTCGGACAGCCGCGGGTTGCTGAAAGTGAACAGCATGTATCAAACCGCGCTGTCGCACATTTATGCGGTCGGTGACGTGATCGGCTATCCGAGCCTGGCTTCCGCCGCCTACGATCAGGGCCGCATCGCCGCGCAAGCGATCGCCTCCGGCGAAGCCAGCGGTCACTTAATCGAAGATATCCCGACCGGCATCTACACCATTCCGGAAATCAGCTCTGTCGGCAAAACCGAGCAGGAACTGACGGCGATGAAGGTGCCGTATGAAGTGGGCCGCGCCCAGTTCAAGCATCTGGCGCGCGCGCAGATAGCCGGGATGAACGTCGGCAGCCTGAAGATCCTGTTCCATCGCGACACCCTGCAGATCCTCGGGATCCACTGCTTCGGCGAGCGTGCGGCGGAGATCATCCACATCGGCCAGGCGATCATGGAACAGAAAGGTGAAGGCAATACTATCGAGTATTTCGTTAATACGACCTTCAACTATCCGACCATGGCCGAAGCCTACCGGGTGGCGGCGCTAAACGGCTTAAACCGCCTGTTTTAACGCGCTGTCGATGTAGCCCTGCATGTGTTCGCGGATCGCCTCGGCCAGTTGCTCATAACGGCTGCGCAAAGGGGAGCCGGGGCGGTACACCAGCGCGATGGTGCGCTTCGGCTCCGGCTTGTAGCAATCCAGATAGCAGACGCCGTCGCGTTCGCGCTGCGGCGGTACCGCCAGTGACGGCAGCAGGGTAATGCCGCTGCCGGCCGCGACCATATTGCGCAGCGTTTCCAGACTGGTGGCGCGGAAGTGGGTATCTTCGTCCGCGCCCGCCTGGAAGCAGAAGCCCATCGCCTGATCGCGCAGGCAGTGGCCATCCTCCAGCATCAGCAGTTTCTCACCCGCCAAATCCGGCATCGGCACGCGCTCGCGCTGCGCCCACGGGTGATCGGAGTACACCGCCAGCTTCATCGGTTCATCGAACAAAGGCACTTCGATAAACGCCTCGGTTTCCTTCACCAATGCCAGAATGGCGCAGTCCAGTTTGCCGCTGTCGAGTTGCGCCAGCAGCTGATGGGTTTGCGCTTCGTGCAAGTACATTTCCAGTTTCGGGAACGTTTTGTGCAGCGTCGGGATGATCTGCGGCAGCAGATAAGGCCCCACGGTCGGGATCAGGCCGATGTGCAACGGTCCGGACATGGCTTCGCCCTGCTGGCTGGCCATCTCCTTCAATACTTTCACTTCTCGCAGCACGGTGCGCGCCTGCTCCACCAGCAACAGACCTGCCTGAGTGAACAGCACCTTGCGGCTGGTGCGTTCGAGCAGCATGACGCCCAACTCGTCTTCCAGCTTGCGGATCTGTCCGCTCAGCGTGGGTTGGCTTACATGGCATGAATCGGCCGCGCGGCGGAAGTGCCGGTGCTCGGCCAAGGCGACCAGATACTCTAAATCACGAATATTCATTGTTTCCCTCCATTCCATGATAGCTCATGGCGATAGATAAGATAGCAATGAGCGATTAGATCTATCAAGCCCCAGCGACAATAATGTGTCCCAACGAAGCGATATCGCGCTAAATGCTAAAAATTATTTTTCCTAATTAAGGGGTTAATCAATGTTTACCAGTCAAGAAGGCAAGAAAGTTCCTCAGGTTACTTTCCACACCCGTCAGGGCGACCAATGGATTGATGTGACCACTGATGACCTGTTCAAAAACAAAACCGTCATTGTTTTCTCGCTGCCGGGCGCGTTCACGCCGACCTGTTCTTCGAGCCACCTGCCGCGCTACAACGAACTGTCCAGCGTATTCAAGCAGCACGGCGTCGACAGCATTCTTTGCGTCTCCGTGAACGACACCTTCGTCATGAACGCCTGGAAAGCCGACCAACATGCGGAAAACATCACCTTCGTGCCGGACGGCAACGGTGAATTCACCAAAGGCATGAACATGCTGGTCGAGAAAGCGGATCTGGGCTTTGGCCCTCGTTCATGGCGCTACTCGATGCTGGTACGCAACGGCGTGGTCGAGAAAATGTTTGTCGAGCCGAACAAGCCGGGCGACCCGTTTGAAGTGTCCGACGCCGACACCATGCTGAAATACCTGGCGCCGGAATTCAAAGTGCAGGAATCGGTCTCCCTGTTCACCAAACCGGGCTGCCCATTCTGCGCCAAAGCCAAGCAGATGCTGCAAGAGCGCGGCATTCAGTATGAAGAGATCGTGCTGGGCAAAGACGCCACCACCGTCAGCCTGCGCGCCGTCAGCGGCCGCGCTACGGTGCCGCAGGTATTCATCGGCGGCCGTCACATCGGCGGCAGCGACGATCTGGAAACATTCCTGTCAGCTTAATAAGTAATAACAAAGCCAACGTGAACTTTGGCGGGCTACGGCCCGCCCTTTTTTTACCTTTCAGGAGCGGATATGAAACTGTTGAACGTTGATGTCGCGGTCATCGGCGGCGGCACCGCAGGGCTCGGCGCCTATCGCGCGGCCAAACTGTCTACCCCCAGCGTGGTGATGATTGAAGGCGGGCCTTACGGCACCACCTGTGCGCGCGTTGGCTGCATGCCATCCAAATTATTGATCGCCGCCGCCGAAGCGGTGCATCAAATCGAACGTGCGCCGGGCTTTGGCGTGCACCCAACCGGCAAAACGCGTATCAACGGACGCGAGGTGATGGCGCGCGTCAAACGCGAACGCGATCGTTTCGTCGGCTTCGTGCTGGAAGGCGTGGACGAGATCCCGGCCGCCGACAAAATTCAGGGCTATGCCCGCTTTATCGACGACAACACGCTGCAGGTCGATGACCATACGCGCATCGTGGCGCAGCGCATCGTGATCGCCACCGGCTCTCGCCCCAGCTGGCCGGCGCCGTGGAATGAACTGGGCGATCGCCTGATCGTCAACGACGATCTGTTCAACTGGGATGACTTGCCGCAGTCCATGGCGGTATTCGGCCCCGGCGTGATCGGGCTGGAGCTGGGGCAAGCGCTGCACCGCCTCGGCGTCGACACCAAAGTCTTCGGCATCGGCGGCGCCGTCGGGCCGCTGACCGACAGCGCCGTGCGCGATTACGCTGCGAAGGCGCTGGGGGAAGAGTTCTACCTCGACGCCGACGTGAAAGTGGAGATGATGCAGCGCGAAGGCGACCGCGTATTTATCCGCTATCAGGATCTGCAGGGCCAGTCGCAGGAGATCCTGGTGGACTACGTGCTGGCCGCCACCGGCCGCCGCCCCAACGTCGACCGGCTGGGTCTCGAAAACACCGGCCTGCAGCTCGACGCTCGAGGCGTGCCGCTGGCCGACCGCCTGACGATGCAAACCAGCGTGCCGCATATCTTTATCGCCGGCGACGCCAGCAACCAGCTGCCGCTGTTGCATGAGGCCAGCGATCAGGCGCGCATCGCCGGCGCCAACGCCGGCAGCTTCCCGGAGATCACTCCGGGTCTGCGCCGCAGCGCGATTTCGGTGGTATTCTCCGATCCGCAGATCGCCATGGTCGGCTCGACCTTCCGCGAGCTGAGCGAGAAGTTCAGCGCCTGCGGCTGTTTTGAAGTGGGCAAGGTCTCGTTTGAGAATCAGGGCCGCTCGCGAGTGATGCTGCGCAACAAGGGCGTTCTGCACGTTTACGGCGAGCAAGGCACCGGCCGTTTCCTCGGTGCGGAAATGATCGGTCCGGACGCCGAACACATTGCGCACCTGTTAGCCTGGGCGCACCAACTGCAGATGACCGTCGATCAGATGCTGGACATGCCGTTCTATCATCCGGTGATCGAAGAAGGCTTGCGCACTGCGCTGCGCGACCTGCAGGCGAAGCTCAAACTCGGCACGGCCGAAATCGAGCGCTGTCAGCGCTGTCCGGGCGAATAACGCCCCCTTCTCAGTTCACATCTACCGGGCCTTCAGGCCCGTTTTTTTTGCGCAGCGCTTTCCAGATTTTCCTCCCTCCTCTTGCCTCACGGCCCTCCTGCGCTCATTTTTTATGCTTCGATATTGAGGTGATATCAATAATAATACTAAAATGGAGGCAGCATGAACGAGATCAGGGATGACATCGCTGATTTGCAACTGCGGCAGAACAGCATCAAATTCGCCGAGTTAGCGAAAATCTGCGTGCGATGGTTTGGGCCGCCGCGCATAAACGGTAGCAGCCATCACGTTTATCGCATGCCCTGGCCAGGCGATCCGCGCATCAATATCCAACGCGGCAACAACGGCGCGGCCAAGGCATATCAGGTTAAGCAGGTCATCGCCGCACTGTCCAGAATGGAGGAAGAACATGGAAAAGCATGAACACTATACCTATCGCATCACCTGGTCAGCGCAAGACCGTGAATATGTCGGGCTGTGCGCCGAATTCCCCTCGTTGTCCTGGCTGGCCGCCACGCGTACCGGCGCATTGGAGGGTATCGAGAAAGTGGTGAGCGAAACGATCGCCGACATGCTGGCACAAGGCGAAACGCCGCCGCAGGCTTTGGCGGAGAAAAATTTCAGCGGCAAACTGGTGCTGCGAATGACGCCGGAACAGCATCGCCGGCTGGCGATCGGCGCGATGGAAGAAGGCGTTAGCCTGAACCGTTATCTCTGCGCACGCCTGGCGGGGTAACGGTTCAAGGGCGGCGCCAGGCCGCCCTCGTCGTCAAGCCAAACGCTGTTTCGCTGCGGCGATTGCCGCGGCCACCTGCTGCGGCGCGACGCCGCCTTTGGCCGCACGTTTGTCCAGGCAGGATTGTAACGCCAGGATCGGATAGACGTCATCGCCGATCGTCGCGCTGAACTGCTGCAAATCCGCCAGCGGCAGCGCTTCCAGCGGTTTGCCCTGGCGAATCGCTTCTACCACCGCCTCGCCGACGATGTGGTGCGCTTCGCGGAACGGCACGCCTTTGGCGACCAGGTAGTCCGCCAGCTCAGTGGCGTTGGCATAACCCTGCTCCGCCGCTTCCCGGCAGCGCGGGCGCTTCACCTGAATGCCGTCCAGCACCAGCGCCGCCATCTGCAGGCAGTCCATCCAGGTGTCGAGCGCGTCGAACAGCCCTTCTTTGTCTTCCTGCATGTCTTTGTTATACGCCAGCGGCAGGCCTTTCAGCGTCATCATCATGCCGGTCAGCGCGCCCTGTACGCGGCCACACTTGCCGCGGATCAGCTCCAGCGCGTCCGGGTTTTTCTTCTGCGGCATCAGCGAAGAGCCGGAGGTCACGCGGTCAGACAGCTCGACAAACGCCGCCTCGCCGCTGTTGAAGAAGATCAGATCTTCGGCGAAGCGCGACAGGTGCACCATGCTGATGGCGGCGTTGGACAGCAGCTCCAGCACGTGATCGCGATCGGATACGCTGTCCAGGCTGTTGCGGGTCGCCGAGGCGAAGCCCAGCCAACCGGCCAGCTGCTCGCGATCGATAGGATACGCGGTGCCGGCCAGCGCACCGCTGCCCAGCGGGCTGACGTCCAGCCGTTTCAGGGTATCCTGCAGGCGGCTTTCATCGCGCGCCAGCATCTCGACATAGGCCAGGCACCAGTGCGCAAACGTCACCGGCTGCGCGCGTTGCAGATGGGTATACCCCGGCATCACCGCATCCTGGTTGGCTTCGGCGGTCTCCACCAGCGCCTGCTGCAGCTGGACGATCGCCTGATGCAGATCGCCGATCTGCTGTTTGCACCACAGCTTCAGATCGGTCGCGACCTGATCGTTGCGGCTGCGGCCGGTGTGCAGCTTCTTGCCCAAATCGCCGACCTTCTCGATCAGCTTCTGCTCCACCCAGCTGTGGATGTCTTCGGCATCGCTTTGCACGATCGCCAAAGGATCGGCCTGGACTTCCGTCAGCAAGGCATTCAGCGCCTGCTCCAGCTGCTGTTGCTCCGTTGCCGTCAACACGTTAACGGTCACCAGCGCCTTCGACCAGGCCACCGAGCCCACGATATCTTGCTCCGCCAGGCGATAATCGAACCGCAGCGAATCGTTGAGTTGCTTGAACCGCTGATCCGCCGCCTGAGTGAACCGTCCGCCCCAAAGTGCCATACCTTTACTCCTGAATTTTTATGCGAAAGGGCGCAGCATGCTGCGCCCTTGCAGAGTCACGCCAATCGGTTATTTATTCTTTTTCTCGTTCAACGCGCGGATGCGTGAAGACAGAGAGAACAGGCGGATAAAGCCGCCCGCGTGGCTGTGATCGTAAACTTCGTCTTCACCGAAGGTGGCGAACTCTTCGGAGTACAGGCTGTTGGCGGATTTTTTCTGGGTCGCCGTCACCTGGCCTTTGTACAGCTGCAGCACCACTTCACCGTTCACCTCTTCAGCCAATGCTTCGGCAGAGGCCTGCAGCGAGCGGCGCAGCGGCGCGAACCAGCGGCCGTCGTACACCACATAGGACATCTCCAGGCCCAGCTGCTCGCGCCATTTGAAGCTGTCGCGATCCAGCACCAGCTGCTCGATGGCGCGCAGCGCCGCCACCATGATGGTGCCCCCCGGGGTCTCATAGCAGCCGCGGGATTTGATGCCCACCAGACGGTTTTCCACGATGTCGATACGGCCGACGCCGTGCTTGGCGCCCAGCGCGTTCAGGGTTTCCAGGCACTGGTACGGCGACAGCGCTTTACCGTTAACCGCCACGACGCGGCCTTTCTCGACGGTAACGGTCACCTGCTCAGGCTGGTCCGGCGCTTCCTGCGGATCGACGGTCCATACCCAGCAATCCTTGTTTGGCGCGTTCCACGGGCTTTCCAGCACGCCGCCTTCGGTGGAGATGTGCCAGGCGTTCTCATCGCGGCTGTAGATTTTCTCCAGCGATGCGGTGGTCGGGATATTGCGCTCTTTCAGGTAATCCAGCAGCGCTTCACGGGAACGCAGGTTCCACTCGCGCCACGGCGCTACCACTTTCAGCTGCGGCGCCAGCGCGGTGTAGGTGGTTTCGAAACGCACCTGATCGTTGCCTTTGCCGGTCGCGCCGTGGCACAGCGCGTCTGCACCCACTTTCAACGCCAGCTCGACCTGCGCCTTGGCGATGATTGGCCGCGCCATCGAGGTGCCCAGCAGGTAGCTGCCCTCGTACAGGGCGCCGGTCTGCAGCACCGGATAAACGTAATCGCGGATAAATTCTTCACGCAGATCGACCACGTGACATTCAGAGGCACCGGACTGCAGGGCTTTTTGCTCCACGCCTTCCAGATCGCTGCGCTCCTGGCCGATGTCCGCCACGAACGCCACCACTTCACAGCCGCCGTAGTTCTCTTTCAGCCATGGAATGATGGCCGAGGTATCCAGGCCGCCGGAGTACGCCAGAACGATTTTTTTGATGCCTTGGTTTTGCATGATCTATTCCTTTCTAATTCTAAAATTAAGCGAGGATCCGGGTGCCAATCGACACGCCGTTAAACAAAGCAGGAAGCTGATCGGCATGGCGCCAGCTGGCGATATCCACCGGGCGGCCGAGGGTGCGGGCAGCGTCGAGCGCCGCATTCACCTTCACCACCATACCATCGGTGATGATGCCTTGCGCGATCAGTTGTTCCGCTTTTTGCGCCGTCATTTCCGCAATGCGTTGGCCCTTGCCGTCGAGGATGCCGCTGACGTCCGACAGCAGGATAAGGTCCGCCCCCAGCGTCGCCGCCAGCGCCGTCGCCGCCTGATCGGCGTTCACATTCATTAACTGCCCTTCGGCGGTGATGCCGATGGAGCTGATAACCGGCAGATAGCCGGCGCCCAGCAGGGTATTGAGCAGCGCGGGCGAACCGGGCTGCGCGTTGCCGACGTGGCCCAATGCCGGATCGAGCGGGGTCACGACCGCGCTGCCGCCGTCCGCCAGGCTCAGGCCGACGGCGTTGATTTGGTGTTTAATCGCCCACGCCAGCAGCGTTTTGTTGGCGGTGCCGGCCAGCGCGCCGGTGATGATGTCGATCTGATCGGCCGGCGTGACCCGCAGGCCGTTCTTTTTCACCACCGGCAAAGCGAGCTGCTTCATCAGTTCGTCCACCACGCAACCGCCGCCGTGCACGATCACCAGCGGACGCTGATGCTGCTGCCGGTAGCTGTCCAACGCGGTAAACAGACGCTCCAGCGCTTCTTCACTGTCTAATAACACGCCACCTAACTTGATAATTAACGGGTTCATTGCTGTTTACTCACGCTGGTTTAAAGGAGTGATTGGGTTTCCGGGAAGCCAAAACGGATATTCAGGCATTGCACCGCCTGCGCCGCCGCGCCTTTCAGCAGATTGTCTTCCACCGCCACGGCGATCAGATGCTCGCCCTGCACCGCAAAACCGATGTCGCAGAACGGCAGCCCCACCACCGCTTTCAGCGCCGGCACGCCCTGGTCGTACAGCCGCACCAGCGGCTTGTCGTCATAGGCGGCATGATAGGCGGCCGCGACGTCCTGCGCGGTCACGCCGGCTTTCAGCCGGCAGGTGATGGTTTCAAGGATACCGCGCGGGAAATTGCCCAGGTGCGGCGTAAAGATGACCGGCACGCCAAGGTGCGCGGCGATCTCCGGCTGATGCCGGTGAGTGAAAATACCGTACGGCTGCAGACTCACTTCGCAGAAGCTGGTGGTCATGCTGGCCTTGCGCCCGGCGCCGCTAACGCCGCTGGTGGCGTTGATCACCGGCCACTGATCCAGATTCAGCAGCTGTTTTTCGATCAACGGTTTCAGCGCCAGCTGCGCCGCCGTCGGGTAACAGCCCGGCACCGCTATCAGCTGCGCCTGTTTAATCTTGTCGCTCTGCCACTCCGCCAGGCCGTACACCGCCTGCTCCAGCAGGGCGCCATGCTGATGTTCGAAACCGTAGTACTGGCTATAAAAACCGGCGTCCTGCACGCGAAAGGCGCCGGACAGATCGAACACCACGCAGCCCGCCGCCAGGAAAGCCGGTGCGATATCGTGGCTGACTTCATGGGCGGTGGCGAGGAACACTACATCGATGCCTTGCGCCGCCTTGGCGACGTCGGTCAACGGCTGCAGCGGCAGATCGACGATGCCTTTCAACTGGGGATGGAGATCGGAAAGCAACTTTCCTGCATCTGCACTTTGCGCTGAAACCGCTAAAGCGGTTATGTTCATGTGTGGGTGGCGATTCAGGTAAGCCGTGAGCTCCGCTCCGGCGTAACCGCTGGCACCAACGATCAGCGTATTCAACATGTGGCCTTTCACCTTCTAAACTGACGTGCGGTCGCTTGCGACCCAGGTAACAGGGCTAGCCAGCGTTGTTGCGCCGTTCACCCACGGAGCCAGGCGTTGATGCTTTTATAAACATCCGGGCATCGGGTTCCCTTACGCTTCGGCTTACTGTATTTTTATTCAAAATAAATGCATGAATATTGATACTATCCTAACCAAAGGCTGTCAACAGTGAAGATGAAATTACCTCCATTTATTGAGCTGTACCGGGCGTTGATCGCCACTCCTTCGATCAGCGCCACCGATGCCGGCCTCGATCAGAGCAATGAGGCGTTAATCAACTTGCTGGCCGGATGGTTTGCCGACCTGGGCTTTCGCGTCGACGTACAGCCGGTGCCGGGGTCGCGCCACAAATTCAACCTGCTGGCCAGCATCGGCGAAGGCAGCGGCGGCCTGCTGCTGGCCGGCCACACCGATACGGTGCCTTACGACGAAGGTCGCTGGACGCGCGATCCCTTCACCCTGACCGAGCACGACAACAAGCTCTACGGGCTGGGCACCGCCGACATGAAAGGCTTCTTCGCCTTTATTCTGGATGCGGTGCGCGATATCGACGCGAGCAAGCTGACCAAGCCGTTGTACATTTTAGCCACCGCAGATGAAGAAACGACGATGGCCGGCGCGCGTTACTTCGCCGCCTCTACCGCCATTCGTCCGGATTTCGCCATCATCGGCGAGCCGACCTCGCTGCAGCCGGTGCGCGCGCACAAGGGCCACATGGCCAACGCCATTCGCATCGTCGGCCAGTCCGGCCACTCCAGCGATCCGGCGCGCGGCGTCAACGCCATCGATCTGATGCACGAGTCCATCGGCCGCCTGATGGAGCTGCGCAAGACCCTGCAGGAGCGCTACAACAATCCGGCGTTCGCCGTGCCTTATCCCACCATGAACTTCGGCCATATCAGCGGCGGCGACGCGGCCAACCGCATCTGCGCCTGTTGCGAACTGCACCTGGATATCCGCCCGCTGCCCGGCATGACGCTCGACAACATCAACGAACTGATGCATCAGGCGCTGGAGCCGGTAAGCCAACGCTGGCCGGGCCGCCTGACCATCGAAGAGCTGCACGCGTCGGTGCCGGGCTACGAGTGCCCGACCGACCACCGCATGGTGGCGGTGATCGAGGAGCTGCTGGGCACCCGCACGCAGGTGGTCAACTACTGCACCGAAGCGCCGTTCGTGCAACAGGTATGCCCGACCCTGGTGCTCGGCCCCGGTTCCATCGATCAGGCTCACCAACCGGACGAATACATCGACACCGCGTTTATCGAACCGACGCGCAAACTGCTGGGTCAGCTGGTCAGTCACTTTTGTCGGCAATAAACCCGACATTTAACAGGGGAAATGCTTTATGCTCCCCCTAACTCAAAATAAGTAGAAGACAGCGAAATAAGCCACGCTGATAACCCACGCGGCGTAATTAAATTTCAGAAAATGCGCCGATTTTGATGTTTTTTTGCTAAAAATAGTGTCAATTGGACGACTGGACAGGAACGCGATGGGATCAGGCAGGCGGTCTGCGCCCGACGCGTGAAATTTATTTACAAGATAAAAATCATACAGAACTGGGTCAGGGGTTATATGAACGAACAATATTCGGCAATGCGCAGTAATGTCAGTATGCTCGGCAAATTGCTCGGCGATACCATCAAAGAAGCGCTGGGCGAGCATATTCTCGATCGCGTTGAGACCATCCGTAAGCTTTCCAAATCCTCACGCGCCGGCAACGAAGCGCATCGCCAGGAGCTGCTCTCCACCCTGCAGAACTTGTCCAACGACGAGCTGCTGCCGGTGGCGCGTGCCTTCAGCCAGTTCCTCAACCTGACCAACGTCGCCGAGCAGTACCACAGCATTTCGCCCAACGGCGAAGCCGCCAGCAATCCGGAAGCGCTGGCTCAACTGTTCAGCCGCCTCAAAGACAAAAAGCTCAGCGACAAAGAGCTGCAGCACGCGGTGTCGCAACTCTCCATCGAGCTGGTGCTGACGGCGCACCCGACGGAGATCACCCGCCGCACCCTGATCCACAAGCTGGTGGAGGTCAACACCTGCCTCAGCCAGCTCGATCACAACGATCTGGCCGACTACGAGCGCAACAAGATCATGCGCCGCCTGCGCCAGCTGGTGGCTCAGTCGTGGCACACCGATGAAATTCGCAAACACCGCCCTTCCCCGATCGACGAAGCCAAATGGGGTTTTGCCGTCGTGGAAAACAGCCTGTGGGAAGGCGTGCCGGCGTTCCTGCGCGAATTCAACGAACAGCTGGAAAACTCCATCGATTACAGCCTGCCGGTAGAAGCGGTGCCGGTGCGCTTCACCTCCTGGATGGGCGGCGACCGCGACGGCAACCCGAACGTCACCGCCGAAATTACCCGCCATGTGCTGCTGCTCAGCCGCTGGAAAGCCTGCGACCTGTTTACCCGCGACATCCAGGTGCTGGTCTCCGAGCTGTCGATGACCGAGTGCACCCCGGAGCTGCGCGCCCGCGCCGGCGGCGATGAGGTGCAGGAGCCTTACCGCGAAATCATGAAGCAGCTGCGCAGCCAGCTGATGAGTTCCCAGGCTTATCTGGAAGGTCGCCTGAAGGGCGAGCGCGTGCTGAAACCGCACGACCTGCTGGTGAACAACGAGCAGCTGTGGGAGCCGCTGTATGCCTGCTACCAGTCGCTGCAGGCCTGCGGCATGGGCATCATCGCCAATGGTCAACTGCTGGATACCCTGCGCCGCGTGCGCTGCTTCGGCGTGCCGCTGGTGCGCATCGACGTGCGTCAGGAGAGCACCCGCCATACCGAAGCCATCGCCGAGCTGACCCGCTATCTGGGGCTGGGCGACTATGAAAGCTGGTCGGAAGCCGATAAACAGGCGTTCCTGATCCGCGAACTGAACTCCAAACGCCCGCTGGTGCCGCTGAAATGGCAACCGAGCGCCGACACGCAGGAAGTGCTGGAAACCTGCCGGGTGATTGCCGAAGCGCCGCAGGGCTCGATCGCCGCCTATGTGATTTCGATGGCGCGCACGCCTTCCGACGTGCTGGCGGTGCACCTGCTGCTGAAAGAGGCCGGCTGCCCGTTCGCGCTGCCGGTCGCCCCGCTGTTCGAAACCCTCGACGACCTGAACAACGCCGACGACGTAATGACCCAGTTGCTGAACATCGACTGGTATCGCGGCTTCATCCAGGGCAAACAGATGGTGATGATCGGCTATTCCGACTCGGCGAAAGACGCCGGCGTGATGGCCGCTTCCTGGGCGCAATACCGCGCGCAGGACGCGCTGATCAAAACCTGTGAAAAGGCCGGCGTGGCGCTGACGCTGTTCCACGGCCGCGGCGGCTCCATCGGCCGCGGCGGCGCTCCGGCGCATGCGGCGCTGCTGTCGCAGCCGCCGGGCAGCCTGAAGGGCGGCCTGCGCGTCACCGAACAGGGCGAGATGATCCGCTTCAAGTTCGGCCTGCCGGAAGTCACCATCAGCAGCCTGGCGCTGTATGCCGGCGCGATCCTCGAGGCCAACCTGCTGCCGCCGCCGGAACCGAAGAAAGAATGGCGAGCGCTGATGGACGACCTGTCCGAGACCTCCTGCCGAATGTATCGCGGCTACGTGCGTGAAAACCCGGACTTCGTGCCTTACTTCCGCGCGGCCACGCCGGAGCTGGAGCTGGGCAAACTGCCGCTGGGCTCACGCCCGGCCAAGCGCAAACCGAACGGCGGCGTAGAGAGCCTGCGCGCCATTCCGTGGATCTTCGCCTGGACGCAGAACCGCCTGATGCTGCCGGCCTGGCTCGGTGCCGGCGCCGGATTGCAGGAAGCGGTGAAAGCCGGCAAACAGGCGGAGCTGGAGGCGATGTGTCGCGACTGGCCGTTCTTCTCCACCCGCATCGCCATGCTGGAAATGGTGTTCGCCAAAGCCGACCTGTGGCTGGCGGAATACTACGATCAGCGCCTGGTGGGTAAATCGCTGTGGCCGCTGGGCCAACAGTTGCGCGATCAGCTGGAAAGCGACATCAAGGTAGTGCTGACCATCGCCAACGATGCACACCTGATGGAAGACCTGCCGTGGATCGCCGAATCCATCGCACTGCGCAACGTCTATACCGACCCGTTGAACGTCTTGCAGGCCGAATTGCTGCACCGTTCGCGCCAGCAGGAGCAGCCGGACGCCCGCGTGGAGCAGGCGCTGATGGTTACCATCGCCGGCGTCGCCGCCGGGATGCGCAACACCGGCTAGTGAACCTCATCGCGGCCCCGTTTATCGGGGCCGTTTTTTTATGTCCCCCCCACAAAAAAAGCGCCGCGGTAAAGCGGCGCCCTTGTCAATGGAGCAATCCCGTCAGGCGGCGGCCACCGGTCGCACGCCCAGCGTGTGGCAGATGGCGTAGCTCATCTCGGCGCGGTTCAGAGTATAGAAGTGGAAATCTTTCACCCCTTCGCGGCTCAGGATCTTCACCATGTCCATGGCGATGTTGGCGCCGACCATTTTGCGGGTCTCCGCATCGTCGTCCAGCCCTTCGAACATGCTGGTCATCCAGCTTGGCACCCGCACGTTGGTCATGGTGGCGAAGCGCTGCAGCTGCTTGAAGTTGGACACCGGCAGAATGCCCGGCACGATTTCCACGTCGATACCGGCGGCGACGCAGCGGTCGCGAAAGCGCAGGTAGCTCTCAACGTCGAAGAAGAACTGGGTAATCGCGCGACTGGCGCCGGCATCGATCTTGCGTTTCAGGTTAATCAAATCGGCCTGGGCGCTCTTCGCCTCCGGGTGCACTTCCGGGTAAGCGGCGACGGAAATGTCGAAGTCACCCACGTCTTTCAGCAGCGCCACCAGATCGGTCGCGTACATGTCCGGCTTGCCGCCGCCCGGCGGCAGATCGCCGCGCAGCGCCACGATATGGCGGATGCCGCTGTTCCAGTAATCGGTCGCGATGTCGCGCAGCTGCGCCGGGCTGGCGTCGATGCAGGTCAGGTGCGGCGCCGCCTCCAGGCCGGTGCGTTCCTTGATCCCTTTGATGATGCTGTGGGTGCGATCGCGCTCGCCGGAATTGGCGCCGTAGGTGACGGAAACGAATTTAGGTTTGAGAATGCTCAGACGATCGATCGACTGCCACAGGGTCTCTTCCATCTCGCTGGTGCGTGGCGGGAAGAACTCGAATGATACGTTAATCTGGCCGTTCAACTCCGCCAGACTCTGATTCAGCGCTTCCCGCTGGTTTGCGTGGAAAAAACTCATACCCTGCTCACCTCTTATCGATCACTGTTTTTATTTCATCTTGATGAGCGTCTATACGTTTAGACGTCTAGATAGAAAATGCCGCATGTTGGCTAAAGAGTCAACAGGAAAATGAGGGGAATAAGATGATTAATCCTCACCCGCTCAACGAGGGAATTTCATGATCGCGACAAAGATAAGTATGGCAGGAAAAGCTAAGGGGCGCGGTGAGCCCGCGCCCGCAGAGAATTAAAGCAGCTGCGCCAATCGGTTAAGGTCTGACTGGATCGCGCCGGCGGTCACATCGCGGCCGGCGCCCGGCCCGCGGATCACCAGCGGATTATCGCGATACCAGCGGCTTTCGATGGCAAACACGTTGTCGCACGGCAGCAACGAGGCCAGAGGATGCTCAGGGCGCACCGCCTCCACGCCGACCCGCGCCTTGCCGTTGGCGTCGAAACGCGCCACGTGGCGCAACACCAGGCCCATTTCACTGGCGGCCTCAAAGCGCTGCTGCATCTGCTGATTCAGCGCCTCGCCGTTCTCGAAGAACTGATCGACGGAGCCCAGCTCGCAGCCCGCCGGCACCAGCGACTCGACCCGCACCTGATTCGGCTCGATGTCGTAACCCGCTTCGCGCGCCAGGATCACCAGCTTGCGCATCACGTCCTGACCGGAGAGATCGACCCGCGGATCCGGTTCGGTCAGCCCCTGCTGCCAGGCCTGATCCACCAGCTCGGTAAACGGCACCGTGCCGTCATACTGCAGGAACAGCCAGGAGAGCGTGCCGGAGAAGATGCCGCTGATCGCCAGAATGCTGTCGCCGCTGTCGCGCAGATCGCGCACCGTGTGGTTGACCGGCAGGCCGGCGCCGACGGTGGCGTTATACAGCCAGTGGCGGCCGGTTTTGGCGAAGGCGTCGCGTATTTGGCGATAGCTGTCGCTGCACGAGGCCCCCGCCAACTTGTTGGCGCTGATCACGTGGAAACCGTAGCTGGCGAAATCCAGATACTGCCCGGCCAGCTCTTCACTGGCGGTCACGTCGAGCACCACCAGATCGTCGAACGGGTGCGCGCGCATCCACAGGAACAGCGATTCTTCATCCAGCTCCTGCGCTTCGTCCTCAAAGAATGCCAGCGCGCGGCTGGCGTCCAGCCCGTCATAGTTCAGCAGGCTGCGGCGGCTGTCCACCACCCCCGCCAGGATAAATTCGAAGCCGCTGCGCGCGGAAATATTGGTCTGCTCGCGGGCGAACAGCTCCAGCCAGCGCGAGCCGATGTTGCCCTTGCCGAACAGCACCAGACCGATGCGCTTCTCGGCGCGGAACAGGCTTTGGTGCAGCCCCTGGATCAGCAGCGCGGTCGGCCCCTGGCGCAATACCGCCACCAGGCTGATGCCATCTTCCGCCTGCCAGATAAACTCGACCGGCTGATCTTTCAGCTGCTGATAGAAACGGTGGCTGTGCAGCGGGTTCTTGCACACCCCGGCGCCGACCATCGCCACCAGCGCCAACCCTTCGCGCAGGCGCAGCTCGCCTGGCAGCACCGCGGCCTGCAGCGTCGCCAGCGCGCTGTTGACCACCTCGGAGGTGTAGCACAGCTGCACCAGGTTGCGGTCAGGGTGGATACCCACCGCCAGCGGTTTAATCTGCGCGCGCTTGAGCACCAGATCCAACTCTTTCTGCGCCAGTTTGAAGTCATGCTGAGCGGCGACGTGCAATTCAATCAGGCACACATCGTCGTGGCTGGTGACAATCTTGGCGCCGGTGCCGGAAGCCAATACGCGCTCGATGCGCGTCGAGCCCTGCTCCGGCTGATAGCTGCAGCGCAGCTGAAGATCGATATCGCTACCGGAGACCGGCTGCAGGGTACGGGTGTGCAACACCGGCGCAGCCAGACGCGCCAGCTCGCTGGCTTCGTCCAGACGTAGCAGCGGCAGCAGGCAGGCGTCTTTCACCTTGCGCGGATCGGCGCTGTAAACCCCGGCCACATCGCTCCAGATGGTGACGCGCGCAGCGCCGGCCAGCGCGCCGACCTGAGTGGCGGAGTAATCGCTGCCGTTACGCCCCAACAGCACGGTTTCCCCGGCGTCGTTGCGCGAAATGAACCCGGTCACCACCAGGCGTTTACCCGGGTGTTGGGCCATCAATTGTTGCAACAGCGGGTAAGAACGGCCTTCATCCACCTGCGGCTGCGCGGCGCGCTCGGCGCGCAGGAAGTCACGCGCATCCAGCCAGGCCGCCTGCATGTCCAGGTGGTTGAGCACCGCCGCCATCAGGCGCGCCGACCAAATCTCGCCGTGCCCGACCACTTCGGCGTAGCACACCTCGTCGACGTTGCCGTCCAGCAGCGCCGCCAGACGTTCCAGATCCTGAATGAACTCGGCGATCAGCGGCTCGGCGCTTTCCGGCGGCAACAGGCCGCTGATAAGATCGCTGTGATAACGACGCAACGTCTGCTGCACCTGGTGCGCAGACAGGCGATCGCTCTGGCTGAGCTTCAGCCAGCTGATCAACTGGTTGGTGGTACTGCCGGCGGCCGATACCACCATCATGTCGCCCGGCTGGCTGTATTCCGCCATAATCCCGGCCACACGCAGATAACACTTCACATCCGCCAGACTGCTGCCGCCAAACTTGTGCAGTTGACGCCCGCTCACCGGCCCTGCTACAGCAATTGCATTCATGCTTACCTCGTTGCCGCCGCCTGGAAAGCGCGTTCCAGATCGGCAATCAAATCTTCACTGTCTTCAATACCCACGGAAATGCGCAGCAGGCTCTCGGAGATGCCGGCCGCTGCCCGCGCCTCCGCCGCCATGCCGGCGTGGGTCATGGTCGCCGCATGCGAGATCAGGCTTTCTACGCCGCCCAGCGATTCTGCCAGAGTAAACAGCTCAAGGGCAGAGAGAAAACGGCGCAGCACCGCTTCATCGCCGTCCAGTTCAAAACTCAGCATCGCGCCGAAACCGCGCTGCTGACGGCGGGCGATCTCATGCCCCGGATTCTCCGGCAGGGAAGGATGATACAGCTTTTTCACCAGCGGTTGCTGCTGTAAATAGTCAACAATCGCTTCAGCGTTTTGTTGCGCCGCCTTGATGCGTGGCGACAGCGTGCGCATGCCGCGCAGCAACAGATAGCTGTCGAACGCGCCGCCGGTCACGCCGATGTTGTTCGCCCACCAGGCCAGCTCGACCGCCAGCTCGGGATCTTTGGCGATCACTGCGCCGGCCACCACGTCCGAATGCCCGTTCAGGTATTTGGTGCAAGAATGGACCACCAGATCGGCACCGAGTTCGATCGGCTGTTGCAGGGCCGGGCTGAGGAAGGTGTTGTCCACCACCGTCAACGCGCCCACCGCGTGCGCAGCAGCGCAGATCGCCGCGATGTCCACCACCCGCAGCAGCGGATTGCTGGGGCTTTCTATCAACACCAGCTTCGGCTTTTGCGCCAGCGCCTGTTGCAGGGCTTCTTCATTACCTTGATCGACGAACAGCACGCGATAAGCGCCGCGTTTGCTCAGGCTGTCGAACAGCCGATAGCTGCCGCCGTAGCAGTCGTGCGGCGCCACCAGCAGATCGCCGGGCTTCAGCAGTACGGTGGTCACCAGGTGGATCGCCGACATCCCGCTGCCGGTCATCACCGCGCCGGCGCCGCCTTCCAGCTCCGCCAACGCGCGCTGCACCACGTCGCGCGTCGGGTTGCCGCGGCGCGAGTAGTCATGAGCTCGGGGTTGATTGAAGTCGGTAAAGTTATAGGTGCTGGACAGATGAATCGGCGGGACAACGCAGCCGTACTGTTCGTCGTCGTTCAGGCCGCTGCGTACGGCAATCGTGGCTGGTTTACGCGTCATGGGCTCGCTCGGCTCTCGGTTCGGTGAATGAGGCCTAAAGAGTAATCGCAGGATTGATAGACGTCAATACATCTGGACATCTAAACTTCTTTGCGTATAGATTGAGCAATGACACAATACCCGCTAAAATTATGCCGATATGACATGACGATAAGATGTTAAGCGGCAATGCCTGGCCGAAGCGGGGCATTCAGTGACCCTGGTCGCGTAAAATTGACATTTATTTAGTGAGAACAGTGAAGATCGGGCATAATTGGCCGGTTTTTAGAATTTTGTAATTTTTCTGACAAAGTTAAGGTGTCCCATGGCTGAGTGGAACGGCGAGTATGTCAGCCCTTACGCTGAACACGGTAAAAAAAGCGAGCAAGTCAAAAAGATCACGGTATCCATTCCGCTGAAGGTCCTGAAAATCCTCACCGACGAACGGACCCGTCGCCAGGTGAACAACCTGCGCCACGCCACCAACAGCGAACTTCTGTGCGAAGCGTTTCTGCATGCCTTTACCGGCCAGCCGCTGCCGAACGATGAAGACCTGCGTAAAGAGCGCAGCGATGAAATCCCGGAAGCCGCAAAAGCGTTGATGCGCGAACTGGGTGTCGATCCCGACACCTGGGAATATTGAGAACCGCCCGGCGAACGCCGGCGGCAGAAAAGAAAAAAGGCGCCCAGGGCGCCTTTTTCATCGGTCGATAAGAAATCTTATTTCTTAGCGCCTGGTACGCTGAAACGCTTGTTGAAGCGGTCAACGCGGCCACCGGTAGCAACATCACGCTGCTTGCCAGTGTAGAACGGGTGGCATGCGCCACAAACGTCCAGGTTCAGATCGTGGCCCACGGTGGAGCGGATCTTCATCACGTTACCGCAAGAGCAGTTAGCAGTAACTTCTTCGTATTTTGGGTGGATACCTTGTTTCATGGGAAACCTCAGTTAAGGCCGTGTCGCTATCCAGCCCTGTTTCGCCAGACACCACACGTGGTTGATAATAGAATTTTGGTATCGAATTATACCAAAGGCGGCAAATTATACAGCATTAGTTGGGGCGCGCAATCGGAACCGTACATTTGCCGATGCGCCGTGTAAACTGATGCCCACTTTTTTTCAATTTGGATGAGATCATGCCCGTCGTACACGTTGCTTTGCCGGTCCCCCTCGCCCGCACCTTCGACTATCTGCTGCCGCCCGGCATGCAGCCGGTGGCCGGCGCGCGCGTGGGCGTGCCCTGGGGCAGGCAGCATGCAATCGGCATCGTCACCGGCTGCAGCGACACCAGCGAACTGCCGTTGGACAAACTCAAACCGATCGACAGCGTGATCGACACGCAATCGCTGTTCTCCCCCAGCCTGTGGCGCATCCTGCGCTGGGCCAGCGATTACTACCACTATCCCATCGGCGAAGTGCTGTTCCACGCGCTGCCGATCCTGCTGCGCCAAGGCAAACCGGCCGAGGCCGCGCCGCTGTGGCAGTGGTTCGCCACCGAAGAGGGGCGCGCCACGCCGCCCGAAAGCCTGAAACGCGCGCCGAAACAGCAGCAGGCGCTGGCGGCGCTGTTGCAACGCCCGGTCTATCGCCATCAGGTCAGCCAGCTTGAGCTGACGGAAAGCGCCCTGCAGGCGCTGCGCGCCAAAGGGCTGATCGATCTGCGCGCTCAGGTCGCGGCCACGCAGGACTGGCGCCCCAACTTTGCGGTGCTCGGCGAGCGGCTGCGGCTGAATACCGAACAGGCCACCGCCGTCGGGGCGATCCGAAGCGAAGATGAGCAGTTTGCCGCCTGGCTGCTGGCCGGGGTCACCGGCTCCGGCAAGACCGAGGTGTATCTCAGCGTGCTGGAGAACGTGTTAGCCAAAGGCCGGCAGGCGCTGGTGCTGGTGCCGGAAATCGGCCTGACGCCGCAAACCATCGCCCGCTTTCGCGAGCGCTTCAACGCGCCGGTGGACGTGCTGCACTCCGGGCTGAACGACAGCGAACGGCTGGCGGTTTGGCTGCGCGCGCGCAGCGGCGAAGCCGCGATCGTCATCGGCACCCGCTCAGCGCTGTTCACGCCGTTCCGGCAACTGGGCGTTATCATCATCGACGAAGAGCACGACAGCTCTTATAAACAGCAGGAAGGCTGGCGCTACCACGCCCGCGATCTGGCGGTGTTCCGCGCCCGGGAAGAAGATATTCCGATGGTGATGGGCTCCGCCACGCCGGCACTGGAAACGCTGCACAACGTGCAGCTGGGCAAATATCGCCAGTTAAAGCTCACCCAGCGCGCGGGCAACGCCAAACCGGCGGCGCAGCATCTGATCGATCTGAAAGGGTTGCCGCTGAAGGTCGGCCTGTCGCAGCCGCTGTTGAAAAGCATGCAGCACCATTTAAAAGCCGGCAATCAGGTGATGCTGTTCCTCAACCGCCGCGGCTATGCCCCGGCGCTGCTGTGCCACGAGTGCGGCTGGATCGCCGAGTGCCAGCGCTGCGATCACTATTACACCTTCCACCAGCATCAGCGCCAGCTGCGCTGCCACCACTGCGACAGCCAGCGACCGGTGCCGCACCAATGCCCGCAGTGCGGCTCCACCCACCTGGTATCGGTCGGCGTCGGCACCGAGCAGCTGGAGCAGGAGCTGGCACCGCTGTTCCCCGACACGCCGATCACCCGCATCGATCGCGACACCACCAGCCGTAAAGGGGCGCTGGAACAGCATCTGGCGGATATTCATCGAGGCGAAGCGCGCATTCTGATCGGCACGCAAATGCTGGCCAAGGGCCACCATTTTCCCGACGTCACGCTGGTGGCGTTGCTGGACGTGGACGGCGCGCTGTTCTCCGCCGACTTCCGCTCCGCCGAGCGTTTTGCTCAGCTCTATACCCAGGTCTCCGGGCGCGCGGGGCGAGCGGGCAAACAGGGTGAAGTGCTGCTGCAAACCCACCACCCGGAGCACCCGTTATTGCAAGTGCTGCTGCAACAAGGTTACGACGCCTTCGCCAAACAGACGCTGGCGGAGCGCAACAGCGTGTTTCTGCCGCCCTACACCAGCCACATCATCGTGCGCGCCGAAGATCACGATAACCAACAGGCCCCGCTGTTCCTGCAGCAGTTGCGCAATCTGTTGGAAGCCAGTCCGCTTAAGGACGATTCGCTGTGGGTGATGGGCCCGGTGCCGGCGCTGCAGTCCAAACGCGGCGGCCGTTTCCGCTGGCAGCTGCTGCTGCAGCATCCGACACGGCGCGTCCTGCAACAGCTGATGAAAAGCTCGCTGCCGCTGATCGGCACCCTGCCGCAAACGCGCAAGGTGAAATGGACGCTGGATGTCGATCCGATCGACAGCTGATCCCGGAAAAGTCCGATTTAGCTGCCGTCATGCAAACGTTTACCCTTTAAATTGCGAGCGAACGCTAAAAAACCTTCTCGGGTCACATTTTTTATGCAAATTAGGTAACAAAGGCGGGGCGTATTCTGTTTAGAATGTCTGCGAGGGCAAATTTTGTCGCCACATCGCAGCGCGACGGAGTGCTCGAACGCGAGTGGCGCCAATGACAACAATCCCGCCACCGCATGCCGGACATTGTGAGCAAACAGCAGTAGTGGCGTCGGCATGGGGCTGACGCAAGGAGAAAGGCGTTGGAACACAAGAAAGAGTTATCCATGGCGACCATGAAAGACGTCGCCGAAATGGCGGGCGTTTCAACGGCTACCGTATCGCGTGCGCTGATGAATCCGGAAAAGGTGTCAACGCCAACGCGTCAGAAAGTGGAACAGGCCGTGCTGGCCGTGGGTTATTCTCCTCATGCTCTGTCACGCAATATCAAACGCAACGAATCTCGCACCATCCTGGTGATCGTGCCCGACATCTGCGATCCGTTTTTCGCGGATGTGATCCAGGGGATCGAACAGACCGCCGCCCAACAAGGTTATCTGGTGCTGATCGGCGACTGCGCGCAGCAGAACCAGCAAGAACGCACCTTCGTCAATCTGATCATCACCAAACAGATCGACGGCATGCTGCTGCTGGGCTCTAATCTACCGTTCGACGCCAGCAAGGAAGAGCAGCGCAACCTACCGCCGATGGTGATGGCCAATGAGTTCGCGCCCGAGTTGGAACTGCCGACGGTGCATATCGACAACCTGACCGCCGCCTTTGAAGCCGTGCATTATTTGCATCAATTGGGCCACCGGCAGATCGCCTGCGTCGCCGGACCAGAACAGATGCCGCTGAGCCATTATCGGCTGCAGGGTTATGTTCAAGCGCTACGCCGTAATGGCATTACCGTCGAAAGCAGCTATATTACCCGGGGTGATTTTACCTACGAAGCCGGCGCGCAAGCGCTGACCCAGTTGATGGCTCAGCCGAAACCGCCGACGGCGGTGTTCTGCCACAGCGACGTCATGGCGATCGGCGTGCTGTCCCAGGCGAAGAAAATGGGGCTGCGGGTACCGCAGGATCTGTCGATCGTCGGCTTTGACGACCTCAAGCTGGCGCAGTATTGCGATCCGCCGCTGACCACGGTGGCGCAGCCGCGCTTCCAGATCGGCCAGCAGGCGATGTTGTTGCTGTTGGAACAGTTGAACGGCCAGACGGTGGCCAGCGGCTCCCGACTCTTGGACAGTGAATTGATTATCAGAGGCAGCACCGCTGCTCCGAAACGCTAGTCAAATATTTTAGGGTTCAGTAACATGACGGACTTATCCTCTCATCAGGACACAGCGGAATAATAGTGGCACAAAAAGACTATGTAAGCCGTGGGCGCGCAGCAGGAGCTAAGCGCAAAACCCCCAGCCGTAAAAAACGCAGTTCTCCGAAGGTTTCCAAAACCGTGCTGGCGTTAGCCGTCGCGTTGCTGGTTGTCTTTGTCGGTGGCCTCTATTTCATTACGCACAACAAGCCGGAAGACGCGCCGTTGTTGCCTGCGCACACCACTCGCCCAGGCAACGGCCTGCCGCCGAAGCCGGAAGAGCGCTGGCGCTATATCAAAGAGCTGGAAAACCGCCAGATCGGCGTGCAAACCCCGACCGAACCGACGGCCGGCGGCGAGCTCAATTCCAAAACTCAGCTGACCGCCGAACAACGGCAACTGCTGGAGCAGATGCAGGCCGACATGCAACAGCGTCCGACGCAGCTGAATGAAGTGCCGTATAACGATCCGGGCCAGGCCAATGCGCGCGGCAACCGCCAGCAGCAGATGCAACAACCGCAAATGCAGCAGCAGCCGGTACAGCAACAGCAGCAGGTCACTCAGGCGCCGCGCAACCCGTTCAACAACGGCGCCGCCACCGCGCCGGTGCAGCAGCACCAGCAGCCGAAGCAAGTCACCCCGCCGCCGGCGCAGGTGAAACAGCCTGAGCCGAAGCCGCAACCGAAGCCGGAGCCCAAACCGGAAGTGAAGCAGGAAACGGCCAAGCAGGACACCAAACCGGAATCGAAACAGAAGTGGATGGTGCAATGCGGTTCGTTCCGCGCCACCGATCAGGCTGAATCCGTGCGTGCGCGCCTGGCGTTCGAGGGCATCGAGAGCCGCATCACCGCCGGTGGCGGTTGGAATCGCGTGGTGCTCGGCCCCTACAGCAGCCGCGCCGCAGCGGACAAAACCCTTTCGCGCCTGAAGGGCGTCGGCATGTCGAGTTGCATTCCCCTCTCCGTTGGGGGTTGAAAAGCGTCAATCCCCCCCCATCTATACTCTCAATATGCCTCGTAGCGTCTGCGAAAGCAGGCGCTGCGGGGACTTCTTTCCGTCTTTAACGAGGGTCTGCTCGTGACAACAATTGTAAGCGTACGCCGCAACGGCCAGGTCGTCATCGGTGGTGATGGCCAGGCAACCCTGGGTAATACGGTGATGAAGGGTAACGTCAAGAAAGTGCGTCGCCTGTATAACGACAAAGTGATCGCCGGTTTCGCCGGTGGCACCGCTGACGCCTTCACGCTGTTTGAACTGTTTGAACGCAAACTGGAAATGCATCAGGGCCACCTGGTGAAAGCCGCCGTCGAGCTGGCGAAAGACTGGCGCACCGACCGCATGCTGCGCAAGCTCGAAGCGCTGCTGGCGGTCGCCGATGAAACCGCCTCGCTGATCATCACCGGCAACGGCGATGTGGTGCAGCCGGAAAACGATCTGATCGCCATCGGCTCCGGCGGCCCATACGCCCAGGCCGCCGCCCGCGCCATGTTGGAAAATACCGAGCTGAGCGCCCGCGACATCGTTGAGAAATCCCTCAACATCGCCGGCGACATCTGTATTTACACCAACCATTTCCACACCATTGAAGAATTGCCTTCCAAAGCGTAAGGATCGAATACCATGTCTGAAATGACCCCGCGCGAGATCGTCAGCGAACTGGACAGCTATATCATTGGCCAAAACAAGGCCAAACGCGCTGTCGCCATTGCCCTGCGCAACCGCTGGCGCCGGATGCAGCTTAACGAGATGCTGCGTCACGAAGTGACCCCGAAAAACATTCTGATGATCGGCCCGACCGGCGTCGGTAAAACCGAAATCGCCCGCCGTCTGGCGAAGCTGGCCAACGCGCCGTTCATCAAGGTTGAAGCCACCAAGTTCACCGAAGTGGGCTATGTGGGCAAAGAAGTGGACTCCATCATTCGCGATCTGACCGATGCCGCCATCAAAATGGTGCGCATGCAGTCGATCGAGAAAAACCGCACCCGTGCCGAAGAGTTGGCCGAAGAGCGCATTCTCGACGTGCTGATCCCGCCGGCCAAAAACAACTGGGGCCAGCCGGAAGAAGGCCAGGAGCCGTCCGCCGCCCGCCAGGCATTCCGCAAGAAACTGCGCGAAGGCCAGCTGGATGACAAAGAGATCGAAATCGATCTGGCCGCCGTGCCGATGGGCGTCGAAATCATGGCGCCTCCGGGCATGGAGGAGATGACCAACCAGCTGCAGTCGATGTTCCAGAACCTCGGCGGCCAAAAACAAAAACCGCGCAAGCTGAAGATCAAAGAAGCCTTCAAGCTGCTGGTGGAAGAAGAAGCCGCCAAGCTGGTGAACCCGGAAGAGCTGAAAGAGCAGGCGATCGAAGCGGTTGAGCAGCACGGCATCGTGTTTATCGATGAGATCGACAAAATCTGTAAGCGCGGCGGCCAAAGCTCCGGCCCGGACGTTTCCCGCGAAGGGGTGCAGCGCGACCTGCTGCCGCTGGTGGAAGGCTGCACCGTGTCCACCAAGCACGGCATGGTGAAGACCGACCACATTCTGTTCATCGCTTCCGGCGCGTTCCAGACCGCCAATCCGTCGGATCTGATCCCGGAACTGCAGGGCCGCCTGCCGATCCGCGTTGAGCTGCAGGCGCTGACCACCGAAGACTTCGAGCGCATCCTGACCGAGCCGAGCGCGTCGCTGACCGAACAGTACAAAGCGCTGATGGGCACCGAAGGCGTCAACATCGAGTTCACCGCCGACGGCATCCGCCGCATCGCCGAAGCCGCGTGGCAGGTCAACGAAAGCACCGAGAACATCGGCGCGCGTCGTCTGCACACCGTGCTGGAGCGTCTGATGGAAGATATTTCCTACGATGCGAGTGAAATTAATGGCCAATCCATTACAATTGATGCGGATTACGTGCGCAGTCATCTGGATGAACTGGTGGCGGATGAAGATTTGAGTCGTTTTATCCTATAATCGCTCAATCATTGTCTTGTCAGTCATCTGTGTGGGAGGCATTGCCTCCCACAATTATTTCTAACGGACACCGCAACTTACTGACAGAAGCGAAACATGAGCTCATCAACCTCCACCACCCCGATTTCCGCCTGGCTCGAAAGTCTACGCCCCCGCACCCTGCCGTTGGCCTTTGCCTCCATCGTGGTCGGCTCGGCGATCGCCGCCTGGCACGGCAGCCTGAAACCTGAAGTGGCGCTGCTGGCGCTGGTGACCGCCGGTCTGCTGCAGATCCTCTCCAACCTGGCGAATGACTACGGCGACGCGGTCAAAGGCAGCGACAAAGAAGATCGCATCGGGCCGTTGCGCGGCATGCAAAAGGGCATGATCACCCAGGCGCAGATGAAACGGGCGCTGGTGGTGACGGTGGTGCTGATCGCCATCGCCGGCTGTTCGCTGATCGCCGTCGCCTGCGAGCAACCCAGCGACGTGCTGGGCTTCCTGGTGCTGGGCGGGCTGTCTATCGTGGCGGCCATCACCTACACCGTCGGCAACAAACCCTACGGGTATTTGGGGCTGGGCGACATCTCGGTGCTGGTGTTCTTCGGCTGGCTGAGCGTGGCCGGCACCTACTATTTGCAGACGCACACCTTCGACAGCGTCGTGATGCTGCCGGCCACCGCCTGCGGCCTGCTGGCGACGGCGGTGCTCAACATCAACAATCTGCGCGATATCGAAAGCGATCGCGAAAACGGCAAGAATACGCTGGCGGTGCGTCTCGGCCCGCACAAGGCGCGCATTTACCACGCCCTGCTGCTCGGCGGCGCGGTGCTGTGTTTCGCGCTGTTCACGCTGTTCAACCTCCACAGCCCGTGGGGTTGGCTGTTCGTGCTGGCGATCCCGCTGCTGGTGCGCCACGGCCTGCGCGTGCTGCGCGATCCGACGCCGGTCGGCATGCGGCCGATGCTGGAGCATATGGTCAAGGCGGCGTTGCTGGCCAACCTGCTGTTCGCCATCGGCGTGGCGCTCAGTTAAAAACTGATGATTTTGCCAACAGGGCGAATAAAGGGATATACTGAACATTCCTGCGGCAAACAGACGTAAAATCCTATGAAATACGATACTTCCGAACTTTGCGACATCTATCATGAAGAGGTGAACGTTGTTGAACCTCTGTTCTCCAATTTTGGCGGGCGTACTTCATTTGGCGGGCAGATCACCACGGTGAAATGCTTTGAGGATAACGGCCTGTTATTCGATCTGCTTGAAGAAAACGGTCGCGGCCGCGTGCTGTTGGTCGACGGCGGCGGTTCGGTACGCCGGGCGCTGATCAACGCCGAACTGGCGCGCCTGGCCGCCCAGAATGAATGGGAAGGCATCGTGGTATACGGCGCGGTGCGCCAGGTGGACGATCTGGAAGAGCTCGACATCGGCATTCAGGCGATGGCGGCGATCCCGGCGGGTGCCGTAAGCGAAGGCGTGGGCGAAAGCGATATCCGCGTCAACTTCGGTGGCGTCACCTTCTTCTCCGGCGACCACCTGTATGCCGACAACACCGGCATCATCCTCTCCGAAGACCCGCTCGACATCGAGTGATTTTCGGACATGAAAAAGGGCGCCTCAGGCGCCCTTTTCGTTGCTGCATGGCGTAAGGAATCAAACCTCTTCCATTTTGCCCAGCAGCGCGCGCAGGCGATCTTGCCATACGTGCTGTTCTTCTTTCAGCTGTTGGTTTTCGCGCACCAGCGCTTCGTGGTTGCCGGAGGCAGCCTGAACTTCCTGCGACAGAGAGTTGTTTTTGTCTTTCAGCTCTTCAATTTCCATCTGCAACAAGGTGATGGTATCAATCGCCTGCTGTACTTTTGCTTCCAGTTTCTCAAATACTTCAAATGACATGCTTCAGTCCCCTCATGATAGCAAGGCGTACATCTATAAGTAGCGGCCGCAACGTCGGCTGCAGCGACTGCGAATATTGCATCGCGCTCAGTGACGCGCGCCGTTACGGAAGGCGCGCCAGTCTCGATTCGTTAAAAACGATTGTAAGTAGCCAGTCTCCGCCTGTCTAGCAACATACCGGATCATCGCGCAGTCTGTTGCAATTTTCCTGCCCTCGCCATCAGTAAAAACTGAAAATCCCCGCCGCCGCCGCCGCGAGTTGTTAACGCCCCTCGCCAAACCACTGGTCAGATCACACTTTTATGGCTCAGAAAGAACACTGAACGACGCGAAATCGCTCAATTTTATGACGCGCCACACACATTTTGATTTCGCTATTTCTCGTTTATGTTCGTTAACGATAAATTTACATCACGTCCTCATTCAATAATTGGACGAGATGAAAAAAACTGTGCCCATAGGTCAGATGTATACCTGGCTGAGCCTATAAACCAACAACCGCCGTTTTGCAGGACACCAACATTATGAGCCAAACCACCAGTCCGACATTAAAAGGCCAGTGCATCGCCGAGTTCCTCGGCACGGCGCTGCTGATCTTCTTTGGCGTAGGCTGCGTTGCCGCACTGAAACTGGCGGGCGCCAGCTTCGGCCAGTGGGAAATCAGCATCATTTGGGGCCTCGGCGTCGCCATGGCCATCTATCTGACCGCCGCCATTTCCGGTGCGCATCTCAACCCAGCGGTCACCCTCGCCCTGTGGCTGTTCGCCTGCTTCGACGGGCGCAAAGTGGTGCCTTACATCATTGCGCAGATCGCCGGCGCCTTCTGCGCCGCCGCCCTGGTCTACGGGCTGTACTATAACCTGTTCTTCGACTTCGAAGCGGCTCACCATATGGTGCGCGGCAGCAACGAAAGCCTTGAACTGGCCGGCATCTTCTCGACTTACCCTAACGCGCACATCTCCGTCGGCCAGGCCTTCCTGGTGGAAATGGTGATCGCTGCGATCCTGATGTGCCTGATCCTGGCGCTGACCGACGACGGCAACGGCATTCCGCGCGGCCCGCTGGCGCCGCTGCTGATCGGTATTCTGATTGCCGTGATCGGCGCCTCCATGGGACCATTGACCGGCTTTGCGTTGAACCCGGCGCGTGACTTCGGGCCGAAACTGTTCGCCTACCTGGCCGGCTGGGGCAAAGTCGCCTTCACCGGCGCGCGCGACATCCCGTACTTCCTGGTGCCGATCTTCGCCCCTATCGTCGGCTGTGGCCTGGGCGCTTTCGGTTACCGCGCGCTGATTGGCCGCCACCTGCCGTGCGACGTCTGCGTGACGGAAGAAGAGCCCGACGCCAAGACCCAGCAGCGTAAAGCGTGATGGGTGCAGTTTTACACGGTTAACAACAGCAGGATAATTACCATGACTGTAGAAAAAAAATACATTGTCGCACTCGACCAAGGGACTACCAGCTCACGCGCCGTCGTGCTCGATCACGACGCCAACATCGTTGCGGTATCGCAGCGCGAATTCCCGCAGATCTATCCAAAGGCCGGCTGGGTTGAGCACGACCCGATGGAGATCTGGGCGTCGCAAAGCTCGACGCTGGTAGAAGTGCTGGCGAAGGCCGACATCAATTCCGATCAGATCGCCGGCATCGGCATCACCAACCAGCGCGAAACCACCATCGTCTGGGAAAAAGAGACCGGCAAGCCTGTCTACAACGCCATCGTCTGGCAGTGCCGCCGCACCGCCGACATCTGCGAGAAGCTCAAGCGCGACGGCCTGGAAGAGTACATCCGTCACAACACCGGCCTGGTGGTTGACCCCTACTTCTCCGGCACCAAGGTGAAGTGGATCCTGGACAACGTCGAAGGCGCCCGCGAGCGCGCCAAGCGCGGCGAACTGCTGTTCGGCACCGTGGATACCTGGCTGGTGTGGAAAATGACCCAGGGGCGCGTACACGTCACCGATTACACCAACGCCTCACGCACCATGATGTTCAACATCCACGAGCTGGACTGGGACGAGCGCATGCTGGAAGTGCTGGATATCCCGCGCGCCATGCTGCCGAAAGTCCGCCCGTCCTCCGAAGTGTACGGCCAGACCAACATCGGCGGTAAGGGCGGCACGCGTATTCCTATCGCCGGTATCGCCGGTGACCAGCAGGCGGCACTTTACGGCCAGCTGTGCGTTCAACCGGGCATGGCGAAGAACACCTACGGCACCGGCTGCTTCCTGCTGATGAACACCGGCAAAGAAGCGGTGCGCTCGAAAAACGGTTTGCTGACCACCATCGCCTGCGGCCCGCGCGGCGAAGTGAACTATGCGCTGGAAGGCGCGGTGTTCATCGGCGGTGCGTCTATCCAGTGGCTGCGCGACGAGCTGAAACTGATCAGCGACGCCGCCGACTCCGAATATTTCGCCACCAAGGTGAAAGACAGCAACGGCGTCTATGTGGTGCCGGCCTTCACCGGCCTGGGCGCGCCCTACTGGGATCCGTATGCCCGCGGCGCCATCTTCGGCCTGACCCGCGGCGCCAACAGCAACCACATCATCCGCGCCACGCTGGAATCCATCGCCTTCCAGACGCGCGACGTGCTGGACGCCATGCAGGCCGACGCCAACACCCGCCTGCAATCGCTGCGCGTGGACGGCGGCGCGGTCGCCAACAACTTCCTGATGCAGTTCCAGTCCGATATTCTCGGCACCCGTGTAGAACGCCCTGAAGTGCGTGAATCGACGGCGCTGGGCGCCGCGTTCCTGGCGGGCCTGGCCATCGGCTACTGGAACGATCTGGATGAAGTGAAGAGCAAAGCGGTGATTGAGCGTGAATTCCGCCCAAGCATCGAAACCACCGAACGCAACTACCGTTACAGCGGCTGGAAAAAAGCGGTAGCTCGCGCTCAGGCATGGGAAGATCACGAGTAATCCCGAAGCTGCCGTTTCGCCAACAAGCGCTGCCTGCGGGCGGCGCTTTTTTTTGCCCCGCCCTGCCGCCATCGCGCTGTGATAGACTTTGTCGATATTTTCTTCCCTTTCTCACAGACAGGTTTGCCATGAAACGTGAATTAGCCATCGAATTCTCCCGCGTTACCGAAGCCGCCGCGCTGGCGGGCTACAAATGGCTGGGACGCGGCGACAAGAACGCCGCCGACGGCGCGGCGGTCCACGCCATGCGCATCATGCTCAACAAAGTGGATATCGATGGGCGCATCGTGATCGGCGAAGGCGAGATCGACGAAGCGCCGATGCTGTATATCGGCGAGCAGGTCGGTACCGGTCAGGGCGACGCGGTGGACATCGCGGTCGATCCGATCGAAGGCACCCGCATGACCGCCATGGGCCAGTCCAACGCGCTGGCGGTCTTGGCGGTGGGCGATCGCGGCACCTTCCTGCACGCGCCGGACATGTACATGGAGAAGCTGGTAGTCGGCCCGGCGGCGCGCGGCGCCATCGATCTCAACCGGCCATTGGCAGAGAACCTGCAGAACGTCGCCGAACGACTGGGCAAACCGCTGTCGCAGCTGACGGTGATCGTATTGGCCAAACCGCGCCACGACGGCGTCATCGCGCAGATGCAGCAGTTGGGCGTGCGAGTATTCGCCATTCCTGACGGCGACGTAGCGGCCTCCATTCTCACCTGCATGCCGGAAAGCGAGGTCGATGTGATGTACGGCATCGGCGGCGCGCCGGAAGGGGTGATCTCAGCCGCGGTGATCCGCGCGCTGGACGGTGACATGCAGGCGCGTTTGCTGCCGCGTCATGAGGTGAAAGGCGACAGCGCCGAAAACCGCCGCATCGGCGAACAGGAGTTGGTCCGCTGCCGGGAGATGGGTATCGAAGCCGGCCAGGCGCTGCATCTGGATCAGATGGCGCGCAACGACAACGTGATCTTCTCCGCCACCGGCATCACTAAGGGCGATTTGCTGGAAGGCATCAGCCGCCAGGGCAACATGGCCACCACCGAAACTCTGTTGATCCGTGGTAAATCGCGCACCATCCGCCGTATTCGTTCGACCCACTATCTGGATCGCAAAGACCCGACGCTGCACGAATTTCTGCTGTAACGAAACAGGGCGCCGAAGGGCGCCCTGATGATTGATGACAAACCTCATACTCTTGCCAGGTTGGCAGAGAGCAGCGAACAGAAAACAAGGAAAATCAATTTATTGATTTTCGGCTGATAACCACAAAGGGGAGAAAACCCCCGCTTTTTCTCCCCTTTGTCAACGGTATGAGGGCGCCGAATGGCGCCCTGTGGTTATGCGGTATGCCCCTGATGCTGCATACGATTGGACAGCGGCCACCAGCACAGCAGGATCAGCAGCGCCATCGCGAACATCAGCAAGCCGAGGCTGAACTGCCCGGTTTGCGGCAACATGGCGGACAGCCAAGTCGCCAGACCGGACCCCATGTTCTGCATCCCGCCCACCAGTGCGCCCGCCGCGCCTGCCAGGTAAGGGAACGGCTCCATCGCCCCGGTGGTCGCCAGCGGGAACAGCATGCCGGCGCCGAAGAAGAACAGCGCGGCCGGCACGATCAGCGTCCAGATGTTCATCACGCCGAACCAGCCCGGGATCCACATCATCGCTCCCGCCAGCAGGCAGCTCAGCACCGAATGCCACATCAGGGTGTGGAAGGTCTTACCGTCGCGCCCGGCATACCAGGCGCCGAAAAACGCCGCCGGGATCGGCAGAATGAACAGGATACTGACGGTCAGACCGCTCAGCCCCAACACGCCCCCCATCAATACGCCGCAGCTGGCTTCAAATACCGCAATCCCCGCCAGCGCGCCGATCAGCATCACCAGATAGCAGCTGAAGGTACTGTCACCCAGCAGTTGGCGGAAACTGGCCAGCATGCGGCGTTTTTCCGTCTGTACCGGACGGGTCTCCGGCAGCCAGCGGAACATGGCGAAGGCAACGCAGGCGCACAGCGCCAGCAGGAAGGCGTAACAGGCGCGCCAGCCGAACACCATCGCCAGCGCGCCGCCGATCACCGGCGCCAGCAACGGACTGACCAAAATCCCCATGTTCAGCAGGCTGTTGGCGTAACGCAGCGCAGTACCGGCATACAGATCGCGCGGCATGGTGCGCGCCATCACGCCCGCCACGCCGGTGCCCATGCCCTGAATCGCGCTGGCGGCGACCAGCATCGTCAGGTTGGTGGACAGCAGCGCGCCCAGCGCCCCCAACAGGAAGATCATCATGCCGGTCAGGATCACCGGCCGACGCCCGATACGATCCGATATCGGCCCGTAAATCAGCTGGGAGAAACCATAGGTCAGCAGATACGCCGCCATCACCCGCTGCACGGCGCCGGTGCGCACCGACAGATCGTGAGCGATGTCAGCAATAACGGGAACATAAATGGTTTGCGCCATCTGGCCGACGGCGACCAACAGGATAAGCATCACCAACAGGTGAAAGTTCTCTAGTTTTCTCATTATCTTCGTTAACGTTTCAACTCGTCACAGCGTCCCGGTATGGCCGTTGCAGCAGCCAGAACGGCGAGCAGCCCTCTATGGCGGCATAAGCTAATCAAATCTGATTTTTTTAGCGAGTTTCAGACAAATATTGATCTAGGTCACACTGGCAGCAAACCCGACCAGGCTCGTAAATTAAACTGTACGTCTAACGCTTTGGGGGTAAAAATTAGCGCGTTTGCAGTAGCTGCGCTTTAGCATTTAATCGATAATTATTTTCATCAACTTGAAATAAAATAACACCATAGGGATTTGGTTCATGAAAACACCTGAGCTGATTTTATTGCAGTTAAAGGCTCTCGGCCCGCACTCGGCCAAAATGCTGGCGGAGCGTCTGGACATCACGCCGATGGGCATCCGACAACATCTGCAATCCCTGGAAAAACGTGAGCTGGTTTGTTACGAAGAAGCGCGCAGCAAGGTCGGCCGCCCGACGCGCTACTGGTCGCTGACCGAGCGGGGGCACGCCTACACGGCCGACGATCAGGAGCGACTGCGGGAATCCGCACTGCAGCTGTTTGGCGGCGCCGGCGTGGAACCGTTGCTCATCGCGCGCGAAGAGCAGCTTTATCTGCGCTATGCCGAAGAGTTGTCCGCCGAGCGCAGCCATCAGGATCGGCTAACCCGCCTGGTTCGCCTGCGGCAACACGACGGTTACATGGCCGAATTGCTCGATCATCCGCACGGTGCGCTGCTGGTGGAAAACCACTGTCCGATCGGCGTGGCCGGTTCCAACTGCAGCAGCCTGTGCAATTCCGAGCTGCAGCTGTTTCACCGGCTGTTCGGCAACGACTACCGGGTAGAGCGCACCGCGCACGCCATTTCCGGCTCACGACATTGTGCTTATTTGATTCGACCACGGGAGCTTTAGAGTATGGCTGAATGGGTAAACGGCAAGGTTACGCAGGTAAAACAATGGACCGACGGGCTGTTCAGCCTGGTGGTCAATGCCCCCATCGATCCTTTCACCGCCGGGCAATTCGCCAAGCTGGCGCTGGAGATCGACGGTGAGCGGGTGCAGCGCGCCTACTCCTACGTCAATGCCCCCGATGACGCCAATCTGGAGTTCTATCTGGTCACGGTGCCAGAAGGCAAACTGAGCCCGCGCCTCAATCAGCTGCGGCCGGGCTCGGACGTGATGGTGACCAAAGAAGCCGCCGGCTTCTTCGTGCTGGACGAGGTGCCCGACTGCGACACGCTGTGGATGCTGGCGACCGGCACCGCCATCGGCCCCTATTTATCGATTCTGCAGCAAGGCGCCGGCCTGGAGCGCTTTAACAACCTGGTGCTGGTGCACGCCGCGCGCTTTGCGCGCGACCTGAGCTACCTGCCGCTGATGCAGCAACTGCAGCAACGCTACAACGGCAAGCTGCGTATCCAGACCGTCGTCAGCCGTGAAGAGACGCCCGGCTCACTGACCGGCCGCGTGCCGGCGCTGATCGAGGACGGCCGACTGGAAGCGGCGATCGGCTTGACCATCGACGCCGAAACCAGCCACGTGATGCTGTGCGGCAACCCGCAAATGGTGCGGGACACCCAGCAAACGCTGAAAGACCACCGCCAGATGCGCAAGCACCTGCGCCGCAAGCCGGGCCATATCACCAGCGAACACTACTGGTAACCCGGCGGGGATCAGCGGAACTTCACCGGTTCGGCTTCCGGGCCGAACCGATTGTCCCCCGGCGTGCCGACGAAGGCGCCCAAATCGATAGTCATCATCACGATAATCAGCGTCGGGATGAAACGCCCGACGCCCCATTGCCAGATCGGTGCCAGCATCTGCCAGTTGCCCGCCGCCAGCATCCACGCCAGGATCAGCAGCAGCGCCCACCAGCCGGCCTTGTTGCGATCGTGCAGCCGTTTGACCAGCACCGCCGCCGTCGGCCACAGCAGCGCCACGATAAAGAAGGCGATGGATTGGATGGCGACCAGCTGATAATTGGCCAACGTAAACGCCGCCGCCATCAGCACCAGCCACAGCCCCATCCAGATCCAGAAGTCGCGCCGCCCGATGCGGCCCTTAAAAGAAAAACACCACTGTTGTAACGTCATCGATTCCTGCGCTCTAAGCCTGCCCATATTCTGCGCCGCAGTGTAACATAGGCGCTGCCGGGCCGAGTTTTCCGCCTCGCATAACGCGGCGCGCCGCACAGCTTTCTCGTCAGCGAACCGATAATGGCGTGGGATCTTTGACAAGGCCTGCGGGTTATCGCTTTAATCGGAGCCATCTTTGTCCTTGATGCCATACGCCATGCTGAGAAAAACCCTCGCCATCGCCTGCCTGCTGCAGGCCGCCGCCAGCGCCTGGGCCGAACCGCCCGCCGCCGAAGCGAAACCGACCGCGCCTTACCTGCTGGCCGGCGCGCCGACGTTCGACCTGACGGTGATTAAATTCCGCGAAAAGTACAACCGCGATAACCCGAAGCTGCCGATTGGCGAATTCCGCGCCATTCCCGCCGCCGAAGACGATTCGCCGCTGCTGACGCGCGCCGCCAGTAAACTCAACGAAAACCTGTACGCCTCCACCGCACTGGAGAAAGGTACCGGTAAAATCAAAACGTTGCAGATCACGCATCTGCCGCTGCAGCAGGCCAATGAAGAAAAAGCCGCGCGCGCCATCGCCATCACCTACATGGCGGCGCTGATGCGTCAATTCGAACCGGCGCTGACGGTGGAACAGAGTCAGAACAAGGTGAACAGCCTGCTGGAAAAAGGCAAAGGATCGCGTTTTTACCAACAGCAGGTCGGCGCCATTCGCTATGTCGTCTCGGACAACGGCGATAAAGGCGTCACCTTCGCGGTTGAACCGATTAAGCTGGCGCTTTCCGAGCCGTAACGGCGCGGCATTTAATGACGAAAAGCAAAGCCTTCGCGCTTAATGATCTCTATACTGTTGGGCAGGTAAACTGCCGGTCCGGCAGTTGTCATTTCGACTCTCGCGTTCCCTAGTTGGAGGAAAAAACATGCGTCATCCATTAGTTATGGGTAACTGGAAGCTTAACGGCAGCACCCACATGGTCAACGAACTGATCGCCGGTCTGCGCCATGAGCTGAGCAGCGTTGACGGCTGTGGCGTCGCCATCGCCCCGCCGGTGATGTATCTGGATCAGGCCAAGCATGCGCTGGCCGGCAGCCGCATCGCGCTGGGCGCGCAGAACGTGGACGTTAACCTGTCCGGCGCCTTCACCGGTGAAGTTTCCGCCAACATGCTGAAAGACGTCGGCGCTCAGTACATCATCATCGGCCACTCCGAGCGTCGCACCTACCACAAAGAAAGCGACGAAGTGATCGCCGAGAAATTCGCCGTGCTGAAAGAAGCCGGCCTGATCCCGGTGCTGTGCATCGGTGAAACCGAAGCGGAAAACGCCGCGGGCAAAACCGAAGAAGTATGCGCGCGCCAGATCGACGCCGTGCTGAAAACGCTGGGCGCACCGGCGATGAAAGGCACCGTGATCGCCTATGAGCCGGTCTGGGCCATCGGTACCGGCAAATCCGCCACCCCTGCGCAGGCGCAGGCCGTGCACAAATTTATCCGCGATCACATCGCCAAGCACGATGCCGCGGTTGCCGCTGAAATCATCATCCAGTACGGCGGTTCGGTGAACGACAAGAACGCCGCAGAGCTGTTCTCCCAGCCGGACATCGACGGCGCGCTGGTTGGCGGCGCCTCGCTGAAAGCCGACGCTTTCGCCGTGATCGTCAAAGCCGCTGCCGCAGCGAAAAAAGCCTGATTGCCTTAGGCTCGCCATAAAAAAACCCCGGCAAGCCGGGGTTTTTTAATTGCCGCTCAACCGGCATCAGCGTTTGCTGATTTCGTCGAACACGCCACCGGTGGCGAAGTGCACCTTCTGCGCTTCGGTCCAGCCGCCGAAGGTGTCATCCACGGTGAACAGCTTCAGCTGCGGGAACTGCCCGGCAAACTTGGCCGCCACCGCCGCATCGCGCGGGCGATAATAGTGCTGCGCCGCGATGGTCTGCCCTTCCGGCGAATACAGATATTTCAGGTAGGCGGTCGCCACCTCGCGGGTGCCGCGTTTATCGACCACCTTATCCACCACCGACACCGTCGGTTCGGCCAGAATCGATTCGCTCGGGGTGATGATCTCGAACTTGTCTTTGCCCAGCTCTTTCTCCGCCAGCAGCGCTTCGTTTTCCCAGGCGATCAGCACGTCGCCGATGCCGCGCTCAACGAAGGTGTTGGTCGAGCCGCGCGCGCCGGAATCCAGTACCTCTACGTTCTTGTACAGGTTTTTGACGAAGTCCTGCGCCTTGGCCTTATCGTTGTTGTTGTGGTGCAACGCGTAGCCCCAGGCGGCCAGGTAGTTCCAGCGGGCGCCGCCGGAGGTTTTCGGATTCGGGGTGATCACCGACACGCCCGGCTTGATCAAGTCAGGCCAGTCATGAATTTGTTTCGGATTGCCTTTGCGCACCAGGAAGACGATGGTCGAGGTGTAAGGCGCCGAGTTGTCCGGCAGGCGTTTGATCCAGTCTTTCTCAATGCGCCCGCGTTCGGCGATGGCGTCGACGTCATAGGCCAACGCCAGCGTCACCACGTCGGCCTCGATGCCGTTGATCACCGAAGTCGCCTGTTTGCCGGAGCCGCCGTGCGACTGACGCACCGTCACCTTGTCGCCGGTTTCCGCCTGGTAGTGCTTGCTGAATGCCGTGTTGTAAGCCTGATAGAACTCACGCGTCGGATCGTATGACACGTTCAGCAACTGAATATCCTTCGCCATGGCGCCGGACGCCAACAGCACCAATGTCAGACCTACACCCCATTTACGCATCGACAGGCTCTCCCAGAAAATTAACGCAACCTCAATCGGTTGATTTAGCATCAGAGCCTGCCAGAAACTTTCCCGGCAATTAAAGAATAAAAAATTTTGGGCTAGATGATTCTGGAATATGTCACCGGCGAGCATAAAAAAGCCCCCGCAAGCGGAGGCTTTCGGCGAGCGGCGAATCAGTACAGCTTTTTCGCCGTTTCCAGCCAGTCGCCCTTGAACGGACGCTTCATGTTTTCGATCGCGTCGATGATGTCGTGATGCACCATCTTTTCGTTCTGGATACCGACGCAGCGGCCGCCGTAACCCTGCAGCAGCAGTTCGATGGCGTAGGCGCCCATGCGTGAGGCCAGGATGCGGTCATAGGCGACCGGTGAACCGCCGCGTTGAATGTGGCCCAGCACGGTGGCGCGGGTTTCACGCTTGGTTTCCTGCTCGATGTGGCGCGCCAGCTCATCGATATCGCAGATGTGCTCGGTGATCGCCACGATGGCGTGCTTTTTGCCCTTGGCGATACCGGCCTTGATTTCGCACACCAGATCTTCGCGATTGAATTCGATTTCAGGCAGCACGATGAATTCGCAGCCGCCGGCAATCGCCGCCGCCAGCGTCAGATCGCCGCAGTAACGGCCCATCACTTCCACGATAGAGATGCGCTGGTGCGACGAGGAGGTATCGCGCAGGCGGTCGATCGCTTCCACCACGGTTTCCAGCGCGGTGAAGTAACCGATGGTGTAGTCGGTACCGGCGACATCGTTATCGATGGTGCCTGGCAGGCCGATGCACGGGAAGCCTTCTTCCGTCAGGCGTTTGGCGCCCATGTAGGAACCGTCGCCGCCGATCACCACCAGCGCGTCGATGCCGCGATTCTTCAGGTTTTCAATCGCCTTGGCGCGCACGTTTTCATCCCTGAATTCCGGGAAGCGGGCAGAACCGAGGAAGGTGCCGCCGCGATTGATCATGTCGGACACGCTATAGCGGTCCAGCTGCTCCATGCGATCTTCGTACAAGCCAAGGTAGCCATCGTAAATACCAAAAACTTCCAGACCTTCTGAAAGCGCAGAACGCACAACGCCGCGGATTGCAGCGTTCATACCCGGCGAATCACCGCCGCTCGTCAGTACACCGATTTTCTTGATCATGACTACCTCTGAACTGTGTAGATGCAATTTCTTAAGAATTCTGTCTCCGCCGATCGTCTTGAAACCTCTCCGGCTGCAGAAAACCAGCTTTACGGCTTATTGCTGGATATTATATCAAAAACACCCAGCTGAATTGATTCAAGTCACGCAATATAACGGTTAAAACACCGCATGGCACGCTGAGCTAACTCAGATATTCATGATAATACGTTGCGCTATGCCTCTATATGATTATAGCTCCCAATGCCCCTGCCTACCCGGCGGCACCACGGAGCACGGATCCAGGTGAATGATGACGTCCGCCCCCGCAAAACGTTGCCGCAGGGCTTGTTCCACCTGATCGGCCAACCGGTGCGCCTCGCGCAGCGGCAGCGTGTCCTCCATCTCCAGATGCAGCTGGATGAAACGCGTCGGCCCCGACTGACGCGTGCGCAGATCGTGTGCGCCTTTCACGCCGGGCCAGGAGGAAACCACGGCGATAATCGCCTGGCGCTCATCATCCGGCAACGCCCGATCCAACAGCGACTGCACCGCTTCATAGCCCATGCGCAGCGCGCTATAGAGGATGTAAACGCCGATGCCCAGCGCGAACAACGCATCCGCCCGTTGGAAGCCGTACCAGCTTAGCCCAAGAGCGATAAGAATAGCACCATTCATCATGACATCTGACTGATAATGCAGCATATCTGCGCGTACGGCCTGACTGCGCGTTTTTCTGACCACCCAGCGTTGATAGGTGACCAGAATCAGCGTGCTGACCAACGCTATCACCGTCACCACGACCCCGACACCGGGATCGCGCAGCGTTTGCGGTGCGTACAGGTGCTGGAAGCCGGTGAGGAACAAAAACAGGGCGGAGCCGGAAATAAACATGCTTTGCGCCAGCGCCGCCAGCGATTCCGCTTTGCCGTGGCCGAAAGTGTGCTCGGCATCGGCCGGCTGCAGCGAATAGCGCACCACCAGAAGGTTGGTCAGCGAGGCGGCGATATCGACCAACGAATCCACCAGCGCCGCCAACAGGCTGACCGAACCGGTGTGGTACCAGGCGACGATTTTGATCAACAGCAGCGACGACGCCAGCGCGGTTGCTGCCAACGCGGCGGACTTTACCAGGCGTGCATAGCGCTGTTCCATAAGGGGCCCCGGCTAAAAGGTGTGGCGCTCAATATAGCGAAATGTCGGATAAAAAAAACCCCGCCATCATGGCGGGGAAGACAGGGATGGTGTCTATGGCAAGGAAAAACAGGGGACTACTCAGTCGTACTTCACTTCTGGGCAGAAGCTTGCTGCAAACCAGAAATTTGCTGCTCCATCTGCTGCATGCGCTGCTGATGTTTCTGGTCTAAAACACTTTTTTGCTCTGGCGTCAGCAGGTTATACATTTGGTTGCGCACCCGGGCCATTTCCACCTGGCGCTTGACCTGCTGTTGGGCCATCTTTTCCGCCTGGGCGTACACGGCGGCTTCATCAAATTTCTCTGCGGTCACCAGTTTATGCATGGCTTCCATTTCAGCTACATTGACACCAGGCAGATCGTGCCGGGCCTGGCGCATCAAATCGCGCATTTGCTGGCGCTGCTGTTCGCTGAGGCTGACACCGTCGAACATATGGTGCTGGCCGGGTATTCGGGTCATCGCGTCGTTGCCGGGAGGTTGGGCTGTGTCCGGTATAGTGTCGGCAGCGAAGGCAGCGGTCGAACCAATTGCCAGCAGTGATGCCATAACTAATGCGGTCACCTTACGCATTTCAACTCCTCAAGCTTTCTCACTTTGCGAATCAACGAGGAGCAGTGTACCGCCACACCTGAAAACCTGCGTCAGTGCATGTAAAACTACGTAAAGTCATGGAATGGCAACAGTTGATGACGTATTTTGCGTCTGGAGGTAAATCATAATGAACAAGATTCTGTTAGTTGACGACGACCGCGAGTTGACCTCGCTGTTAAAAGAACTGCTTGAAATGGAAGGTTTTAATATCGTCGTCGCGCACGATGGCGAGCAGGCGTTGTCGCTGCTGGACAGCTCCGTCGATCTGCTGCTGCTCGACATCATGATGCCGAAGAAAAACGGCATCGATACGCTGAAAGAACTGCGCCAACATCACCAGACGCCGGTCATCATGCTGACCGCGCGCGGCAGCGAGCTGGACCGCGTGCTGGGCCTGGAGCTGGGCGCCGATGATTACCTGCCGAAACCCTTCAACGATCGCGAGCTGGTCGCGCGCATTCGCGCCATTCTGCGCCGTTCCAACTGGAGCGAACAGCAGCAACAGGTCGACAGCGGCGCCCCGACGCTGGATGTCGATGGCCTGCAGCTGAACCCCGGCCGCCAGGAGGCCAGCTTCGACGGCCAGGTGCTGGATCTGACCGGCACCGAGTTCACCCTGCTGTATCTGCTGGCGCAGCATCTCGGCCAGGTGGTGTCGCGCGAACTGCTGAGCCAGGAAGTGCTGGGCAAACGCCTGACTCCGTTCGATCGCGCCATCGACATGCACATCTCCAACCTGCGGCGTAAGCTGCCGGATCGCAAAGACGGGCATCCGTGGTTCAAAACCCTGCGCGGGCGTGGTTATTTGATGGTATCTGCAACATGATCAACAGTTTGACGGCACGCATCTTCGCCATTTTCTGGTTCACGTTAGCCCTGGTGCTAATGCTGGTGTTGATGGTGCCCAAGCTCGACTCCCGCCAAATGACCTCGCTGCTCGACAGCGAGCAGCGGCAGGGGTTGATGCTGGAACAGCACGTCGAGGCCGAGCTGCAAAACGATCCGGCCAACGATCTGATGTGGTGGCGCCGCCTGTTCCGCGCCATCGACAAATGGGCGCCGCCGGGCCAACGCCTGCTGCTGGTCACCAGCGAAGGCCGGGTGATCGGCGCGCAGCGCAACGAAATGCAGATCGTCCGCAACTTCATCGGCCAATCCGATAACTCGGATCATCCGAAGAAGAAAAAATACGGCCGCGTCGAGCTGGTCGGGCCGTTCGCGGTGCGCGACGGCGAAGACAACTATCAGCTGTACCTGATCCGTCCCGCCAACAGCCCGCAATCCGACTTCATCAACCTGATGTTCGACCGGCCGCTGCTGCTGCTGATCGTCACCATGCTGATCAGCGCCCCGCTGCTGCTGTGGCTGGCCTGGAGCCTGGCGAAGCCGGCGCGCAAGCTGAAGAACGCCGCCGATGACGTGGCGCGCGGCAACCTGAAGCAGCATCCGGAGCTGGAGGCCGGTCCGCAGGAATTCCTGGCCACCGGCGCCAGCTTCAACCAAATGGTCAGCGCGCTGGAGCGCATGATGAACGCGCAGCAGCGGCTGATCTCGGACATCTCGCACGAGCTGCGCACGCCGCTGACTCGCCTGCAGCTGGCCACCGCGCTGATGCGCCGCCGCCACGGCGAAGGCCACGAACTGGCGCGCATCGAAACCGAAGCGCAGCGGCTGGATTCGATGATCAACGATCTGCTGGCGCTGTCGCGCGGGCAGCAGAAGAGCGAGCTGGCGCGCGAGCAGTTGAAGGCCAACGAACTGTGGGCCGACGTGCTGGACAACGCCCGTTTCGAAGCCGAACAGATGGGCAAGCAGCTGGAGATCGCTGCGCCGCCCGGCCCGTGGACGCTGTTCGGCAACGCGAGCGCGCTGGACAGCGCATTGGAAAACATCGTGCGCAACGCCCTGCGTTATTCGCACACCCGCATCGCCGTGGCGTTCAGCGCCGACAATCAGGGCGTGACCATCCAGGTTGACGACGACGGCCCCGGCGTCAGCGCCGAAGATCGCGAGCAGATTTTCCGCCCGTTCTACCGCACCGATGAGGCGCGCGACCGTGAGTCCGGCGGCACCGGCCTTGGCCTGGCGATCGTCGAGGCGGCGGTCAATCAGCATCGCGGCTGGGTGAAGGCTGAAGACAGCCCGCTTGGCGGTCTGCGGCTGGTGCTGTGGCTGCCGCTGCATCATCAACGCCTATCGTCTAAGACAGAACAGTAAGAGTTTGCTATCCTGCGCCCCTCGTTCACGAGGGGCCTGCAACATGCTGAACATCGTTTTATTTGAACCCGAAATTCCACCCAATACCGGCAATATCATCCGCCTGTGCGCCAATACCGGCTTTAATCTGCATCTGATCGAACCGCTGGGTTTTCCGTGGGACGACAAGCGTCTGCGCCGCGCCGGACTGGATTACCATGAGTTCACCCGCGTCCACCGTCATGCCGACTACGCCGCTTTTCTCGCCGCCGAGGAGCCGCAACGGCTGTTTGCTCTCACGACCAAAGGCACGCCGGCGCACAGCGCCGTCAGCTATCAGGCCGGCGACTACCTGCTGTTCGGCCCGGAAACGCGCGGGTTGCCCGCCGACATCCTCGATGCGCTGCCCGCGCAGCAAAAAATCCGCATCCCGATGCAGGCGCAAAGCCGCAGCATGAACCTGTCGAATGCCGTCGCGGTGGTGGTTTATGAAGCCTGGCGGCAGCTGGACTATGCCGGCGCGCTGATCAAGGCGTAATCCGCAACGACGCGCCATACTGAAGGAGGCATCGTTGCGATGCTCTCTCCAGGAACGGCACATGGCTTTCGTCGAGGATATTGTCACCCAGCTTCGCCGGCTCGAGTCGGCGCTGAACGAAGCGCTCCGGCGGCTGCAACAGGCGCCGGACAGCGAAGCGCTGCACGATTTGCGCGTCACTCTGCGCCGTATCCGCAGCCTGCTGCGCCCGTTGCGCGGTTGCCCCGGCGCAACGCGGCTCGATCGGGCCGCCGCCCAGTTGGGCAGGCTCACGACGCCGCTGCGCGATCTCGAGGTGCTGATCGCCGAACTGGCGCACCATCATCTGGATTGGCAGGCCAACGTGCGCCAGAGCGATTTTCAGGCCCGCTGCCGCCAACTGCTCGCCAACCCGCAGCTCATCAGCTTCCCTTCGCTATTGCACGCCTGGCCGCACCGCTTTCGCCGCACCGCGCAACGCGCCGCCAAACACCGTGTGAACCGACGCCTGCAGCGCCAGCAGCGGCAATTGCGCCGGGCGTTGGCTGATATCGGCTACGATCGCCACCGTCTGCGGCTGCTGGTTAAACGCCTGCGTTACGCGGCCGAAGCCTACCCGCAACGCCTTCCCCTCTCTCCCGCCGCGATGGCGAGCCTGAAAGCGGCGCAAAACACCCTCGGTGATTGGCACGACCGGGAGGTTTGGTGCCTGCAAGCCGAACATCAGGCGGATCTCTGGCCATTGTTGCCACAGTGGCAAGCTGAGCTACGCCTGACGCTGGCCAGAGCGGATGCCTCGCTCGCCGCTTTATCACCGGCGCTGGCGACAAAACCCGGCGGCGCATCACGATACTGAAAAAAGGCCACGACAGGGCACGCCCGGCCCCGAAAATGCCCGCTACGGCGCAGATAATGCGCTATGTTTTGTAAGGGTAATCACCACTCATCATAGGAAATCACATGAAAAAACAACGCTTGAGCGTTGCCATGGCGGTTCTGGCAGCAGGCCTGTTGCTAGCGGGCTGTTCGTCCAAAGTCACCCAAACGTCGCAATATTCGGGCTTCTTGTCCGATTACAGCAAACTGCAGGAAACCACCTCGCCAAGCGGCCATAAAACGCTGCGCTGGATAGATCCAAACTACAAGGAATCCAACTACCGCGGCCTCTATTTCCAACCGGTGGTCTATTTCCCGGCGGAAAAACCGACCACGCGCGTCAGCCAGGACACGCTGAACAAAATCAAGGCGTATGCGACTCAGCGGATCAAAACCGCGCTGCAGAACCGCTTCACCATTCTGCCCAGCCCGGCGGGCTCGCGCGTGTTGGTGGCCAAACTCGCCATCACCGCCGTTTCGGCCGAAAACGAAGACATGAAGTTCTATGAGGTGGTGCCGGTCGCTGCGGTGGTTGCCAGCACCATGGCGGCTACCGGGCACCGGACGCAAAATACCGCGCTGTATATCGAAGGCGAGTTGATCGACCAGGATACCGGTAAAACGGTGATGGAAGTGGTGCGCAAGGCCTACGGTAAAACCGTCAACAACGACAGCACGCCGGTCACGGCGGATGACGTCAAGGCGGCGATCGACGACATCGTCACCGATATCACCCAGTTCCCGAGACAGGGCTGACCGCCGCTTGAAAAACACAGGGGGAGCCGAAGCTCCCCCTCGCAGGCACGGCTTAGATGCCGTCGCCGTACTCGAATCCGTGGTTGGTGCCGTTGAAGTATTGGTCCATATCCATCGACGGCGTATCGCTCTCCGGGCGCCCGACGATGCGCGCCGGCACCCCGGCGGCGGTGGTGTGCGGCGGCACCGCCTGCAAGACCACCGAGCCCGCGCCGATCTTGGCGCCCTTGCCCACTTCGATATTGCCGAGAATTTTGGCGCCGGCGCCAATCATCACCCCTTCGCGGATTTTCGGGTGACGGTCGCCGCTGGTTTTCCCGGTACCGCCCAGGGTGACCGACTGCAGAATAGACACGTTGTTTTCCACCACCGCCGTTTCACCGATCACGATGCCGGTGGCGTGGTCGAGCATGATGCCACAGCCGATGGTCGCCGCCGGGTGGATGTCTACGCCGAAGGCGACGGAAATTTGATTTTGCAGGTAGATCGCCAACGCTTGCCGCCCTTGTTGCCACAGCCAGTGGCCGATGCGGTAAGCCTGCAGCGCGTGGAACCCTTTCAGGTAAAGCAGCGGCGTGGAGTATTTGTCGACCGCCGGGTCGCGCAGCCGCACCGCGAGGATATCGCGCGCCGCCGAAACGATCATCTGATTGTCGGACTTATAGGCTTCTTCCACCACCTCGCGTACCGCAATCGCGGGCATGATCGGCGTCGCCAGCTTGTTGGCCAGCATATAGCTGAGCGCGCTGCCCAGGTTCTCGTGCTTGAGCAACGTCGCATGGAAAAAGCTGGCCAGCATCGGTTCACAATCAGCCAGTGCTCGCGCTTCTGATTTAATGCTGTTCCAGACCTGTTCCAACTCTTCTGACGACATCACATACCCCTTTGCCTTGCCAAACGGGCCGCTTCACACGGTGGCGCGAAGCGGCCCAGGTCATTTGCGGGGTCAGCATTCCGCTGCCCCGACATATCGTTTTATGTCACGCGCTGGGCTTTTCGTCCTTTCGGGCGCGCCCCAGCAGGCTCAGCGCCGCTTCGCGGGCGTCTTTATGGCAGTAAAGCACCTGATAGATCTGTTCGGTGATCGGCATTTCCACGCCGTGCCGCTGCGCCAACGCCAACACCTCTTTGGTATTGCGATAGCCCTCGACCACCTGACCGATGCTGTCCTGCGCTTCCTGCACGCCTTTGCCCTGCCCCAACATAATGCCGAAGCGGCGGTTGCGCGACTGGTTGTCCGTGCAGGTTAGCACCAGATCCCCCAGCCCCGCCATGCCCATGAACGTCGAAGGGTCGGCGCCCAGCGCAGAGCCCAGACGGCTCATTTCCGCCAGCCCGCGCGTAATCAACGCGGTGCGGGCGTTGGCGCCGAAACCGATGCCGTCGGACATGCCGGCGCCGATGGCGATCACGTTCTTCACCGCGCCGCCAAGCTGAACGCCGATGAAGTCGGGATTGCTGTAGACACGGAAGCTCTTGCCGCAGTGCAGCAGCTGTTGCAGATCGTCGGCGAACTGCGCATCGGTCGCCGCCAGCGCGATCGCCGTCGGCAGGCCGGCGGCCAGCTCTTTGGCGAACGTCGGCCCGGAGAGCACCGCCAGCGGGATCGCCTCGCCCAACGCCTCACGCGCCACGTCCTGCAGCAACCGGCCGGTTTCCGCTTCCAGCCCCTTGGTGGCCCACACGATGCGGGCGTCAGGACGCAGATGCGGCTTCAGCTGGCGCAACACGTCGCCGAACACATGGCTCGGCACCACCACCAGCACGTCGCGGCTGGCAGCCAGCGCACGCGCCAAATCGGCTTCAAGCAGCAGGGTATCGGGGAAAGGAACGTCGGGCAGAAACGCCTGATTGCAGCGATCGCGCTGCAACGTTTGAATTTGCGCGGGGTTATGCCCCCACAACACCACGGTGTGGCCGTTACGCGCCAGCGTGATGGCCAATGCGGTGCCGTACGAGCCGGCACCGATGACAGTCATTGAAGCATTGACGGTGTTCATCAGGCATCCTGATGTGGTGCGGCACCTTCGCCTTCCGCCTGCTGCTGCAGATAGTTCATGAACAGCGCGTCAAAGTTGACCGGTGCCAGGTTCAGCTGCGGGAATGTGCCGCGGGAAACCAGGCTGGTGATGCACTCGCGCGCATACGGGAACAGGATGTTCGGGCAGTATGCGCCCAGACAATGCGCCAGCTGCGTGCCTTCGATGCCTGCTACCGAGAAGATGCCCGCCTGTTGCACTTCGCACAGGAACGCCGTCTCTTCACCCAGGGTCGCCGTCACGGTTACGCGCAGTACCACTTCATACACTTCGTCAGCCAGTTGGCTGGACGCGGTATCCAGATCAAGTTTAACTTCCGGCTGCCATTCCTGCTGGAAAACCTGCGGCGCGTTCGGCGCTTCGAAGGAGATGTCCTTGGTATAAATACGTTGGATCTGGAAAGCCATTTCAGTGCTGTTTTGTTCTGACATGTGAGTAATACCCTTGGTTAAACGTCCTTATTGACACTCGGTGAACCGGCAAGCTGCTTAAAGCAGCGGATCCAGGCCGCCGCGAGCATCGAGTTCATATAAATCATCACAGCCGCCGATATGCCGGCCGTCGATGAAAATCTGCGGCACGGTGGTGCGCCCGCTACGCTCGATCATCACTTCGCGCTTGGCGTTATCGCCGTCGATGGCGATCTCGTTAAACGCCGCGCCCTTGCTGTTCAACAGCGCCTTGGCGCGATGGCAGAACGGGCAAGTCGCTTTGGTGTAGATATCAATGTTAGCCATGGATTGCCACCTCAAATAGGTTTAACGGTTACTTGCCGCGCACCAGCGGCAGGTTCTCTCCGCTCCAGCCGGCGATGCCGTCTTTCAGCATCGTCACCTTTTCAAAACCGGCCTTGCTCAGGTTCTCCGCCGGCTCGCGGGAGGCGGTGCCGTTGGCGCACACGACGATGATCGGCTGCGCTTTGTGTTTTTCCAGCTCGCCCAGGCTGCCGCTTTTGATTTCGCTGGCGGTCAGGTTGATGGCGCTGGCCAGGTGACCACGGCGAAAATCGTCGCGGCTGCGGGTGTCAACCACCACGGCATCTTCTTTGTTGATCAGGCGGATAGCTTCACCGCGAGCGATCTCTTTGACCTTGGAGAAACGGCTTTTGAAGGTCATGACGATCACGGCGACCAGCAGAGCGATCCAAGCCAGGCTCAGAATAGGGTGTCTGCTTACGAATGGCATAATTTCTTGCAGCATGGGGTGTAACAACTCCCGTCAGTTAAGGGATAAATAAGTCAAGGTTCCAGAGTATACCTGCCGAGTGCGGCAAATACAGCCAATAAGCAAGCGCGATTGTAGAAACTGCGGGCTGCGCTGAGAAATTCCCGAGGTCAGAGCATAAAAGCCCGCGCGATTCGCCGCAACCTTGATCTCTTTGGGCTATTTATCGCCGGCGGCGGTGTAAAATCAGCCGGTTTTTCGAGGGCGAATAGCCATGCTTCCGGCGGGCGCATGGCTATTCGCAGCTTAAAAAGTTCATAAGAGGTCAATGCAATGTCGAGCAACAAAAAACCGATGGTACTGGTGATCCTGGACGGTTACGGCCACCGTGAAGAGCGGCAGGACAACGCGATCCTGAACGCCGGCACCCCGGTGATGGATCGCCTGTGGCGGGAGCAGCCGCATACGCTGATCGCCGCTTCAGGGCTGGATGTCGGCCTGCCCGACGGCCAAATGGGCAACTCCGAAGTCGGCCACGTCAACCTGGGCGCCGGGCGCATCGTATACCAGGATCTCACCCGGTTGGACAAAGCGATCGCCGACGGCGACTTCTTCGCCAATCCGGTCCTGACCGCCGCCGTCGATAAGGCCGTGGCGGCCGGTAAAGCGGTGCATATCATGGGCCTGCTGTCGCCGGGCGGCGTGCACAGCCACGACGAGCACATCCTGGCCATGATCAAGCTGGCCGCCCAGCGCGGCGCCAAAGCCATCTATCTGCACGCCTTCCTCGACGGGCGCGACACCCCGCCACGCAGCGCCGAAGCCCCGCTGCAGCGCTGCCGCGAGGCCTTCGCCACGCTGGGCGTCGGGCGCATCGCTTCACTCATTGGGCGCTACTACGCCATGGATCGCGACAACCGTTGGGATCGCGTGCAGCTGGCCTATGACCTGCTGACCGCGGCCAAAGGCGACTACGTGGCCGACGATGCGGTAGCCGGTTTGCAGGCCGCCTACCAGCGCGGTGAAAACGACGAGTTCGTCAAACCGACCGTCATTCGCGCCGCCGGCGAGGCCGATGCCGCGATGCAGGACGGCGATGCGTTGATCTTCATGAACTTCCGCGCTGACCGCGCGCGCCAGATCACCCGCGCTTTCGTGAACGCGGATTTCGACGGTTTCCCACGCGCCAAACAGGTGCAGTTCGGCGATTTCGTGATGCTGACCGAGTACGCCGCCGACATCGACACCGCCTGCGCCTATCCGCCGGCGTCGCTGGCCAACACCTTCGGCGAATGGCTGATGAAGCACGACAAAACCCAGCTGCGCATCTCGGAAACCGAAAAATACGCCCACGTCACCTTCTTCTATAACGGCGGCGTGGAAGCGCCGTTCAAAGGGGAAGACCGCGTGCTGGTCAATTCGCCGAAGGTCGCCACCTACGATCTGCAGCCTGAGATGAGCGCCGCCGAGCTGACCGACAAACTGTTGACCGCCATCCGCAGCGGCAAATACGACGCCATTATCTGCAACTACCCGAACGGCGACATGGTGGGGCATACCGGCGTGTATGAAGCGGCGGTCAAAGCGGTGGAAACGCTGGACGCCTGCATCGCCCAGGTGGTTGACGCGGTGCGCGACGTCGACGGTCAGTTGCTGATCACCGCCGATCACGGCAACGCCGAGCAGATGCGCGATCCGGCCACCGGCCAGGCGCATACCGCCCACACCAGCCTGCCGGTGCCGCTGATTTACGTCGGCAAACCGGCGCAGGCGGTCGAAGGCGGCAAGCTTTCGGACATCGCGCCAACCCTGTTAACGCTGATGGGAATGGAAATCCCGCAAGAGATGACTGGTAAGCCGCTGTTCATCGTGGAATAATCCTTCTCCATGAGGGAGAAGGCGTTTTTTGCACTATCAAGGGTAACCCGAAGCGCAAACGCAGGCAGCCGGCCGCTGCCTGAACGCACCGCGCCAAGGACGTTCACCGCCATGTGCGCCAGCGTATTTTGCGCTGGCGTCTTGCTGTTGCCGCTCGCCGGCCAGGCGGCGGAAGACAATAAATCCCAGTTGAAAGACATTCAGCAGAGCATCGCCGAGAAAGAAAAAGCGGTGAAGCAGCAGCAACAGCAGCGCAGCTCGCTGCAGGATCAGCTGCGGCAGCAGGAAAAAACCATCGCCCAGGCCAGCCGCCAGTTGCGCGACACCCAGGGCACGCTCACCCAGTTGGGCAAGGACATTTCCGGCCTGAACGCCTCGATCGCCAAGCTGCAAAAGCAGCAATCGACCCAGCAAAACCTCCTCGCCAAACAGCTTGACGCCGCCTTCCGGCAAGGGCAGCACAGCGCCGTGCAGCTGATCCTCAGCGGTGAAGAAAGCCAGCGCAGCGAACGTATTCTGGCCTATTTCGGTTATCTGAACGAAGCGCGCCAGAAAACCATCGAAGAGCTGAAACAGACCCGCGCCGAGCTGGCGAAGCAAAAAACCACGCTGGTGGCCAAACAGGGCCAGCAAAAATCCTTACTGAGCGAACAACAGACGCAGCAGCAGAAGCTGGAGCAGGCGCGCGGCGCCCGCAAGAAAACGCTGACCGCGCTGGAAGCCTCGCTGGAAAAAGACCAACAACGCCTGGTGGAACTGCGCCAAAACGAAGCCCGCATGCGCGACAAGATCGCCCGGGCGGAGCGCGAAGCCCGTGCGCGCGCCGAACGCGAAGCGCGTGAAGCGGCCAAGGTGCGCGAACAGGTGCGCATCAAGGAACAGCAGGCGAAGAAAACCGGCACCACCTACAAACCTAGCGAAGCCGATCGCTCGCTGATGGCGCGCACCGGCGGCCTCGGCCGTCCGGCCGGCCAGCTGATGTGGCCGGTGCGCGGCCGCACGCTGCACGGCTTTGGCGAGCAGCAGCAGGGCGAGCTACGCTGGAAAGGCATGGTGATCGAAGCCCGCGAAGGTAGCGAAGTGAAAGCCGTCGCCGATGGCCGCGTGCTGCTGGCCGACTGGCTGCAAGGCTATGGCCTGATGGTGGTGGTCGAACACGGCAAAGGCGACATGAGCGTGTACGGCTATAACCAAAGCGCGTTGGTCAACGTCGGGGCACAGGTGCGCGCCGGCCAGCCGATCGCTCTGGTCGGCACCAGCGGCGGCCAGGGAACGCCGTCGCTCTATTTCGAAATCCGTCGTCAGGGACAGGCGGTTAACCCACTGCCGTGGTTGGGAAGATAGATTTGCGCTATGTCAAAACCCGTACAGCTTTGTTAATCGGCTGTCTGCTGCAGGCTTACGCTGCGCAGGCAGGAAAACTCTCCATCGTCATCGATGACGTGGGCTACCGCCCCCACGAAGAAAACGCGGTGCTGCAAATGCCGACGGCGATCTCGGTCGCAGTCTTGCCCAACGCGCCGCACGCCCGCCTGATGGCCACCCGTGCCCACAGCCAGGGCCGCGAAGTGCTGATCCACATGCCGATGGCGCCGCTCAGCAAGCAGCCGCTAGAGCGCGATACCCTGCAGCCCGCCATGAGCAGCGACGAGATCCAGCGCATCATCCGCAACGCGGTGAACAACGTGCCTTACGCGGTCGGCATGAACAACCACATGGGCAGCGCCATGACCTCCAGCCTGCCGGGCATGCAGAAAGTGATGCAGGCGCTCGAAAGCTACCGTCTGTACTTCCTCGACAGCATGACCATCGGCAACAGCCAGGCGACCCGCGCCGCGGCCGGCACCGGCGTGAAGGTGATCAAACGCAAGGTGTTCCTCGACGATACCGCGAGCGAAGCCGATATCCGCCGTCAGTTCAACCGCGCGGTTGAATTGGCGCGGCGCAACGGTTCCGCCATCGCCATCGGCCATCCGCGCCCGGCGACGGTGAAAGTGCTGCAGCAGATGCTGCCGTCGCTGCCCGCCGATATCGTGCTGGTCAAACCGAGCGCGCTGCTGAACGAACCGCAGGGCAACGGTGGCGGCAGCTACGTCCCGCCGCCGGTCAAACCGCAAAAACCGCAGCCGAAGAATCCGTTCAGCGGCGGCATCAAACAGTGCAAGGTCAAACCGCCGAAGGAAAAAACCAACGCCGGCACCGCGCTGGGTATTATCGCCGACAGCATTGCCACCTCGCCGCCGGTGACCTTCATCAAGCGTCATTGGCAGCACTGGACGCAAACCAAACCGCAAGCATAAAAAAAGGGCCGGAATTCCGGCCCTTTTCACGCCTGCCGAGATCAATCCCAGCTCAGCACCACTTTGCCTGACTTGCCGGAGCGCATGGCGTCGAAGCCCTGCTGGAACTCGTCGATCGAGAAACGGTGGGTGATGATCGGGGTCAAATCCAGACCGGACTGGATCAGCGCCGCCATCTTGTACCAGGTCTCAAACATTTCTCGGCCGTAAATCCCTTTGATAAACAGCCCTTTGAAAATCACCTGGTTCCAGTCGATCGACATATCCGAAGGCGGAATACCCAGCATGGCGATGCGCCCGCCGTGGTTCATGGCGTTCAGCAGCGTGCGGAACGCCGGCGGCGCGCCGGACATTTCCAGACCGACGTCGAATCCTTCGGTCATGCCCAGATCGGCCATCACGTCGTTGAGGTTTTCCTTGCTGACGTTCACCGCGCGGGTCACACCCATCTTGCGCGCCAGTTCCAGGCGGTATTCGTTAACGTCGGTGATCACCACATGGCGGGCGCCGACGTGTTTGCACACCGCCGCCGCCATGATGCCGATCGGGCCTGCGCCGGACACCAGCACGTCCTCCCCGACCAGATCGAACGACAGCGCGGTATGCACCGCGTTGCCGAACGGATCGAAGATCGAAGCCAGTTCGTCGGAGATGTTATCCGGGATCTTGAAGGCGTTGAACGCCGGGATCACCAGATATTCCGCGAAGCTGCCCGGACGGTTCACGCCCACGCCGACGGTGTTGCGGCACAGGTGCGTGCGGCCGCCGCGGCAGTTGCGGCAGTGGCCGCAGGTGATGTGGCCTTCGCCGGACACGCGATCGCCGATGCTGAAGCCTTTGACTTCCTGACCGATCGCCACCACTTCGCCCACGTATTCATGGCCGACCACCATCGGAACCGGAATGGTTTTTTGCGACCACTCGTCCCAGTTGTAGATATGCACATCGGTGCCGCAGATCGCGGTTTTGCGGATTTTGATCATGATGTCGTTGTGGCCCAGCTCCGGCTGAGGCACGTCGGTCATCCAAATCCCTTCTTCCGCTTTCAGTTTTGACAGTGCTTTCATGGTTTTACCTTATGCAATAACGCCAAGATCCTTACCGATACGTGTAAACGCCGCCACTGCGCGTTCGATTTGCTCCGGGGTGTGGTCGGCGGACATCTGGGTGCGGATGCGCGCCTGGCCTTTCGGCACCACCGGATAGAAGAAACCGGTCACATAGATGCCTTCCTTGAGCAACGCATTGGCGAATTCCTGCGCCAGCTTCGCCTCGCCCAGCATGACCGGGATGATGGCGTGATCGGCGCCGGCCAGGGTGAAGCCGGCGGCGGTCATTTTTTCGCGGAACAGACGCGCGTTGGCCCACAGGCGATCGCGCAGCGCATCGCCCTCTTCCAACAGTTCCAGCACTTTGATCGACGCGGCGACGATCGCCGGCGCCAGCGAGTTAGAGAACAGGTACGGGCGCGAACGCTGGCGCAGCCACTCCACCACTTCTTTCTTGGCGGCGGTGTAGCCGCCGGACGCGCCGCCCAGCGCCTTGCCTAACGTACCGGTAATGATATCGACGCGGCCCATCACTTCGCAGTATTCATGGGTGCCGCGCCCGTTGGCGCCGACAAAGCCCACCGCGTGGGAGTCATCCACCATCACCAGCGCCTGATACTCGTCCGCCAGATCGCAAACCCCTTTCAGGTTGGCGATCACGCCGTCCATCGAGAACACGCCGTCGGTAGCGATCAGAATGTGGCGCGCGCCGTCAGCTTTGGCCTGTTTCAGCTGCGCGGCCAGCTCGGCCATGTCGTTATTGGCGTAGCGATAGCGCTTGGCCTTGCACAGCCGCACGCCGTCGATGATCGACGCATGGTTCAACGCATCGGAGATAATGGCGTCTTCCGGGCCGAGCAGGGTTTCGAACAGCCCGCCGTTGGCGTCGAAGCAAGAGGAGTACAGGATCGCGTCTTCCATGCCCAAGAAGGCCGCCAGTTTCTGTTCCAGCTGCTTGTGGCTGTCCTGGGTGCCGCAGATGAAGCGCACCGACGCCATGCCGAAACCGTGGCTGTCCATCCCCGATTTGGCGGCGGCGATCAGCGCCGGATGGTTGGCCAGGCCCAGGTAGTTATTGGCGCAGAAGTTGATCACATGGCTGCCGTCGGCAACGGCGATGTCCGCCTGTTGCGCGGAGGTAATGATGCGTTCTTCCTTGAACAGCCCTTCACTGCGCGTGGCGGCAAGCTGTTGTTCCAACTGCTGATAAAAAGACGCTGACATTCGGTTATCTCCAGGATTGGGCTAATTGCGGCATATTTTACTGATTTGTAACCAAACTGACGAGAATGCGCGGGAGAGAATATTAAAATTGCAGCAGATATCACGGCAAACGGCGGACTTCAATGGCAATGCGGGATATTCGGAGCCCTTCCGCTGTTTGCCGCGGCATGAAATGCTATGATAACCGCCATTGAGCGTGGGGCATTGTGCCCCACCAGGCAGCTTAGCAGGGGTAACCCAATGATTATCGTTACTGGCGGCGCCGGCATGATCGGCAGCAACATCATTAAGGCACTGAACGACAAGGGATATCGCGATATCCTGGTGGTGGATAACCTGAAAGACGGCACCAAGTTCGTCAACCTGGTCGATCTGGACATCGCCGACTATATCGATAAAGAAGACTTTATCGCCAGCATCGTGGCCGGCGACGATCTGGGCGAGATCGAAGCGGTGTTCCACGAAGGCGCCTGCTCCGCGACCACCGAGTGGGACGGCAAGTACATGATGGACAACAACTATCAGTACTCCAAAGATCTGCTGCACTACTGCCTGGATCGCGAGATTCCGTTCCTGTATGCCTCCTCCGCCGCCACTTACGGCGGCCGCGAAGAGTTTATCGAAGAGCGTCAGTATGAAGCGCCGCTTAACGTGTACGGCTATTCCAAATTCCTGTTCGATCAGTACGTGCGTGAGATCCTGCCGGAAGCGGACTCGCAGATCTGCGGCTTCCGCTACTTCAACGTTTACGGCCCGCGTGAAGGCCACAAAGGCAGCATGGCCAGCGTCGCCTTCCACCTGAACACCCAGATCAACCGCGGCGAAAACCCGAAACTGTTCGCCGGCAGCGAAAACTTCAAGCGTGACTTCATCTACGTCGGCGACGTGGCGGCGGTCAACCTGTGGTTCTGGGAAACCGGCAAATCCGGCATCTTCAACTGCGGCACCGGCCGGGCGGAAACCTTCCAGGCGGTGGCTGACGCGGTGGTGGACTTCCATCAGCAAGGCGCGGTGGAATACATCGAGTTCCCGGAGAAGCTGAAGGGCCGCTATCAGGCGTACACCCAGGCCGATCTGACCAAGCTGCGCGCCGCCGGCTACGACGCACCGTTTAAAACGGTCGCCGAAGGCGTGAAAGAGTACATGGCCTGGTTGAACCGCACCGCATAAGCTGAAGGAATTAACGCTGGGTATGAAAATACTGGTTATCGGCCCTTCTTGGGTTGGCGACATGATGATGTCGCAAAGTCTCTATCGCACCCTGAAGGCCGAATATCCGACGGCGGAGATCGATGTGATGGCGCCGGCCTGGTGCCGCCCGTTGCTGGCGCGCATGCCGGAAGTCAATCAGGCGCTGGCGATGCCGCTGGGCCACGGCGCGCTGGGGCTCGGCGAACGCCGCCGCCTGGGGCGCGCTCTGCGCGCCAACCGTTACGATCGCGCTTACGTTCTGCCCAACTCGTTCAAATCCGCGCTGGTGCCTTTCTTCGCCGATATCCCGCAGCGCACCGGCTGGCGGGGCGAAATGCGCTACGGCCTGCTGAACGACGTGCGCGTGCTCGACAAGGCCGCTTTCCCGCTGATGGTGCAGCGCTATGTGGCGCTGGCCTATGACAAAGGCCGCGTTCAGCGCGCCGACGATCTGCCGCAGCCGCTGCTGTGGCCGCAGCTGCGGGTGAGCGACGAAGAGATCGCCGAAACCACTTCGGCCTTCAACCTGACCGACAGCCGCCCGATCGTCGGCTTCTGCCCAGGCGCGGAGTTCGGCCCCGCCAAGCGCTGGCCGCACTATCACTACGCGGCGCTGGCTCAACGGCTGATCGAGAGCGGCTATCAAATCGCGCTGTTCGGTTCGGCAAAAGACCATGAGGCCGGCGAACAGATCCGCGCCGCGTTGCAGGACGACGCACGCGATTTCTGCCTTAATCTGGCCGGAAAAACCCAGCTGGAGCAGGCAGTGATCCTGATCGCGGCCTGCCGGGCGGTGGTCAGCAACGACTCCGGTTTAATGCATGTTGCCGCAGCGTTGAACAAACCGCTGATAGCCTTGTACGGCCCAAGCAGCCCCGACTTCACGCCGCCGCTTTCCGACAAGGCGCGGGTGATTCGCTTGATCAGCGGCTACCACAAGGTGCGTAAGGGCGATGCCGAACAGGGGTATCACCAAAGTTTGATCGATATTCAGCCGCAGCAAGTGTTGGATGCGCTGACGCCGTTGCTTGTCGCCAGCGAGGAATAGTCATGCAGGTGTTAATCGTAAAAACGTCCTCGATGGGAGACGTGCTGCATACGCTGCCCGCTCTGACCGATGCGCTGCAGGCCATTCCCGATATCCGCTTCGACTGGGTGGTGGAAGAAGGTTTCAGCCAAATCCCCACCTGGCATCCGGCGGTGGATCGCGTGATCCCGGTGGCCATTCGCCGCTGGCGCAAAAACTGGTTCGGCAGCGACACCCGACAGCAGCGCTGCGACTTCAAGCGCGCGCTGCAAGAACGCCGTTACGACGTGGTGATCGACGCGCAGGGCCTGATGAAAAGCGCCGCGCTAATCACCCGCGTCGCCAAAGGCAACAAACATGGTCCGGACTGTAAAAGCGCTCGCGAGCCGTTCGCCAGCTGGTTCTACAACGTGCGCCATGAGATAGACAAACGGCAGCACGCAGTGGAACGCACGCGCGAGCTGTTCGCCAAAAGCCTCGGCTACGATAAACCGGGCAGCTACGGCGACTATGCCATCGCCGCGCGCTTTCTCAGCCGCCCGCCGGTCGATGCCGGGCAATATCTGGTGTTTTTGCACGCGACGACCCGCGACGACAAGCATTGGCCGGAGCAGAACTGGCGCGAGCTGATCGCGCTGACGGCCGACAGCGGGCTGAAGATCAAACTGCCCTGGGGGGCAGAGCATGAACATCAGCGCGCGCTGATGTTGGCGGAAGGTTTTCCACATGTCGAGGTGCTGCCGAAGCTCAGCCTGCAGCAGGTGGCTGAGGTGCTGGCGGGCGCCAGGGGCGTGGTCTCGGTCGACACCGGGCTCAGCCATTTGACCGCCGCGCTCGATAAACCGAACATCACGCTGTTTGGGCCGACCGATCCCGGCCTGATCGGCGGCTACGGGCAAAATCAGCACTCGCTGATTTCGCCGGAAAAAAGCATGGCGACAATCGACGCCGATACGGCATGGCAGGCGTTGCAAAAGGTTATAGCATGAAAAAACTGCACATTATCAACCTGGGTAAAATGGGCGGCGTCGAGCGCCTGTTCCTGCAGTACATCAACGATACCACCGACGGCAGCAACCAGGTCCTGTGCATCAGCGGCGACATCGGCGAGGAGATCCGCCGCCAGTTGCCGGCGCACCAGCCCGTCACCTTCGCCAACCGCCTGATCAATGCGCTGCCGCTGCGCTGCCCGCAGTTCCTGCGAAAATTTCTGTTGAAGTGGAAAATCGAGCGGGCCAACGCCGACGTGGTGATCGTCTGGGACCTGGTGCCGGGGCTGGCGGCCAAACCCAAGCGCGGCAAACTGATTTACTACGATCACGGCTGCTCCTGGCGTTACCCCAAGAATAAAAAGACGCTGCGTTTCTTCGCCATGCTGGACGGCGTGATTTCCGCCTCACACGCCTCGAAGCGGGTGATGGAGCTGCGCTTTAATCTGCCTTGCCCAAACCACGTGGTGATCAACCGCATCAAGACGCCGGCGGGGATCGACAACACGCCGAAAACGCTGTCGCAGCCGATCAGAATCGGCACCGCCTCACGCCTGGTCAGCCTGAAAGGCATCAGCGTTTCATTATTGATGATGCAGGAACTGCTGCGACGCGGGCATGACGTCACGCTGGAAGTGGCCGGCAAAGGGCCGGATCGCGCGGCGTTCGAGGCGCTGGCGGCTCGGCTCCAGCTCGGCGATCGCGTCACTTTCAGCGGTTACCAGGATGACGTCGCCGGCTTCTTCAATCGCACGCACATTTACATGAGCACACCGATCACCGAGCCGTTCGGCTTGTCCTGCATGGAATCGCTCTATTTCGGCGTGCCGGTCATCTTCCCGCAGGTTGACGGCCAGCCGGAAGCGGTGAAAGACGGCGTCTGCGGCATTGGCCTGGTTCCGTCGGTCACCATCGAACAACACCGGCAGCTCACCGATATCGAGGTCGACTTCCCGCATGAAGTCTACGACCCGTTAACCGACAGCCTGGTGTCGCCCAAGCTGTTGTCGCATATCGACTGCGCGGATGCCGTTGAGACATTGCTGGCGGGCGAAACCTACCAGACGTTGAGCCGAAACGCGCAGCGCTATCCTGCTGAACATTTCAACTATGCTCAGTTCAAAGCTGAGTTTGACGACACGCTGCGATCCTTCATCGTTTAATCAACACGTGAGCCGGAAAACACGCCCGATGCTAAAACAAAAAACGCCGCACCCTGCCTTCAGTTATCTGATTTATCTGGGATGTGCCATCGCTTTTTGCACCATTCCTTTCGGTTCCGCGACCGGACGCAATCTGTTTTACGTTTCCAGCTACATCGCCTTTATCGCCGTTTGCCTGTATCCGCGCTACTACTTCAGCAACGTTAAAAATCTGCTGTTGCCCGCGCTGATGTTCTGCGTCGGCATGGGCACCATCCTGTGGATGCATCATTTCAAACAGCCGGGCGAATATATCAATGTTTATCGTTCCTATATGTCGACCGGCAAACTGCAGCTCGCGACCGCTTTCATTTTGCTGATTGCGCTCAATGAACGGCTGTGCGTGCAGCGCCTGCTGATCGTCGTGGCCCTCGTTACCGGTTTGGCGGTCAACGGCTATTCTCTCTATCAGGGATTGCGGCTGGATATTCCTCGTGTGGAGCTCAACTTCGATCGCGCCACGGTCGCTGCCTATCTGATGACCGCCATCGATCTGGTGATGATGCAAGCCATCCTGATGCTGCGCACCCGCTACCGCCTGGTGCTGTACATTGCGGCGTTCCTGCTTTCCTTCTCTGCGCTGGTGCTGACCGGCACCCGCGCGGCGATGCTGGTTTACCCTGTGGCGATTTGTCTGTCGCTGCTGGCGACCAAGCATCTGGTTTCCAGGAAACACAAGCTCGCGTTGGTGGCCTCGGTACCGCTGCTGCTCGTAGCCTGCGGCCTGGTGTTCAAACCGCAGATAGAAGAACGCATTCAGGCCTTTGAGACCGACATGCGTCTGATGGATCAGCCACAGACTGAAAACTCGATCATTTCCCGACTGTCGATGCAAACGCTGGCATGGCGTACCGGCTCACAAGCTCCTTGGGGTCAATCCGCCGAGCAGCGCGGTGAAGAGATCCGCGCCATCGTCGCGCAGCAACCTCGCCTGTCTGGCGTCATGCCTTACATCAACGTGCACCTGCATAACGAGCTGCTGGAGACCTATTCGCTCAAGGGGGTTTGGGGGGCGTTGCTGTTGCTGGCGCTGTATGTCGGCCTGTTCTTCTCTTCATTCCGGCCGCAGCGCAACGCGCTGCTGCTGAGCGTGAGCGCCAGCCTGTTCGTTTACGGCCTCAGCGACGTCATCTTCTTCAGCACGGAAGGCACCGTCATGTTCTGTCTGGCGCTGATCGCCGCCGTGCTCTCCGTGGCGAAACCGCCTTCCGCCCAGGAGCAGACCGCGTGAAAACTCATCAGCCACCGCTGCTCAGCGTTATCGTGCCGTTTTACAATAACGAAGCGTTCGTCATCGCTGCGCTGGATTCGTTATTTACACAGATTTCTGATGAGATTGAGGTGGTGATCATCGACGATGGCTCTACCGATGCGTCAGGGGCGCTGGTCAGCCGGTATCTGGCGCAGCGGCAGCATCCGCACGTGGCTTTTATTTCACAGGCCAACGGCGGCATTGCGCACGCCCGCAATGTCGGCCTGCAGCATGCAACCGGGCGCTATCTCACCTTTCTCGACGGCGACGATCTGCTGAGCGACGACTATCTGGCGATCCTGCGGCCCCTGCTGATCGCCGATGAATATGACCTGATCGATTTTAATTATCAGAAGTTCACCGAACAACCGCCGAAACCCGAGAACCGCGCGACGCAGCCCGTAGCCTACGACTTTTCCTCGTTGGGGCTGGGCAGCCTGCAACCGCTGTTTGCACGCTCGATGTGGCATCTCTGGAGCCGGGTATATAAGCGCACGCTGCTGGCAGGGGAAACGTTCGAAGACGGCAGACGCTATGAAGACGTGATTTTCACGCCTTTTCAGTATTTCAAAACTCGCCGCATCGCCCATCTTGACTGCGAACTCTATTTCTACCGGGATAACAGCCAGGGCATCACCCGCAATATCAAACCCAAAGATATTGAAGATTTGCTGTTCGCCATGGAGAAGATGCTGCGCTATGTGGCGCAGCATCCTGGGGATGAGCCGCTGCGCCGGTTGGCCGCCCTGATGCTGGCCAACTGCTTTTCCGAGGTGAAAAGCATGTCGAAGGCGGTGTACGGTTATTATCATTACGCGCCGGCAACGCTGCAAATTCTGCGCCGCGCCGCCGCTGTCTGCCGCAACAGCGACGTGCCGGGCAAAAAAGTCCGCCAGATGCGCTATGCGCGAGTGGATACCTTTCTTTCGAAGCTGCGCGGGCGCAAACCACGCTAACCGCATCGGCCTGGCGGCCGATGCGTCGCCGCACCTCTAGCGCGCTAAAGGCACGTGCGCGACCAGTTCGTCATAAATCCGCTGCGGCTGAATGACCCCCATCGGGCTTTCCGCCTCCAGCGGCATCGTATAGCCGGTGCGCGACACCTGAATGATGCGGTGCAGTTCAGGATCCTGAATCGGCCCGGTGGAGCGTGAATCGGCGGTCACGAACAGGCTGATGGTTTTCACCTTCAACGCCACCGCCAGATGCAGCGGCCCGGTGTCGCCGGTGACCAGAACATGGAAACTGTCGATCAACGTCAGCAAGCCTTGCAGTCCCGTTTTACCGATCTGATTATCCACGCAGGCCTGCGTTTGCGGGCCAATCAGGCTCATAAACTGTTGGGCCTTGCCGTCGTCAAGCGGTGCGCCAATCAGCACGATGCGCACATTGGGGTGCTTCGCCACCAGCTCATCGGCCAGGCGCGCATAGTGCGACACCGGCCAGCAACGCGACTCCGTCGATGCCCCCAGTTGAAAACCAATGGTGGGATGGTCGCTGCTTTTGACGCCGCGCTGATAGTCCACGGGAATTTCCATCGTCGGATCGTCGCTGCGGCAGCCCAAAATGGAAATCAGCTCCAGTTTGCGGCGCACGAAATGGCCGTAATAATGGAAGATATAGTTGGTTAACCAAGGTTCCAGCCCGCAAATGCCCGAGCTGTAGTTATCCCTGATGATATACTTTGCCCCCGCCATGACGGCGCTGATGATGTCATAAGGCAGGTGAGAGTGCAGGATCAGCGCCAAATCCGGCTGATGTTCGCGCAGCGATTTCAGCAATGGGCGTATTGTCTTGATCTTGCTGTCCCAATACACCACGCGATCGTAATAGCGGCCGTTTTCCACCAGTTCGCGGTTTTTCTTGTGCACCACCAGCGTGATGTGCGCGTTGGGATAGCGTTCCCTCATAGCCCTCAGTGCCGGCGTGTTGAACATGAAGTCGCCCAACGCCGTGGTGGAATAGATGACGATATTGTCAAACTGCTGGGCGCCGTCGAACGTCGCCTTGTCCTGAAAACGGCCGTACTTCGCCGTATAGCGCCGCAAAAACCAGTCGGCAACCTTAATTTTCCATTTCTTCGACATGTGCGTGCTTAGTTCGCTTTAAGTTGATAATACTCGGCCAGCGTCATGCCCACCGTGCGCTGCTGCAGCCAGTCAAACAGCTGCTCCAGATCGCGGTACAGCACTTCGATATCCTGCTCGGTTTTGAACGTCGGGCTGCCGCCCGGCATAAACTCGGAGGAGTGCAGCATAAACTCGACGTAGTCATGACCCTGCGCCAACGACGTCTCGGCCACGCTGATCATCTTGGCCACGTTGCCGCCACTCGGCCGCAGCCAGTTGACGGACGGCGAACGCCGCTTGCCGCGCAGCCGATCATAGCCCTGCTTGAAGGCATTCATCAGCGCCGAATGCTTGTACTGTATGCTCATCGGCACTTCCAGCAGCGACGAAGCGCCCGGCTTGGCGATGTTCTGCGGATCGATGAAATAGGCGTGCGACGGGAACCGGCTGTAATCGGTACCGCCGTCGCCCTGCGGGTTGCCCGGCGAAAACTGCCAGTTGACCCGCGGCGTGACCGAACAATCCACCTGATAGCCGTATTCCAGCAGCAGTGAGGCATAGTATTCGTTGAACGCCCAACGGCCGGCGCGATGGCTGAGCATTTTGGTCTGGAAGGCGTCCTCCAGCAGTTTGGTCATGTGGTCGACTTTGGCGCGTATCTGATCGGCGGGATACTCGATCAAATAAGGCTTGTGGCGCCAGTCGTCATCGGTGAGCGGCGTCAGCGGCGGGCTGTTCCAGGCGTGCAGATGCATGCCGACTTCACCGGCGCCGCGGGCGATCACGTCACGCGCGAACTCGACGTAAGCCGGATCCATCGCCATTTCATAGTTGGTGAGATAAACCGGCTTGAAGGCATATTTCTCGCACAGCGCCTGAAAGCGCGGCAAGAAACGCGTGTTTTCGGTCGCGATGCGATCGTGGTTTTGCCACAGATTATCGCCTTCGGTATCAATGGTGATGAGAAACGCCGGTTTAGTCATGAATATCGAACCTGATATCAACAGAATACGCTATGTTACGCAGGCCGTTTCGCCAGGGCAAACGACTTTGCTGCCTGGTTTGGACAACGTTGAAGCGCATTCGTCCCTGCTCCGGCGATTTTTTTGCGGCTCGGCAAGAAAACCGAGCAACAGTAGCCACATGCGATCGGGTCATTTAGAATCAAAGATTGGTTTCCCAGAAAGCGACTCATGATGAACGACGCGCCAGCCCTAACTTCCGCCCCATCCGTACAGCGTATTCTGATCATAAAACTGCGCCACCACGGCGATATGCTGCTGGTCACGCCGGTCATCAGCAGCCTGCGGCAAAACTACCCGCAGGCCCGGATCGATGTGCTGCTGTATCAGGAAACGCAGGAGATGCTGGCCAGTAATCCGGAACTGTCGACCCTGTTCGCCATCGATCGCCAATGGAAAAAACAGGGCGCCCGCGCTCACCTCGGACATGAGCTGGCGCTGCTGCGCCGCCTGAAGGCGCAGCGCTACGATCTGGTGGTCAATCTGGCCGATCAGTGGCGCAGCGCCATCATCACGCGCCTGACCGGCGCGCGCATCCGTTTGGGCTTCGATTTCCCCAAACGCCGCGGCTTCCTGTGGCGCCACTGCCACACGCAGCTGGTGCCGGTAGACAATCACGCCCACTTGCATACCGTCGAACAAAATCTCTCGTTGCTGGCGCCGCTGAACCTGCCTGCGCTCAATGAACATGTCACCATGAGTTATGATCCGCAGGATTGGCAGACCTGTGAGCAACTGTTGCAGAAACAGGGCGTCGCCGGCAGTTATATTGTGGTGCAGCCCACCTCGCGCTGGTTCTTCAAATGCTGGAGCGAAGAGAAAATGGCCGCCACCCTCACCGCCTTGCAGGCCGACGGCCACCAGTTGGTGATCACCTCCGGCCCCGACGCCAGAGAAAAAGCCATGGTCGAGCGCATTTTGGCGCTCTGCCCGCCGCAGGGCGTAATCTCGTTGGCCGGCCAGCTGACGCTGCGCCAACTGGCCGCCCTGATTGACCACGCCAAGCTGTTTATCGGCGTGGATTCGGTGCCGATGCATATGGCCGCCGCGCTGCAAACACCGTGCGTGGCGCTGTTCGGCCCTTCCAAGCTGACTTTCTGGCGGCCATGGCAGGCTACCGGCGCCGTGATCTGGGCCGGCGACTTCGGCGAACTGCCCGATCCGGACGCTATTGATACCGGCACCGATGAACGGTATCTCGACCTCATTCCTACAGACGCGGTGATTGCAGCCGCGCGGAGCACGCTGGCATGAAAGCATTTCGTTTGGCGATCGTTCGCCAAAAATACCGCCCGGACGGCGGAGCCGAACGTTTCGTTTCCCGCGCCCTGGAGGCGCTGGAGCAACAGGATCTCGATCTGAACGTCATCACACGCGAATGGCAGGGTGACGCCAATCCAAACTGGCATATTCACCTGTGTAACCCGTTGAAACTCGGCCGCATCAGTCGCGAACGGGGCTTCGCCGTGGCGGCCAGGGCGCTGTGGCAGAAAGAGCGCTTCGATCTGGTGCAAAGCCACGAGCGCATTCCCGGCTGCGATATCTACCGCGCCGGCGACGGCGTACACCGCCGCTGGCTGCTGCAACGCGCGCGGCTGCTGCCGGAGTGGCGCCGCAAATGGCTGTTTTCCAACCGTTATCACCGCTATGTGATGTGCGCCGAGCGCGCCATGTACGCCGCACCGGAGCTGAAAGCCGTCATCTGCAACGCCGAGATGATCAAACGGGAAATCATCGCCGACTTTGGCGTGCCCGCCGACAAAATCACGGTGATCTATAACGCCATCGACAATCAAAAGTTCCCGCCCGCCGACGAGGCCCAGCGCCGACGCCTGCGTGAGCAATATCAGATCCCGCAACAGGCGCACTGCCTGATCTTCGTCGGCTCCGGTTTCGAGCGCAAAGGGCTGGCCGCCGCCATCCGCGCCGTGGCGGCGGCCGACAGCCACCTCTTGGTGATCGGTAAAGACAAAGCCGAAAAGCGTTACCGGGCGCTGGCGCAGTCGCTGGGCTGCGGCGATCGCATTCACTTTATGGGCGTGCAGAAGCAGACCCTGCCATTCTATCAGGCCGCGGATGCGCTGCTGTTGCCGACGCTGTACGATCCGTTCCCGAATGTGATTCTGGAAGCGATGTCCTGCGGCCTGCCGGTTGTCACCAGCACCACCTGCGGCGGCGCCGAGTTTATCACCCCGGGCCAGAACGGCTTCGTGACCGACGCGCTCGACGTGCCGGCCATCACGGAAGCCATTCGGGCGCTGCCGCGCCAGGCGCTGGGATCCTCCATGGGCGAAGCGGCAAGATTGCGCATTATGACGGCTACGCCGGCGCATCTCTCCGAACAGCTCATTTCCCTCTATAACCGGTTACTGGATTAGCTATGCGTATTCTGATGATCATCGATGGCCTGCCGGGAGGCGGCGCGGAAAAAGTGGTGCTGACCCTGTGTCAAGGCATGCAGCAACTGGGGCATGACGTCAGTCTGATCTCGCTGCGTAACGTCTGCAATTACCCTATCCCGTCAGGCATCGATTATCAGGTGGTGGCCGATCGCAGCCGTGCCCCCTGGCGCAAGCTGACCGAGCTGTCGCGCCGCGCCGCCGCGCTGGATCGGGCGATAGCCGAACACGAGCGCCAACACGGCGCGTTCGATCTGGTGTTCTCCAACCTGCACAAAACCGATCGCATCGTCAGCCGCAGCAAACGGCTGGCTTCGGATCGTCTGTGGTTCTGCATTCACGGCATTCTCTCCACCTCCTACCTCGGCCACCGCAAAGGCCTGGATCGCTGGCTCAAGCAACGTAAAATCGCCAACGTTTACCAGGGGAGAAATATCGTCGCCGTTTCACAGGCGGTCGGCGGCGATCTGCAGCAGAATTTGCCGATCCGCCCGCGTCGGCTGGCAGTCATCAATAACCCGTTCGACATCGACGCCATCCGGCAACAGGCGGCGGCGCCTTGCGAACTGGCCGGTCAGGACTATCTGGTGCACGTCGGCCGCTTTCACGCCACCAAGCGGCATGACCGCCTGCTGAAAGCCTATGCGCAATCCGGCATTCAGGCGCCGCTGGCTTTGATCGGCACCGGGGATGACGCCCGCGTCGCCGAGGTCAAGCGTCTGGCGGCAGACTTGGGTATCGCAGAGCGCGTGCTGTTCCTCGGCTTCCAGGCCAATCCCTATCCGTTTATCCGCCATGCCTCGCTGTTGGTACTCAGCTCCGATAGCGAAGGGTTTGGCAATGTGCTGGTAGAATCGCTGTTGTGCGGCACACCGGTGGTCAGCACCCGCTGTCCGGGCGGCCCTGCGGAAATTCTGGAAAAAGCCGGCATGGCTAACGCGTTGGCGGAATTAAACGAAGCGTCGCTGGCAGAAAAAATGGCGGAAATTTACGCCAATCCGCCGCAGATAAATCAACAGCAATTGCTGAGCTATGGGCTGGAGCCTATTTGCCGTCAATATATTGAGCTGAAAGAAAAATAATAAAGAAATAAATAAGGCAGGTGATACCTGCCTTATTTTCTTCGCTAGCTTAGCGCCTGCATTTTCTGCCAAACCTCATCGACAGAAACATCTTCACAGTGCCCCGACTCACTCTGCAAAATATGATGACGGCCGGTCCATGGATGCCAGGACGTTTTATCGGTATCGCCAAAGAACACCACCATATCCTTATTCAGCGCGGCGGCAAGATGCATCTGCCCGCCATCGCTGCACAGCACCCGGTCGCATAAATCGAACCCGCCCAACAGCTCGCGCACCGAGGCCGTCGGATAAAGCGCGACGCGTTCGTTTTGGCACAGCGCCAACAGCTGTTCTGCGCGCTGCTGATCGCCGATGTCGTCCGGCGCCAGCGTGCCCTGCGGCGACCAGAAGATCAGCACGCCGGTGCGGGGATCGGCGGTCAGGCGGTTGATGATTTCGGCATAGCGTTCAACCGGCCAGCGCCTTTTCGGGCTACGGCTGCTGATATGCACGGCGCAAACCCGTTCGACCGACGGCAGGCGTTCCTGCAGCCGCTGCGCCGCCAGCTGCCGCTCTTCCGGCGTCAGGAATACCCGCACCGGCGGGATCGGAATGGTTTGATCGGTTATCGCCGATAAATAGCTGTAGGTGTGTTCGACCTGATGTAGACCGCGGAAATCGTCTTTGCGGAACGGGCGCTGAATATCTTTCGTGCCCAAATCGGCGCCGATGATATGGCTGGCGCCGGCCATTTTCGCTAAACGCAGGCTGTATTTGCAAGGCACCGGGTTGGCCAGAATGACCGCATCGAACTTTATTTTGCGCAGCTTCAGGAAAATCATCAGACGTTCGAAATAAACGCCCAACGTCGTTTCATTTTTCGCCTTATGCTTGGCCTTTTTATAGACAAAGACTTTCTCGAGATGAGGGTTGTTTTTAACGACGTCCTGGCTGACTTTATTGATCAGCAGATAAACTTTTGCGTCTGGATAGGCAATTTTCACCCCTTCAATCAGAGGCGTGGTGCAAACAAGATCGCCGATGTTGTCGCGGCGAATAATTAAAATATTCTTCATTCCGAGCCTATCGGCGAAATCGCTCGCCGGTTGTCTGAAACTGACACCCAAGGTTACCAAATTAGCGCCTTTCCCTTCCAGTTATGGTACTATTCCGAATAACCCATATAAATGAAATTGATAGAATGTTGCTGCGTTTATATCAGGTACTACTCTACCTCATCCAACCCCTGATCTGGCTCCGCTTACTGCTGCGCAGCCGCAAAGCTCCAGCCTACCGTAAACGCTGGGCGGAACGCTATGGCTTCTGCGCCGGGAAAGTCGTGCCGGGCGGCATTATGCTGCATTCCGTCTCCGTCGGCGAAACGCTGGCGGCCATCCCGCTGGTGCGGGCGCTGCGCCATCGTTACCCCGCTTTGCCGATAACTGTGACCACAATGACCCCGACAGGTTCAGAACGCGTCCAGTCCGCTTTCGGCAAAGACGTGCATCATGTCTATCTGCCCTACGATCTGCCCGGTTCCATGAACCGCTTCCTCGACCAGGTGAATCCCAAGCTGGTGATCATCATGGAAACCGAGCTATGGCCTAACCTGATCAACGCGCTGCATCAGCGGCAAATCCCCCTGGTGATCGCCAATGCGCGCCTGTCGGCGCGATCCGCCGCCGGCTATAAGAAAATTGGCGGATTCATGCGCGATATGCTGCGCCGCATTACGCTGATCGCCGCACAGAACCAGGAAGACGGCGATCGTTTTATCGAACTGGGCCTGAAACGCTCGCAGCTGGCCGTTACCGGCAGCCTGAAATTCGATATCTCCGTCACCCCGGAACTGGCCGCCCGCGCCGTTACGCTGCGCCGCCAATGGGCGCCGCGCCGCCCGGTGTGGATCGCCACCAGCACCCATGAAGGCGAAGAAACCATCCTGATCGAAGCGCACCGCAAGCTGCTGGAAAAACACCCCGACCTGCTGCTGATCCTGGTGCCGCGTCACCCGGAACGCTTCCCGACCGCCAAGGAGCTGGTACAGAAGGCCGGCTTCAGCTACACCCTGCGCAGCAGCGGCGAAATCCCGTCCGGCAGCACCCAGGTGGTGATCGGCGATACCATGGGCGAACTCATGCTGCTGTACGGCATCGCCGATCTGGCCTTTGTCGGCGGCAGCCTGGTGGAACGTGGCGGCCATAACCCGCTGGAAGCCGCCGCCCACGCCATCCCGGTGCTGATGGGCCCGCACACCTTCAACTTTAAAGACATCTGCGCCAAGCTTTCGCAGGCCGAAGGCCTGATCACCGTGACCGACGTGGATTCGCTGGTAAAGGAAGTGGCAACCCTGTTGACCGACGAAGATTACCGCCGTTACTACGGCCGCCATGCGGTGGAAGTGTTGTATCAGAATCAGGGAGCGTTGCAGCGCCTGCTGCAGCTGCTGGAACCGCACCTGCCGCCCCGGAGTCACTGAATGAGCAGCCGCAAAAGCCTGTCGGTGGTGATGATCGCCAAAAACGAAGCCGGGCTGTTGCCGGACTGTCTGCGCTCGGTCGAGTGGGCCGATGAAATCATTGTGCTGGACTCCGGCAGCGAAGACGACAGCGTCCCCGTCGCCGAAAGCCTGGGCGCCAAAGTCTTCACGCACACCGACTGGCAAGGGTTTGGCAAGCAGCGTCAGCTGGCGCAAAGCTACGCCAGCCATGACTACGTTTTGATGATCGATGCCGACGAACGCGTCACCCCTGAACTGCGACAATCCATCGAACAGGTGTTGAACGCGCCGGACGACGGCGCCGTCTACAGCTGCGCGCGGCGCAACCTGTTCCTTGGCCGCTTCATGCGCCACAGCGGCTGGTATCCCGATCGCGTCAACCGCCTGTACGCCAACCAACGCTATCGCTATAACGACGATCTGGTGCACGAGTCGCTGAACATCGGCGATGCCAAAGTGATCCCCCTCAGTGGCGATATGCTGCACCTGACCTGCCGCGACTTCTTCGCCTTTCAGCGCAAACAGCTGCGCTATGCCGAAGAGTGGGCCACACAGCGCCACCGGGCCGGCAAGCGTTGCGGCTATCTGTCCATCCTGACCCACACGCTCGGCGCCTTCGTCAAAACCTGGCTGCTGCGGGCCGGCTTCCTCGACGGTAAACAGGGGTTGCTGTTAGCGGTGGTCAACGCGCAATATACCTTCAATAAATATGCCGCATTATGGGCATTGGGCCGCAACTACTCAGAGAAGTGAATCATGACCAGCAAAGCCATCTATCCCGGGACGTTCGATCCCATGACCAACGGCCACCTGGATTTAGTGACGCGCGCGTCGCTGATGTTCGATCACGTGATTCTGGCCATCGCCGCCAGCCCGAGCAAAAAGCCGCTGTTCAGCCTGGATGAGCGTGTGGCGCTGGCGACGCAGGTCACCTCGCATCTGGACAATGTGGAAGTACTGGGCTTCAGCGAGCTGATGGCGCATTTCGCCGCTCACCAGAATGCCAATATCCTGGTGCGTGGCCTGCGGGCGGTGTCTGACTTTGAGTACGAACTGCAGCTGGCGAACATGAACCGCCATTTGATGCCGACGCTGGAAAGCGTGTTCCTGATGCCTTCCGAAGAGTGGTCGTTCATCTCCTCCTCACTGGTGAAGGAGGTCGCCCGCCACGGCGGCGATATCGCGCCTTTCCTGCCCGATGTGGTCACTCAGGCGCTGATGGCGAAGCTCGCCGCCGCGTGATGCTCAGCGCTGGCAGCGTCGGCAAAAGAAGGTGCTGCGCTGCCCGTGCTTGGCGGATTCAATCGGCGTGCCGCATGTGCGGCACGGTTCTCCCGCCCGCCCGTAAACCTGCAGCTCCTGCGCGAAGTACCCCGGTTTCCCATCCGACTGCAAAAAGTCGCGCAACGTGGTGCCGCCCTGCTCGATGGAGCGTTGCAACACCGCCTTGATGGTCTTCGCCAACAGCGCAGCTTCGGCTTTGGTCAAGGATCCCGCCGGACGATCGGGCAGGATCCCGGCGCTGAACAGCGATTCACTGGCGTAAATGTTACCGACCCCGACCACCAGCTTGTTATCCATCAGCCACGGTTTGATCAGCGTGCGCTTATTACGTGATTTTTCATACAGGTAGTCGCCGTTGAACGCCTCACTCAGCGGTTCCGGCCCCAGATGCGCCAACACGCTGCTGGTCGCCAGGTCTTCGCACCACAGCCAGGCGCCGAAGCGGCGCGGATCGGTATAGCGTAGGATCATACCGTTGTTGATAACCAGATCGACGTGGTCGTGTTTGCCGGCTTCGTCTTCGTTTTCCTCACGCAGCATGCGCAAGCTGCCCGACATGCCCAGATGCACGATAATCCAACCGCGCTCCAGCTCAATCAGCAGGTATTTGGCCCGACGCTGCACGCTGAGCACCGGCTGATCGCTCAGCGTCAGGATCTGCTCGGAAACCGGCCAGCGCAGGCGCGCGTTGCGCACCACCGCATACTGAATGCTGTGGCCGACAAGATAAGGCTCTATACCGCGTCTGCTCGTCTCAACTTCCGGTAATTCAGGCATCTGGCTTCCCCTCCGATGTTTTCTACCCTTTATAAAACAAAAAACCCGGCCAAGGCCGGGTTTTTCATTAATCCACTAAAATTATTTAATTTTAGCTTCTTTGTATACTACGTGCTGACGGACAACTGGATCGAATTTCTTCAGTTCCAATTTTTCCGGCTTAGTACGCTTGTTCTTCGTGGTGGTATAGAAGTGACCAGTACCAGCAGAAGAAACCAGCTTGATCTTCTCGCGAACACCTTTAGCCATGATTCAGTTCCTTAATACTTCTCACCACGGGCACGCAGATCGGCCAGAACCGTCTCAATACCCTTCTTATCGATAACACGCATACCTTTAGCAGATACACGCAGAGTTACAAAGCGCTTCTCAGCCTCAACCCAAAAACGGTGTGAGTGCAGGTTAGGCAGAAAACGGCGTTTGGTCGCGTTCATTGCGTGGGAACGGTTGTTACCGCTCACCGGGCGCTTGCCAGTAACTTGGCAGACTCGGGACATGTCTATTCTCCAAAAATCAAATCAGCTCGAGCTTCGTATAGGGTATGGCCGCCTCGTCAGGCTTTTAGAGCCCATCTCAGCAAACTTCATACTGAGGAGACTCTCGTCATCAGGTAGAAACCACACATCAGGTCAGAAACCTGCTGAGATAGGCTCTTGCGCCAAACCCAAGATTCTCAAAGGTGGCGTAGTATACGCTCTGAAGCGTAAGTGCTCAAGTCCCGAACAGCTAAAGATCCCACAAGGATCGCGAAAAAATCGCTTAAAGCCATCCGCGCTCGGCAAAAGAGACGCATTCACCCCGACCGATCACCAAATGATCGAGCACTCGGATCTCCAATAACTGGCAGGCTTTCACCACCTGTTCAGTTATCAAACGGTCGGCATGACTGGGTTCAGCCTTACCCGAGGGGTGATTATGCGCGAGAATCAGCGCGGCGGCATTAGCCTTCAACGCTTCACGCACAATTTCTCTCGGGTAGACGACGACGCTGCTGATGGTACCAGCAAACATCTCCTGATGGCGAATAACCCGATGCTGATTGTCTAAAAACAATACCAAAAAGACCTCTCGCTCACGATGCGCCAGCAGGCTTTGCAGATAATGCTGGGTGACGCGCGGGTTGAGCATGGCGTTTTCCTGCGAGAGATGGCTGGAAAAGAAGCGAAGCGCCAGCTCGGCAATCGCCTGCAGCTGCGTATAGCTGGCGTCGCCCAGGCCTTTTTGACTGCAAAACGCCTGATGATCGGCCGACATCAGGTGGTAAAGCGAGCCGAACCGGAGCAGCAGCTGCTCCGCCAGCTGCATCACGTGCACGCCGGGCAACCCGGTGCGCAAGAAAATGGCCAACAGCTCCGCGTCGGACAGCGCCGCAGCCCCCTGCATCAACAGCTTTTCACGCGGCGCCAGCGCGCCCGGCCAGCACGCCACAGTCGGGTTGCTCATCGTGTTCCTCCCTGAAAGGACTACAGCATGCCATGCGCCACCCGGCGCGTTCGACAGGTGTTTGATAACATTGCGAAGTGTTTCGCAAAGCACAATGTAACGCCCTGCAGCCATTGCGGAATCGCTCACCTGAACGGCGGATATGCTAAAATGGCGCATCTTTCGGCTTTCAATCGGACAATGATGATGACGGGACTTTCCGGCAAGCATATTGTGCTTGGCATCAGCGGCGGCATCGCCGCCTACAAATGCCCAGAGCTAGTGCGCCGCCTGCGCGACAGGGGCGCGGAAGTGCGCGTGGTGATGACCCACGCCGCCAAGGCGTTCATTACGCCGCTGACGCTGCAGGCCGTTTCCGGCCACCCGGTGTCCGACGATCTGTTGGATCCCGCCGCCGAAGCCGCCATGGGACACATCGAACTCGGCAAATGGGCGGATCTGGTGATTCTGGCGCCGGCGACCGCCGATCTGCTGGCGCGCGTCGCCGCCGGCATGGCCAACGATCTGCTGACTACCGTCTGCCTGGCGACCGACGCCCCTATCGCCGCCGCCCCCGCCATGAACCAGCAGATGTATCGCGCCGCCGCCACGCAGGCCAACCTGCAAACGCTGCAGACGCGCGGCATGCTGCTCTGGGGGCCGGACAACGGCAGCCAGGCCTGCGGCGACGTCGGCCCGGGCCGCATGCTGGATCCGCTGGACATCGTCGAGCTGGCGAACGGTCATTTCTCCGCCCCGCAGGATCTGCAACATTTGCAGGTTATGATCACCGCCGGCCCGACGCGCGAAGCGCTGGATCCGGTACGCTTCATCAGCAATCACAGCTCCGGCAAAATGGGCTTCGCCATTGCCCGCGCCGCCGCCGCCCGCGGCGCGCAGGTGACGCTGATCGCCGGGCCGGTGAGCCTGCCGACGCCGCCGAAGGTCACACGCGTAGACGTCACCAGCGCGCTGGAGATGGAACAGGCGGTGCAACAGCGCGCCGCGCAGCAGCAGATTTTCATCTCCTGCGCCGCCGTAGCCGACTACCGTCCCGAGCGGATCGCCGATGAAAAAATAAAAAAACAGGGTGATGAAATCGTCCTCAAGATGGTAAAAAACCCCGATATCGTCGCCGGCGTGGCGGCGATGACCAAAAATCGACCGTTTGTCGTGGGGTTTGCCGCCGAAACCCAGAATGTGGAAGAATACGCGCGGCAAAAACTGGCGCGTAAGAAGCTGGATTTGATTTGCGCTAACGATGTATCGCTTGCAGAGCACGGGTTCAACAGCGACACCAATGCCCTGCACCTTTTTTGGCAGGATGGAGAGAAACGCCTGGCGCTGAGCGACAAGGCACTCCTTGGCCAACGTTTAATAGACGAGATAGTCAGCCGTTATGATGAAAAAAATCGACGTTAAGATCCTCGACCCGCGCATCGGTCAGGATTTCCCGCTACCGACCTACGCCACGCCGGGCTCCGCCGGTCTCGACCTGCGCGCCTGCCTGGACAGCGCGGTGGAGCTGGCGCCGGGTGAAACCACGCTGCTGCCTACCGGTCTCGCGATCCATGTCGCCGACGCCGGCCTGGCGGCGGTGATCCTGCCGCGCTCAGGCCTGGGCCATAAGCACGGCGTCGTGCTGGGCAATCTGGTCGGCCTGATCGACTCCGATTATCAGGGCCAGCTGATGGTGTCCGTCTGGAACCGCGGCCAGAAGTCATTCACTATCGAACCGGGCGAACGCATCGCGCAGATGGTCTTCGTGCCGGTGGTACAGGCCGAGTTCAACCTGGTGGAAGAGTTCGACAGCAGCGAGCGCGGCGAAGGCGGCTTCGGCCACTCGGGGCGCCACTAAGCGCCACCCAATGCACGATGGCCGGCAGGGAAACGTCGCCTGAACCTTGCCTTTCCGGGGAGAAGGATGTCTCTGCGGCAAGGTTTTACCGCGACAATTGCAGCGCACACCAGGCAGCACGGAAAAAGGCCGTTAAGGCCGCTGACCCCAGCATCGTAAAAAAGCTATCACATAAGCCGCACAGAGCCTGCTCTGCAGCGGCCGGTGCCCGGGTTTCCGTCAGTTAAGTTTTAGCAAGGGTCTAATCAGACATGGCAGAAAAAGAAAATACGAAAAGGAATCGGCGCGAGGAAATATTGCAGGCGTTAGCCCAGATGCTGGAATCCAGCGACGGCAGCCAGCGCATTACCACCGCCAAGCTCGCCGCGAACGTGGGTGTTTCTGAAGCTGCGCTGTACCGGCATTTCCCCAGCAAGACACGGATGTTCGACAGTCTGATCGAGTTTATCGAAGACAGCCTGATCACTCGCATCAACCTGATCTTGCAGGACGAGAAAGAGACGTTTAATCGTCTGCGCCTGATTTTACTGCTGATTCTGGGCTTTGCGGAACGCAACCCGGGGCTGACGCGCATCATGACCGGCCACGCGCTGATGTTTGAACAGGATCGCCTGCAGGGTCGCATCAACCAGCTGTTCGAACGCATCGAGGCGCAGCTGCGTCAGGTGCTGAAAGAGCGCAAATTGCGCGAAGGCAAAGGCTTCATCGTCGATGAAACGCTGTTGGCCAGCCAGCTGCTGGCCTTCTGCGAAGGCATGTTGTCGCGCTATGTGCGTTCGGAATTCCGCTATCGCCCAACGCAGGAATTCGACGCCCGCTGGCCGCTGTTGGCGGCACAGCTGCAATAACGAAAACGCCGGGCATGCCCGGCGTTGTTATTTATACCCCGTACTGCTCGCGGTAAGCGCGCACCGCCGCCAGGTGGTCCGCCATTTCCGGTTTCTCTTCCAGATAAGCGATCAGGTCCTTCAGCGTCACGATCGAAATCACCTTGCAGTGGTAGTCGCGTTCCACTTCCTGAATGGCGGAGATGTCCGCGCGGCCGCGTTCCTGGCGGTCGAGGGAGATCAGCACGCCCGCCAACGAAGCGCCGCTGGCGCCGATGATTTCCATCGACTCACGGATCGCGGTGCCGGCGGTGATCACATCGTCCACCAGCATCACGCGGCCCTGCAGCGGGCTGCCCACCAGCGAACCGCCCTCGCCGTGGGTTTTGGCTTCCTTGCGGTTAAAGCAGTAAGGCACGTCGCGCTCATGGTGTTCCGCCAGCGCCACCGCCGTGGTGGTGGCGATAGGAATGCCTTTATAGGCCGGGCCAAACAGCAGATCAAAATCGATGCCGGAATCCATCAGGGCTTCGGCGTAGAAGCGCCCCAACAGCGCAAGATCGCGCCCGGTATTAAACAGGCCGGCGTTGAAGAAATACGGGCTGGTGCGGCCGGATTTCAGGGTGAACTCGCCGAATTTCAATACCTGCTTGTTAAGCGCGAACTCGATAAACTGGCGCTGATAGGCTTTCATTACTGCTTCTCCTCGTCTGAATCTGCTTGGGTCTTATCATTACTGCCGCCCGATCGGCGGGCATAAAAAAGGCGACTTCTCAGTCGCCTTGAAAAATTAGTCCGCCAGCGCCGCTTTCTGCGCCTGGAAGATGGTTTCGATGCCCCCTCGGGCCAGCGCCAATAGCGCCAACAGCTCATCGTGGCTGAACGGCTCGCCTTCAGCGGTGCCCTGCACTTCGATCATGCGGCCGTCTTCCATCATCACCACGTTCATGTCGGTTTCCGCCGCGGAATCTTCCACATACTCCAGATCGCACAGCGCTTCGCCATTGACGATGCCGACGGAAACCGCCGCCACCATGCCCTTCATCGGGTTGGCTTTCAGCTTGCCGTTGGCCACCAGCGTGTTCAACGCATCGGCCAGCGCCACGCAGGCGCCGGAGATGGAAGCAGTGCGGGTACCGCCGTCGGCCTGCAGTACGTCGCAGTCGAGAGTGATGGTGAATTCACCGAGCTTTTTCAGATCCACCGCGGCGCGCAGCGAACGGGCGATCAGGCGCTGGATCTCCAGCGTGCGGCCACCCTGTTTGCCTTTGGCGGCTTCACGGGCATTGCGGCTGTGGGTGGAGCGCGGCAGCATGCCGTACTCGGCGGTGATCCAACCTTGCCCCTGGCCTTTCAGGAAGCGCGGAACGCCCTCTTCTACCGTGGCGGTGCACAAGACTTTGGTATCGCCAAACTCAACCAGCACTGAACCTTCAGCGTGTTTGGTATAGTGACGGGTCAGTGTCAGGGGGCGAACTTGCTGTGGTGCTCTGCCTGCAGGACGCATGGGCTCTCTCCGGCTTCAAATCAACTATTGGCTGCGCATTATACGGGCTTCGTGACGTAATGCCTATCCTGCCCGCAGCCGCGACGCTATAATCGCCCCATCTTTTCCTATTACGGGTACGCATCAATGATCCGCAGCATGACCGCCTACGCCCGGCGTGAAATCAAGGGTGAATGGGGCAGCGCAGCCTGGGAGCTGCGTTCCGTTAACCAGCGCTACTTAGAAACCTACATCCGCCTGCCGGAACAATTCCGCAGCCTGGAGCCGGTGATCCGTGAACGTATCCGTGGCCGCCTGACCCGCGGCAAAGTCGAATGCAACCTGCGTTTTGAACTGGATCCAAGCGCGCAAAGCTCGCTGATCCTGAACGAAAAACTGGCCAAACAGCTGGTCGAAGCCGCCAACTGGGTGAAAATGCAGAGCGACGAAGGGGAAATCAACCCGATCGACGTGCTGCGCTGGCCGGGCGTGATGTCCGCGCAGGAGCAGGATCTGGACGCCATCAGCGCCGAGCTGATGAAGGCGCTGGACGGCGCGCTGGATGACTTTATCGTCGCACGCGAAAGCGAAGGCGCCGCGCTGAAAACGCTGATCGAACAGCGCCTCGACGGCGTCAGCGCCGAAGTGGTCAAAGTGCGCGCACAGATGCCGAACATCCTGCAATGGCAGCGCGAGCGCCTGGTCAGCAAGCTGGAAGAGGCGCAGGTGCAGCTGGAAAACACTCGCCTGGAGCAAGAGCTGGTGCTGATGGCGCAGCGCATCGACGTCGCCGAAGAGCTGGACCGCCTGGAAGCGCACGTGAAAGAGACGCACAACATCCTGAAGAAGAAAGAAGCCGTCGGCCGCCGCCTCGACTTTATGATGCAGGAGTTCAACCGCGAATCGAACACCCTGGCCTCCAAGTCAATCAATGCCGACGTCACCGCCTCCGCCATCGAGCTGAAGGTGCTGATCGAACAGATGCGCGAGCAGATCCAGAACATCGAGTGATCCGCTCCGCACGCCATCAAGCCCGCGCCACGCGGGCTTTTTTATGGCTATAGATCAGCGATAGGCGGCCGCCTGTTCCTCACCGATCAACCCCATTGTCTGCAGTTGCACCGCAATGCTCCAGGTTGAACGCTCGAACTCATCGCTCAGCGCCTCCAGCGTCGCCCCGGCCGCATGGCTCTCGCGCAGCCGCAGTTTTTCTTCTTCCGGCCAGGGGAAGTAGGCATTGGCCGGCCGGCCCTCGGCCAGATTCTTCTGCCGCTTTTCTTCCGGCGTCAGCCTGGCTTTTTTCTGCAGTTCAGATTCACCGTCAAACTCGTCGGCCAACGCGAACAGCAGGCGGATAGCCTCCGGCGCGCAGGCCGCTGAAGCCGGTCTCAATAGCTCGCCGGTGTCGGGATTAACGCCGTTGGCCAGCGCCCTGAGCAACGTGCCGATATTCATCGTTCGTCTCCTTGTTCGATAAAATGCGCGCCGATCGCGACCGGCGCCTTGTCCAAACATGTTTCTCTTCCTCAGCCAAGAAAGCCACGCTTTGCGCCATGAAAAATCGCCCATTGCGAGCCAGATTCCAGGTGCCTGAACGTGCGGGACGGTGGTTGCATCAGGCTGCGAGCCGGCAGGCATCATGGAAGACTGCTCACTAAGGCACTTCGGGGGCTTATGAAAAACTGCCGAGCAGCGCGTGCGGATGACAATCGGCAAGATATCCCGCACGCCATAAGTATTTTGTTCTAATTATCACGCAAGGTAATGAAAGGACGGCGATGCTGTGGCTAAATGTGTTTTTTTCCTGCCCGTGAACCGTACGGACCGTTTATGCCACAAATTCTGCAATTTATTATGGCCCTGGTGGTGATCATCGCCCTGGCGCTGCTGGTCAGCAATAATCGCAAGAAAATCCGCCTGCGCTATATCATCCAGCTGTTGGTGATCGAAGGCGCGCTGGCCTATTTCTTCCTGCACTCCGCCAGCGGGCTCAGCGTGATCAAACACGTCGCCGGCTTCTTCGACACCCTGCTCGCCTACGCCGCACAAGGGTCGGAGTTCGTGTTCGGCGGCATGAGCAAAGATGGCCTGGCGTTTATCTTCCTCGGCGTTTTGTGCCCTATCATCTTTATTTCCGCCCTGATCGGCATTTTGCAGCATTTCCGCATCCTGCCGCTGATCATCCGCCTGGTGGGCACCCTGCTGTCCAAGGTCAACGGCATGGGCAAGCTGGAATCGTTCAACGCCGTCAGCACGCTGGTGCTGGGGCAGTCGGAGAACTTCATCGCCTACAAGGGCATCATCGGCGACATCTCGCCGCGCCGCATGTACACCATGGCCGCGACCGCCATGTCGACGGTATCGCTCTCCATCGTCGGCGCCTACATGTCGATGATCGACGCGCAGTACGTGGTGGCGGCGTTGATCCTTAATATGTTCAGCACCTTCATCATCCTGTCGATCATCAACCCGTATCAGGTCGAAGACGAGCCGGAGCTGAAGCTGAACAAGCTGCATGAAGATCAGAGCTTCTTCGAAATGTTGGGCGAGTACATTCTGGCCGGCTTCAAAATTGCGATGATCATCGCGGCAATGCTGATCGGCTTTATCGCGCTGATCTCCGCCGTCAATGCGCTGTTCTCGGCGGTGCTCGGCATCAGCTTCCAGCAAATCCTCGGCTACGTGTTCTATCCGCTGGCCTGGCTGATCGGCATCCCGGCGGAAGAGGCCCTGAAGGCGGGCAGCATCATGGCGACCAAACTGGTGGCCAACGAATTCGTGGCGATGATTGAGCTGAAGAAAATCGCGGCGGAGCTGTCGCCGCGCGGGCTGGGCATTCTGTCGGTGTTCCTGGTGTCGTTCGCCAACTTCGCCTCCATCGGCATCGTCGCCGGCGCCATCAAGGGGCTGAACGAGCAGCAAGGCAACGTGGTTTCCCGTTTTGGCCTGAAGCTGGTTTACGGCTCGACGCTGGTGAGCCTGTTGTCGGCGGCCATCGCCGGCCTGGTGCTGTAATCCCCACTCCCGGCCGCAGGGCCGGGAGTTCGCTTTAAAACGCCACGCACACCGGCGCATCCACCCGCATTACCGAATCCTGCGCAAACTGCTGCTTATAGCCGCTGCGCAGCGCCTCGATATTCGCCTCGCTCTCTTTGCCCGGCGCATGGATCAACAGCAGCGCCTTGCTGTTCTCGCGCGCCAGCTTGCCGTCGTGACCCAGCCACTGCCCTTTGGCATCAAACACCGTCAGCCCGTCTTTAAAACGCGGCGTCACCTGGCTATCGACGAAGGTTTGCCACTCGGCGGCGGTGATCGCCGGCCCCGCCGGCCGGTTCAGGCCGAAGTAGAGCGTTGTCTGCACCAGCGGATCGCCGGTGCGACAAGTCGGGGCGGGGGAAACAGCCTGGTGGGCTGGCGCCACGCAGCCGCTCAGCAGCAGGGCGGCCACCATGGCGCCGGCGGCCAGTCTCGGGGAGTTTTTCATCTGCAGTCTCGATTTTTCGGTTGAAGGATTCGCTGCAAAAGTCATAGTCAGCGATGGAAATTAGCGCGAAATTTCTAATGCTTTCATTAACAGCCAGATGTTAAAAAAGGCTGGTTATCGGCAATAAAAATGGAGTTTGGATTAGCTATATTAATCCGAAACGCCATCGGTGAAAAAAACTCAGTGGCGCGCGTCCTCGGCGGCGATTACCCTGCCGGCCATCATTCTGACGCAATTACGCTGTGAACCCCTTATGTTACTGAGCATCCTTTATATCATCGGCATCACCGCCGAAGCCATGACCGGCGCGCTGGCGGCCGGCCGCCGCCAAATGGACATGTTCGGCGTAATCATCATCGCCTCTGTCACCGCAATCGGCGGCGGGTCGGTGCGCGATATGTTGCTCGGGCATTTTCCGTTGGGCTGGGTCAAACACCCGGAATACATCGTCATCGTCGCGATAGCGGCGATCGTCACCACCTGGGTGGCTCCTCTGATGCGCCATCTGCGCCGCCTGTTCCTGGTGCTCGACGCCGTCGGCCTGATCGTCTTCTCCATCATCGGCGCGCAGGTGGCCCTGGATATGGGGCACAGCGCCATTATTGCCGCCATCGCCGCGGTGATCACCGGCGTCTTCGGCGGGGTGCTGCGCGATATGTTCTGCAACCGCATCCCGCTGGTTTTCCAGAAGGAGATCTACGCCGGCATCTCCTTCAGCGCCGCCTGGCTGTATATCGGCCTGCAGCACCTTAGCCTGCCGCACAATCTGGTGGTGATCCTCACCTTGGTCGCCGGCCTGAGCGCGCGTCTTATCGCCCTGCGCTTCCGCCTCGGCCTGCCGGTGTTCAACTACCAGCATCCGGATCACTGATCTCGGGGCGGCAACGCGCCGCCGCCGAGGCCAAAACTGCAAAAATGTCGCCCTTCGACGCACAAATTCGCCCTTTCGGCGCTTTTTCCACGCAAAGCCGCGGGCAAAATGCGAGCTAACGCTGCACCCGGCGCGTTAGCCGTGTATACTGTGCGGAGAAAATACACATCCGCTGTTTTTGGCATATCAACCGTTATCAACGAACATCATCATGGCTCAAGGCACGCTTTATATTGTCTCTGCTCCCAGTGGCGCAGGTAAATCAAGTCTGATTCAGGCTTTGTTAAAGACGCAACCGCTGTACGACACGCAGGTTTCGGTTTCGCACACCACGCGCGACAGTCGCCCGGGTGAAAATCACGGCGAGCACTATTTCTTCGTCTCGAAAGACGAATTCCGCCGGATGATCGAGCAGGACGCGTTTCTTGAGCACGCCGAAGTGTTCGGCAACTATTACGGCACCTCGCGCGCCGCCATCGAACAAGTCTTGTCGACCGGCGTGGATGTGTTTCTGGATATCGACTGGCAGGGCGCGCAGCAAATCCGCGCCAAAATGCCGCAGGCGCGCAGCATCTTCATTCTGCCGCCGTCGAAGGAAGAACTGGGCCGCCGCCTGCGTGGGCGCGGGCAGGATTCCGAAGAGGTGATCGCCAAACGCATGGCTCAGGCCGTGGCGGAAATGACGCATTACGCGGAGTACGATTACCTGATCGTGAACGATGATTTCGATCTGGCGCTGTCCGATCTGAAGACCATCATTCGCGCCGAACGCCTGCGTTTGGGCCGCCAGTTGCTGCGGCATGACGCTTTAATCAGCAAACTATTGGCAGACTGAAGGCAGTTTCAGTATCATGCCCAGTCTTTTCGTCACCTGTGGAGTAGCACAAATATGGCACGCGTAACTGTTCAAGACGCTGTAGAGAAAATTGGTAACCGTTTTGACCTGGTGTTGGTCGCTGCTCGTCGGGCGCGTCAGATCCAGACCGGCGGCAAAGATGCACTGGTTCCGGAAGAGAACGACAAGTACACCGTTATCGCCCTGCGCGAAATCGAAGAAGGCCTGATCACCAGCCAGATCCTCGACGTGCGTGAGCGCCAGGAACAGCAAGAGCAGGAAGCCGCAGAGATTCAAGCGGTTACCGCGATTGCTGAAGGTCGTCGTTAATTAGACTGCGAGTCCGCCTTGTACCTGTTTGAAAGCCTGAATCTGCTGATTCAACGTTACCTGCCCGAGGAGCAGATTAAGCGCCTCAAACAGGCATACCTCGTCGCGCGCGACGCGCACGAGGGCCAGACACGCTCCAGCGGTGAGCCTTACATTACTCACCCGGTCGCCGTGGCCTGCATCCTGGCGGAAATGCGTCTCGATCACGAGACGCTGATGGCGGCGTTGCTGCACGACGTCATCGAAGACACCCCAGCCACCTATCAAGATATGGAACAGCTGTTCGGCAAGAGCGTCGCCGAACTGGTTGAGGGCGTCTCCAAGCTCGACAAGCTGAAGTTCCAGGACAAGAAAGAAGCGCAGGCGGAAAACTTCCGCAAGATGATCATGGCGATGGTGCAGGATATCCGCGTCGTGCTGATCAAGCTGGCCGACCGTACGCACAACATGCGCACCCTCGGTTCACTGCGCCCCGACAAACGCCGGCGCATCGCGCGTGAAACCCTGGAAATCTACAGCCCCCTCGCCCACCGTCTGGGTATTCATCACCTGAAAACCGAGCTGGAAGAGCTGGGCTTCGAGGCGCTGTACCCAAACCGTTATCGCGTGATCAAGGAAGTGGTGAAAGCCGCGCGCGGCAACCGCAAAGAGATGATTCAAAAAATCCTCTCCGAGATCGAAGGGCGGCTGACCGAGGCCGGCATCGCCTGCCGCGTCAGCGGAAGGGAAAAACACCTCTACTCCATCTACCTCAAGATGCACCTGAAAGAACAGCGTTTCCATTCCATCATGGATATCTACGCGTTCCGGGTGATCGTGAAAGAGGTCGATACCTGCTACCGCGTACTCGGTCAGGTGCACAGCCTGTATAAACCGCGCCCGGGGCGGGTGAAAGATTACATCGCCATTCCCAAGGCCAACGGCTATCAATCGCTGCATACCTCGCTGATCGGCCCGCACGGCGTGCCGGTCGAAGTGCAGATCCGCACCGAAGACATGGACCAGATGGCTGAGATGGGGGTAGCCGCGCACTGGGCTTACAAGGAAAGAGAACAGGGCGAAACCGGCACCACAGCACAGATCCGCGCCCAGCGCTGGATGCAAAGCCTGCTGGAGCTGCAGCAAAGCGCCGGCAGTTCGTTTGAATTTATCGAGAGCGTCAAATCCGATCTGTTCCCGGATGAGATTTACGTTTTCACCCCGGAAGGCCGCATTGTCGAGCTGCCCGCCGGCGCCACGCCGGTCGACTTCGCCTATGCGGTGCATACCGATATCGGCCATGCCTGCGTCGGCGCACGCGTCGATCGTCAGCCATACCCGCTGTCGCAGTCGCTGACCAGCGGCCAGACCGTCGAGATCATCACCGCGCCGGGCGCACGGCCCAACGCCGCCTGGCTGAACTTCGTGGTCAGCTCGAAAGCGCGCGCCAAGATTCGCCAGATGTTGAAGAACCTCAAGCGCGACGACTCCGTCGGCCTCGGCCGCCGTCTGCTCAACCATGCGTTGGGCGGCAGCCGCAAGCTGGCCGAAATTCCGCAGGAAAACATTCAGCACGAGCTGGACCGCATGAAGCTGGCGACGCTGGACGATCTGCTGGCGGAAATCGGCCTCGGCAACGCCATGAGCGTCGTGGTGGCGAAGAACCTGCAGGGCGATCAGTCCAGCCTGGGCACCACCTCCGGCGTGCGCAACCTGGCCATCAAGGGCGCCGACGGCGTGTTGATCACCTTCGCCAAGTGCTGCCGTCCGATTCCGGGCGACCCGATTATCGCTCACGTCAGCCCGGGTAAAGGGCTGGTGATCCACCATGAATCCTGCCGCAATATTCGCGGCTATCAGAAAGAGCCTGAGAAGTTCATGGCGGTCGAGTGGGATAAAGAGACCGAGCAGGAGTTCATCGCCGAGATCAAGGTGGATATGTTTAATCACCAGGGCGCGCTGGCCAACCTGACGGCGGCGATCAACGCGGCCGAGTCCAATATTCAGAGCCTGAACACCGAAGAGAAAGACGGTCGGGTTTATAGCGCCTTTATCCGCTTGACCACCCGCGATCGCATCCATTTGGCAAACATTATGCGTAAAATCCGTATCATGCCGGATGTGATCAAAGTTAACCGCAACCGAAACTAGCGCTTATGAGTCCTGAACGCTATGCGCGGATTTGTGAAATGCTCGCGACCCGGCAGCCGGATTTGACGGTCTGCCTGGAGCAAGTGCACAAGCCGCATAACGTCTCCGCTATTATCCGCACCGCCGACGCCGTCGGCGTGCATCAGGTCCACGCCGTGTGGCCCACCACCCGCATGCGCACCCTGGTTTCCTCCGCCGCCGGCAGCAACAGCTGGGTCAGCGTCAAGACCCATCGCACCATCGGCGACGCGGTCGGCCACCTGAAAGCGCAGGGCATGCAAATTCTGGCCACCAACCTGTCTGCGCGCGCGGTCGATTTCCGCGAGGTGGACTACACCCGGCCAACCTGCGTGCTGCTCGGCCAGGAAAAAACCGGCATCACCGAAGAAGCGCTGGCGCTCGCCGATCAAGACATCGTCATTCCGATGATCGGCATGGTGCAATCGCTTAACGTCTCCGTGGCTTCGGCGCTGATCCTGTATGAGGCGCAGCGCCAGCGACAAAACGCCGGCCTGTATCGCCGCGACAACAGCATGCTGGACGAAGAAGAGCAGCAGCGTCTGCTGTTCGAAGGCGGCTATCCGGTGCTGGCCAACGTGGCCAAGCGCAAGGGGCTGCCGCGTCCGCAGATCGACGAACAGGGCCAGGTGGTCGCCAGCGCCGAATGGTGGGCGGCCATGCAGGCGACGGTGCGCAAATGAAAGGCCGCCTGCTGGATGCTGTCCCACTCACCACGCTTTCCGGGGTTGGCGCCAGCCAGGCGGGCAAACTGGCCAAGCTTGGCCTCGACACCATTCAGGATCTGCTGCTGCACCTGCCGCTGCGCTACGAAGACCGCACCCGCCTCTACCCGATCAACGATCTGCTGCCGGGCATCTACGCCACGGTAGAGGGGGAAGTGCTGCGCAGCGACATCAGCTTCGGCCGCCGCCGCATGCTGACCTGCCAGATCAGCGACGGCACCGGCATCCTCACCATGCGGTTCTTCAACTTCAACGCCGCAATGAAGAACAGCCTGGCCACTGGCCGCCGCGTGACCGCCTACGGCGAGATCAAACGCGGCAACCACGGCGCGGAGATCATCCATCCGGAGTACCGTATTCAGGGCGAAACCAGCGAGGTTGAGCTGCAGGAGTCGCTGACGCCGGTCTACCCCACTACCGAGGGGGTGCGGCAGGCCACGCTGCGCAAGCTGACCGACCAGGCGCTGGCGCTGCTGGATACCTGCGCCATCGCCGAACTGCTGCCGCCGGAGCTGAGCGGCGGCCTGATGAGCCTGCCGCAGGCGCTGCACACCCTGCATCGCCCGCCGCCGGACATCCAGCTGGCGGATCTGGAGCTGGGCAAACACCCGGCGCAAAAACGCCTGATCCTTGAAGAGCTGCTGGCGCATAACCTCAGCATGCTGGCGGTGCGCGCCGGCGCGCAGAGTTATCAGGCGCAGCCGCTGCTGCCGGACGATCGGCTGAAAAACCGTTTTCTCGCCCAGTTGCCGTTCTCGCCGACCGGCGCGCAAACGCGCGTGGTGGCCGACATCGAAGCCGATATGCAAAAAGACTTCCCGATGATGCGGCTGGTGCAGGGCGACGTCGGCTCCGGCAAAACGCTGGTGGCGGCGCTGGCGGCGCTGCGCGCCATCGCGCACGGCAAACAGGTGGCGCTGATGGCGCCGACCGAGCTGCTGGCCGAACAGCATGCCAACAACTTCCGCCAGTGGTTCGAGCCGCTGGGGCTGGAGGTCGGCTGGCTGGCGGGCAAACAGAAAGGTAAGGCGCGCATCGCGCAGCAGGAAGCCATCGCCAGCGGCCAGGTATCGATGGTGGTCGGCACCCACGCCATCTTCCAGGAGCAGGTTCAGTTCAACGGCCTGGCGCTGGTGATTATTGATGAGCAGCACCGCTTCGGGGTACATCAGCGGCTGGCGCTGTGGGAGAAAGGCGAAGAGCAAGGCTTCCACGCCCATCAGCTGATCATGACCGCCACACCAATTCCGCGCACGCTGGCGATGACCGCCTACGCCGATCTCGATACCTCGGTTATCGACGAGCTGCCGCCGGGCCGCACGCCGGTGACCACCGTCGCCATTCCCGATACCCGCCGCACCGACATCATTCAACGGGTGAAAAGCGCCTGTCTGGAAGAAGGACGGCAGGCTTACTGGGTGTGTACGCTGATCGAAGAGTCCGAGCTGCTGGAAGCGCAGGCGGCGGAAGCCACGTGGGAAGAATTGAAAGCCGCGCTGCCGGAGCTGAAGGTGGCGCTGGTGCACGGCCGCATGAAAGCGCAGGAAAAGCAGGCGGTGATGCAGGCGTTTAAACAGGGCGAGCTGCAGCTGTTGGTCGCCACCACGGTGATCGAGGTCGGCGTCGATGTGCCGAACGCCAGCCTGATGATCATCGAAAACCCGGAACGGCTGGGTCTGGCGCAGCTGCACCAGCTGCGCGGCCGCGTAGGGCGCGGCGCGGTGGCTTCACACTGCGTGCTGCTGTACAAAACGCCGTTGAGCAAAACCGCGCAAACGCGCCTGCAGGTGCTGCGCGACAGCAATGACGGCTTCGTCATCGCCCAGCGCGATCTGGAGATCCGCGGCCCGGGCGAGCTGCTCGGCACCCGCCAGACCGGCAGCGCCGAATTCAAGGTGGCGGACCTGCTGCGCGACCAGGCGATGATCCCCGAAGTGCAGCGCGTCGCTCGCCATCTCCATCAGCACTATCCGGAACACGCCCAGGCGCTGATCGAACGCTGGCTGCCGGAGAAGGCGCGCTACTCCAACGCATAAAAAAGGGCGCCGCAGGCGCCCTTCTCATGATGACTCGCGATATCACCCCACCGCCGGGAACACCGGCAACAGCAGATACAGCTTGATGACGATGGCGTTGGCGATATCGATAAAGAACGCCCCCACCATCGGCACCACCAGAAACGCCAGGTGCGACGGGCCGAAGCGATCGGTGATCGCTTGCATGTTGGCGATCGCCGTCGGCGTGGCGCCCATGCCGAAGCCGCAGTGGCCGGCGGCCAGCACCGCCGCATCGTAGTTCTTGCCCATCACCCGGTAGGTGACGAAGATCGCGTACAGCGCCATCACCAGCGTCTGTACGGCCAGGATCGCCAGCATCGGCAGCGCCAGCGAAGCCAGCTCCCACAGGCGCAGGCTCATCAACGCCATCGCCAGGAACAGCGACAGACTGACGTTGCCCAGCACCGATACCGCCCGCTCGAACACGGTATAGAAACCGGTGAAGGCCAGCGTGTTGCTGAGGATCACCCCGACGAACAGCACGCAAACGAAGTTAGGCAGTTCAAACACCGTACCGCTCAGCAGACCGGCAATCAGTTGCCCCAGGCTCAAACAAATGGCGATCATGGCGATGGTTTCAATCATCACCAGCGAGGTGATCAGGCGGCCGCTTTCCGGCTTCTCGAAGCCGCTCGGCTGCACGCTGTCTTCCGGCGTGCCTTCCGGCGTAGAGGAGTGTTTAACCAGATAGCGCGCCACCGGGCCGCCGATCAGGCCGCCCAGCACCAGGCCGAAGGTGGCGCAGGCCATGGCGACTTCCGTCGCGTTTTCAAAGCCGTAGCGCTCGATGAACAGCTTGCTCCAGGCCGCCCCGGTGCCGTGGCCGCCCGACAGGGTGATCGAACCGGCGATCAGGCCCATCAACGGATCCAGCCCCAGCATTTTCGCCATGCCGATGCCGATGGCGTTCTGCACCAGCAGCAGCCCCAACACCACGAACAGGAATACCATCAGCGCTTTGCCGCCGGCGCGCAACCGCGCCAGGTTGGCGTTCAGGCCGATAGTGGCGAAGAAGGCCAGCATCAGCGGGTCCTTCAGCGACATGTCAAAGCTGATTTCCCAGTTGGCGAATTTTTTCAGGACTAACAGCAGGAGGGCCACCAGCAAACCGCCGGCGACGGGAGCGGGAATGGTATATTTTCGCAGCAGAGGAATGCTTCTGACGCACTTGCCCCCAAGGAGCAAAACCAGCGTCGCCGCGACTAACGTGCCATAAGTATCAAGATGAAACATCCAGGTACTCCATGTAAGGGAAAAGATCCAAATAAAAATAATAAGTTATAGAAAACCACGTAGTTTTTAAACTTGATGAGTGCAGGATTAGAAGTAAAAAACGCTGAGATGACAAGAAAAAATGAATGAAAATGCGACATAAACGGGAAAGTCGGCAACATAATATTTAGGCGCAACCGTTTGCTTTTGCGGGGCGGCGCATTAAAATGCCTGCTTTGCCGTATCTGGAAACGCCACACCATGAGCATGTCATCCTCCGAGCTTGATGCCGCACGCCAAACCGCCTCTGAACCCCGCGCCAGCGAACTGATTTATCGCCTCGAAGACCGCCCGCCGCTGCCGCAAACGCTGTTTGCCGCCGGCCAGCACCTGTTGGCGATGTTCGTTGCGGTGATCACTCCGGCGCTGCTGATCTGCCAGGCGCTGGGTCTGCCGGCGCAGGATACCCAACACATCATCAGCATGTCGCTGTTCGCTTCCGGTCTGGCTTCCATTCTGCAAATCAAAACCTGGGGGCCGGTGGGCTCCGGGCTGCTGTCGATTCAGGGCACCAGCTTCAACTTCGTTTCGCCATTGATCATGGGCGGCCTGGCGCTGAAAAACGGCGGCGCCGACGTGCCGACCATGATGGCCGCGCTGTTCGGCACCCTGATGGTCGCCTCCTGCACCGAAATTTTGCTGTCGCGCGTGCTGCATCTGGCGCGCCGCATCATCACCCCGCTGGTTTCCGGCATCGTGGTGATGATCATCGGCCTGTCGCTGATTCAGGTCGGCCTGACCTCGATCGGCGGCGGCTACGCCGCGATGAACGACCACAGCTTCGGCTCGCCGAAAAACCTGCTGCTGGCCGGCGCGGTGCTGGCGGTCATCATCCTGCTGAACCGCCAGCGCAACCCTTACCTGCGCGTGGCCTCGCTGGTGATCGCCATGGCGGTCGGCTACCTGCTGGCCTGGGCGATGGACATGCTGCCCGCCGACGCACCGGCGGCGCCAACGGCGGCGATTACCATTCCAACGCCGCTCTATTACGGCCTGGGCTTCGACTGGAACCTGTTGCTGCCGCTGATGCTGATCTTTATGGTCACCTCGCTGGAAACCATCGGCGACATCACCGCCACCTCTGACGTCTCCGAACAGCCGGTCAGCGGGCCGCTGTACATGAAGCGTCTGAAAGGGGGCGTACTGGCCAACGGCCTGAACTCGATGCTGTCGGCGGTGTTCAACACCTTCCCCAACTCCTGCTTCGGCCAGAACAACGGCGTGATCCAGCTGACCGGCGTCGCCAGCCGCTATGTCGGCTTCGTGGTGGCGCTGATGCTGATCGCACTGGGGCTGTTCCCGGCGGTGGCCGGCTTCGTGCAGCACATCCCCGAGCCGGTACTGGGCGGCGCGACCATCGTGATGTTCGGCACCATCGCCGCCTCCGGCGTGCGCATCGTGTCGCGCGAACGCCTGAACCGGCGCGCCATCATGATCATGGCGCTGTCGCTGGCCGTCGGCATGGGCGTCTCCCAGCAGCCGCTGATCCTGCAGTTCGCGCCGGACTGGCTGAAAACCCTGCTCTCTTCCGGTATCGCCGCCGGCGGCATTACCGCCATCGTGCTGAACCTGGTGTTCCCGCAGGAACACGAGAAAAAGTAACCCGCCCATTGGCGTTCAAACGGCCGCTTGCGGCCGTTTTTTATTGTCTATCAGACCATTGCCCTTGAGATGCCCGGCCAATTGCGGCATAAACAGGGTATCTTTTTTGACCGATGCGGATGTAGACGATGAAATTTATCGGAAAGCTGTTGCTGACGTTGCTGCTGCTGATCGTGCTGGCGGTGGTGGTGCTGTATCTGGTGGGGCAAACCCGCTGGGCGGCAGGCCGTCTGAGCGCCTGGATCAGCGACAACAGCGAATACCGCCTGTCGATAGGAAAAATCACCCACTCGTGGAATCAGCCGGGCCAGATCGGTCTGGAAGACGTGCAGTTGGCGCGCAGCGGCCAACCACAGGCGCTGGTCGCCAAACGCGTCGATCTCGGCCTCAGCCTGCGCCAAATCACCGAACCGCGCTATTTTTACAGCGTCACGCTGCGCGACGGCACGCTGAACGTGCAGCCACAGGCTGCTGCGCTGCCCGTACAGGCCGACGTGCTGCAACTGAGCAACATGGCGCTGCAGTCCAACGATAGCGAGTGGCAGCTCAACGCACAGCAGGTCAATGCCGGCATCACGCCGTGGCGCCCGCTGGCCGGCCATCTGCTGGGGGACAACAACCAGTTCCAGTTCAGCGCCGGTTCGATGACGCTGAACGGCATCCCCGCCTCGAAGGTGTTGGTGCAGGGGGAGCAAAAACAGGGCCAGCTGCTGTTGAACAACTTCGGCGCCGATCTGGCGCAGGGCGACCTGACCGGCGTGGCCAGCCGCGCCACCGACGGCAGCTGGCAGGTGGATCGCCTGCGGCTGAGCGGCGTGCGCATGCAGACCCCAATGACGTTGGCGGAATTCATGCGGCGCTTCACCGCTCTGCCGCCGGTCACCCTCAAGCGTTTCGATCTGATCGATGCGCGCCTGGAAGGCAAGGCGTGGGCGGTTAACGATCTCGACCTGTCGCTGCAAAACGTCAGCGTCGAAAAAGGCGACTGGCGCAGTGAAGACGGCTCGCTCAACTTCAACGCCGGCGACGTGGTCAACGGCGGTTTCCACCTGATCGATCCGATCGCCACCCTGCGGCTCTCCTCCGCCGGCATCGCCATTCAGCAGTTCACCACCCGCTGGGAAGGCGGGCTGCTGCGCACCTCCGGCAACTGGCTGCGCGCCGGCAAACGCCTGCAGCTGGATGAAGTGGCTATGGCGGCGCTGGAGTACACCCTGCCTATCGACTGGCGCGAGCTGTGGCTGAAACCGCTGCCGGACTGGCTGGCGGAGGTGTATGTCACCAAGCTGACCACCAACCGCAATCTGATTATCGATATCAACCCGGCATTCCCGTTCCAGATCACCGCGCTGGACGGTTACGGCAGCAACCTGCTGCTGGCGCGCGACCACCAGTGGGGCATTTGGTCCGGTTCGCTGAACCTGAACGGCAGCGAGGCCACCTTCAACAAAATCGACGTGCGGCGCCCTTCGCTGGCGCTGAACGCCGACGCCAACCAGATCGCCGTCACCGAGCTCAGCGCCTTTATGCCCAATGGGTTGCTTGAGGCCAAAGCGACCGTCGATCAGCTGCCGGGCAAGCCGTTCCAGCTGACGCTGCACGGCCGTTCGGTACCGATCAACACCTTGCAGCAATGGGGATGGCAGCCGGTGCCGCTGACGGGAGACGGCAACCTCGAGCTGCAGTTGAAAGGGCTGTTGAACAGCGACGGGCCGTTCAAGGCCTCATTGAAAGGCAATCTGCAGGCCACCGCCGGCGACGGCCAAGCGGTGAACCAACAACTGCCGTAGTGCACTGGGCGGCCCGCCCTCAGGGCAGGGCCGCCGCCTTACTCCTCCAGCGCTTCAGAGCCGCCCTGATCCAACGGCACATCCGGCTCGGCCGGCAACACCATATAGGTGCCTTCGAACACTGCGCCCTTGTCCTCGTCACCGAACAGATGGACTTCGGCGTGTACGCGCGCGCGGCGGCCACGCGCCAGACGCGCCAAATCGCCGCTCAGCGAGCCGAGGTCCGCCACCGCCCGCGGCCTGCCGGTAATCGGTTTGCTGTAGCGAATGTGCGCGTCCGCCAGAATGATGGTGCCGCCCAGATGGCGCTCGCGCAGCAGCAGCCAAATCAGCCCCCAGGCGGTCAGCGTCGCCAGTGAGAACAGGCTGCCGGCAAACAGCGTATGGTGCGGATTCTGGTTGCCGATCTCCGGCATGGTGGTGACGAAACGCTGGCCGGTGTATTGGCTGATGCGCACCCCCATCTTTTCGCTCAGCGGGATGTGTTCATACCAGGCCTGCTGCAATTGGCCGCACCAGTCGGGACGATGCAGGATATCGTCCAGCGTCGCCACCGGTTTGATCATCAAGAAGTGACGGATCGGAGTGGTCTGCGGCGCGGTGATCTCGCCCTGATTGACGAAACCCAGTTTGGCGAAAAAATCCACCGCGTCTTCACGGGCGCTGCACACCACCCGCTTCACGCCTTCCTGCCGCGCGACGGACTCCAGCGTCATCGCCACCAGCGTCCCCAGCCCTTTATCCTGCAGCGTCGGATCTACCGCCAGAAAACGGATCGCCGCCTCGTTGTCGGCATTGATGTACAGCCGCCCGATGGCGACGATTTTACCGGCCTCGTCCACCACCATTTGGTGATGGGCCATGGCGTCATAGGCATCCTTTTCCGAACCCACCGGCTGGTGCAGCGGCTTGCGCAGCATTTCCCAGCGAAACTGGTAATACTCCTTCAGTTCTTGCTCTGTTACGGGTACTCGTAGGTGATACATAGACGCCTGTTCTCCGAATGCTTAGACCTGTAGCCAGAATGTCACCGGACCATCGTTGACCAGCGCCACCTGCATGTCGGCGGCGAACTCGCCGGTCTGGGTCTCTACGCCGCGTTCGCGGCACTGGCCAACAAAATATTGATACAACCGATCGGCGACCAAAGGCGCGGCGCCGCGCGAGAAGCTGGGCCGCATGCCCTTCTGGGTATCCGCCGCCAGGGTGAACTGCGAAACGACCAGTACGCTGCCCCCGGCCTGCTGGACGTTGAGGTTCATCTTGTCGTTCTCGTCGCCGAATATGCGGTATCCCAACACGCGTTCGCACAGGCGCTGCGCTTTTTGCTCGTTATCGCCCTGCTCCACGCCCAATAACACTAACAAACCGGGACCGATTTTGCCTACCGTCTCGCCACCCACCGTGACGCTGGCGTTTAACACCCGTTGAATCAACGCAATCATTCCTGCTGCCCTTCTGGTTTTGGTTCCTGTTGCTCCACCTTCTGCCGGCGGTAGTCGCGGTATTCGCCGATGGTCACGGTGATTTCCGCGCCGAGTAACACGATACACCAGCTCCAGTAGACCCACAGGAATAAAATCGGGATCACCGCCAGCACGCCGTAAATCAGCTGATAGGAGGGGAACATGGTGACGTACAGCGCGAATCCCTTCTTGCCCAGCTCGAACAGCAATCCGGCCACCACCGCGCCAATCAGCGCGTCTTTGGGCGGCACGCGCACCGTCGGCACGATGCAATACAGCAGCCAGAAGGAGATGCACGACAAAATCAGCGGGAAGATGCGCAGCACCTGATCCACCAGGCCATTGACGCCGGTCTGCGCCAGCCAGTTGAGCGACAGCAGGTAGGAACTGATGGCCATGCTGGCGCCCACCAGCAGCGGTCCCAGCGTCAGCACCATCCAGTACACGGCGAAGGAGAAGACGATCGGCCGTTTGTTCTTGCTGCGCCAGATGGTGTTCAGCACGCTGTCCACCGAGGAGATCAACAGCAACGCGGTAACGATCAGCCCGCAGGTGCCGACGGCGGTCATCTTGTTGGAATTGGCGACGAACTGTTCCAGGTAGTTCTGGATCACGTTGCCGGCGGCCGGCACGAAATTGGAAAATATAAAGCTCTTCAGCTGTTCGCTGATGTCGGAAAACATCGGGAAAGCGGCGAACAGGGCGAACACTACGGTGACCAGCGGCACCAGCGACAGCAGGGAGACGTAGGCGAGATGGCCCGCCAACATCGTCAGGCCATCGTGGTCGATGCGTTGGTACAGCAGCCGTCCGAAGGTGACGCTGGGCTTAATCGCAGAAGGCAGCTTCTTGCGGCGGAAAAACGACATGGTCACTCCTTGATGTCCGTTGATACGCCTTAAGCTTAACGCGCCCAGCGCTCATTGAGCAAAATAGGCCGGCACCACGTCGCGATCGGTGACGTGCACCGTCTTGATCCCCAGCGCCTGCGCGGCGAGGACGTTCGCCGGGTGATCGTCAAAGAACACCGCGTCGGCGGCGGCGGTGTTTTCCGCAGCCAACACATGCCGGTAGATGTCAGCTTCAGGTTTGCGCATGCCGAGATCTTGCGACAAATAGAGATGATCGGCGGCGGCGGCCACTTCAGGATAGTGCTGCGGCCAGTAATTGCAGTGCAGACGGTTGGTGTTCGACAGCACCACCACCCGGTGACCTTCGTTGCGCAGGCGCTGCATGATGTCGATCACCTCCGGGCGCAGCGCGACGAATACCGCCTGCCAACCGGTGGCGAACTGCTCAAAGCTAAGCGCGATGCCCATTTCATCGCACAGCTTGCCGGCGAAGTCTTCGTCGCTGATTTCACCGCGCTCATGCTGCTGGAACACCTCACCCATGGTGAAACGATCGGACAACACCGCCAACGGCGTGCCGCTCAAATTGCTCCACACGCCCAGCACACGCTTGAAATCGATATCGACGATCACATTACCTAAATCAAAGATATACAGCATAGTCCTCTCCTGATGGGCCGGTGAGATTTCACTGTAGCGGGAAAAGGAACAGCTGAACAGGGAGCGAACGGAAAAGCGCATAGCGCGCCGCACAAACGGGGAACAACAGAGGAAAAAACTCAGGGCGCGAGAGCCGCGCCCTAAGCATGAGACACTCAATCAGCGATTAAGCGTCTTTTGGACCGCGGCTGGCACGCTTACGATCGTTTTCCGTCAGGTGACGCTTACGGATACGGATCGAGGTCGGCGTCACTTCTACCAGTTCGTCGTCATCGATGAACTCCAGAGCTTGCTCCAGGGTCATTTTGATGGCCGGAACCAGGGTAGTCGCTTCGTCGGTACCGGAAGCACGCATGTTGGTCAGCTTCTTACCGGTCAGGCAGTTTACGGTCAGGTCGTTGGAACGTGAGTGAATACCGATGATCTGGCCTTCATACACTTCTGCACCGTGGCCCAGGAACAGCTTGCCGCGATCCTGCAGGCCGAACAGCGCGAACGCAACCGCTTTGCCCTGGCCGTTGGAGATCAGCACGCCGTTCTGACGCTGGCCCACTTCGCCCGGACGCACGTCGTCGTAGTGGCTGAAGGTGGAGTACAGCAGACCGGTACCCGAAGTCATGGTCATGAATTCGTTACGGAAGCCGATCAGACCGCGGCTTGGGATCACGTAGTCGAGACGCACGCGGCCCTTACCGTCCGGATCCATGTTTTTCAGGTCGGCTTTACGCTCACCCATCGCCTGCATCACGGAACCCTGATGCTGCTCTTCGATATCCAGCGTCACGTTCTCGAATGGCTCCTGCTTACGGCCATCGATTTCGCGGAAGATAACTTTCGGACGGGAAACCGCCAGCTCGAAACCTTCACGGCGCATGTTTTCGATCAGCACCGACAGGTGCAGCTCGCCACGACCGGATACGCGGAAGGCGTCCGCATCGTCGGTTTCTTCAACGCGCAGCGCCACGTTGTGCACCAGCTCTTTGTTCAGACGGTCAAGGATCTGACGCGACGTCACGTACTTACCTTCTTTACCGCAGAACGGCGAGGTGTTGACGTTGAAGAACATGGTTACGGTCGGTTCGTCGACGGACAGCGCCGGCAGCGCTTCTACGGCGTTGGTGTCGCAGATGGTGTCGGAGATGTTCAGCTCGCCCAGGCCGGTGATGGCGATGATGTCGCCCGCTTCCGCCAGGGTGCTGTCGATACGCTCCAGACCCAGGTGACCCAACACTTTACCCACTTTACCGTTGCGAGTTTTGCCTTCGCTGTCGATGATGGTGACCTGCTGGTTCGGCTTCACTTTACCGCGCTTGATGCGGCCGATGCCGATAACGCCCAGGTAGTTGTTGTAGTCCAACTGGGAGATCTGCATCTGGAATGGCGCTTCCAGCTCAACCTGCGGCGCAGACACGTGGTCGACGATCGCCTGATACAGCGGGGTCATGTCTTCCGCCATGTCGGTGTGGTCGACACCGGCGATGCCGTTCAGCGCAGAAGCGTAGATGATCGGGAAGTCGAGCTGCTCGTCGGTCGCGTCGAGGTTCACGAACAGGTCGAACACCTGATCCACAACCCAGTCAGGGCGCGCGCCAGGGCGGTCAACCTTGTTGATGACCACGATCGGCTTCAGACCGTTGGCGAAAGCCTTCTTGGTCACGAAGCGGGTTTGCGGCATAGGGCCATCCATTGCATCCACAACCAGCAGCACCGAGTCAACCATCGACATCACGCGCTCTACCTCACCGCCGAAGTCGGCGTGTCCAGGGGTATCCACGATGTTGATACGGTAACCGTTCCAATTAATGGCGGTGTTTTTTGCGAGGATGGTAATCCCACGCTCTTTCTCCAAATCGTTGGAGTCCATTACGCGTTCGGTGGCTTCCGCACGCTCTCCGAAAGTACCGGATTGTTGCAGCAGCTTATCAACCAGGGTGGTTTTACCATGGTCAACGTGGGCAATAATGGCGATGTTACGCAAATTTTCGATCACAGCTTTGCCTCGGGCATTAGAAATAGCGCGCTATTGTACACGTATTAAGCGAGGGACTAAACAAGATCACAACCATCTCTTATAAACAACCGCGTACCGGTCAGTTTGTGATCCCTTTCACGGTGCAAAAAGCCGCAATCGTTGCACTTTTGCACCATTTCAGTGCCCAACCCCACCCCTTTTGCACCATAACAGTGCAAACTATCGCTAATGGTGCATACTGTGTCTGGGTAAAACCCGCGCAGAAAGGCGATGAAAGCCTTTTTAAAAAGTTGGCACGCTTTTCGCTTTAGTCTTTTCAAGGCGAAAAAAAGCCAGTTCCACAGATTCGTTCCACGACGACGACAATGATAAACCGGGAGAGTTAAGTATGTCCGCTGAACACGTTTTGACGATGCTGAATGAGCATGAAGTGAAATTCGTAGACCTGCGTTTCACTGACACCAAGGGTAAGGAACAGCACGTGACTATCCCGGCTCATCAGGTAAACGCCGACTTCTTCGAAGAAGGCAAAATGTTTGACGGCTCCTCTATCGGTGGTTGGAAGGGCATCAACGAATCTGACATGGTACTGATGCCGGACGCCAGCACGGCGGTTCTGGATCCGTTCTTCGAAGAACCTACGCTGATCATTCGCTGCGACATTCTCGAGCCGGGCACCATGCAAGGCTACGATCGCGACCCGCGCTCCATCTCCAAACGCGCCGAAGACTTCCTGCGCTCCTCCGGTATCGCGGACACCGTGCTGTTCGGGCCAGAGCCTGAATTCTTCCTGTTCGACGACATCCGCTTCGGCAGCAGCATCCGCGGTTCCCACGTGGCCATCGACGACATCGAAGGCGCCTGGAACTCCGGCACAAAATACGACGGCGGCAACAAAGGCCACCGTCCGGCGGTGAAAGGCGGTTACTTCCCGGTTCCACCGGTCGACTCTTCGCAGGATCTGCGTTCCACCATGTGTCTGACCATGGAAGAGATGGGCCTGGTGGTTGAAGCGCACCACCACGAAGTGGCGACCGCCGGTCAGAACGAAGTGGCAACCCGCTTCAACACCATGACCAAGAAAGCCGACGAAATTCAGATCTACAAATACGTGGTGCACAACGTGGCGCACGCCTTCGGCAAAACCGCGACCTTCATGCCAAAACCCATGTTCGGCGACAACGGTTCCGGCATGCACTGCCACATGTCGCTGTCCAAGAACGGCACCAACCTGTTCGCCGGCGACAAATACGGCGGCCTGTCTGAAACCGCGCTGTTCTACATCGGCGGCATCATCAAGCACGCCAAAGCGATCAACGCCCTGGCCAACCCGACCACCAACTCGTACAAACGTCTGGTGCCGGGCTACGAAGCGCCGGTGATGCTGGCCTACTCCGCCCGTAACCGCTCCGCGTCTATCCGCATCCCGGTGGTCGCCAGCCCGAAAGCGCGCCGCATCGAAGCCCGCTTCCCGGATCCGGCGGCTAACCCATACCTGTGCTTCGCCGCACTGCTGATGGCCGGCCTGGACGGCATCATCAACAAGATCCACCCTGGCGACGCCATGGACAAAAACCTGTACGACCTGCCGCCGGAAGAAGAAGCCGAGATCCCAAAAGTGGCCGGCTCGCTGGACGAGGCGATGGCCGCACTGAACGAAGACCGCGAGTTCCTGACCCGCGGCGGCGTGTTCACCGACGATGCGATCGATGCCTACATCGAACTGCGCAAAGAAGAGATGGACCGCGTTCGCATGACGCCACACCCGGTCGAGTTCGAACTGTACTACAGCGTCTAAGCCCTACCCGCGCCGTCTGCAAAGGCGGACGGCGCCCACAATTTTTGTTATCGCTTTTTTGTTGCCGTGGAAACTTTCAGCCCATCTTCGGATGGGTTTTTTTCTCCACCGTATTTTCTGCAAAACTATTCCATACCGCGTCGATCCCGGATGGAGTAGGATAGATGCACTAAAAAGGTGCAGGAGTCTGCTGTATGGCAACTGGCAAGCTGCCCGATGCTGGGCAGATCCTCAATTCACTCATCAACAGCATCCTGCTGTTGGATGACTCACTGGCGGTTCACTACGCCAACCCTGCGGCACAGCAGCTGCTGGCGCAAAGCTCCCGCAAGCTGTTCGGCACGCCGCTGCCCGATCTGCTCGGCTATTTTTCGCTGAACGTCTCTTTGATGCATGAAAGTCTGCGCGCCGGTCAGGGCTTCACCGACAACGAAGTGACCCTGGTGGTCGATGGCCGCGCGCATATTCTTTCCCTGACCGCTCAGGCGCTGCCGGAAGGCTATATCCTGGTCGAGCTGGCGCCGATGGACAATCAGCGCCGCCTGAGCCAGGAACAGCTGCAGCATGCCCAACAGGTGGCCGCCCGCGATCTGGTACGCGGTTTGGCGCACGAGATTAAAAACCCGCTGGGCGGCCTGCGGGGCGCGGCGCAGCTGCTGGCCAAAGCGCTGCCCGATCCGGCGCTGACCGAATACACCAAGGTGATCATTGAGCAGGCCGATCGGCTGCGCAATCTGGTGGATCGTCTGCTCGGGCCGCAGCGCCCCGGTCAGCACATCACCCAGAGCATCCATCAGGTCGCGGAGCGCGTCTGCCAGCTGGTGTCGCTGGAAATGCCGGATAACGTCACGCTGGTGCGCGACTACGATCCCAGCCTGCCGGAAATGGCCCACGACCCGGATCAGATAGAACAGGTGCTGCTGAACATCACCCGCAATGCGCTGCAGGCCTTGGGCGAGGCGGGCGGCACCATTACGCTGCGCACCCGCACCGCGTTTCAGATAACGTTGCACGGCACCCGCTATCGCCTGGCGGCGCGTATCGATGTCGAAGACGACGGCCCCGGCGTGCCGGCGCAGCTGCAGGACACGCTGTTCTACCCGATGGTCAGCGGCCGTGAAGGCGGTACCGGCCTGGGATTATCCATCGCCCGCAATCTGATCGATCAGCATTGCGGAAAAATTGAGTTCAACAGTTGGCCAGGTCATACCGAATTCTCGGTCTACCTGCCCATTCGTCAGTGAGGTTTGCAATGCAACGAGGGATAGTCTGGATCGTCGATGACGATAGCTCCATCCGCTGGGTGCTTGAGCGCGCGCTCACCGGCGCGGGCATGAGCTGCGCCACCTTCGAAGGCGGCAATGACGTGCTGGAAGCCTTGGCCACGCAAACTCCCGACGTGTTGCTGTCCGACATCCGCATGCCGGGCATCGATGGTCTGGCGCTGCTCAAGCAGATCAAACAGCGCCACCCGATGCTGCCGGTGATCATCATGACCGCGCATTCGGATTTGGACGCGGCCGTCAGCGCCTATCAGCAAGGGGCCTTCGACTACCTGCCGAAACCGTTCGACATCGACGAAGCGGTGGCGCTGGTCGAGCGCGCCATCAGCCATTATCAAGAGCAGCAGCAGCCGGTGCGCAGCCAGCCGGCCAGCGATCCGGCGGCGGACATCATCGGCGAAGCGCCGGCGATGCAGGACGTGTTTCGCATCATCGGCCGGCTCTCGCGTTCGTCGATCAGCGTGCTGATCAACGGCGAATCCGGCACCGGTAAAGAGCTGGTGGCACATGCGCTGCACCGCCACAGCCCGCGCGCCAAATCACCGTTCATCGCCCTGAATATGGCCGCTATTCCCAAGGATCTGATCGAGTCCGAGCTGTTCGGCCACGAGAAAGGCGCCTTCACCGGCGCTAACCAAATCCGTCAGGGGCGCTTTGAACAGGCCGACGGCGGCACGCTGTTCCTCGACGAGATCGGCGATATGCCGCTCGACGTGCAAACGCGCCTGCTGCGGGTGCTGGCGGACGGCCAGTTCTACCGGGTCGGCGGCTATGCGCCGGTGAAGGTCGACGTACGCATCATCGCCGCCACGCACCAGAACCTGGAGCTGCGGGTACAGGAAGGCAAGTTCCGCGAGGATCTGTTCCACCGCCTGAACGTGATCCGCGTACACCTGCCGCCGCTGCGCGAACGCCGTGAAGACATCCCGCGGCTGGCGCGCCACTTCCTGCAGATCGCCGCCAAGGAGCTGGGCGTCGAGGCCAAGAACCTGCATCCGGAAACCGAAACCGCGCTGACCCGCCTGCCCTGGCCGGGCAACGTGCGCCAGCTGGAGAACACCTGCCGCTGGCTGACGGTGATGGCCGCCGGGCAAGAGGTGCTGATTCAGGATCTGCCGGGCGAACTGTTCGAAACCGCCGCGCCGGAAAGCCCCAGCCACAGTCTGCCGGACAGCTGGGCCACGCTGCTGGCGCAGTGGGCCGATCGCGCGCTGCGTTCCGGTCATCAAAATCTGCTTTCGGAAGCACAGCCGGAAATGGAGCGCACGCTGCTCACCACCGCCCTGCGCCACACCCAAGGGCACAAACAGGAAGCCGCGCGCCTGCTGGGCTGGGGGCGCAATACCCTCACCCGCAAGCTTAAAGAGCTGGGCATGGAATAGGAACGGGGTGGATGATGAAAAACGCAGTCCGGCGCACAAAAAAACGCCAACCTCAGGCTTTACAGCCGGTGCGGGCGCAGTATGATCGTGTCGCACACTCTGGAGGTTGACGATGCTGGACTCATTCATCGCATTCATTTCTCAGGGCGCGGAGCTGGGCTCCGCCGCCAGCCACACCCCGCAGGCGGCGGTTGCCGCGGTGTTGTGCGCCGCGCTGATTAACTTCTTCAGTTAAAAAAACAGCCGCATCAGCGGCTGTTTTTTCATCCTCAGATCACCCGAGAGAACTGCTGGCTGCGCGCCTGTTGCCGCAGATAGCGGTCAAAACACATGCAGATATTGCGGATCAGCAAGCGCCCGCGCGGCGTCACGCGAATGCCCTGCTCGTCGCGCTCCACCAGCCCATCGCGTTCAAACGGCGCCAGCAGCTGCAGGTCTTCGGCGAAGTAAGCGGTGAAATCGATGCCGTATTGCCGTTCGAGCGGCTGATACGCCAATCGGAAGTTGCAGATCAGCGTTTTGATCAGATCGCGCCGCAGGCAATCGTCGTCCGTCAGCGCCAGCCCGCGCCACAGGGCGTTGCCCTGCGCCGGTACGCTGTCATAGTAACGCTTCAGCTCTTTCTGGTTCTGCGCATAGCTGTCGCCGAGCATGCTGATGGCCGACACGCCCAACCCCAGCAGATCGCTGTCACCCTGGGTGGTATACCCCTGGAAATTGCGGTGCAGCTTGCCTTCGCGTTGCGCAATCGCCAGCTCATCGTCCGGGCGTGCAAAGTGATCCATGCCGATGAACTGATAGCCGGCGTCAGTCAGGAACGCGATGCTCTGCTGCAGGATATCCAGCTTCTGCTGCGCGCTGGGCAGATCGGCGTCTTTGATTTTGCGCTGGGCGGCGAATAAATTCGGCATATGCGCGTAGTTGAACACGCTGAGGCGATCGGGATTCAGTTCAGCCACCCGCTGCAGCGTGAAGGCGAAGCTTTCCGGCGTCTGTTTCGGCAGGCCGTAGATCAGATCGATATTGGTCGAGCGGAAGCCCAGCGCTTTGGCCCGCTCGATCAGGGCGAAAATGAAGGCTTCATCCTGCTCGCGGTTGACCAACTGCTGCACCTGCTTGTTGAAATCCTGCACCCCCATGCTCAAACGGTTAAAGCCTTCGGCGCGTAAATGATCGAGCACATCCAGCGCTATCTCGCGCGGATCGACTTCGATCGACATCTCCGCATCGGGCAGAAAATCAAAATGTTCGCGCAGCAGCGCCACCAGCCGGCTGATTTGCGCCTTGTCCAGGTAGGTTGGCGTACCGCCGCCCCAGTGCATCTGGCCAACCTTGCGGCCGGCGAACAGCGGCGCACGGCTGGCGATCTCTTGCGCCAAAACGTTCAGGTATTCGTCGGCCTTGTGCGTCTGGCGCGTCACCAGCTTGTTGCAGCCGCAGAAGTAGCACAGCTTATGGCAGAAAGGGATATGCACATACAGCGACAGCGGGCGCTCAGGGTAGCGCACCGCGGCGCGTTGAAACGCCGCTTCGTCGTAGCGCTGGTTAAACTCGAGCGCCGTGGGGTATGAGGTATAACGCGGCCCTGAGTAGTTATATTTTTGGATCAGGGCCAAATCCCAGACAATCGTCTGCTCTGACATGCTCACTCCTTCCGATATCTTTTTCTACCGGGCCGGGAGAGAGGCGGTTGTCTGCGCTGTCTGGCCACGGAAGCGCTGCGAAAACGCGCTTTGCGCTTAGACAGCCGCCATAGTTTACCGAATAACCACAGCAGATAACACATCAAGAGTAGGGCTATTGTCGGGATCAGCCACATGGCGCGTTAAAAAGCGTCCTTCGGGTTGCCGCCTTTCAGCAGCTTCAGAATATCTTCCTGCTTCTCTTCTTCTTCCTCATCGTCTTCATCGCCCAGCTCGATGCCCAGCACGTCCATCAGCACATCGATGCGATCCAACGTCTTGTCGACATACGCCTGCTCTTGCGCGTTCAGCGTTTCGCCATCGTCGATGCGATCCAGCAGCGCGTTCAGGCGTTCGTCATTTTCCAGCTTCGCCAGCTCTTCTTCCGGCGACAGGCGCGGTTTCGCTTCGGCCTTTGGCTTCGGTTGCGGTTTAGCCTTCACTTTGGTTTCATCGACCACCAGCGCAACCGGCACTTTACTGCCGATACGCGGATCTTTGGCTTCCGCCGCCGATTTGTTTTTCTGGCTGCCGGACTCGACCTGAGTGCGTGAACCGGAAGCGTGGCCGCGGCGTTTTTTCAGGCGTTTGCGCTCGCGCGCTTCCTGATCGAGCTCCATACGGCTTTTCTTTTTCGTTTTTGACTTCGCCGCGCTGCCGCGAGGTGCTTTTGATGGCTGGTTCATAGCGTGTGCTCTTAGGTATGTAGATTCAGTATAGAATTGCGGCGGAATCTAGCAGAAAGCGGACAAAGAAAAAAGGCGGCAGGTTAAACCTGCCGCCTATTTCGCACCTTCTTGCGAAGGGTATTCCTGTTACGCGCTCCTTGCGTACATGCAACATCCCGGTTTTTCCTTCTGCTATAACCGCATTCCCTGCCACTACGTCCTTCATCCTGAAAGGAAAATCGTCCATGGCGCAATCCATTCGCATCCGCTCTTCCCGAGCGCGCTTCCTGCGGGCATCCAAACTGCCGATACTTCACCATCCGATGTGCCTGCCGCCTATTCCGGTGCGAAAGGGTCACTTCCTTTTGCGTTCATCCTGGCACTCATTGCACGCCCTGTGCATTCCCTGAGATTTGTCATCCTTCCCGGATGTTCCCTAATCCTGCGCAACCCTGCGTTAACGAGTACTTTACGTTATTGTTGCGAAGGCTCAAGGCACCTGACGCCGATTTGACTGACATTTCCACACAACGAAAAAACAACATGTTGTTTTTAAAATAAAAACAGAAATATTACTTTCGAATAAAGCGACATTACCCGCGATTCGAATGGCAAATGTCTCACAACGTACGGTCGGCTTAACTGTTGTTTTATCGCGCCCCGCCGCTTAAAAACGGAGAAACACGCCATTTTTACCGCTGATGCAGTTATAATCGCCAACCAGTTAGCCATCCTCACGGAGACGAAAAATTTTGACCAGCAAGAACTACAACTATCATGTGACCCATTTCGTCACCAGCGCACCCGATATTCGCCATCTTCCGGGGGATGCAGGAATTGAAGTCGCCTTTGCCGGCCGTTCCAACGCCGGTAAATCCAGCGCGCTGAATACGCTGACCAACCAAAAAAGCCTGGCGCGCACCAGTAAGACGCCGGGGCGCACCCAGCTGATCAACCTGTTCGAAGTGGAAGACGGCATTCGTCTGGTCGACCTGCCGGGTTATGGCTACGCCGAAGTGCCGGAAGAAATGAAGCGCAAATGGCAACGCGCGCTGGGCGAATACCTGCAGATGCGCAACAGCCTGAAAGGGCTGGTGGTGCTGATGGATATCCGCCATCCGCTGAAAGATCTCGACCAGCAGATGATCCAGTGGGCGGTCGACGTCGGCACGCCGGTGCTGGTGTTGCTGACCAAGGCCGACAAGCTGGCCTCCGGCGCACGCAAGGCGCAGCTCAACATGGTGCGTGAAGCGGTGCTGCCGTTTATGGGGGATATCCAGGTCGAAGCCTTTTCCTCGCTGAAAAAGATCGGCGTCGACAAGCTGCGCCAGAAACTGGACACCTGGTTTAACGAGATCCCGCCGGAAGTGCTACCGGAAGAGGACATCGGCGAATAAGCCCTGATCGCACGTTTGAGCCGATGCCTCGCCGCATCGGCTTTTTTATGCCCGCAGATCGGCCGCTGGCGGGATTTTTCGTTATCTAATTACATTTTTGAAATAAAGCCATCATAAAGACTTATCGCCAAAACGGGCTTGTCTCGCCGAATTACGCGGATTGAGGGAGCGGAAGCTGAAATGAAAAGCGGGGCCGAGCGATAGGAAAAACGTATGGTTTGCTGCTGTTTTTACAATAAAAAACGCCCCAGTCAATACTGACTGGGGCGGCTAAATATTCAGCCAAATCCGATTACGTGAAGTAAAAGGTCTGAAAGATAGAACATCTTACCTCTGTACCCTACGCCTGTAACTCTACATCATTTTTTCGCAGGGCAAAAGAATTTTTTGTAGTTTACTTACACAATTTGAGACGCAAGAACGGCGAAGTTGAGGAAACTATCGCCGCATCTTGTAGCTTAATTACGAAAAGTGCTTAGCTTCTCGCCAGTTAGCGCATACGGTGATAACCCGGCGATCAGTGCGCTTCATCCCAGTTCATGCCGACGCCCACATCGACCTTCAGCGGCACCGCCAGCGTCATGCTGCCTTCCATCAGTTGGCGGATACGTTGGCTGGCTTCGTCGATCACCGACTCGTGCACCTCGAACACCAATTCATCGTGCACCTGCATGATCGCGCGCACCAACGGTTTCTCCGGCCCTTGCAGCCAGGCGTCGACCTCGATCATCGCACGCTTGATGATATCGGCCGCCGTGCCCTGCATCGGGGCGTTGATGGCGGCGCGCTCGGCCGCCTTGCGGCGCATGGCGTTGCTGGAGCGGACGTCCGGCAGATACAGACGGCGGCCGTCCAGCGTGCTGACATAGCCCTGCTCGGAAGCCTGCTGACGGGTGCGCTCCATGTAATCCAGCACGCCCGGGTAACGCTCAAAGTAGAGATCCATATAGCGCTGGGCTTCCCCACGCGGGATCCCCAGCTGACGCGCCAGGCCGAAGGCGCTCATACCGTAAATCAAACCAAAGTTAATCGCCTTGGCGCTGCGGCGCTGCTCGCCGGTCACTTTATCCAACGGCACGCCGAAAACTTCCGACGCCGTGGCGCGGTGAATGTCTTTCCCTTCGGCGAAGGCCTTCAGCAGCCCTTCATCCTGAGACAGATGCGCCATGATGCGCAGTTCGATCTGCGAGTAGTCGGCCGCGACAATGCGGTAGCCTTCCGGCGCAATAAAGGCCTGGCGAATGCGCCGCCCTTCTTCGTTGCGCACCGGGATATTCTGCAGGTTCGGATCGCTCGAGGAGAGGCGGCCGGTGGCAGTCACCGCCTGATGGTACGAGGTATGCACCCGGCCGCTGACCGGATTGATCATCAGCGGCAGCTTGTCGGTATAGGTGGTCTTCAGCTTCGCCAGGCCGCGGTATTCCAGGATCACCTTCGGCAGCGGGTAGTCGAGCGCCAGCTCGGCCAGCACCTCTTCGTTGGTGGACGGCGCCCCGCCCGGGGTTTTCTTCAGCACCGGCAGCTTTTGTTTTTCGTACAGGATCGCCTGCAGCTGCTTGGTCGACGCCAGGTTGAACGGCTCTTCCGCCAGCTCGTGGGCCTGCGCCTCCAACTCTGCCAGACGCTTGGCCAACTCCTGGGAGTGGGCCGATAAAATGGCCGGATCGATCAGCACCCCGGTGCGTTCGATATGCGACAGCACCGGCAGCAGCGGCATTTCAATCTCATTGAACACCGTCAGCAGTTCCGCGCTCTGTTTCAGCTGCGGCCACATCGCCAGATGCAGCTGCAGCGTGACATCGGCGTCTTCGGCAGCGTATGGCGCCGCCTGCTCCAGCGCGATCTGATTGAACGTCAGCTGGTTCTTGCCCTTGCCGGCGATCTCTTCGAAGGTGATGGTCTTGTGGCCAAGATAACGATCGGCCAGGCTGTCCATATCATGACGGCCGCCGACGCTGTCCAGCACATAGGACTCCAGCATGGTGTCGTAGGCGATGCCGCGCATCTCGATGCCGTAACGCGCCAGCAGGCTCATATCGAACTTCAGGTTTTGCCCGACCTTGAGCGCTTTCTCGTCTTCCAGCAGCGGCTTGAGCGCCTCCAGCACATAAGCGCGATCCAGCTGCGCCGGCGCATCCAGGTAATCGTGCGCCACCGGCAAATAAGCCGCTTCGCCCGGCGCGATCGCGAAGGACAGGCCGATCAGGTTGGCGGTCAGGGTATCCAGACCGTCGGTTTCGGTATCGAAGGCAAACACGTCGGCCTTTTTCAGCCGCGTCAGCCAGTCGGTAAAGGTCGCTTCATCCAGGATAGTGACATATCCGTCCTGGGACAGCTTGGCTTCCGCCAAGGCTTTCGGCGCTTCCGCGGCGGCTGCCGGTTTGGCGCCCGCGCCTTTTTTGTTTTCCAGCCAGACGCCGGCTTCTACGTCCGCCAGCCAGCGTTTGAACTCGTACTGTTTGAACAGCTGTTGCAGCGTATCGACATCCGGCTCGGAGACCGTCAGTTCCGCGCAGGTCAGATCCAGCTCGACGTCAGTTTTGATCGTCGCCAGCTTATAGGAGAGGTACGCGACCTCTTTATTCTGTTCCAGCTTGGCCGCCATGGTTTTGGCGCCGCGGAAGCTCAGCGTGGCGATGTTATCCAGATTGCCGTACAGCGCATCCAGGCCGCCGATCCCCTGCAGCAACGCCTGGGCGGTTTTCTCGCCCACGCCCGGCACGCCGGGAATGTTGTCCGATGAATCGCCCATCAGCGCCAGGAAGTCGATGATCAGCTCCGGCGGAATGCCGTACTTGTCGCACACTTCCTGCGGGCCGAGGATCGTGTTGTTCATGGTGTTGATCAGGGTGACGTTCGGCGTCACCAGCTGCGCCATGTCTTTGTCGCCGGTGCTGATAAGCACCGCATGGCCGGCCTTTTCGGCCTCCAGCGCCAGCGTACCGATGACGTCATCCGCCTCTACGCCGGGTGTCACCAGCAGCGGCAGGCCCATCGCCTTGACCATGCTGTGCAGCGGCTCGATCTGCGCGCGCAGATCGTCCGGCATCGGCGGCCGGTGTGATTTGTATTCAGCGAACAGATCATCGCGGAAGGTTTTCCCTTTGGCATCAAACACCACGGCAACGTGGCTCGGTTGATACTGCAGCAGCAGGCTGCGCAGCATATTCAGCACGCCGTACATCGCGCCGGTCGGCTCGCCCGCCGAGTTGGTCAGCGGCGGGAAGGCGTGATAAGCGCGGTAGAGGTAGGAGGAACCGTCAACCAGGATTAGTGGGTTTTCTGCAATCTGGGCCATAGCGTTTCTTTATCGTGATCGGACATAGAGGTAAGCATGCCATAGCTGGCCGCCGGAGACGAACCTTAGCGTGCATTGCGGACGAAAATGATGTGATTGTATGCGAGGATCCGCAAGATCTTACCTGTGGATAACTTTGTGCATAGAAAAGAGACCGAATTATAACGCTGCGATTATCGTTATAACGGCGAATAAAATTCCCATTTAAATCACCGCGTTAAAAGAAAGAATTCCGGCGACGCTTTATTATTGGCTTTCATTGGATTTGTGGATATAACTTTCGCCAGATTTTAATCGCACTATTAATCAAATTCGGCGCCTCAATTACCATAGCACAAGCTGGACAAGTTGCACGAAAACTCAGCAAATGGTTATCCGATGAGACGAAAAACAGTGATTTTTAGCGGCGCTTTACCCCGGCGATTTCTGTTAAAATGCGTTTTTGTTCATGCGCTTTGGCATGCAACGATGTTCTCACCAACCGTCAGCCCATAATCATGCCGAGATTGTTAACGCCTGTTATCTTTATCATTTCCGTCATACTTACCATTCTGGTGACGGTGTTATGCTCCATTCCCATCACGCTGGCCGGCATCGTGAAACTCGTGGTGCCCATTCCCGCCGTTTGGCGATATATCTCGGCTTTCGCCGATTTCATGATGTGGTGTTGGTGCCAAGGGCTGGCGCTGTTATTGCGCATTAACGGGCAATTGCGTTGGGATATTGAAGGGCTGGAAGGGTTGGATCGCAAAAACTGGTATCTGCTGATCAGCAACCACGAAAGTTGGTCAGACATTGTCGTGTTATGCGTGCTGTTCAGAAATCATATTCCAATGAATAAGTATTTTCTCAAGCAGCAGCTCGCTTGGGTGCCGTTTGTCGGCCTGGCCTGCTGGGCGCTGGATATGCCATTCATGAAGCGTTACTCCCGCGCCTATTTGCTCAAGCACCCGGAAAAACGCGGCAAGGATATCGAAACGACGCGCCGTTCCTGCGAAAAATTCCGCCAGCGCCCAACCACCATCGTCAATTTCGTCGAAGGTTCACGCTTCACCGAAGCCAAGAAAATTAAAAGCAATTCGCCGTATCGCAATTTGCTGGCGCCCAAAGCTGCCGGCATCGCGTTTACCCTTAGCGCGCTGGGCAATCAGTTCGACAAAGTGTTAAACGTTACTCTGCTCTATCCGGAAAATAACCAGCGGCCCTTTCTGGATATGCTGTGCGGCCGGCTGACGCGTATCGTGGTGAGAATAGAGACGCTACCGATCGATGAAACCCTGCACGGTGATTATTTCAACGACAAACAGTTCAAGCGGCGCTTCCAGCTGTGGCTGAATACGCTGTGGCAGGAAAAAGACCGGTTGCTGGATAAATTGAAGCGGCAATACGGATAAAAAAACGCCGGCGATGCCGGCGTTTTTCATGTTGAATCAGGCTTATTTCTGCTGGCTGAGGAATTTAACCACATCGGCGAACTGCTTCACGTAAGCGTCCATCGAGCTGGTGTCCAGGCCATCGTTTTTAACCATGTATTTGCCGTTGACGAATACCGCCGGCACGCCGCGCAGCTGCAGATCTTCTGCGGCTTTCTCCTGTTGAACCACCAGAGATTTCACCACGAAGCTGTTCCAGGCCGCGTCATAATCTGCGGCGGTTACGCCCGCTTTCACGAAGACGTTACGGATATCGTCCGGCGTTTGCACGGTCTGGGTTTTCTGCACCGCTTCAAACATCAGCGGGCTTACTTTGTCTTCCACGCCCAGCGCCATCGCCACCGCCCACGCCTGAGTCAGCTGTTTGCCCAACGGCCCCAGGAACTCCACGTGGTACTTGGTCATTTTGGTACCGGCAGGCAACGCTTTTTTCACGTTCTCGGACACGTGATAGACCTGCTCAAACTGGTAGCAGTGTGGGCAGTAAAAGGAGAAGAACTCCAACACCTGCGGCTCACCGGTCACCGGTTTGTCCAGAGTCACGTACTGAGTGCCATCGCTAAACTGTGCCGCCGAGGCGCTGAATGCCATCACCATGCCAACGAGCGCCAACCATATTTTTTTCATAAGACTAAACTCTCCATTGTGTTAAAGCTTCAATACATTGGCGTCAGCTGCAGAGGAGGCTCCTGCAACAGCTTAACCTGTTCATTAAACGCCGCAGTCTGAGACAACCAGAAATCAGACTCCGCCATCCACGGAAAACTCTTAGGGAAGGCCGGATCCTGCCAACGGCGAGCGACCCAGGCCAGGTAATACACCATGCGCATCGCCCGCAGTGGCTCAATTAACGCCAGCTCGCGCTGATCGAACTCGGCAAATTCGCCGTACGCCTCCAGCAAAACGTCCAGCTGCATCAGTTGGTCACGACGTTCGCCGTGCAGCAGCATCCACAAATCCTGCACCGCAGGGCCGTTGCGCGCATCATCAAGATCGACGAACAGCGGGCCATCGCGCCACAGAATATTGCCCGGATGGCAATCACCGTGCAAACGCCGCGGCTGCCAGTTCAGATGCCAGTGTCGCTTGATCGCCGCAATCAGGTTATCCGTCGCCTGCAGGAAGGCATCACGCTGAGCTGCCGGCAACAGCTCGCAATCGGCCAGCGCCTGACGCGGGGCGACAAGATACTCTTCAATCCCCATGGTTGGGCGCTCGGCAAACAAACGCTCGCCGCCGACCTGATGGATACGCCCCAGAAAACGGCCTACCCATTCCAGCTGATCCAGATTGTCTATTTCGTATTGCCGGCCCCCCACGCTGGGGAACAGGGCAAAGAAAAAGCCGCCGTGCGTATGCAGCGTAGCACCTTGCAGCGCCAACGGCGCCACCGCCGGGATCTCCGCGCCGGCCAGATCCAGAGCGAACTGATGTTCCTCACCGATTTGTGCGGCGCTCCAGCGCTCCGGGCGGTAAAACTTCACCACATAACGCCGGCGATCCTCGTCCATAAACTGATAGACGCGGTTCTCGTAGCTGTTCAGCGCCGTCAGGCCGGAATCGACGCGCAGGCCAACTCCTTCTAGCGCGTCCATAATCAAATCGGGCGACAGGGTTTCGAAATTAAAAGCAGAGTTATTCATAACGTTCGTTTGATCGCTGACAGCACGGTGCCGGGAATGAGAAATAGTAGCATTAATGGCGCATTTCACGCGCTATGCTTTCTCGCACCGCACGAGGATCAGTCCTTGATAACGCCACGAGCGCGCAGCAGCGCCGTTTTAAAATCTTCTTCGTAATCTTTCTTCAGGCCCGGGATCTGATCCGTGCCGGCGCTACCGCGCATTTTCAGATGGTAAATGAGAATATCGTCGCTCAACTCGGACAACTCGCCCTGGAAGCCCGCTTCCTTCGCCAGCTTTTGCAAAAACTGCATCAAATTGAGATCGGGATCTTCCTGCCAGGCCGGGTGCAACAGCTCGATCAACTCGTTTACGCGATGCGTTTTCATCTCAATATCGTCCAATAGCATGAATAAACTCACAAAGTAACAGGCTTACCCACGCAGTGAAAGAACCGGCTTGTCAATAAAGGTAAATCCTGATGTCACGCCGGCTTTAGCGCTACAATCAGCGCATCGACAAGGCGGGATAAACGAGATGCATAAAGAAATCAGCGGCGTCATTTTGGCCGGCGGGCGGGCCACGCGCATGGGCGGTGAAGACAAAGGCCTGGTGTCGATTGGCGGGATCGCACTCTATCAACACGTATTGGCTCGGTTACGCCCGCAGGTGGCTTCCGTCGCCATCAGCGCCAATCGCAATCAGGCACGTTACCAGGCGAGCGGTTTGCCGGTGATTGGCGATCTGACGCCCAATTTCGCCGGGCCGCTGGCCGGCATGCTGGCCGGGCTCAAACAGGCTCCCAGCGAATGGGTGGTCTTCGTCCCTTGTGATGTCCCTGACTTTCCCGCCGACTTAGTCGCTCAGCTATGGCAGCAAAAAGGCGCGGCGCAGGCGGCCTTTGCCAGCGATGGTGAACGAGATCATCCCACGCTGGCGTTACTGCATAACCAAATAGCGCCGCAGCTGGCCTACTATCTGGCGCGCGGTGAACGCAAACTGATGCTGTTCTTGCATCAAATTGGCGCACAACGCGTAGTGTTCAGCGGGCGGCAAGCGGCATTTCATAACCTGAATACGCCTGCTGACTGCCTAAATTGGCAACAAACCCGAGAGCTCAAAAAATGAATCGTTCATTGCCTCCCTTGCTGGCCATCGGCGCCTACAGCGGAACGGGGAAAACGACCCTGCTCAAACAGCTGATCCCGTTGCTGAAACAACGCCAGGTAAGGATTGGACTGATCAAACATACGCATCACGACATGGATGTGGATACGCCGGGTAAAGACAGCTATGAGCTGCGTAAAGCAGGCGCCGAGCAAACACTGGTCGCCAGCGATCGCCGCTGGGCATTAATGACCGAAACGCCGGAGCAACGACCTTTGGATCTGCGCTATCTGGCTGGGCGCTTTGACGCCGATAAGGTCGACTTGATTCTGGTGGAAGGGTTCAAACATGAGCCGGTCAGCAAGATCCTGCTTTATCGGGCCGAGATCGGCAGGCCGTTGGAAGATATGCTGGATCAGTTTGTCGTCGCGGTAGCCAGCGATCGACCGCTATCCATTTCGGCTAAGCAGCTGGATCTCTATCAACCGGAAAGCATCGCCGACTTTATTGTCGAGTGGTTGAAAGGCGCAGCGTAGCTGCGCTTTTTTACGTTTTACGCACAGCAAAAAGCCCTGAACGTCAGTTCAGGGCTTTCGGCTTTATTTGATGCCTGGCAGTGTCCTACTCTCGCATGGGGAGACCCCACACTACCATCGGCGCTACGGCGTTTCACTTCTGAGTTCGGCATGGGGTCAGGTGGGACCACCGCGCTATTGCCGCCAGGC
>NZ_JAEIOH010000001.1:0-1117825 GCF_017811775.1 Serratia sp. X10 | reverse complement strand
GCGGCGGGGAACTGGCGGCGCGCTACATTGCCGGCCAGCTGTACCCGGGCAAAACGGCGCAGCAGCTGAGCGAAAGCGAGAAACAACAGGTCAGCGCGCTGAGCCAGTTGGCTGCAGGGCTTGCAGGCGGCCTGGCGACGGGGGATACTGCGGGAGCGGTGACCGGCGGGCAGGCAGGGAAGACGGCGGTGGAGAATAATGCGCTGAGTGACATCATCGAGAATAAAGTCTCGGGTGTATCACAGGAAGAGAAATACCAGAAAGCGCAGGATAGCTTAAAAGCTGCAGTAGAAGAGTATAAGAAGAAAAACTGTGCAGGGATAAGTGCAGAAGCGTGTTCAGCGAAGATGCAGGCCAACAGTGACGAACTGCTGAAAGGCGCAGCGGGCTTTGGTTTAGACTTCGTGCCTATCATTAGTGATATTAAGAGCTTTGCGGAAGCGCAGAGTGCGCTGGATTATCTGGTTGCGGCGATAGGGATTATCCCAGGTGCTGGTGATGCGGCCGGTAAGGCGATCAAGGCGGCAGAGGCGGCGCTGAAGAAGGGGGATGTCGCTGAAGCGTCCAGGTTGATTAATAAGGCCAGTGATGAGGTATCGGCAACGATCCCTATGGGAAGCAAGCGTAATCCGATGAATCAACCAAGTAATCCATCTTATCAACTCGTCAGGAATCAATCAGGTACAATAGGAAACCGAGAGTATTCAGGTCATGCCTTAGATAGGATGCAGGATCGAGGAATAACTCCTTCTGTTGTTGAGAATACAATTAAAAATGGAAAGTCGACTCCTAGCCGCGGCGGAACAACAGTCCATTTTGATCCTGAAAGCAAAGTGTCAGTGGTAACGAACGAATCAGGAAGGGGGGTAACGGTTAAATATGGCGACCAATAAGAAGGATGCTATTCGTGAGTGTGCGTTTAGTTCTCTAAATAACGTTGTTAGCTTTGCTAAGTTCGTAAGCTATGCAGAGGATTTGGCTCAATTAAATGAGTTGTTTGAGGATGAAAAAAGCAGAGATAATTACCTGAGAATCTGGTTTGAACTGGAAATCATCAATGCACTTGCTCTATCAGAATGGGAGAATGAAGGACGCCCAGTAGACTGGAAAACTCAGTGGGAATCAAGCTATAAAGAAGATGCTTCCGAACTAATGAATGAGCTAATGAAGGTGCTGAAGTAAATATCAACAGCCTCTGCTAGGGCACTGATGCCGCTCAGCTGTTCCCGGGCAATACCGGGAAACAGCTTATCGGCGAGATTGGCGGCCAGACGATGGACGTCATCCGCACGCAGGGCGAGATTGCCGGGCTGAAGGCACAGAAAGACCCGGCGGCGCTGGCGCAGGCCAGGGAGCAGCTTGAGAAGAGCGGCAAACCGACGAACGATGCGGCGGTGATGAAGCAGGCGTACGACAACGCGATGCGGCAATACGGCACCGGCAGCGATCTGCAGAAAGCGGCGCAGGCGGTGACGGCGCAGCTGAACGATCAGTCAGCCACCGCAGGGGGGCTGGGTGCGGGCGGCGCGCTACATGTTCCACCGTACCCAATCTACGGCTAGATAACAAAGATGCGAGGAAAGGAGCCATCAACACAGAGTGCATCAGCCTCTCGGTCGGCATCAATGCCGGCAGGGGCTTGAGAACGGCAACACGGGATATATATACAGGAAGTTATCGAAACGGTAAGAGATAACGCCTCTTGCTTATAGGTGAAATCAACGCTTAGCCTTCCCGACAACGTCTGAATTATTGGAACCTCTTATATTGCATAAGGTTGTTTTTAATCAGATGCAAGTATTGGTATTCTGAATTTTCTGTCTAGGCAGCCATCTAGGTTGATGGTAAGGTAACCTTTTCAAACATTAATATGTCACGGGTAACATGATTGGATAGGCTAAAAATATTATTTTTGTTTGGCAGTTATCGAGTTGGTGAATGTATTTAACTGTTGTGATTCTACGGGTGTATTGTTATTTTCAGTCATGATTGAGTGGAGGTAATAATGTTGCATCGATGACTTTTTGTCACAAGAGTCGAAAAGATAAAGTGCTACGGAAATATCATTCAGTTTTTCTCTGCTATTTAACCTTTGGCTATTCAACTTAATGGAGTTTGTCATGCATAAGGATTTGAAAATTTACATTTCATCAGGGCGGTTTAGAAAAATAAGAGAGTGGAACAGGAGGCGGAATTATTACTTCAAAAAAGTGAAGCTGAATATTAAGGTTTATATTGCAAAGCTTATCTGGGATAAGCGTAGAAAAAATGTGATTGATATCAAGTCTGTCAAAACCGTATTGCTCCTGCGCAATGAAGGGACAATTGGCGATGTGGTGATTTCGACGCCGCTAGTGAAATGTCTTTATGAGTATGGTTATACGGTGGATTTATTGCTCACAAAATCGAGTAGCGCGGTGGTGAAATACAACCCCTATGTCAGGAATATCTATGAGGCAGATGATTGTAATAATGAGATATTTTTGAAACGGTTCACTCATACAGTTGCAAAATCAACAGTTAAGATGTTAAGCGGGAATAATTATGATCTGGTTGTTGATCTTTGTTTGTTTGATACCCCGGTACATAGGATGATGCTTTTTCGCGATATAAACGCAAGGTTTGTTCTTGGTTTTAATAAATGGGATTGCATTAACCACTACAGCAAATCTATTTCATTTGACAATGGTAAGGAACATGTGACGAAAGCAATTGCTTTGATTGCCAATGCCGCAGGGCTCAATATTACAAATCGCCGTGCCTATGACTTGCATATCCCAGATGAGATAACTTTTGAAGTGAGAGAGTATTTAAGCGGTTGGAGGGATAAAGTCAAGATTGTCATTAATGTTTTTACCGGGAGTCCAGAGAGAAATCTATCCAGAGAGCAACTTGTTCGGCTTATTGATATGCTTAATGAAAAATCGTCAAGTATAAGTATAATTATTCTCGATCACCGAAAGGAACTGACTATATCTCTACCAAGTAACGTTGTTATAAATCCATTTAATTCATTGCATCATGTCATGGCTTTGATCCGGGAGGTTGACATGATTATATCCCCGGATACGTCGATTGTACATATTTCTGCTGCATGGAATAAATCATTGGTTTGCGTTTACAAGAACGTAACAGATAATAATGACCTGTGGGCGCCAGACTATGAAAATGCAAAGCAGATTATTGTTAATAGCAGAAAAATAGCTGATGTGGATAATGTTCCGGAGCTTATATTGCATGAAATCGGCCGAAGAGGCCTGTTAGGTAAGCAAGAGATAAAACAGCTGCAGCAGTCCGTTGATCGGTGAGGCGGAGGCGGATGCCGCCGTAAACGCAATATTGTCCACCGGCGCGGTAACGACCCAACCCCTCGAGCAGCGCATTGCTCGAGAGGCCGGCCGTCTATCTCAACCCCGGGACTCAGCCACGGCTGGTTTCCTCCCGCAGTGCGGCGCTGACCTCGTGCGCCGTCGGTTGTTCGGAACGCAGCGCCCGGCGGATGGCGAAGAAAGCGGCGATCAGCATGGTCACCGCCACCAGCATAAAGAACCCGCACAGCGCGGCGTTGATTTGGTTGCTGAACACGATGGTCTCCATGTCTTTCAACGATTTGGCCGGCGCAATGATCGTGCCTTGCTCGATGCCGGTGGAGAACTTCTTCGCCTGCGCCAGGAAGCCGATGCTCGGTTTTTCGTGGAAGATCTTCTGCCAGCCGGCGGTCATGGAGGTCACGAACAGCCAGGCGGTCGGCAGAATAGTCACCCAGGCGTAGCGCTGCTTCTTCATCTTGAACAGCACCACGGTGCCGAGGATTAGCGCCATCGATGCCAGCATCTGGTTGCCGATGCCGAACAGCGGCCACAGGGTATTGATGCCGCCGAGCGGATCGACCACCCCCTGATACACGAAGAAGCCCCAACCGGCCACCGCCACCGTGGTGCCCGCCAGGTTGCCGAGCCAGGAGCGGTTGTTGGCCAGCTGCGGCACCGCCACGCCCACCAGATCCTGCACCATAAAGCGGCAGGCGCGGGTGCCGGCGTCGACGGCGGTCAGGATGAACAGCGCTTCGAACAGAATGGCGAAGTGGTACCAGAACGCCATCATCGCCCGGCTGTTGAACACCTCACTGATGATGTGCGCCATGCCCACGGCGAAGGTCGGGGCGCCGCCGGCGCGCGACAGTATCGAATTCTCACCCACCTCTTTGGCGATCAGCGCCAGCGTTTCCGGCGTGACGATAAAGCCCCAGCTGTTAATGACCTGCGAAGCATTTTCCACCGTGGTGCCGATCAGCGCCGCCGGCGAGTTCATGGCGAAGTAAACGCCCGGATCCAGCACCGAGGCGCAGATCAGCGCCATGATGGCGACGAAAGACTCCATCAGCATGGCGCCGTAACCGATAAAGCGAATGTGGCTTTCGCGCTCCACCAGTTTGGGCGTGGTGCCGCTGGAAACCAGCGCGTGGAAGCCGGAAATGGCGCCGCAGGCGATGGTGATGAACAGGAACGGGAACAGGGCGCCGGCGAACACCGGGCCGCTGCCGTCGATAAAGCGCGAGACCGCCGGCATTTTCATCTCCGGCATGGCGAAGACGATGCCGATGGCCAGACCGATGATGACGCCGATCTTCATAAAGGTCGAAAGGTAATCGCGCGGCGCCAGCAGCAGCCACACCGGCAGCACCGAGGCGACGAAACCGTAGATCACCAGCACCCAGGTCAGGGTGGTGCCGTGCAGCGTGAAGAACGGCCCCCAGTACGGATCTTGCGCCACGTTGCCGCCGTAAACGATCGCCAGCAGCATCAGCACGAAGCCGATTACCGAGATTTCAGCGATCTTACTTGGGCGAATAAAACGCATGTAGACACCCATGAACAGGGCGATCGGGATGGTGGCGGCGATGGTGAACAGCCCCCACGGGCTGTCGGCCAGCGCCTTCACCACCACCAGCGCCAGCGCCGACAGGATGATGATCATCACCCCCAGCGCGCCGAGCATGGTGATCACCCCGGCGAACGCCCCCAGCTCTTGCTTGGCCATCTCCCCCAGCGAACGTCCGTCGCGGCGGGTGGAGATGAACAGCACCAGAAAATCCTGCACCGCGCCGGCCAACATAACGCCGACCAGGATCCAGATGGTTCCCGGCAGGAAGCCCATCTGCGCGGCCAGGATCGGCCCCACCAGCGGCCCGGCGCCGGCGATGGCGGCGAAGTGGTGCCCGAACAGCACCCATTTGTTGGTGGGCACGTAGTCCAGACCGTCGTTGTGGCGTTCGGCCGGGGTCAGACGGCGGTCATCCAGTTCAAAGACCTTGTCGGCGATGAACCGGCTGTAGAAGCGGTAGGCGATGCTGTAGCAGGCGACGGCGGCGACCACCAGCCAGACGGCGTTGACGTGTTCGCCGCGGCTGAGCGCCAGCATGGCGAAGGCGAAAGCGCCGACCAACGCCACCAGCAGCCAGATAAGTCCGGACCTGATGTTTTTCATGAAACAACTCCTTGGCGTACAGAGGTAGAAATTGACGTTGTTATTAGGGATGACGTTTTAACAGTAGAAGTTTTGCCGCTGAACCGTGGCAGGTCGGATGAGAAATGTGAAGCAAGTGGGGTTTTAGTGTAAAAACAACGTGATGAAACCCCATTGGTGCAGGCTGTCGTCGCAATGTGGCCTGGCAGCGTTTCCTGCTGCATTTTTAATTCTTATCTGGCGGATAATATCTAAACCCATCGCTTGCGCGATCCCTTTGGCATTATTTTTCTGTATTGCCGACGCGAGGGGTACTAATAAACGTTTTGCGTGATATATCTTGGCTCGCGCTCGAAGCGCCATTCATTTATTTCACAAATAATAAAGTCAATAAAAGGAATTAATAATGATAGATAAAGTCATTGCAGGTTATTTACCGCAGCTAACGGCCATTCGTCATGATATTCATCAGCACCCGGAGCTTGGCTTCGAGGAGTTTCGTACCAGCGATTTGGTGGCGGATTATTTGAGTTCGTGGGGGTATGAGGTGCACCGCGGATTGGCGGGCACCGGCGTCGTCGGTACGCTGCGAGCGGGCGCCGGTGCGAAGCGTCTCGGGCTGCGCGCCGATATGGATGCGCTGCCGATCGAAGAAAACAACGGCAAATCCTGGAGCAGCAGCGTGCCTAACCGCATGCACGGTTGCGGCCACGACGGCCATACCACCATGTTGCTCGGCGCTGCGCGTTACCTGGCGCAAACCCGCCGCTTCAATGGCACGCTGCATCTGATTTTTCAGCCGGCGGAAGAGACGCTGGGCGGCGGCGCGTTGATGGTGGAGCAAGGGTTATTCGAACGCTTTCCCTGTGACGCCATCTTCGCCATGCACAACATGCCGGGTCTGCCGGTGGGCGAGTTTTTCTTCCGTCACGGCGCCTTTATGGCTTCGACGGACCAATTCGTCGTTACCGTGCAAGGCTGCGGTGGGCACGGCGCTATGCCGCATCTGACCGTCGATCCGGTGCTGGTGGCCTCGCATATCGTCGTCGCGCTGCAAAGCATCGTCTCGCGTAATACCGATCCGCTGGAGGCGGCGGTGATCACCGTCGGCAGCATTAAGGCCGGTGAGGCGGCCAATGTTATCCCGGACAGCGCGGAAATGCGGCTTAGCGTGCGATCGCTGGGGCGCGAGTGGCGAACCGAGCTGTTAACGCGCATTCCTGCGCTGATTCAGGCGCAGGCGCAAAGCTTCGGTGCCACGGCAATCGTGAACCACATCAACGGCGCTCCGGTATTGGTTAACGATGAGGCCATGACGCGCTTCGCGCATCAGGTGGCGCAGCAGCAGTTCGGCGCCGCACGCGCGCACTACGGCGCCAAGCCGCTGATGGGCAGTGAAGATTTCACCTTCATGCTCGAGGCGCAGCCGCAGGGTTGTTATCTGCTGATCGGTAATGGCGACGGTGAAGGAAGCTGTATGGTGCATAACCCGGGATATGACTTTAACGATGAATGCCTGGCGGCGGGCAGCCATTATTGGGGAGCGCTGGTGGAAGCCTATTTAAAATAAACTAAAAGAATAATAACAGGGAAGGTCATAATGAGTGAAAATACGGCGGTGACGCAATCAGAAATAAATGCGCCGTCGAAGGCGGGTGGCAAGAAAGTGATATTTGCCGCCTCCTTCGGTAATGCACTGGAATTTTTCGACTTCGGCATTTATAACTTCTTCGTCATTTATATTAGTGTGCTGTTCTTTCCGCCGTCGAGCGATCCTAATCTGGCGTTGCTGCTGGCGTTCGCCACGTTCGGCGTCAGTTTTATTATGCGGCCTCTGGGCGGTATTTTGATCGGCGCTTATGCCGATCGCCGCGGACGCAAACCGGCGATGATCCTGACGATTTCACTGATGAGCCTGGGTACGGCGATGATCGGTTTTGCGCCGACCTACGCCAGCGCCGGCTATTGGGGAACCATCACGCTGGTGGTGGCGCGCCTGATCCAGGGCGTGGCGGCGGGCGGAGAGGTGGGGGCGTCAATGTCGTTGCTGGTGGAGTCGGCGCCGCCCAATCGGCGCGGCTTCTATTCCAGCTGGTCACTGGCGACGCAGGGCATTGCCAGCGTGATTGGCGGTGTGACAGCGCTGGGGTTGAGCGCCGCGCTGCCGCTGCTTTCGGGCGAACCGAACGCGATGGCTGAATGGGGCTGGCGCATTCCTTTCTTTATCGGCGTGGCGCTGGCGCCGCTCGGTTGCTGGCTGCGTCTCGGGCTGGAAAGCGACCGGCCGCCGGCGGAGCGTACCCATGAGGCGCCTGTACCGCTGCGCAAACATTCCCGGGCGGTGATGCTCGGCGTGATGTTGACCATCGGCGCCACCGTCGCGACCTATATCTCGATGTACTATCTGGGCACCTTTGCGGTTAAGTACCTGGGGATGGCGCAGACCTACGGGTATGCGGCGATGCTGCTGGCCGGGATTATCACCTTCGTCGGCAGCCTGCTGGTCGGGCATTGGTGCGATCGTTATGGCCGTCTGCCGCTGATCCGCTGGGCGCGGATCGCCATTTTGTTGCTGGCGTTGCCGGTTTTCTGGCTGTTGACGGTGGCGCCGCATCCGGCGGTGTTGCTGAGCGTGGTGGCGTTGATGGTTGCGCTGACAACGTTAGGTTCTGTTCCGACGTTGTTGATGATTTCCGAGCTGTTTCCGCAGCGGGTGCGCGCGCTGGGGTTTGCGCTGGTTTATAGCCTCGGCGTCGCAATTTTCGGTGGTTTTGCCCAATACATCGCTTCACAGTCGATCGTGCTCAGCGGTTCATTGTTAGCGCCCGCCGGCTATCTGATGCTGGCGACGCTGATCTCGCTGGCCGCGTTGCCGCTGTTGCGTGAAACCGGCGGCGATCCGCTGCGCTAGCAGACGCGGGGCAAAAAAAGCGCCGGCGGTTTTCACCGCCGGCGCTTGACGTTTGTTACCGCACGCTATCCTACCGTCAGACCGCAGGGCGGGCGATCACGCTGCGGGTTTCCATGCGCACTTCGGCGATGGTGACCTGCAAGGTGTCGCTCTGGCGGTAAACCACTTCACCTTTGATCTGCACGGTGCCGGTTTCCTGGCTGCATTGCATCTCGTCACGCACCGCATGAATGAACGGCGCCGGAATGAAGGCAACCGCGCCGTTGTCCAGCAGGCGCACGCGCAGGCCGCCGCGTGTCACGTCGATAATCTCGGCGTTGAAGCGGGTATCGGTACCGGCCTTGTCCTGCAGGAAGCGCGCGTACAGCCAATCGCCGACGTCGCGTTCCGCCATGCGGTTCAGGCGGCGGCGTTCCGCCAGCTGCACCGTCACGTCATCCTGCGGTTTTTCCGCCGGCTGCTGGTTGATGATCGCCTTCAGCAGGCGATGGTTGACCATATCGCCGTATTTACGGATCGGCGATGTCCAGGTGGCGTAAGCCTCCAGCCCCAGACCGAAGTGTGGCCCCGGCGTAGTGCTGATCTCGGCGAAGGTCTGGAAGCGGCGGATGCGGCTGTCGAGGAACTGGGTCGGCTGCGCATCCAGGTGGCGGCGCAGTTCGCAGAAACCGTCGAGGGTCAGCAGCTTCTCGGCTTCGGCTTCCACGCCGTTGGCCTGCAGTACGGTGACCGCTTGCTCAACCAGCGCAGGATCGAAACCGGTGTGCACGTTGTACACGCCGAAGCCCAGGCGATCGCGCAGCACGATGGCGGCGCAGACGTTGGCGGCGATCATGCATTCTTCAACGATACGGTTGGCGCTGCGGCGCTGCTCGGTAACGATCTCCAGCACGTCGCCTTTTTCACCCAACACGAAGCGGTAGTCCGGGCGATCTTTGAATACCAGCGCATGCTGGTGGCGCCAGGCGTTGCGCGCGTCGCAAACGCGTTTCAGCAGGGTGATCTGTTGCGCGATGGCGTCGCTCGGCGGTTGCCAGCCGGCAATGCCGTCCAGCCAGTCGGAGACTTCGTCGTACACCAGTTTGGCTTTGGATTCGATCTCGGCGGCGAAGAACTGAATATCTTCGCCCAGCGCGCCGTCGGCGGCGATGGTCACGCGGCAAGCCAGCACCTGACGGCGCTCGTTAGGGCGCAGAGAGCACAGGTTGTCCGACAGATCGCGCGGCAGCATCGGGATGTTGAAGCCCGGCAGATAGTTGGTGAAGGCGCGCACGCGGGCGATATCGTCCAGCTTGCTGTCTTGTTCGACGTAGGCAGTAGGATCGGCGATGGCGATGGTCAACTGCAGCGAACCGTCACCGTTGTCGGTCACGTACAGCGCATCGTCCATGTCTTCGGTGCTGGCGCTGTCGATGGTGACGAATTCGAGCGCGGTCAGATCTTCACGCACCAGCGCCGCGTCCGGCTCGCTGAGGGCCTGCATCTCCGGCGCCTCTTTTTCCAGGTTGTGACGCGCCAGCGTCACCCACCACGGGGCGAAATGGTCTTCACCGTCGGTGATAAACTGGGTCAGGTCGGCGTTGAAGCCGCGATCGCCTTTCAGCGGATGGCGGCGCATTTCCGCCACCGCCCAGTCGCCGGCCTGGAAGTTGTGGGTCAGTTCACGCACCGGGCGGCACGGAATCGCGTCTTTCAGCAACGGATGATCGGGCACGATGGACAGACGATCGTCGCGTTTTTGCACGCGGCCGACAAAGCGCGACAGGAATGGCTCGACCAGGGTTTCCGGCTCGGCGATTTCGCGCTCTTTCTCGGTGTGCAGGGTGGCGATAATGCGATCCCCGTGCATGACTTTCTTCATGTACGGCGGCGGAATGAAGTAGCTTTTTTGACCGTCTACTTCAAGAAAGCCAAAGCCTTTCTCAGTCCCTTTTACGACGCCTTCAACGCGCGGGGTCTGAGAGTGAAGTTGCTGTTTTAGCTGCGCCAGCAGCGGGTTATCTTGAAACATATCGTCCAGTGAATGGGTTGTGAGTGGCAAGATTTGCGGCTGACAGTTTTACGCGAATCACCCGCTGCGAGCAAGCCTAACGTCACGGAACCCCGCGTTGCCGCGCGATTTTGCGCAAGATTGGTCAATCGAAGGGCGAACGATGAAAAATCCCGGCGCGCAGGCCGGGGTGAAGGAGGGGGCAATCAGTCCTGCAGCGGCGTCGGCTGCAGGATTTCAATCCAGTAATCGTCCGGATCGCGAATGAACGCGACGTAGTTCATGCGGCCTTCATGCAGGCGTTTCTGGAAGGTGACGCCCAGGCGCTCAAAACGCTCGCAGGCGGCGCGCACGTCCGGCACCGTGACGCACAGGTGGCCAAAGCCGCGCGGCTCGCCGTTGCCGTTGTGGTAATGGAAATCCGCCTGATTTTCGGTGCCGTGGTTATGGGTCAGCTCGAGAATGCCCGGTTGGCTCAGCGCCCAGCGTTTGCGTTCGTCGTCATCCTGCGGGATATGCTCGCGCGGGCTGCGCGTCAGGTAGCAGATAGTGAAGGCGGCCTCTTTGAACTCTTCCAGATAGACCGGGGTAAAACCCAGTACGCGAGTGTAGAAATCCAGCGCTTTGGTCAGGTCTTTCACGCGGATCATGGTGTGGTTGAACACGTAACCGTCGGTTACCGCGTCCGGTTGGGCCGCCACGCCGGGCAGCGACAGTAAATCATTCAGTGGCATCAGTGATCCTCCTCAGGGTGTCGGCAGACTGTAGATGAAATCGATGCTAATCTAAAGTGATTGTTTTTAACTAAAACACTTACTAAAAGTGAATGAAACATGAAGCTGAGCCAACTGAAGTTTTTCTGCACCGTGGTGGAACACAAAACCATCGCCGCCGCCGCCCGTGAGCTGCACTGCGTGCCGTCCAACGTCACGCTGCGGCTGCGCGAGCTGGAGGAGTCGTTGGGCGGCGAACTGTTTTTTCGCGACAAGAACCGGCTGTACGTCAATCCCAAAGGCCGGTTGTTCTACCAGCAGGCGCGCGACATCGTGGCGCAGGCGGAGCGCAGCAAACAACTGTTCGCCGACGAGCACCAGCATGGGCTGCTGAACCTCGGGGCGCTGGATTTCTCGCTGGTCAGCCATTTGCCGGCGCGTATCGCTCGGCTGCGCCGTTTACAACCCCATCTGCAGATCAACGTGCTCAGCCGCGATTCATTGGTGCTGGAGCGCATGCTGATCGACAGTACCCTCGATCTGGCGATCACCGACGGCCCGATTGAACATCCGTTGCTGGCCAGCCAAAAGGCGTTTGACGAACGGCTGGTGATGCTGATGCCGGCCGATGCCGGGCAGCCCGATGCCGCCACGCTGGCGGCGCTGGAGTTTTACACGTTCAGCCGAGAATGCTCGTTCCGCCTGAAGGTGGATCACTGGCTGGCCTCACGCGGGCTGAAACCGCGCATGACGCTGGAAATGGAGTCTTATGCCGCGATGGCGGCCTGCGTGCAGGCAGGTTGCGGCGTCGCCTGCGTGCCGGGTTCTTTGCTGCCGCAGATTTTGCCCGCTCCGGGGCTGAAGGTGGTGGAAATGGGTGAGGAGGGCGCGAGCGATCTGTACTTCGTCTGGCGACGGCATCAACTGTCCGACGAATTACAGACCATCCTGGCGATATTGAAGCGCCCGGCGTGAACCGGGCGCGCGTTTTCAGGCAATGCGCAGCGAGGGTTGCTGTTCGCTGCGGCGAATCGCCACCGGGATCGACTTCGACGTCGGGGTGCCGGTGCCGTCGCCGAAGCTGGCCAGCGGCACCAGCGGGTTGGTTTCCGGGTAGTAGGCCGCCAGGTTGCCACGCGGAATGTCGTAACTCACCAGCTTGAATCCGTCCACTTTACGCACCACGCCATCGTTCCACAGGGTCTCTATCTCAACCCGTTCGCCATCCTGCAGGCCCAGCGCCGCCAGATCTTCCGGATGGATGAACAACACTTCGCGCTGGCCGTAAACGCCGCGGTAGCGGTCATCCAGGCCATAGATGGTGGTGTTGTACTGATCGTGCGAACGCAGGGTTTGCAGGGTAAACGGCGCTTGCTCGTCGCCCAGCTGCGGGAACAGGGTCGCCGGCAGCGCGGCGGCGCTGAATTCCGCCTTGCCGCTCGGCGTGGCGAAGCGCAGTTCGGCGGCGGCGTTGCCCAGGTAGAACCCGCCGGGCTGGTCGCAGCGCCGGTTGAAATCCTCGAAGCCGGGAATGGTGGCGGCGATATGATCGCGGATCAGCGAGTAGTCGTCGGCTAACTCCAACCAGTCCAGCTGCTGCGTGCCCAGCACCGCGTCGGCGATGCCGCAGACGATCGCCGTTTCCGAACGTTGCGTATCCGCCAACGGTTTGCCGATGCCTTCCGAAGCGTGAACCATGCTGAAAGAATCTTCGACCGTGATGTACTGCGAGCCGCTGGCCTGCATGTCCAGTTCGGTGCGGCCCAGCGTCGGCAGGATCAGCGCGTCTTTGCCGGTCACCAGGTGGCTGCGGTTAAGTTTGGTGCTGATGTGCACCGTCAAATCGCAGTTGCGCAGGGCGCGGGCGGTGCGCTCGGTGTCCGGCGCCGCGGCGGCCAGATTGCCGCCCAGCGCGATCAGCACTTTCACTTCGCCGCGCAGCATCGCTTCGATCGCTTCCACCGTGTTGTGGCCCACCGCGCGATTGGCGGTGAAGTTAAAGTGGCGTTCCAGGCTGTCGAGCAGCGCCTTCGGCGACTTCTCATCGATCCCCATGGTGCGGTTGCCCTGAACGTTGCTGTGGCCGCGCACCGGACACAGACCGGCGCCTGGTTTGCCCAGTTGCCCGAACAACAGCTGCAGGTTGGTGATTTCACGCACCGTCGCAATCGAGTGCTTATGCTGAGTCACGCCCATCGCCCAGGTGCAGATCACCCGTTCAGCACCCTGGTAGGTGGCCGCCGCCTGACGCAATTGCGCTTCGCTCAGGCCCGATTGTGCGGTGATGGTCTGCCACTCGGTGGCGTCCACCTGCGCCAGATAAGCCTCCACGCCGACGCTGTGCCGTTCGATAAACGCCAGGTCAAACAGGGGGGGCTCACCGGCGGCGAGGCGCTGACGGTGGGTTTCCAGCAGGGCTTTCACCATGCCGCGCACCGCCGCCATATCGCCGCCCAGATTCGGTTGGTAATAGGAGGAACTGATCGGCGAGGATTTTGGCGTCAGCATCTGCACCGGATCCTGCGGATCGGCGAATCTTTCCAGCCCGCGCTCGCGCAGGGTGTTGAAACTGACGATGCGCGCGCCGCGTCGGGCGGCGTTTTTCAGGCTGTGCAGCATGCGCGGGTGGTTGGTGCCGGGGTTTTGACCGAACACGAAGATGGCGTCGGCTTTTTCGAAGTCATCGATGCGGATGGTGCCTTTGCCGACGCCGATGCTTTGCTTCAGCCCGACGCCGCTCGCCTCGTGACACATGTTGGAGCAGTCGGGGAAATTGCTGGTGCCGAGCATGCGGCCGAACAGTTGATAAAGGTACGACGCTTCGTTGCTGGCGCGGCCCGAGGTATACAGCTCGATTTGGTTCGGGTTGTCCATTGCGTTGATGTGCCTGGCGATCAGCGCCAGCGCGTCCGGCCAATGAATAGGCTCATAGTGGTCGGTTTCGGCGTTGTAGCGCATCGGATGCGTGAGGCGCCCCTGATATTCGAGGAAATAGTCGCTCTGCTGCTGCAGGGTGCTGACGCTGTGCGCGGCGAAGAACTCAGGCTCGACGGCGCTGCGCGTCGCTTCCCAACTGACCGCCTTGGCGCCGTTTTCACAGAAGCTGAAGGTGCTGTGGTTATCGTCGCCCCAGGCGCAACCGGGGCAGTCGAAGCCGCGCGCCTTGTTGACGCGCATCAGGTTGCGCATGTTTTTTAGGGTTTGTTTACTGTCGAGGACAAAGCGGGTGGTGGCTTCAAGCGAACCCCAGCCGCCCGCTGGGCCGGTATAAGGCTTGATTGACGGTTTGAATTTCATGGTGACACTTCGCAGGTGGTTGTAGCTAAAAAGTAAACGCTTTTTTATGCGTCTTGCGTATTTATGTCACAAGTTTAGGGGGGCGGCAGGCAGGCGTCTAATCGAATGGGGCAATGGCGGCATAGAGCATATCTATCGCAGGCGGACGCTGACCTAAACAAATGGTTGCATAAAGACACCCGCTGCAAAAGAGTAATGGTTTCGCCTGAAAGTGAATTAATGCAGTCTATCTCGCGGATTATATTGGCATTTTATTTAGCCTGCGGGCCTGAGGAACACAGCGTGAAGCGTTCAGTATCAGTGGTGATTGGCGGTATCTTACTGCCTTTGGCGGCGCAGGCGGCGGAAACGGCGTCCCATTTTCCCACCATGACCCCACCGGCGATAGACGCCGCCTCTTACGTATTGATGGATTACACTACCGGCCAGGTGCTGGCTGCCGGCAATGCCGACGAGCGCCGCAATCCGGCCAGCCTGACCAAACTCATGACCGGGTTGGTGATCGATCATGCGCTCGATGAGCATAAGATTGGCCTCGATGATGTCGTCACCGTGGGGAAAGACGCCTGGGCGCAGGGCAACCCGGTGTTCAAAGGCTCCTCGCTGATGTTCCTGAAGCCTGGTGACAGGGTCACGGTACGCGATCTCAGCCGCGGCATCATCATCGATTCCGGCAACGACGCCTGCGTGGCGATGGCGGACTATGTGGCGGGCAGCCAGGTCAACTTCGTCAAGCTGATGAACGAGAAGAGCGCCCAGCTGGGCCTGCAAAACACCCATTTTGAAACGGTGCATGGGCTGGATGCGCCGGGCCAGTTCACCACCGCCGGCGATCTGGCGGTGATTGCGCGCGCCATCATCATGAGCGAGCCGGCGGAATACCATATGTACAGCGAGAAATCGCTGACCTGGAACGGCATCACGCAGCAGAACCGCAACGGCCTGCTGTGGGATAAGACCCTGCACGTCGACGGCCTGAAAACCGGACACACCGCCTCGGCCGGCTTCAACATCATCGCTTCCGCCACCGAAGGAGATCGCCGCCTGATCGCCGTGGTGATGGGCGGCAAAAGTTCCAAAGGCCGCGAGGAACAGGCGCGTAAGCTACTGAGCTGGGGGCTGCGCGACTTTAGCACGGTACACCTGTTCAGCGCCGGCCAGAGCCTGGGGGAAGAGCCGGTCTGGTATGGTGCAAGCCACCGTTTGCCGGTCGGCAGCGCGCAGGACCAGTCGCTCAGCCTGCCGAAAAGCGAGGCGGACAAGCTGAAGGCGCAGTACGTGCTCAACGTTGCGCGGCTGGAAGCGCCGGTCAACAAAGGACAAATCGTCGGCGAGATCCGCATCAGCGACAATGGCCAGGTGGTGAAAACCCTGCCGCTGGTGGCGCTGCGGGCGGTGCCGCAGGGCGGCGTGTTCTCCCGCCTGGCGGATTACGTGAAGCTCAAACTCTGACTCACCGGGCGGGCGACGGCGCCCGGTGGTATACTGGTGCGAATGCCGATCATTGAGCCGCGCTATGGATATTAAACAACTGATTTATCTGTGTAATTTAGAACGGGAGCGCCACTTCGGCCGGGCGGCGGAAGCCAGCTTCGTTAGCCAGCCGACGCTGTCCATGCGATTGAAAAATCTGGAAAAAGAACTGGGCGTTTCGCTGATTAACCGCGGCAACCATTTCGGCGGCTTTACCGCCGAGGGCGAACGGGTGTTGGCGTGGGCGCGCGAGATCGTCTCGGTCTACCAAGGGCTGAAACTGGAGGTGGAGTCGCTCAAGCACGGCTTGCACGGCACGTTGCGCCTCGGTGTGGTGCCGCAGTGCAGCATCTCGGTGGCGGAAATGCTCAAGGCGGTCAGCGAACGTTATCCCCATCTTGATTATCGGTTGGCGGTGCTGAGCGCCGATCAGCTGCTGGAGGCGCTGACGGCGCACACCGTAGATATCGGCATCGGCTTTTTCGAGCTGTCGACCTTGAAAGAACTGCATTTCCAATCGCAGCCGCTGGTGGAAACCGGCGTTGAGCTGGTGTTTCATCCGCAGCATTTCCCTAAGCTGGTGGGGGATGCGCCGTTGCCGCTGGAGGCAGTGGCCGCCTTGCCGCTGTGTCTGGCCGAGCCGACGCGTTATTTCCGCCGCTATCTCGATCAGCATTTCCGCGACGCTGGATTGACGCTGCACCCGCGGCTGGAAACTACCTCTATCTTCCAACTGCTGGAGGGGATTTTCGTCGGGTTGGGCTGCGGGTTGTTCCCGCGCGGCCAACTGCAATCGCCGCTGATGCCGGCATTGCAGCGGCGTCCGGTGGCCATCGCCGCCATGCCGCGTCATGCGGCGGTGGTGGTCGATATGTCGGAGCGCGCCACGCCGTTGGCGCAGAAGTTTTTCGATGCCGCCAGCGAGTGGTTGCGGCGGCAAAATATCTGAAGGAAGAATGTATTGCGGCCAGTAATTAGCCGCGTAGTGGTATTCAGTCGGTAGCGCTGAAAGATTCCGCATCACCCAGCGTTTGGCGCAGGCGGTTTTCCCAGGCGTAGAGCGCGACGGTGAGGATCACCTCCAGCGCCTGCGCCTGATCCAGGCCGCTGTTGAACAGCGGCTGCACGCTCTGCGGGGTGAACTTCTCAGGTGCGCGAGTCAGCTCGGCGGCGGTGCGCATCACCGCGAGTTTTACCGCATCTTCGGTATACGCCAGCCCCTGAGGCAGCCCGGCGAACAGCGCCTGAACCAATCCCTCATCCTGCAATTCTTGCGCGACGGTGGCCGCGCAGTAACGGCTGCCGTTGATGCGCGAGACCGCCAGCGTCGCCAGCGCCTTGAGGCGACTCGATAACCCATATCCTTCGGCATTGATGCCGTTGAACACCCCGTTGCGCTCGCGCAGGGTGGCGGCGTCGTGGGCCAACAGCAAATAATAAGATTCGGCGCGCGCCTGCGGGTGACTTTGATCCAACACATCAAGCTGTTCGGCGGCGGCGGTTTCCGCGTCGATCGGCGGCAGGCGGGCGAACCAATTCAGTTCGTCGGCGCTGAAAGCGATGCCATCGGCGTCTTCGACGTTAGGAAAGCCGGGCACCACCACCGCCGGCCGGCCGGCCAACGCCGCGACGCCGGCGACCACGCGCGCCTGATAGCTGACAAAACCGATCACCTGCGAAAAGGTGACAATATCCGCCGGGCTCAGCCCGACGTCGGCGAGCTGTTGCAGCGCCTTGCGGCAAATCAGCGTGGGCTGGCTGGCAAGCTGGCGGGCATATTGGGTGATCTGAGCAAGGCGGATATTGCTTTCCCGGGAGGCGTCCGGGCTGTGCAGCGGGGCGAGGCGGGCGGCGTAGTGGCTACAAAGCGATTGCACGCCCGCCACCTGAGCGACGGTCAACGCGGTGCTGAGGCGATCGTAGGGTGACAGTGTCACGTAGCGTGACAGCGGCACCTGGTCGGGAAACAGCGCGTGGTAACCGGCCAACGAGGCGCTGAACACCCCGGCGCGAGCGCTGAGCGCATTGTTTAAGGCTGCATCGGCGAAGGCGCCCAGCCCCAGCAGAAAGCGATCGCGAAGGGTGGCCGCCTGGGGTTCCAGCGGCGCATCGCCCCGCACGCTGCTTTGGGTTTCGTGATACCACTGGGCATTATGTTGTCGACGGAGTCGTTCCATAGGGTCAATCCTTAATCATGATCAACAACCGCCGCTGCGCGCGGCAGCGTCGGCTGGACAAAGAGGCAACATGCCCGCAGGCGGGGCGAAAGGCGGTTTTAACGCAGCTCATCACAGCAGAGGGCGTGGCCGTAAACAGAAAAACCGGCTGCCAGCGTGAGCAGAAACTGCGTAAGGCGGCGATGGCGAATGCTGTTCATCAGTGCGATATCCTGTCGTATGAGAAGTGCAACGTAGGGGATATCCTCACCGATCGCCCTGGCGAGATAAAATAATGTTACGGACTAATCAATAACTGGAAGGAATAAAATATAAGGATATATAACAAGAATGTAATTTGCATGTGCGCTTTCTTGCTAAGCGGCAGGCGCGCAAGGCGATAAAAAACCCGCCGCAGCGGGTTTGGAGGTGAAGGCGTGACTCAGAAGCGGCCGCCGTCGCGCCGCCAGGCATCGGCGGTCAGCGCCTCGCCGAAGTGGCTGGCGATAAGGCGCTTGGTCAATTCGTGCAGCGGCGCCGCCAACACCTCCGCGGTGCTGCCGCGTTCGACGATTTCCCCTTCGTGCATCACCAGCACCTGGTCGCTGATATGCTTCATCATGCCGAGGTGCTGGGTGACGTAGATATAGGAAATGCCGTGTTTTTCCTGCAGCTCCAGCATCAGATTGATGATTTGCGAGCGCATCGACATGTCCAACGAGGCCAGCGCCTCATCGGCGACGATCACCTTCGGTTGCAGGATCAGCGCGCGGGCCAGCGCGACGCGCTGTTTTTGCCCGGAGGCCAGCATGTGCGGATAGTAGTAGGCGTGATCCGGCAGCATGCCGACCTGGCGCAGCGTTTGGTTGATACGCTGCTCCCGCTCGGCGGGCTCAAGATCGGTGTTCAGCCGCAGCGGCGCATCCAGCAGCTGGCCGATGCGCTGGCGCGGGTTGAGCGAGGTGCTCGGATCCTGAAAAATCATGCGAATACGCTGGCTGCGGTAACGATAATCGCCGAACGCCAGCGGATGATCGTCGATCAGCAGCTCGCCGGCGGTGGGTTCCACCATGCCGGAGAGCATCTTCGCCAGCGTGGATTTGCCGGAGCCGTTCTCGCCGATCACCGCCAGCGTCTGGCCTTCGCGCAGGGTAAAGCTGACCGATTTCACCGCCTCGACGTGCTGGCGGCGGAACAGCCCGGTGCGGTAGCGGTAGGTTTTGCTCAGGTTGCGCACTTCCAACAGCGTTTCCATGTTATTGCTCCTCCATGTTCAGCGGGAAGTGGCAGGCAAAGAAGTGGTTCTTGACCGGGCGCAGGCGCGGCGTTTCGATGCACTTCTTCTGCGCGTAAGGGCAACGCGGCCCCAGACGGCAGCCGATCGGCAGGTGTTCCAGCGAAGGAATGGCGCCCGGCAGCGTATTCAACCGGCTTTTGTGCGGCAGCGAGCGGCCGAAGTCTGGCATGGCGCGGATCAGCGCCTGGGTGTACGGGTGGTGCGGCGCCGCCAGCAACTCTTCGCACTGGGCGCTCTCCACCGTTTGCCCGCAGTACAGCACGTTCACCCGATCGGCCCACTTGCTCATCATCTGCAGGTCGTGGCTGATCAGCAGAATGGTGGTGTTGTTGTTCTGGTTGAGGCGCGCCAACAGACGGAAAATCTGCGCCTGCGTGGTCGGTTCCATGGCGTTGGTCGGCTCATCGGCGATCAGCAGGCGCGGTTGGTTGGCCAGCGCGATGGCGATCATCACTTTCTGGCACTCGCCTTCCGTCAGCTCGTACGGGAAGCTGCCCATGATGTCGTCATGATCCTTGATACCGACGCGGTGCAGCAATTCGATGGCGCGGCGTTTGCGCCAGTTGAAGCGCTGCCACCAGTGGCCCTTGTAGGTCCAGCCCGGGATGGCCTGCGCCAGCTGACGGCCGATGCTTTCGGAAGGGTCGAGACAGGACTGCGGCTCCTGGAAGATCATTGAGACGTTGTGGCCCACCAGCCTGCGCCGCTCGCGCGGGCTCAGCTGCAGCAGATCGATGTCGTCGAAACGAAAGCGATCGGCGGTGACGCGCCAGTTATCTTTGGTTACGCCGCAGATGGCCTTGGCGATCAGGCTCTTGCCGGAGCCCGATTCGCCCACCAGTCCGCGCACCTCGCCCTCGGTCAGCGTCATGCTGACGCGATCGACCGCCTTGACCGGCCCTTCGGCGGTCATAAATTCAATCGTCAAATTGCGGATATCGAGTAACGGCATTATTCCACCCCGGCATTGATTGCGCGGCGCATACCGTCGCCTAACAGGTTAACCAGCAGCACGCTGACGAGAATGGCCGCGCCGGGCAGCATCACCGTCCAGGGCGCGACGTACACCAGCTCAAGCGAATCGCCGAGCATCGCTCCCCATTCCGGCGAAGGCAACTGCGCGCCGAGATCGAGGAAGCCGAGTGCGGCGATATCCAAAATGGCCATCGACAGCGCGCGGGTGAACTCGGTCACCAGCACCGCCGCGATGTTCGGCATGACCGCGTACCACAGGATCTGCAGCGTGGAGGCGCCGTCAAGCCGGGCCGCCACCACGTACTCTTTCTCCAGTTCGTCGTGCACCGCGCTGTAGATGGTGCGCACCATGCGCGGCAACAAGGCGAGCCACACCGCCAGCATGGCGTGTTCAAGTTTGGGGCCGATAAACGCCACCACCACGATCGCCAGCAGCAGCGACGGAATCGACAGCAGGGTATCGAGGATGTGGTTGAGCACCGCCGAGCGCAGCCCGTGGGTGACGCCGGCGAACACGCCGAGGATCACCCCGCAGAACGCCGCGGCCAGCGTCACCGCCAGCGCGGAACCGAAGGTGGCGGCGGTGCCGGTTAACAGGCGGCTGAGGATGTCGCGCCCGAGATCGTCGGTGCCGAGGAAGAACGACACGTTGCCGTAGCGCGACCAGGACGGCGGCAGCAGTTGATAGCCGAGGAACTGCTGATCCAGCGCGTAGGGCGCCAGCAGGCTGCCGAACAGCGACAGCAGCAGCAGGGCGATCACGCCGTAAAAACCGATCATCGCCAGCGCGTCGCCGTAGAAAATCCGCCAGGTGTAGCGCAGCGGGCTCGGCATCTTTTTCTCGCGGTATACGTTATCGAAGGGCATACCATTCCTTATGTTTCAGCGGGTTGGTTGCCGCACCCAGAATGTCGGCCAGCACGTTAATGGTGATCACCAGCGTGCCGACCACCATCACGCCGGCGGAGATCGCCGCATAGTCCTGTTGGCGAATGGCGTTGATCAGCCAGCGGCCGAGACCCGGCCAGCTGAACACCACTTCGGTGATCATTGCCAGCGTGAGCATGGTGGAGAACTGCAGCCCGAGTTTGGGCACGATCGGCGGCAGCGCGTTGTGCAACACGTGGCGACGAATAATGGTAAAGCGCGACAGGCCGCGGGTGGCGGCGGCCTTGATGTAGTTTTGGCTCAGCACGTCATCGGTACTGATGCGCATCAGCCGCACCACTTCGGTGGTGGGCGCCACCGCCAGCGCGGCGATCGGCAGGATCATGTGGCGCAGGGCGCTGCCGATCATCTCGGCGCGATACGGCGAGTCCGACAGCCAGGCGTCGATCAGCGCGAAACCGGTGATGGGTTTCACCTGATACAGCAGATCGAAACGGCCGGAAACCGGCAGCCAGCCGAGATGCAGCGAGAAGAACAGCATCAGCAGCAGCGCCAGCCAGAACACCGGCATCGAAAAGCCCAGCAGCGCGAAGGTGCTGATGGCGGTGTCCTGCCACTTGCCGCGCAGCACGCCGGCGATGATGCCCAGCGGAATGCCGATAAACAGCGCCAGGGCGAAGGCCAGCAGGCACAGTTCCATGGTGGCCGGGAACACTTCGCGCAGCTGTTCGCTGATCGCCTGGCCGTTGATGCTGGAGACGCCGAAGTCCCAGTGCAGCAGGCTGACGAAGTAGAACTGATAGGCGTCCAGCAGGGCGGCGCCGTTCAGCGGCGCGCGCGGCGTGAAATAGCTCAGGCTGAAGCTGACCAGCGTCAGGAAGAACAGCGTGATCAGCAGCAGCAGAATGCGGCGCAGGGTAAAGATAATCACTTTTTCACCTCCGGCGCGGATTCACGGTACACCCCGGCGAACGAAGCGTTGCCGAATGGGCTCAGCACCAATCCCTTGATGTCGTAACGATAGGCCTGCAGGCGCAGGGAAGACGCCAGCGGCAGCACCGGCAACTGCTGCTCGAGGATTTTCTGCGCCTTGCGGTAGTTGTCGATGCGCTGAGACAGCTGCTGCGACAGCAGCGCGTTCTGCAGCACTTCGTCGAAGCTCGGGTCACACCAGTGAGCATAGTTGGTTTGCGAACGGATTGCCGCGCAGCTCAGCAGCGGCCGGAAGAAGCTGTCCGGATCGTTGCTGTCGGTGGCCCAGCCGGTCAGGGTCAGATCGTGGTTCATCTCCATCAGGCGCGCTTCCTGGAAGCGGCCCTCCACCGGCACGATGGTGACGTTGATGCCTACCTGGCCGAGGTCGGCCTGGATCAGCTCGGCGGTTTTCAGCGGGCTCGGGTTGTAAGACTGCGAGGCGGTCGGCACCCACAGCTTCAGGTTCAACTGGCCGACGCCGGCCTGCCGCAGCATCTCGCGAGATTTGGCCGGATCGTACTCGGTGACGTGCGCGTCGTTGTCATAGGCCCAGGAGGCGCGCGGCAAGATCGAGGCGGCGGTTTCCGCCGTGCCGTAATAGATCGACTGCATCAACCGCTGGTTGTTGATCGCCAGCGAGATCGCCTGGCGCACATTGAGGTTGTCGAGCGGCGGTTTGCGGGTGTTGAACGCCAGATAGGCGATGTTCATCCCCGGACGCAGCGTCAGGCGCAGGCGTGGATCGTCGCGCAGGATAGACAGCTGGCTGGCCGCCGGATAAGCCAGCACGTCGCATTCGCCGGTCAGCAGTTTGGAGAGGCGGCCGGTGCCGCCGGCGCCCAGATCGATCACCACCTGCGGCATGCGCGGCAGCCCTTTCCAGTAGGCGGCGTTGCGCGCCAGGCGAATATATTGCCCCGAGCGGTATTCGTTGAGCAGGAACGGGCCGCTGCCGACCGGCTCGCGGTCGATCAGCTCCTGATGGCCCTCACGCTTCAGCAGATCGGCGTACTCGGAGGACAGCACCGGCGCGTAGTGGGTCGCCAGGTGCCACAGGAACGAGGCGTCCGGCGACTGCAGGCGAATCTCCACCGTATAGTCGTCGAGCTTTCTCACGCTCTGCACCGAATCGCCGAACTGCAGGCTGTCGAAATAGGGGTATTCGCCGCCGTTCACGTCGTGATACGGATGTTTCTGATCGAATACCCGGGCGAAGCTGAATACCACGTCGTCGGCGTTCATCTTGCGGGTGGGCGTGAACCAGGCGGTGGTCTGAAACGGCACGTCCTTGCGCAGATGGAAGCGGTAGGTGGCGCCGTTGTCCAGCACCTCCCAGCTCTGCGCCAGCTCGGGGATCAGGCGATAGGTGTAGGGGTCGACGTCCAGCAGGCGATCGTACAGCTGGGCGGCCAGGGTATCCACCGTCAGGCCGCTGCTGGCCATTTGCGGGTTGAAGGTATTCAGTATGCCGCTGACGCAATAAACAAAGCCGCTCTGGCGAATGTCCGGCAGCGGCGCCGCGCTGGGCGCGGGCGGTGTTGTCGCGGCCAGGGCAGAGCCCGTCAGGCACAACGACAGTATCCAAAAGGGTAAACCACGCATAGAGGCTCATGGGTTAATCAGCAATAGCGTTAGTGTATCGCACTCTGACCAGCAGCCCAATCCATTGAGCAAAATCGCTGAGTTTTCTGCGACTTGATTAATCAGCTCGTTCAGGGGCAGGAAAAAAGTTTTTCATGTTATGTTATAATATAACAAAATCATGTTACCGTTCCCCGGCAAAGTCACAATAACGCAAGGGGATGTATGAACGAAGTTGCACTTCCACCACGCCGTTCGCTGCCGGATGCTCAGGCATGGCGCGGCGAAATGAGTGATGTCGGGCTCGATTGGGTCGGGATGCAAGGGATCGCGCTGCCGCTGGAGCTGGTCGGCAAGCCATTGATGGCGAAGGTCGACGCCGGTATCAACCTGCGCGCCGAGGCGGCGGGCGAGCGCGGTATTCACATGTCGCGGCTGTATCTGGCGCTGGACGAGTTGACGCAGGGCGAGCTGACGCCGCAGCGCATCGGCCTTACGCTGCAGGCCTTTTTGGCTTCGCAGCCGGAACACAGCGATCGCGCCAGCTTGTCGATCAGTGGCGAGCTGTTGCTGTCACGCCCGGCGCTGCTGTCGCCGCAGCGCGGCTGGAAAGCCTATCCGCTGCGTATCGAGGCCACTCTGACGGATACGCTGACGCTGGCGCTGACCGTCGGCGTGCCTTATTCCTCCACCTGCCCGAGTTCGGCGGCGCTCAGCCGCCAGCTGGCGCAGCAACAGTTCCAGTTTGATTTTGAACAGGCGGCGGAGCGGGTCAGCCAACGGCAGGTGAGCGAGTGGCTGCTGGAGCAAGGGATGCCGGCCACCCCCCACAGCCAGCGCAGCTGGGCCTGGATCACCGTGACGCCCGAGAATGAACGGGCGTTTGAGCCGGTGAAACTGATTGACCGCATCGAACACGCGCTGGGCACGCCGGTGCAAACGCTGGTGAAACGCAGCGACGAACAGGCCTTCGCATTGGCCAACGGTCAGAACCTGATGTTTTGCGAAGACGCGGCGCGCCGCCTGTATCGCATGCTGCGCAGCCAGTGCGACTACCGCGCCTTCTCGCTGCGCGTCGAGCATCAAGAGAGCCTGCATGCCCACAATGCGGTGGCGGAGCTGAGCTGGCGGGGAGAACACCATGCTGCGTAAAAATCCCAGTGGCCATCTGCCGCAGGTCTCGCCGCTGGCCTACATCGATCCCACCGCCATTATTTGCGGCCGGGTGATCGTTGAAGATTTCGTTTACGTCGGCCCTTATGCGGTAATTCGCGCCGATGAGTTGAACGCCGTCGGCGACATGGAGCCGATCGTCATCGGTTCGCACTCCAATATTCAGGACGGCGTGGTGATCCATTCCAAGAGCGGGGCGGCGGTGACAATTGGCCGTTACAGCTCGATCGCCCACCGCGCCATTGTGCACGGCCCGTGCCGCATCGACGATCGGGTGTTTATCGGCTTCAACAGCGTGCTGTTCAACTGCCACGTTCAGTCCGGCTGCGTGGTGCGCTACAACGCGGTCGTGGACGGCGTAACGCTGCCGGAAAACCGCTATATCCCGTCGACCGAACGCGTGGGGCCGGACAGCGATTTGTCGCGCTATCGCCAGGTCGATCGCGGCGCGCTGCAGTTTTCGGAAGAAGTGGCCGCCACCAACGTCGAACTGGTGCGCGGTTACCAGGCATTACGCAATGAATTTTAATGAGGTCCCCATGAAACAACTTCCCGTGACCGTGCTTTCCGGCTTTCTCGGCGCCGGCAAGACTACGGTGCTGAACCATATTCTGAACAACCGGCAGGGCATGCGCGTGGCGGTGATCGTCAACGACATGAGCGAGGTGAATATCGACGCCGCGCTGGTGGAGAATGAAATGCGCCTCGATCGCCAGCAGGAGAAGCTGGTGGAGATGAGCAACGGCTGCATCTGCTGCACGCTGCGCGAAGACCTGCTGGTGTCGGTGCGCGAGCTGGCGCAGGACGGGCGCTTCGATTATCTGTTGATCGAATCGAGCGGCATCTCCGAACCGCTGCCGGTGGCGGAAACCTTTACCTTTGAGGATGAACAAGGGGAAAGCCTGTCGCAGTTCGCCCGGCTGGATACCCTGGTGACGGTGGTCGACGGGGTGAATTTTATCCAGCAGTATCAACAGGCGCAAAGCCTGCAGGAGGCCGGCCAAAGCCTGGGCGAGGACGATCTGCGCAGCGTGGCGGACCTGTTGATTGAGCAAATTGAATTCTGCGACGTGATCCTGGTCAGCAAGACCGATCTGTTGACGCCAACGCAACAGGGCGAAGTGATGGCGCTGCTGGCCAGCCTGAATCCCGACGCCCGCATTGTGCCGATCGCACCGGGCAAACTGCCGCTGGAGGCGGTGCTGAATACCGGCAGCTTCAGTTTTGAAAAGGCCCAGCAGGCGCCCGGCTGGCTGAAAGAGCTGCGCGGCGAACACGTGCCGGAAACGGAAAGCTACGGCATCAGCAGCTTTGTCTATCAGGCGCGGCGGCCGTTTGCGCCGGACAAGTTCTACCGCGTGATCAACGGCGACTGGGGCGGCGGTAAGCTGCTGCGTTCGAAAGGCTTCTTCTGGCTGGCGACGCGGCCGCGGCAGGCCGGGCAGTGGAGCCAGGCCGGCGGCATCGCCCATTACGGCCTGGCGGGCACCTTTTGGCGCGCGATCCCGCAAGACAATTGGCCACAAGATCCGCAAACGCGGGCGCATATACAGGAGAAATGGGTGGAGCCGTTCGGCGACATGCGCCAGGAGCTGGTGTTTATCGGCCAGCACTTGCAACAGGCGGCGATCGTGCGTCTGCTGGACGACTGCCTGCTGAGCGACGACGAAATGGCCGCCGGCGTGGACTATTGGCTGGAGATGGCAGACCCGTTCCCTGAGTGGTAATTGCGCAATCTTCGTGTGGTAATGAGAAAAATTCTCAACAAAGTGCTTTACAGACGATACTGATAACTATTATCATCGCCTGGCAGTTCACGGAAGGCCACAGTTTGCGGCTCTGATGTGGAAGGCACGACATTGCTCACATTGCTTCCAGTGTTTTTTAAGCCAGCTCGGGTGCTGGCTTTTTTTTTGTCTGTTATTCCTCGTCTTGCTCGCCGTTTTGCAGCAGCGCATGCTTTTTCAGCATACCGCGTAGCTGATGGTAGGTGAGCCCCAGCAGCTGCGCCGCCTTGCGCTGGTTGAACCGGCCTTGCTGCAGCGCTGCTTCGATCAGCGCCTTCTCTTGCTCCAACTGCCAGTTTTTCAGCTCGAGCGGCAGCGCCGGCAACGCGCCGGCGCCTTCAGGGGCAGGCGTAAGCGGCGTGGCCTCGCGTGGCGCAAACGGGTTGATGACGATCTCATCCAGCGGGTTGTCGCTGTCGCCGTGACGATAGACCGAACGTTCCACCACGTTTTTCAGTTCGCGCACGTTGCCCGGCCAGCCGTAGTTGAGCAACGTCTGCCTGGCGTGTTCGGTAAAGCCGGGAAACAGCGGCAGCGCCAGCTCACGGCACATTTGAATGGCGAAGTGCTCGGCCAGCAGCATGATGTCGGGCCGGCGTTGGCGCAGCGGCGGCAGCTGCACCACGTCGAACGCCAGCCGATCCAGCAGATCGGCGCGGAACTTGCCCGCCGCCGCCAGCGCCGGCAGATCGTCGTTGGTGGCGCACACCAGGCGCACATCTACCCGCAGCGGCTGGCTGCCGCCCACGCGTTCCAGTTGGCCGTATTCGATCACCCGCAGCAATTTCTCCTGCACCAGCATTGGCGCGGTCGCCAGCTCATCGAGGAACAGCGTGCCGCCGTCGGCGCGCTCGAAGCGGCCCAGATGACGTTTCTGCGCACCGGTAAAGGCGCCAGCCTCGTGGCCGAACAGCTCGGAGTCCAGCAGGTTTTCATTCAGCGCCGCACAGTTGAGCGAGATGAACGGCCCTTGCCAACGGTTGGAGAGGTAGTGCAGACGATGGGCGATCAGCTCTTTGCCGGTGCCGCGCTCGCCGATCACCAGCACCGGTTTGTTTAGCTTTGCCACCTGGGAGACTTGCTCCAATACTTCGACAAAGGCGTTTGCTTCGCCCAACAAATTCTCTGGCTGTTCGTTCATGATGAAATTCGCCAATGTTTGGTGAAAATAATCACTCTACAGCAAGCGCGCAGAGAGTCAAAAATAAAGAGTTGTTGTTTTTCAATTGGATAAAAGTTGGCACGGGTTTTGATTATCTCTTTGGGCAAGCTGTACGACTTAACGCGGCGCTTCAGACGCCATCAGAACCAAGAGGAAGTGAATTATGGGTATTTTTTCTCGTTTTGCCGACATCGTGAACGCCAACATCAACACCCTGCTGGACAAGGCGGAAGATCCGCAGAAGCTGGTGCGGTTGATGATCCAAGAGATGGAGGACACGCTGGTTGAAGTCCGTTCTACGTCGGCGCGCGCGCTGGCGGAGAAAAAGCAGTTGCTGCGTCGCATCGAGCAGGGTGAAAGCCAGGTAAGCGACTGGCAGGAAAAAGCCGAGCTGGCACTGCGCAAAGATAAAGAAGACTTGGCCCGCGCGGCGCTGATCGAAAAACAAAAGGTTGCCGACCTGATCGCCACGCTGACGCAGGAAGTGGCGACCGTAGAAGAAACGCTGGCGCGCATGAAGAGCGAAATCGGTGAGCTGGAAAACAAGCTGACCGAAACCCGCGCGCGGCAGCAGGCCCTGGCGCTGCGTCATCAGGCCGCATCTTCCTCGCGCGAGGTGCGCCGTCAGCTCGACAGCGGCAAGCTGGATGAGGCGATGGCGCGTTTCGAACAGTTCGAACGTCGCATCGACCATATGGAAGCCGAAGCGGAAAGCATCAGCATCGGTAAAAAGAAGTCGCTGGACCAGGAGTTTGCCGAGCTGAAAGCCGACGACGCCATCAGTGAGCAACTGGCGGCGCTGAAAGCCAAGATGAACCGCTCCGAGTAAGGCGAACCGCGGCCACACGCCGGAGGTGGCCGCCTATCCAGGATCCGATAAGAAGGAATAACAATGAGTGCTTTATTACTTGCCATTCCGCTGACAATTTTCGTGCTGTTTGTCGCGCCGATTTGGCTTTGGCTGCATTACAGCAATCGGCAACAGACCGGCATCCAGCTGAGTCAGCAAGAAATGCAGCGCCTGGCGCAGCTGGCGGAAGACGCCAAACGCATGCGTGAACGCATTCAGGCGCTGGAAGAGATCCTCGATGCGGAACACCCGAACTGGAGACAGTCCTGATGAGCATGACGCTGGGCAGTAAAAAGCTTTATCGCGTACCCGAAGAAGGCATGGTAAAAGGCGTCTGCGCCGGTCTGGCTCACTATTTCGACGTGCCGGTGCGCCTGATCCGGGTGATGGTGGTGCTGTCGCTGTTCTTTGGGCTGTTTTTCTTCACGCTGGTGGCTTATATCGCGCTGGTGTTCGTGTTGGACGAAGCGCCGGCCAGCCGTTTCGAGGGCGAGCATCAGAAGACGCCGCGCCAGTTGCTCGATCAGCTGGAATATGAGCTGGGCAGCGGCGAACAGCAGCTGCGTCAGGTCGAGCGTTACGTGACGTCCGACACCTTCGGCGTTCAGAGCCGCTTCCGCAAGCTGTAACTCTTCTTGCGATATCCGGCCTGTGCAGGCCGGATATCTCGCCGCCGTCATCCCGTTGAAGGTCATCTTAATCGTCTTGTGCCGGAGGGCATTGTCATGAATAAAATTGATGTCGCGAACGCCACCAGAACGGGTGGATTTAAATCAGGAGCGGCGGCAATGTTGAAGACATTGGCTAAAGTCATCATCATAGCGTTATTGAACTATGGCCCGGCGGGCGCCGCCGGCTGGCTGTTGAAGACCGTCGGCCGCAAACCGGTGCGCTTCGTGCTGGCGCTGGTGCTGGAGCCGCTGTTCCGTAAAGGCCTGAACAAGGCATTCGGGCGTTACGTCAAGGAGAGCAATGAAACGACTGCAAAATGAGTTAACCTCGCTGGTCAACCGCGGAATGGATCGCCATCTGCGCCTGGCGGTGACCGGCCTGAGCCGCAGCGGCAAAACCGCCTTTATCACCGCCTTCGTCAATCAACTGCTGCATGTGCACAGCGGCGCGCGCATGCCACTGTTTTCACCGGTGCGCGAAGAACGCCTGCTGGGCGTCAAGCGCATCCCGCAGCGCGATCTCGGCATCCAACGTTTCACCTACGACGAAGGGCTGGCGCAGCTGTACGGCGCGCCGCCGTCCTGGCCGACGCCGACGCGCGGCGTCAGCGAAATCCGACTGGCGCTGCGTTACCGCTCCAACGACTCGTTGCTGCGCCATTTCAAAGACACCTCGACACTGTACCTGGAGATCGTCGATTATCCGGGCGAATGGTTGCTGGATCTGCCGATGCTCGAGCAGGATTACCTGGCCTGGTCGCGCCAGATGACCGGGCTGCTGCAGGGCGAACGAGCCGAATGGGCCAAGCCCTGGCTTGAGCTGTGCAAAACCTGCGATCCGCTGGCGCCGGCCGACGAAAACCGCCTGGCGGCGATCGCCCAGGCCTACACCGATTATCTGCTGTGCTGCAAAAGCGAAGGTCTGCACTTCATTCAGCCGGGCCGTTTCGTGCTGCCGGGCGACATGGCCGGCGCGCCGGCGCTGCAGTTTTTCCCGTGGCCCGATGTTGCCGCGGTGGGCGAGTCGAAACTGGCGCAGGCCGACAAACACACCAATATCGGCATGCTGCGCGCTCGCTTCAATTATTACTGCCAGTCGATCGTCAAAAACTTCTATAAAGAGCATTTCGTCCGTTTCGATCGGCAAATCGTGCTGGTCGACTGCCTGCAGCCGCTCAACAGCGGCCCGCAGGCGTTCAACGACATGCGCCTGGCGCTGACCCAACTGATGCAGAGCTTCCATTACGGCAAGCGCACGCTGTTTCGCCGCTTGTTCTCGCCGACCATCGACAAACTGATGTTCGCCGCCACCAAGGCGGACCACATCACCGCCGATCAGCACGCCAATCTGGTGTCGTTGCTGCAACAGCTGGTGCAAGAGGCGTGGCAGAACGCGGCGTTCGAAGGCATCAGCATGGATTGCGTCGGCCTGGCCTCGGTGCAGGCGACCGAGAGCGGCATTGTCGATCATCAGGGGCAGCGTATTCCGGCGCTGAAGGGCAATCGCCTCAGCGACGGCGCGCCGCTGACGGTGTTCCCCGGCGAAGTGCCGGCCCGTTTGCCGGGGCCGGCGTTCTGGCAGAGCCAGGGATTCCACTTCGATGAGTTTCGCCCGCGTGCCATGAGCGTGGACAGCCCGTTGCCGCATATCCGTCTGGATGCGGTGATGGAATTTTTACTGGGAGACAAATTGCGATGAGCGAGCCGATCAAACCGCGTATCGATTTTGACGAGCCGTTGCAGCCGCCGCAGGAACCGACGTTGCGCGCCGGCGTCGCTTTCGACGCCGAGCAGGCGGAGAGCTTCTTTCCGGCGGCGCCGGAGCTGCAGCAGGAGGAGGAAGAAGGGCGCGCCGAGGGCATCATCAACGCTGCGCTGAAGCCGAAACGCAGCCTGTGGCGCAAAATGGTCACCGCCGGGCTGGCGCTGTTCGGCGTCAGCGTGGTGGCGCAGGGCGTGCAGTGGGTGCATACCGCCTGGGTGCAGCAGGACTGGATCGCCATGGGCGGCGGCGTGGCCGGCGGCCTGATCGTGTTCGCCGGCGTCGGTTCGGTGGTCACCGAGTGGCGGCGTTTGTATCGGCTGCGCCAGCGCGCGGAAGAGCGCGACGTGGCGCGCGATCTGTTGCACAGCCACGGACTGGGGCAAGGGCGCGAATTCTGCGAGAAGCTGGCGCGCCAGGCCGGGCTGGATCAGGGGCATCCGGCGCTGCAGCGTTGGCAGGCCTCGCTGCATGAAACCCAAAATGACCGTGAAGTGGTGGAGCTGTACGCCAAACTGGTGCAGCCGGTGCTCGACAATCAGGCGCGGCGCGAAATCAGCCGCTCCGCCGCCGAATCGACGCTGATGATTGCCGTCAGCCCGTTGGCGCTGGTGGATATGGCGTTTATCGCCTGGCGCAACATCCGTTTGATTAACCGCATCGCCGCGCTGTACGGCATCGAACTGGGCTACTTCAGCCGCATTCGTTTGTTCCGGCTGGTGCTGCTCAACATCGCCTTCGCCGGCGCCTCCGAACTGGTGCGCGAAGTGGGCATGGACTGGATGTCGCAGGATCTGGCGGCGCGGCTGTCGGCGCGCGCGGCGCAGGGCATCGGCGCCGGGTTGTTGACCGCGCGGCTGGGCATCAAGGCGATGGAACTGTGTCGCCCGCTGCCGTGGCTGGAAGGGGAGAAACCGAAGCTTGGCGATTTCCGCAGCCAGCTGATCGGCCAATTGAAAGACACGCTGAAAAAGAGCGACGGCAAGGCCAAATAACCCCGCGACGGCGCTCCTGGCAGCGCCGTTATTTCACCAGCGCCAACGCCGGACGTAATCGAGACTTGACGATAGTCGATCCCCCTGCGCTTGCGTGATAAATACCTGCAAAATTAATTCTGTTTGTGATAACTCTCTGTTTGTGGGCTAAAATGACGCCGATGCTGTTATTCGCTTGCGTTTAAAATCAGCAACCACGGCAATAAATCAGAGTTCTGTCAACTTTTGCTGACAGATCGCTTCTACCGCCCGGTGCGAGGGAGTATCATCATCGCTAACGATCCCCGCACCTGCAGAGATAAGGCCAACACTGATGCGTTTGGAAGTATTTTGCGAAGACCGCCTCGGTCTCACTCGAGAATTACTCGATCTTTTGGTATCGCGCAGCATTGACTTACGTGGCATCGAGATCGATCCCATCGGCCGCATTTACCTCAATTTCTCCCAGCTGGACTTCGATACTTTCCGCGCGCTGATGGCGGAGATCCGTCGCATCGCCGGCGTGACCGACGTGCGCACCGTCAGCTTTATGCCTTCCGAACGCGAGCATCGCGCGCTGCGTGCGCTGCTGGAGTCGATGCCGGAGCCGGTGTTCTCTATCGACATGAAGGGCAAGGTCGAGCTGGCCAATCCGGCGGCGCTGGCGTTGTTCAGCCTGAACGAAGACAAGATCCGCAACCAGACCGCCGGGGCGCTGATCGGCGGCTATAACTTCAGCCGCTGGCTGGAGAGTGAGCATACGGCGCCGCACTCAGAACGGGTGGTGATCCGCAGCCAGGACTTCCTGATGGACATTACGCCTATCTATCTGGAGGACGAACAGCAACAGCCGGCTGCGGTCGGCGCGGTGGTGATGTTGAAGTCCACCGCGCGCATGGGCCGCCAACTGCAAAATCTGTCGGTGAACGACGATACCGAATTCGATCACATCGTCGCGGTGAGCGCCAAGATGCGTCACGTGCTGGAGCAGGCGCGCAAACTGGCGATGCTCGATGCGCCGCTGCTGATCGTGGGCGATACCGGCACCGGCAAGGATATTCTGGCTCGCGCCTGCCACCTGCGCAGCCCGCGCGGCAAACAGCCGTTCCTGGCGCTGAACTGCGCCGCGCTGCCGGATGACGTGGTGGAGAGCGAGCTGTTCGGCCATGCGCCGGGCGCTTATCCCAACGCGCTGGAAGGTAAAAAGGGCTTCTTCGAGCAGGCCAACGGCGGTTCGGTGCTGCTGGATGAGATTGGCGAAATGTCGCCGCGCATGCAGACCAAACTGTTGCGCTTTCTCAATGACGGCACGTTCCGCCGGGTCGGCGAAGAGCATGAGGTGCACGTTGACGTGCGCGTGATCTGCGCCACCCAGAAGAACCTGACCGAGCTGGTGCAGCGCGGCGAATTCCGCGAAGACCTCTATTATCGCCTCAACGTGCTGACCATCACCATTCCGCCGCTGCGCGAACGTCCGCAGGACATCATGCCGCTGACCGAGCTGTTCGTGGCGCGCTTCGCCGATGAGCAGGGCGTGGCGCGGCCCAAGCTGGCGAACGATCTGGGCGGTTTCCTCAGCAAATACGGCTGGCCGGGCAACGTGCGCCAGCTGAAAAACGCCATCTACCGCGCGCTGACGCAAACCGAAGGCTACGAACTGCGGCCGCAGGATATCGTGTTGCCGGAGTTCGAGGTGGAGATGTCGCTGGGCGACGAGGTGCTGGACGGTTCGCTGGACGACATCAGCAAGCGTTTCGAGCGCTCGGTGCTGACGCGCCTGTATCGCACCTATCCCAGCACCCGCAAGCTGGCGAAGCGGTTGGGCGTTTCCCATACCGCCATCGCCAACAAGCTGCGCGAGTATGGCCTGAGCAGCCGCAAAGGCGGCGCTGAGGGCGAAGAATAAAAAAGGCGCCTTGCGGCGCCTTCCCGTGTATCCAAAGCCGGCGTTCGCCGGCTTTATTATTTCAGCGCTGCCAGCGCCGCGTCGTAATCCGGCTCGGTGGTGATTTCGTTCACCAGCTCGCTGTACAGCACGTTGTCCTGGCCATCCAGCACCACGACCGCACGCGCGGTCAGGCCCGCCAATGGACCTTCGGCGATTTCAACGCCGTACGCCTGTTTGAACTCGGCGCCGCGCAGGGTTGACAGCGTGACCACGTTGCTCAGGCCTTCCGCGCCGCAGAAACGAGACTGGGCGAACGGCAGATCGGCGGAGATGCACAGCACCACGGTATTATCCAGGCCGCTGGCCAATTGGTTGAATTTACGCACCGACGTCGCGCAGACGCCGGTATCGATGCTTGGGAAGATGTTCAGGACTTTGCGTTTACCCGCGAAGCTGCTCAGCGCTACGTCTGACAGGTCTTTGGCAACCAGCGAGAAGGCCTTGGCCTGTTCGCCCTGCTGTGGCAGTTTGCCCGCTACGCTGACCGGATTGCCTTGAAAATGTACTGTCTGAGTCATTGCTAGATTCCTTTTACAGGTGTTTATACAAAGGATATGAACCTGATGGAGCGGCGCGCCGGCGACGGCTGTTAACATCAGGTTCACACTCTGACGCCAGTTTATGACAAGCGGGGCGGATTGGATATCAAAGTTTGCTAAATAGTTGTATATATTAGGCTGTTCTATAAAACATCACCGGCGCATCAGCCTGCCTGGATGCGCAGTTTTCGCTCAGGAGCCGTTATGAGAGACATGCGTTTTTACCCGGAAGCCTGGCCGCTGCACACCGCCTTCGTGATCGCGCGCGGCAGCCGCACCGAAGCCCGGGTGGTGGTGGTCGAAATCGAACAGCAGGGCATGCGCGGCGTCGGCGAATGCACGCCGTATCCGCGCTATGGCGAGAGCGAGGAATCGGTGATGGCGCAGCTGGCTGAGATGGCGCCGGCGATCGCGCAGGGCATCACCCGCGAGCAGCTACTGACGCAGATGCCGGCGGGCGCGGCCCGCAACGCGCTGGACTCGGCGCTGTGGGATCTGGAGTGTTGTCTGCACGGGCAGACCCTGTGGCAGCGCAGCGGCGTGACGGCGCCGGCGCAGATCCGCATGGCGCAGACCGTCAGCATCGGTACGCCGGAAGCGATGGCCTTCGCCGCGCGTGAGCTGGAGCGGCAGGGCGCCACGCTGCTGAAGATCAAACTCGACGATCACTATATCAGTGAACGGCTGGTGGCGATCCGCGCCGCGGTGCCGCAGGCGACGCTGATTGTCGACGCCAATGAATCCTGGCAGGCGGAAGGGCTGGCGGCGCGCTGCCAGCTGTTGGCCGATCTCGGCGTGGCGATGCTGGAGCAGCCGCTGCCGGCCGGTGACGACGCCGCATTGGAACACTTTATTCATCCGCTGCCGATCTGCGCCGATGAGAGCTGCCACACCCGCGCCGATCTGCCGCGGCTGGCGCAACGCTATCAGATGGTCAACATCAAACTGGACAAAACCGGCGGTTTGACCGAGGCGCTGGCGCTGGCGCAGGCCGCGCGCGAACAGGGATTCGCCATCATGCTCGGCTGCATGTTGTGCACGTCGCGGGCGATATCCGCCGCCTTGCCGCTGGCGCCGGCGGCGCGCTTCGTCGATCTGGACGGCCCGACCTGGCTGGCGCGGGACGTCGAACCGGGTCTGGCGTTCGAATGCGGGGCGATCGTCGATCTCGCCCCGTAGGGATTAATTCGGGTAGGTCAACAGTTCGGTCATGGCGTCGATGTAGCGCTCGCTGGCGGCATCGGCGGAGATCGGCGGGAATTCGGCGGTGATGCACGGCAGCGACAGATCCGCGCACCAGCTGCCGAACGAACCGGGCGTTTCATAGCCGACGCTGGTCACCAGCGGGAGTTCGAACTTGTGCGACAGCCAAACGCCGAGCCGCGAGCTGGCGGGATCTTCGATGCAGGCCAGCGGCTCATGGAACGACACCACCCAATGCGGCTTCAGGCGATGGATCAGATGACACAGCGCCTGGGTTTCCGGTTCGGAGCCGGGGCGCCCGCCGGTGGAGAGCCTGACGTCGCGCACCGGCGCCGCGCTGTTCCAGCGATAGACGGTGTCGCCGGAGCGCCAGTTGGCGGCCGGGAAGTTGCGGTTCAGATCGACGCCGTTGGCATTGGCGCGCAGCCCCAGCTGACAGCCGTCGGGGTTGACCGCCAGCACCACGTGGTGGCGCAACTGTTCGGGGGCGATGCTGCGCAGCGCGCAGGACAGGGTTACGATGGCGGCGCTCTCATCGCCGTGGGTGCCGGCGATGATCAGCCCGGTTTCCGGGCCGCTGACCGCCGCCGGGAAATAGAGCAGCGGCGCGCCCAGCAGCGAGCTGCCGTAGTTCTCTCCTGCGACGGCCAACTGGCCACGTTCACTGCGCGGTCGATGTTCGGTCATGGTGTTGTCCCTGAGTTAAAGGCCGAGAGTCATTGTCATTTTATTCAGTGTATTACGCTTTAAGACTTCTTTCCCATCGCAATTGTGCGGCGTTTGCGCGATCTGTGATGCGGTAGCGGCGAAAACGCCAATTAAACCGCACCTGACCTGAGGCTATTGTTATACTAACGGCAGAGTTAAGCCAATCACCCGCAAGAGGATTTAACATGCCAGTAGCCAGAATCATCGCCAGCTATAGCGAAAATGAAAATGACACCATCACGCTGCTGTGCGGCGTAGACGCTGAAAACCAGATCCGTCAGGGGGAATGGTTCGGCGTGGTGAAAAATGACGACGGGCGCGGGGACGAATCGAACTATCCGTTCACCCTGCATATCGATTACCAGAAAGATGCCTTCTATCTCGACTACGGCTACGACGACGCGGATGCGCGTCAGCTGCAAAAAACCGATATCTCGGCTCGTCCGCTGGCTGAGAAAGGCTTCTTCACCGTGTTCGATGAAGAAGAGGGTGAAGAGTTCAGCTATCGCATCAACAGCATCCACCTGTACGACTGACGGTCGCTGCCGCAATCCCACCCGTGCCGCCCTGCGCCGCACGGGTTTTTTATCGCCTGAATCGCACTTTTTGCAACTTCTTGCCCGCGGGCTCTAGGCCGGATGGATCTTGTGCTATATGATAAAAAATTCAGATGGTTAACGGGGGACAAATCATAATGACGGGAAAAAAAATGCAACGGGGTTTTCGTTTGGCGCTCTGCGCGGCGGCGATCGGCGCCTGTATGAGCAGCGCCATGGCGGCGCAGGTTCCCCCGGGCACCGCGCTGGCGGACAAACAGGAAATCGTGCGCCACATTAAAGACGAACCGGCCTCGCTCGATCCGATCAAAGCGGTTGGCTTGCCGGAGGCTCAGCTGGCGCGCGATCTGTTCGAAGGGCTGGTCAATCAGGACGCCAACGGCAAAGTGATCCCCGGCGTCGCCACCCGCTGGCAGACCAGCGACAACCAGACTTATATTTTCCATCTGCGTAAAGACGCGCGTTGGTCAAACGGTGACCCTGTCACGGCAAAAGACTTCATCTACAGCTGGCAGCGGCTGGTAGAACCGAAAAATCTGTCGCCTTTCGCCTGGTTCGCGCAGCTGGCGGGGATCCAGAACGCCGAGCAGATCATCAGCGGCAAACTGCCGGCCGATCGCTTGGGCGTATCGGCGCCGGATGACTACACACTCAAGGTGCAGTTGGACAAGCCGGTGCCGTACTTCGTCAGCCTGACGGCCAACTTCAGCCTGTTCCCGGTGAACAAGGCGGTGGTGGAAAAATACGGCAACGACTGGACCAAGGTCGGCAATCTGGTGGGCAACGGCGCGTTCAAACTGCAGGAGCGGGTGGTGAACGAGAAGCTGGTGCTGACGCCTAACGACCATTACTGGGATCATGCGCATACCGTGCTGACCAAAGTGACCTTCGTGCCGATCAACCAGGAATCCAACGCCACCAAGCGTTACCTGGCGGGTGACATCGATATTACCGAATCCTTCCCGAAAAACATGTATCAGAAGCTGCTGAAAGACATTCCGGGGCAGGTGTACACTCCGGATCAGCTCGGCACCTATTATTACGCGTTCAACACCCAGCGTGCGCCGACCAACGACGTGCGGGTGCGTCAGGCCTTGTCCTACGCCATCGATCGCAAGATTATCGCGGAGAAAGTGTTGGGCACCGGTGAAAAACCGGCTTATCACTTCACGCCGGACGTCACCGCCGGGTTCAAACCCGAGGCGAGTTTGCTGCAACAGCAGCCGCAGGCGGAGCTGGACGCGCAGGCCAAGGCATTGCTGCAGGCGGCCGGTTACGGCCCGAACAACCCGCTGAAGCTGACGCTGCTGTATAACACCTCGGAGAGCCACCAGAAGATCGCCATCGCCGTGGCCTCGATGTGGAAGAAAAAGCTGGGGATTGACGTCAAGTTGCAAAACCAGGAGTGGAAAACCTACATCGACAGCCGCAATACCGGCAATTTCGATGTGATCCGCGCCTCCTGGGTGGGTGACTATAACGAGGCGTCGACCTTCCTGTCGCTGCTCACCTCCACCCACAGCGGCAATATCGCCAAGTTCAAGAACGCGGACTACGACAAGCTGCTGGCGCAGGCGGGGCGGGAAACCAACCCGGCGGCGGTGACCGCCGATTACAACAAGATGGAACAGATCATTGCCGACCAGGCGCCGATCGCGCCGATATACCAATACACCAACGGCCGCCTGATCAAGCCGTGGGTAAAAGGCTACCCGATCACCAATCCGGAAGACGTGGCCTACAGCCAGACGATGTATATCATCAAACACTGAACCGGTTTATTTATCGCCCCCGGCTAATGCGGGGGCGATATTTTCTCGTCGGTGAAACCGCGAGGCTAATTAATTTTCCCACGCGATAAACCCCGTTTAATAATAAACAGGGTTGCCATCATCACATTAATATTGTCTATTTCAGAGAGCGGTTACGCTTACAGACAGTCCCGCATGGCGTCCACCACTACGCGGCCGCTCATATCGGTCTGAGTAATGCGGTAGCTGGTGGGATAAGAACGACGGGTACTGAAACGATCGTGGACAGAGACCTTGCCAATCTGCAGGCCGGCGGCGTTTTTCACCACAAACTCACTGATCTCTTCCTGGCCCTGGTTTTGCAAATGGATATTGCTGATTTTTTCCAGTGTATCGCTGGCGTTTATTTTTAAATGGTCGCGTAACATAACTACCTCCTCGTAGTGAGAAAAGTATATGCCCCTAAAATTTGCGCTGAAACAGCTTTGTGTTGATTTATTATTATCATTTTGAATTAAAATTGATAGCAATATGTTAAGTCATAATAATAACGGCATTGCCAGCGCTTTATCGGCGATATTGTCTGATTTATCGGCAATGGTTTATTTCAATGCCGTTATTATTAGTCTGCATTAATGGGGAACAGCGCTTGCCTGGCCGCCGGCGCGGGAAAGACGCAGGCGACGTTGTGTCCACAGCCGGGAACGAGGGTTAACCGATGCGGCTTCTCCGGCGCCAGATAGCGCCGGTCATAGTCGGCATAGGCCAGGGCGCGCTGCAACCGGTAGGGGCCCTGCAGCTGGGCGGCGCAGGATTTGTCGAGTATCCGATAGTAGGCGCCCGGCGCGGTGCCGGTATCACCGTCTGCGGCCAGATAGGAGATATCCGCCGCCGCATAGCGCCGGCGGGCTGTGTCGGCGGTGCGCTGCAGATGAGCGGGAAGCGCTTCCGGACCATATTTCCACTGGTTAGCCTGCGGGCACTGGCCGGCGTCCAGCGTTTGCCAGCGGAAGCGACAGGTTTTTTCACTGCCACAGCGCTCCGGGTGAAGGGGCTGGGGACGCAGGTTGTCATAATAGAGCCAGCTGCCCGGATCGGCGACGACATAGCGCAGACGCACTCCGTCCGGCGGGTTGGCGAAGCCGACATAATGCTGCACGAATTGGGCACCGGCGGAGAAACCGGCGACGGTGATCGACTGCAACGACGGCCAGCGCCGTTTCAGATCGGCCAGCAGGTTATCCATGGCGTTGAACGAGCCGGTTTTCTCGCCATTATCCAAACCGCCTTCGATCCAGGAGTCGCAGCGCCACAGGGCGTCACCCTCTTGCGGCGCCGGTAGCCCTGCGGAACGGCAGCGTGCGGCGAGCGTCTCCGGCACCTGGAACAGCGGGGCGACCAGCAAGCTGTTGTCCCCCGCTCCCTGCGCGGCGTCGATCGCCGCTTGCAATGTCTTGGCGACATCGCGCGGGTGGCCGTGCATCACCACCAGCGCGGTGCGCGGTTGGCGGGAGTGAGCGTGAGCGACAAAATAAGGCAGTGAACCCGCCGCCGTCGGCGCGTGATAGGGCGTGGCGAGGCGTTCTAACACCGGCTCTGCACGAGCCGATTGGCCGAACAGCAGCAGGGCGGCCATTGCGATGCAGCGCAGGCGGCGCATTCTCGTCAGGTTCGGCGCAGCGTAGCGCGCAGTTGTCTCAGGACTTCCCGGCATCGTTGTTCCTCACGCGCGCGTTGATAGTAGCGATAAAAGGCGCGTTCCGAACTGAGGTTGCCCGCGCGTGCCAGCTGCCTGAAGGTCAGGTATGCCAGGCTGAACATAATGATAATAAATAATAAACCGGGGAACAGCAGCTGCCAGCCGTCGGTGATGCGCGCATTAGGCAGATAGTGGAGTGAATAGGGCGTAATCAAGACCCCTAACTGCTGCAGTCCCCATTGAGTCAACGCAGGGAACAGCACCAGCAACGTAACGAACACCAAATACAGCAAGAAATAGCGACAGGAAAGCAAGAAACGCTTGAACGCGTTATTGGCGCTTGGCCGCAAAACGAAGCCTGCGGGCGTGGCACGCAAGATTTGCTGACGGCCACCGGTGAAACGATAGCGTTCCAGCGCCGCTACGCTATCCGGCAATGCCAGCAGCAGCTGCAGCGCAACAAGGCCGGCGCTGCGGTTGCCGATATAGTCGCGAAACCGCAACAGACGTATGGGGGCGCTTTGGGGCTTCTCGACGGATTCGAGCAGGTTTAACAGCTTATCGTGGTTTTCCCGCCGGATGCGAAAAGGCGTTTTGACCACGGCGATAAACAGCGTAATGACGGTCGGTAGGACGATTTTCAAGATATCTGCGGTGCTGATTTGTAACATGCGAGTTTCCTCTCGGGCTGTCTTGCGTTCCTGGCAGCAGAAGTATAGACCACGCTTATGGGACAACATGAAAACTGGCGTTACAGCTTGGTCTTTGATCTCCAAGGCGTTAACGCTAGACTCAGCAACATAAGCAAGACTGAGGGGATAAATGAATGGATGTGATTGAGGGGAGCGAGCTGCAGGTCGCCGACGCGGTTTACGCCTACCAGCTGGATGGCAAGGGCGGCGTCACGCCGATCGAGCGGGATGACAAGATCACCTGCGACGCGCCTTGCTGGCTGCATCTTGATTACGCGCACCCGGCCAGCGCCGAATGGCTGAGCACCACGCCGCTGCTGCCGGACTCGGTGCGCGAAGCGCTCTCCGGCGAAAGCTCACGGCCGCGCGTCAGCCGCCAGGGCGAAGGCACCATGATCACGCTGCGCAGCATCAACTTTAACGCCAACTCACGGCCAGACCAGTTGGTCACCATTCGCGTGTACATCACCGATAAACTGATTATCTCCACGCGGCACCGCAAGGTGTATTCCATCGATCAGGTGGTGAACGATTTGCAAAGCGGCGCCGGGCCGACCAACAGCGGCAACTGGCTGGTGGAGATTTCCGATGCGTTGACCGATCACACCAGCGAATTCATTGAGGATCTGCACGACAAGATTATCGATCTGGAGGACGCCTTGCTGGAACAGCAGGTGCCGGAGCGTGGCCAGCTGGCGTTGATCCGTAAACAGCTTATCGTACTGCGCCGTTATATGGCGCCGCAGCGTGACGTTTTCGCACGGCTGGCCAGCGATCGCCTGCCGTGGATGAGCGACGACGATCGCCGCCGCATGCAGGACATCGCGGATCGCCTGGGGCGCGGGTTGGACGATCTGGACGGCAGCATCGCGCGTACCGCCATCTTGTCCGACGAAATTACCACGGTGATGGCCGACGCGATGAACCGCCGCACTTATACCATGTCATTGTTGGCGATGGTATTTCTGCCGACCACCTTCCTGACCGGGCTGTTTGGCGTCAACCTTGGCGGCATACCGGGCGGCGGCAACCCCTTCGGTTTCGCGGCATTTTGCCTGATGCTGGTCGGGTTGGTGCTTGGCGTCGCCTGGTGGCTGAAGCGCAGCCGCTGGCTGTAGGCGAAAATGACGAAAACCCGGTTAACATTGAGCAAAATCAACATTTAGCCGGGGGAAATGGGGCATGATCTCTCTCGCAGGTGAATGCAACGTCAAGCGATGGGCGTTGCGCTCCATAATTGTCTTACTTTCTTATTTTTGAATTACTGCATAGCACATTTGATTCGTACAATGCCGGTTTAATCACCGGCATTTTTTTATTCGATTTCTCTCTTCCTCAGGCCGCGCTTTCATCCCAGAAGCTGGCTTCAATCTTGTGCCCATCCAAATCACGGACAAAGCAGCCGTAGTAAGCCTCACCGTAGTGCGGCCGCGAACCGGGCGCGCCTTCATCGACGGCGCCGGCCAGCAGCGCCTGGCGATGGAATTCATCCACCTGTTGCTTGCTGGTCGCGAAAAAACCGACGTGCGTGCCGTTGCCGGGTGAAGCGGGCTGGCCGTCGATCGGCACCTGCAGCCAGAACTCCGGGTAGTCGCGGCCATAACCGATCGCGCCGGGATGTTCCAGCACCCGTCGGCAGCCCAAGGCGGCCAGCGTGCGATCGTAAAAGGCCGCGGCGGCGACGAAATCGTTCGAGCCCAGCGAGACGTGGGACAGGCAGGGGGTGATATTCATTGCGCGATCTCCATATGACTGTATAAATGAACAGTATGAGATATAAACGGCATCGCCCAGCAAATTTTGCGCAAACTGTGAACAGGATCGAGATCGTCGAGAGAGGGAAAAGGTCGCCGCTCGCAGGGTGGCAAGCGGCGAGGGGGCTTATTTGATTTCCAGCACGTCCAAACGCGCCGGCGCAGGCGCCGCGTCGTCCGAATCTTCCGGCTGCCAGCCGACCGGCTGCATCGGAATGTCTTCGCGATCGAAGGCCAAATCGCCGCCGTCCACCACCGCGCTGCCGTGGTGAATGCCTTTGAAATCGAACAGATTGATATCGCTCAGGTGCGAAGGCACCACGTTTTGCATGGCGCTGAACATGGTTTCCAGCCGGCCTGGGTAACGTTTGTCCCAGTCGCGCAGCATGTCGCCGATCACCTGGCGCTGCAGATTAGGCTGAGAGCCGCACAGATTGCATGGAATGATCGGGAACGCTTTGGCGATCGAGAAACGCTCGATGTCTTTCTCGCGGCAATAGGCCAGCGGACGAATGACCACGTGCTTACCGTCGTCACTCATCAGTTTGGGCGGCATGCCTTTCATCTTGCCGCCGTAGAACATGTTGAGGAACAGCGTCTGCAGAATATCGTCGCGGTGGTGGCCCAGCGCGATCTTGGTGGCGCCCAGTTCGGTGGCGGTGCGATACAGAATGCCGCGGCGCAGGCGCGAGCACAGTGAACAGGTGGTTTTGCCTTCCGGGATCTTGTCTTTAACGATGCTGTAGGTGTTTTCTTCGACGATCTTGTACTCCACCCCCAGGCTTTCCAGATAGGCGGGCAGAATATGCTCCGGGAAGCCGGGCTGTTTCTGGTCGAGGTTCACCGCCACCAGCGAGAAGTTGACCGGCGCGCTCTGCTGCAGATTGCGCAGGATCTCCAGCATGGTGTAGCTGTCTTTGCCGCCGGACAGACAGACCATGATGCGGTCGCCTTCTTCAATCATATTGAAATCGGCGATCGCTTCGCCCACGTTGCGGCGCAGGCGCTTTTGCAATTTGTTCAGGTTGTACTGCTCTTTTTGGCTAACGGATTGCTTTTCTGACATTTAAATCGTGCTCATTCTCAATGGGGGGCACTAGGGGCATGGCGTTGTAGACCGCGAGTTTACCATTCAACCGGCCGATTTTGATCATTATTCATCATCCAGCTTCCACGCGCCCGACGCGAGGCCTGTATGGTACGGATTGCGCGCAGGAATGCCAGCAGGTTTTATTGCTACGCCTTACGTCAACGATAAAAGATCAGGGCGCGGATCGCTCGCGCCCTGAGGGAGGTTACTCTGCGGCGGACTTTTCCGCCTTGCCGGCCAGCAGGCTGAGGAAATCGTATTTCTCCTTCAGCTCTTTCTCGGCGGCCTGATACAGCGCGCTGGCCACCTCCGGCTGCTGCGCGTTCAGGCGGCGGAAACGCTGTTCTTTCAGCAGCGTTTCCGACAGGTTGCTGTTCGGCGGCCGCGAATCCAACGCCAATGCGGCCTTGCCCTCGGCGCTGCGGCGCGGATCGAAGCGGTACAGCGGCCAGAAGCCGGTGGCGGTCAGCTGTTTCATCTGATCGTGGCTGAGCGCCAGATCGTAGCCGTGCTCTTCGCACGGGCTGTAGGCGATGATCAGCGACGGCCCCGGATAGGCCTCGGCCTCCTGAATTGCCTTCACCGTCTGGTTGAGCTGCGCCCCCAGCGAGATCTGCGCAACGTAAACATGGCCGTACATCATCATGCTGACGCCCAGATCCTTGCGCGCCTTGCGCTTGCCGTGCTCGCCGAACTTGGTCACCGCGCCGAGCGGCGTGGCCTTCGACTGCTGGCCGCCGGTGTTGGAATAGCACTGGGTGTCGAGCACCAGCACGTTGACGTTCTCCGTCAGGCTGAGAACGTGATCCAAACCGCCGAAGCCGATGTCGTAGGCCCAGCCGTCACCGCCGATCAGCCAGATGGATTTATCCACCAGATAGTCGGCGTCGGTCGCCAGCTGGCGCGCATCTTCACCCTCTATACTCGCCAGCAGCGCGCGCAGTTCGGCGATTTGCTTGCGGCGCGGCTCCGGCGCCACGTCTTCCATCTGCAGGGCATTGACCAATTGCTCAGGCAACTGCGGCGCCAGCGAATTCAGCAGGCGCAGCACCCGCGCGCGATGTTGATCGACCGTCAAACGGAAGCCCAGGCCGAATTCGGCGTTGTCTTCGAACAGCGAGTTTGCCCATGCCGGCCCGCGCCCTTCGGCGTTGGTGGTGTACGGCGTGGTCGGCAGGTTGCCGCCGTAGATCGACGAACAGCCGGTGGCGTTGGCGATCAGCAAACGGTCGCCATAGAGCTGGGTCAACAGCTTGATGTACGGCGTTTCTCCGCAGCCGGAGCAGGCGCCGGAGTACTCGAACAGCGGCGTGATCAGCTGCGAGGTGCGAATGTCGATGCGTTCCAGCTGCGCCGTATCGATTTCCGGCAGCTGCAGGAAGAAATCGTAGTTGTCTTTTTCCGCCGTCAGATTATCGAGGCGTGAGGCCATATTGATGGCCTTGATCTCTGGGTTCTGGCGATCTTTCGCCGGGCAGACCTCGACGCACAGGTTACAGCCGGTGCAATCCTCCGGCGCCACTTGCAGCACGTATTTCTGCCCGCGCATATCGCGCGCTTTGACATCCAGCGACTGCAGGGAGGCGGGGGCGTGTTCCATCTCCACCGGCTGCACGACCTTGGCGCGAATGGCGGAGTGCGGACAGGCGGCGACGCAATGGTTGCACTGGGTGCACAGGTCGGGCTGCCAGACCGGGATCGCTTCGGCGATGTTGCGTTTTTCCCACTGGGTGGTGCCCACCGGCCAGGTGCCGTCCGGCGGGAAGGCGGAAACCGGCAGCGCATCGCCCAGTCCGGCCAGCATCGCCGCGGTAACGGTTTTGACGAAGTCCGGCGCGGCGTCCGAGACCACCGGCGGGCGCATCGGGCTGCTGTCGTCGACCGGCTGCAGCGGGATTTCAATCAGCGCGCCGCGGGTGGCGCCCAGCGCCTGCCAGTTGCGCTCGACGATCTCCTGGCCTTTGCTGCTGTAGCTGCGGGCGATGGCGTCCTGCAGCTGTTGCAGCGCCACGTCGCTCGGCAGGATCTGCGTCAGATGGAAAAACGCCATCTGCATCACGGTGTTGATGCGTGCGCCGAGCCGGCATTCACGCGCCAGCTTGGCGGCGTTGATGATATAGAAACGCGCCTGGCGTTGGTGCAGCAGCGCCTGAACTTCCTGCGGCAGGCGCGACCAGACTTCGTCGGCGCCGTAAGGGGTATTGAGCAGGAAGGTGCCGCCGGGTTTGAGGCGCTCAACCATCTGGTACTTATCGATAAACTGCAGCTGGTGGCAGCCGACGAAATCCGCCTGGCTGACCAGATAGGCCGAATTGATCGGCTGCTCGCTGACGCGCAGATGCGAGACCGTCAGGCCGCCGGCCTTTTTGGAGTCGTAGACGAAATAGCCCTGCGCATACAGCGGCGTGGCGTTGCCGATGATTTTGATGTTGTTCTTGGTGGCCGAGACCGAGCCGTCGCTGCCCAAACCGTAGAATAGCGCTTCCAGCGAGGCGCGCTGCGGCAGGATTTCGTCGCTCAGCGGCAGCGAAAGGCCGGTGACGTCATCGAAGATGCCGACGGTGAAGCGCGGGCGCGGTTGCGGCTGGGCCAGCTCGCGAAACACCGCCAGCGCGCAGTCCGGGCCGAACTCCTTCGACGACAGGCCGTAACGGCCGCCGATCACTCGCGGCAGCGTGGCGCGCTCGCCCCGGCTGTAGGCTTCCGCCAGCGCGGTCATCACGTCCAGATACAGCGGCTCGGCCAGCGCGCCCGGCTCTTTGGTGCGATCGAGCACCGCGACGCTGCGCACGCTGTCCGGCAGCGCGCCGAGCAGGTGTTTGGCGGAGAACGGCCGGAACAGTCGCACTTTCAGCACGCCGACTTTTTCGCCGCGGGTCAGCAGGGTGTCGATCACTTCTTCGCAGGTGCCGGCGGCGGAGCCCATCACCACCACCACGCGTTCGGCCTGCGGGTGGCCGTAATAGTCGAACGGCCGGTAGTGGCGGCCAGTGAGGGCGGCGAAGGCCTCCATGGCGTCGATCACGTGCTGGTCGGTGGCGTCATACCAAGGGTTGGTGGCCTCGCGCGACTGGAAATAGGTGTCAGGGTTGGCGGAAGTGCCGCGCACCACCGGATGATCCGGCGACAGCGCCCGGCGGCGGTGAGCGTCGATCGCTTCCTGCGGCAGCATGTGCCGCAGCGTATCGTCGCTCAGCGGCACGATCTTGTTGATTTCGTGCGAGGTGCGGAACCCATCGAAGAAATGAATAAACGGCACGCGCGCGTTGAGGGTGGCGGTCTGCGAGATCAATGCGAAGTCCTGCGCTTCCTGCACGCTGCTGGCGCACAGCATGGCGCAGCCGGTCTGGCGCACCGCCATCACGTCAGAGTGATCGCCGAAAATTGACAGCGCGTGCGTGGCCACGGTGCGCGCGGCGACATGCAGCACAAACGGCGTCAGCTCGCCGGCCAGTTTGTACAGCGTCGGGATCATCAGCAGCAGACCCTGCGATGAGGTGAACGAGGTGGACAGCGCGCCGGTCTGCAAGGCGCCGTGCACGGTAGCGATCGCGCCGCCCTCCGACTGCATTTCCACCACTCGCGGGATATCACCCCAGATGTTTTGCCGGCCATCGCCGGACCAGGCGTCCGCCTGCTCCGCCATGGTTGAACTTGGCGTGATAGGGTAGATGGCAATCACTTCGTTGGTGCGATAGGCCACGGAAGCGACTGCATTATTACCATCTGTAGTTATCATCGACATTACCTTTTCATTGCTCACAAAGCCGCGAAAGCGCACTTTCGCAGTAATGGAAAAAAGTCTAACAGGGGTTTGAACGCGGCTTTATCGCGTTTGTGTGGCGGGCGATAAATCGGCAAGCGTATCGGGCATCGCTATTTGCATTGCCGGTTGAGGTCCTTCAATAAATTGTTTTCGCCGTTTAAAGACAATTTATTTCCGGCGCGTCATAATTACGCATCGGTAAACTGACAGAAGAAAACCATGAGCGGATTTATGTATTTGACGATGGCGATAGTCGCGGAAGTGATCGCCACCACCATGTTGAAAGCCTCCGAGGGCTTTACCCGTCTGTGGCCGTCGCTGCTGGTGGTGCTGGGCTACGGCGTGGCGTTTTGGGGGCTGTCGATGGTGGTCAAGAGCATGCCGCTGGGCATTGTGTATGCGATTTGGTCGGGCATGGGGATCGTGCTGGTGTCGGTCGCGGCGGTATTCGTTTATCAGCAAAAATTGGATTGGCCGGCGATTGTCGGCATGGGATTAATTATTGCCGGCGTGCTGGTAATTAATTTACTGTCGAAAGCCTCGGTGCACTGAATGTTATTTTGATGTAAAAAAAGCCGGCGTGACAGCAAGTCGCGCCGGTTGAAGAATTCAGCCATCATTCACTGAAAATAGTGGAATGCTAATTAGTTAGCGCCGTCAGCATAGACGCAAATATCATCCTCTCCGGTAGCAAAAAATGCGCCGTCACGCCGAAAGCACGCGGGGTTAATTAATATCGATATCATGCGAAGAAACCCCGTCGCCGGCAACGGTGACGTTATCACTTTCTCTCTGCGGCCGGGGCGGGCGGTGGGTGCCGCTGTCACGTTTAACCTCCCGCAATGGGGGCGGAAATATTCTGCAAACAAAATAAATGTCCGGCCGGCGCAAAAAAACCACAAATAATGGCCGGAATATATTTTCATTATTTATATATCGAGCTAGATTAAACAAGTTTGCATCAAAGATAGCGAAACGTGTCCGCCAAGTGACGCGCGTTATCGGCAATGGCGATTTTACACAGCGCAGTTCCGGGTTCAGGAGTGGGATAATGACGACATCAAAATGGCTGCTTGCCAGCGCCGTGCTGCTTTTAGCCGCCTGCAGCAGCAACAACGAAGAGCCAGTACAGCAGGGCAACAGTGCCAGAATCAACACGTTGCAGACCAGCGCCGGTTGCGCGGCGGTCGGCGGCGTCACCACCATCGCGCACAACTTGAACGGTGAAGCGCTGCGCATGTGCCAGATGCCGAACGGCAAACAGTGTGAGGAACGCACGCTGGGCCTGGGCAGCTGCGCCGGGTAAGCCCACGGCGCCAGGCCTGGCGTCCAGAATCAATATACCCAGTCGCGCAGGGCATAAACCAGCGTGTGGCCGCTGCCGTTGAGCGTCAGCTGCTGCGCGCTCAGCGTCACTTCGGCGCCGTTTTCCAGCACGGTGCCGATCACCCGATCCCAGCGATTGCGCTGCTCATCAGGGCACAGCCTGCGCGTCGAGGCCAACGGTTTTACCGTCAGTACGCCGTCGCGTAATTGCCCCTGGCCGAAAAAGCGGTTGCACATCGCGCCGGACACATGCAGGTTCTCGCCGAACTCCAGATTGAGCAGGACGCCGCCCGTTGGGGATTTTGCCGCTTCGCCATCGACGCTCTGCAACACGAAATTATGATGCATCAGATCGCCGGGCGTAACGGTCGCGGGTGGTTTCATGCTGCATCCCCCCAAGACCAGCCCCGCCAGGGCGGCCATCGTTGTTCTCATCGTCGCGCTCTCAAATAAACAGGGCGCCGCAAGGGGCGCCCCGAGATGCCGTTCACGCGTTCAACTGGTTCGGGCAGGCTTCGCCGCGATCCAATTGGCTGATGTTCTGCAGCGTGGTTTGCGAAATGCTGGTCAGCGCCTCTTCGGTCAGGAAAGCCTGATGGCCGGTGAACAGCACGTTGTGGCAGGCCGACAGGCGGCGGAACACGTCATCCTGAATCACGTCGTTAGACTTGTCTTCAAAGAACAGATCACGTTCGTTCTCGTAGACGTCCATCCCAAGCGCGCCGATTTTTTGCTGCTTCAACGCGTCGATGGCGGCGGTAGAGTCGATCAGCGCGCCGCGGCTGGTGTTGATCACCATTACGCCGTTTTTCATCATCGCGAAGGCGTCGGCATTCAGCAGATGGTGGTTTTCCGGCGTCAGCGGGCAGTGCAGGGTGATTACGTCGGATTGCGCGTACAGCGTTTTCAGGTCGACATACTCTGCGCCCAGTTCCAGCGCCTGTTCGCTGGGGAACGGATCGTAAGCCAGCAGCTTCATGCCGAAGCCTTTGAGAATACGCATCGTCGCCACGCCGATTTTACCGGTACCGATCACGCCGGCGGTGCGATTGTGCATGTTAAAGCCGATCAGCCCTTCGAGAGAGAAATTGGCGTCGCGGGTGCGTTGATATGCGCGGTGAATACGGCGGTTCAGGCACATCATCATGCCTACCGCGTGTTCCGCCACGGCTTCCGGCGAGTAGGCCGGCACGCGCACCACCTTGATGCCCAGCGCTTTGGCGGCGTCCAGATCGACGTTATTAAAACCGGCGCAGCGCAGGGCGAGAATTTCGACGCCCAGCGCCGCCAGTTCTTCGAGCACTTCACGGCTACCGTCGTCGTTGACGAAGATACACACCGCCTTGCAACCGGCGGCGGTTTTGGCGGTTTTTTTACTGAGTAAAAAGTCGAAGAATTCCAGCTCATAGCCAAACTGCTGATTCACCAGTTCGAGATATTTACGGTCATACTGTTTAGTGCTGTATATCGCCAATTTCATCGTGGTTTCTCCACCGTGATTTTGTGATCAATTTAACAGATTTTAGTAAATTCGACAATTGGTTAGCCACACTGCAGGGCTGCTGTGGGTTGGCGACGGTGAAGGGAAGGCGACGGTGAGGCGAGCGACAAAAAAATCCCCACGGGGGTGTGGGGAATGGCTTCTCTAGTACACAGTTAGCTAGCAGCTAAACTTTTATTAGAATGCTTGCAAGACTATTAATCATCAATGGTAACAACAATAACAAAAGTCTGAAAACTGTCCTATTTATGTGATGTATATGTAACGAAAATCTACAACTCCGCGCACGCCTGCGCCAAAAGGGTGCAAATCGCCTCTGCGACCGCGCTCAGCTTCACCCTATGTCAAATTCGTGCCATCATTATTGTCAATTCAGGCATAGACTTAACCAATGCCTAACACAGGAACGAAGCAATCATTTAATGACCAGGCGATTGAAAGTATTCATAGGGACGGTGGCAGGCTGCGCAATCCTGGTGCTGGCGTTGTGGCAAACCTTGCCGCGCTGGCTGCCGGGGGTGTTATCGCATTGGTTGCCGGCGGGAAGCCGACTGGAGTTGCAGGGCAAATTACATTGGCGCCAGGGCGGCCTGACGTTGGCGGGGGCGCGTTTCACCGCGCAAGATTGTCTGCTGGCCAGCGTCGGGCCGACGCGGCTGGCTTATCGGCAAGGCCGCTGGCAGCTGTCGAGCGATAAGGTCAGCGTCGACAGCGCCTGTTTGTCAAAACTGCCGGGCGGCGACGCCAACAGCGCGCCGCTTGCGCTCGACCAACTGCAGCGGCAGCTGCCGCCGCTGGATCTCACCATTCATGATCTCACGCTCATTCCCTGGCAGCGTTATGCCGGGAAGCTGCAGCTTTCCTCCGGCTCTGACGGGCAACGCCTGCATTATCGGGGGCCGAATCTCAGCGCCGAGGCGCAGCTGGATGAAAAACAGCAGCTGACGTTGCACAGCCTGACCGTCATTCCGCCCAACAGCGCGCAACCGCTGCGCCTCGCGGGCAAGATAACCATCCCGCTGGATCTGGCCAGCCTGCCGACGCAGGGCGCGCTGCAGGGTGAAATGCAGACGGCCTATCTGGAAAAACCGGTGTTGCTGGACATGCGCTGGCAACAGCAGCAGGGCGTGTTGACGGTGAGCGAGAAAGGCGACGATCGGCCGCTGGCGGTGCTGCCGTGGGAAGTGACCCCGCAGCGGGTTAGCATCAAGCAGGGCGAGTGGCGTTGGCCGTACAGCGGACAACCGTTGAACGGCGGCCTCAGCATCGCGCTGCACGACTGGAGCAAAGGGCTGGATGAAACGGAGATCAGCGCGCGGCTGAACGTGATCACCGCCGGCCACAACGGCAAGGGCAATGCGGTGCTGACCCTCGGGCCGGGCAAGGTAGGCTTGACTGACAGCGATCTGCGTTTCCAACTGACCGGCCAGGCCAATCTGGCCGACTTCTCCACCACGGCGTCGATCCCGGGCGTGATCGGCGGCAGCATTCTCAACCCGACGCTGGTGCTGCAGCCGGGCTCGCTGCTGCGTCTGTGGGGCAAAGTGTCCCCGGAAATGAAGCTGGACGAGGCGCGGTTGCCGCTGGCGGGGGTGAAAGTGACCGCCGCCGGTATTACCGGCCGCCTGCAGGCGATTTTGAGCGCCAGCGACAGTTATTGGGGGCGTTTCAAGCTGCACCTGGATGGCCAGGCGCAGGATTTCTGGCCGGACAAGGGCGACTGGCAATGGCGTTACTGGGGCAATGGCCGTTTGCCGCCGCTGCAGGCCGCCTGGGACGTGGCCGGCAGCGGCAGCTGGCGCGACAGCGAGTTGGTGCTCGATAAACTCTCCACCGGCTTCGATAAGTTGAAATACGGCCTGGTGACGGTCGCCGCGCCGCGCTTGAGCCTCAACCAGCCGCTGCGCTGGCGGCGTGATGAACAAAGCCCGCAGTTCAACGGTGAGCTGCAGCTGGCGGCGGATAAGGTTAGCTTCAGCGATGGCGGCTATCTGCCGGCGCCGGTGCTGGCGCTGCAGGTGAACGGCCGTTCGCCGGACAGCTTCCAGATGCAGGGCAAGCTGCAGGCGCAACAGATCGGGCCGATCGCGCTGCGCGGCCGTTGGGACGGCGAACGTCTGCGCGGCGAAGGCTGGTGGCCGAAACAGTCGCTGAAGGTCTTCCAACCGCTGCTGGCGCCGGATCTCAATCTCACGCTGCGCGACGGCGAGTTTTACGCGCAGTCGGCGTTTTCCGCCGCCCGCGAACAAGGGTTCGAGGCCGGTGGCCACTGGGTGGTGAAAAACGGCGGCATGTGGCTGAAGGACGGGGAGATGAGCGGCCTGGATTTCATCCTGTCGTACCGGTTCAAGCAGCATCACTGGCAATTGGGAGCTAAACAGCCGGTATCGCTGCGCATCAAGTCTTTCACCAACCTGTTCGAGATGCAGAACATTTCCGCCGATTTGCAGGGCACCTATCCTTATAGTGAAGGACAGCCGCTGACGTTGAGCAACGTCGGCGTGGACATGCTCAACGGGCATATCAGCCTGTCGGCGCTGCGGTTGCCGCAGCATGACGCCGCGGTGCTGAAGCTGGACAAGGTCGATCTTAGCGCGCTGTTTACCGCCCTGAAACCGAAGCAGTTCGCCATGTCCGGCCGCGTCGACGGCGAGTTGCCGCTGTTCCTGAACCATCCGAAGTGGCTGGTGCAAAACGGCTGGATCGCTAACGCCGGCACGTTGACGCTGCGCCTGGACAAAGACATGGCCGACGCCATCGGCAGCAACAATCTGGCGACCGGCGCGGCGATCGACTGGCTGCGCTACATGGAAATCAATCGTTCGCACGCCAGGGTCGATCTCGACAACCTGGGCGAGCTGACGCTGAGCGCGCGCATCGACGGCATCAACCCGCAGAAAAGCGCCAAGCGCGAGGTGATCCTGAACTATCGCCATCAGGAAAACGTGTTTCAGCTGTGGCGCAGTTTGCGCTTCGGCGACAATTTACAGGAGTGGCTGGAGCAGGCCCTCTCACAACCTGGGGAGCAACAATGAAAATCATGAGTGTGTCGGCGCTGGCAGCGGTGCTGTGCGTTTCGCTGCTGAGCGGCTGCGTGCCGCGCATCGAGGTGGCGACGCCGAAGGATCCGATCACCATCAATATGAACGTCAAGATCGAGCATGAGATTCATATCAAGGTGGATAAGGACGTCGAAAACCTGCTGAAAACCCAAAGCGGTCTGTTCTAGGAGCCGACATGAAAAAACGTTATGTGTGGCTGGCCGGCGCCGCCTGGCTGTTCAGCGGCCTGGCGATGGCGCTGACGCTGGATGAGGCGAAGCAGCAAGGGCGGGTGGGCGAAACCCTGAGCGGCTATATTGCGCCGGTGCAGCAGGACGCCGAAACTTTGGCGCTGGTGAAGCGCATCAACGCCGGCCGCGCCGAGAAGTATCAGGAAGTGGCGGATGGCAACCATATCGCCGTCGACGAAGTGGCGCGCATGGCCGGGCAGAAGCTGGTGACGCGCGCGCAGAGCGGCGAGTATGTGCGCGGCATCAACGGCCAGTGGCTGAAGAAATAAAAAAAGCGCGCCGTCTGGCGCGCTGAATGATACGGATAGATGATTATTATGAGGGTAGTGCAGGTTTGACAGGACTGACGTCTTGTCCGGCAGGGGCATGGCGCCCCTGCGCGGGGGCTTAGGCGGCAATCACCTGAGACAGGGCCGCTTTGGCGTCTTCCTGTGCTTTGGTGGCCACTTCCGGGCCGTAGGCGATGCCTTCCGCGAAGACGAACTCCACGTCGGTGATGCCGATGAAGCCCAGGAACAGACGCAGGTAAGGCTCTACCAGGTCGGTTGGGGTGCCTTTATGGATGCCGCCACGGCTGGTCAGGATCACGGCGCGTTTGTTTTTCACCAGGCCTTCCGGACCGTTCTCGGTGTAGCGGAAGGTCACGCCGGCGCGGGCAACCAGATCGAAATAGTTTTTCAGCTGGGTCGGGATGTTGAAGTTGTACATCGGTGCGGCAATCACGATGACGTCATTGGCCTGCAGCTCGGCGATCAGTTCGTCCGACAGGGCCAGCGCTTCTTGTTGACGCGGAGTCAACGGAGCATCGGAAGGACGCAGCGCGCCAACCAGCTCGCCGTCCAGCACCGGGATTGGCTGTGCGGCCAGATCGCGCACGGTGATGGTGTCGCCGCTGTGGGCGTTGCTCCATTGCTCTACGAAGAAATCGGCCAGTTGGTTAGACTGAGAGTAGGTCGCCAGGATGCTTGATTTCAGAACCAATACGTTGCTCATCGATAATTCCTTACGTTGTGACAGTGACATCAGGACTCAGCGTCCCTTGCATGGAGTACATGCTATTCACATTCCTCCGACAGTGATAGCGCAATATTTCGAGATCTTCGTTCGATTTTATTGAATGACATGCCGCGGCTTTGTTCGCGGAAGTAGGGCGGAAAAGCCGTTTGTGATAGGCTGTGCGGCTAAAGCAAAAAAATCGCTAAAAAAACATTAAACCGTTGCTAAGCCTGGTCTTGGCCGCGATGAAACAAGGAACACCGAACGTGAAATCTCCGCTCGAGGCACTGCCGGCCCAACTGGGCGAGCTGATGCTCCGCGATCAACAACGCCTGCGTCGTCGCCTGCAGGGCGCACGAAAAATCAAAAATCCCGATGCCCAGCTGGCGGTCGCCGCTGAAGTCGAAAGCGACATCGCGGCGGCGCGGCAGAAAGTGCAGGCGCGCGCCGCGTCTTGCCCGCGCATTACCTATCCGGAAAGCCTGCCGGTCAGCCAGAAAAAGCAGGACATCTTAAACGCTGTCCGCGACCACCAGGTGGTGATCGTCGCCGGGGAGACCGGCTCGGGGAAAACCACCCAGTTGCCGAAGATCTGTCTGGAGCTGGGGCGTGGGGTGAAAGGGCTGATCGGCCATACCCAGCCGCGCCGCCTGGCGGCGCGCACCGTCGCCAACCGCATTGCCGACGAGCTGGAAACCCCGCTCGGCGGCAGCGTGGGCTACAAGGTGCGCTTCAACGATCAGGTGGGGGAAAACACCCTGGTCAAGCTGATGACCGACGGCATTTTGCTGGCGGAGATTCAGCAGGATCGCCTGCTGATGCAGTACGACACGTTGATCATCGATGAAGCGCACGAGCGTAGCCTGAATATCGACTTTATTCTCGGTTACCTGCGCGAACTGCTGCCGAAACGGCCGGATCTCAAGGTGATCATCACCTCGGCGACCATCGATCCGCAGCGTTTCTCGCGCCACTTCAACAATGCGCCGATCATCGAGGTTTCCGGCCGCACCTACCCGGTGGAGGTGCGCTACCGCCCGGTGGTCGACGACGGCGACGATACCGATCGCGACCAGCTACAGGCGATTTTCGATGCGGTAGATGAGCTTGGGCGCGAAGGGCCGGGCGACATTCTGATCTTCATGAGCGGCGAGCGCGAGATCCGCGATACCGCCGACGCTTTGAACCGCCTCAATTTGCCGCACACCGAGGTGTTGCCGCTGTATGCGCGCCTGTCGAACAGCGAGCAGAACCGGGTGTTCCAGTCGCACCACGGCCGCCGCATCGTGCTGGCCACCAACGTGGCGGAAACCTCACTGACGGTGCCGGGCATCAAATACGTCATCGATCCGGGCACCGCGCGCATCAGCCGCTACAGCTTCCGCACCAAGGTGCAGCGCCTGCCGATCGAGCCGGTGTCACAGGCCTCCGCCAATCAGCGTAAAGGGCGCTGCGGCCGCGTGTCGGAGGGGGTGTGCATCCGTCTGTACTCCGAACAGGATTTCCTCTCGCGGCCGGCGTTTACCGATCCGGAAATTCTGCGCACCAACCTGGCGTCGGTCATTTTGCAGATGACCTCGCTGGGGCTGGGCGACATCGCCGCGTTTCCGTTCGTCGAGGCGCCGGACAAGCGCAACATTCAAGATGGCGTGCGCCTGCTGGAAGAGCTGGGGGCGATCACCACCGCCGATAACGGCCACTATCAGCTGACGCCGCAGGGCCGGCAGTTGGCGCAGTTGCCGATCGACCCGCGTCTGGCGCGCATGGTGCTGGAAGCGCAGAAGAGCGGCAGCGTACGCGAGGTGATGATCATCACCGCCGCGCTGTCGATTCAGGATCCGCGTGAGCGCCCGATGGACAAGCAGCAGGCCTCGGATGAAAAACACCGCCGCTTCGCCGACAAAGACTCGGACTTCCTGGCGTTCGTCAACCTGTGGGATTATCTGCAGGAGCAGCAAAAGGCGAACTCCTCCAGCCAGTTCCGCCGGCTGTGCCGCAACGATTTTCTCAACTACCTGCGGGTGCGCGAGTGGCAGGATATCTATACCCAGCTGCGCCAGGTGGTGAAAGAGCTGGGGCTGCCGATCAACAGCACGCCTTCCGACTACCGCAGCGTCCACACCGCGCTGCTGACCGGCCTGCTGTCGCACATCGGCCAGAAGGATGCGGACAAGCAGGAATACACCGGCGCGCGCAACGCCCGCTTCTCGATCTTCCCCGGCTCCGGCCTGTTCAAGAAGCCGCCGAAGTGGACCATGGTGGCCGAACTGGTGGAAACCAGCCGCCTGTGGGGGCGCATCGCCGCGCGCATCGAACCGGAATGGATCGAGCCGCTGGCTCAGCACCTGGTGAAACACAGCTACAGCGAACCGCACTGGTCGAAGTCGCAGGGGGCGGTAATGGCCAGCGAAAAGGTCACGTTGTTCGGTCTGCCGATCGTCGCGGCGCGCCAGGTCAATTACGGCGCCATCGATCCGCTGCTGTGCCGCGAGCTGTTTATCCGCCATGCGTTGGTGGAGGGCGACTGGCAGACGCGCCATGCTTTCTTCCGCGAAAACCAAAAGCTGCGCGCCGAAGTGGAAGAGCTGGAGCATAAATCGCGTCGCCGCGACATTCTGGTGGACGACGAAACGCTGTTCGGCTTCTACGATCGCCGTCTCCCCAACGACGTGGTGTCCGGCCGTCATTTCGACAGCTGGTGGAAGACCGCCGCCAAACAGCAGCCGGATCTGCTGAACTTCGAAAAAGAGATGCTGATCAAGGATGGCGCCAACAAGATCAGCGCGCTGGATTACCCGAACTTCTGGCATCAGGGCAACCTCAAGCTGCGGTTGAGCTACCAGTTCGAACCCGGCACCGACGCCGACGGCGTGACGGTGCACATCCCGCTGCCGATCCTCAATCAGGTGGAGGAGCAGGGTTTCGAATGGCAGATCCCCGGCATCCGCCGTGAACTGGTGATCGCGCTGATCAAATCGTTGCCGAAACCGGTGCGTCGCAACTTCGTGCCGGCGCCGAACTACGCCGAAGCGTTCCTTGGCCGCGTAACGGCGCTCGAATTGCCGCTGCTGGACGCGCTGGAGCGCGAGCTGCGGCGCATGACTGGCGTGACCGTGTCACGTGATGACTGGCAGTGGGATCAGGTGCCCGATCACCTGAAAATGACTTTCCGCGTGGTGGGCGAGAAAAACCAGACGCTGCGTGAAGGCAAAGATTTGGCCGCCCTGCGCCTGCAGTTGAAAGAGAAGGTGCAGGAGACGCTGTCGGCGGTGGCCGATGACGGACTGGAGCAGAGCAACCTGCATGTCTGGAGCTTTGGCCAATTGCCGGCGTTCTACGAGCAGAAGCGCGGCGGCTATTCGATGAAGGCCTATCCGGCGCTGGTGGATGAAAAGGACAGCGTGGCGATCCGCCTGTTCGACAGCGAAAGCGAACAGCAACAGGCGATGTGGCAGGGCACGCGCCGCCTGCTGTTGTTGAATATTCCTTCGCCGATCAAATATCTGCATGAAAAGCTGCCGAACAAGGCCAAGCTGGGGCTTTATTTCAACCCGTACGGCAAGGTACTGGAGCTGATCGACGACTGCATTTCGTGCGGCATTGACAAACTGATCGCCGAACACGGCGGCCCGGTTTGGCAGGAGGAAGACTTTGCACGGTTACAGGAGCAGATCCGCGCCGAGCTGAACGACACGGTGGTCGAGGTGGCCAAGCAGGTTGAACAGATCCTGACGGCGGTCTTCAACATCAACAAACGGCTGAAAGGCCGGGTGGACATGTCGTTGGCGCTGGCGCTGTCGGACATCAAGACCCAGCTCGGCGGGCTGGTCTACCGTGGCTTCGTCACCGGCAACGGATGGAAACGCCTGCCGGACACGCTGCGCTACCTGCAGGCGATCGAGCGCCGGCTGGAGAAACTGGCTATCGATCCGCACCGCGATCGCGCGCAGATGCTGCGGGTGGAGCAGGTGCAGCAGGCGTGGCAGCAGTGGCTGAACAAGCTGCCGCCGAAGCGACAGCAGGAGGAAGAGGTGAAAGCGGTGCGCTGGATGATTGAAGAGCTGCGCGTCAGCCTGTTCGCGCAGCAGCTGGGCACACCTTACCCGATCTCCGACAAGCGCATTCTGCAAACCATCGAACAGCTTTCGGGCTAAGCTCAGGCGCGGCCGGCCGGCAAACGGCCGGCGCAGCGCAAGTTGAAATTCAGGGAACAGAGAAACAGCAACGGCGCTTGATGCGCCGTTGCGAGAGCTACTTGCCTGCCGCCAGGGCGTCCAGCGCCTCGCGGATGCCGGGCACCGCCAGAGCGCGGTTATCGGCGCGGTAGCGATCTTTCGCCGCCGGCGCCGAACTCTGGATGGCGATCAGCTGCCAGCCGTCGGCGGTTTTCAGCAGCAGCGGTGAGCCGCTGTCGCCCGGCAGGGTATCGCACTGGTGCGACAGCACGCCTTGCTGGGCCCAGCCGGTCACCTTGCAGTTTTGGTGGCTGTAGAGATCATCCAGATGATCTTCCGGGTAGCCTGCCTGGGTGATCAGCCGTTTGGCCTGTTTCAGCGCCTGGGTCAGCGCTTTGCTGTCGCCTTGCCACAGCGGCAGCGGGGCGATCGGCAGCGGCGTTTTGTCTTTCAGCCGGATCAGCGCAAAGTCATAAGCGGCGGCGGCGGGCGGCACGATCCAGCCGTCGCCGTCCGGTTTCAGCTTTTTGCCCAGTTTGCTGTCGACCAGGGTTTCAATATTGTCGGTTTGATACTGCCATGATTTATCGCCTGCCACGAAGCGCAGGGCGACGGCTTTATCCAATTGTCCCGGCGGCGCCAGCACGCAATGGCCGGCGGTCAGCGCCAGGTGTGGGGAGATCAGCGTGGCGGTACACAGATTGCCGCTGGCGGTTTCGACCTGGCCGATGGCCTGCCACGGCTGGGCGGCGGTATCCGTGACCTTGATTCGTTCATCTTTGCCGAAAAACAGGCGCGTTTGCTCGGCCTTGGACGGGCCGTCGGCGCGTGCCGCCTGAGAGGCAACGAACGGGAGTGAGCACAGCAACAGTAAAACGGATATGCGCATAGATCTCTTGCCTGACAAATACGGATCATCCATAAACACACTGAATGCTAACTATAGACTGATTTAGCAGCCATGTGGATGGGCAATAACTGATTTTTCAATAATTTCCCGCCGCGAGGCGACAGGCTACAGATAAAAAAAGACGGCGATCAGTCCACAAAGGATCAGGGCGGTCAGAATGATCTCGAACAGGTAGCGGCGCAGCATCAATGAGAACCCCCCGATGAAAAAACACCCGGCGAACCGGGTGTCGTACACGTCAAACCTGAAGCGGTGAGGGGACCCTCACGTCATTACGCTTTTTTGTGGCTGGCTTTCTTGTGGTGCTTTTTAGCCGCCTGGGCTTTTTGCGCCGGGGCTTTTTTGCCGGCTTTCTTGTGATGCTTTTTGGCCGCCTGAGCTTTCTGTACCGGGGCTTTCTTGCCGTGGTGTTTCACCTGAGCTTTAGCCGGCGCAGCGGTGGCGGTGGTTGCGGTAGCCGCAGGTGCGGTAGTGGTGGCAGCCTCGGCAGCGAAAGCCACGGAAGACAGACCCATTGCAGCGGCAACAACCAGAGCTAATACTTTTTTCATCGCAGAATCCTCAGCATGACTTTTGGGTATCAACCCCACTGCGGGGCCGTTGAGATGATAGTAGGCAAACGGCGTCCGGCTTTCCGTGAGTGATTGGTTTCGGCTTGTAACCTAATGTACAGGGCGGCGGCGGCAGAAGGGATTGCTGCTATAATGACCGTCAGGCTCGATAAAAGGGATTTAAAATGAACGAGATAACGGTTCGTTGTGGCGTGACCGAACAGGGCGAGGTGCCGCTGGCCTATGAAGACTGGGGCGATGAGACGCATCCGCCGCTGTTGTTAATCATGGGCATCGGCGCGCAGCTTTTGCTGTGGCCAGACGATTTCTGCCGCGCTCTGGTCGCCAAGGGATTTCGGGTGATCCGCTACGACAACCGCGACGTCGGCCTTTCCGGTAAAACGCGGGCGCAGCGCAAGACGCCGCTGTGGCTGTTGATGTTGCGTGCCCAGCTCGGCTGGCAAACGCCGGTGCCTTATACCCTGGCGGATATGGCGACGGACGCGGCGCATCTGCTCGATCATTTACGCCTTCCTCAGGCTCATGTCCTTGGCGCCTCGATGGGGGGGATGATCGCCCAGGTGTTGGCTGCCGAATACCCGCAGCGCGTCGCCTCGTTATGCATCTTGTTTTCCAGCACCAATCAACCGCTGTTGCCGCCGCCGGCGCCTTCGCTGCTGTGGTTGCTGGTGCGCCGGCCTGCCGCCGATATGACGCTGCAGCAGCGCCAGGAAGGGATGAAGGCCTTTCTGCGCGCGCTTGGCACCGCGACTTATCCGCCGGAGGAGGCGGAGCTGGATGCCCTGGTGAAGCGGTTGCTGAAGCGGGGCGTGGATCCGGAGGGCATGCAGCGGCAACTTTCCGCGCTGCTCGGCAGCGGCGATCTGCGGCGTTACAGTCGGCGCATCGCCGCGCCGACGCTGGTGATTCACGGCGATCGCGATCGGCTGGTGCGCAAGGCCGGCGGGGTGGCGATCGCTCGGGCCGTCGCCAACGCCAGATTGCAGATTATGCCGGGCATGGGGCATGACCTGCCCGCCGCGTTGAGACCACAACTGGCGGCGATGATCGCCCGTCATGCGTTGGGATAAGAGGCTGATAGGGGCGCTGTTGTTTATGATTTTAGTTACAACATACTATCGGTTGGTAGCAACCCGCACCCTGTAGCCAAGGCGTTGCCGGCAAGGAAAGCGCGCTATGTGACATTATTAGGCCAAGCAGGGAAAAAAGGGCGCGGCCACGGCCGCGCCCGGGGAGAGATTAGAGGTAGCGGTTTTCCAAATGCTGACGGAAGTAGCGCGGGTTGAGCGCTTCGCCGGTCGCGTTGGCGATCAGCGTCTCGGTCGGGTAACGGCTGCCGTGGCGCCAGATATTATGCTGCAACCAGTGGAACAACGGCTGCAGATTGCCGGCGGCGATGTCCTCGTTCAGCGAAGGCAGGGCCTGACGCACGCTGTGGAACAGCTGCGCGGCGTACATCGCGCCAAGGGTATAAGTCGGGAAGTAGCCGAAGGCGCCGTCGGTCCAGTGGATATCCTGCATGCAGCCGTTGCGGTAGTTGCCGATGGTATCGAGGCCCAGGTAAGCGTGCATCTTTTCATTCCACAGCGCCGGAATGTCTTCCACTTCGATCTCGCCTTCGATCAGCGCTTTTTCAATTTCGTAGCGCAGGATGACGTGAGCAGGATAGCTCACCTCGTCGGCGTCGACGCGGATCAGGCCCGGTTTCACCCGCTGGTTGAGGCGAATGAAGTTGGCTTCTTCCAGCGCCGGCTGTTCGCCAAACTGCGCGGTAACCAGCGGACGCAAGATTTTCAGGAATTCATTACCGCGCGCCAGCTGCATTTCGAACAGCAGGCTCTGCGATTCGTGGATGGCGGTGGAGCGGGCCAGGGCGACCGGTTGGCCGAGCAGATCGCGCGGCAGGTTCTGTTCGTAACGGGCGTGGCCAGTCTCGTGTACGATCCCGAGCAGCGCGGTCAGAAACTCTTTCTCGTTGTAACGCGTGGTGATGCGGACATCTTCCGGCACGCCGCCGCAGAACGGGTGGGCGCTGACGTCGACGCGGCCGTTGTCGAAGTTGAAACCGAGCAGCTTCATCACGCTCAGGCTTAGCTGGCGCTGGGTGTCCACATTGAACGGGCCCTGCGGCGCCAGGCAGGGTTCATTGGCCTGTTTGGCCACCACGCGCTGCAGCAAATCCGGCAGCCAGGTTTTCAAATCGCCGAAGATGCGATCGAGATCGCTGCTGCGCATGCCCGGCTCATACAGGTTGAGCAGGGCATCGTAACGGCTGGTGCCGGCCGCCTGCGCGCGGATCTGCGCCTCTTCCCGGCTGAGTTTGACCACGTCGCGCAGATTCTCCGCGAAGCCATCCCAGTCGTTGGCCGGGCGTTGGGCGCGCCAGGCATGTTCACAGCGGGCGCCGGCCAGAGATTTGGCTTCGACCAGCGACGCCGGCAGCAGCACCGCGTCTTCATACTGGCGGCGCATTTCGCGCAGGTTGGCGCGGTCGAGCTCGTCCAGCGTCTCTTGCTGCGCGCGATCCAACAGCACGCCGGTGCTTTGTGCCGTTAAAAGCTGGTGCTGCAGCACGCTCAATTCGGCCAGGGCTTCGGAGCGCGCCTTGCTGCCGCCCGGCGGCATCATGGTTTGCATGTCCCAACCGGCGATGGCGGACAGATGGCCGAAACGCGACAGCCGGCTAAAAAGCGCGCGCAGGTGATCGTAAGCAGACGTGTTGGAATGTGCAGATGTCATTATTATTCGGCTCCAATGAGAAGGGTCCGGCGGTATTACGCCAGATCGGCTTTTAAACTGAATGTCGGCTTCACCGGCCAGCAGAAACGGAAGCTGGCGCCGCCGAGCGAACTGCCTTCGACGAACACCTGTCCCTGGTAGGCGACGGCGATGGAATGAACGATGGCCAGCCCCAGCCCGCAGCCGCCGGTGGCGCGATCGCGGCTGGGATCGAGGCGAACGAAAGGCTCGAACACCCGCTCACGCTCTTCCGGCGGGATACCCGGCCCGTCATCTTCGACCTGCAAACAGGCGAGATCGCCGTCGAACCACAGCCCAACGCGCAGGCGCTGCTCGGAATAGCGCAGCGCGTTGTTGACCAGGTTATCGAGCACGCGCTCCATCAGGCGCAGATCGACGCCGCCGAAGTCGCCGACGTGCGGGATGTCGAGCTGGATGTCGCGTTCCTGATGGATAAGGCGGATATCATCGACCTTGTCCTCCAGCCACTTTGGCAGATCGATGGGTTCAATGTTTAACGCAACCTGCGGCCGATCCAGGCGGGCATAGGTCAGCAGCTCGTCGATCAGCGACTCCAGTTGGCCGATATCGCGGTTCAGCGCTTGCTGCTCGCCTTCGGACAGGTTATCGCTCATCTCGAGCCGATAGCGCAGGCGCACCAGCGGCGTGCGCAGCTCGTGGGCGATGCCATCGATCAGCTGTTTCTTGCTGGCGATCAGGGTGTTGACGTTGTCGGCCATTTGGTTGAACGCCACGCCGAGCCGGCTCAGGCTGGAAGTGGGATCGAAGTGGGTGCGTTCATCCAGATGCCCGGCGCCGAGCCGCTGGGCGGCGTTTTCCAGTTTGAGCAGGTCTTGCCAGTGCGGCCGCATCCACAGAAACACCGGCAGCGCCAGCGACATGCCGATAAACACCAGCAACACCAGATCCAGCAGACGCATCTGGTGCAGATAGAACAGATAAGGAATGGGGCCGACCACCAAGACATAGTGGCTGCGCGGAATGCGTTGCATAAAGGTGTACTGATCGTCGAGGGCGATGATCTCCCCCAGCCGCAGCCGCTTTTTCAGATCCTCGCTCAGCTCCTGTTTGCCGAGCGGTTCGATATGAAGCTTGAACGACAGATTGAGATCCAGCGTGGCGATGGTTTTGTTCCAGTCCTTCAGCGGGATTTCGCGCAGCTCGCTGCGCATCAGGTACAGCGAGCTTTTCATCAAATCGTCCATCGACTGGCGGCCGGCGCGCTCGGCGGTCACCTTGTACACCAGGCCGACCAGCATCGCCATCACCAGAAAACAGACGAACAGCAACAGGAAGAACTGGACGAAAAGTTTTCTCATTGTTGCACCGATGCCCAGGCGTTAGGGGCGAACAGATAGCCCTTGTTGCGCACCGTCTTGATACGGAAAGGCTCCAGCGCGTTGTCGTACAGTTTGCGGCGCAGGCGGGAGATCGCCACGTCGATGCTGCGGTCCATGCCGTCGTAGCTCACGCCGCGCAGGTTTTGCAGCAGCGCCTCGCGATCCATGATCTGCCCGGCGTGGGTCGCCAGCTCCCACAGCAGATCGAAATCCGAGGTGGACAGGGTGATGGTTTCCTCGCCCAGCGTAACCTGACGGTTGACCGGATCGATGCACAGCAGCCCGAAATGCAGCGCGTTATGCTGGGTAAGCGGCTGAACCGACTCTTCCTTCGGCTGCTGGCTGTGTTGACGCAGATGCAAACGCAGGCGCGCCAGCAACACCGCCGGCGGTGTGGTTTTCAGGATATAGTCGTTGGCGCCCATCTCCAGCGACAAGATATGGTTCATGTCGCTGTCGAGCGAGGTCAGCAGCACGATCGGGCCGGGGAAGGTGGGGCGCAGATCGCGGCACAGCGTCATGCCGTCTTTGCCGGGCAACATGATATCCAGCAGCACCAGATCGGGTTGCTCGCGCTCGATGCGTGCCTGCGCGCTGTCGCCGCGCGGTTCGATCAGCACCTCGATGTCGTGTTTGCCCAAATAGGCGGCGATCAGTTTGCCGACTTCAGGATCGTCTTCCACAAAAACAATTTTATGCATATGCCCGTGTTTTAATAAGAAAAGCGGATTTCAGCATAGCGCGGCTCGCGAGGTTGCGCCAAGCGGATCTTTGCGTCAGCGCAGCGGCCGCCCGCCGTCGACGCCGTGGGTGCGGCCGGTGACGTAGCGGCTCTCCAGCAGGTAGTTCACCAGATTGACCACTTCGCTCTCGCCCGGCGCGACCTTCATCAGCGACTTCGCCAGCGCCTGCCGGCGATAAGCTTCATCATCGCCCGGATTGAAGATGATCAGCGCCGGCGCGATCGCGTTGACTTTGACTTCGGGCGCCAGCTTGCGGGCGAACGACCGGGTCATGTTGTCCAGCGCGGCTTTGCTGGCGGCGTAGGCGATATGCTTGTCGCTGCCTTTTTCCACCACATAGTCGGTCAGGTGGATAATGTCGGCGCCGGCCTGGCCCTGGCCGGTCAGGCAGGACTCGAGCAGTTGATTGAGCAAATAGGGCGTGTAGACGTGAATTTGCAGCATCGCCGCCATGACCTGCTCCGGCGGCACCTCCGGCGACTCCGCCTGCCAGGCGCTGGCGTTGTGGATCACCGCACGCAGTTTGGGCGCGGCCTGCCGCACCTGATCGGCGAAACGATAAATGCCTTCATGGGTGGAAAAATCGCCCTGAATGCAGCAGGCGCCCAAGGCTTTCAACTCGGCCATCGCCGGATATTCGCTGCGGTAGGCGATGATGACCGGAACGCCGCGCTGGAGAAACGCTCTGGCGAGCGCCAGCCCTATGCGCCGTGCGCCGCCGGTAATCAGCACCGGGGCGGAGTTGTGGTGTTCCATTGATTAAAGCTCCTGGACAGACTGGCAAACAATAGGGGAATTATGCCATCATACGGCGGAAAGTCGTTAAAGCTTCGCATGATTATCCATTTCTGGATATAAGATCCCCAATGCATTTCAGGTTGCCCCCGGCGGCGGCTTGAAAGACCACGGGTTAACACTGGCCATGAGAGGAATGAGGGGATGAACAGCAATCACCTTGCATCCATCGCGCGCAGTGAGAAAATCTGTTTCGACTATATGGATTTTCTGTCCGCATCGTGCAGGAAGCACTGGCGCTTTGTTGATGCTATTTATGGTGTGATGCCGATCTTCGGCATGGTGTTGAAATCGCGCGTGACCACGTCGCAAACGCGCAAAGAGCAGTTAAAAGAGTTGGCGCTGCAGGTGGTGTCGACGCAGGTCAGCGATGAAACCAACATCGTGCGCCTGATAGACCTGGCGCAGCAGCAGGGCCTGGCGGTGTTTGATATTCAGTTGCCTTATGCGCTGGAGGCTCAACAACTGGCGGCCATTCAGAAAGAGTGTGCGGAAGGCATTGCGATTACTCTGGTGGGTGAACGCATGACCGTCGCGATCCCTCCCAAAAGCTGACCGGGTGTCAACCCGGCCGCCCGTTCATGGTTAGGCAATTGACTCGTCGCGATGGCCTAACCCTGAACGTGATGTCTCACGCCGCATGACGGCCGGCGTCTAGAGCTGGGTCCCGGCATTCGGGCCGGAGCGCAGGGTATAAATACTGTCTATATGAATTAACACCGCGTACTTCGGCGGCTTCATCCCGTTTTTTTCCGCAAACGTCAACGCATCGTCAAACGGCTTGCCCGCCAGAAACAGTTCGGGCGTGCCAACGAAGCGGTAACCGTCCAGCGCCTCGCGATCGATGACCACAACGGCCATTTTCGAGCCGGCCTTGATGTTTTTCAGCGTTTGGCCTCCGGTATTTTCGTTATAAATCAGCGTACGGTCATCATAGAGGCGCAAAGATCGCTTGGGGCCGATATCGGGAACGCCGTTCGGGCTGCTGGTCGCCTGCACAGGCAGCTGTTTAGCCAGCATCTTCTTCATCTCGTCATTCAATTCATTCATTACAGATGACCCTCAGATTGGTGTGTCACTTTTAATGCAAGGTAGCGGAAGCGTTGGCCGCCGGCGCGCAGACGCTGGTTTCCGGCAGCCGGTGTTCGCGCAGCAAGTGCAGGGTTTCAATCCTGAAACGCAGCAGGTGCCGTTCGGCGATCTGCTGCATCTGTTCGCACAGCGACGAATCGGCCAAGAGTTGCTCGATAGCGACTCGGGCCTGATGAACATGCAGCTCGACGCCGCGCAGAGGCTTCTGCCGCAGGCGCAGATGGGTAATGTTGTTGAACGTGACGATCAGCGCGGCAAGGGCAGACTCGAAAATATTCAGCGCTTCAAATCTGGCGGTATAGTCCGCATTCAGCCAGGGCTTCTCGGCGATGATCGCCTGAGCCCCCTCCAGCGCCTGTTGATAGCGCGCCATCGCCTGGCGATCGTGCCGCTGATTAAACGCCGTGTTGCCCTCGGCGATCAGCGCCTCCCAGGCGGTAAACAAAGGTAATGAGTGCAGCAGTTTCTCAGCCATGAAATGCCTTCCATTTTCAGCCTGTCTTCATCCGCCGCCTGACGCCTCTCGCCAGGGGCACTCGCGTCTTACCATTAACCAATAAATGATAATGATAATTAATTGCATTTGAGATCGCAAGCGTGGTGCATGGCTGACTATGCAAAGGGGGGGGAACGCGGTAGCAGGGGAAAAAGAGGAAGCAAAATGCGGCTGACGGGCAGCCGCATTGACGGGACACGTTAGTGCAGCATAAACCAGCCGGCGGGCAGCGTGGCCACCAGCAGCAGTAAGATGCTGCCTTTTTCCAGGCGATTCAGCAGATTGATATCCTGATGGCCGCGGCGGGCGTACATGAACACCAACAGGCCCGGCGCATAAAGCAGCACCGACATCAGCAGGTGCATTAACCCGGAAGCGTACAGCAGCCATAAACCATAAACGCAGGCGCCGGTGGCGGCGAAGATCAGGCGCTTGTCGCGGCGGCGGTAAGCCACCTTGAACAGAAATGCGCCGACCAGGAAGTAAGGCACCAGGATCATTTCCGACGCGATGGTCAACAGCGAGTTGTAGTTGCTGCCGGTCAACCAGATCAGCACCAACGCCAGCTGCACCGCGATGTTGGTCAGCCACAGCGAAGACGATGGGGCGTGATGGCGGTTCTGTTTGCCGAACACGCGTGGAAATGCGCCGTGCTGTGCGGCCAGCAGGGGGACTTCCGCCGCCATGATGGTCCAGCTGAGGTAGGCGCCGCACACGGAAATGATAAGACCGGCGGCGATGATCACGTCTCCCCACGGGCCAATCAGTTCCACCATCAGCACTGCCATCGACGGGTTGCGCATGTCGGCCAGTTCACTGCGCGGCACCACCCCCAGCGACAGCAAGGTGACCATCAGATACACCGCCAGCGCCGACAGCACCGCCAACATGGTCGCGCGGCCCACGTCCTTCTTATTGCGCGCGCGCGCGGAAACCACCACGGCGCCTTCCACGCCGATAAACACCCACAGGGTGATCAGCATGGTGTCCTTGACCTGTTCCCACACCGGCTTGCCGAGGGCGATCCCCTGGAAGTCCAGCGTGAACACGTCCATTTTAAAGGCGATCGCCGCCAGAACGGCGAACATCCCCAGCGGCAGCAGCTTGGCGAGGGTGGCCGCAAGATTGATGCTGGCGGCGGTTTGCACGCCGCGCAGCACCAGCGCGTGCACGATCCACAGCAGGGCGGATTCGGCGATCAGCGCCTGCCAGGTATTGCCGTCACCGAGAATAACGTTGCCGCCGCGATCGGTGAAAATGCTCAACGCCGCGAACACGATCACCAGATACGAGACGTTGGCGATCACGGCGCACAGCCAGTAACCCCAGGCGGAGCAGAAGCCCATCAGCTCGCCGAATCCCTCTTTGGCGTAGGTGAAGATGCCGCCGTCCAGATCCGGGCGCAGACGCGTAAGCAACAGCATGGCGAACGCCAAAAACAGAATGCCGACGCCGGTGATCCCCCAACCCAGCAGCAGCGCGGCGGGGCTGGCGACCTGCGCCATGTTTTGCGGCAGACTGAACACGCCGGCGCCCAGCATTGAGCTGAGCACCAAAGCGGTTAGCGCGGTAAGACCGAGTTTTTTTTCCAATGACGGATCCTGAACGCAGAATAAACAACTGGAAGGGAACTGCTTGGCGGCAACAATGTGTTAACAACCACTGCGCTAATAGACAATAGCCCTAAAAATTGGCGCAAATTCTACGGAGGGATGATTAGAGATGCAATGATTGAATATGCGGAATTTACAAAAAACTATTCAACGAGCGGCGAAAAGAGCGGCAATAAAAACGGGCAGCTCAAGGGCTGCCCGATGGTAAACCGAAAAGCGGGTTTTATTTGAACAGATCGGCGCTGACGGTCAGGTTGCCGCCGCTCTTGTTCTGCCACTGGCGAGTGACGTGGTAGTACTTGGCGCCTTTCTCGGCCGCGCGTTTCGCCACTTCGGTGGACACGTCGGTCATGCTGTTGAAGTGGCCGGTGAAGGTGACGGAATCGAACGGCACCATCTGCGCGGCGGTCACGTTGTTCACTTCCTGAATCTTGGTGCCGTTAGGCAGCGTGACGGTATAGCGTTGGCCGGTAGAGGACTGGGTTTCGAAGAAACGGCCCACTTCGCGGCTTGGTGAACCGGAAGACGCGACGCCAGGAATTTCGACTTTCGCGGCTGCGGCGCCGCCGGCGGCCAGCGCGGCGCGGCCGGCGTCAGAATCGGCCGGGATGGCGTCCGGGCTCTGCACGCGGCGTTTCGGCGCATCGGCCTTATAGATGTAGGCGGTGACGAACTGGTTGCCGCCGGAGTTGGCGTCAACCTGGCGCACGATGAAGAACGAGGCGGCGCCTTTTTTCTGCGCTTCTTTGGAGATGGCGTCGTTAATGTCCGGCTGGCTGCGGTAGAAACCGCTGACGCTCACGGTATCGTAAGGCTCCAGCAGGTAGGCTTCCTCTTTAGGCAGTTCATTCACGCCGTTAAATACGCGGTATTTTGGTGTTTTGCTCACTTCTGGCGCATCTTTATGATAAAGGTCTGCGGTGACGCGCCAGTTGCCGCCGTTGTTGCTGTTGTTGCTGTCCTGGATATAGAAGGAATCGGCACCCAGTTTGTCTGCACGGCGGGATACGGCGTCGACGGCTTCATTGATCGCATTGAAGCGGCCGGTAATCGTGATGCGATCAAACGGCTTCAGCGCCGCTGCTTTCTCAGGAGTTAACTCTTGCGCAGCTTGAGCAGACAGCGCGGTGAGTGATAACAAGGCTGACGCGATGATCGTGGTCTTCAGCTTCATAAAAAATCCTTTCGCCTAGCGCATTAACGTTTATAACGTACTGAACTGTTTAAGTGTAATTCAGCCGTCGATTATTACATGTAATTCTGAAAACTGTCTCAGCATTTTATGTTATCCCGTGCGACAAATCGCCGACGGTGACGCGGGTCGCACGGATGGCGCCGCCGCCATAAGTTTCCATAATAAAGGCTTTGGTGTCATTAGTGTTAATTATTCACAAAATGATAACTTTTATGCTTATCCGCCCCGCATGGCGATAAATCGTTACGCCGGGCGAAAACCTCTAACCATGCAGAATGTGCTGTTCTGTATGCATTTTTTCACTGTAAATTGCGATTTGTCATATCGCGCCCGGCGTTTTTATGTAAAAACAGGGCTGAATGCGTAAGCAATTATGGATCATCGACCTTATTTTCAGTAGGTTATAGTTGGCGTCTGAAATCAGTGCGGGCAAGTTGACGCAACGCTCGCCGGTGGCGCCGTTCTATGGGCAGGAAAATAATAAACATCATCCAAGACAGGTGAGAAGGGAACATTATGCGTATTGGTGTACCAAGAGAGCGGTTGGCCAATGAAGCCCGGGTCGCAGCCACGCCGAAAACGGTGGAACAACTGCTGAAGCTGGGTTTTTCCGTCGCGATTGAACGCGGGGCGGGCAAACTGGCCAGTTTTGACGACGTCGCCTACGAAGCCGCCGGCGCGGCGCTGGTCGACGAAAACGAAGTGTGGCAGTCGGATCTGATCCTGAAAGTCAACGCGCCGCAAGACGACGAGATCGCCTTGATGCGCGAAGGCAGCACGCTGGTCAGCTTTATCTGGCCGGCGCAAAACCCCGAGCTGATGGCCAAGCTGGCGGCGCGCAAGGTCACCGCGCTGGCGATGGACTCGGTGCCGCGCATCTCGCGCGCCCAGTCGATGGATGCGCTGAGCTCGATGGCCAACATCGCCGGCTACCGCGCCATCGTCGAGGCGGCGCATGAGTTCGGCCGCTTCTTCACCGGCCAGATCACCGCCGCCGGCAAAGTGCCGCCGGCCAAGGTGATGATCATCGGCGCCGGCGTGGCCGGCCTGGCGGCGATCGGCGCTGCGGGCAGCCTCGGCGCCATCGTGCGCGCCTTCGACACCCGCCCGGAAGTGAAAGAGCAGGTGCAGAGCATGGGCGCGGAATTCCTCGAGCTGGATTTTGAAGAGGAAGCGGGCAGCGGCGACGGTTACGCCAAAGTGATGTCCGAAGCCTTTATCAAGGCCGAGATGGCGCTGTTCGCCGCACAGGCGGCGGAGGTTGACATCATCGTGACCACCGCGCTGATCCCGGGCAAACCGGCGCCGAAGCTGATCACCAAAGAGATGGTGGCGTCGATGAAGCCGGGCAGCGTGATCGTCGATCTGGCGGCGCAAACCGGCGGCAACTGCGAACTGACCGTGGCCGATACCATTACCGTGACCGACAACGGCGTGAAAATCATCGGCTATACCGATCTGCCGAGCCGCTTGCCGACACAATCTTCGCAGCTGTACGGCACCAACCTGGTCAACCTGCTTAAGCTGCTGTCGAAAGAGAAGAACGGCGAGATCGACATCGATTTCGACGATACGGTGATCCGCGGCGTTACCGTGGTGCGCAGCGGTGAAATCACCTGGCCGGCGCCGCCGATCCAGGTTTCCGCCCAGCCGAAAGCGGCGCCCGCCGCCGCGCCGGTCGCTAAACCTGAAGCCAAGCCGACCTCGCCGTGGCTGAAGTACGGCCTGATGGCTCTGGCGATCCTGTTGTTCGGCTGGCTGGCGGACGCAGCCCCGAAAGAGTTCCTGTCGCACTTTACCGTGTTTGCGCTGGCCTGCGTGGTCGGTTACTACGTGGTCTGGAACGTCAGCCATGCGTTGCATACCCCGCTGATGTCGGTCACCAACGCGATCTCGGGGATTATCGTGGTCGGTGCGCTGCTGCAAATTGGCCACGGCGGCTGGGTGAGTTTCCTCTCCTTTATCGCCGTGCTGATCGCCAGCATCAATATTTTCGGTGGGTTCACCGTCACTCAGCGCATGCTGAAGATGTTCCGCAAGAACTAAGGGGTAACAAATGTCTGGAGGATTGGTTACAGCTGCATACATTGTTGCCGCTATTTTGTTTATTTTCAGCCTGGCGGGCCTGTCGCGCCACGAAACGTCGAAGCAGGGCAACCTGTTCGGCGTCGCCGGCATGGCGATCGCGCTGATCGCGACCATTCTGGGGCCGGATTCCGGCAACGTCGGTTGGATCATCATCGCCATGATCATCGGCGGCTCGATCGGCGTCTATCTGGCGAAGAAGGTCGAGATGACCGAAATGCCGGAACTGGTGGCGGTGCTGCACAGCTTCGTTGGCTTGGCCGCGGTGCTGGTCGGTTTCAACAGTTATCTGGATCACGGTGCGCCGATGGAGCCGGTGATGGCGAATATCCATCTGACCGAAGTGTTCCTCGGCATCTTTATCGGCGCGGTGACCTTCACCGGGTCGATCGTCGCTTTCGGCAAGCTGCGCGGCATCATTTCTTCCAAGCCGTTGATGCTGCCGAATCGCCATAAGCTAAACCTGGCGGCGCTGGCGGTCTCGTTCCTGCTGCTGGTGGCGTTCGTGCGCACCGACAGCGTGGGCTGGCAGGTGGTGACGCTGCTGCTGATGACGGCGATCGCGCTGGCGTTCGGCTGGCATCTGGTCGCCTCGATCGGCGGTGCTGACATGCCGGTGGTGGTGTCGATGCTCAACTCCTACTCGGGGTGGGCGGCGGCCGCAGCGGGCTTCATGCTGAGCAACGATCTGCTGATCGTCACCGGCGCGCTGGTGGGCTCTTCGGGTGCGATCCTGTCTTACATCATGTGTAAGGCGATGAACCGCTCGTTTATCAGCGTGATCGCCGGCGGTTTCGGCAGCGACGGTTCGTCCACCGGCGATGCCGAAGAGATGGGCGAATACCGTGAAACCACGGCGGAAGAGGTGGCCGAGCAGTTGAAGAACTCCACCTCGGTGATCATCACCCCGGGCTACGGCATGGCGGTGGCGCAGGCGCAGTATCCGGTGGCGGAAATCACCGAAAAACTGCGGGCGCGCGGCGTGAAGGTGCGCTTCGGCATTCACCCGGTCGCGGGGCGCTTGCCGGGGCACATGAACGTGCTGCTGGCGGAAGCGAAGGTGCCGTACGACGTGGTGTTGGAGATGGATGAAATCAACGACGATTTCCCGGATACCGACACCGTGCTGGTGATCGGCGCCAACGATACGGTGAACCCGGCGGCGCTGGAAGATCCACGCAGCCCGATCGCCGGCATGCCGGTATTGGAAGTGTGGAAAGCGCAGAACGTGATCGCGTTCAAACGGTCGATGAACACCGGCTACGCCGGCGTGCAGAATCCGCTGTTCTTCAAGGAGAACACCCAAATGCTGTTTGGCGACGCCAAAGACAGCGTGGAAGCGATTTTGCGGGCGTTGCAGAAGTAAAATTGGGCAACCAAAGAAAAACGGGCCGCTTTTCAGCGGCCCGTTTCTTTATGCGCGAAGCTTAATCTTCGTCGTCGTGTTCGTCGTCTTCATCCGCCTCGATCGGGCAGTTGAAGTTTTCCGGTTTAATCACCAGCAGGTCGCATTTCAGATGATCGATCACATGTTCCGCGGTGTTGCCGATAAAGGCGGCTGAAATGCCGGTGCGGCCCAGGGTGCCCAGCACCACCACGCCGGCCTGCAGATGTTCGGCCAGATCGGGGATCACCTCTTCCGGCAGGCCTTTTTCCACGTGGGTGAACTCTTCCTTAATGCAGAATTTTTGCCGCAGCGCCTTCATGGCGATCAGATGCTGGCCGCGGATGGCGTCGTTGTAGACGCTCGGGTCGAAGTCGGGCAATTCGATGGCGATGTTGATCGGGGTAACGGGATAGGCGCCGACCAGGTGAACCTCGGTCTGGTTGACATTTTGCGCCAGTTCGACGGTTTCTTGCACCAGTTTGATATTGAGCGGGTCGTGATAGGGTTCTTCGCTGGCCAGATTGACCGCCACCAGCGCCTTGCCGCCTTCCGGCCAGGGCTGGTCTTTCACCATCCACACCGGGCAAGGGCATTTGCGCAGCAGGTGCCAGTCGGTGGGGGTAAAGATCACTGACTCCAACCGGTCGTGTTGGTGCGCCATTTTCAGCAGCAGGTCATGTTGACCGGAAAGCACTTCCTGAATGATGGCTTCGAAGGGGCGGTTATGCCAGACCACTTTGATTTCGATCGGCACGCCGTCGTTGAGATAGAAGCGGCACTGCTCGTTGATCCAGGCGGCGCGTTGGCTGATCACACCTTGCCGCATCGCCGTTCTTTCATCCGGGGAGAGCAGGGTCGTCATTTCGTAAGAGAAGTCATAGATGGGCAGGAAGGCCTTAATGCGCCCGCCGTTCCGTTTTACCAGGTACACGGCGCGGCGCAATGCCGGCTGATCGTCCTGATTGGGGTCAATAGCCACCAGAAGATTCTGATACTTCGCCATAGGGCCTCCTTACAGCTGAAATCAACAGTCTGTTAATTTACAGAGTAACCCAACATTGAAAAACAGAACAACAACAGAAGCGTGCCGGATCAACAATTTCGGGGAAATGGTGATCCGGCAGGGGGATCAGGCGTTGACGGTCACGTTGATGCGCGGCGTGCCGGCCAGCACCGACAGCGCGTCGGCGTTTTCGATGGTGATGTATTTGCCTTTCACGCTGAGGATTTCGCTTTTCTGGAAGCGGCCCAGCAGGCGGCTGATGGTTTCCACCGTCAGGCCAAGGTAGTTGCCGATGTCGCCGCGGGTCATGGTCAAACGGAACTCGCGCGGTGAGAAGCCGCGCTCCGCAAAGCGGCGCGACAGGTTGTAAACGAACGCCGCCAGGCGCTCTTCGGCGTTTTTCTTCGACAACAGCAGGATCATGTCCTGGTCGCCTTTGATCTCGCCGCTCATCAACCGCATGATCTGCTGACGCAGGTTCGGCATTTTGCCGGACAGATCGTCGAGGGTCTCGAACGGAATTTCGCACACCATCGAGGTTTCCAGCGCCTGGGCGAAGCTTGGGTGCTTCAGGCCGCCGATGGCGTCAAAGCCCACCAGGTCACCCGCCAGGTGGAAGCCGGTGATCTGCTCGTCGCCTTGCTCGGTGATGGTGTAGCTCTTGATGGTCCCGGAACGGATCGCGTACAGCGATTTCAGCTCGTCGCCGGCCTTGAACAGGGTCTGGCCTTTCTGAATAGGCTTTTTCCTCTCGATAATGTTGTCGAGCTGATCCAGCTCGTGGGCATTAAGGGTGAAAGGAATGCACAGCTGGCTGATGCTGCAGTCCTGGCAATGGATCGCACAACCACCAGACTGGATACGACGAATCACGCGTTTTTCCGGGATCATAGATTACGCTCATTCAATAATTGATATGAGTCAATTTTAACATCTTTTGCCGCAGCTGATAAGGGTAGCATTAGCATGAATAGGGGCATTGTGTGCGAATTTTACGCACACATGCCGCCGATTATTCTGTAGGGGACTGAAGTTATGAGTATTATTTGTGACTTATGCGTTTTATTCACACAGGTTATTCATAGGGCCCAGCGGCCTGCGAGCGTGGCGTTGAGCAATGGGCTTTATTAAGCGGCGCCAAACAATGGCGCCGGATAATCGCCTGGCGCGGCTACAGCAGGCTTTTAGGCAGGTAGCCTTCGTGCTGCAGCAGCCACTGTTTGCGCTGTACACCGCCGGCATAGCCGGTCAGCGCGCCTTGCGAACCGATCACTCGGTGGCAGGGCACGACGATGCTGATCGGATTGGAACCGTTGGCCATGCCGACCGCGCGCGAAGCGGTCGGACGGCCGATACGTTGCGCGAGCTGGCCGTAGGTCAGTATCTCGCCGCAGGGGATTTGGCGCAGCTGTTGCCACACGGTGCGTTGGAACTCGGTGCCGGCGGTCATCACCGGCAACCGATCGATAATGCTCAGTTCACCTGCGAAATAGCGCTGCATGGCGTCGGTCAGCCCGCTGGGATCGCGCTGTTCGCGCAGGGTGAACCGATCGGCGCGGTAGTGGGTATTCAGCAGCTTCATCAGGCGCGCTTCGTGATCGGTCCAGTCAATCGCCCGCAGGCGCCCCTGTTCATCGGCAATCAGCACCAGTTCTCCCACCGGCGTGGCGGTACGATCAATCAAAAAAGTCTGCATCTGGATCACTCCTCGGTTTGGTAGGGCGATTATCGCATGAAACGCAAGGGAGCGATGGCGGATTTCGGACATGCTGATGGGCGACCGCAGGGTCGCCCGAATAGCCGGCTTACGGTAAGGCGGGGAGTTATTGTGCGATAAATTTATAAAATAAATTTATAATTCATCAAGACAAGTTGTGTCTTGTTTATTATTTCAGCAGGCAGTAACGCTTTGTGGTTACTTATAGCTGATGGTCACGCGCTTTAAATGGGGATCGTTATTCACCATCTCACTGCTGACGGCAGAAACTAATTCTTTTGGCATCTCTTTTAACGAAGAGGATATATACGCGTTCTGATATTCCGTCACTTTACCGAAGCAGCTGGAGATAAGCTTTTCATCCTGATGTTTGACGGTGCATGCCGGCGTGGTAATGGCGCCGGTGAAGCGGACGACGCCAGAGGCGACCTGGCTGCCGGAAAGCGGTTTTGCTTGCAGAGCGAAGGGCAGAATGACCAATGCGCTTAATACGGCTAAGTAATGGTTCATACGCTGTTCCTTTCAGAGTAAAAACACTGCCAATTAAAAAACAAGCGCGCTTGTTTTCATCAAATAAGCTATTTCGCCTGGCGAAATAAAAACGAATGGGCAAAAATCCTACTACCCGCATTCAATGAATTTGATAATAGGGAGGCAGGATGAGTAAAACCATGATTTGGATCATAGTGAAGACCGGTTAATGATTTCCGGCGCGGGCAGGGTGAAAGGCTGTGATCGTTCTCTCAGGAAAGTCGGGCAAGGGCGGGCCGTTTTCGTCCCCGTTGCGCGGCTGCAGCAACGGGGGCGAGAGCGGGGTTACAGCATGCCGCTGCTGCCGCAGATGCGGATCTTTTCCGCCACCACTTCTTTCATCGCCAGTTTGCCAGGGACGATGTATTTGCGCGGATCGTTGGCATCCGGGTGCTGTGAAAAGTAGCTTTTCACCGCATCGGCGAAGGCGATTTTCAGTTCGGTGGCGACGTTGACCTTGCAAACGCCGAGCGAGATCGCGCGCTTGACCATCGCTTCCGGAATGCCGGAGGCGCCGTGCAGCACCAACGGCACGTCCACCTGTTCGCGGATCAGCGCCAGGCGTTCGAAGTCCAGCTTCGGTTCGCCGTGATACAGGCCGTGGGCGGAACCGATCGCCACCGCCAGCGAATCGATGCCGGTGGCGGCGACAAACTCGCGCGCGGCGGCCGGATCGGTATAGAAGCTGTCCGCCGTATCGACGATCAAATCGTCCTCTTGCCCGCCCAGGCGGCCCAGCTCCGCCTCCACGCTGGCGCCGTAGCGATGGCACAGGGCCACTGCGGCGGCTACCTTGGCGATGTTCTGTTCGAACGGCAAGTGGGAGCCGTCGATCATCACCGAGCGAATGCCGCTTTTTACCTTGTGCTCAATGTCGTCCAGCTCTTCATGATGATCCAGATGCAGCGCCAGCGGCAGATCGTAGCGGTGCGCGGCCGATTGGCAGATGCCGATCAGGTAGTCGGTGCCGGCATAGCTGAAGGTGCCGGGCGTGCCGGCCATGATTACCGGCGAGCGCAGTTCGGCGGCGGTCTCCGCCACCACCTGCACGGTTTCCAGATTGTGGACGTTAAACGCCGGCACGGCGTAACCCTGGCGCTGCGCCTTGAGCAGCATTTCTCGGTTGGCTATCAGATACATGGGATCTCCTTACAGCTCAGGGGAGGGAAAACGGTAAATCGTCACGCCTTTCACCACCCGGTTGACTTCACCGGTCGGGCACGGGTTGTCCGGGGTGAGCCCCAACGCCAGCGAACTCTCGAAGGCCAGCATCTGGGTGAACAGCAGATACGGGAACAGCAGCCAGATATCGTCTGCCGCGTTGTGCATATGCAGCAGGGCATCGGTGAGGGGATGGTGCTCGCCGGTCAAGCCGACCAACTGCATCGCCAGCCCGTCGCGCTGCAGTTCGTTCCACAGGTCGCGGTCATACTGACGGGCGTAGTCGTCGTGGGAGAACATCAGCACCACCAATGTCTGGCCGTCGACCATAAATTTAGGGCCGTGGCGCAGACCGAGCGGTGAGTCGTAGCGTGTCACGATTCGCCCGGCGGTGAGCTCCAGCATCTTGAGCGAGGCCTCTTCGGCCAGGCCGGTGAAACAGCTGCCGCCGAGGGTGATGTAGCGGCGGAAGCCGCTGGCGGCCAGTGCCTTTACCTGCGGCTGCAGCATTTCGCGCAGTTCACGGCAGCGCTGCACCATGGCGTGCAGCGGCGCCTGGGCGGCCTCAAGCGACATTGGGCCGAGCAGCAGCGCGGCGCTCAGCATCATGCAGCTGAAGCTGGAGGTCATGGCGAAGCTCTGATCGTTGGCGCCCAGTGGCATCACCAGCGAACAGACGTTATCGCGCTGATGCGCATACTGCGCCAGCCGGCTGTCCGGGTTGCACACCAGCATCAGGTGATAGCTTTTCGGCAGCAGCTGGTCGGCCAGTTCCACCGTCGCCACGCTTTCCGGGCTGTTGCCCGAGCGGGCGAAGGACACCAGCAGCGTCGGCCGGTCAGGGGCGAGATACTGCAGCGGGTTGGCGACGATATCGGTGGTGCCGTAGGCCACTACGTCGCGGCCGGTGCGTTCGCGCAGCCAGGGCGCCAGAGCCCGGCCGGCGAACGCCGAACTGCCGGCGCCGCACAGCACGATTTGCAGCCGAGGATTGCTCAACAGCGGCGCGAGGAACGGCTGCCACTGCGCCTGTTGATCCTGCAGCTGCCGGTGCAGCGCCGCCCACAGGTCCGGCTGCTGCCAAATCTCTGCGGCGGTGTGCCAGGCGTTGCGCTGCTTCAGCCAATCCGCCTCGTAAGAGAAATACGCATTCATGATGACAACTCCTTAAAAGCCTCGGTTAACGGTCGGCGATAATCACGTCGATCCCTAAATGGTGCAGCGCCTGCAGGTAGTGCGCCGGAATACGGCTGTCGGTGACCAGGCGGTGGATCTGGCCGACTTCGCGGATCATGCAAAAGCTGGTGCGGCCGAATTTGCTGGCGTCGGCGATGGCGATCACTTCGCGCGCCACTTCACACATCACCCGGTTGAGCTGCGCTTCGCCCGGATCCGGCGTAGTGATGCCGCCCGCCAGATCGAAACCGTCGACGCCGAGAAACAGTTTGTCGAAGCGGTACTGGCGCAGCTGCTGTTCGGCGGCGGGGCCGTACAACGACCAGGCTTTGCGGCGTACGCTGCCGCCGACCACCATCAGATCGATCTGCTCGTTGTTGGCCAGTTCGAAGGCGATATTCAGCGCGTTGGTCATCACCACCAGATCCTTTTTCCCCGCCAGCTGTGGCGCCATCTGGCTGGTGGTGGAGCCGGAGTCGAGGATGACGGCGTCGCCGTCTTCGATCAGCGCCGCCGCCGCGCAGGCGATGGCGTGTTTCACGTCGCGGTTGATGCGGCCCTTGTCCTGCAGCGGGCGGTCGAAGGCGAACTGTTTGTTCAACATGGCGCCGCCGTAGGCGCGCACCGCACAGCCGTGCTGTTCCAGCTGACGCAGATCGCTGCGGATGGTGACGCTGGACACCGAAAACTGCTGGCTGAGCTGCTCCACACGCACCGAGCCCTCGCGGCACAGCTGGTCGATAATTAATTCCCGGCGTTTTGCGGTATTGATCATTAACGCAGACTCCTGATTTACCTGTAGCCGTGCCCGTCCGCGGCTTAATAAGCCGCAGCGATGCCGACCGGAGCGCTTTCAGTTGTTCGTGGCGAATTACAGCAAACGAAACACTGAAATGCAATCGATTAATTTTAAAATATCTATATCTATCAGTTGGTTATATTTTATTTTGCTTTCGATTGAGCACTAACCGAAAGCGGGGTTAACGCAAAGTGAAAACGGCAAATTCGTTATTTTTCAGTCGACAATTCCCGGCGGTTATTCATTCGCTCCGCCGATGACGAAAGCCGCAGCGATCGTTCGGCAGCCGCCGGGCTTTCACTGTTTTTTTATGCTGCAGCGTGCAAAAGCGCCGCGCCGCGCACGCCGCTGCTGTCACCGTGCACCGGCGGGAACACCGCCGCGGGTTCCACGCCCGGCAGCAGCCAGCACCGCATCGCCGGCGGCAGCAGCCGGTACAGCTCACCGACGTTCGACAGCCCGCCGCCAAGCACGAAGGCATCGACGTCCAACAGCAGCTGTAAGCCGGCCAGCGCGCTGGCCAGAATATCGACGTAGAGGGCCATCAGCCGCTGCGCGAGCGGATCGCCGGCGCGGTAGCTGGCGACCAACGACGGCACGTCGGCGGCCGGATGGGCAAAATGGCGGCTCAGCGCCAGCAGCCCGTTGCCGGAGACGTAGCGTTCAAAGCAGCCGGTCAGCCCGCAGTTGCAGCTGAACAGCGGCAGATCGTAACGTTGCGCCAGCTGGGCCGATATCGGCATATGGCCCCATTCGCCCGCCACGCCGTTACGCCCTTTGTGCAGTTGCCGGTTCACCACCAGGCCGCCGCCAGCGCCGGTGCCGATGATGGCGCCGAACACCAACGGCAGGTGCGCGGTTTGCGGCGTGCTGGCTTCCGACAGCGCGAAGCAGCGGCAGTCGTTCTCGATGGCGATAGGTCGCGCCAACGCCTGCGTCAGGTCATCCGCCAGGCAATGGCCGGTCAGGCAGGGCACGTTGACCGCTAACTGGCGGCGGCTGACGGGATCGGTGATCCCCGGTAAACCGATGCCGATGCTGCCGCGCGTATGCAGCTCGCGATCCGCCTGGTCAACCAGCCCGGCGATACAGGCCACGAACTCGCCGTAATCGCCGGTTGGGGTGCGCACCCGTTGGATCATCACCTGATTGAGCCGGCGATCGTAGGCGGCCATTTCGATCTTGGTGCCGCCGATGTCGAAGCCGTAATGCATCTCTCTCAACGCCATGCTTCAGGCTCCGTTCAGGGCGATCACCGCCGCTTCGCGGCGCGCGCGTTCGGCGGCGAACACCATCAGATGGCTCTCCAGCGCTTCCGTCGGGCCGGCCAGCACCTGGCTCGGATCGTTGGCGCGAATGGCCGCGATAAAGTGCTGCATCAGGTAGTAGTCGCCGCCGCCGTGCCCGGCCATGGCGTGCAGATCCTGGCCGGCGTCGGTGTCGTAATGCGTTTCGCCGTCGTCGAGGAACGAGGTGATGCGAATATGGCGGCCGTCGCCCTCCAGGCAGCCACGGCTACCGAAGATGCGGGTATGGCGATCTTCGTGGCGGGTAAAGGCTGTCATGGTGAACGACGCGGTGCGGCCGCCGGCGAACTGCATGTTGACCACCTGATGGTCGACCACATTATTGTCGCAGCGGTAGACGCAGCGGCCGTAAGGACCGTCGCGCAGCGCCGCCCGCAGCGTCGTTTGGTCGGGTTCCGGCGTCAGCACCCGCAGAAAACCGGGTGTGGCCTTGTGGTCGTCGCCCAGATAGATCCGCTTGGCGGAATAGGGGCAGGACGCCTCTACCGTGCAATCCAGGCAGTTGTCCGCCGCGCCGGCCGGTTGGTTTTCCCGGCGGAAATGGCGCAGGTTGCCGAAGGAGCTGACCTGCTCACAGGGTTGCTCCATCACGTAGCGGATCCAGTCGATATCGTGGCAGGATTTCTGCAGCAGCATAAAAGCGGCCTGTTGATCGTTGCGCCAGTTGCCGCGCACGAAAGAGTGCGCCTGGTGCCAGTAGCCGACCGGTTCCAGGTGCTGCAGGCTGACGATATCGCCGATCGCGCCGTCGCGCAGCAGCTGCTTGAGCTTTTGGGTATAGCGGGTATAGCGCAGCACGTGGCCGACCGAGAAGATCAGCTTTTGGCGTACCACCTCGGCGACGATGGCGCGGCACTCGTCGGCGTCCGGCGACAGCGGTTTTTCCAGCAGCATGGCGTAGCCCTGGCGGGCGAAGGCCAGCGCCGGCTCCAGATGCATCTGATCCTGGGTGCAGATCAGCACCGCGTCGGCCAGCTTGCCGGCGTCGGCGGCCAGGCTCCAGTCGGTGAAGACGTTTTCCGGCGCGATGGCATGCTGCGCCACAAACTGCTCGCGGTAGGCGTCACGCGGTTCCGCTACCGCCACCACCTGCATCAAATCGGGATGCGCCAGCGCATAGCGCGAGTAGATTTCGCCGCGCGCCCCGGCGCCGACCACCAGCACCCGCACCGGGCGATGGGCAAAGCTGTTGGGTTGTGTTGACGACATTGCTGGATACTCCGCTGTTGTTATTTGAGGTTTTGGCCGCTGAGCTCGTCGAACAAATGCGCGCGCGTCAGATCGAATGCCAGATGAATATTTTCGCCGAGGCGCGGTTCCCAATCCGGCAGCGACGCCATGCGCAGCACGAAGCGCAGGTCGGCCAGTTCGCAGTGCAACAGCTCTTCGTTGCCCATGCGCTCGATAGTGACGATCTGCGCCGGGAAACAGTTTGCGCTGCCGGGCGTGCACAGCCGCAGGGACTCCGGCCGGATGCCGAGGCACACCCGCGCATGCGGGTAGTCCGCCAATTGCCGTTGCAGCGCGGGCGGCAGATCGAGCTGATGCTGCAGGCCGATGCGCAGCCGCACCGTTTGGCCGTCGCGCACGATCGCCAGATCGTGCAGGTTCATCGACGGGCTGCCGATAAACTCGGCGACGAAACGGTTGGCGGGGTGGTGATACAGGTTGATCGGTTTATCCACCTGCATGATGGCGCCGCGGTTCATCACGCAAATGCGATCGCCCATGGTCATCGCTTCGACCTGATCGTGGGTGACGTACACCATGGTGGCAGCGGCACCTTCCTGCTTCAGTTGATTGTGCAGTTCGATCAGTTGCACGCGCATCGACACCCGCAGCTTGGCGTCGAGGTTGGACAGCGGCTCGTCAAATAGAAACACCTTGGGTTTACGCACGATGGCGCGGCCGACCGCCACCCGCTGACATTGGCCGCCAGAGAGCTGGCCTGGCTTGCGCTGCAGCAGGTTGGTGATCTCCAGTTTTTCCGCCGCGTCGCGCACCCGGCGGTCGATCTCGGCCTTGCTTTCTTTGCCGATCAGGCCGAACGCCATGTTCTTGTACACCGTCATGTGCGGGTACAGCGCATAGTTCTGGAACACCATGGCGATGCCGCGATCCTTCGGCATGCTGTCGTTGACGCAGCGATCGTGGATCAAGATCTGCCCCTCGCTGACGCTCTCCAGCCCGGCGATCATCCGTAGCAGGGTGGATTTGGCGCAGCCTGACGGGCCGACGAACACCATAAATTCCCCGTCCTCGATGTCCAAATCGACGCCGTGCAGCGCGTGGAAACCGTTGGGATAGACTTTTTTAACGCTGTTTAACTGAATTCCGGCCATGTCGTTTACCTTGTCTGCGCGTTAGCCTTTCACCCCGGCGCTGGCGATGCCCTGGATGAAATAGCGTTGGAAAATAATGAACAGCATCAGCATCGGGATCACCGCCATCAGCGCCCCGGCCATCAGCAATGGATATTCCACCCCGGCGCGGCTGGAGAGCGAGGCCAGCCCAACCGGCAGCGTCAGCTTCTCGGCGGTGGTATTGACGATCAGCGGCCACATCAGGTTGTTCCAGCTCCACAGGCCGTTGATGATGATGCAGGCGATAATGCCCGGCCGGATCAGCGGCAGCATGATGCGCCAGAAGATGGCGAAGTAGCTGTAACCGTCGATCAAGGCCGCTTCTTCCATTTCCTTCGGCACCGCCAGAAAGAACTGGCGCAGCAGAAAGGTGGCGTAAACGCTGAAAATGCCCGGCAGCACCAACCCGGTGATGCTGTTGACCAACCCCAGCTTCTGCACCACCAGGAATTGCGGGATCAGAAACGCCTGACCAGGCACCATCAGGACCGATACGCACACCAGAAACACCGCATCCCGGCCGCGAAAATGCAGGCGTGAGAAGCCGTAGGCGGCCATGGTGGCGATCGCCATCTGCAAGGTGACGGTGAAGAAGGTCGCCAGCAGCGAGTTGAGATAAAAGCCGGCGAACGGGATTTCGTGCATCACCCGACCGTAGGCCTGCAGGCTGGGATGCGCCGGCAGCAGCGTCAGCGGGATCTGAATGCTCTCGGCCTGGGTTTTCAGCGAGGTCACCAGCATCCAGATAAAAGGCACCACCGAGGCCAGCGCCGCCAGCCCCATAAACAGGTACACCAGCGTTTTCTTGCTTGCGTTCATGTGCAGCTCCTCAGCTGACTTTCAGGCGCTTGCCGATCGCCATTTGAATCAGGGTGATCACCAGCGTGACGGCGAACAGCACCACGGTGATGGCGGAGGCGTAACCTTTTTCCTGCAGGTAAAACGCGTACTTGTAGAACAGGTTGGTGACGGTCATCACGTCGTTCTCCACCAGTGCGCGGTCGAACATCAGGAACACCACGTCAAAGATTTGCAGGATCTCGATAAAGCTCATCACCGACACGAAGAACAGCGTCGGCACCATCATCGGCAGCGTGATGCAGAAGAAGCGGCGCAGGGTGCCGATACCGTCGAGATCCGCCGCTTCGTACAGCTGGCGCGGAATGCTTTGCAGCCCGGCCAGCAAAATGATGATCTTCAGCGCCAGCGACGACCAGATGATGATGATGGACACGCTGATGCGCACCACGTCCGGATCGGACAGCCAGGCGACCGGCGCGATGTGCAACAGGCTCAGCGCCTGGTTGATCAGACCGAAATTCTTATTGAACAGCCATTGCCACACCATGGCCACCGCCGCGGGCATGGTAACCGCCGGCAGGAACAGCAGGGTGCGCAGCAGGCCTTTGCCGCGGATATTCTGGTTGAGGCCAATCGCCAGCAGCAACGACAGACTCAGGCTGATCGGCACGCAGACCACCATGTAAAACAGGGTGTTGGCGGCGGCGGTGTAAAAGTCGTCGTCTTCGAACAGGTTGAGATAGTTATCGACGCTGATGCTGCTCCAGCGCATGAATTGGTTGAGATCGGTAAAGCTGTAAAAGATGTTTTGCAAAAAGGGGATCAGGTAAAACACCGTCACCCCCATCAGCAGCGGCAGGATCATCACCCAGCCCCAGAAGCGTTCGGCGCGTTCGAGCCGATTGAGCGCGGGGCGGGCGGTGCGCCGGGATGGTTTCAGGGTGACCGTAGCCGTTTCTGCCAGCGACATGTTGCCATTCCTCACCTATGACGTTCAGCGTGGGTCCACCGCGGCGCGCGCTCGGGGCAGCGCGCCGCGGCGGGGCGATTACTGCTCCATGACGCGCGCGATCTTCTTGACCGATTTGTCCATTTCCTGTTTGGCGTCCGCGCCCATAAAGATCTTCTTCAGGCTGGCGATCCACATGTTCTGCCATTTCGGCGTATTGGTGCCGGCGGTGGGATAAGCCTGGGTCACTTCCAGGGTCTGGATGTAAGGCGTGACGTCGACCTTTTGGATCTGCTGCGCCCAAACTTTGGCCGCCGTCTTGTTGGCCGGGATCACCACCTTGGCCAGCTCCGCCTGCGAGGCTTCGCTGCTCATGAAGGCGATATATTTCCAGGCGGCCTGTTTGTGGGCGCTTTTGGCCGACATGGCGAAGGCCAGGCTGTGTGCCACGCCGGACTGACGTTCAATTTTCGGCATCATCACCACGTCGATGTGATCGTTGATCAGCGGGTTATTGGCGAACGGCGCCGCCAGCCAGGAGCCGGCATAGACCATCGCGGCGCGGTTGGACTGGAAGATGTTCTCGGTTTTGACTTCGCTCATCTGCTGGGCGCTCGGCATCAGGCCGTCTTTCATCATGCCCTGCAGTTGCTGATAGACCCAGATGGACTTGTCGTTGGCGATGTCGGTAGGCTGGCCATCCTTGGGCACGATGTGATTGCCGTTTTGGAACAGCAGGTTCATGTAGCTGTCCTGGCCGTCGATGCTGAGGTCCATTACCAGCGGGAAGGCGGCGCCTTTCAACCCGTTTTTCAGGGCGGCGGCCTTGCTCTTCAGATCGTCCCAGCTCCAGTCGTTGGTGGGGTAGCTGACGCCGGCCTGATCGAACAGTTTTTTGTTGTACCACACGGCGATGGAATCGACGTCGCGCGGGATGGCCATCTGTTGACCGTCGTACTGGTAGGCTTTCACCGAGCTGGCGACCACGTCGTCCAGCTTAAGGCCGCTCTCCTTAATATAAGGCGCCAGCGGCTCCATAATGCCGTTTTTGGCGTACTGCACAAAATAAGGCATATTAATCCAGAATATATCCGGCGCTACGCCGCCGGCGGCAGCGGAATCTAATTTAACGAAATATTGCGCCGAAGGGGTTAATTCTATTTCTATTTTTATATCCGGATTGGCCTGTTCAAATCGCTTGGCGATCTCCTGTTCGGCGGGTAATTGATTTCTGTCCCAAACGGCATAGCGTAATGTTATTTTATCTGCTGCATGGAGCAGGGTGGGTAATAATAATGCGCTGGCAAGAATGGAGTGCGCCAGCAGGCGGCCGGTATTTTTTATCGGTGACATTGCTTTCCCCTCGGTGAGCGACGAATAACGTTTTTCGCAACGTAAATTCTTTCTATCCCTTAACTTTCAATGTGTCAATACACCCCCGAACGCCCAAAAATGGGGCATGTATGTTTCATTGTTGTTAAAATCGAAAGGCTTTTACGACTAAGTGAAAGGTCGATCCGTTCACATTTCATTAACCTTGTGGCGGGGTTTTTCCCCGGTAGTGCGGCATTTAGCGGTCTTCGCAGGCATAGGAATAACTGATAACCCTTGCACCAGAATGGGGATTAAAAACATTTTTATTGTGCAAGCTCCAGCTTCTTTCATTTTTGTGATGCAAATAAACAAAAAAATCTTCCCACCGCCGTCAGAAGAGATGGCTGGAACGTTTTTTATTACTGACTATTGTTTGTGGCGATAAAAGACGCTAGCCTGATTTTTACACCGATTATTCATGAGAAATAAAGAGGGCTGATTATTATGCGCCTGTCTCTGGTATTTACCCATAGTCTGGAAAAAGTATTTCATCGCCGCAGCATGCCATCCATTTCCGTAGAAAATCGGCTGAGCGGGCTGAATAACGAGGTGCTTTCCTGGCAGGCGGTATACTGTTTGCAAACGCCCGGTAACGAGACCCGCCATGAGCTGTGTTATCAACTTGACGGGCCGCTGGCGGATTATATCAGCGTGCGTCAGGTGCGATCGGTGCCGAGCGGATTTCCCTGTTATCGCGAGAGCGATGAAAATTACCTGACCACCGAACCGGGATTATTTCCCGATCCGCTGATGCCGCTGCCGCAACGGCGTTTTTTCGCCGCCTGCGGTTATTACGGCAGCTTATGGCTCACCCTGACGCCGCCGGCCGCCATGACACTGGCCGGCGATGTCCCGTTGACCCTGCGCCTGCTGGATGCGCAAAGCGGCGAGACGCTGGCCGAAGCCGCACTGACGCTGCACTTGGTGCCGGCGGCGTTGCCGCCGCAAACCCTGTTGCATACCGAGTGGCTGCACACCGACTGTCTGGCGGATTACTACCGTCTGACGGTGTTCAGCCCGGCGTACTGGCGCGCGGTGCGCAACTTTGTGCGCTGTGCGGTGCAGGCCGGCGTCAATATGCTGCTGACGCCGCTGTTTACGCCGCCGCTGGATACCGCCGTCGGCGGTGAACGCACCACGGTGCAGCTGGTGAAAGTGACGCGTTCGGCGCAGGGGTTCGGCTTCGATTTCAGCCGTCTGGCGCAATGGGTGGCGCTGGCACAGGAAGAGGGCATCGAGCATTTCGAGATCGCGCCGCTGTTTACCCAATGGGGCGCGGCGCATGCGCCGAAGATAGTGGTAGAAGATCAGGGCGAGATGCTGCCGCTGTTCGGCTGGCACACCGATGCGCAGGGCAAAGCGTATCAGCGTTTCCTGCACGCGCTGCTGCCGGCGTTAACCGCCTGGTTTCGCGAACGGGGGCTGGAACGGCAGGTGTGGTTCCACATTTCCGATGAACCGACGCTGGACAACCTGGCGGCCTACCAGCGTGCCAGCGCCGCGCTGCGGCCGTTGCTGGGCGGTTTTCGCACCTTCGACGCGCTGTCGGATTTCGCGTTCTATCAGCAAGGCCTGGTGGAGACCCCGGTGGCGGCGACCGACCATATCGAACCCTTTATCGAACACCGGGTGCCCGGGCTATGGGCCTATTATTGCTGCGTGCAGAAGACCGAGGTCGCCAATCGCTTCTTCGCTCAGCCTTCGGCGCGCAACCGCATATTGGGCGTGCAGCTGTATCTGTACCGCATCGCCGGCTTCCTGCACTGGGGATTCAACTTCTATAACAGCGCCCATTCGCGCGAGCGCATCAATCCGTACGCGGTGACCGACAGCGGCCATGCGTTTCCTTCCGGCGACCCGTTCGTGGTGTATCCGGGCGACGATCTGCAGCCGGTGGAGTCGCTGCGCCTGCGGGTGCTGCATCAGGGGCTGCAGGACATGCGCGCGCTGCAGCTGTTGGAGAGTTTGAGCGATCGGGCGGCGGTGGAGGCGCTGATCGAACGCGAGCTGGGCATGCGCATCACCTTCAAGCGTTATCCGCATCAGGCGGGGCCGCTGCTGCGCCTGCGTGAAGCGGTGAACCGCCGCATTGAAGCGTTGCTGGCGCCGATGTGAGGGGAAGTGGGGCGAAAATGCGTCTTTCGCTCCCAAATCGCCATTACTTTGCTATACCTGATAGTCGATGGATTCATTTTATTGTCATGTGACTGACATGTCAGAGTCATGGCTCTGGCTTAAGTTTGCAGCGACTACGTCAGGAGATAACGCGATGTTCAGCCTGGATTCTCTGTTGCAAGATGCATTTCCACACCGCAATACCCCTGCCTGGCAGCGCAGCCTGCTAAGAACCCTTCTCTTCGAAAAAGAATTCAAACAGTTCGCCGCCGACTATCCCCACCTGAAAGGGCTCGATCTGATCGAGCAGGTGGTGGACTACTTTAACCTCAGCTGCGAGCTGGTGGACGGCGATCTGGAAAACATCCCCAGTCAGGGGCCGGTGGTGCTCGTGGCCAACCATCCGATCGGCTCGCTCGACGGCCTGGTGCTGCTGCGCGCCGTTGCGGCGGTGCGTCCGGATGTGAAAGTGGTGGCCAGCCAGCTGCTGACCTACATCGAACCGCTGCGCAACCTGTTCGTGCCGGTGGATAACGTCGCTTATAAAACCAGCCGCAAACAGATTGAAGGCATGCAGCAGCAGTTGGACAATCAGGGCGCGCTGATCCTTTTCCCGGCCGGCGAAGTGTCGCGCATGAGCCCAAAAGGCATCCGCGACGGCCACTGGCATACCGGTTTTTTGCGCTTGGCCGCCAAGGCGCGCGCGCCGATCGTGCCGATTCATATCAGCGCGCGCAACAGCAACCTGTTCTACTTTACCTCTCTGGTCTACCGTCCGCTGTCGACGCTGCTGCTGGTGCGTGAAATGTTCCAGCAGCGGGGCGGGCGCATCAGGATCCGCATCGGCGGCCGCGTGCCGTTCGCCAACTGGCACGACGGCCACACCAGCGCCAAGGATCTGGCGGAGCGCTTTCGCCGCCACGTGTATCGCCTGGGCCAGGGCAAGCCGGGGCTGTTCGCCAGCGAATCGCCGATCGCGTTGCCGGAAGAGCGTCTGGAGCTGAAAAAGGCGCTGGCGAACTGCGAACGACTGGGGGTGACGCCGGACGGCAAAACCATCTACCTCTATCGCCGTCACGATGAAGCGCGCACGCCGATCCTGCGCGAGTTGGGGCGCCTGCGCGAGATCGCTTTCCGCGCTGTGGGGGAAGGATCCGGCCGCCGCCGCGATCTGGACAGCTACGACGACGATTATTATCACCTGGTGCTGTGGGATGAAGAGGAGCTGGAGATCGTCGGCGCCTATCGTTTTATCCCCACCGCCGAACAAATCGCGCGTAAGGGCCTGGAGAGCATCTACAGCAACAGCCTGTTCCACTATGACCGCGATATGGAACCGATCCTGGCGCAGGGCATCGAACTGGGGCGCAGCTTCATTCAGCCGGCTTATTGGGGCAAGCGCGGGCTGGACTATTTGTGGCTGGGCATCGGCGCCTATCTGTCGAAATACCCGCAGTATCGCTATCTGTTCGGCCCGGTATCCATTTCCGGCGGCATGCCGCTGGCGGCGCGCGATCTGTTGATCGCCTTCTATCGGCTCTATTTCTCGCCGGATCACGCCTTCGCGCAGTCGCGTCGTCCTTATCCGGCGTCGTTGCCGCAGGTGCTGGCGCAGTTTGCCGGGGATAACTACCAGGAAGATCTGGTGCGGCTGAAGAGCCTGCTCAGCAACATCGGCTGCTCGATCCCGACGCTGTACAAACAGTACACCGAGCTGTGCGAACCGGGCGGGGTGCAGTTTATCGACTTTGGCACCGATCCTGCCTTCAACAACTGCATCGACGGCCTGGTGCTGGTGGATACCTCGCGGCTCAAGCCGTCGCGTTATCAACGTTATATTGCGGTGCATCAGCCGCAGGAAGCCGAGACGGCATGATCGGCGTCTGACTCATGCCTTTTTGATCTAAGCACGACCTTGGGGCCGGCGACGGGATAGCGCTACGATAAACGTTTTGCTTTCCACCGCCGGAGCCTTTCATGCCTCATTCGTTTATCCCGCCGTTATTGTCCGCCGATGAACCGCCCGCCGCCGTCGTTGAAACCCCGCGCGGCAAAGCGCCATTTTTGCTGCTGTGCGATCACGCCGGCAAGGCGATACCGCAATCCCTCGGCGATCTCGGCTTACCGCCGGGGGAGATCGAGCGCCACATCGGCTGGGATATCGGCGCGCTGGGCGTATCGCGCCATCTGAGCCGCCAACTTGACGCCACGCTGATTCATCAGCGTTACTCACGGTTGGTGATCGACTGCAACCGGGCGCCCGGCATCGCCAGTTCGATCCCGCATTTGTCTGAACTGACGCCCATCCCCGGCAATATCGGCATCAACGCCGAACACGCGCTGGCGCGTGAGCGCGAGGTATTTTTACCGTATCACCACGCCATCGACGAGCATCTGGGGCAACGCCAACTGCGCGAACTGCCGACGGCGGTGATCGCCATGCACAGCTTCACGCCGGTGTTCAAGGGCCAATCGCGCCCCTGGCAGGTGGGGCTGCTGTTTAACCGCTACCCGGAATTTGCGCTGCTGTTGGCTGAACTGCTGCGTGAAGAGGGGGATCTGCAGGTGGGTATTAACGAACCTTATGCGATGACGGACGCCACCGATTACACGTTGCCGGTGCACGCGGAGCGCCGCGGTTTGCCTTACGTCGGCATCGAAATTCGCCAGGATTTGGTTGCTGACGAACGCGGGCAACAGGCATGGGCGAAACGTTTCGCACGCCTGCTGCCGCAGGCCTGGCAACGCTGGCAAATTTGACTTTAGGAATATTCCCAGAGATGATAACCGTAAGGAATACGTAAGACGTCATTAGAAAAAAGTCAGGAGACACGTGTGGAGCACAGCGATAACGGACTGTTTATCAAACGGGAGCGTTTTGAAGTTCTGGCGATTCTGCGAGAAATTTGCAAACAACGCACGCCGCTGCGCGTAGAAAATCAGCAGCACCGGTTTCAAAGTCTGTTATTGAGCGTCGGGCCGGACAATATCGTGTTTAGCGGTGAGGAAGCCTCGAGCGCCATTGACGGCGCTTGCACCATCGTGATTGAAAGCAACGACGCCAAAATCGAGTTTTCCGTCCCCCAGGCGGAGCTGACCGAACATCAGGGCGTACAGGCCTGTTCGACCCAGCTGCCGCAGGAGCTGGTCTATATCCAGCGTCGCCGTCAATTCCGCATCACTACGCCGCACTGGCGCCAATTCTTTTGTACCGGCGAATACCCGGACGGCACGCCGTACGAGCTGCGGATCCACGATCTCTCCGCCGGCGGCGTCGGTTTACGCTTCGACGGCCCGCTGCCGGATTTCTTCCAGCCAGGCTTGCAGTTCAAGAAAGCGGAGCTGGATCTGGGCAGCTACGGCAGCTTCAAGGTCAATATGGAGCTGGTGGTGGTCAACGACGATCAGGAAACCGACGATAACGACCAGGTGGTACACTTCTCGCGCCTGTCATGCCGCTTTCTTAAGCTCGGGTTGGCGATGGAGCGCAAAATTCAGAGCGCCGTGTTCGCCTTCGAGCTGGATTTTAACAAAAAGAAAAAACGTTGATCCTCTGTTCCGGCGCGCCGGGCTCGATGCAGCCTGGCCGCGCCGCCATTCTTTCCCCGTTCAGGGGACGTAAATAATCTCGAAGCTGGACGTATTGTCGTAGGAGGACTTTTTGCCGCCGTCGACGTAGATAATCTGCAAATCGTAGTGATACACCAGCTTCTTGTCCGGATGCAGGATAAGTTCCAGCACGGAAATCTTCACGTTAACCGATTGAACGGGGTGTTCCTTGTCCAGCTCAATGGTTTGGTTGTCGATGCTGACCAGCATGCGCTTGATTGGTCGCGGTCCGGCAGGATCGTAGGCGCCGGCGTCGCTGCGGAATTCCACGGTCTTATTGATGTCCGCCGGTGCGGATTGCTTGATGAAATCCGGCAGCCTGTTCTGGTATTTGGCGTCCAGCGCCAGCGCTACGGGCAGATTATCCGGGTTGAAGCCGGTGAACTGCACCGCCAGATACCCCTTGAGCAGCAGGTTTTGCGCAGACCGATCGAAGAAGGCGTCCCAAATCAATCCAAATTGGCTGGCGGGCAGCGTGAATGAATCCACGATGCCGCTCTGCAGATTGATCAGCGCGTTTTTTTCCTCCGTTTTTCCGTCCGGCAGCCCCAGCTGCAGCGTCAGGGTGTCCGCGTTGGCGAACGGTGCCAGCTTGCCGTCCGGTTGCATCTGCGTGAACTGTGCGGTGGCGTCGCCGATGCGCGCCTGATTGACCTTGGGCGACAGGAAATAGTCGAACGTCACTTCGACATCGTTGAGCGAGGTCGCGTGCGGCGCTGCAGAAAACGAGATAGACAGCATCGGTTTGTCGTCCTCGGCGGCGTTGGTCGCGAGCAGGAAAGTATCCGGCAGGTAATAAAGATAGTTTTTTCGTACATAGTCCTGATAGTAGTTGTACCACAGATGCCCGAAGGCCAGCGGCGTGAGGATCAGCTGCAGGCGCGGCGGCGGCGGCAGGATGCCCTGATAGATATAGGGATAGTAGTTCTCGGCGAAGTAGAAGACTTTCGGCGAGGTGATGGTGTTGAGGAGCCCGTTATCGGTGACGATGGCGACCACCAGCGTAGTTTGCGAGTCATAATCCGACAGCGCTCGCAGCAGCGCGTCACGCTGTTCCAGGCGGTCCAGGTCGAGCTGGGCGCGGTAGCGGGTCGGCGGGGCGTCCAGCAAAACCTGTTCGAAGATCATTTCTTCAACCTTGCCGAACGTGCTGAAGGTCAGCACCACGTAGGGCACCTGCTGAACGGCGCGGCTGAGCGCAAAATCCACCGTCATATGCCAGCGTGTACCGTCACTGGTGGTAGCGATGCGATAGCGCGTCTCTCCCGAGACGACTTCGGTACAAACATCGGCCTGCAGTTCGTCGGCCACCGGCGCGGGCGCGGCGCGGTAGCGCAGACGGGGGGCTTCGGCGTCGGGAAACTGTTCGCGCGCGTTGTCCAAAATGACCTTGTTCAGCGTCACCAGATCATTGAGAAAGATGTTCATAGCGATCCTCCAGAGAAGAAAGGCGTGCCAGATGTCTGAACTGGTTCAGGCAGGCGGAAGTCCAAAGAAAATGACCGTCGTGACGGCGATAGAGCGGGCTTTCGTCATTGGTCGCCGGCAAGCGCCAGGCGGCCAGCGCATCGATCGCCGGTGAAAGCTGCGGCACCCCTTGCCGCCTGGCGTATTCCAGCGTACTCAGCCACTCATGCGGGTGGGCATAATAGGGCGTTAACGCGTTGAGGCGGTTGTAATCGCCGTCGCTCCAGCTCACCGCCTGATTCAGCATTTGGATAATGCGCGAATAGGCCGGCGGCGGGCTGCCGTGAGCGGAGGTCAACGCATGGATTAAAATCAGCGCGTTGGTATTCACGCAGCAGTCCAGCTGCGTGATATCACCGTCGTCTTTCATCCAGGTGTGAAAGGCGTAACACTCCGCCCATTGGTGCTGCGTCGTCGTTAACCGCCGTTCGACGCGCTGTACCTGGTAGGCCTGCATGTGCGCCAGCGTCTGTCTGGCTTGGGCCAACGAGCGCCGATGAAATCGATACAAGAGCTCAGTGATAATGGCGGTATCGTCGATGTCAGCGTCGATCCGCTGGCCCGCCATCCAGGTGGGGTGCTTGCCGGCAGGCCAAAAATGGAAGTGGTGCGGGCGGCTCTCGCAACCGAGCAAGAAGTCGAGCGCCAGCTCGATATGGGGCGCGGTCTGGGCGCTATAATCCAGCGTACGGAGCACCTGGGCGGTGACAAAAGCATTTTCATCCTTGTGCCAGCGGCCATCCGGCGTTCTGACATGAGAGGGAAAGGCGCCGCTGGCACACTGCTGCGCCAGCAGCTCCGCCAACGGCAATGGCACAAGCGGTGCCGTTGCGCGCGCTTTGCATGGCAGGATTTCGAAATGCGCGTTTTGCGGGCTGAACGTGCAGCTGACGCTGTGATTGCCCTGGCGATCGCAGGAAAAACCGACGACGTTGTACTGCAACGGAACCTGCTCGCTCACCGCGCGGTTAAGCAGCGGCAGGGTTTGGCCATCAGGCGCCAGCAACGCGGTGATGCTGTCAAAAACGCGGCGGTTGTCGCCGAAAAAACTTGCCGCCATGGCGAACAGCGTAAAACTCTCCAAATTGCCGTCCGGCGCGTATCCCAGACTGAACCCGTAGGTGGTCGGGGGGAAGTCCCGTCTGTCCTGCTGCTGCAGCGCGCGGTCCAGCAGCGGCATTAGGGCGGAAAAACGGCTTTCTCCCTCGAACAGCCGCATGACGGCGAGGATATCGTCACGCGTGATCCGCGCACTGTGCCACTGGTAGTAATATTCGCGCGGAGAGTCGGCAGACTCCGGGTAATACCCCACCATCAGCAGCGTCAATCCCGCCGCGCGGCGGGCCTCGGCGGCGAGCGGCCCTTGCAATTCATCGGGCGCGGCCGCCATGTCAGCGGGGGTTTCAATGTAGACCTTGGTTTTGATCGCGTCCGGGCCGTATTTTCGCCCCAGCCAGGCGCCGAATCGCAACGGCTGAACGCTTGCACATTGCATGCGTCGCACCGCCTCCAGGCTGTTGGCGGGATCGGCGAGCGGGGCTGCGGTGATCGCCTGACAGTGTCGGGCAAAGGCGCCGGCGCTGCGCCGCTGCGCATAGCGCGGCAAAAAGGGATCCAGCGTGCAGGCGAGCCCCTGCGGTTTGGCCGACGAGACGGTGAACTCCAACGGGCTGCCGTTATAACCGAGCAGGCTGGTGGTAAACGCGGCGGACAAACCGCCGGGCGTCGCTTTCGTACGGCTGAAACGGGCGACGTCCGGGGCCAACGTGTTTTGCAAATGGGGCGCTTCCCTGCACAGGGCGCTGACCAGGGCGTTCCATGCCGCGGGTAACACTGCGTTGCGATCGGTCATGGCGCACACCTAAACCAGATTGGGGATAACGATCGCCGGCGGGTTTTCGCTGCCGCTGCGTTCGACGGTTTCCCCGCCTACCAAGAAGTAGATCAGTGTGTAATTGACCGCCCAGGGCTTCTCCGTCAGACAGCGGTATTTGAACGTTTGGCTCTCGTGCGCGTCTTGGTTAAAGGTATATTTCTTGATCTTGCGGCTTCCTTTGTCATCCTGATAGCTCAGCTCCACCATGACCTGGTTACAGTTTTCCCACGAGAATTTGCGATCGAGGAAGATACTGATCTCGTTGAACGACAGCACTGAGCCGGGATCCATGTTCAGCAGCGTCGAGGCCGATTCGGACAGCGACTGATAGTTGCTGCTGCCTTCCCAGCCCGAGGAGGCTGCGGATTTGAAAGCGAATTCGCTGGTGATATGGAACAGCTCGTTCTTATCGCTGCTGCGGGCGATGCGCTTGGTCCAGGTACCGTCATCGTTGGTGAAAGGCGCGCCGGTATAAACCTGGTTGTTGTAACGGATGTTGAAGCTGGCGGCCTTGATCCCATACTCTTCGAAGCTGTCCGGCCCGAGCACGGTCAAATCCAGCTGCTGGAAGAACGGATCGTTGACGTTGACCTGAATAAAGTAGGGCGCAGTTTTCTGAGCATGCAGAATATCGCTGCCGATGAAGTTTTGCGGCACGGCGGACTGGCTGAGGGCCTTCGAAGAGGTGTAGTTGAAGTTCAGGCTTTTGGTTTCCTCGATCCGCACCAGCTTGATCTCCAGCGAAGCGCTGGGGAACAGGCCGCCTTTGCCGGCTTCTTCGCCTTCTTTCTTGTCGCTGGCGATCAGCGAATCCAGAATGGCGTCGCTGGCGGATTTCGCCTGCGGGTTGCTGTCGTCGTTAGGTTTGAGCGTGGCGCTGAAAAAGCTTTTCAGGATCTCTTCCTTGACGAACTGCAGCGCCCACTCTTTCTCTTTGGCCTCTTCATCGCCCGGCATGCTTTCGGTGACCTTGATCACCAGTTTCTGATCCTGCTGCAGTTTTTTGATGACGCTGTCGAAGCCCAGCCAGAAGCTGGCCGGCGTCTCAACCGGGATGGGAATGTTGGCGCCGAATTTCAGATCGAACTCTTTGTAGATGCTTTCGAACTGTGCGGTCACTTCGACCTTCAGCGCCGGCGTGATGCCGGTGAAGCTGAGATTATAGGCGACGGCGGCCGGCGCCTTGGCCTGGGTGAACGCGGCTTCGAGGATCACCGCCTGGGACGGCGTCAGCTTGGCGCTGAAAATGGCGCTGTTGTTGCCGAACAGGCTTGGGCAAGGGGCGCTGATCAGCTCACCGTTGGTGGCGCCCGCGTCGAGCACGAAGAAGTTCACCGTGCCTTTATCATACGGTACCTGGGCCTTGCGGGCGTTCTTGGGATCAACGTTCAGTTTGCGCAGATAGTCGTTGAAGGCACGGTTCAACACCGCTTCGTCGATCGCCGTATTGACCTCGAAGTTGATGTATCCCCCTTGTGGGTCGCTGGCGTCGCCGGTGTATTTGATCAACGAAAACACCGGTTCGCCCGACTTTTGCGCAATGTGGATATCGCCGGGCAGATACCAGAACTGATTATCGTCTGAATCGTCGGCGAAGAAGGTGATGTTGTTGATGGTGGCGGTTTTGGCTCTGAGTAATAACATGGCGTTTCCTTAGTTAACTGAGGGTGGCGAGATCGAGAGCGTTGGCGTCGGTCGAGCACTGCACGTTTTCGGGCCGATCGCCGCCTTCTCCGGGTTGATAGGTAAACCAGATATCCAGATCGATGGTCATCTGCTCCGGATCAAGCTGATCGGCGCTGAAACAGCGCGGGGCGCCGTCGGATTCGGTGAATTGAAACACCTGCTGCAGCGTTTCCGCCGGCGTGCAGGCGTAGCTGGCGGAAACGATGACCATTTCCACCCGGCGCCAGTCCATGTCGGCCGACAGCGTCAGCACGCGCTGACGATACAGGGTCGAGAACAGGTAGACGTCTTGGCCGGTCGGTTCTTGCTGCTCGGCGGAAATATGCGGTGAGTTGACGGCGGCGCTGTAGGTTTTGTTGACGTCGAATTGGTATTCGTCCGGCTCCGGCAGCATGACCGGGTAGTGGGCCCGCGGGCTGGCCTGGTCAATTTGGAAGCTGCGCGACACGCTGCTGTTCGGCTGTTGCCGGTGGCGATAGCGTAGCGTGACCAGCACGGATTGATAGCGCTGCCAGTCAAACTGTTGCGCCGCTTCGATCGCGAAATCATAGCGGCCGTAGAGCGACTCGACGTCCAGAAAGACCTCGCTCATCTCCGTTTGCAGGCTACCGGAGCTGACCGAAGTTACGCCGCCTATCGACTGGTTGAAGTACACGGTGAAGTCATACTCGACCGGCCACAGCATTTTTCCCGTTTTCGGGTCGATCAGGCTGGGTTCCTTAAACGGTTTGGGCCCGGAGTCGTCGCGGGTGAATTTCAGCTGTCGGCTGTTTGAGCCATAGCGCAACCGGGCCGTCACCAGCAGGATATTGGCGTCAAGCGCATCCGACAGCAGGCTGACTCGCACCTCGCGATAGGCGAAAAAGTCATCCTGCAGATCGCGTTTGACGATCGCGCGATCGGCCTGATAGTCCGTGCCGTTGACCAACTGGGCGAACAGGGCCTGCGGATAGAGCGAACGCTGCACGACGGTGGTTTCGCTGATCTTGCCGCTCAGGCGACGCTGGTCGATGTTTTCAACCGAGACCTGTTGCAGATAAAAGCCGGCTTTGGGGCTTGTCTGCTGCGGTTCGTTGGCGATAACCGGTGTGAAGAACTGGCTGGTGAGGATCTGCGTCAGTTCGGCGGCCGCCTGCGCCATATGGCCGTCGGGGTCGGTGTCCCTGACTTTGACGGTGACGATTTTCTCGCTGATCAACTGGGCGGATGTCTGCTCGATACCGACGCTAAAGATCAGCAGGTTAAAGCCTATCGAGCGCTGCAGGTAACGGTAAACCTGGTCCCAGTTGGCTTCCAGCTCGAAGGTGGCTGGCGGCAGCTGCTGCAGGTAGTCGATTTTGTAACTGACGGCGATCGGCGTCGAGGCCGGCGTGCGCATCAGGCTCGCCAGCAGCAGGATATCGTCGTCATCGTCCAGTTTGGCGGACAGGTAGCAATATTGCTGGTCGCTCAGCGAGGTTTTGCTGGTCTGCCCGGGGATAAGATCGGGGATATTCAGCGTCGCGCTGCAGGCGATCGCCTGCAGCGGCAATAAGATCGCACCGCGCGGTATGTCCGGGCTGGCGGCGGCGGCGCGTTGTGCCGCTTCGGGCGAACTGGCCAGCTGGGTCTGCAACGACAGCGTGGCGTAGTAAAGATCGTCCGGTTGGTTGAGGTTTCTGAAAATTTGCAGTTGGACATCGGGTTGATTGCCTGCGGCGACCTGCACGCTCGGCGCGGCGGCACAGTAGTAATACACGGGCCGATCCGGGTCCGCTCGAATAAAACAGATGTCTTGCATGATTACCTGATCGCGCATAGCGGCAACCCCACGTCATCGGAGAGGGAGCCGGAGCAAGGTGTGCTTGCTCCGGCGGAGACCGGCCGTCAGAAGGTCACGACCACGATGGTGCTGGTGCCCGTGATCGGCTTGGTGACGGTTTTCTCCTGGTTATCGCCGTAATAGACCGTGGCGGTGTAGCTGATCTGCGGCTCGTTGCCTTTCTCTTGCTGCATCAGGTTGAATGTCAGGTACTGCGTGAGCGACTTGGTGTCGAACTCGGTTAACGCAATGGGTTGCGTTTGCGAGAAGTCCCATTTCGGGTAGTTCACCGTCATCTCGAAGGTGATCAACGAAACGTCTTTTTGCGACGGTTTGAAGATGATGGTGTATTTCTGCTGCTTCGGCAGGGCGTTGGCGATCAGGATCTGATTGCCGCGCGTTTCGCCATAGCCGGGCAGTTGAGGGTTGCTTTCCACGCCCGGCGGGAGGTAGGTCAGGCTGTCGCCGTCCAGCGCATAGTAGTCGGCCGAATAATAAAGCGGCTTTTCCACGTTGGTGCCGATCGGATAAATAAACGGCACCGGCGGGTTATCGACTCTAATCACCTGGGTGTGTTGCTTGGGCGACACGTGATGTTCTTTGTCTTCGTACAGGGTCGTGACCACGACCTGACTGAAAACCTCCCAGCCTAGCGGATTGAGCAGGGTGGCGATATCCGCATAAACGATGCCGCTTTGCGCCGCGTTGATAGTGACCACCAGATCGTCTTTGACCTGGATGTCCCCAGACAGGTAAGGCTTGGCCTGCATGCCGGTGAAGTTGACGGTGTAGTGATAACGGTAGGCGCGGCCGAGCTCGGGTTTGATAAACCACTTGTCGGTTTTCTTCGGCCCCGGATCCTTCGGCGTAAAGGTCAGCGTGCTCTTGAGATTGTCGTCGTACACTGCGGTGACCACGATATTGGCGATATCATACTTGGCCATGTCTTCGGTGACGAAGAACTCCGGCTGGATGTACTGATAGAACGGGTCGTGGAGATCGTACTCTTTGAAGTACTGATCCAACTCGGCTTCGCCGACGATTGAGCGTATCGACGGCAGCTGAGTTTGCGGGTAAATGGTGGAGGACACCACGGCGTTCTCTTCATATTCGCGGGTGAAGCTCTGAGTTTGCGAGATTTTGGACTGGAATTTTTCAAAGCTGCCGGCGTCGTTCAGCAAATTGAGACTCATATCGATGCCGGTTTGGCTGCTCAGGATCTGCTCGACCTGCTGTTGTCCCCAGTTCCGCAGACTTTCCTTCCATTTATCATAGGCGCCGGGTTCCATGCCCATCTCTTGCGCCGTCAACCCGATCCGCACGTCCACCTTGATCGCTTCCTTGGCGTAAAACTCCTGCTCGATCTTTTTCTCGTCGGCCGACCAGGTGTGGTAGTTGATGGTTTGCGCTACGGACTTGGCCTGCTCGCTGTTGTAGGTGACGATCACTTTGGCCGCCGACATGGAGGCATCCAGGGAGAGATCGAAGCGCACGCCGACGCTGGCGTTTTTATCGGTGCCTTTCAGTACCTGTTCAAACAGCGTGGCGCCTTCCCCGGTCAGCGACAGACTGAACACGGTATTGTTGTCGCCGAGACCGGAGGGGGACAGCGGCGTTGGGATCTGGCGATAGAACTTATCGTTGCCGTCGAGGATCAGCATGGCCTGCGCCGAGGTGTAGCGCGGTTGCATCAGTTCGATTTTCGCAGCGTCCGCCGGCATCAGTTCGCTGAGGAATTGGTCGTCGCCCTTGTTGCCGTCGTAGAGCGCGACAAACCGGTTGAGCTGTTCATCGCTCAGGCCGGTATTCTTCTGCGCCTGGTCCATCGCGGTCTTCTTGGTGTTGTTTTCCGGGTCCGCCTCATAGGCCTGTTTCGCCTTGATGTAGTCGACAATGAGTTTGGATTTTTTATCCAGAGGGCCGCCTTTTCTGCCAAGGCCGTTATACAGCTGCAGGCGGATGCGGTCTTTCATTTCCGCATTCGGCTGCGGCAGCTGCACGGTGAATTGCGCGTAGCCGCCTTGCGTATCTTCGCTGCGGTATTTGTAAAACATGAAGCTCGGCGTATTGGTATCCCGTTTGGCAAACACCGGGATCTCCGGCACCACATAGAAGGTATCCTTGCTGTCGCTGTCGCCGTAGCAGGTATACGCGTATTCCTTGACGCCCAAATACTCGTTGACGTCGATTTTTATCGATTGCTGCAAAGCGGTGGTTAACATAGGGCGGTCCTCTTGTTTATGTCACTTGTGGTATTGCAGTTTGATGGGGCCGGTGGTGGCCTGCAGGGGGCCGGAGTCGTAGTTTTTGGGGAATAGCGCCGCCGTTTTCCCTTGCCAGCGATAGTCCACCCGGCCGTTGAGGCCGGCGGCATGGGCGTTGATCCACCAGGTGGCCTGCCACTGCGCGGCGGAAAAGGCGAAGGTGAAGCTTTGTTTCTTGCCCTGGCCCGCCGGGAGATAGCTGGCGCTGCCGGAGATCGTTTTGAATTCGGCCTTCAGAGACTCGGCGTCGAACAGCAGGCTATAGAAACCCACATCCTGCGGCGTCAGCGCGATGGCGTTCTGCCACGCCAGCCGGCTCTCGAAGCGGGTGTAATCGGCGAAGGTCACCTTGAGTGCGATATCGCTCACCGCCGCTGTCGTTTCCAGCGTCACTGGCGGGAAGCTGGGCCATGCCATCGGCATCTGTTGATCTGCCCAGTGCAGCTCTATCGCCATGATATTGAAGCCTTTTGGATCAAATCCCAGGCTGACGGTGCAGCGTTGAGGCTCGATCGGCTTATCCGGCCTGCTGGGTTCCGGCAGGGGCGTCGCGGTAAAGGAGATGATGCCGTCGGCTGGCAGCCGATTGAGCAGTTCGGCAATGTCACGTTGCTGCTCCAGCAGATAGCGCTGGGGCACGGTGTCGTCGTATTCGATTTGGTAATTCAGCTTGTTGGTGATTTGTTCTGGCGACGAGATGTTGCGTAGCGTGTTGGCGATCAGCAGTGAGGCGGTGTTTACCAACGCCTGGCGAACGCGAGCTTTCGTCTGCTCTGAAGGCGCATTGTCGAACTGCGCTTGCACAATGACGACGCCGGCGTCGATTTGTTGGTTCAGCAGCCTGGCGATCGCTTCCGGTTGCCGTGCCTGCTCGTTGAAGGCCAGGGTGACAAACGCGACCCAATCGGCCTGCAAACGGGCATTGACGCGGCTGTCGACGCTGAATCGGTTGCGGGTGAGAAAATAGACCTGGTCTTTTGTTCCCTGGATCGCGCCCGCCAGCCGGCCAGACTCCTCATGGGTCAACGCCATTTTGGACTGTTCAAATTCGACGCTGTAGGCGGCAGTCGCCGGCCGTTGCGCGAAGTGCAGCCACAGCGATTGCTGGATCTCCTCCTGCTCCAGGGTGATGGTTTCCGGAGCGGGAACGAAATGGCGGCGGATATAGTCCTCGATCGCAGTCCTGTCGACCGGCAGCTTCGGTGCAATGAAGGTCGCCAGGCCACCGCCGGGGCTGGTCAGCAAATGCAACGAGCTGATCTTGCCGGCCGGCGTTTCCTGCACCACCTGCGGCGTATAGCTGCCGTAGGTGTAACAGCCGCTGGGGCGCGTTTGGTCGTGAAACGCCAGCGCGCGATCAAGAAGAAAGAAGTTTTGCAACGTACGTTGTGGATCCAATTCGTCGGTCATGGTGTATCACCCTTGATATCGATCGTTTGGTCGCCGGTGACATAAGGCGACCAGGGGCCAGTGGGAGTCTTGTAGCGGAAGCCGGCGGCGAAAATGGAGGTGACGTTCCATTTGTAGACGAAGCTCGGCTGCGAATGCGTAAAAGTGCGCTCGCTGGTGCGCTCGCTGTCCTGCGGCTGAAAACTCAATACGGCGCTGAGCAACTGCGGCGGCAGCCGAACGGTGATCGTCGCCTGTTGTGCGCCGAACTGCGGAAAACTGTAGGCGCCGATGGTGGCGTTTTGCACGATCGGGGCGGGTAACGGTACGGCGCCGCCGCCGGAAAGTGAGTAGGCGGTCGCTTCGGCAAAAGTAGGATCGCCCAAGATCGGTGCGCTGAAATAGGGCACCGATGCGCTGAGCGCCCACGTTTGGCGCCAGTCGGCGGAGTGATAGAGGCCGCCAAGTCGGCTTTGTTGGGCGAACGTTGGGTCGAGATATAGAGTCAGGAATCGGCAAGGCAGCGCGGCGTAATCCAGTACCAGGTTATCCTCGTCGTAGCGACGTTGTTCGCCTGGCAACGTGCGGTAAACGCCGTCTTGCGGGTAATTCACGCGGATCTGGTAGAAAAACGGCTGTGCATCCAGCGCACTGTTATGAAACTTGAAGGTTAACCAGGAGCGGTCGGGTCGCAGCGCCAGCGTTTGCGTTTGCTCGATCGGGTAGATATTGCCGGGCGGTACTGTCAGCTGAATATCGATCGAAACACCGGATTGCAACCCCAGCGGGTAGGCGTAAAAGACGTTGATCTCTCGCTCTCCCGCCGGCAGCGGCGGTGCGGTGCTGCGATGGATAATGGTATCGGGCGAAACTTTGGCGATCTGCTGCGCGGCGGCGAACGGATCCAGCGTGAAGCAAAGCGGCCGCTGAGTCAGCGCGACATTGGCCAGATCGCACCGGGTCCGGCCCGCATGCGGGGGCGGCGTCAGAAGGATCTGTGCCATATTGCCGGCGGCGGGACCGACAGATGGCGCACCGTACAGGTTGTATAGCCGATCGAGTAAAGCCTGACTGAGCAGCAGATCGCCGGCCGGATCGTTCGCCGGCGGCGGTGGGTCGATGTCGAGCGGCAAGCGGGTGAGGTTGCGGCTGAGGTAGAGGGTCAGCCCGTCGTAGGGAAAGACAATCCCGCTATCGCCCACGGCATGGGCGCCCTCCACGCCGGCGGCCAGGGCCAGGATCAGCGCACGGGCATCAAATTCCATCCGGTAGGCCAGACGCGGTGATACGCCTTCGACGAAACCGTCAAGACGCGCGTTGAAGCCTATCGTCTCATCGAGCAGGGTGCGCTCGATCAACTGAGTGCTTGTCGCATTGAGCAGAATGATGAATTGACTGCACTGTGCTGAATACCAGGTGGTGTCGTAGTGCCGGCCGTACAGATCGCTGTGGTAATCGATGGGCACGTCGAATCCCAGGCTGTCCGGCAAGACCGGCAGCGCCTTCACCGCGCAATCCGGATACTGTTGCTTAAATACTTGCAGGCTTTGTTCACCGGCGAACTGCAATTGCGTGGTGAAATTCAGCCAGCCGTAGAGGCTTTCGGTACTGTAGCTACGCACGATATCCAGCGAGAAAGCCAAAGGGTCGGCCGCCAGAATGCTGAGCGCCTGCGGATATAAATAATAGGCGTCGTTTTGCCGATATGCGGCGACGAAACGTTGATCATCGCAGATAATAATGCGCTGGAAGTCGGGATAGCCTTCATACATGATATTATTCGTCCGCTGCCTTGATCATATTGTGGTAATCCTGGTGCCACTCGGCGGGTAGCGTTTTCAGCACGTTTTTTGGGCGTTGGTGATATTCGTCTTCATAGAGGTGTTGAATCAGCGCGTCACCGACCAACACGCCGTTAGCATAAAAAGTACTGAGGGCACATTGGTTTTTTTGCAGCGGAGAGTCAGCGCTGAGTTGCAGGTTATAAACGGTTAATTCACCGGACTGGAGAGAGAGGGCGGTAATCTCGCACTCACCGTGCCGGGTTTTAAGACACATGCCTGAGGTCAATTCACGGGCGAGAAAAATACCGTTTGCGGTGACGAAAGGGTGCCCCAGGCTGGCTTTTATACGATATTCACGTGCCGCCAGGTCGCGGGCGGTAATGTCAATGTAATGCTGCTCCTGCCCGGTAGTGATATTCTCAATGCGTCTGGGGTGGTTATTGCCGCAAATAACGAATTCATCCGCCGTGAGAGCATTGATCGGCTTTTCTGTCCCATCCTGCATTAAAATCAACGTACCCTCTGCCAGGCAGCCATAAATAATCTGCATCGGTTTGATTTGTACGGTATTGAGCAGACGGCGATCCGGATCGCTTTCTTTGGGGGCGTTAGTAATAAAGGCGGCGATACTGCGGCCTTCGACATCAAGCGTAATTTTAAAAACGTAATAAACCATCTCGCCGGATTCAAAATCGACGCGGTTGAATTTCAGCCAGTCAAGATCCCAGGTGATGTTATTCCCGCTGATTCGGGTTGCGCTAGAATTAAAAATATTATAGCCGCCGTAAGGAGTGATCGGATCGCCGCCGGCGCGAGTGCGGATAAGATAAATGGTATTGCTGGCGTTGACCGGCTTGCCATTGCTGAGATCAATATTGCCAAAATAGGTGATATTGCCTTTTATCGGCACTTTAACCGTGCCGTCCTGATCGTAGCCGGTGCGATAATCACAGTCGCCATCGTCACGCGTCAGGCAAATCTTGATCATGCGCTGGTTATACAGATTCCTGGGGGAATCATTGATCATTTCTTTCGGGTAGCTTTGCGTCGTGACGATTTCGGCGCCGTAAACGGTTTGCTGGCCGACCGTTTGCGCGAAGGTATAGATCACCGTAACCGGAAAGCTGCCGCCGGTCTGGCTTTGCGGATAGTCACCGCTGGCACCGATGGTGCAGTCCGCCGTGTAAACGTAGTCGCTTTTGTATTCCACCTTGCCGACGTTATCGGCGCCGCCGTCGAACAGGCCGAGGGTTTGCGTCACATTGGTCGCCTGAACCGGCAGAGAGCCGATGGCGTCGGTTTGATAACGTTTACCGTCGGTGGAATCCAGCCTGACGATGCTGTACACCGGCTGAGCGCCGCTGGTGTTGGCCTCGCTCATCCGGCCCGCGACCCGTTTGACGCGTTTCGTCTGCTGCCAAAGTTGGCTGAATTGCGGTGCGGCGGCTGCGGTGACGCCGGCCAGTTTTAATTGAATATCATAAAATTCGGTTAAAACCGGATCGTCTGGCTCGATAAGAAATACGCCGCTGTTCTCGTATCGATCGATAACGTTTTTTACGATGCGTTTCTCATCTGACGTATAATCTTTTGCGAGCATAATATCGGCACCAATAAATTAATGGCATTGCCAGAGATGCACGCCATCATCATGGCGTGCCCATCGTTTTAACAGACGTTATTTGCAGGTTTCTTTACAGTAAGCGTAAATGGCGCTCAGGCAATCTGAAGATAAATACTGTTCGAACTCCGCATCAGTGGGTTCAATATCGACATCCAGCGTCATTGCGTAAAGCTCTTGAGCAAACATGTCTTTAGTGGCAGTGGGTTTGTTTTTAAAATAAGTTTTTATTTTTCCCTTGCTCACTTTTCGAATCCAGGCAAACTCACCGCCAATGGCCACTTTTCCGGTGAAAGTGAAGTCTTTACTGGTATAAACGCTGATGTCATTGGGGTAAACCTGATATCTTACCACCTGTTCCACGCCGATATTCTGGTTGGTTTCTTCCCAGGTTTCTCTTTTTATTACATTCAACGCAAAGTTTTTTCCATCGACCGGGCCATCTTTAGCGTCGGCGGTGCCGCCAAATAACATCGGACAACCTCTGGCAAAACCTTCGCTCTTTAACCCTAATAGAATAAAATCAGAATTACCGACAGCTTTGGGCGCGCTATCAAGAATGACATACTTTTTAATAGGCATAGTCAGATCCTTATACGCATGATGGTATAAAAATGAGGTGGTGAATCGCTTTGTCGCCGCGTTTTACTCACATTCAACAATAGCAATGGCGCTTGAAAAAGCAACACATACATAAAAATAAATTAAGTGTTTATTCTTGCATAACAGATAATCAATAAAATCACGGCGTTGTAAAAGAAGAGGAATAGTTTAAGAAATCAAAAAAACAGAATGTTTTTTGCGGTTTCTATTTTCTTATTGGCTTTAATTTTAATAAATCAATGTGTTGAGTGTGGTTATGGTTTTAAATAGCTCTAATCATTAGTTGTTTAATCTTTTATATATAGTGAATTAATTTATCATTACTGTGCGCATCATTGACGGAGTAATAAATAAAATTCACAGCGGAATGATTGCCACGGTAAACAATCAAGGCGGGAGAGGCGGGGCAGCAGGCTGCCCCAGGTCAGGGTTTAGGTTAACGCCCGCAGGCTGCCGATCTCTTCCCAACCGAAATGCGCCGCTTCGGCCAGTACGCCGCACACTTCATCGCCGGCGGCAACCACTGCCGCGTCGAGCGCAGCGCCCTGCAGCAGATGGCTGACCAGCAACGCGGTGAACAGATCACCGGTGCCTTTGACCGCCGATTTGAGCTTCGGATGAGTAAAGCACTGCGTTTCCTGCCGGGTGACCAGCATCAATCCCACTTCGTCTTCGTGTTGCGCTACGCCCGGTGCGCTGGTGACCAACACCCATTCGGTGGTGTCGTTCAACAGCGCCTGCGCGGCGTGTTGCGTCTGCTCGCGGCTGCTCAGTTGCCGGCCGCACAGCTGCTCCAGTTCGAAACCGTTCGGCGTCAGGCCGTTGGCCAGCCGCAGGAACGGCGAGCGATAGCAGTTGACGATGCGCTCATCCACGTAGATCCCTTCACCGTAATCGCCCATCACCGGATCGATATAGATTTTTATCTGCGGATTGAGCGAGCGCACCCGCTGCAGCCAGTTGGCCAGAATATGGCACTGCATCACGTCGCCCAGATAGCCGACGATCACCGCCCGCGCGCGCTTCATGACGCCGCGGGCGATCAGGTCGTCGAGAAAACCGCCGAACCAATCGCCGGAGATGACGCCGCCGTGCGGTTTGCCGTAATAGGGCGGGCAGCCGAACAGCACGCTGGGCACCTGCAGCGCCTCCAGTCCCTTTTTCAGCAGAGCGCGGTAGGCGATGCCGTTGCCGACGCTGCCGTAGACCACCTGAGATTGAATGCTGATCACGTCGATGGACGGTGACCGCAAAGGTGAAGCCTGTTGCATGAGTTACTTCCTTGGTTCGTTGTTATCCAGCCAGCGCGCGAACACCTGCCGCGCGCGCTGTTCCAGCTGCGCGCCGTGGCGTGCGGCCTGGTCGCGCAGGGTCTGGGGCGCGATGCCGGCCAGTTCCAGCTCGCAGGCATGGCCAATCAGCCAGCGTTCGATATCGCGATGATCCGCCTCCAAGTGGAACTGCAGGCCGAGCGCAAACCCCTGATAGTCGAAGGCCTGATGCGGGCATACCGCCGTGCCGGCCAGGCAGCGGGCGCCGTCCGGGATAGTGAACATATCCCCGTGCCAGTGCAGTACCGGCGTGTCGGCCAGCGGCGCCAGCACCGACTCCTCTTCCGCCGGCGGCGTGGTCAGCGGGGCGAAGCCTATCTCTTTCACGCCGAGCGAAATAACCTCAGCGCCCAGCGCCTGGGCGATCACTTGCGCGCCGAGGCAAACCCCGAGGGTTGGCCGCCGCTGCGCCAGGCGCTGTTTGACCAGCGCGAATTCATGGTCGAGAAAATCATACCGCTGCTCGCCGGAAAAGTGCTGAGCGGCGCTGATCGGCCCGCCGAGCACCACCAACAGATCGGTCTCTTCATTATTGATAGCACGAATATCATCGCGGCCGGCATCGTAATAATCGATCTGATAGCCGCGCAGCGACAGCAGGGAACCGAGGATGCCCAGGTTCTCAAAGTTGACGTGCCGAATGGCGACGGCTTTTTTCATTGTTTAACCTCGCTAGCGTGAGTGAAGGGGATCAGCGCCAGCGACTCGCCCAGCACCGTGATGCCCTGCGCGCCGCTCTGGTAGACGATGCGGCGTTCGCTGACCTGGCTGATCTGCACCTGATAACCCCGTGCGGCCGGGAACAGCGCGCAGGCCTGCTCCAGCTGATCGGCTGCCCACGGGGTGAACAGCTGCAGGCGGGCAAAGGCTTTTCCTGCATACTGAATGTCGAGCACGTAATGTTTATCCATGGAACCCCTTACTTTTGGCCGCAGAAGCTGCTAATCTTGTTTGAACTATTACAAAAGGATTTATGTATGACTTCATTGTATGCAAAAGGCGGCGGCGCTGTCCAGATTGCCGAGCAGATCGCCGCACGCATCAAAAACGGCGCGCTGCGGCCGGGCGAGCTGTTGCCGCCGGTACGCCAGCTGGCGGCGGAGCTGGAGGTCAATCCGAATACCGTGGCCAGCGCATACGCCAGATTGCGCGATGCCGGCCTGGTGGCGACGCGCGGACGAGCGGGCACGGTGGTGCTGGATCCGCCGCTGGCGGCGGTGAGTGAGGCCTATGCGCCGCGCCAGGTGCCGGCGGGGATGTGCGATCTGGCCAGCGGCAACCTGGATGCCGCTTTGCTGCCGGCGCTGAGGCTTGGCGCGGCGGAGGCGTTTCCGCAGCAAAACGGCTATGACATCAGCGGCGACCTGCCGGTATTGACCGGCCTCGGGCGTAAGTGGCTCGGGCGCCAGGGTGTGGCCCTGGGGGAACCGGCGGTGTTTTCCGGCGCGTTGGACGCGATGGAAAAGGCGCTGCGCTGCCATGCGCAGCCTGGGGCGGCGGTGTGGGTGGAAGATCCCTGCTGGCCGCCGCTATTGACGCTGCTGCGTCACCTGCGCCTGCGGCCGCTGCCGCTGGCGGTGGATGAACAGGGCTGTCGGCTGCCGGAGAGCGGCGCGGCTGACGCGGTGATCCTGACGCCGCGCGCCCATAATCCGACCGGCGCTTCGCTTTCAGCGCAACGTGCGCAGCAGTGGCGAGGTTTTCTGCGCGGCCATCCGCAGTGTCTGGCGATCGTCGACGATTTCTGGGGGCCGTTGTCGCAACAGCCGCTGCATCTGCCGTTCGACGGCGATCGCGGCCTGTACGTGCTGTCGCTCAGCAAGTTTCTCAGCCCGGATCTGCGCATCGCGTTGGCCTGCGGCAGCCCGACCTTGCTGCAGGCGATGCGCGCCGATCAGTACATCAGCGAACGCTGGGTCAGCCATATCTTGCAGCAGATCGCCGCCAGACTGTGGGAACAAGCCTTGCAGGAAGGGCAATTGCAGCGGGCGCAACAGGCGTATCAGGCCAGGCGGGACGAGCTGGTCCAGCGGCTCAATGCGTTGAATCACACGGCGCTGGCGGTAGGTGAAGGGCTGCATCTGTGGTTGCCGGTGCGCTCGGAAACCGCCGCCGCGCAGCTGATGGCGCAGCGGGGATGGCTGGTGCAGGGCGGTGAACCTTTCCGCCTGAAGTGCGGTCCGGCGCTCCGCGTCAGCCTGGCGAACGTCACGACGTCGCAGTTGGCGCCGCTGGCGCAGGATCTGTCCGAAGCCATGCGGGTGGCGGCGGCGATCAACTAAGCCGGCGTCAAACTCTCCTCCGCCAGTAACTGCAGCGAGGCTAACCGGGCGGCCGGTTCGGCGATTGGCGTGTCGATGATGAACTCTTCCACGCCGTACTGTTGCTGCAGCTGCGCCAGTTGCTGATGCACCTGCTGCGCGGTGCCTAGCAGAATATGGCTTTCCCGCGGCTCGATGCGGTAGTCGGTGGCGCTGGCCTGCTGCACGAAGCTCTCGGCCTGCGCCAGGCTGCCGACGGTCACACTCTGCTCACCGGCAACGTGCACGCGGTATTGCCGAATGTCGGCCGCCAATGCCGCGGCCTGTTCCTCGCTGGGGGCCACGATCGCCGCCACTGCCAGCAGCGCCTTGCGGCCGCCGCTGTGTGCGGCGTAGTGCTCCAGCGCGTCGCGGATATCCTGTGGATTGCCGTTCAAATGCGCGGCGAACACGAAGGCCCAGCCGGACTCGGCCGCCAGCGTCGCGCTTTCTTTACTGGCGCCGAGCAGAAAACGCTGCGCGCCCTGCGGCGGCAGCGGTGTGGCGCTCAGGCCGGGCTCGGCGTCGTCGTTCAGATAGGCGGTCAACTGCGACAGCTGCTGAGGAAAGTCCGGCTTGCGTTGCCGATCGTGGGCGGCCTGCAGCGCCTGGGTTGCGAGCGGCAGCCCGCCGGGCGCTTTGCCCACCCCGAGATCGACGCGCCCTGGCGCCAGCGCCGCCAGCAGGTTGAAGTTTTCGGCCACCTTGTAGGCGCTGTAGTGCTGCAGCATCACGCCGCCGGAGCCGATGCGAATGCGCGTCGTCTGGCCGAGCAGGTAGCCGATCAGCACTTCCGGCGACGGGCAGGCGAGCTGCGGCGTGTTGTGGTGCTCGGCCAGCCAGAAACGCCGATACCCCCAGCGTTCAGCCCGTTGCGCCAGCTGCAGCGTGCGCGCCAGCGCCTGCTCGGCGCTTTCCCCGTCGGCGATCGGACTTTTTTCCAATATGCTCAAGGCATAAGCCATTTTTCCCGCTCCTTTCGTCATCAGATATGCCTGACAAATACCATGCGGGCGGCGCGAGGCTTAATACTGATTGGCGATAGGATATTCCATTGATCCAAAACGGATTTGGATATGCGCAGAACGGTAAAGCGCCGTGGTGTTATCTCTCAAGCCAGGCCTTCAGACGAATGGCGTCACGGTAGTGGCCGTAGCGCGGCTGCGCGCCAAGCAAGATCATCACCACCGGCTGCCCTTTGATGGTGGTGCGCATCACCAGGCAGTGACCGGCCTCGTCGGTAAAGCCGGTTTTCTGCAGCTGGATCTTCCAGGCCGGGTTGTTGATCAGACCGTTGGAACTGCGATAGACCAGCTGGCCGCGGCCGGGAAAGACGATGTGCTGCCTGTCGGTGCTGAAACGGCGGATGGTCTGATAGCGATAGGCGTGGTTGACCATCTGCAGCAGATCGCGGGCGGTCGCGACATTGCGCGGCGTCAGCCCGGTCGGATCGTAGAAACGGGCGCGTTTCATGCCGATGGCGCGCGCTTTCTGGTTCATTTTCGCCACAAAGGCTCTGCGACCGCCGGGATAGTTGCGGCTCAGCGCCGCCGCGGCGCGGTTTTCCGAAGACATCAGGGCGATGTGCAGCATGTCGCGGCGGCTGAGCACCGAGCCGATGGTCAATCGCGAATGGGTTTTTTTCAGCAGATCGCGATCGGCAGGGGTGACTTTGAGCTTGCTGCCCATCGGGCGTTTGCTGTCCAGGGCGACCATCGCGGTCATCAGTTTGGTGAGCGAGGCGATCGGCAGCACGCGGTTCGGCTGCTTCTGATAAAGGGTCTTTCCGGTGCGTTGATTGACGACCAGCACCGATTTGGCATTCAGCACCAGCGGCGGTGCAGCGGCATGCACGGGCGCCAAAACGAACAGCAGGCTGAACAGCAGGGCGGCGCCGAAGCGCCGGACAGGCAGACGGAGAAAAGCTTGAGATAAAAGCATAACGGCGGCAATAGTGACCCTAAGTGATTAAAAAATATCAAAAGAGTCTGCCCGGCAAATGTGAAGGAAATAGGGCGATAATCGCTCAAACTGTTACAACAATCCCTTTTGCCGCAGGGTGAAGCGGGTGGCCTCGTTCAAATCGTAGTCCGCGAGGCGCTCGCGCGGCACCCAGGCGTAGTCATCGAACTCGTCGTTGATCGTCACGTCGCGGTTGGCGGCATGGCAGTCGAAAATCAGGTAAATCATGTAGATTTGCTCCTGGCTGCCGTCGGCGTAAGTTTTGACGCGCACATCATCGCGGAAAGTCCAGGGCGTGATGTTGTCGAGGATCAGCGCGGCGCCCAACTCTTCGCGCACTTCGCGCCGCAGCGCCTGTTCTATTTGTTCACCCGGCTCGACGCCGCCGCCGGACAGCGCCCACTGGCCGGGAAACACGCCTTTGTGGGCGGCCATTTTACACAGCAGGAAGGCGTTATCGTTTTCAATCAGCGGGCAGACAATGATGCGTTGGCGCATGGAAGACTCCTGTCAAAAATCAAAATGCGCAGGTTAGCAGGTTTGGCGGCGCAGGATAGAGGGGCCGATCGCGTTCTGCGTAACAGCAAAAATTTTTTGTTCCCTCGCGTTTAACGCCTTGATAAGGGAGTAATCTATCGGACTGGTTAATGGACTTAAAAGGGAACTTTATGAATTACCAAGTGGTGCCGTTTTGGTTTTACTCCGGCAAGGCTCTGCTGGCGGTGCTGGCCGCGATCGGATTGGGCGTGTGCGGCGTCAGTGCGGCGTTCTTCTATTGCCTGCTGCTCGCGCTCGTCTGGCCGGTCGCCGTTTCGATGCGGTTACACCAGCTGGCGGAAAAGGGCGTGGCGATGAATCCCCGACGGGCTTCGCAATGGATGGTCTATGTGCAAGGCATTCCGGTACAGGAAACCCGCCAGGTGTTAACCAACCCCTGTTTTGCGCTGGAAAACCGAATGCGGACCTTCTTTCTGTGCGCTTTCACCGCTAAAACCTTACTGCAGATGGCGCTGTTGCTGTTGTTGATCGCGCAGCTGGCAGCAACGGTCAATCTGTGGATCGCCTTGGCCGGCGTATTGTTCGGCGCCTGGCTGGTGTATAACACCGTCGACAGCATCCAGGCACTGCGCAGCCTGGCCCGGCGCCAGTGGGTAAGCGAGCAGTGGGTGAGCGACAGCGGCTCTATCTGGCATCGGGCGGCGCTTATCGGCCGTAAAGGGCCGGCGGCGGCGCTGGAACGTCTGTTGGCGTGGTGAGAATGTGAGGGCGCAGGAGCAAGCGGGCGGGCTTGCTTTTGCGTTTTGTTCCTCAACCGGGCGTCAATCGATAGTGTTATTGAGTATCATTTGCAATCACTTCTGGTCAGGATGAAGAAGAAATTTTCACCTGTCACGGAGATGATAAAAAATGCCTAATGGAATAAAACCCTTTGTATTGATGATGCTTCTGTTGCTGTCGGCCTGCCATAGTGCGCCGGTCAGAGAGCCACCTCAAGACGCCGTAGCGACAACCCCTATCGATGCGACCAAATCGCTATTCCCGCTGGGTAACTACTCGCAATCTGTCGATAAATGGATCCCCTATGGCCCGCAACGGCGGGTGCCCGTGATGGATGCCGCCGCGCAGCAGCGCCATTTCTCCGCCCTCAAATCCCACTATTTTGGCATGGGGCCGAACGATGAATCCCCCTGGAATCCGCATTACATCGCTGCTGTCCTGAACCGCGAAGCGCAAAGCCACCGTGATGCCGCAATGGATAAACACCTCGGCAGTGGAAGTGTCTCCTGGGGGGAAAACTTCAGGACTCACACCGACCGCTGGAAACAGCAAGTCAGAGATAATGCTTCTACGGACATTAGCCAGATTTATCATTCTTCGGCCCGAGGCATTGCGGTCAGGGAGACGCTGGTCAGGATCCTGCCGACGGACGATCCGGCTTATGACGATCCTCGCCTGGCTGGACAAGGTTATCCCTTTGATAATTTGCAGGATTCGTCTATCCGCCCCGGCACTCCGGTATACGTTATTACGCAAAGCCGCGATAAACGCTGGAAATACGTCATGTCGCCTGCGGTGATCGGTTGGGTGCATAGCGAAGACATCGCGGCGGCGGATCAGCGGTTTGTCTCCGAATGGCTGGCGCTGGCGGGGAAAAATCTGGGGGCATTCATTAAACAGCCGGTTTCGGTGCACACGGGCGGCCAGTTTTATTTTACGGCGCGCCACGGCACGATCCTGCCATTTTACCGTCACCGACAGGGTCTTTTTGTGGTCGCCGTGCCGGTACGCCGAGAGGATGGCCGCGCACAGATGCGCCGGGTCGTTGTCAAGATGGGGGAATTTGCCGCCATGCCGTGGAAAATGACGCCCGAACATTTTGCCGTACTGATGCGGTCAATGAGCGGCAGGCCTTATGGCTGGGGGAACTATAACTTCAATAATGACTGCTCCGCCGAACTGCGCAGTCTGTTGATGCCTTTTGGCCTCTTTCTTCCCAGAAATTCCGCCGCGCAGATACAGGCGGCCACCCGGGTGGTTGATCTTGTTCAAGCGAACACCCGTGAACGGCTACGCTATCTCAAAGATCACGGCAAACCCTTCACCACGCTGGTTTACATTCCGGGCCATATCATGCTGTATATCGGCAATGCGCTCGTTGACGGCCAGGTTGTACCGATGACGTACCAGAATATCTGGGGGCTGCGCCCGGCAGATTCAAAGCGCCGCAGCATTATCGGCGGCGCAGTCTTTTTCCCGCTGCTGGAGACCTATCCTGAAGATGCGAGCCTGATGTCGCTGGCGGGCAAGGCGCAGTTCAAACTGGGATTTATTGAATAGCCCATTCTTTAGCTGATAAAGCGACCGCGAATGCGGCCACGTTTGTGCGGTTGCTGAACGGGCTGGGGATGAAAACTTTTAAAATGAAATGACGTTTTTATGACGAAAATATTAATGAGCAAGAGCGTTGAAAATCATTAACGCTGAGCGATAAAGATTGTTATAACAGCGTGGACGATCTGGGCTAACGGCCATAGGCAGGATAAGGCGTTATGGTGCAAAGGGCAGCGGAAAAGATGCACAAGCTGGATTTTGATGATGAAGTGACCGGGCTGATCTACGGCCATGCATTTCGCTCCGGCGAGCCGCCGGCGCGCGTGAACTCGCAGCAGGTTTGCCAGGCTTACCAAACGTTGTCGCCCGGCGACGGTTTTATCTGGCTGCACCTCAATCTCAACCACGCGGCGGCGGAGAAGTGGCTGAAAAACCATTTCGCCATTTCCGATTTTTTCTTTCACGAAATTCGCCACGGTTCCCACACTACGCGCATCGAGCGGCAGGGCGACGATCTGTTCGCCGTGCTCAACGACGTGATCTTCCACCCTGAAGACAACAACCCGGAAACGGCGACGCTGTGGCTGTATTGCCGCCGTGGGCTGGTGGTGACCGTGCGCCATAAACCGGTGCGGCTGATCGAGCGGCTGCTGGGCCGCCTGACGGCGCTGCAGCTGGCGTCGTCCACCGAACTGCTGGCGCACCTGCTGGAAGAGCAGGAGGAGGTGCTGGAGCAGGTGGTGCGGCAGGCCAACCAGTATGTCGATACCATCGAGGATCGTCTGCTGACTCACCGCGTTAAGCGCAACCGCGCCGAGCTGGGGCGCATGCGCCGCATGCTGTTGCGCTTTCAGCGCCTGTTGGCGCCGGAGCCGGCCGCGCTGTTTCGCCTGTTGAACCGGCCGCCGAGCTGGCTGAGCCGTGAGGTGGTGCAGGATCTGCGGCAGTTTACCGAAGAGTTCACCGTAGTGTTGAACGATCTCGCCAGCCTGACCGAACGCATTCGGCTGCTGCAGGAAGAGCTGGGCGCCAAACTGATGGAGCAGAATAACCGCACGCTTTACACCCTGACGGTGATCACCGTGCTGGCGTTGCCGATCAACATCGTCGCCGGTTTTTTCGGCATGAACGTCGGAGGGATACCGCTGGCCAGCAATCACCACGGTTTTATCCTGCTGGTGTTGCTGGTCGGCAGTTTCACGCTGATCGCCGGTTATCTGGCGTTCAGGCGCAGGGACGAGTCGTAATTACAGGCGGGCGCGGTACTCTTCTTCCCGCCGGGCATGGGTGCTCCAGAACGGCTGCGGAGCACGATCGTGCAGGCGATCCAGCAGAATATCCAGATGGGTATGCCAGCCGCCGGCGACGCTGAGCATCTCGTCGCGGTTAGCCAGGCGCCGGTGGGTGACCGTCAGCAGCACCGCATTTCCCTGTTCCGTCAATTCGAATGTCACCTCGGAAGGGCGGCCCTGATCCTGTTCGGCCCAGGTAAAGCTCAGCAGGCGCGGCGGGAACAGGCAGGTGATGTGGCCGCGGTTGCTGACGCAGCCGCCATGCTGTTTGTATTTGGCCGGCGGCGGTTCGTGCTCGCCCGCCAGATCGGAGTTGCGAAACTCCAGCTCCAGCGCCGCGCCGTTTTCCAACTTCATGGCGCCGGCCGCCAGCCAGGTGGCGCGCTTGTCGGATTCGGTCAGGTAAGCCCACACCCGCTCGATGGGGCCGGGCAGCAGCCGCTGGATACGCAGCGTGCCGGGTTCGATAATCATGCCGTAATCATTCATGGTTCACTCCTTGGGAGGAAGCTGTTCGGGCTGCAGCAGCGCCTGTTCGAGCGCATCCAGCCGTTCAGTCCAGAAATGTTCATAGGTTTGCAGCCAGTGCATGGCCTGCGCCATAGGCTCGGGTTCGAGCCGGCAGATATGGTTTCTTCCTTGCACGGTGCGTTGCACCAGGCCCGCATGTTCCAGTGCTTTCACGTGCTTGGAGGCGCCGGCGAACGACATCTGCAGCGGCGCGGCCAGTTCGCCGATGCTGCGCTCACCGCCGGCCAGCGCGCGTAACATCGAGCGGCGGGTCGGGTCGGCCAGCGCATGAAAAATGGCGTCCAGCTGTGAGGAAGATAATTCAACCATATGGTTGAATATAGAACAGGCGGGCTAATATTCAACCGTTTTGTTGAATATTTTTTGCCCCGGCGCCAAACCGGGGCGAGGATCAGGCGTCGGCGTGCGCCAGCAGGGCGTTGAGCAACACGTCGGCGCCGGCGGCGGCCCAGGCGGGGGTGATATCTTCCCGTTCGTTGTGGCTGATGCCGTCCACGCAGGGAATGAAAATCATGGCGGTCGGGGCGACGCGACTAAGGTAACAGGCGTCGTGGCCGGCGCCGGAAATCATGTCGCGATGGCGATAGCCCAATGCCTGCGCGGCGTGACGCACGCTGCCAATACACCCCGAATCGAAGGCGATCGGGGGATACTGGAAGATGCGCTCGGCCCGGGCGGCCAGGCCGCCGCCGTTGACCTCGTTTACCGCTGTCAGCAGGCGCTGCTCCATCTGCGCCAGAATAGCCTCGTGCGGATGGCGGAATTCGACGCTGAAAAAGACGCGCCCCGGCACCACGTTACGCGAATTGGGGGTGATTTGCGCCATGCCCACCGTGGCGCGCGCGTCGGGAGCGAAATCCCAACCGATGCGGTTGACCGCCGTGACCAGCGCCGCAAAGCCGAGCAGGGCGTCGCGGCGCCGATCCATCGGCGTGGTGCCGGCATGGGCGTTGAAGCCGATGACCTCCAGTTCATACCAGCGCTGCCCTTGTGCGGCAGTGACTACGCCGATGTCGAGATGCTCCGCTTCCAGAATCGGCCCCTGTTCAATGTGCAACTCGAAGGCGGCGTGGATCGGCGTGCCGCCCACCGGATATTCGCCGGCGTAGCCGATGCGCTCCAGCGCGTCGCCGAGGCTGACGCCGTGCTCGTCGCGGCGCGTCAGGCCGTATTCCAGGTCGAATACCCCGGCGAACACGCCCGAGGCGATCATCGCCGGCGCGAAGCGCGCGCCTTCTTCGTTGGTCCAGTTGATCACTTCGATCGCGCGTTCGGTGACGATCTGCCGATCGTTAAGGGTACGAATAACTTCTAATCCGGCCAGCACGCCGTAGATGCCGTCGAAACGGCCGCCGCGGGGCTGCGAATCACCGTGCGAGCCGGTGACGACCGGCGCCAGCTCGGGGCGAGCGCCTTCACGCCGCAGGAACATGTTGCCCATTTGGTCGACGCGTACGGTGCAACCCGCCTCCAGCGCCCAGGCGCGCAGCTGATCGCGCGCTTGCCGATCTTCTTCACTCAGCGCCAGCCGGGTGACGCCGTTATTGGCGATGGCGCCGAACTGTGCCATCGTCTGCAGGCTTTGCCACAGGCGCTCGCCGTTGACTCGATACGTCATTGATCTTCTCCCGGCGTTTTAGCGGTGTAGCGGAAATCGCAGCAGGGGGCGCCGGACATGATGGTCTGGCTGCGCTGCAGGTCGACGTCAGGGGCATAGCCCACGATAAACTGACTGTCGCGAGCGCAGGAGAGCAGGTGGCCGATCTCCCCCAGCCCCATCTCGTGATACATCTCGGCGTAGCGGCAGCGGGTGACGTTATAGTCGAAGTGCTGCGCGTCCTGATTGATCACTTCGACGCGCAGCGCATCGTCTTTTTCCCACAGGTACTGCAAGGCGGCGAAGCTGCGCAGATCCGCGCCGTTCGGTTCCTGGGCGGCGAACTGTTTGCCCGCCTCGATGGCGGCATTCTCGATGGCTTCGCCGATCACCGCCTGAGCGCGCGCCTTGCCGATTTCACGCACCAGAATCTGGTAGATCGGCTTGATGATCTCCGCCTCGATCTTTCTGCGGGCCAAAATGCCCAATTCGTTTTTTGCACAGCTCATCGCCTTGTTCCTCTTGATTTATTGTGGTTTGGCGCCGCCCAACACGGTTTGCGGCTGCCATTTGCCGTCAACCACCCGGTACAGGGTGAAGCTCGGCTGTTGCAGGTTGCCTTGCGCATCGAAGGCGATGTCGCCGGTGACGCCCTGGTAATGTATGGCGCGCAGTTTCGGCAGATAATCGGCCGGATTGGCCGAATCGGCTTGCTCAATGGCGGCGATCAGCACCCGGGTGGCGTCGTAGGCGAAGGGCGCATGCAGTTCGATGTGGGTGTGATAACGATCGCGGTAGGCTTGTTCAAACGCCTTGCCGCCCGGCATCTGTTCCAGCGGTAGCCCCGGCTCCAGCGCGACGACGCCTTCGCCTTCCCGCTGCGCCAGCGTCAGGAAGGTTTGGCTGACGAAGCCGCCGGCGCCCATCAGCTGCGCGTTCATGCCCAGCTGTTTCAGTTTGCGCGCCAGCGGCGCCGCCTGCGAATCCACGCCGCCGAAGAAGATCAGATCGGCGTTTTTACTGCGCACGGTGGTCAGTACGGCGCTGAAATCAACGGTCTTGTCATCCACATACTCACGGGTGACCGGCTGCACGCCCTGGGCCTGCAGCGATTTGATAAACTCGTCCGCCAGCCCCTGGCCGAAAGCGGTGCGATCGTCTATCACTGCGATGCGCTGGGCTTTCAGCGTCTTCACCGCATATTGCCCGGCATAGTTGCCGCCGTCGTCGTCGTGGCCCATCACGCGAAAGCTGGTGTCAAAACCTTGCTGCGTGTAGCCGTGACCGGTCGCCACCGGCGCCACCTGAGCGATGCCGGCGTCGTGATAAATGCGCGCCGCCGGGATGCTGGTGCCGGTGTTCCAGTGGCCGACCACGCCGGCGACGCCTTCGTCGACCAAACGCTGCGCCACGGCCACGGCGGTGCGCGGGTCGGACTGATCGTCCTCGGACACCAGCTTGAAGGTGACCGGTTTGCCGTTCAGCGTCGGTTTCTGTGCGTTAGCGTCGGCGATCGCCAGCCGTGCGCCGTTTTCAAGATCTTTGCCGATGCGCGCGGAAGGGCCGGTCAGCGGCCCGGCAAGACCGATCAACACGGTGTCGTCCGCCAGCGCCGGGAGGCTCAGGATCATCGTCATGGCGGCCAGCGCCAACGGCTTGATGCGAATGTTCTGCTGCATGTCATACTCCTGGTGCGGTTAAAGGTAACAACGGTTATTCACCCAAATAGATCCGTTTGATTTTTTCATCGTCCAGCATGTCGGCGGAGCGGCCGCTGTGGCTCAGGCTGCCGCTGTCCAATACGTAGGCTCGATCGGTGGACGCCAGCGCCAGGCGGGCGTTCTGCTCGACCAACAGCAGCGTGACGCCGTCACGGGCTAGCTGCTTGATGACCGAGAAAATGGCCTCCACCACAATCGGCGCCAGCCCCATCGACGGTTCGTCCAATATCAGCAGCCGCGGGCGGCTGAGCAGCGCGCGGCCCATCGCTACCATCTGTTGTTCACCGCCGGAAAGCAGCCCGGCCGGTTGATGCAGGCGCTCGCTCAGCCGTGGGAAGGTGGCGCACACGCGTTCGAAATCTTGCCGCACCGCCGATGCGTCACGCCGCGCATAGGCGCCCAGCTGCAGGTTTTCTCGCACCGTCAGGCGGGTGAAAATGCCGCGTCCCTCCGGCACCATCACCAGCCCTTGTTGCAGCAAGCGGTGCGGCGGCATGCCGCGAATCGAACGGCCGTCGAACAGAATGTCGCCCTCAAACGGCTGCAGGCCGGTCAGCGCCCGCAGGCTCGAGGTTTTGCCCGCGCCATTGGCGCCGATCAGCGTCACCTGTTCGCCGGCATTCACCGTGAAATCGATGCCTTTGACCGCATGAATGCCGCCATAAGACACTTTGAGTCGTTTAACGCTCAGCAGGGCTTCAGACATGCGCGCCGCCTCCCAGATAGGCTTGAATGACCGCCGGTTCGCGCCGCACCTGAGCCGGTTCGCCTTCGGCGATCGCTTTGCCGTAATCCAGCACCGTCAGCCGATCGCACAGGCCCATCACCAGCTTGACGTCGTGTTCGATCAGCAGCAGCGTTTTGCCGCTGTCGCGGATGCGCAGCAGCAGTTCGCGCAGCGCCACTTTTTCTCCGGCGTTCATGCCGGCCGCCGGTTCGTCCAGCGCCAGCAACCGGGGCTCGGTCGCCAGCGCGCGGGCGATCTCCAGCCGCCGCTGATGGCCATAGGCGAGATCGCCGGCGCGGTAATGGGCGAATTGGCTGATGCCGACGTACTCCAGCAGCGCATGAGATTTATCGCGCACCGCCTGTTCCTCCTCCCTGGCGCGACGGTGCCGGGCGATCGCCGCCCACAGGCCGTTGCGGGTGCGCACGTGGCAGCCGACCATCACGTTTTCCAGCACGCTCATTTCATTGAACAACCGCAGGTTTTGGAAGGTGCGGGCAATGCCGGCCTGCGCCACTTTGTCGATCGCCTCGGGCTTATAGCGCTGGCCCGCCAGGCGGAACTCGCCCGCGTCGGCGCGATACAGGCCGGTGATCAGGTTGAAGCAGGTGGTCTTACCGGCGCCGTTCGGCCCGATCAGGCCGTAGATTTCCCCCTGGCGGATGCTCATGCTGACGTCATCCACCGCCGTCAGGCCGCCGAAGCGTTTGCTGATATGGTGTAAAGCGAGCAGCGGCGTCATGCGGCGTTCCCCCGTGCGTGGCGGGCCGGCCACAGGCCCGCCGGGCGATACAGCATCACCAGGATCAGCGCCAGGCCGTAAAACAGTTGGCGGATGATTTCCGGGTCGATCAGCACCTGGCCGAACAGCGCCTGCTGCAGCGGCCCCATGCTGCTGCGCAGCAGCTCCGGCAGAGCGGCCAGCAGCAGCGCGCCCAGGATCACGCCGGGGATGTGCCCCATGCCGCCGAGTACCACCATCGCCAATACGGCGATCGACTCTTGCAGGGTGAACGATTCCGGCGACACGAAGCCCTGGAACGCGGCGAACAGCGCGCCGGCCACGCCGCCAAAGGTGGCGCCGATGGCGAAGGCCAGCAGCTTGAAGTTGCGGGTGTTGATGCCCATCGCCCGCGCGGCATCCTCGTCTTCGCGGATCGCCGTCCACGCGCGGCCGATGCGCGAGTTTTGCAGCCGCAGGCTGATAAACAGGATCGCCAGCAGCAGGGCGGCGAACAGGTAGTAATACAGGTACAGGCCGGAAAAACGCACGCCGAACCATTCATGCATGCCGGAAAACTTCAGGCCGAACAGGCTGACCGGGTCAATGCCGGAAATGCCTTTGGGGCCGTTGGTGAGGTTGACCGGGCGATCCAGATTGCGCATCAGAATGCGCACGATTTCGCCGAAACCGAGCGTGACGATCGCCAGATAATCGCCGCGCAGCCGCAGCGTCGGCGCGCCGAGCAGGATGCCGCACGCCGCCGCCAGCAGCGCCGCCAGCGGGATCAGACCCAGCATTGACAGGTGCAGCCCGTCGGGGAACCACTGCAGCAGCAGCGGGAATTGCTGTGTCAGATGCGGTGACGACAGCAGCGCGGCCAAATAGGCGCCGACGGCGTAAAAGGCGATAAAGCCCATGTCCAGCAACCCGGTCATGCCTACCACGATGTTCAGCCCGAGCGCCAGCATCAGGTACAGCAGGGCGAAGTCGACGACCCGCACCCAGTAGTTGCCCCCGGCGGCGCCCGCCACCCAGGGCGCCAGCAGCAGCGCGAGAATGAACAGCGTCAGCCCCAGCCTGGCGCGGCGCGGCGTGGCCAGAGGAACGGGAGGAGTCAAAACGGTCATGGTGATGTCCTTATGCGCGCGTGGCGATGCGTTCGCCCAAGAGCCCGGAGGGGCGGAAGACCAGCACGGCGATCAGCACCAGAAACGCGAACACGTCCTGGTAGTTGCTGCCGAACACGCCGCCGGTCAGCTCGCCGAGATAGCCGGTGCCCAGCGATTCGAACAGGCCCAGCAGCAATCCGCCGAGCATCGCGCCGCGCAGGTTGCCGATGCCGCCGAGCACGGCGGCGGTAAACGCCTTGATGCCCGGCAGAAAACCCATCGAGAAACAGGCGTTGCCGTAGTTGCTGGCCATCATGATGCCGGCCACCGCCGCCAGCGCGCCGCCGAGCGCGAAGGTCAGAACGATGATGCGGTCAGGACTGATGCCCATCAGGCCGGCGACCTGCGGGTTTTCCGCCGTGGCGCGCATGGCGCGGCCGAAACGGCTGTGTTCGACCAGCAGCCATAAGCCGGCCATGACCGCGACGGCCACCGCCAGCGTAACGATCGCCGTGCCGGTGATCACCGCCGGCGCATGCCCGCCGCTGCCTGCGGTCAGGGCGAAGGGGGTCATTGGCAGCAGCTGCGGAAACATCAGGGGATTGCGTGACCAGATCAGCATCGCCAGGGTTTGCAGCAGCAGCGAGACGCCGATACCGCTGATCAGCGGGGCCAGGCGCGGTGCATTGCGCAACCGGCGGTAGGCGAGACGCTCGATCGCCATCGAGGTGATGGCACAGACCGCCATGGCGAACAGGGCCGCCAGCAGCAGCATGGCGTACGGCGGTAACGCGGGAAAGTGGTGTTGCAACACGCTTATCGCCGACAACGCGCTCAGCGCACCGACCATCAGCACGTCGCCGTGCGCGAAATTGATGATGCGCAGGATGCCGTACACCATGGTGTAACCGAGCGCGATCAGCGCATAGATGCTGCCGAGCATCAAACCGTTGACGGTTTGCTGTACCAGCGTATCCATAGAGAGAGTCCGGAGATAATGAGTCAGGAGGGTCACAGTAGAGAATTTAAAAAAATTGTAAAATACGGAAAAATGCTTTCTTATACAAAAAACGAGTGATTTTAATGCGTTGATTTTTATGTATATTGAATACATTCCTTCAGTGTCGATTTCCCAAAAACAGTCAATATATGAAAAAAACAGAACAGTACGATGAGCCATTGCCGATGCTGCCGAACGATCCGCCGCTGCGCGCCGTGCGGGCGTTCGAAGCCATCGCGCGCCTGGGTGGCATCAGCGCGGCGGCTAACGAGCTGATGATTTCGCCTTCGGCGGTCAGTCATCAACTCAAAACGCTGGAGGCATTTTTGCAGATGCCGTTGACCGAACGGCAGGGGCGTAACCTGGTGCTGCGCAGCGAGGGGCGGGAGTATTACCGTTCGATTCGCTCGGCGTTCAACGTGCTGCGCCAGGCGACCGAACACGTGCGCGAGCAATCCGCGTCGCGGCAGGTGACCATCAGCCTGATCCCGCTGTTCGGCATGGGTTGGTTCATTCCGCGGCTGCGCGGTTTCCTGCGCGAAAATCCGGATATCGACATCAATGTGGTCTACGCCAACCACCGCAATTACCTGAGCGACGCCGCCGACCTGTCGATCCGCTTCGGGGTCGGGCAGTGGACCGGCTATCGCAGCGAGAAGCTGATGTCCGGCAAAATGGTGCCGGTGTGCAGCCGGGCATTCAGTAAACTGCATGGTTTGCTCGATACGCCGGAGCAGCTGGCGACGCTGCCGCTGCTGCACGACGAGGAGCGCAATACCTGGATGCAATGGTTTCAGCAGGCCGGCGTCAAGCGCCCGCTGCGCAGTATCGGCCCGATGTTTGAGGACGGATTGTTGACGTTGGCGGCGGTGCAGGCGGGGTTAGGGTGCGCGTTGATGCGTGAACCGTTAATCGCCCAGTACCTTGAAAGCGGTGAGTTGATTAAAATGTTCGATCTGCCGATCGACGACGGCCGCGATTATTACCTGTGCGCTCGACTGGATAGCGAGCTGTCGCAGGAAGGCGAAAATCTGCGGCAGTGGCTGCGCCGCGAAGCCGATGAGAGCCGGCTCGCGTAACGCCGGGCGGAAACAGGGGGGGAGCCGGACGTTCATTTCACTTTCCCACGACGCACGCCACGCCAACAGGAAAGTAATAGGCCCTCCGGGGTGGGCGTTTTTAAACCGTTGCTCACCGGCGATGATTGCTGAAGCTTCAACGCGCGATGCTGTCACTGGCGAAGATGACGGCTATGCTTAACTTGCCGATCACGTGGCGCGACGGCCACAAAGTGACAATAATTCCCACTCTCAGCGCAACGTCAAGGAGCGAGCAGATGTCTGTCGGCAATGATACGGAAACCGTGAATAAGACGGGGCTGGCGCCGCTGGCGTTGGGCGCATTGGGCGTGGTGTTCGGCGATATCGGCACCAGCCCGCTGTACACCCTGAAAACCGTGCTGTTTCTCTCCGGCGACGCGCCTTCGACGCCGGTGATCCTTGGCCTGCTGTCGCTGATATTCTGGACGCTGGTGATCGTCACTTCTCTCAAATACGCCATGTTCGCCATGCGCATCGGCAACCGCGGCGAGGGCGGCATCATGGCGCTGATGTCGCTGTTGGTCAGCAAGCGAAAATCCCGGCCGCTGGTGCTGTTCGCCGGCCTGTTCGGCGCCGCGCTCATTTACGGCGACGGCGCCATCACGCCGGCCATCTCGGTGCTCTCGGCCCTCGAAGGGCTGAACATCGTGCTGCCGGCGTCGCAGCCCTTTATTCTGCCGGCGGCGGTGGTGATTTTGCTCAGTCTGTTCGCCATTCAGCCGCTGGGTACCGCGCGCATCGGCCGCGTGTTCGGGCCGATCATGGCGCTGTGGTTCCTGTCGATCGCTGCGTTGGGCGTGTGGGGCATCATCCAGCATCCGGCGGTATTGCTGGCGCTGAACCCGCTCTACGGCATTCACTTTCTGTTCTCCAACGGACTGACCAGCTTCCTGGTGCTGGGCGGCGTGTTTTTGTGCGTCACCGGCGCCGAAGCGCTGTATGCCGATATGGGGCATTTCGGCAAACGGCCGATTTGGCTGGCCTGGTTCGGCATCGTTTTTCCCAGCCTGTTGCTTAACTACGCCGGTCAGGCCGCGCTGATCCTGAGCGGCGCCGATGTCACGCAGAACATCTTCTTCCGTTTATGCCCGCCGGCGCTGCTGATCCCGCTGGTGATCCTGGCCACGCTGGCGACGATCATCGCCAGCCAGGCGATCATCAGCGGTGCGTTTTCCATGACCCGGCAGGCGATCCAACTGGGGTGGCTGCCGCGGCTGCGGGTCAAGCAAACCACCGAGGAAAGTTACGGGCAGATCTACATTGGCGCCATCAACTGGCTGCTGATGGTGGTGACGCTGTTCCTGACCGTGTTCTTTAAGTCGTCGGACAATCTGGCCGCCGCCTACGGCATCGCCGTCTCGTTGACCATGATCATGACCACCGGCCTGCTGTTCGTCGCCATGCGCGAGGTGTGGCGCTGGGGGCCGATCGCCAGCCTGTTGGTGGCGGGCGGTTTCTTCGTGGTCGATTTGAGCTTCCTGACGGCCAACATGACTAAAGTGCTGCAGGGCGGTTATATCCCGCTGCTGTTGGCCGCCGCGGTCTATACCGTGATGCTGGTCTGGCATCGCGGGGTGCTGGCGGCCGCGCGCACCCTCGGTGAAACGACAGTGCCGGTAGAGGATTTCCTGGAGAAAATCCGCCGCGAATCCGTGCCGCGCGTGCCGGGCACCGCGGTATTCCTGACTCGCAGCCTGCAGGGGACGCCGCCGGTGATGAAATGGCAGGTCAAGCGCAACGGTTCGCTGCACGCCAACGTGCTGGCGCTCACCATTGCCATCGTCAATGAGCCGCGGGTCTCGAATGCTGAACGGTTGGTGATGCGTGAGCTGGCGCCGGGCTTTTGGTGCGGCGTGGCCAGCTATGGCTTTATGGAGCGGCCTAACATCCCGCAGCTGTTGCAGCACGTCGAGGCGCAGAAATCCGGTCTGAACTTCGACGAGGCGACCTACTATCTCGGCCACGAGACCGTGGTGCGCCGCGAAGCGAACGACCGGTTGCCATCCTGGCAGCGCAACCTGTTCGCGCTGATGGTGCGCAACGGCATGCACGTCACGGATTATTACTACCTGCCCAGCGATCAGGTGGTGGAGATTAGCCGCCGCGTGCCGGTATAGGGCGCGAAAAAGGCATCGCCGCAATTGCGGCTTGCATCACACAACGCGGTTTGCATTTCATTGCTGGCCGCCATAACCTGACAAGAAACGGATTGTTACTGACGCGATCAGGCAAAACCTAACTTCTCTCCCGGCATCAAACATGGCCGGACGGGCGGTTAGGTTTTTTTTTTGCAAAAAGGAGAAGGGAATGAAACTTGTCGTCGCTAATGACTACCAGGAAATGAGTGAGCTGGCCGCCAGCCTGTTGTTGAGTTACATGCTGCGCCCGCAGCGCGTCAATCTGGCTATCACCGCCGGCTCGACGCCTAAACGGATGTATGAGTTGTTGGCTCCGCGCGTCAAGGGCCACGCGGAATTCGCCAACGCGCATTACTATAATTTCGATGAAATTCCTTACGCCGGCCGATCGGGCTATGGCGTCACCATGGAGAATCTGCACCGTATGTTCTTCGGCCCGGCGGCGATCCCCGAGCGGCAACTGCACGTCTTGAATTCGGACAACTACCTGCAGCACGATCGGCGTATCGCCGAGGATGGCGGGCTGGATGCGATCGTGATGGGCGTCGGGGCGGACGGGCATTTCTGCGGCAATCTGCCGGGCACCACCGCCTTCGAAGACCGCACCTGTCGGGTGCCGGTTTCCGCCAGGCCGGATATGGCGGACATTTTGCTCAAAGAGGTGGGCGGCCGCACTGAATGGCTGCCCGATCATTACGTCACCCTGGGGCCTGCAAGCGTGATGGCCGCCAAAAAGCTGGTGCTGCTCGTCAACGGTTCGCACAAAGCGGACATTTTGCGGCGCATTGTCAGCGGGCCGGTGGAGAGCGGGGTGCCCGCCAGCATTTTGATGCTGCATCCGGACCTGTTGATTATCGCCGATCGGGAGGCCGCGGCGCTGCTGCCTTAAGCGTTCATCCGGCGCGTCTCGCCTCAGAACCAACGGTCATAACCTGCAACCAAAGCGTCTTTCCCTGCGGCGCAGAATCAGGCTAGAGTGCGTTTTTTCATGCACCTGGGGGATTCCGATGCTGTTCGATTTAAACCAGCAGGCGGCCGAACTGCCTGAGGCCTGGCGCTCTGCCGTGCTGGGCCGCGTCGGTGCGGCCAATATCAAAGTGCTGCGCATGGACGCGCGCAGCATTGCGGATGAAGTGCATGATTACAGCGAAGGGTTGCTGGTGATCAGCGGCCACCTGCGGCTGCAGGTGGCGGGGGAAGAAGTGGTGGTGCGAGCCGGTCAGCTGTATCAGGCCGCGGCCGGCGTGCCGCACCGCGTGTTGCCGGGCAGCGAAGGCACGCTGGTGATTGTCGATTTGCCGGAAGATCAAGTGCCGTCGTTGGGCTGAGGCTGCGCCAGAAATCTGACAACGCCCTGGAGAAAGCGTTGTCTGCCGGCGTTATCTCTATCGAGATGGACAAAATGTGTCGCTTCAGGAATGACCAGCTTTTCGGCTGAAGGGGCATCTTTCATGATGGCGTCAACATCCTCGGGCCGGCTCCAGAAATCCCGCTCCGAGCGAACAACCAATACGGGAACGGTGGTTAAGGCGGTTGCCGACCACTGTTTTCTGCCCATCGCCAGTTCAAAGCTGTCAGCCATTGCACCGGTCGGTGCGCGGAAGCTGTGTGGCGTTCTGCGCTGCGAGGTGTTGTCCGATGCCAGTGCGGCATCACCGTAAGCGCGTTTAACTGTTTCATCACGCCACTGTGTTTTATCCGCCACGGGAATGCTGTTATCCCAGGCGACAAACAGACTGTCTCGCGTGTTGAGGCTCCAGCCGCCAAATTTGGCGGCGTTGAAGTGCCCGTGATTTTGAGGATCGTCCAGCGGCGATCCCTGGCCCAGCAGCGGGTGGTGAGCGGTTCCGCCATAAAGCGTGTTATAGAGCACCAGCCGTTCCACATTCTGTGGATATTGGGCTGCATAAGCGCCCGCCCAGTGTCCTCCCGTCGCCCATCCCAGGATATTAATGCGGGGCGCTCGACTCCATGCCTGAATAGCCTGCACGGCGCGATCGATATCGGTTATGGCGTCCGCAGTGCGGATCAACGGCGCTGACTGGTTAGGAGGGCTGTCCATCGCGGCCGGCCGGCTGGATAACCCGTATCCCCGCAGATCGAGGATATATACCCGAAAACCGGCTAATGCCAGATCTGCAGCCAAAGAGCCGCCCTTGACGGGCAAATCAAAAGAGGCCAGGCCGGGAACCCGTGCGCCATGAATCAGCAGTACAGGTTTGCCCTCAGATTTCAGGCTGACTTCCCTGACGTGCAGTTGCTCTCCGCCCGCAAGCAAAATGTATCTGTCTGTTCGATTTACCGGTGTGGGGATTTCATTTTCTTTTGATGCAGCCAGCGTTGACGACGCTGACATGATAAGGAGGGCTAGCAACGTATTTAGATTTCGATAAGTCAGTGACAACGATCTGAGTATGTTCATTGTTATTTCTGCTCCACGAATATATACAGGAAGCATCTTCATGTGCTCCCCTTTATGTGTCTAATACTATTGTGGCGCTTTCTTAATACATTTAAGGTATCACGATATGCTTACTCTGCGTCAGCTCCGCCAATTTCTTGTGGTTGCGGAAACAATGAATGTCCGGAAAGCGGCCGAGCGTTTGCATATGGCTCAACCCCCGCTGACAAAAGCGATCCGTCAAATGGAAGAGGTTTTGGGCACCCGGCTTTTTGAGCGAACCAATCGAATAACGGCATTGACTCCCGCAGGGGCAGTGTTGCAGAAGGAAGCGGTTACGACGCTCATGCAGATGGAACGGTCGATGTTACTGACACGACGCGCCGGCCGGGGAATGACGGGGGCTTTGCGCATCGGTTTTGTCGCTTCCGCCGTCAGACATCTGCTTCCCGAAATGGTCGCTCGTTTTCACTTTTCCTGTCCGCAGGTTGTTCTTGAATTGAAAGAAATGACGACGGCGCGACAGGTTGTGAGCCTTTTGGAAGACACGCTTGATATTGGCATTGCGGTTTTACCTGTTCCTGAATACGCCATACCGAAACTGTCTTGCCATCCATTTTTTAGCTGCCCGCTGATTGCCGTTTTGCCGAGTAAACATCCTGCCGGAACAAGCGGCGTTCTTTCGCTTTCTGCCCTGGCCAGGGAGCCGTGGGTATTGTTTCCTGAGCAAGAAGGGCCAGGTCTCTATCGCGCTATCATTGAGGCCTGCGAAAAGGCAGGATTTGCTCCTGAGGTTGTTCAGCGAGCCGTGCAGATGGAAACGATAGTCGGCCTTGTTGCTTCGGGATTAGGAGTTAGCCTGGTCCCTGAATTCATGCAAAAAAGCGGCTGGGCAAACGTTTCTTTTTGTCGGCTTAGTGGAGAACAGATCCCGTATCAGGTTGCTTTGATTCATAAGCCGGAAAATACTAATCCTCACGTCGCAGATTTTGTCACAAACGCGGTTCCTTCACCGCCATTCGTGCCCACATAGAAGGCGCGCCTGAGGATCGATCAAACACGGCTATCCAAAGCCGTAAGCGCCACCGTGACCGCGGCCAACAACCGCGCTTGCGTGACGCCGTCACGCGCCTGAATCGACAGGCCGTGCAGGAAGACGGCGAAATAGTCACCCAGGCTGTCGGCGTCGGTGTCGGCCGGCAATTCGCCGGTTTGCACCGCCTGCCGCAGCCGTTCGACGATCTGCTGCGTGCGCTGCAGCCGATGCTCTGCCAGCCAGGCTTTTAGCCCGTCGTTTTCTGCGCTGACGCTGGCGGCGGCGGAGACCACCATGCAGCCTTGCGGCAGATCGGACCGACTATAGAGCCGTACGGCGTCTTCCAGCAGGCGTTTGATCGCCGGCCGAATGCCGCTTTCCTGCGCGAAGGCGCGATCGGCAAAGCCGCCTTCTGCGGTTTCGTAACTGGCGATCGCCTCGCGGAACAGCTGCTCTTTGGAGCCGAACGCTTTGTAGATGCGTGCGGAAGCGATGCCCAACTCCGCCACCAGATCCGACATCGAAGTGCCTTCGTAACCTTGCCGCCAGAATAAGTTTCGCGCCTTCAATAGCGCCTGTTCGCGATCGAACTCGCGCGGTCTGCCTGCCATTCGCTGCTCCAATTTACCTGCCATTCAGCGACATAGGATCGCTTAAATCGGCGGGAATACCAATGCCTTTATAAATTTCGCTTGCGGTCGCCGCGCTTTGCTCCTATTGTTTGTCAATCGACAACCAATAGGAGTTTACGATGAAAACCCTCAAAGGTCCAAGCCTGCATCTCGCGCAATTCAGCGATGACGCGGCGCCGTTCAACAGCTTGCCCGCCATTGCCGAGTGGGCGGCGCGGACCGGTTTTACCGCCTTGCAGATCCCCGCCTGGGATCGGCGTTTATTCGACGTGGCCACCGCTGCGGAAAGCCAAAGCTACTGCGACGATTTGACCGGCATGTTGGCGGAGCAGGGGTTGGTGGTCAGCGAACTGACCAGCCATATCTTCGGCCAGCTGATGGCGGTGCACCCGGCTTACGATGCGCTGTGCGACAGCTTTGCGCCGCCGGCGCTACAGGGCGATCCCAAGGCCCGCGGCGAGTGGGCGCTGCAGCAAATGCTTTTGGCGGTGAAGGCGTCGGCGCGGCTGGGGCTCAGCGAACTGGGCACCTTTTCCGGTTCGCTGGCCTGGCCCTATCTGTTCCCGTTCCCGCAGCGCCCGGCCGGGCTGATCGACACCGCGTTCGGCGAGCTGGCCAAACGCTGGCTGCCGGTGCTCGATGCCTGCGAGGAGCAGGGCATCAATCTGTGTTATGAAATTCACCCGAGTGAAGATCTGCATGACGGCGTGACCTACGAGATGTTTCTGGAACGCGTCGGCCACCACCCACGTTGCCGGGTGCTGTTCGATCCGAGCCACATGGTGTTGCAACAGCTGAACTATCTGGAGTTTATCGATGTTTATAAGGACGTTATCGGCATGTTCCACGTCAAGGACGCCGAGTTCAATCCGACCGGTCGGCAGGGCATTTACGGCGGCTATCAATCCTGGACCGATCGCGCCGGCCGCTTCCGCTCGCTGGGCGACGGCCAGGTCGATTTCAACGGCATTTTCTCCCGTTTGACGCAGTATGGCTATCAGGGCTGGGCGACGCTGGAGTGGGAATGCTGCCTGAAAAATCCACAGGACGGCGCTCGCGAAGGCGCGGCCTTCATTCGCGATCGCATTATCCGTGTCACCGACAAAGTGTTTGATGACTTCGCCGGTGCGCCGGTCAATCCTCAGCAGATCAATGCGCTGCTCGGCATTCGCTGAGCCTGACCCCACAGGGAGTTAACCCCATGAAACACAGTCAAAACGAGATCCTGTTGCAGGATCTCGCGGCGGAACACGTCTATACCCAGGTCAACGGCCGGCGCCTTCACTGCGTGGTGGCCGGCGAAGGGCGGCCGGTGCTGCTGATCCCCGGCTGGCCGCAAACCTGGTACACCTGGCGTTATGTGATGCGCGCCCTGGCGGCGGCCGGTTTTCAGGCGATCGCCGTCGATCCGCCGGGCATCGGCGACTCTGACAAGCCCGCTGGCGGCTACGACACCGGCAACATCGGTGCGGCGTTGCACGCGATGATGGCGCAGCTGGGCCATCAACGTTACCAACTGGTCGGCCACGACATCGGCATGTGGATCGGTTATGCCATGGCGAGCGATTTCCCGCAGGCGGTGGAGCGTCTGGTGCTGACGGAGGCGGTGATCCCCGGGCTGGCGCCGCCGCCGCCGATTTTCGTCGCGCCGGAGGAGAATATCTTCCTGTGGCATTTCATGTTCAACCAATTGGCGGATTTGCCGGAGACCCTGACCCAGGGGCGCGAGCGGGAGTATCTTGGCTATATCTTCAACCGCTGGTCTTATCGGCGCGATCGGGTGGCGGCTGAGGTCTATATCGCCGCCTATTCGGCGCCGGGCGGCCTGCGCGCCGGATTCGACTATTACCGGGCGATCCCGGAGACCGTTCGCCAGAACCGGCTGCGCGCCGCCACGCCGTTGACGATGCCGGTGTTGACGGTGGGAGCGGAGCACGCCACCGGCGACGCGCCGCTGACGACGCTACGGGGCAATGCGCGCGATCTGCGGGGCGAAACGGTCGCCGGCTGCGGCCATTTCATCACCGAGGAGTGTCATGAGGCGTTTATCGCGCTGATTACGCCGTTCCTGGCGGGAGAGCAACATGCCGCTTGATGAACGCATCGCCGCCTTTCTGGCGGCGTCGGCCGACGCGCCGCCACCCGCTTCGTTGGCGGACATGCGGGCGGCCACGGAAAGCGGTTTGCGTCTGCTGCAGGGCGCACCGCAACCGAGCGGCGGCGTCAGGGATTTTACGCTGGTCGCCACCGATGGGCACCGGATTGCGCTGCGCGCCTATCTACCGGCGGGGGAAAGGCGCGCTGCCGCACAACCGGCGATGCTGTTCGCCCACGGCGGCGGCTGGTGCCTCGGTTCGCTGTCGCTGTATGACCAGCCCTGTCAGGCGCTGGCTAACGCCACCGCTCGGGTTATCCTGTCGGTCGAATATCGACTGGCGCCGGAGTTTCCTTTTCCACAGCCGCTGGAAGATGTCTATCAGGCGCTCTGTTGGGTGGCGCAACAGGCGCCGCAGTTAGGGATTGACGCTGACCGTCTGGCGGTGGGTGGCGACAGCGCCGGAGGCAATCTGGCGGCGGCGGTCGCGCTGTTGGCGCGGGATCGCGGCGGCCCGCACATTGAACGTCAACTGCTGCTGTACCCGGCGCTCAGCCGCGAAATGGCGACGAAGAGCTATCGCGAATTCGCCGAGGGGCATTTTTTGACGCGCGACGCGATGGTGTTTTGTTGGCAGCAGTACCTGGCCCAGCGACGCGATCCGAGCGCCGAGCCGCTGCACGCCGCCACGCTGCGCGGATTGCCGCCGGCCACTATCCTGAGCTGCGAATATGATCCGCTGCGCGATGAGGCCGAACTGTATGCGCAGCGGCTGCGTGAGGCGGGTGTGGCGGTACGCTGTGAACGGTTGCCGGGCATGGTGCATGCCTGCATTCACATGTTGGGGCTGACCCCGGCGGCGCGGCGCCTGTTCGAGCTGGCCGGTGAGTAAAAAAAAGCCCCGCATTGCGGGGCTTCTGGCTATTCATCCGAGGTGCGATTAACGGCCGGCGACGGTGACAAAGCGCGTTTCCAGGTAGGATTCGATCGCTTCGCTGCCGCCTTCGGTGCCGTGGCCGGAGTCCTTCACGCCGCCAAACGGCGTTTCCGGCAGGCCGAAACCGATGTGGTTGATGCTCAGCATGCCGCTCTCCACGTCGCGCCCCAGCGCATTGACGGTGGCGATGTTGCGGCTGTAGGCGTACGCGGCCAGCCCGTACGGCAGGCGGTTGGCTTCGGCGATCGCCTCGTCGTAGGTGGCGAACGGGCGCAGCAGGGCGACCGGGCCAAACGGCTCTTCCGACATGGCGCGCGCGCTCAGCGGCACGTCGCGCAGCACCGTCGGCTCGAAGAAGTTGCCTTTGCCCGCCACGCGTTTGCCGCCGGTGCTGGCCTTCGCCCCGTGGGCGATAGCGTCCTGCACCAGCGCCTCGATATTGTCGACGCTGCGGCCCAGCACCATCGGCCCCATCGTCACGCCGTCTTCCAGCCCGTTGCCGAGCTTGAGTTCACGCACCGCGGCGGTGAATTTCTCCACGAAGGCTTCATAAACGCCTTGCTGGATCAGGAAGCGGGTCGGGGCGATACAGACCTGGCCGGCGTTGCGGAACTTGGATTGCGCCAGCTCTTTGGCCGCCGCGTCGAGATCGGCGTCGTCGAAGATCAGCACCGGCGCGTGGCCGCCCAGCTCCATGGTGGCCTTTTTCATATGCTGGCCGGCCAGCGCAGCCAGATGCTTGCCCACGCGGGTGGAGCCGGTGAAGGAGATCTTGCGAATGGTCGGATGCGGGATCAGGTATTCCGAGATTTCCGCCGGGGTGCCGTACACCAGCGCGATCACCCCGGCCGGAATGCCGGCGTCGGCGAAGGCTTTGATCAGCTCAGCCGGTGAGGCCGGCGTTTCTTCCGGACCTTTGACGATGATTGAACAACCCGCCGCCAGCGCGGCGGACAGCTTGCGCACGATCTGGTTGATCGGGAAGTTCCACGGCGTGAAGGCGGCCACCGGGCCGACCGGCAGTTTCAGGGTTTGCTGCTGCACGTCGCGAGCGCGGGACGGAATAATCTGCCCGTAGGTGCGGGTGGCTTCGCCGGCGAACCAGTCGATCACGTCGGCGGCGTTGAGAATTTCGATTTTGGCCTGCGCCACCGGCTTACCCTGTTCCTGCGTCATGATGGCGGCGATGGCGTCGGCGCGTTCGCGCAGCAGCGCAGCGGCTTTGCGCATCAGGTTGGCGCGCTGGTGTGCGGCGGTGTTTCGCCAAACGTTAAACCCGCGTTCGGTGGCGGCCAGCGCCAGATCGAGATCCTCTGCGGCGGCGTGCGCCACTTGACCGATGATCTCGTCGGTAGCGGGGTTGGAGACCGGCAGGGTTTTTCCGGCCAGCGCGCTGCGCCATTGTCCATCGATATACAGTTGAGTATCCGGATACATTGTTGCCTCTTGTTTGCGGAGTGTCAGGGGCCGATGAGCTTCGCGATGCGGCCCGTCTGAAAGGGACAGGGACCTTAACCCTACGCCGAATGGCGCCGATCGTCCAGGCGAGGGGCACGAAAGGACCAGGGCGGCTACTCAACCGGCGATGTTTTGGCTATGCTGAGCAGATTGTCAGCACGGATGAGGAGGTCGGGTGCAAGGGGTTCCACAACAGTTTTCGTTCGAGAAGGACTGCGCGCAGTTCCGGCATTTGTCGCATCTGCCCGGCGTCGAACTCTATCAGGCGCATATCGAACGCTATGCCTTCGAGCCGCATACCCACGACGCCTTCGCCATCGGCACCGTGGACACCGGGGCCGAGCGTTTTCGCTATCGCGGGGCGCAGCACCTGGCGGCGCCGGGCGCGCTGGTGCTGATGAATCCTGACGAGCTGCATACCGGCGAAGCCGAAACGCCGGGCGGTTGGTGTTATCGCATGCTCTATCTGGCCCCCGAGGCGCTGGAGCAGCTGTCCGGCGATCGGAGCCAGTGGTTCACCGATGCGGTGCGCCACGATCCGCGGGCGGCGCAGCGCCTGTCCGCCATTCTCGCCGCGCTGTGGCAAACCGACGATCCGCTTACGCTCGACGGCCTGCTGTTGGAAGCGGTGGCGTTGCTGCAACCGCACATCCGCACAGGGCGCCGGGAGAAAGCCGAGGCGGCGCACCGTTTCGAGGTGGTGAAAAGCTACCTGCACGATAACTTCGCCGAGGCCATAACGCTCAACCAACTGGCCGAGCTGGTATCGCTCAGCCCGTACCATTTCCTGCGCAAGTTTAAGGCCGAATATCACGTCTCGCCGCAGCAGATGCTGATGGCGATCCGGCTGTCGCAGGCCAAACGCATGCTGGAGCGCGGCATGCCCGCCGCACAGGTGGCGGCGGCGGCGGGGCTGACCGATCAGGCGCACCTGACGCGCGCCTTCGCCAACCGTTACGGCGTCACGCCAGTGCGTTTCCAGAAACAGGTGAAATTGGGCTAAAACAGCAACCTGCTACAATAATTCCTCCCCGCGTTTTCGTTACTCTGCCGCTGTCTTGTCGGGCGGGTTGGCCGCACCGGCCGTTTGTCGGAGTCGTTATGTTCATTGGCGTTGTGTTTGCCCTGGCCGCCGGGCTGATGTGGGGATTGATTTTCGTCGGTCCGTTGCTGGTACCGGACTATCCCGCTGCGCTGCAGTCCACCGGGCGCTATCTGGCCTTCGGGCTGATCGCCTTGCCGCTGGCGTGGTTCGATCGCCGCCGCCTGCGCAAGCTGCGGCGCCAGGATTGGTGGGAAGCGCTCAAGCTGACGGCTATCGGCAATCTGCTGTACTACCTGTGCCTGGCCAGCGCCATTCAGCGTACCGGTGCGCCGGTGTCGACCATGATCATCGGCACCTTGCCGGTAGTGATCGCCATTTGCGCCAATCTGTTTTACGGCCGGCACGACGGGCGCCTGGCCTGGGGCAAACTGGCGCCGGCGCTGCTGTTGATCGTCGGTGGATTGGCGTGCGTGAACGTCGCCGAGCTGCGCGGCAATGCGGTGCCGATCGACGGCTGGCGCTATCTCAGCGGTCTTGGGCTGGCCGTGTTGGCGGTGGCGTGCTGGACCTGGTTCCCGCTGCGCAATTCACGCTGGCTGCGGGAGAATCCGACGCAGCGTCCGGCCACCTGGGCCACGGCCCAAGGGCTGGTGACGCTGCCGCTGGCGCTGCTGGGCTATCTGGCGGTCTGCGGTCAGTTGGCGCTGAGCGAGCCGGCGTTCGCCTTGCCGTTCGGCCCGCGCCCTGAGGTGTTTATCCCGCTGATGCTGATCATCGGCGTGTTCTGTTCCTGGCTGGGGGCGCTGTGCTGGAACGAAGCCAGCCAGCGGCTGCCGACGGTGTTGGTGGGGCCGCTCATCGTGTTCGAAATTCTGGCGGGGCTGGCGTATACCTTTCTGTTGCGCCAGACCTGGCCGCCGCTGCTGACGCTGGCGGGCATCGTCTGTCTGATCGCCGGCGTGGTGTACGCCATGCGCATCAAACCGCAGCCCGTGGTGGTGGCGCTGGAGGACAAGCCGAGGTGACGCCCGCCGTGGCGGCGGGCGTGAGGGTTAACGCTTGCTGTGGTGAATGATTTCTTCAGCCACGTTGCGCGGCGCTTCGGCGTAGTGGCTGAATTCCATGGTGTAGGTGGCGCGGCCCTGTGACATCGAACGCAGGGTGGTCGAGTAGCCGAACATCTCGGACAGCGGCACCTTGGCGCGAATTTCCTTGCCGCCGCCGCCCGGGATCTCTTCCATGCCCTGCACCAGACCGCGGCGTGAGGAGAGATCGCCCATCACGTTGCCGGCGTAATCTTCCGGCGTTTCCACTTCCACCGACATGATCGGCTCAAGGATCACCGGATCCGCCAGGCGGCAAGCGTCCTTGAAGCCGAAGATCGCCGCCATGCGGAACGCCTGTTCCGACGAGTCGACGTCATGGTAAGACCCGAAGGTCAGGTGCACCTTGACGTCCACCACCTGATAACCGGCCAGCACGCCGTTATTCAGCGCCTCGAGCACGCCTTTTTTCACCGCCGGGATAAACTCGCCGGGAATGACGCCGCCCTTGATCTCATCGAAGAACTCGAAGCCTTTGCCGGGTTCGTTCGGCTCGACGGTCAGCACCACGTGGCCGTATTGCCCTTTACCGCCGGACTGGCGCACGAACTTGCCTTCCACGTCGGCCACCCGTTTGCGGATGGTTTCGCGGTACGACACCTGCGGCTTGCCGGTGGTGGTCTCCACCCCGAACTCACGGCGCATGCGATCGACGATAATCTCCAGGTGCAGCTCGCCCATGCCGTAGATAATGGTCTGGCCGGATTCTTCATCGGTGCGCACCCGGAACGACGGATCTTCCGAAGAGAGGCGCTGCAGCGCGATGCCCATTTTCTCCTGGTCGCCCTTGGTTTTAGGCTCGATCGCCTGGGCGATCACCGGCTCGGGGAAGGTCATGCGCTCCAGCGTGATGATGGCGCCGGGATCGCACAGCGTATCGCCGGTGGTGACATCCTTCAGGCCGACGCAGGCGGCGATGTCGCCGGCGTGCAGCTCGTCGATGTCCTTACGATCGTTGGCATGCATTTGCACGATGCGGCCGATGCGCTCCTTTTTGCCCTTGATTGGGTTATAAACGCTGCTGCCTTTGGCCAGCACCCCGGAATAGACGCGCACGAAGGTGAGTTGGCCGACGAACGGGTCGGTCATCAGCTTAAACGCCAGCGCCGAGAATTTTTCGTTGTCGTCGGCTTTGCGAGTGATGATTTCATCGTGTTCGCCGTGGCCCTCCATCGGCGGCACGTCGAGCGGCGAGGGCATCAGCTCGATCACCGCGTCCAGCATGCGCTGCACGCCTTTGTTGCGGAACGCCGATCCGCACAGCATCGGCTGGATTTCGCCGGCGACGGTGCGCACCCGCAGCCCGTGAACGATCTCCTCTTCGCTCAGCGGTACCTGATTGAGGTATTTCTCCATCAGTTCTTCCGACGCTTCGGCGGCCGCCTCAATCATGTTTTCACGCCACTCCTGCGCCGATTCGCGCAGGTCGGCCGGGATTTCTTCGAAACTGAAGTTCATGCCCTGCGAGGCTTCGTCCCACAGAATGGCTTTCATCCGCACCAGATCCACCACGCCGCTGAAGCGGTCTTCGGCGCCGATAGGAATAACGATCGGCACCGGGTTGGCTTTGAGGCGCTCGATCATCATTTTGCGCACGCGGAAAAAATCCGCGCCGATGCGGTCCATCTTGTTGACGAACGCCAGCCGCGGCACTTTGTATTTGTTGGCCTGGCGCCAGACGGTTTCCGACTGCGGCTGCACGCCGCCCACCGAGTCATAGACCATGACGGCGCCGTCCAGCACGCGCATCGATCGCTCCACTTCAATGGTGAAATCGACGTGCCCGGGAGTGTCGATGATATTGATGCGGTGCTGCGGATAATTATGCTGCATGCCGTTCCAGAAGCAGGTGGTGGCCGCCGAGGTGATGGTGATGCCGCGCTCTTGTTCCTGCGCCATCCAGTCCATGGTCGCCGCGCCGTCATGCACTTCGCCCAGCTTGTGGCTGACCCCGGTGTAAAACAGAATCCGCTCGGTGGTGGTGGTCTTGCCGGCATCGATATGCGCGGAGATGCCGATATTGCGGTAACGTTCGATAGGGGTGGTGCGAGCCATAATCAACCTTTCTTAGCCGCGTGAAAGAGAGCGGCTTAAACAGCATGGATAATGATGATAATCCTCATAGGGTTATCCGCCGGATCGCAGAGCCTTGCTCTGGTCACAAACTAATCGTAGTTGAAGGCGTTGGTTTTTTTAAGCGATGGTTATGATAGATGAAAATTTGCACGCACAACGGCGCCGGCGCAGAAAAGGGCGAAAAAAAGGCCCGTAACGGGCCTATTGTCGTAGGGCGCATTCGCCGCTTATTTGCGTCCCAGCAGGAAGCCGAAAACGATGCCGACTGCCGCCGCAACGGCCACGCCGGCCAGCGGGTTGGCTTCCACCTGCGTTCTTACGCTGTCCGCTGCGTCACGGGCGGCATAGCTGGCCTGGGAGGCGTACTTGCGCGCCGCGCCGCGCACCTGATGCTCCGGCGAATCGACGGCTTTACCGAACGCTTCTTCTACCGCGCCTGCGGCTTCATTGGCTTTGTCTTCCGCTTTACCAAACATGCTGCTCTCCTGTTCCTTGTGGGTTAACGAACTCTAAGCCTAGCAGGTGAACGGCGTTTTTTGCAGCATTCTGTGCGTTATAAGATCAATCCGAGCAAAGAAAAGTCTTTCCATACGCACGGCGTCGGCTTCACCCGCGCGTTTTTTTATGTTCTATTGGCTAGCGGTTTAACCGAATATCGTTACCCTTTGACCGATTCGTTGAGTTGAAAGGACTCCCCATGTCAGTACTGCGTATTCTGGCGCTGCTCGCCGCGACCGCCGCCGCGTTGCCCGCCCAGGCCAAACCTGCGGCTCACGGCGCGGCGCCCGAGAACGGCGTTCGTTGGCAATCTTGTCTCAACAGCGGCTTTCAGCGTTGGTTCGATGAAGCGCCGCCGGCGGGGCTGCGCTGCGGCTACCTAGACGTGCCGTTGGCTTACGCCACGCCTCCCGCCCATTCGGCGCAGGCGGGGGAACCGACTGTGCGTCTGGCGCTGACCCTGCTGCCCGCGACCGGGCCGAAAAAGGGCAGCGTCGTGGTGATCAGCGGCGGGCCGGGCCTGCCGGGGATCAATCCTTATCTCGGCAACGACGCCCACGTCGCCAAACTGCGTAAATCCTACGACATCATCGGTTACGATCCGCGCGGCGTCGGTCAATCGACGCCGAAAATTTCCTGCCAGCTGGCCGAAGGCGACGAAACCCCGACGCCGGACGACAACGACGTGGCCGGTGCGGAGAATCAGACGCGCACCCTGATCGCCGCCTGCATCAAACAGACCGGCGCGGACGTGCTGCAACATATCGGCACCGACGAGGCGGTCAACGATCTGAACGCGATCCGCCATGCGCTGGGCGAACCGGGGCTGACGGCGGTGGCATATTCTTACGGCACCAAGGTGGCGGCGCTGTATGCCGAACGTTTTCCGAAGAAAACGCGCGCGCTGGTGCTGGACGGGGTGGTGGATCTGGCGGAGGACGATTTCACCCAGCGCATGAATCAGGAGCGAGGCTTCCAGCAAAGTTTCCTGCGTTTCGCCGCCTATTGCGGAAAAACCGACAGCTGCCAGCTTGGCGGCGGCGCCAATCAGGCGCTTCAGCGTTATCACGCTTTGCTGCGCAAGCTGCATGAGCAGCCGTTCGTCACTGCGGCGGGCTATGAAATCTCCGCCGACGATGTGCTGACGGTGACGCGTTCGCTGCTGTTGTGGCCGGAGCGCTGGCATGAACTGGCCACCTTACTGCGCCAGCTCGATGCCGGCATCGCCGGGCAACAGGTTGCCGATCTGATCGACGAAAGCTATTCTCCGGATGCCGATGATGCCCTGAACGTCATCACCTGCGCCGACGTCGCCAACCCAACGGCCGATCCGCAGCTGTTGCGCAGGCAGCGGCAGGAGATCAATACCGCCGCTTTATATGCCCACTATCTGCCGCTGCACGAGTATCCGCTGGAAATGTGCGATCTGTGGCCGTACCGCGGCAAAGATCGGCCGCACATGCCGGTGGCGTCCGCCGCGCTGCCGCCGCTGCTGTTCGTCGCCCAGCGCTACGATCCAACCACGCCGTACCGTAATGCTCAGGTGATGGCCTCGGCCTTTAAAAGCCCGCTGATCACCCGCGAACGCGACGGACATACGTTGGCGCTGAACGGCATCGACAGCTGCGTCGACGAAAGCGTGGTGGAGTATCTGCTGGCGCCGAAAAAGCCGCGCCGCGACAAGGTTTGCCGCTGAGGAAGCCGGGCGTTGGCCCGGCCTTCAAGCCTTGCTCCCCACACTCTCAGCCGGTGAAAATATGCGCTTGCCCCATCACGTTGAGACTGACCTGCGCCCCGGGCCGCAGGCCTTCGCGGCTGACGGTTTTGATCTCGAGCTGCGCGCCGTCGGCGGCCATTTGCAGATTGAGGGTGGAGACGAAGCCGGCGAAATCGATGCCGGTGATCACCGCCTGACCGCGCTGCGTCGGATCGGACAAACCGATTTGAATCTGCTCCGGACGCAGCATGATGCGCGCCGAACCGCTGCGTTGGCGATCGTCGACGGCGATGCGCCCCAATGCGCAGTCGGCCCAGCCGTGCGCCAGCTCGGCGGTCAGCACCAGCGTTTCGCCAAGGAAACTGGCGGTCGGTTCATCGACCGGGCGCAGATATAGATCCTGCGGCGCGCCCACCTGCGCCAGCCGACCGTTGCGCATGACCGCCACCTGATCGGCGAACGACAGCGCCTCGCTCTGATCGTGGGTGACCAGGATCGACGCGACTTTGGCCTCCGTCAGGAGTTCGGCCACCGCTTTGCGGGTGGCGGCGCGCAGGCCGGTATCCAGCGCCGAGAACGGCTCATCCAGCAACATCAGCCGCGGTTGCTGTGACAAGGCGCGCGCCAATGCGACCCGCTGTTGCTGTCCGCCGGACAGCTCGTGCGGCCACAGGGCGGCCAGGCGACGATCCAGCGCCACCATCTCCATCAGCGCCTCGATGCGACGCTGTTTCTCGCGCTTGCTGCCTTTGAGGCCAAAACCGATGTTGCCGGCGACGGTAAAATGCGGGAACAGCGCGCCATCCTGCGGGACGAAGCCGATGCCGCGCAGGTGCGCCGGCACCCAGCCGCCGCCGTTGCCCATCGCTTGCCCCTGCAGCAGAATTTGTCCGCCGTCGGGGATTTCAAAACCGGCGATGATGCGCAGCAGGGTGGTTTTGCCGGAGCCGGAAGGGCCGACGATCGCCGTGCGGCTGCCGGCGGCAACCTGCAGGTCGATGTGTTCCAGCACCCTGATGGCATTGTAAGATTTTCCGATACCGTGCAGTTCGAGCGTGCTCATAGTCCCGCCGTACGTTTAGATTGAGAGTAAAGAAGCCAGGTGAGCGGCAGCGACAGCGCCACCATAATCAGCGCATAAGGCGCGGCGGCGACATAGTCTATCTCGCTGGTCAGCGCCCAGAAACCGGTGGCCAGCGTGCGGGTGCCGTTCGGCGCCAGCAGCAGCGTGGCGGTCAATTCATTGGCGATCGCCAGGAACACCAGCGCGGCGCCCGCGGCGGCGCCCGGTGCCGCCAGCCGCAACGTGGTGCTCCACAGCGCCTGCGCCGGCGACTTGCCCAGGCTGCGCGCCACGTTTTCCAACTCCACCGGCGCCTGCGCGATGCCGGCGCGCAGGTTGATCAACGCTCGCGGCATAAACATCAGCAGATACGCCAGCAGCAGGGTGATCTCGGTTTGGTAAATCGGCCGGAAGCTGTGAATGGTGATGGTCACCAGCGCCAGCGCCACCACGATGCCGGGCAGCGAACTGGTCACGTAGTTGCAGCCTTCCAGCACCCGGTACAGGCGGGCCGGATAGCGCACCGACAGCCAGGCCATCGGAATGGCGCACAGCGTAATCAGCAGCGCGCCAGAGGCGGACAGCGACAGCGTTTGCCACAGCGCGGGCCACAGATCGGCGTTGCGCCAGACGTCGAGGCCGCCCAACCACAGCCAGCGGACCAGGGTGATGAAAGGCACGCCCAGCGCCAGCGCGGTCAGCGCGATCGGCAGCAGCAGCGCCAGCGCGGCGAGCGGCGCTGACAGGCGACGCGGCGTTTGGCTGCGGGCGCTGCCGGAGCCGACGCGGGCATAGCGCGCGCGGCCGCGGCTTATCGCCTCAAGCAACAGTAGCCCCAGGCAGCACAGCACCAATACGCCGGCCAGCATGTTGGCCGCCGGGCCGTTGAAGGTTGACTGGAACTGATCGAAGATGGCAGTGGTGAAGGTATCGAAACGGATCATGGCGTACAGGCCGTACTCCGCCAGCAGGTGCAGCGCGATCAGCAGCGAACCGCCCCAGACCGCCAGCTTCAGCTGCGGCAACACCACGCGGAAAAACACCGCCGGCGGCCGGGAGCCGAGCGAGGTGGCGACGTCTTCGATACCGGGATCCAGACGGCGCAAGACCGCGGCGGCCGGCAGGTAGATAAACGGAAAATAGGCGAGCACCGAGATGAAAACGCCGGCGCCCAGGCCGTGCATCGACGGCACCAGACTGATCCAGGCATAGCTTTGCACAAAGGCCGGCACCGCCAGCGGTGCGGTTGCTAATACCGCCCAGAGACGGCGGCCCGGCAGCGTGGTGCGTTCGGTCAACCAGGCCAGGGCCACCCCCAGCACGGCGCAGATCGGCAGCGTCAGCACCACCAACAGCAGGGTATTCAACAGCAGTTCCGCCACGCGCGGGCGGAAAACCAGGGCTTTGACCGTTTGCCAGCCGGTTTCAAACGCCACGCCGATAACGAATCCCAGCGGCAGCAGCGCCAGCAACGACAGCAACACGGCGCAGGCCACCACGATCGGCCCCGGCCGCGGGTGACGAGGAATAGCGGAATAACGCCGCGCGGTCTGCGCGGCGTGGGTACTCAGGTTTGACATAACGATCAAAAACTCTCGGTTTGCCGGCGGGCCTTACAGCAGGCCGGCCTCGGTCATCAGTTCGACCACTTTCTTACTGTTCAACTGCGCGGCGTCTACCTTCGGCGCGTCCAGATCTTTCAACGGCACCAGTTTCGGGTTGGAGGCCGCACCGACGCCGACGGCGTATTCGAAGGCATTGTTGGTGCGCAGGATCTCCTGGCCCTGTTTGCCGGTGATCCACTTGATGAACGCCTGCGCCTGCTGCTGATGCTTGCTGGAAGCCAGCACGCCGCCGCCGGAGATGCTGACGAATGCGCCCGGATCCTGATGTTTGAAGTAATACAGCTTGATGTTTTTGCTGTTCTCGCCGGTTTTAGCGCCGTCGACGAACGGGTAGTAATGATAGATCACGCCGCTGTCGATCTGGCCGGTATTGACCGCTTTCATCACCGTGCTGTTGCCTTTATAGGCGGTAAAGTTGGTTTTCATCGCTTTCAGCCAGTCCAGCGTTGCTTTCTCGCCTTTCAGCGCCAGCAGCGCGCTGACGATCGCCTGGAAATCGGCGCCCGATGGCGAAGCAGCCCAGCGACCTTTCCATTCCGGCTTGGCCAGATCCAGCAGCGACTTCGGCAACTGCGCGTCGGTCAGCTTGGCCGGGTTATAGACGAATACGGTAGAGCGGGCGGCGATGCCGATCCACCGGCCGTGGCTTGGGCGATATTGCGGCTCTACCTGGGCCAGCGTGGCGGCGTCGAGCGGGGCGAACAGCTTGGCGTTATCCACCAACACCATCGCCGGGGAGTTTTCCGTCAGGAACACGTCGGCAGGCGAGGCGCTGCCTTCCTGCACCAGCTGATTGCCCAGTTCGCTGTCGCCGCCGTTGCGCAGCGTGACTTTGATGCCGGTGTCTTTGGTAAAACCGTCGACCCAGGATTTCACCAGATTTTCGTGCTGGGCGTTGTAAATAACGATGCCCTGGTCGGCGGGAGCCGCCTGAGCGCCGAAGGCCAGCATCATCGAGGAGGCGAGCAGGGCCACGGGGCCGAGGGATGAAATACGCAGCTTCATGCAGTTATCCTTTTTAGCGTTCGAATGAGGAAAACGAATATCGCCTGGCAAGCGCAAGCAGCCCGATTTTAGCCAAGAACATCCATAATGATAGTGAAAACGATTCGTATTAAATTATTTTTGACGATCGCTCACAAAATGAATTGCCCTAAGGATACGTTAAGCTTCGGCTGGAATAATCTGGAATGATTGCCCGCATTATTTCTCTCCCTGCTTTCAAGATGTTGGTTCGGCCATGCCGGCCCTTGCGCCCGCTCTGTTGTTTATCGCCATCCTTTATCCAGTACTTCTTTGATAATGAAAGAAATTCAACACCGTTTTTGGTTATGACTCATAGCAATTAATGATTTAATTTATTCCACTGCCACATTGCATATTGAACGCGATAAAACACTCATCAGGGATATCGACGTGAAATATTCATTCAATGGCAAGAAACTGGCTGGTTTAATCCTCCTGGCTTTAAACGCTACGATCGCTCAGGCGGCGGAGGTGCCGGCGGGCGCTAAGCTGGCGCCGGTACAGGAATTGGTGCGCGCCAACGGGTATGAACCGGCGACGCTGGATCCGAACCTGGCCGAGAGCAATGTGGAGTTCTACATCTTCAACGATCTGTTCGAAGGTCTGCTGCGAGTCGGAAAAGATGGCGAGGTGATCCCGGCGCTGGCGCAGAAATGGGAGCACCAGGGCAACGTCTGGACTTTCCATCTGCGGCCGCAGGCCAAATGGTCGAACGGCGAACCGGTGACCGCCGACGATTTCGTTTACAGCTGGCGGCGCCTCACCGATCCGAAAACCGCGTCGCCTTACGGCAGCTATCTGGCCTCGGCCTATGTGCTGAATGCGGCGGCGATCAACGCCGGCAGCAAACCGCCGAGCGAGCTGGGCGTTAAAGCGCTGGACGCGCACACCTTGCAGGTGACGCTGTCTGAGCCCAACGCCTACCTGCTTAAACAACTGGTGCATTTTCCGGTTCTGCCGGTCAACCGCAAGGTGGTTGAGCAATACGGCAAAAACTGGACTCAACCGGCGCATTTTGTTGGCAACGGCGCGTTTCGCCTCAGCGAGTGGGTGGTGAACGAAAAAGTGGTGGTGGAACGCAATCCGCTGTATTGGGATAACGCCAACACCGTGCTCAACAAGGTGACCTTCCTGCCGATCCAGGGGTTCCCGGAGGTGGCGCGTTTCCGCGCCGGCGAGGTGGAGTTGGGCTATACCACGCCGCCGGAACTGTATCAGCAGCTGAAAAAAACGCTCGGGGATCAACAGCTGGTGACCTATCCGCTGCTCTCCACCAGCTATTTCGCCTTCAATAACCGGCAGACGCCGTTTAACGACGTGCGGGTGCGCCAGGCGCTGAACCTGGCGCTGGACAAAGAGATTATCGCCGGCAAGGTGTTGGGATACGGCCAGCAGCCGGCCTGGACCTTTACCCCAACGGGGGCGGGCGGCTATCGCCTGCAGGCCGGCGCAGCGGCCGGTTTGACGCCGGAACAACGCCACGCCCAGGCGAAAAAGTTGTTGGCGGAGGCCGGTTTCAACGCCGAGAATCCGCTGCGCTTTACCGTGTTGTACAGCAATGACGCCACCATCAAGAAGATCGTCATCGCCGCCGCCGCCATGTGGAAAAAGAACCTCGGGGTGGAGGCCGGCTTGCAAAGCCAGGAGCGCAAAGTGACGCTGGATAATATCAACCGCGGCCAGTACAGCGTAGCCTTTACCCGCTGGCTGGCGGATTACGACGATCCTTCTACCTTCCTGAATGTGTTCCGCGCCGACAGCAGCGAGAACAGCCCCAAATACCGCAACCCGGAATACGATCGCATTCTGCATCAGGCGACGGCGGCGCCGACACCGCAGCAGGTGCAGCAGTATTTCCAGCAGGCCGAGGCGGTGCTGGCCGTAGATACGCCGGTCGCGCCGGTGTACTACGAAGCCAACGCCACGCTCATCAAACCCTACGTCAAGGGGATCGACTTCACCCGACAGGGCGCCCTATACGATAAAAACGTCTACATTCTCGCGCACTGATAAATAAAAAAACGGCTGATTTATATCAGCCGTTTTTATAGATTCACGTTTAATAAAAATATCCTAAATACTCCATAAACGACGGGCAATCTTTTCTTCCCGCCGGATAAAACAACGCCTATACTGCGCCGGTAGTTTATATGCAGTATCTCGTTTGGCGAGGCTCCTATACAAACACAGGTTACTGATCTGACGACATCGAGAGATGCCCAAGGTTAAGACAGGCTTTATCGGATTAAGGTTCAGCCCAAAGTAACTTCCGAGCAACAATTCGGATACGTTGTATAGTGCTAAAACCTGGACGCGGAGATAGGCAGTCTGCACTCCCTCTGTGGTTACGCCCCTATGCGATTCGCTGTTGAAGTTCACAACAGAAATAGGGACTGACAAAATGATCAAGTCACATCAATACTCTTCTTCTCCGGCGCTGCGCGCGACTGAAACTCTCGATGAAACTTCGGTCGCCGGTTATATGAACGCCGATTTTATTACCGTTCCCGCGACGATGACGGTCACGCATGCCCGGGAATATTTACTTTCACAGCTAAAAACGGACGAAATTCCCACCCGGGTCTTTATTACCGCGGACGATTATCATTTGCGCGGCACGCTGTCGGTGAAAAAACTGCTGCAGTGCGAAGAACAGGATAAAGCGGTCGGCGTAATGATGGATTACAGCTATTTCCAGGTGTCACCCGACGACGATCGCAACGACGTGGCGCATCTGCTGGGCAAAGGCGGTTTGGACGTGGTGCCGGTCGTGGCGAACAACACGCTGGTCGGCGTGCTGGGCGAGCGCGAGATCGCTCGGTTGGTCGAAGATGAAAACACCGAAGACGCGCAGCGTCAGGGCGCGAGCTTGCCGCTGGACAAGCCTTATCTGGAGACCAGCCCGTGGGCGCTGTGGCGCAAACGCTCGGTGTGGCTGCTGATGCTGTTCGTGGCCGAAGCTTACACCGGCAACGTGCTGAAAGCGTTTGAAGATCAGCTCGAAGCGGCGATTGCGCTGGCGTTCTTCATCCCGCTGCTGATCGGCACCGGCGGCAACAGCGGCACCCAGATCACCTCGACGCTGGTGCGCGCCATGGCGCTGGGCGAAGTCAGCCTGCGCAATCTGGGCGCGGTGATCCGCAAAGAGGTCACGACCTCGCTGCTGATCGCCGTCACCATTGGTCTGGCGGCCTGGGTGCGCGCCTGGATCATGGGCGTCGGCATGGAGGTGACGCTGGTGGTCAGCCTGTCGCTGGTGGCGATCACCGTGTGGAGCGCCATTGTTTCGTCGATCATCCCGATGCTGCTGAAACGGCTCGGTATCGATCCGGCGGTGGTGTCGGCGCCGTTTATCGCCACCTTTATCGACGGCACCGGCCTGATTATCTATTTCAAAATTGCCCAGCACGTCCTGGGAATTTAAACGGGTCCCGCGCTTGAAAGCGCGGGAATGTTGCAAAAAAGAGGAGGACGTTAAAAAACCATGGATACCGACCAACCCCGATATTTAACGCAAGGGGATTTTATCGATAACATTTAACCTGAGGACAAAACAATGGGAAACATGACTATTTTTATGGGATTCCTGGCAATGATCAGCTCACTGGGCCTGTTGGCGGCCTATATGAGCACCAAATGGGATGATTGATGAACGCTAAAGATCCGCCTAGATGCGTCCTCCCCGTAACCGCTATTTATTATGGGGAGGATTTAGCGGCGCGCTGAACGCGTGGCCTGATACGGGAGTTGATAATAATGACGATTCTTATTCTAGGATTGCTCTACGCCATTTTAATGATTTCGGTGGGGGTGAATGAGATTTATTTTTATTCCACCGGAAAATCCAATTTTCTTACTAGCCTCATGCTGACTTTCTCTGGCAGTATGCTGTTGATCGCCTTTGTCTGGCAATTATCCTCTAAAGTAAAAAAATAAATCACCGTCCGAATGTGAGCAGCATAATGCAAAATGAAAAACAGGCCGTGGCCAGAAACTCGATGATCGCCAGCGGGTTGCTGGCCACGGGCAAATTCGTCGCCGGCATTTTTACCGGCAGTATTGGCCTGATATCCGAAGGGATCCACTCTTTCACCGATTTTATCGCCACCAGCATCACCTGGCTGGCGGTGCGCATCAGCGATAAACCCGCCGATGACGATCACCACTTCGGCCACGGCAAGGTGGAAAACCTGGCGGCGCTGTTCGAGGTATTGCTGTTGCTCGGCGCCGCCGGTTGGATCGTCTACGAGGCGGGCAGCAGCCTGCTCGGACAACCGCATGAGATAGTCGCTGCACCGGCGGTGATCGCGGTGCTGCTGATTTCCATCTGCGTCGATTTTTTCCGCGTGCGGGCGCTCAACCGCGTTGCCAAGGCGACCGACAGCGCGGCGCTGGAGGCGGATGCGCTGCATTTCTTCTCCGACATGCTTTCGTCCGGCGTGGTACTGCTGGGCATGGTGTTTGTGCTGTTGGGGTTTGGCCGTGCGGACGCCATCGCCGCGCTGATCGTCGCCGGTTTTATCTTTGTCGCGGCAATCAAACTGGGGAAACGTTCCTTCGACTCGCTGATGGATGCCGCGCCCGCCGGGGCCACCGAGGCGATTCGCGCCACGCTGGACAGCTTCCCGGCGGTGCTGGCCTGCGACAGCGTGCGTATTCGCAACGCCGGCGCCGTACTGTTTGTCGAGATCACGGTGGCGGTGTGCCGCACCTTGCCGCTGGAGCGCATCGATGCGTTGAAGCGAGAAATCGTCGAACGGCTGCGGCAGCAGTATGCCAAGGCGGAGTTTACCGTCATCGCGGTGCCGCAAACCCGCAGCGACGAAGACATGGCGACGCGCATTCGGGCGATCGCCGCCAATCACGGCGCGCAGGTGCAGAACGTCACCTTGCAGCAGTTGCCGACGCACATGGCGATCGGCATGGATCTGGCGGTGCCGGCCAACGCCAGCGTGGCGCAGGCGCATGATATCGCCACGGAGATAGAAGGGATCCTGCGTCAGGCGATCGGCGAGGACACCGAGATAGAGACCCATCTGGAGCCTCAGACGCCGCACTGGCTGGCCAGCGAGGATGTTTCCGCCGCCGAGCTGGCCGATATCCGGCTGATTTTGCAGTCGGCGCTGGAGCAGGGGGATAAGGTGCAAGACGTGCACAACATCCGGGCGCGCAGAACCGACGGCGGCATCATCGTCAACTTCCACTGCCGGGTGTCGCCGGCGGTAACCATCGCCGCCGCGCACGATGCGGTCGATCGGGTCGAGCGGCGGCTGCGCGCGCTTTATCCGGCCATCTCACGCGCGATAGGGCACGTCGAGCCGATCAAGCCCGGCGTTTGAATCAGCTCGGCCAATTGCGGATAGAGCGCCGCGTTGGCCAGCAGCAGCGGGTTGCCGCGTCGCAGCCCGTCATTGTGCATAAAGTCATTCGCCACGCCGCCGGCTTCGCGCGTCAGCACCAGTCCAGGCAGGCTGTCCCAGGCATTCATGTGCGGTTCGTAATAGCCCAGCAGCCGACCGGCGGCCACCTGGGCGGTCATCAACGCGCCGGATCCGCTGCGCACAAACATTCCTCCCGCCTGCAGCAGGCGACAGAGAAAACCGCTGAATTTCGCCGCCGAAGCGCGCGGTGAAATCCCGACGCCCATCACGCCATCCGCGACGCTGCGCCCGGCATGCACGCCGATCGGTTCCCCGTTGAGGAAGGCGCCTTGGCCGCGGCAGGCGCGGAACATCTCGCGGTGATTGGGATCGTAGACCACGCCGATCGTCGGCTCACCGTCGATCACCACGCTTATCGCGATACACCAGGTATGCAGCCCGTTCAGGAAGCAAGCGGTGCCGTCGATCGGATCGACCACCCAAAGGCAGGCGGCGTTATCGCCGCTGCTGCCGCTCTCTTCGCCGAGAAACCCATCCAGGGGAAAGCGCCGGTTAATCATACGGCGGATCAGTGCCTCGACGCGGCGATCGGCTTCGCTGACCACGTCCTGCAGGCCCTGTTTAAACTCGACGGCCAGACTCTGCCGGCGTTGATAAAAGCTGAAGGCGAGATCGGCGGCGGCGCGGGCGATCTCACGCGCGAAGCGGTAGCGCGCCTCGATGTCCCGTGGGGAAAGTAACGTCATGGCAGGCAGTATTCCAAACAAAGTTTAGTGTGCAGGGTGCCATAGTCAGATGACAAGACGGTGTCTATTCCTGCTTGATTTCAGGCTTGATTTTATTTACTTTACTGTAAAGTAAATTTAATTATTAAACGTACCATCAAAGCATCCGTCAGCAAGATAATCAGAGGGATCAGGCATGCTAGCGCATTTTTTCATCTTTCGACCGGTGTTTGCGGCCGTGCTGGCCATCTGCATTATGGCAGCGGGTGCTCTGGCGCTCTGGACATTGCCGATTGAGCAATATCCCGACATCGCGCCGCCTGGTGTCACGGTGACAGCCAATTACCCCGGTGCTTCGGCCAAAACGGTAGAGGACAGCGTGACTCAGATTATCGAACAACAAATTAAAGGCATCGATGGCCTGTTGTATTTCTCATCAACCAGCAGTTCGGCGGGCCAGGCTCGCATCAGCCTTAGCTTCGAACAACAAACCGATCCGGACATTGCTCAGGTTCAAGTGCAAAATGCGGTCAATCAAGCAACGTCGCGATTGCCGCAAGAAGTGCAGCAGCAAGGCATCACTGTGACTAAATCGCAGGGTGATAGCCTAATGGTGGTTGCCTTGTACGACACGCAAGGCCGTATGGACAGCGTTGATATCAATGATTTTCTGGTCAGTTCGCTGCAAGATCCGCTGAGCCGGGTGGATGGCGTCGGGGAGACGACGGTGTTTGGTGCCCAATATGCTATGCGCATTTGGCTCAATCCGATCAAACTGAGCGGCTATGGTTTGATGCCGTCTGACGTGCAGGTCGCCATAGAAGCGCAAAATGCCCAGGTCACCAGCGGTGAGATCGGAGCCTTGCCTACGATAGAAGGCCAGTCGTTGAACGCGACCGTGACCGCACAATCGCGGCTGGAAACGCCGGAACAGTTTGAGGATATTATTCTGCGTACCAATACCGACGGTTCGGCGGTGTATTTGCGCGATGTTGCTCGTGTTGAGATCGGGGCGGAAAACTATCAAAACCAAACGCGCCTCAATGGTCACCCGGCGGCGGGTATTTCGATTCAGTTGGCTTCCGGCGCCAATGCGCTGGAGGTGGCAGAGCGGGTACGGGCCGAAGTGAATCGCAGGGCCCCGCAGTTTCCACCGGGGTTGCAGGTGGCTTATCCACGAGACAGCACGCCGTTCGTACTGGTTTCCATTGAAGGCGTCGTACAAACGCTGTTGGAAGCGATCGCGCTAGTGATTGTGGTGATGTATCTGTTTTTGCAAAATTGGCGCGCCACGTTGATCCCCACCATTACGGTACCCGTAGTGTTGCTCGGCACTTTCGGTGTTTTGGCGCTGTTGGGTTACAGCGTAAACACCTTGACACTGTTCGCCATGGTGCTCGCGATCGGCCTGTTGGTAGATGACGCGATTGTGGTGGTTGAAAATGTTGAGCGCGTGATGGAGGAAGCGCAATTGCCACCGCGCGAGGCGACGTTGCTTTCGATGCGGGAGATCAATGGCGCTCTGATCGGCATCGCGCTGGTACTTTCGGCGGTATTTATTCCAATGGCATTTTTCGGCGGTTCAACCGGGATGATCTACCGACAGTTTTCCATCACGCTGGTCGCGGCTATGGTGCTGTCGGTTTTAGTTGCGTTGACCTTGACGCCGGCACTGTGTGCCGGTTTGCTGAAACCGCCGGTGCACCGACCGCGCAGCCGTTTTTTTCGCGGCTTTAACCGCCTGGTGGAATACGGGCAGCGGCGTTATGGACTGGGATTGAACCATGTGATGGCGCGCAAGGGGCGTTTTTGCCTGTTGGCGCTGCTGCTGGTTAGTTTCATGATCTGGCAATATCTGCGTATGCCTACCGGTTTTCTCCCGGTTGAGGATCAGGGCTCGGTAATGGTCCAGTTTTCTCTGCCGCCAGGTGCCCCGATGGCCAGAACGCAACAGACTGCTGACGCTATCGCCGACTATTTCATGACCGCCGAGCGGGACAACCTGAATGTAATCTTCATGGTTGTCGGGCGCAATAACGCCGGCAGTGGTCAGAATGTCGGTATGGCGTTTGCCGAACTGAAACATTGGTCGCTACGCAGCGGTGATGAAAATAACGCGCAGGCGATTATTAGCCGCGCCAATCGCCATTTCAAAAGCTATCGTGACGCGCAGATCAATGTGTTGTCGCCGCCGGCGGTGCGCGGGTTGGGGCAGTCCAGTGGATTTGAATTGTGGTTACAAGATCAAAACGGCGTCGGGCATGACGCGCTGCAAGCTGCTCAGAGGCAGGTGCTCGCTGCCGCTACCGAAGATCCGTTGTTAACGGCGGTGCGCATAAACGGCCTCGAAGATAAAGCGCAATTGCAGGTCGATATCGACCAGCAAAAAGCTAGCGCACAAGGGCTGCAGCAGGCTGACATCACCAACACGCTTTCTGCCGCATGGGGAGGCGCTTATATTAACGATTTTATCGATCGCGGCCGCGTGAAGCGGGTCTACATGCAGGGGGATGCGGCCTGGCGCTCGGCGCCGGATGATATCGATAGTTGGTTTGTACGTGGTGAAAGCGGCAGCATGGCGTCCTTTGCCAGCTTCGCGACTACGCGTTGGCTCTCAGGCCCACAAATGCTTCAGCGCTTTAACGGGCTGTCGGCCACGCAGTTACAGGGGGCGGCAGCCGGGGGAGAAAGCTCCGGCACCGCGATGGCGCGTATGCAGAGTATCATCGGCGATATAGACGGCTACCGCCTTGAGTGGAGTGGGCTCTCATATCAGGAGCAATTGGCCGCCGGGCAAACACTGGTGGTGTATCTAGCTTCGGTGTTGTTCATTTTCCTCTGTCTTGCCGCGCTGTATGAGAGTTGGTCTATTCCGTTGTCTGTGATGCTGATCATTCCCCTCGGGATTATCGGAGCCGTTGTTGCCGCACGCCTTGCGGGGTATGAAAACAATATTTACTTCCAGGTGGGAATGTTGACGACGATTGGTCTGGCGGCGAAAAACGCGATCCTGATCGTCGAGTTTGTTGAAACACAGCTAAAAACGGGATCCGCTTTGTTGCAGGCGACATTGGAAGGGGCGCGATTGCGTCTGCGGCCCATCGTGATGACTTCATTGGCGTTTGTCGCTGGTGTAATCCCGCTGGCGCTTTCTGTCGGTGCCGGGGCCGCCAGCCGGCGCGAAATCGGTATTGCTGTGATAGGCGGCATGATTTCTGGCACACTGCTGACATTATTGTTCGTACCGCTGTTTTTTGTTCTGACTAAACAAGGGTTGGCACGACTTAAAGCGCGAAAATGAGCCTCTGGGCAGGGGAGATAATATGATCAACCGTCAACCGGGAAGGCCGATGAAGGCCAGGCCACGGATACTGGAAACCGCCAGCGTTCTGTTTTTGCAGCAGGGCTTGGACATCTCTTTGGACGAGATAGCCAACGAGGCGGGAACCACCCGTCAAACCTTATATAATCATTTCCCGAGCAAGGATGCCTTGGTGTTGGAGACGTTCAACCATCTTATCGAAAAGATGCAGCCGCCAATTGCCACCATTCTGACACAGGAGAGTGTGGATTTACCGCAGGTGTTGGCACGTTTCGCCTCGGTGGTTCAGGCGCATTTTTTCAGCGTTGAGAACGTGCATTTTCAGCGGTTGCTGGTGCAACTGCTGTTGCAGAAACCTGAGTTGTACGCCACGTTGCGCGAACGCAATGCCGGGCGAGTGCTTCAGGCGTTAGCGAGGATATTGGAACAGGCGCGGCAGCATGGGCAAATCCAATTTGTCCATGCGCAGCCGCAGGCGATGGCATTTCTGGGCGCGGTTATGGGGTATCCGTTGCCCGCGGTTTTGCTATCCGACCAGTGGCCGACGCCGGAACAATTGCAACACATGACCGAAGCGGCTATCACCGCGTTTCTTTTGGCCTGGCAATATTCGCCGTCTGCCATTACCGAATAACGAAAGAGAACGTGAGCCTGGTGCTTTGTTGCATATGTAGAGCCTCGGCTGGTATCGCCGCCCGCCAAAACGCCAGCCCGCGCGGATTATCCTGGCTGACCGACAGCGACCAACCGCCGGGATGCTGCGCGAACAAGGCGCGGACAGCCTGTTGTCCCAGCCCGTTGCGTCGCCATTCGGGCTTGATGTAGAACTCCGCCATTTCGACGGTGGCGCTATCGAGACGCCTGACCAACGCGAACCCGGCCGTTTGCCGATCGCTCAACATCAAATAGGGGTAGCGGCCGGCCTCGCGCCAGTAGAGCGGCAAATAGGGGTAATCCCCATCGACGCCCAGCTCGCGAAGACAATCGGACAGCATGGCCGCCAGCAGCGGGCGCTGCGCGAGTGAGGCTTGCTCAAGGGAAAATGCCATGTCGCACTCCGTCAAAAAACAGGCCGCCGGATGGCGGCCTGTCAAGGTTAGCCCAGACTCAACCGGGCGGTGATGTCGGCAATCTCGCGGCGCCAGCGCGCCTGAAGCTCCGGTTTTTGATGCTTCGGTTTACGCGCCAGGTCGGCCTCCAGTTTGCTTTCGAGGGCAAACAGGGCGGTCAGCAACGCCTCTTCGCCTTCCAACTGCGGGTTTGGCGTCGGGGCGTCTGCGTTGGCCTCGTGCGCCGTCGCCAGCGCCGGCGTTTCACCCGCCAGACGCTGGTACACCGGCGCCAGATCGTGCCACTCCTCCAGTTTTTGTTGGTCTATCAGCCAAAAGCGGTTGCAGCTCTGTTCGATCAGCATCCGATCGTGGGTGACCAGCATGACGGCGCCGGGGAACTGACACAGCGTTTCCGCCAGCTCCTCTTTGCCGGCCATATCCAGGTGGTTGGTGGGCTCGTCCAGCAGCAGCAACGAATGGTTGGCCAGCGTCAGGCCGACAAACAGCAACCGTGAACGCTCGCCGCCGCTCAGCGAACGGATCTGCTGATGGTGGCGCAGGTAAGGGAACCCGGCGCCGATCAGCGCCATTTTCCGCTGTTCCTCGGTCAGCGGCGCAAACTGCGCCAGCGCATCGCTCAACGTGTCTTCATCGCGCAGCTGTTGCAGGCTCTGATCGTAATAGCCGATGCGCACGCGCGGATGGAACAGCGCCGGGCGCTGCGTTTGTTGCTGATACTCGCGCCACAGCAGGCGCAACAGCGACGATTTTCCGCAGCCGTTGCGCCCGACGATGGCGATGCGATCGCCGCTTTTCACGCGCAGATGTTCCAGGCTGAACAGCACCGGCGCATCCGGCGCCGGGCGCACCGCCCAGTGCGGCAGCGCCAGCAGGCGATCGGCGTCCAGCGCTTCTCCCTGCAGCCGCAGCCGCCATGGACTGCCGGTGGTCAGAGTGGTCTGTTCTTCCTTCAACCGATCGACGCGCTTCTCCATTTGCTTGGCCTTGCGCGCCAGATCTTCGTTGTCGTAGACCTTGCCCCAGACCGCTAGGCGCTTGGCGCTTTTTTCCACCCGGTCGATTTCCTTTTGCTCGGCCTGTCGCCGCTGTTCGTCCGCGGCGTCCTGTTCCGCCAGCGCGGTGCGCGCTGCAGAGCAGGGCAAACGGAAGAACTGCAGCGTTTTGTCGCGCAGGATCCAGGTGCAGTTGGTTACCTGGTCGAGCAGGTAGCGATCGTGCGACACCAGCACGAAACTGCCGTTCCAGTTACGCAAGAACTGTTCCAGCCACAGCAGCGTGGGCAGGTCCAGGTGGTTGCTGGGTTCGTCGAGCAGCAGCAGATCGGGTTGGCGGATCAGCGCGCGCGCCAACAGCAGCCGCGTATGCTGGCCGCCGCTGAGGGTGCCGGCGGTCAGCGTCCAGCTCGCCGGTTCAAACCCCAGCTCGGCCAGTAGCGCTTCGCAGCGCCAGCGTTCGCTGAGGTGTTGGCCCGCAGGCAGCCGCGCCAGAACCGCATCCAGCAGGGTACTGGCGTGCAGATCCGGCGGCAGGTGCTGCTCAATGCGCGCCATCAGACATTGATGTGACAATGTCACCGATCCGGTGTGCGCAGGCAGGTCGCCGCTGAGAATTTGCAGCAGGGTGCTTTTGCCGCAGCCGTTATCGCCGATCAAACCGATGCGGTCGCCTTTTTTCAGGCTGAAGGAAATCTCGCTCAGCAGGACGCCGAACGCGTTGTCGTAACCGACAGATTGTGCAGACAGTAATGTGCTCATTGCTTACTCAAGAGTTACAGGCATGACAATGCCTATCGTCAAACATTGCTGACGATAACCCGGTAAGCCGGAGGGAAGATCCTGGATTTTAGTAAGCTTCGCTCAAGCTGGGTTATCGCAGCGCGATACCGGTAATGCTTGAGCGGCGACGATTACCAAAGAAGTGTGAGTGAAAAACCAATTCACACGTCAGCATAGTAAGTCTCCTTTTATTGGTTGCAGGTTAATCGGTGGCTGGATTATAGAGCGCTTCATGCCGTATCGCCAGTGTAAAAGCGCCTGAATAATCAGCAAGCTAAAGAAAGCGCGGGCGCGTGGCGCACAATGGGAATAATTACTGTATTTCGGCCGACATTAAGCAGCTATTATAATTAGCGTTTATGGTTAAGCGACGGTTCATCCGCCGCCTGTTCGTCTGTCTATCAGATAATGATGCTGAGCACTGAATTTATGTTAAAGCCTCGCCCGTTCCTGCTGTTGTTATTATTGCTGTTGGGTATGCAACTGACGCCGTTCGCCGCCGTCGCCGCCACCCAGGATGATCCCGCCGCCGAAAGCGCGCCCGATCCCGTTACGCAGCTGAAAGCCGCGCAAAAGCAGTTGGACAGCATGAAGCAGCTGGTTTCCAAAGCGACGACCGACACCCAGCTCAGCAAGCTGCGGTTGGCGACGGACGATCTGGTCGCCAGCATGGATAAATTGTCCGCCGATCTGCAGCCGGTGCAGGAAAAACTGCAGGCGCAGCTGGACGTGCTGGGGCCGGCCCCGGCGGCCGGTGCGCTGCCGGAAACCCCGGCCGTCGCCCAGCAGCGCAATGCGCTGAACAGCAGCAAGAAGCAGTTGGACGATGCGGTAAAACGCGCGCAGGCCATCAAGACCAGCGCCTTCGACCTGGGCCAGCAGATCAGCGATCTGCGCCGGGTGGCGTTCAAAACCCAGCTGGCGCTGAACACCGGCAGCATTTTGGGCGTCAAATTCTGGACGCCGGTCGTGCAGCCGTCAGCGGATGACGTGCAGCGGCTGGACCAGTTCAACGCCGAGATGAAAGCGGCCTGGGACGCCAGTTGGCAGGACGAATGGCGGTACGGCACGCTGGCGTTGCTGGCGCTGGCGGTGATCGTCTGGTCCTGGGGGCGCTATTTGTCCGAGCGTTTCCTCGCCTGGGTCAGCATTCGCTTCCTGCCGGACGGGCGCCTGCGCCGCAGCTTTATGGCCATCATCACCGTGGCGGTGACGGTGATCACCACCTCGATCGCGCTGAACCTGCTGTATTACGTCTTTATCCGCGTGCAGCCGCTGCCGGTCATGCTGGAAGACTTTGCCGAAGGCTTTAACCGTCTGGGGATTTTCTGCGCGCTGATCGCCGGGCTGGGGCGTGCGGCGCTGTCGCTGAATCGCCCGTCCTGGCGTTTGGCTTCGCTGGACAATGAAGTGGCCGCCGGGCTGCGTTACTTCTCGCCGCTGCTGGCCGGCCTGGCGCTGGCGTTCGGCACTGTGGAGCTGATCAACAACGTCGTCAGCGCCTCATTGGCCACCACCATCTTCGGCAACGGCCTGGTGGCGGGGCTGATCGGCATGGTGCTGCTGGCGGCGCCGCTGCGCGGCCAGCGCATTCGTCGCCGTCTGGAGCAGCAGGGCGCGCACCTGGAAAAACGCACGCTGGTCGGCGGGCTGGTGCATATCGTCACCCTGGTGTGTTCGGTGGTGATCCTGCTTTCACTGCTCGTGGGCTATATCGCTTTCGCCCGCTTCCTGACCTACCAGCTGATCTGGGTGGTGCTGGTGCTGATGGCGTTCTACTTCATGGTGCTGTTCGCCACTGACCTGTGCGCAGCGTTGTTTTCGCCGCAGACCGTCAGCGGCAAGATGCTGAAGAAAACGCTCAGCTTCAAGGACCGCCACCTGGAGCAGGTGGCGATCATCACCACCGCGCTGGCCAAATGTTCACTGTTGCTGTTGATGATTATCGCGTTGTTCAACGGCTCGTTTGGCAGCACCACGCCGGGATCGCTGATGGAGAAAATCGTCTCGATCCTGACCGGCGAAGGCTTGCAGCGCTTCAACATCGTGCCCGGCAACCTGCTCAACGCCGTGATCTGCCTGGCGATCGGCATCTACATCCTGCGCGCGGTGCGGCGCTGGCTGGGGTCTGAGCTGCTGCCGAAGACCATTTCGGACGTCGGCATTCGCGCCTCGCTGGTGACGCTGTTCAGCAATATCGGCTATGTGCTGGTCATTCTGATCACCCTGGCGGCGCTGGGCATCCAGTGGAGCAACCTGGCGTGGATCGTCAGCGCTCTGTCGGTCGGTATCGGTTTCGGCTTACAGGAGATCGTGAAGAACTTTATTTCCGGCCTGATCCTGCTGACCGAACGCCCGGTGAAGGTCGGGGATATGATCGGCATCGGCGGCGTGGAAGGCGACGTGCGGCGCATCAACGTACGCGCCACCGAAATTCAGCTCAGCGACCGCTCCACCATGATCGTACCGAACTCGCAGCTGATCTCACAGAACGTGCGTAACGCCACCATGGGCAACGCGCAAGGCGTGGTGACCATTGCGCTGACGTTCCCGACCTCGATCGATCCCGAGCAGGTGCGCAATATCCTGCTGAGCGCTTACAACGAGTACGAAACCATTCTGGAGACGCCGGCGCCTTATGTGCGCTTCAGCCAGTTGGGGCCGGACGGCATTATCCTGAGCGTGACCGGCTATGTGCCGAGCCCGCGCATGGTCGGCGCCACCAAGAGTGAACTGCTGTTTAACATCCTCAAGCTATTGCGCGCTCAGGAAGTGAGCCTGTCCAGCCCGCAGGAGGTGGTGTTCATGAAGCAGCAGGCGACGCGATATCAGGCTAACGAAGAGGAACACTCTTCCTAGTTCTGCCATGAGGCGGCGGGTCGTTTATCAACGGCCCGCCGAACGCGGCTAGTACATCGACGGCTCCACGGACTGCGAACAGTCGCTGTTGGCGCCGGAGTTGCTGCAGGTGTAGGGCTCATTCGGCGACGCCGGCGGCGCATTCGACGGACCGCCGCCGCCGATACAGCCGCTCAGCAACAACGTCAAAAGCACCAGCGTTATCTTTTTCATCTCTCCGTCCTCCATTGCGATTCCTCCTTTAAGTATATGTCGGGAAAGCGAACGCTACCGCCCGCCAGTGCGATCTATAGCGCGCTGCTGGATTTCCTCGCCGATGTGATGTGCCGCAGCCGGCGCAAAGAAAACGGGCGCCAAACGGCGCCCAAGGCATGACAGGTTAGAAATCGACCGTCGCCTGCAGGCTCAGGCTGCGCGGTTCACCCTCAATCACGCGTAAATTACCGGCGCTGGAGGCATAGTACTCGCGGTTGAACAGGTTTTTCACATTCAGTTTCAGCTGGGTATGTTTCCCAAGCAGCTTGCTGTCCCAGGCGACAAAGGCATCCGCCACGGTATAGGCCGGCATGGTGAAACTGTTCTCCGGATCGCCGGCGCGGCGACCGACGTAGCGCGCGCCGCCGCCAATGCGCACCTCGCCGGGCACCACCGGCAATGTCATGCGGCGGCTGAGGTACAGGCCGCCCATGTTGGTTGGGGCGTTGACCAGCCGATTGCCGACGTTATCCGGGTTGAGGTTGTCTTCGACAATTTCGGTCTTGTCGTAGCTGTAGTTGGCGGTGAGATCCCAGTTGCGCGCCACTTCCCCGTTCAACTCCAGTTCGACGCCGGTGGAGCGCGCTTTGGGGATGCTGCGGGTCACGCCGTTGATAAAGATCGACATGTTGCTTTCATCAATGCGATAGAGCGCCAGCGTGGCGTCAAACGCCGGGGTGATCTGCCATTTTCCGCCCACCTCATAGGTGGTGCCGGTTTCCGGCGTGGCGACGTTGCCATTGTCGTCGATGGCGGTGGACGGCGTGAACGAACGGCTGTAATTGCCGTACAGCGACAGGCTCGGCGTCAGCTTATACACCAACCCCGCCTGTGGCAAAAACTGGTCGTCTTTGTCATTGAGCGTATTTTTCGGTTTCTGGAAACCGTTGCTGTTGTTCTGGTAATACGACTGATAGCGCGCGCCCAGCACCGCGATCCATTGATCGGTGAGATGAATGCTGTCCTTGGCGTACAGGGAACGGCTGAACAGCGTGGCGCGCAGGTTGCTTGACGCGTCGCTGTAGGTGGTGCTGTCGGTGATCGGCGTTTCGCCATACACCGGGTCGTACATGTTGAAGGTCTTCGAGACCTTGCCGCGGTAGGAATAGGCCTTGTAGGTCTGATTTTTCTCGTAGTCCACGCCCAGCAGCAGGTCGTGCTGCATGCCGAACAGCTGCGGCGAACCGGTCAGATCCCAGGAGTAATAGTGGGTTTGATGATTGAAACCGCGGTTGGCGTCGGCGCGGCGCGAGACGATGCCGGTCGTGGTGTCGACCGCGGTGGCGCGCACTTCGTTGCTGTCGTAACGGCGTTGCAGCCAGGCGTAGTTGAACCGGGTCGTCCAGACAGGATCGAGCGCGTACTCATAATGGGCGTTCAGACGTTTGTTCTTGCCCCAGGCATGGTTCGCGTAGTCATCCAAGCGGCGGTCATAGGGTACATCGACCGGTTTGCCGTCGATAAAGGCGGTGCCGCGATCGTAAGGAATGTCGTACTTGTATTCGCTGTAGGCGATGTTAAAGGAAGCCTGGTCGCCGAACCAACTGAGCGAGGGGGCGATCAGCGTGTGTTCGTCGCTGCCGAAATTGCGCCAGTAATCTGTGTGCTGGCGTTCGGCGATCAGGCGAAAGGCGAAGCCGCCGCCCAGCGGGCCGGTCACATCGACGCTGCCGCTGCCGCCGCCAAAACTGTTGGTGGCGCCGCTGATGCGGGTGTTCCAGTCATACTGCGGTTTTTTGCTGATCAGATTGATGACGCCGCCGGGGCTGAGGATGCCATACAGCAGCGAAGCGGAACCTTTCAGGACCTCGACGCGATCGGTGGTGGCGTCCATGCTCAGCCCTTGGTTGCTGCGCACGCCGTCGATGAAGACCGAGCCGTCGGAGTTAACCCCGAACCCGCGTTTGACGAAGCCATCCTCCGTGCCGCCGAGCGTGTTGCCCTGGGTGACGCCGCTGACGAACTTCATCGCATCATTGACGCTTTTGACCTGGAAGTCGTCAATGACCTGAGAGGTGACGACGCTGACCGATTGCGGCACCTCGGCGATCGGCGCGGCGGTTTTGCCGGCGGTCGAGGCGGTGTCGGCGCTATAGCTGCCGGAAGGCTGGGCCGCGGCGGTCACCGTAATGGATTCCTCCGTTTTTGCGCCGGGTGTGGCGGCGATCGCCAGCGCGGGGAACAAACCGGCAATCAGGGGCAGCGTGCGAAGAACGTGATTTTTATTTCTTTTAGTGGGGTGGCGAAGAACTGACTGGTGCATATAATTCCGTGAAAAAATAATAAATAGTAACGATTATCATTATAATTATCATTTATTGGTTTTGAATAGAGGGGAATGCCGGTATCCCTTAATTGCACGATTTAATTTTGTCATTAGGGAAAAAGACGGCGATTTTGCCGGCAAAAAGTCGGATGAATGGCAATAACGATAGCAGTGACGGGAGGGGCGCGGCAGTTTGTTCGACGGAAGGGTGATTTCTGTCAATATATTGATACACAAATATATTTTCCCTTGATGAATAAACAGGTGTCCAGGCAGGCAAAACTGGCAATAATAGGCGGGTCGGCCGTTTATCTTCGCCTCACCGCCGACGGTTGTGACGCGAACAGACTGTCACTTTATGCTAGCGGAAGTCTCTGGATCCAAGATGCAAACCACCTCGTTGTCTGATACCCGGAAAATCTGGCCCGCGCTCATCATTTTTTTGTTGGTGTTCACCCTGTGTCTGCTGGGCATCGTGAGTCGTCCCGGCAGCTTTCTGGCGATATTCTGGCCGGTGAACGCCGTACTGCTGGCCGTTTTGGTGCGTCGGCCACAGTGGGCTACGCGGGCCGGCTGGGGCATGGCGGTGCTGGGCTATCTGGCGGCGGATCTGTTGACCGGCAGTTCGCTGCAAAAGACGCTGCTGCTGAACGTCGCCAATCTGACCGGCGTCGTGGTGGGGTATCTGTTGTTCATGCGGCTGTCGCCGCCGGCGCGCATGTTGCAACGCGGCACGTCCAGCATGTACCTGTTCGGCATCTGCCTGGCCGCCGCCGCCGCGACCGGCGCGGTGGGCGCCGCAACTTCGCAGTGGCTGTTCGGCAGACCCTATCTGACCTCGCTGGCGCTGTGGTTCTCGTCCGAGTTCACCAATTACGTCACGCTGATGCCGTTTATTCTGGCGTTTCCCGGCGATTGGCGACGTCGCCTTGCGGCGGCCGGCGCCATGTTCACCCAGCGCAGCCAATGGCCGCGGGCGGGGCGAAAACTCACGGTGTTGGCGCTGCTGTTGCTGGCGGCGGTGTGCAGCGTGCTGATCGGCGGCCCCGGGGCGGTGATCTTTCCCATGCCGGTGCTACTGTGGCTGGCGATGTCCTTCTCACTGTTCTGCACCATGATTGCGGTGCTGATCTATGTGCTTTGGTGCCATCTGGCTATCGATTTCGGGCTGTTGAGTTCGACGCTCGACATGAAGGTGTTGCAAAACGCAGTATCGATGCGTTTGGGCATCGCGCTGCTGGCGCTGGGCCCCATCGCCGTGGCCAGCATGAACTATGCGCGCAATGCGCTGCTGCGCACGCTGGAGCACGTGGCGAATCACGATGCGTTGACGCACGTGCTGACGCGCAATGCGTTTATGCAGCGCGGCGAACGGTTGATAGACCAAAAGGGCGAGCTGATGTGCGTCATGATGCTTGATATCGACTATTTCAAATCGATTAATGACCGTTTCGGCCATGCCGGCGGCGATCAGGCGCTGATGGCCTTTACCCGCGCGATCGCCGCCGATCTGAGCGTCGGTGACCTGTTCGGCCGCATGGGGGGCGAAGAGTTCGCCATCGTTTCGACGCTCGGCCAGCCGCAGCAGGGATGGCAATTGGCCGAACGCCTGCGGCAACGCATCGAAACGGAGTCTATCCTGATGCCGGCCGGGCATCCGCTGCAGATCACCGTCAGCATCGGCATGGTGACCTGCCCGGGCGGTTCCGGCCAAAGCCTGGCGGATCTGCTGAAGCTGGCGGATCTGGCGGTGTACAAAGCGAAAAACGCCGGCCGCAACCGGGTCGCCACACCGGAATCGTCTCCGCCGGCCTGTCACGGCCGCTGAACTTCCGATCCGCGCTGCGTGCCGGCGGTCTAAACTGGTAAGGGACGCGGGCATTTCCGCCTGCGCCGAACCGACTGTCCTTAATCAGACAAGAGGATGCCAGAATGAAATACGTAGACGGGTTTGTGGTGGCGGTGCCGGCCGCCAATAAGGAGGCTTATCACCGGTTGGCGGCGGCGGCAGCGCCGCTGTTCAAAGAGTTTGGCGCCACGCGCATCGTGGAGTGCTGGGGCGATGACGTGCCCGATGGCAAGCTCACCGACTTTCGCGGCGCGGTGAAAGCCCAGGAAGACGAAGTGGTGGTGTTCAGCTGGATAGAGTACCCCTCCAAAGCGGTGCGCGACGCCGCCAATGAGAAAATGATGAACGATCCGCGCATGAAAGCGCTGGGCGAGATGCCGTTCGACGGCAAACGCATGATCTTCGGCGGTTTCGCGCCGATCCTCGATGCGTAAAGGAGGCGCAGATGGCCAGAATTACGCAACATCTGTGGTTTGAAAAAGACATGGAAGCGGCGCTGAATTGCTATGTCGCGCTGATCCCCGGATCGTCCGTGAACTGGTTTTCCGACCTGCCGGCGGATACGCCGAGCGGCCCGGCCGGCAGCGTGAAGCTGGCCGCCTTCACGCTGGGGGACCAGCGCTACGCGGCGATCGAAGCCGGGCCGCTGGATCCGTTCAATCACAGTTTCTCCGTGATGGTGGAATGTGACGATCAGGCGGAAGTCGACAGGCTGTGGGATGCGTTGAGCGAGGGCGGCGAGGCGGAGCAGTGCGGCTGGCTGCGCGATCGCTGGGGGCTGTGCTGGCAAATTGTGCCGCGGCGCCTGACGGAGTTGATGAACGATCCCGACGCCGCCCGCGTGCGGCGGGTAACGGAAGCGATGCTGCTGATGGGCAAAATCGACATCGCCGGGCTGGAAGCGGCGGCGCGCGAGTAGCGCAACAGTCACAGAGGGAGAAAACGGATGCACCGAGAACGGCACAGTATTGAACGCATCGGCTGGCTGCGGGCGGCGGTGCTCGGCGCCAACGACGGCATCGTTTCAACGGCCAGCCTGCTGCTGGGCGTCGCGGCGGCCAGCGCCTCGCATTCCGCGCTGATGATCGCCGGCGTCGCCGGGTGGGTGGCCGGCGCGATGTCGATGGCCACCGGCGAGTATGTGTCGGTCTCGTCGCAGGCGGATACCGAAAAGGCCGCGCTGGCGGAAGAGCAGGCGGAGCTGCTTGAAGACTATCCGGGGGAGTTTCGCGAACTGACGTCAATCTACGTGCATCGCGGTCTGGATCCGGCGCTGGCCCGGCAGGTGGCGGAAAAGCTGATGGCGCATGATGCGCTGGAGGCGCATGCGCGCGACGAACTGGGCATTTCCTCCACCACCCGCGCCCGGCCGCTGCAGGCTGCGTTGGCGTCGGCCCTGAGTTTCTCCCTCGGCGCGCTGTTGCCGCTGCTGGTGGCGCTGTGGGTGCCGGTCGCCTGGACGCGGCCGGCGCTGGTGGCGTCGGCGCTGATTTCCCTCGGCGTTCTCGGCGGCATCGCCGCGAAAACCGGCGGCGCGCCGATCTTGCCGGGCGTGGCGCGCATCCTCATCTGGAGCGCACTGGCGATGGCGGTTTCTTCCGGCGTCGGCCTGCTGTTTGGCGTGACGGCCGGCTAACGTCGCGCTTGCATCAATCTATTGCACCTCAAGCTCAGAATTTATCATTTGTCAGCCGCCGGCGTTCGCGGCAAGGTGACGGCAACGCCAACATCAGTCAGGGACACTTATGCAGAAATCACAGATCCTATCGTGGGTCGCCCAGCATCCGCTGTTGCAACGCATGGTCGCGCTAGAGCCGATCACCTGGTTCAATCCGCGCGCGACAACGCTGGCCGCTGGCTTGCCCCACGTCGGTTTGACCGCCGCCGACGTCGCCGACGCGGAGCAGCGCCTGGCGCGTTTCGCGCCTTATCTCGCTGCGGCCTTCCCGGAAACCCAACCGACAAAGGGGATCATCGAATCCGAGCTGGTGGTGATCCCGGCCATGCAGCTTGCGTTGGATCGGCGCTATGGGCAGACATTGGGCGGGCGCCTGCTGTTGAAAAAGGACAGCCATCTGCCGATTTCCGGCTCAATCAAGGCGCGCGGCGGTATCTATGAGGTGCTGACGCACGCGGAAAAGCTGGCGCTGGAGGCGGGGCTGCTGCACACCGGCGACGACTACGCCCGGCTGTTTTCCGATGAGTTCCGTCAATTCTTCAGCCAGTACCGCATCGCCGTCGGTTCGACCGGCAATCTGGGATTATCCATCGGCATCATCAGCGCCCGGTTGGGGTTTGACGTCAGCGTGCACATGTCGGCGGACGCGCGGGCGTGGAAAAAACAGAAGCTGCGCGACAATGGCGTGACGGTGGTGGAGTACGCCGACGATTACGGCGTGGCGGTCGAACAAGGGCGCAAACAGACGGCGAACGATCCGAGTTGCTTCTTTATCGATGATGAAAACTCGCAAACCCTGTTCCTCGGCTACGCGGTGGCCGGCGGCCGCCTGAAGCGGCAGTTTGCCGAACAGGGCATCGTGGTGGACGCGCAGCATCCGCTGTTCGTTTATCTGCCGTGCGGCGTCGGCGGCGGGCCGGGCGGCGTCGCCTTTGGCCTCAAGCTGGCGTTCGGCGATCATGTTCACTGCATTTTTGCCGAACCGACCCATTCCCCTTGCATGTTGCTCGGCGTCTACAGCGGGTTGCATGACGGCATTGCGGTGCAAGATCTCGGCATCGACAACCGCACGGCGGCGGACGGGTTGGCGGTGGGGCGCGCCTCCGGCTTTGTCGGCCGGGCGATGGAGCGCCTGCTGAGCGCGTTTTACACCCTGAGCGACGAAGAGATGTTCGCGTTGCTCGGGTTGTTGGACAGGCACGAGCATATCCAGCTGGAACCCTCCGCCCTGGCGGGCATGGCCGGGCCGTGGCGCGTTGCCGCCCATGCGGGAGAGCTCAGCGAGCAGGGCATAAGCGCCGAGCACCTGGCCCAGGCGACGCATCTGGTATGGGCGACCGGCGGCGGCATGGTGCCGACGGCAGAAATGGCGAAATACCTCGCGGCCGCGCAAACGGCGCCGTGAGCCAATAGCGCCGAGGCTTGCGCTCGCTTCCTGTTTTTAGGCGGCGAGCGCGGTTTGACAAGCGCCGGTTCCCTCCGGCCCAGGGTCAACGTCAGACCGGGCGCTCATGATGTTTTTAAAATGTTAACAAAATCACAACTCCCCACGCCGCAGTCACGGCTTAAATCTCCATATCCAATTAATAGTAAATAAGATTATTTTATTTACCGTTTTCTGATGTTCGTTTATCGCACGCTTATTTTTTTAACAATATTGAAGCATTCGCCGTGGGGTGGTTTGATTTGATTGTCGATTAACGAACTATATTCCGATAATCGCACAAATTAACCCTCTCGCCGGCTCGCAGCCGGCTGTTCCGTGCGGTGAGGTTTGCCGCACTCTCTGAGGAGCACGCCATGCCACATGATAACAACGTAGAAATTCGAGGGTTTATCGATAACCAGCCATTTTCTCGCTACCAGTGGTTGATACTGGTTTTGTGTTTTTTGGCGGTCGCGCTGGACGGTTTCGATACCGCCATTATCGGCTTCATCGCCACGTCGCTGGTGCAGGAGTGGGGAATAGACAAAACCGCGCTGGGGCCGGTAATGAGCGCCGCGCTGGTCGGTCTGGCGGTAGGCGCGTTGGCCGCCGGCCCGTTGGCGGATCGCATCGGCCGCAAGAAAGTGCTGGTGATTTCGCTGCTGCTGTTCGGCGGCTTCAGCCTGCTGACTGCCTTCGCCGGCTCGCTTTCGACGCTGACGCTGCTGCGCTTTCTGACCGGGCTGGGGTTAGGGGCGGCCATGCCGAACGCCGCCACGCTGATGTCGGAATATGCGCCTCAGCGCTGCCGAGCCCTGATGGTGAATCTGATGTTTTGCGGTTTCCCTCTCGGTTCGTCGCTGGGCGGTTTTTCTTCCGCCTGGCTGATCCCGCATTTCGGCTGGCAGAGCGTGATGGTGCTGGGCGGCGTTATGCCGTTGCTGCTGGCGCTGGTCCTGATCGGCGCCTTGCCTGAATCCGTGAGCTTCATGGTCGCGCGCGGCTATGCCGCAGAGCGCATCGCCAGGGTGCTGAAACGCATTGCACCGATCCGAATGACGCCGCCGCCGCGCTTCATGTTGCAGGAAGAGGGGCAGGTAAAGGCAGCGTCGCCGCTGGGCATGATCTTTTCGCGTCGCTATCTGCTGGGCACGTTGATGCTGTGTCTGACTTACTTCATGGGATTGATGATCTTCTATCTGCTGACCAGTTGGCTGCCGCTGCTGATCCGTGAAACCGGCACCTCCGTTACGCAGGCTTCGCTGATCACCGCGCTGTTTCCGCTCGGCGGGGGGCTCGGCGTATTGATTATCGGTTGGTTGATGGATCGTATGAACCCGCACAAGGTGGTGGCCGTCGGCTATTTGCTGACCGGTTTGTTCGTCGGCATCATCGGCTATGTCTATACCTCTCCGCTGCTGATGGCGCTCACGGTGTTCATCGCCGGCACCTGCATGAACGGCGCCCAGTCATCCATGCCGGCCCTGGCGGCCGGGTTCTATCCCACCCAGAGCCGGGCGACCGGCGTAGCCTGGATGCTCGGTCTCGGGCGTTTTGGCGGCATTCTGGGGGCGATGAGCGGTGGCGTGCTGATGCAGATGCAGCTGTCGTTCAGCACCATTTTCACGCTGTTGGCCATCCCGGCGCTGATCGCGGCGCTGGCGCTGCTCGCCAAAAAACACCTTTCCGGCGGCTACCCGGCGCTGCCGGCGCCGCTCAACAAAATGCTATGAGGGAGTCATGCTATGCGCACACAGGTTGTGATCATCGGCGCCGGTCCGGCCGGCTTGATGTTGTCCCATCTGCTGCACCTGCAAGGTGTGGAATCGGTGGTGTTGGAAACGCGCAGCCGGGAGGCGGTGGAATCGACCATTCGCGCCGGGGTGCTCGAACAGGGGACCGTCGATCTGCTCGAGCAGACCGGATTGGGGGAGCGGATGCGGCGGGAAGGGGCGCGGCATCAGGGGATCCGCTTGGCGTTCGGCGGCCGGCAGCACCGCATCGATCTGGCCGGATTGACCGAGCGCGCCGTCACCGTTTATGCCCAGCATGAAGTCTTGAAAGACCTGATCGCCGCGCGTCTGGCGGCGCAGGGCCATCTGTTTTTCGAGGTGGAGCAGGTTGAATTGAGGGCGCTGGACAGCGCGCAACCCGAGGTTCACTACCGTCATGGCGACCAGCCGCGCCGTCTCCGCTGCGACTTTGTCATCGGCTGCGACGGATTCCACGGCATCAGCCGCGCGGCGATGCCCGGCGGGCTGCGGCAGGATTACACCCGCACCTATCCGTTCGGCTGGTTCGGCATTCTGGTCGAAGCGCCGCCGTCCAGCGAAGAGCTGATCTACGCCTGCCATCCGCGCGGTTTTGCGTTGATCAGCACCCGTTCGCCCGGCGTGCAGCGCATGTATTTTCAGTGCGATCCTGCGGAACAGGTCGATCAATGGTCGGACGATCGTATCTGGCGCGAGTTGGAGCAGCGGCTGGAAAACCATGAAGGCTGGACGCTGAAAAAGGGCCGCATATTTCAGAAAAACGTGGTCGGCATGCGCAGCTTCGTTACCGAACCGATGCGCTACCGGCGCCTGCTGTTGGCGGGCGACGCGGCGCATATCGTGCCGCCGACCGGGGCCAAAGGGTTGAACCTGGCCATGGCCGATGTTTGCCTGTTGTCCCAGGCGCTGGAGACGTTTTACCGGCGAGGCGACTGGCAACGGCTGGACGATTACAGCGACACCGCCTTGCAGCGGGTCTGGCGCGCCGAGCATTTTTCCTGGTGGATGACCCACATGCTGCATACCCGGCGGGAAGACACGCCTTTCGAACACCGGCTGCAACTCTCAGAGCTGCAGTACACGGTGAAATCGCGCAGCGCTATGACGATGCTGGCGGAAAATTATGTCGGGGCGCCATTCCCGGCGATATAAGCGAAAACGCCCATGCCGTTCGGCATGGGCGAGAAGGGGCGTCACCGCCTCTGAGCTGCGGCGGTTACAGCTGTTCGCCGTTGCTGGCGATCACCCGACGATACCAGTCGAAGCTTTTCTTGCGCGACCGTTCCAGCGTGCCGGTGCCGTCGTCGTGTTTATCGACGTAGATGAAACCGTAGCGCTTGCTGTACTCGCCGGTAGTGAACGACACGCAGTCGATGCAGCCCCACGGCGTATAGCCGATCAGATCTACGCCGTCTTCAATCACTGCCTTTTTCATCTCTTCGATATGGGCGCGCAGATAGTCGATGCGATAGTCATCGTTGATCTGGCCATCTGCTTCCACCTTGTCGAAGGCGCCGAAGCCGTTTTCCACGATAAACAGCGGCTTCTGGTAACGTTCATACAGCACGTTCAGCGAATAGCGCAGCCCGACCGGATCGATCTGCCAACCCCAGTCGGAGGCTTTGACGTGCGGATTCGGCACGTTGCCCGGGAAGCCGAACATGCCGTCGCTGCCGTCCACCGCGTTGGCCTGCAGCGCATTGCTCATGTAATAGCTGAAGCCGATGTAATCGGTGCAGCCCTCGCGCAGGATCTGCGCGTCCTGCGGCTGCATCTCGATCTTCAGCCCTTTGCGTTCCCAGTCACGCAGCAGGTAGCTGGGGTAGTAGCCGCGCATTTGCACGTCGGTATACAGATAGCGTTGGTGCATCGCTTCCACGGCGTACATCACGTCGTCCGGTTTGCAGGAATAAGGGTAGAACGGCACGCAGGCCAGCATGCAGCCGATCTTGAATTCCGGGTTGATCTGATGGCCGAGTTTGACCACCTGCGCGCTGGCGACGAACTGGTGGTGCAACACCTGGTACAGCGTCTGCTCGGGGTTGTCTTCCTGGGTGTAGTCCACGCCGGAACAGCAGTAGCCGAACAGCGGGTAGCGGTAGTTGCTCTGGTTATTGATTTCGTTGAAGGTCATCCAGTACTTCACTTTTTCGCGGTAGCGGTGCATCACCACTTCGCTAAAGCGCACGAAGAACTCCACCACCCGGCGATTTTTCCAGCCGCCGTAGGCTTTTACCAAATGGTAAGGCATTTCGAAGTGGGACAGGGTGATCACCGGCTGGATGCCGTATTTCAGCAATTCGTCGAACAGGTCGTCGTAAAACTGCAGGCCGGCTTCGTTCGGCGTTGCTTCGTCGCCGTTCGGGAAAATGCGCGTCCAGGCGATCGAGGTGCGAAAACACTTGAAGCCCATCTCGGCGAACAGCGCCACGTCCTGCTTGTAGCGGCCGTAGAAGTCCACCGCTTCGTGGTTGGGATAACGATAGCCGTCGAGCACGCCGTCGGTCATCACGCGATCCACGCCGTGCGAACCGCCGGACAGCACGTCGGCGATGCTTGGCCCTTTGCCGCCCCGATCCCAACCGCCTTCAACCTGGTGCGCGGCGACCGCGCCTCCCCACAGAAAATCTTTCGGCAACTGTTTCATCGTCAATGTCTCATCTTATTTAATGAAGGGTAATAACGTTCGCATTGCCAATAGAGTAACAAGACCGAAAGAAATGTCACGATATAACAAATCGCCGTAAAACGTGATTTGTCACAATAAAAAAACAGCCTGTTTTATTTTATCGCGTTCATTCTTCCCAGGCGCTTGCCGATGGTTTCAATAATATAAAGCACGGGAATTTGCGTAGTAATATTATGATGATCGCCGATCAAGTGTTGTGGGACGTGATAAGACAGGTTGAAGTCCGCCAGCCGCGCCAGCGAAGAGGTTTCGTTGTTGGTGATGCTGATGATTTTACAGTGGTGCAGGCTGAACTGGCTGGCCAGCCGCAGGATCTCTTCGGTTTCGCCGGAAACCGACAGCATGATCGCCACCGCGCTTTTATACATATCGCTGTTGACGGGATAATAAGGATCGTCGATATGGGTGCTGAATTTTCCGACGTTGGAAAAGAAACGCGCGCCATATTTCCCCAGGGCGCCGGAGGTGCTGATGCCGACGAAAATAATTCGCTCGGCGGCGGCGATATGCCGCACCGCTTCATCGAGCAACTGATTAAATTCATCGTTGCTGACGCTTTTAAAAAAACTGAGAATTTCGCCGATGCCGGAATCGACCGGCGGCGCATCGGTTTGCTCCAGGTACAGTTTGAAACGGATGCGAAATTCCGAATAGCCGTCACACCCCATTTTTTTGCAAAACCGCAGCACGGTGGTGGTGGACACGCCGGCGGCCTCGGCCAGTTCGCGGATGGTCATGTACATCACTTGATTCTTGTGTTTGCTGACGTAGTTATAAACCATCAGCTCCAGGGCGTTGAGCGCGGCGATTGCTTTGTGGGTAAACATGAGTCGATCCGGCGGCTGAAAACGGGAAGCGTATCTGCGGGTTAACATAACAAAATTCCCCGCCGCTGGCACTGTCGAACAAAAAAGAAAAGCCGCACCAGTCAGGGGCGGCCCAGGGTTCACGACGAACAAATAAAGCAAAACGTACCGGAAGACATGCCATGAAAACGCGTTTCATCACACAGGGTTAGCATAGGTCAGCTTACTCCGGTGGCAAAATGCCGGTTTCTGCTTTCTAAAGCCAAAGCGCGGCAAAGGCTACGGCGCCTCGGGCTTATCTTCGGACCAGCGGGCGGCGTTGACGTCTACCTTACCCGGCAGCAGTCCGATGGCGGTAAATTTATCCGCCAACTGCTGTTGCTGTCTGAACACCTCCGGCGACATGCGCTGGCTGCCGAACGGCATGCGGGCGATGGCTCTGGCCCAAATGGCCTGATCCAGGCCGGTGCTCTGAGCGAGGATCGCCGCCGCTTCCTGCGGATGGCCGTTGGCCCAGTCGCTCAGCGCGCCGAGCTGTTGAATCACCTGCTTGGCGCTGTCCGGGTAGGTTTCGGCAAAGCGGCGGCTGGCGAGATAGAAGGTGTAGTGTGGCACCAGGCCTTCCGCGTCTTTCAGCCGGCGGGCGTTGGCATGGGTTTCCACCTCGGCGTAGTAGGGATCCCAAATCACCCAGGCGTCGACGCTGCCGCGCTGGAAGGCGGCGCGGGCATCGCTCGGCGGCAGATAGACCGGCGTGATGTCCTTGTAGCTCAAGCCGGCCTGTTCCAGCGCGCTCACCAGCAGGTAATTGACGTCCGACCCTTTGTTCAGCGCCACGCGTTTGCCTTTCAGATCGGCTACGGAGCGGATCGCCGAATCCTGCGGCACCACGATGGCTTCGGTTTTCGGGCTGGGCGGCGAATGCGCCAAATAAACCAGATCGGCCTTGGCGGCTTGCGCGAAAGCCGGCGGGGCGTCGCCGGTCGCCGCCAGATCGATGCTGCCGACGTTCAACCCTTCCAACATCTGCGGGCCGGCGGGGAATTCTATCCAGCGAACCTTGACGCCCTGCGGCTCCAGGGTTTTCTCCAGCGTGCCGCGGTATTTCAGCAGCGCAAAAATGTTGGCTTTCTGGTAACCGATGGTGATTTGTTGCGGTTTCTCCTGCGCGCCGGCCGGCAGACTAAACAGGCCGAGCAGCAGGGCGGCGATCAGCGGCGTTGTGAGTTTTCTCATCCTGATTTTCCGATAGGCGAAGTGAACGGTAGCGATGACGCGCTGGGCGTAACGCCATGAAACGGCATTTAAATTTTCCTGCGGCGGGATAAGGGCGATGATAATGAGCGGCGCAGTGGCGTGTAAAGCGCCCGCTTATGCTGAATAATGCCTTGCTTAGCCATAAATCAGCTTAAGCGGGAAAGGGTGAGCTCGACGTTATGCCGCGTCACGCTCGCGCGAACGCGCCAGCAACAGCGGAACCAACAGATAGAGGGCGGCGGCCAACGCCCAGACCAGGCCCGGCCAGACATCGCGCGTGGCGGCGTACAGCGCCGTCGCCACCAGCGGCCCCGCGACGCCGATCAGGCTGCCCATGCTGGCCAGCGTCCCTTGCAGCTCGCCCTGATGATCGTCGTCCACCTTTTGCGCCATTAACGCCTGCAGCGCGGGCAGCGCCATACCGCCCGCCGCGAAGAACGGCAGCAAGGCGAAAGGTGCCCAGCCGCGCGTGGCGATCGACAGCAGCGCCAGGCCCATTGTGTCGGCGGCCAGGCCGATCAGCAGCGCCTTGCGTTCGCCGAGCCGCGCGACCAGCGGGCCGATGGCGAAGGCCTGCGACAGCGCGTGGCAGGCGCCGTAACCGGCCAGCGACAGGCCCGCCACCATCATGCTCCAGCCGAAACGATCCTGACCGTATAAAATCCACAATGTGGCCGGCGCCTGCGAAACCAGCGCCATGATCAGGTAAATGCCGGCCAGCGGCAGCAGGCCAGGCTTGCCGTGCAGCCGTCGCAATGACGAAAAGGGATTGAGGCGGATTTTCTCGGCGGCGCGGGCGCGGGGTTTACGCGATTCCGGCAGCAGGAAAAACGCCATCGCCAGGTTGACGGTGTTCATCGCCGCCGCCGCCAGGAAGGGCGCATGCAGATGCCACTCGCCCAGCGAACCGCCGAGCAGCGGGCCGACGATAAAACCGACGCCGAATACCGCGCCCACCAGGCCGAAACGCCGAGCGCGTTGACCGGCCGGCGTAATGTCGGTGACGTAAGCGGTGGCGACCGCCATGTTGGCGCCGGTGATGCCCGCCAGCAACCGGCCCAGATAGAGCCAGGCCAGCGTCGGCGCGAACGCCATCAGCAGATAGTCGGCCGCCGCGCCGGCGAGCGAGATGAGCAGCACCGGCCGCCGGCCGAAACGATCGCTCAGCGCGCCGAGGATCGGCGAGAACAGAAATTGCATTAACGCATAGGCCGCCAGCAGGGTGCCGTAGTGCAGGCTGCCGGCGTCAAGACCGCCCAGCGAACGCAACAACGCCGGCAGAATCGGCATGATCAGACCGATGCCCACCGCATCCAGCAACACCGTCAACAAAATAACCAGCATGGTTTTTTTCAAAATTGTGACTCTAACAGTGATAGAGTATTGAGTATTCCACAGTTACCCTATCAGTGATAGAGAGATGAGCGAAAAAAATACTGCGACACGTTTAACGCGAGAAACCGTCCTGCGCGGGGCCCTGGCGTTGCTGAACGACATCGGCATCGATGCCCTGAGCACCCGCCGCCTGGCGCAACATTTGGGCGTGCAATCTCCCACGCTCTATTGGCATTTCAAGAACAAGGCCGAGCTGCTGAAGGCGATGGCGGAAACCATCATGCTGGATCACCGTGAAGAGGTGCCCGCCGACATGCCCTGGCAGGATTGGGTTGTCACCAATGCCGGCAACTTCCGTCGGGCGCTGCTGGCTTACCGCGACGGCGCGCGTCTGCACGCCGGCACCCGGCCGCAGGAGCCGCAATTCGCCGTCATTGAGGCCAAGGTGGCGCTGCTGTGCCGGGCGGGGTTGACGCCGGAGCGCGCGGTAAACCTGCTGTTCGCCGTCGGGCGTTTCGTGGTGGGCTGGGTGCTGGAGGAACAGCAAATGCAGCCTGACGATCCGCTCAATGATGCCGACCGCCGCCGTTATCCGCTGCTGTGCCAAGGCTGGGAAACATTGCAGGAGAAGGGCGCGGATGCGCTGTTCGAAGCCGGCGTGCGGCTGTTGGTCGATGGCGCCGAGGCCGGACTGACGATCGACAATAATCACGGGCGGCAATCATAAAAGCGCGCTTATCTATCGGAAATTTATAGAAAATACCCACTTTTCGTTAAAGCCATGGCGGCTACATTCCCTTAACATCGTCAAGTCTTTTGATGATAATTATTAGCACGCTGCGCAATTATTCACCGCAGTGATGTTACGGATTAAATCCGTTTGTTTAAGGGATAGTTTCACCATGGAAATCAACGTTAATGGCCGGGTGGTTCCACTCGGCAATCTCGCGCCCGACACGCCGCTGCTGTACGTTTTACGCAACGATCTGCACTTGAATGGCCCCAAATATGGCTGCGGCCTGGGGGAGTGCGGCGCCTGCACGGTACTGATCGACGGCGTCGCCGCGCGTTCTTGCTCAATGCCGCTGGCCGCCGTAGGAAGCAAGTCCGTCACCACGCTGGAAGGCCTGGGTACGCCGGAGGCGCTGCATCCGGTTCAGCAGGGGTTTATCGATGAGCAGGCGGCGCAGTGCGGTTACTGCGCCAACGGCATGATCATGACGCTGGTCGCGTTGTTCGAACGCGAGCCGGATGCAGATGAACAAACCATCAAGAAAGAGCTGGCCTACAACCTGTGCCGCTGCGGTACCCACCTTGAGATCTTGCGCGCCGCCGAGCGCGCCCGCGATCTGCTGGCTGCGCGGAGGCAAGCATGAGCCGCCTCGAACTGACCCGCCGACAGTTGTTGCAAGCCGGCGGTGTGGTGATGGTCAGCAGTCTGCTGCCCGCGCCGTTTAACGCCTTCGCCGCCGAGGCGGTTGCATCGCCTGCCGATCTGCCGCTGGATCGGGTGGACAGCTTTATCAGCCTCACCGCCGACGGCCGGGTGACGGCCTTCAATGGCCATGTCGATCTCGGCACCGGCATTCGCACCGCGCTGGCACAGATCGTCGCCGACGAAATTTGCGTGCCGTTCGAGCACGTCACGATGATCCTCGGCGATACGCAACGCACGCCGGATCAGGGGCCGACCATCGCCAGCGCCACCATCCAGGTCACGTCGGTGCCGCTGCGGCAGGCGGCGGCGCAGGTGCGACATATGCTGACAGCGCTGGCGGCCAAAGCCTTCGAACTGCCGGCCGACCAGCTGACGGCGGCGGCGGGACAGGTATTTGTGACCAAGCACCCGGGGCGTTCCTTGAGCTATGCGCAGCTGGCGAGCGGGCAAAATCTGCATGTGACGCTGGATAAAAACGTGCCGCTGAACGGTGAACAGCAGGGCCGCTATGTCGGCCGCGCCGTCGCCCGGGTCGATATTCCGGCCAAGGTCAGCGGGGGGCTGACCTACGTGCACGACCTGCGCTTGCCCGGCATGCTGCATGGCCGGGTGGTGCGCCCGCCTTACGCAGGCGCCGACAGCAGCGCACCGCTGGGCGGCGGCCTGTTGTCGGTGGATGAAAGTTCGATCGCGCATCTGCCGGGTATCGTGAAACTGGTGGTGATCAACGATTTCATCGGCATTGTGGCCGAGCGCGAAGAGCAGGCGATCGCCGCCATGCGCCGGCTGAAAACCGAATGGAAACCCTGGGCCGGCCTGCCGGACCTGTCGCCGGAGGCGCTGCCCGCCGCGCTGGAAGCCAACCCGAAAACCGACCGTGTGCTGCGCGATGATGCGGGCACGGACGAGGCGTTGGCATTGCTGCATACCGAAGTGCGGGCGGACTATGTCTGGCCTTACCATCAGCACGCCTCGATCGGCCCGTCCTGCGCGGTAGCGGAGGTCAAAGACGGGCGGGCGCAGGTGTGGTCCGGTACGCAAAACCCGCACGATCTGCGCAAAGATATCGCCAGGCTGCTCGAGTTGCCGTCTGAGCAGGTGCACATCACCCGCATGGAAGCCTCCGGCTGCTATGGCCGCAACTGCGCCGACGACGTCTCGGCGGACGCGGCGCTGTTGGCGCGGGCCACCGGCCGCCCGGTGCGGGTGCAGCTGATGCGTGAACAGGAATCCGGCTGGGAGCCGAAGGGCACCGGCCAACTGATCCGGGTGCGCGGCGGCCTCGACGCGCAAAATCGGGTGGCGGCTTACGAGTTGAAAACCAGCTATCCCTCCAACAATGCGGTGACCTTGCCGCTGGTGTTGACCGGCAAGGTGGCCAACCGGGCCGACGTGCAACAGATGGGCGATCGCACCGCCATTCCGCAATACGCGTATCCGCACATGCGGGTGATCTGTCAGGACGCCGCGCCGATCGTGCGGGCGTCGTGGATGCGCGGCGTTTCGGCGCTGCCCAACGTGTTCGCCCATGAATCCTGGATCGACGAGCTGGCCTGGCGCGCCGGCGAGGATCCGATCGCGTTTCGCCTGCGTTACCTGAACGATCCGCGCGCGGTGGCCTTGATTGAGGCCCTGAAGCGCCAGGCTAACTGGCAAGACGGCCCGGCGCACCGCTCGCGCGCCGCCGGGGCCGAAGTGGTGAGCGGCCGCGGCTTCGCCTATGCGCGCTATTTCCACAGCAAATTCCCCGGCTTCGGCGCCGCCTGGGCGGCCTGGGTGTGCGATCTCAGCGTCAATCGTCTTTCGGGGCAGATCACGCTCGATAAAATCTTCGTGGCGCATGATTGCGGCCGGATGATCAATCCGGCCGGGGTGCGCCATCAGGTGCACGGCAACATTATCCAATCCGCCAGCCGGGTGCTGAAAGAGTTTGTCACCTTCAACGAGTCGGGCGTGACGTCATTGGACTGGGGCGGCTATCCGATCCTGCGCTTTGACGAATTGCCGCAGATCGATATCCAACTGATCGACCGCCCGGACGAAGCGCCGATGGGCGCAGGAGAGTCCGCCTCGGTGCCGAGTGCGGCGGCGATCGGCAACGCGCTGTTTGACGCCCTCGGCGTGCGCCTGCGCGAGGTGCCGTTCACACCGACGCGGGTGCTCGCCGCGCTGCGCGCTCAGGCCGGCCATTAACCCCCCGTAACGAACAAGGACAGCAAAGATGAGTAAGATGAAAAAAATCGTCGGGTGGGGCGGCGTCACGGTGATCGCCGTTGTGGTCGCCGGCGTGGTCGCCAGTTGGCAGCCGGAGATTGCGCCGCTCGCCGCCGATGCGACCCACAGTTTCAGCGAGGCGCAGATCGCGCGCGGCAAAACGTTGGCCGATCTCGGCGACTGCGCCGTGTGCCACACCCGTGCGGGCGGCGAGCGCAACACCGGCGGGTTGGCGATGGAGATCCCCTTCGGCACCATTTACACCACCAACATCACGCCGGACGTGGAAACCGGCATCGGCAGCTGGAGCTACGCGGCGTTCGAACGCGCCATGCGCCACGGAGTCGATCGCCAGGGCCGCTATCTCTATCCGGCATTTCCTTATACCGCCTTTACCCGCACTCGCGACGACGATCTGCAGGCGCTGTATGCCTATCTGATGTCGCAGCCTCCGGTCAAGTACCGGCCGCCGGCCACCGATCTGCACTTTCCGTTCAACATACGCCAGGGCATCTTTGCCTGGAACCTGCTGTTCCTGACGCCGGGCGCGATGCCGGAACAGGCGACCCAAAGCGCCGACTGGAACCGCGGCGCGTACCTGGTCGAAGGGCTGGGGCACTGCAGCGCCTGCCACTCGCCGCGCAACGTGCTGTTCGGCGAGAAAACCGGCGGCGAGCACCTGGCCGGCGGCGTGGCGGAGGGATGGACGGCGCCGGCGTTGACCGGCCGCTCGCCCGCGCCGCTCGCGTGGACGCAGCAGGATCTGGTCGATTTCATGCGCACCGGCTACTCGGCCAACCACGGCGTCGCCGCCGGCCCGATGGCGCCGGTGATCGAAGAAGGGCTGTCGCGCTTGCCGCAGGCCGATCTGCAGGCGATCGCCGTCTATCTGCGCAGCTATCATCCTGAAACGGCGGCGGGCGCTACGGCGACAACGTTAAACGCTCAGGCGGAACGGCAGGTGGAGCCTTTGAGTTCGGAAGGGGCGCGGCTGTTTTCCGGCGCCTGCATGGCTTGCCATGCGCAGGAAAAAGGCGCGCAGATGGCGGGGGTGCGGTCGTCTCTGGCGCTGAACACCAACCTGTTCGCCGACGCGCCGGACAACGCCATTCGTGTGGTGCTGGACGGCATACAGCGGCCGGCGAACGCCGAGCTGGGCTATATGCCGGGCTTTCGCCATAACCTGAATGACGCGCAGATCGCCATCCTGCTCAACTACCTGCGGCAGCATTACGCCAGTCAGGCGCCGTGGCCGGACTTGGTGGCGCAGGTCAGCCGTTTGCGCGCCGAAACCGCGCAGAAATAGCCGTCTGGGGCTGGACAGCCGCGTCGCGTTGACGACAATAGACCTTTTCACATGGACAGAGGCAGTAAAATGAATACGTTAGACGCGATCCGCCAACGCCGCGCCACCAAGCAGTTCGATACGCAGCACGTGATGACGCTCGAAGAGAAAAAAGCGCTGTTGAACATTGCGCTGCAGGGCGCTCCCAGCGCGTTTAACCTGCAGCACTGGCGCCCGTTGCTGATCGAAGATCGCGCGCAGCGCGAGAAAATTCGCGAGGCGGCGTGGGGCCAGGCGCAGGTGACCGACGCGTCGATGCTGGTCGTGCTGTGCGGCGATCTGTCGAGTTGGGAATCGAAGGTAAAAACCGTTTGGGCTGACGCGGCGGAGCCGGTGCAGCAGTTCATGATCCCGGCCGTCGATCAGTATTATCGCGGTAAGCCGCAGGTGCAGCGCGACGAAGTGATGCGCAGCAGCGGCATCTTCGCCCAGACGTTGATGCTGGCGGCCAAGGCGCAGGGCTACGACTCTTGCCCGATGGACGGTTTTGATTTCGACGCGGTGGGCGAGATCATCAATAAGCCGGCGCATTATCAGATCGCGCTGATGGTCGCTATCGGCAAGGCGGCGGGGCAACCTTACCCGCGCATCGGCAAGCTGCCGTTCGACGAGGTGGTGAAAACCGATCGCTTCTGAGCTGAACGGTGAATGACAAAAGGGAAGGCTTGCGCCTTCCCTTATTTTTTTATGACGCACAGTTCGTTCCAGTAACTGAAACGGATGCGCCGTTGCAGGCGGTGATGCCACATAGAACACTCCTTCTACCCTACACGGTTTAAATAAATAGCACCGCGCCGAACATAAGGCGAATGCCTTATTGTGCATAGCTTGCCCGTCGGACGGGATTAACCGATTTTACCGACCCGGTGCGCGGCGGGTGCCCATCGCCAGCCGAAGTTCATGCCCGCGGCCGCGCCGAGAATGGCCAGCGTGCCCAGCAGCTGCAACAGGCTGAGACGGTGCCCGAACGCCGCCCAGTCCACCACGATCGCCACTGCCGGGTAGATAAACGACAGCGCGCCGACCAGAGCGGTGGGGATTTTCTGGATAGCGCCATAGAGCAACGTGGACATCACCCCGGTATGCACCAGGCCGAGGGTGGCCAGCAGCAGCCAGTCGAACGGTTCTGCGGGAAGGCGGGCCAGACCGGCGAACGGCGCCATCGCCAGCGCGCCAACGGTCAGTTGAATCAACACGATGAGCTGCGGCGGTAACGCGGCCAGCTGTTTGACGATCGCCGCCGCCAGGGCGTACATCAGGGCTGCGCCGAGCGCCAGCGCCACGCCCAGCAGATAGTCGCCATCGCCGCCACCGCTCTGCCGGCCGGTGACGATCAACACCATCCCGGCGAACGCCAGCAGAAGCCAGCCCAGCCGATTAGCCGTCAGTTTTTCGCCGAACAGCAGCGCTCCCAGCGCCACCAACATAAACGGTTGAACATGGTAGGTCACGGTGGCGACAGCGATCGAGGCATGCGCATAGGCGGCAAACAATAGCGTCCAGTTGAGCACCAGCGCGAGGCCCCCCAGGACGGCGAAGGCCAGCTGTCGCCGGTTGATCACACCCTGTTTTAACTGGCCGAGCGCGGCGCAGGTGGCCAGCATCGCCAGCGCGCCGAACGCGCAGCGCCAAAACACCACCGTGGCGGGCGGCTGCCCTAATACGATCACCGGCCAACCGACGGTGCCGGAGATCGTCATGGCGAGGATCATTTGCACTGCGCCGCGCGTTTTCGTTTTCATGTCGTTTCCCTCGCGGCCTGACCGTGCTTGTGGTGAAGTCGCTTAATCATTAAAATGAACAATCGAACATTATGATGAACATGGTTGACAGTGTTCGTCAAGTCGAACAAATGAATGATATAACGAACAATGAGCGAGAACCTAATGCAGAACATCACGCCGATCGGCCTCTTGTCGGCGGCAATCCGCCGTGAGCGGGAGCGATTGAACCTGTCCGTCACCGAACTGGCGAAGCGCGCGGGTATCGCCAAGTCCACGTTGTCGCAGCTCGAAGCCGGCAGCGGTAATCCCAGTCTGGAAACGCTGTGGGCGTTGGCGATGGCGCTGGATGTGCCGGTCAGCCGACTGATTTCGCAACCCAGCAGGCAGGTGCAAGTGATCCGCGCTCATGAGGGGACCGCGGCGGTGTCAGAGCAGGGCAACTACGCCGCCACGTTGCTGGCCACTTGTCCACCGGGCGCGCAGCGCGACATTTACCGGCTACGGGTGCAGCCCGGCGAAGTCAAACTTTCCCGGCCGCATCCGCCGGGCACCGTCGAGCATGTGATCATCAGCAGTGGACGGGCGTGCCTTGGCCCGGCGGATCAACCGCAGGTGCTGAGCGCCGGGGATTACATCAGTTACTCCGCCGATCGCGAGCACGTTTTCGAGGCCCTGGAGCCGGAGACCACCGCCGTCATGCTGATCGAGCAGGGCTAGCACGCGTTGATGGTTCGTTTATTGAAAATGATTCTCAATTATATTAGTGTGCCCGCCTGTTTTGACGCCGGGACGGGCATATGGCCCGGTGTCGCTGCTTAACGCCCTTCAAGGACCGAAGATGAAAATCGCTATTCCTTCCATACTGTTACTCGCCGGTTTGACGGCGACGCACCCGGCCACCGTGTTGGCCGCTGCACCGCCCGCCGCGGCGGATCAGGGCCAGAACGACACGGCCAACAATGATTTCAGCTTCGTGCGCTATCGCGCGGATTACCGCGTTAACGCCAACGCCACCAACGTGAAGACGGAAAGCTACGAAGTGCTGCTGAAAACCAAGGCGGCGGTCGAAAAATTCAGCCAGATCCGCCTGAGCTACAGCGAGAAAATGGAAACGCTGGAGGTGGTCGCCGCCTATACGCTGACCGCCGACGGCCAGCGCCACGATGTGGCGCCCGATCGCATCTATACCCAGGAGAGCTATTCCAGCGCCACGGCACCGCTGTATGCCGATCGCAAGGTGCGCGTCATCGTGTTCTCCAATCTGGCGCCGGGATCGCGCGTGGTGTATGAGCTGCGCCGCACGCAAAACACCCCGTATTTCCCTGACTATTTCGGCCTGTGGGAGACGTTCAGCGTTTTCGATCAGTTCGACGACGCCGAAGTGACCCTGCAGGCGCCGGCCAAGCTGCCGATGCATATCTTCACGCGCGGCGTCGAGGGCGGGGACCAACCGCAGATCCGCAACGGCCAGGCGCACTGGCGCTGGCATTATTCGCGCAGCGCGCCGATGAAGGCGCAAAACTGGGCGGCGGACAGCTGGACCTTCAGCCCGACCATCATGGCCAGCACCTACCGCGAGTGGCCGCAGTTGGCCAAGGCCTACCAGCTGAAGGCCGGCGCGGCGGCGAAGGTGACGCCGGGCATTCAGGCGCTGGCGGACAATATCACCGCCGGCATCAGCGATCGGCGCGAGCAGGCGGAGGCCCTCTATCGCTGGGTGGCGCAAAACATTCGCTACGTGGCGGTGTACCTGGGCAACGGTGGGCTGGAGCCGAATTCGGCGCAGAGCATTCTCGATAACCATTACGGCGACTGTAAGGATCACGTGGTGATCCTGGAGGCGCTGCTCGCCGCCAAAGGCATTGAAAGCTCGCCGGTGCTGATCGGCATGGATGAAGGCCCGATACTGCCTAAAGTGCCGCTGCTTGGCCGCTTCAATCACGCCATCACCTACGTGCCGGAATTCAAACTGTACCTCGATTCCACCAATCCCTGGGCGCGTTTCGGGCAACTGCCGGAGGGCGATTTGGGAGCGCCGGTGCTGCTGACGCGCGACGCCAGGCTGGCGCGCACGCCGGGCAGCGATGAGCAGCCGGTCAAGAGCGCGCTGAACGTCGATTTCGTGTTCGACAAGGCGGGCAATCTGCGCGGACAGACCGAGCGCCGGCTGAGCGAAGTGGAAGAAATTGACCTGCGGGGCTACTTCTCGCAGATCAACCGTCAGAATCGGGCGCAGGCCGAAGCGACGATCATGTCCGCTTCCGGCATCGACGGCAACGGCGAGGTGGCGATGAACAGCGATCCGCTGGATCTCAAAAAGCAGTTCGGCTATCGCTTCCGCTTCAAGGCGGACGACTACGTCGATTTCGGCGTGGTGGGCGGCATGACGTTGCCCAACCCGCCCGGCGGCAAATCGTTCCGCACGCTGTATACCACCACGGCGGCGGCGGGCAACGAAACACCGTTTTACTGCACCGCGCAGCGCTACGACGAAACCTACCGTCTGCAGCTGCCGGCCAACGTGCCGATCATCGCCATTCCGCAAGACAGGCAATTCCGCAATGCGGCGGGCGACTATCGCGTTGAGTGGCGGCGCGACGGGCAGCAGGTGACCGTCAATCACCGCCTGCAGGTGAACGCCATTCGCGGCAAGGAAGCGCTGTGCCAGGCGCAGGATTACCCGGCGTTCCGCGAGCTGTTCCAGCAGGTACGGCGCGGTTTCCGCGGCCAGGTGGTGTACGGTGAATTGGCCAACGGCAAATAAGCCGCTGCCCCGTCGCGCCAAGCGGCGGGGCGCACGCCTCAGTTGAACTCGCCTGCGACCTCGGACCACAGGCTGACACGGCAACCGCGCGCCGCGAAAGAATCCATCTCGCGTTTGATGCCGCCGCTCTCTTGCCAACCCGGCAAATCGAGCACGATCAATTCATCCATCGCCGCCATGAACAGCGCGTCGATCGGTGCCCACAGCTTGCCGATGGCGGTTTTGTCTAGCTCTTGCAAACACTGGTTGATCGGATGTGACATGCTGACCTGGCTAAAAACGGCGCTGCCGGCGCGCACGATAGCGGCGGCGACGTCGTTGCAGGCGATAAAGCGTTGCTGCACGACGTTGGCGTCGGCGTGGCTGTAGGGGCAGGCTAAAAATATTTTTCTCATTAGCGTTTGTTCTCTCAATAATTGTTGTCAGGGACGAAAAAGGGCGCAGCTTCCCCGTGAGGCGGCGCCCCGTTTATTTTTATGGCTTAGGGATAAATTTAGCGAGCGGCGGCGGCGATGGCCGTCGATTGCCTTTGCGTCTGTTCTTTTTCCAGCAATTCAGCCTCCGGCACCGAAATTTTTATGGCGATCAGCACGGCGATCATGCCACCGAGGAATTTGCCCATCATGATCGGCAACACCAGCGAAGGTTGGAAGTTGGCGGTAAACGCCAGGTGATCGCCCAACGTGGCCTGTGCGCAGATGCCGAAGGCCACGCACAGCACCTTATCGCGGGCGCGCATGCCTTTGAACAGGTGATAAACGGCGATGATATTGGCCAATACCATAATAAAGCCCAGCGCACCGGTATCCGATAAACCGAGCTTTTTACCGATGAAATGCATCGGCTTGCGGCAATAGCGCTGGAATAAATAACAAATGGGGAATGTGCCCGCCAACATAATGCCGATATAACCGGCGATCTCGATAGCGCGGAATAATTCGTCTTTGTCGGCAAATAACGGATCGAATACCCAGCCGCCGAACACCTTTTTAAACACGCCGGTGAAATGCTCGATGATGCACAGTGCCAACACCAGCTTGATAAAGGCATCCGCCGCCTTGCCGAAGATCAGGAATCCTTTCACCATCGCCGCCGGCCGCAGCTTCAGCCCCAACGCCAGCAGGAAGCACAGGGCGAACAGCGGCGACAGCAGCCGCAGCGCCTGCAGCAAGTCCAGCTGCAGATAGTGCGCGGCAGGCGAGGTGGTGGAAATGATCTCCCTGACCGGCAGGTTGTTGAAGGTGATGGTCACCAGGGCGATCAGCACGGCGAACGGAATGCTGATCAGGCCCGCCATGGCGCCCAGCGCCAGATATTTATGGTCGTCGCGGTTCAGCATGATAAGCCCGACCGGGATCAGGTACACGATGCTGGCACCTGAGGTGTAGCCCACCAACATGGCGACGATCCACATATCGCGGTTGGCGGCGATGGCGTCGGCCAGCTGATAACCGCCCATGTCCACGGCGATCACCGCCAGCGCCGCGATCGAGGCGTCGGAGCCGAGCGCCGAGAAGAAGGGGCCGATGCTGTACATGATCAGGTAAGAGATGATCGGGATTGCGGCCATGATGCCAGCCTGGGCGAGAAACACCGGGCCGATGGCGTGAATGCCGTTGACGAATTCGCGTCCCAGCTCGCCTTCCGGTTTGACGATCGACGCCAGCGCACCGATCAGGGTGCCGGCCATGATGATATAGATGATGAAATTACCGAACTCAGCCATGGTGTTCCTCCTGCGGTGAACGTAAGCCGCGCGAGCGCGCGATGATTTCCTGATAGCGGGCAAACCAGACCGCCATATCGACCTCGGCGGGTTCCGTCACTTCATAGCGGTTGAGCACCTTGAGCGGATGTTCCACCCCCAGTCCTTTACGCGCCAACAGCGCAACGCCTTGGGCGGTGATCTCCTTATTGGCGGGAGAGACGATGCGCTTTTGGATCAGGTTGGCGAGAAACTGCGTGAAATAGCGGTTGGCGGACAGGCCGCCGTCCACCGAAATGCTGTCGCCGATCGGTTTCAGTTTATCCATGGCGTTGATCACCTCGGCGGAACGCATGGCGATGCCTTCGAGGATCGACTGCAGCAGATCCTTGCGCTCGGTCTCCAGCGACAGCCCGGCCCACATCCCGGCGGCGGAGCGGTCCCAGTACGGGCAAGCCAGTCCGGAGAGCGCGGGCACAAAGGCCAGGCCGCGCGCGATGGCCGGCTGAGAGGGGAAGTCGCCGAATTCATCGAAATCATTGAACAGGCCGATCTTTCTCGCCCAGTTAATGGCGGAGGCGGCGTTATAAACGCCGCCGTCCAGGCCATACACCGGCTCACTGCCGGGCAGCTTCCAGCACAGCGTGGGCAACAGGCCGGACTCGCCGGCATCGATCGGGCGCGGCCCGGTGATCGCCTGTAAAAAGGCGCCGGTACCGAAGGTGATCTTCATCTGCCCCGGCTGATGGCAACCGTGACCGTATGTACCGGCAAACTGGTCGACGATGCAGGCCGTCAGCGGCACCGGTTTGCCGTTGAGCGCGACGTCGCCGAAGTGGCCGATGTTATCTCTGACTTCGGGCAGGCTGTCGATCGGCACGCCGAACAAACGGCACAGCTCCTCATCCCACTGCAAGGTATGAATGTTGAACAACGAGGTGCGCGAGGCCGAGTTATAGTCGGTGAGATGCCGGCCGCACAGGTGGAACAGGAAGAAGGCGTCCATGGTGCCGAGCCGCAGGCGGCCGCGTTGCGCCAATTGCCTGGCGCCAGGGGCATTGTTCATCAGCCAGCCCATCTTGCTGGCTGAGAAGTAGGTATCGAGCGGCAGACCGGTTTTCGCCGTCACCAGCGGCTCAACGCCTTCGCGTTTCAGCCGCTGGATCTCCGGCTCGGTGCGCTGATCTTGCCAAACGATGGCGTTGTACAGCGGCAGGCCGCTGTCGGCGTCCCAGGCCAGCAGGCTTTCACCCTGATGCCCTAAACCGATGGCGTCCACCATGTCGCACTGGCTGAGACAGCGGCGGATATTCGCCAGAATCTCCAGGGCGTCGTGTTCCACCCAGCCCGGATTGGGGGTGATCTGCTTGTGCGGCATGCTGGCCGGTGAATGGTGCCTGCCGTCTTCGCCGAACACCACGACCCGGGTGCCGGTGGTCCCCTGATCAATCGCGGCATAACGTTGATTCATCATTGCTTCGCTCTCTTATAGGTTTTGTTTTTTTATTGCGCCTGGTGTTGGTTGTGTGACCGTTTTAATAATCTATCTTCAATTTCACACATTAAAGCAACATAAATCACAAGATAAAATAACCCCGCGTGATCGACCTCATACTTTTTGCTTATCACCGCGTTCTGCGGCCTTTTTTTGGGAGTTGTGTTGTTTTTATCATTTCAAATGCGGTTATTGTGTGGTTTTATTGTGGTTATCACATCAAAACGGGACATCAGCATGATGGAAGAACAAACGGGTTGGGACATTGTCGTGATTGGCGGCGGTGTGGTCGGGTGTGCGGTATTCCGCAAATTCTGCCTGATGGGCGCCCGTACGCTGCTGTTGGAAAAAGGGGGCGATATCCTGTCCGGCGCCAGCAAAGCCAACAGCGCGCTGCTGCATACCGGCTTCGATGCGCCCAGCGGCAGCCTGGAACTGCATTGCATGCAGGCCGGGTACCGGGAATTTATCGCCATCCGTGAACGAATGAATCTGCCGCTGTTGCCCACCGGCGCGCTGGTCGTGGCCTGGGACGAGCAGCAGTTGGCGGCGCTGCCCGCGATTGTGCAACAGGCGCACGACAACGGTGTGCTGGACGTGGCGCAGATCGACGCCGCCGAGCTGTATCGCCGTGAGCCGCAGCTGGCGCCCGGCGCGTTGGCGGCGGTCGAGGTGCCGGGCGAGAGCGTGATCGATCCCTGGAGCACGCCGCTGGCTTACCTGACGCAGGGCGTTAAACACGGCGGCGACTATCGCTTCAATACCGAGGTGACCGGCGCCGAACGCTTGCCGACCGGCTGGCGGCTAACCAGCAACCGGGGCGAGTTTCACGGCAAAATCGTCATCAACTGCGCCGGCAATCAGGGTGACCGGGTAGAAAGTTTCTGCCACCAGCCCGAGTTTGAAATCCGCCCGCGCAAAGGGCAGTTTCTGGTGTTCGACAAGGCCGCCGCCGGGCAGGTCAACGCCATTATCTTGCCGGTACCGACGGCGATCACCAAAGGGGTGCTGCTGTCGAAAACCATCTTCGGCAATTTGCTGCTCGGGCCGACCGCCGAAGAACAGCAGGATCGCGAGACGGCGACGGTGGACGAAACCAAAATGCGCGAGCTGATCGAACAGGGCACCCGGCTGCTGCCCTCGCTGGCGAATTACAGCGTGACCGCCAGCTATGCCGGCTTGCGTCCGGCCACCGAGCAGAAACACTACCGCATTCAGCACTATCCCGATCGGCAGTGGATCTGCGTGGCGGGCATTCGCTCCACCGGCCTGACGGCGGCGCTGGGCATCGCGCAATATGTGGAACAGCTCTATCGCGACCACTTTACGCCGTGCTTCACGCCAAAAACGCCGGAGACCCTGTATTGGCCGCAGATGCCGATGCTTGCCGACTATGCGCTGCGCGATTATGCGCGCCCGGACAACGGCGGCATCGTTTGCCATTGTGAGCTGGTGACCCAGCGGGAGATAGAGGCGGCGTTCGATTCCGCCGTGCCGCCGGAATGTATCGGCGGGCTGCGGCGCCGTACGCGCGTGATGATGGGGCGCTGCAACGGTTTCTATTGCAGCAGCCGGGTGGCGGAAATGGTGGGCGATCGTTTTGGCCAGACGCTGGCCGTAGGGAGCATTGATGAAAACTGAGTATCAGGTGGCGATTGTCGGCGCCGGGCCGGCCGGGATTGCGGCGGCGACCGCGCTGCGGCAGGCGGGCATCGAGGATGTGGTGATCCTGGAACGGGAACGGCAGGCGGGCGGCGTGCCCAGACACTGTCGGCACCCCACCTTTGGGCTGCAAACGTTTTATAGGCCGATGCTGGGATCCACCTATGTCGATAAAATACTGGCGCGCGCCGGGCAGGTGGAGATCCGTACCGGCGTGACGGTGCTCGCCATCAAGCCGGACGGCGAGCTGACCATCACGGACTGCCGCGGCGTCAGTACCTTGAAAGCGCAGCGGGTGATCCTGGCGACCGGCGTGCGCGAGACACCGCGCCATCCGCGTCTGGTGAGCGGGCTGCGGCCGCAGGGCGTACTCACCGCCGGCGCGCTGCAGCAGTTCGTCTATCTGCGCGGGCTGCAGCCGGGCAAGGCGCCGGTGGTGATCGGCACCGAGCTGGTCAGTTTCTCCGCGCTGTGGACGCTGCGTAACGCCGGCGTGCGCGCCGTCGCCATGATTGAAAGCGGCGGCAGACCCGTCGCCTGGCGTCTGAGCGCGCTCTATGCGCGTCTGATGGGAGTGCCGATCCACTACTATTCGCGCGTGACCGATATTGCCGGCCGCGATCGGGTTGAATCCATAGAAGTGGAAAATCGCCAGGGGGAGAAACGGCGCATCGCCTGCGACAGCCTGATCTTCACCGGCCGCTTCACCGGGGAGTATACGCTGATCCGCCAGAGCCACCTGGCGCAGCGGCCGGACAGCGGCTGTCCGTTGACCGATCAGTTCGGCCGCTGTTCCGACGCCGCCTATTTCGCCGTCGGCAACATGTTGCACCCGGCGGACATGGGCGACCAGTGTTATCAGGAAGGGCTGCGCGTCGGCGAGGCCGTTGCCCATTCGCTGCAGCGCACGCTGCCGCCGGCGCGGCAAATCCTGCCGGTGCGGCACGACGAACGGATACGCCTGACTGCGCCCGCCTGTGTGGCGCTGATCGGCAAGCCCGCCACGATCACGATCAATATGCGCGTGGAACAGGCGGTGTCCGGTTCGGTGGTGGTGCGGCTGGGGGAGAAAGTGCTGTACCGCAAAACGCATCGTTGCCTGCCTGAACGGCGGATCCTGCTGCGCAATATCGTCTTGCCAGCCGAGGCTGAGCGTGATGCGCTGCACATCAGCATAGAATCCGCCGGGTGAACGACGGCAACGGCTTGCGTCTAACGCCCTGAAACCCGTAGTATTCCGTCAGTTAACGCCGCAAGTCTCGGCGGAGGCAGTCACTCTAACTAAAGGCAGCGAGTGTAATGTGAATGGATATCTCTAATTCCGTGGAAAGGCGCAATGAAATACTGGCGCTGATCCAGGCCAACGGCCGGGTTTACGTGAATGAGCTGGCGGATAAATTCCAGGTTTCGCAGGAAACCATTCGGCGCGACCTGAACAAGCTGGAAGACTATCGGCTGATCAAGAAGATCCACGGCGGCGCGGTGAGCAGCCAGTTTAAATTCGAGCATGAATTCAACGAGCGAGCCAAAATCGCCGAGGCCGAGAAGCGCGCCATCGCGGAGAAAGCGGCGACGCTGCTCCAGCCGGGCGATACGGTGTTCGTGGATTTCGGCTCCACCACGCTGGAGTTCGCCCGGCAGTTGGCGACGATCGATCAACTGACGGTCATCACCAACTCGCCGCTTATCGCCAACGTCTGTCTGGAAAATGACTCCATTGACGTGGTGCTGATCGGCGGGCAGTTCATCGACTCCAAAATGGCGTGCCTGGGCGCGATCGCATTGAATAATATCGAGGCGTTTTTCGCCGATTACGCCATTATCGGCGCCGGCGCGGTCAATCTGCAGACCGGGGTGATGGATCAGAACGTCAATGAGGCGGCCATCGCGCGCAAAATGATTGCCCAGAGCCGCAAGTGCATCGTGTTGGCTGACGAAAATAAGCTGCGCGGCCATGCGATGACGCTGGTGGCCAAATGGCCCGAGGTCGATTATCTGGTGACCTCCGACAGCGGTAACGCATTAGAAGGCTTGGTTTTCCCCGCCAACGTTAATGTGTTGGTGGCGAACGTCTAGTGCCGACATCCATTGCCGGTTCTGTTTACCAGGACAGTGTCCGGCAATGGCGTTTTAGCTCATCGATGAACACCCTGACTTTTTTCGGCACGTATTTTCTGTTGGCATAATATACCCACATCGGCGGTAGGGGCCGGCAAATCCCGGGCATGATTTCTACCAACGAACCTGCAGCAAGCTCCTGTTTTACCCTGTGACGCAAAAAGACGTGTGCAATGCCAATTCCGGCGCGGGCCGCCTCAATAATCGCTTCCGTATTATCGGTAATGAAAATGCCGGGCATATCGAGATCTTGCGTTTTTTCGCCATCGCGCAGTGACCATTTATGTAAAACGCCGCGATCGGGAAAGCGAAAGCGTATGCAGCGATGTTGCTGCAGCTCGCCAATATTATTCGGCGCACCATATTGTGCAATATATTCCGGTGTAGCGATTAATGCACATGGCAGAGCCGGTGTTATTTGCACACCGATCATGCCCGGCAGCAATTTGTCTGCCAGACGAATGCCGATATCAATGCGTTCCTGAATAATATCCACCAGATGATCTTCGTAATTTATTTCCAGCGATATCTGTGGATAGCGATGATTGAATTCCGACAGGAAAGGGGCTTTAAGCAATTCCTTCGCCATCTGCACTGCAGTGATGCGCAGATGCCCTGACGGCATGTCCTGGCTCTGATTCAAGCCTTCGCGAGCATTAAGTATATGTTGATAAAAGGGCGCTACGTTGTGATAAAACCATTCGCCGGCTTCGGTGAGGCTGACGCTGCGGGTCGAGCGGTGGAACAGCTTGACCGCCAGCTCGGTTTCAAGCTGGCTGATTCTCTGGCTCACCGCGGCGGGTGTCACGCTCAGCATCGCAGCCGCCCGTGAAAAATTGCCGGTTTCTACCACGGTGAGGAACAGGTGAATGCCATTAAGTGGGTCTTGTCTATTCATTAGATAAACTAACAACTGTTGTCAGAAGAGTGGGCATTGTTCATATCCTAACGCAACTTTATAGTTTTCCCCACTTTCGCATTAATGGGGTTTCCGCCATGTCAGTCTCGTTATCGTTGGACCATGCCCAGCGAATTATCGCCATCGGGGTCGCGACTGCACAGCAGTTGGGAGTGGCAGTATGCATTTCCGTCTTTGATTCCGGTGCCAACCTGATCGCCTTTGTACGCATGAACGATACCCCGCTGGGGGCCATCGATTTGGCCCAAAGAAAAGCCAAAACCTCGGCGTTGTTTCGCATTCCCAGCGCCGATTTGGGGCTGCTTTCCGGCTCGGGACAAGAGCTGTGGTCTATTGAACACAGTAATCAGGGGCTGGCTTCTTTCGCCGGCGGGCTGCCGATTTATTCATCCGAGGGTGAATTTATCGGCGCAATAGGTATTTCAGGAGCCAAATCATATGAGGACGCACATATCGCTGAAAAATGTCTGCAATAAAAACGTCGACACAACACATTATTAATTACGCCATTCATTATTGACCGCTAACCATTCTGCTTCGGCAGAAGGAGGGCGCATGCATGAAATAACCCGCAGGAAATTTATTATCGGCAGCGGCGCACTGGCAGCGGCGGCGGTATTGCCGACGACGACAGACGCTGCAAATAGTATCAAGATGAAAAGAGGAAATAATTCCATGGTAAAGAAAACAGTATTAATTACGGGCGCGGGCTCAGGTTTCGGCCAGTCCGTTTCACTGGCGCTGGCTGCCCGAGGGCATCATGTGATCGCCGGAGTGCAACTTACGCCGCAAGTGACCCAGCTGTTGGAACTCGCCAGGCAGCACGGCGTTTCGTTGCAGGTTGAAAAACTGGATATACTGGAGCCAAGCGATCGTGAATATGCTTGGCAATGGGACATCGACGTGTTGTTCAACAATGCCGGGATAGCCGAAGCCGGCGCGGTTGCGGAAATGCCCATCGACGTGCTTCGCTCTCAGTTTGAGACCAATGTGTTTTCCAGTATGGCGCTGACGCAAGGCTTCATTAAGCGCATGGTCGCACGCAGAAGCGGTAAAATCGTGTTCGTCTCTTCGGTGGCGGGACTATTGACCGGCGCTTTTACGGGTGCTTACTGCGCATCAAAACATGCTCTGGAAGCCATCGCTGAGGCTCTCCACATGGAATTGGCTGAATTTGGCGTGAAGGTTGCCACGGTGAATCCGGGACCTTATCTGACCGGTTTCAACGACCGCATGATGGAAAGCTTCAGGAAATGGTATAACCCAAAGGTGAACTTTATCGATCACAGCAAACTGAAATTTCCTTTCGACCAGTTTGATCCGCAGGAAATGGTAGACAAAATGGTCAGCGTAATCGAAGAAGACAATGGACTGTTCCGCAATCTGTTACCGGAGTCTTTCATCCAGGTAGTGAAGGATGATCAAAGCAACGGCTGGACACGTAAGCAGTGATGTATGAGGGCCGGCCACCGCCGGCCTCTTTTTTAATTCACCACCAGCCCCACGCCGCGGCCGCGCGGATCGGAGGCGGTTTCCGGCGTGTGGCCATCGATGCGGATAGCCTGAATATCCCCCATGTTCCAGCCCTGATCTTCCAGGGTGTAGCCCATGGCTTTCAGCTCGTCCGCCGGTTTGCCGGTCAGCGGCGCGAAGCTGTCGTAATAAACGGTGTCCTTCGGCAACAGTTGGTGATGCACCCGCTGGGCGGCCACCGCCTGCGCCAACGGCAGATGGTAATCGTAGAGGTTGTTGATCACCTGGAAGATCGAGGTGAAGATGCGCGATCCGCCCGGCGTGCCGATCACCAGGGTGACGTCGCCGTCGCGGGTGATGATGGTCGGGCTCATCGAAGAGAGCATGCGTTTGCCCGGCTCGATGGCGTTGGCGTCGCTGCCTACCACGCCGAAAGCATTGGCGACGCCGGGTTTGGCGCTGAAGTCGTCCATCTCGTCATTAAGCAGGAAGCCGGCGCCCTTGACCACCACGCCGCTGCCGAAGTCCCAGTTAAGCGTATAGGTGTTGCTGACCGCGTTGCCGGCGGCATCGACGATCGAGAAGTGGGTGGTTTGGTGGGTTTCCAGCCCCGGCCGCACCTGCTCGGTCGGCGAGATCGCCTGCGGGTTGATCTCGGCGGCGCGTTTTTGCAGATAGTCGGGGGCGATCAGCTGCGCTTCCGGCACGTTAGTGAAGTCCGGGTCGCCGAGGTAGTCGGCGCGATCGGCGAACACGCATTTTTCGATTTCCGCCAGCAGGTGGATATAGCGCGCCGAGTTGAGCGGCACACCCTTGAAGTCGGCGGCGCGATCTTCTTTTATCCCCAGCAGCTGCGCCAGCGCGATGCCGCCGGAGCTGGGCAGCGGGGCGGTATACACGGTGTTGCCGCGCCAGCTGATGCGCATCGGTTCGCGCCATTTCACCCGATAGTCGGCCAGATCCGCCGCGCCGATCAGCCCGTTGTCGCGCTGCATTTGCGCCACCAGCAGGCGGGCGGTTTCGCCGTGATAAAAATCGTCGGCGCCCGATTTGGCGATGCGCTCAAGGGTGGCGGCCAGCTCCGGCTGTTTGAACACCGTGCCGGGTTTCATGGCGCCGAAATAGTCGCCGAAGTTGGTTTTACCGGCGAACAGTTTGTTGGCGTCTTCGCGGTACTGATACTGCTGATCCGCCACGGTGAAACCTTGCCGGGCGTAGCCGATCGCCGGCGTCAGCAGCTCGGCCCAGGGCAGTTTGCCGAAGCGTTTATGGGCTTCCCACAACCCCAGCACGGTGCCCGGCACGCCGGCGGCGCGGCTGCCCACCAGGCTGAGATTTTCGATCACTTCACCTTTCTCGTTCAGATACATGGTCTTGCTGGCGGCCTTGGGCGCCACTTCGCGGTAGTCGAGAAAATAGGGCTTGCCGTCGACGTACAGCGTCATCAAGCCTCCGCCACCGATATTGCCGGCTTCAGGGTAGGTCACCGCCAGGGTAAAGGCGGTGGCGACCGCCGCATCGACCGCGTTGCCGCCGGCCTGCAGAATTTGCGCGGCGACTTTTGCGCCATACTGATCCGGAGCGGCGACCGCGCCGGCGGTCAGATCGGCGGCAAAGGCGGCGGGAACGGTGCAGGCCAGGGCCACGCTCAGCGCTATCGTTTTCAATAAACCGGCAGACATAGAAGATCCTTTTAGCGATGTTAAGTTATCAGGTGAATTCAACTAATTATTTTTGAAACAGCAGGTTAGCGCGTTTTCTTCGGGCTGTTGCGGCGCTTTATTGAAGGTAGCAGCGGTCAGGCGGGGCCGCCTGACCAGAGTAGCAAATCGTGATGTGGCGCGTTATGCGTCGGCCGGCAGCGCCGACTGCAGCCATTGGCAGAAGTGCCGGGCGAGCGGATTGTGTTCGCTGTCGCGATGCAGCAGCCACGCCCAGTTGGCGCCCCGCACGCGTTGCTCGGTTAACGGTTGCAGCAACCCGGCGTCACGCGCGTGCTGCGCCAGCAGCTGACTGACCAACGCGATGCCCAGCCCCTGGCAGGCGGCGTCCAGCAGCAGGCCGGGATCGGAGAAATTCAGCCCGCTGTCGCGCTGGCCGACGTGCGCGCCGCCCGCCACCGTCCAGTGGCTCCAGTCCATTTCGCGTTCGCCGTGCAAGGTCACGCGCTGCTCCGCCGCCAGCGCCAATAGGCTGGGGTGGCAGGCGGGATAAAGCCGGTCGGTGCAGAGAACCTTAAAGGTGCAGTCCGCCTGCGCGCTGAGATCGTCGCGGATCGCCAAGTCGATGCTGTCCGTCGCCATATCCGGCGGCTCGAAGCTGGTGAAGAGCCACAGATCTATCTGCGGATGCCGCTGGTTGAACTCGCCCAGCCGCGGCGTCAGCCAGTGGCGGGCAAAGGCCGGGGTGGTGTTGACGATCAGCTGGTTTGGTTTGCGGTACTGATCCAAACGACGAATGCCGACGGCCAATTGTTGCAGCATCACCTGCGCGGTGCTGAACAGATCGTGGCCGGCATCGGTCAGCGTCACGCTGCGGCCGGTGCGGAAAAACAGCGGCTGTTCCAAAAACGCCTCGAGGCTGCGGATCTGCTGGCTAATGGCCGACTGGGTCAGGTGCAATTCTTCGGCGGCCTGATGAAAACTGCCCAGGCGCGCCGCCGCTTCAAAACCGCGCAATGCGCTTAACGGGGGCCAGTGTTTTAACATTATCAATAAGCCTGTCTAATCAGATATCCACTAAATATATCGTTTGTCGCGGTGGCAGGAGAAGACTAGCATGAGATTCAATTGCCGGAGAGTGAAAAATCCGGTTAACCATTTGAATTTAAATTAATTAAAAGAGGTCGTTTATGTCAACGCGTCGCACCTTTATCAAGCAGCTTTCGGCGGTGGCCGGCGTTGGCTTGACGGCATCATTGGGTATTTCGTTACGCGGTCACGCAAAAGCTGCGCTTAATCCGGCCTGGCGCTTGCCGGATGAAGGGGAACCGCAGCAGCGGGCGTTTATCGCGTTCGGCGCGCAGCGCGCGATTTGGGGCGACTTCACGGCGGACGTGCGGGCAGCGCAGGGGCGTATCGCCCGCGCCATCGCCAAATTTCAGCCGTTGACGGTTTTTTGCCGCGAGCGTGAACGGCAATTGGCCGAGGCCACCTGCGGCAGTCACAACGTCAGCTATGTCGTCACCGAGCTGGATGATATCTGGATGCGCGACATCGGCGCCAATTTCGTCGTCAATGATGCCGGCGAACTGGGCGCGGTGGATTTCAACTTCAACGGCTGGGGCGATAAGCAGCAGCATGCCAGGGATGCGCGTCTGGCAGGGTTTGCCGCCAGGCGATACGGCGTCGCTCAACCGCGCCGTAGCGCACTGGTAGGCGAAGGCGGCGGCATTGAGGTGGATGGGCGCGGCACCGGCATCATGACCGAGAGCAGTTGGGTGAATGCAAACCGTAATCCAGGCTGGAACCGCGATCGGGTGGAGCAGGAGCTGAAGGCGATGCTCGGCCTGCGTAAAATTATCTGGCTGCCGGGCATTAAAGGCCGGGACATTACCGACGCCCACGTCGATTTTTACGCCCGTTTCGTGCGGCCGGGCGTGGTGGTGGCCAACCTGGATACCGATCCGGATTCTTATGATCATGCGGTCACCCAGGCGCATCTGGCGATCCTCAAGCAGGCGACCGACGCCGATGGCCGCACGCTGCAGGTGCATACGCTTTCGCCGCCGCTGGCGCCACGCGACAGTCGTTTCAGCCGCAACAATCCCGATTTTGCGGCGGGTTACATCAACTATTTCGTTATCAACGGCGCGGTGATCGCCCCGGAGTTTGGCGACCTGCAGGCGGACAAGGCGGCGTTTGCGCTGCTGTCGGCGCTCTATCCGCAGCGCAAAGTGGTGCAGCTGGAGATCGACGCGATCGCCGCCGGCGGGGGCGGCATTCACTGTGTGACCAGCCAGTTGCCGGCGCCTGGCAAGCCAGGCCAGTGAATGTTCAAAAAATGCGCGTGCGGTTGTTTGTCATCATCGAGTGTTTAGGCTGGTTAAACTCTAAAAATCCCACGCGGTGCCGCCCCCGGCTGAAGTGGAACGCTTTATTGCATTGGCTAAAAACCGCTGCGCCAATGTGCTGAAACCACGCTGAACGAGATTGCGCCACCGTTTTCCGCTTCGACAAGATTTTACGCAATCCTTACGCAACCCTTTCAGAAGCGCATTCCGGCATTCGATATATTGAGAATAGTCATTCTCAATAGGATCGTATTGCAATGCAGAGGAAAACGCTTTTGGCGCTGGGGCTTTCGCTGTCGCTGGCCGCCTGCGATGGACAAAACGCCGGCGCGCCGACGGGCGCAGGCGGTGAACGGGAGGTCGGCGTCGTCACGTTACGCGGCCAGTCTGTCACCCTGAGCAGCGAGTTGACCGGCCGGGTCAACGCCACCATGACCTCCGACGTGCGGCCGCAGGTCGACGGCATCATCAAGCAGCGGCTGTTTACCGAAGGGGCGGAGGTGAAGGCCGGGCAAGTGCTGTATCAAATTGATCCCGTCAGCTATCAGGCCAGCTACGATCAGGCCGCCGCCCAGCTGAAAAACGCCCAGGCGACGGTGCAATCCACCCGGCTCAAATCGCAGCGCTATGCGGCGCTGGTGAAAGAAAATGGCGTTTCCAAACAGGACGCGGACGACGCCAAAGCCGCGTATCTGCAGGCCGTGGCGTCGGTGGCGCAGTATCAGGCGGCGCTGGAAACGGCGCGCATCAACCTCGCCTATACCCAGGTGCGGGCGCCGATCGCCGGCCGCATCGGCATTTCGTCAGTGACGCCGGGCGCGCTGGTCACCGCCGGCCAGACTGATGCGTTGGCCACCATCCGTGCGCTGGATCCGATCTATGTCGATCTGACCCAGTCCAGCGCCCAGTTGCTTAAACTGCGCCGTCAGCAGGCCGCTTTGCAGCGCGGTGCGGTCACGCCGGTCGCCATCAAGCTGGAGGACGGCACGCCTTATGCCCACGCCGGCAAGCTGGAGTTGACCGAGGTGGCGGTGGATGAGGCCACCGGTTCGGTCACGCTGCGCGCGGTGTTCCCCAACCCCGAACATGAGCTGTTGCCCGGCATGTACGTCCACGCCACGGTGGATAACGGCGTCGATCCCAAAGCCATCCTGGCGCCGCAGCAGGGCATCACCCGCAACGCCAAAGGGGAAGCCACCGCGTTGGTGGTAAACGCGCAAAACAAAGTGGCGCAACGCACCGTCAGCGCCGAACGGGTGGTGGGCAGCAACTGGCTGATCGACAGCGGGCTGAACGACGGCGATCGCCTGATCGTCGAAGGCACCAGCAAGGTGACGATCGGCGCCGCGGTGAAGCCGGTAGACGTCTCGGTCGACAAAACCCAACGCGGGGAGCAGTGATATGGCGCAGTTCTTTATCCGGCGTCCGGTATTCGCCTGGGTGATCGCCATCATCATCATGCTGTGCGGTCTGATGTCGATCAATTCATTGCCCGTCTCGCAGTACCCGGACGTCTCACCGCCGCAGATCGCCATCTCCGCCACCTACCCGGGCGCGGACGCGGAAACGCTGGAAAACAGCGTCACCCAGGTGATTGAGCAGCAGCTCACCGGCCTGGACGGCCTGCTGTATTTCTCATCGACCAGCAGCGCCAGCGGCTCGGTCAGTATCAACGTCACCTTTGAGCAGGGCACCGATCCGGATATCGCCCAGGTGCAGGTGCAAAACAAGGTGCAGCAGGCGGAAAGTCGTCTGCCGAGCGCCGTTACCGCGCAGGGCGTGACGGTCAAAAAATCCCAGAGCAGCTTTCTGCTGATCGTCGGGCTGTATGACGAAAGCGACAAGGCGACGATGGCCGATATCTCCGACTATCTGGTCAGCAACCTGCAGGATCCGCTGTCGCGCATCGAGGGCGTCGGGGACGTGCAGGTGTTCGGCTCGGAATACGCGATGCGCATCTGGCTGGATCCGACCAAACTGGCGAGCTTTTCGCTGATGCCTTCCGACGTGCAGACGGCGATCGAGGCGCAAAACACCCAGGTGTCCGCTGGCAAGGTAGGCGATCTGCCGGCCGCCGCCGACCAGCAGCTGACCGCCACGGTGAAGGCGCAGTCGCGGCTGCAAACGCCGGAACAGTTCCGCAATATCATCCTGAAAAGCGACAGCAGCGGGGCGCTGGTGCGGCTGGGCGACGTGGCGCGGGTTGAGCTGGGCAACGAAGACTACTCCGCCAGCGCGCACCTCAACGGCCACCCGGCGGCGGGGATCGCGGTCAAGCTGGCGGCGGGTGCCAACGCCCTGAGCACCGCCAAGCTGGTAAAGGCCAAGGTGGCGGAATACCAAAGCGCCATGCCGCAGGGCTACAAGGTGGCCTACCCGAAAGACAGCACCGACTTCATCAATATCTCGATCGAAGAGGTGGTGAAAACGCTGTTTGAAGCGGTGGCGTTAGTGGTGGTAGTGATGTTCGTGTTTCTGCAAAACCTGCGCACCACGCTGATCCCGACCATTACCGTGCCGGTGGTGTTGCTGGGCACCTTCGGTGTGCTGGCGGCGTTCGGCTATTCGATCAATACCCTGACGCTGTTCGGCATGGTGTTGGCGATCGGGCTATTGGTGGATGACGCCATTGTGGTAGTGGAAAACGTCGAACGAGTGATGCGCGAGGATAAGCTACCGCCGCGCGAGGCGACGGAGAAATCGATGCGCGAAATCACCGGCGCGCTGGTCGGCATCGCGCTGGTGCTGTCGGCGGTGTTTCTGCCGATGGCGTTCTTCGGCGGCTCCACCGGGGTGATCTACCGCCAGTTTTCGATCACCGTCGTCTCCTCGATGGTGTTGTCGGTGGTGCTGGCGTTGACGCTGGCGCCGGCCTTGTGCGCCACGTTGCTGAAACCCGCGCACGACGCGCAGACCGACAAAGGCTTGCTGGGCAAATTCAACCGCGGCTATGACCGGCTGCAGGCGAAGTACGCCGACAAGGTCGGCGCAGTGATCCACCGGCCAACGCGCTATCTGCTGCTGTACGGCCTGCTGTTGATCGCCGCCGCCGTGATGTATCTGCGTTTGCCGACCGGCTTCCTGCCCAACGAGGATCAGGGCACGGTGATGGTGCAGTACACCTTGCCGGCCGGCGCCACCAACGCGCGCACCTCGGCGGTGAGCGAAGCGGTGACCGCCTATTTCCTCAACCAGGAAAAGGCCAACGTCAGCACCATTTTCACCATCAACGGTTTCGGCTTCAGCGGCAGCGGGCAAAACGCCGGCATGGCGTTCGTCAGCCTCAAAGACTGGAGCCAACGCCGCGGCAGCGAAAACACCGCCGACGCCATCGCCAAACGCGCCATGGCGCACTTCACCTCGCTGCGCGACGCCCAGGTGTTCTCCATGAGCCCGCCGGCGATCGACGGATTCGGTCAGTCCGACGGCTTCACCTTCGAGCTGCAGGCCAAAGGGGCGACCACCCGCGCCGAGCTGCAGGCGATGCGCGACCAGATCGTCGTCGCCGCCGGCAACAATCCGGCATTGCTGGCGGTGCGAGCCAACACCTTGCCGGACACCCCGCAGCTGCAGGTGGCGATAGACAACGGCAAACTGCAGGCACTCGGCCTTAGCGCCGCGGACGTCAACAGCACCCTCAGCAGCGCGTTCGGCAGCACCTACATCAACGACTTTATCGACCGCAACCGGGTGAAAAAAGTCTATATGCAGGGCGACGTGCAGTACCGCGCCAAGCCGGAAGACCTCGACCGCTGGTTTGTGCGCGGCACCAATGCATCGGGCGCCAGCAGCATGACGCCGTTCTCCGCCTTTGCGTCTTCGCACTGGATCTACGGGCCGGAGAACCTGTCGCGCTATAACGGGCTGTCGTCGTTCGAGATCACCGGGCAGGGCGCCGCCGGCGTCAGCTCCGGAACGGCAATGAGCGAGATGGAGAAACTGGCGGCCACATTCTCCGCCGGCAGCAGCTACTCCTGGAGCGGGCTGTCCTATCAGGAGCGGCTGACCAGCGGCCAGGCGTCGTCGCTGTACGCCATTTCGCTCATCGTGGTGTTCCTGTGTCTGGCGGCGCTGTATGAGAGCTGGTCGATTCCGTTTGCGGTGATGTTGGTGGTGCCGATGGGCATCGTGGGTTCGCTGTTGGCGATCACGCTGCGCGGGCTGGAAAACGACATCTACTTCCAGGTGGCGCTGCTCACCATCATCGGTTTGTCGGCGAAGAACGCCATTCTGATCGTCGAGTTCGCCGAGGAGATGCACCAGCGGGGGGAAACGCTGATTGGCGCGGCGGTCCACGCGGCGCGCATGCGCCTGCGACCGATCCTGATGACCTCGCTGGCGTTCACCGCCGGGGTGCTGCCGCTGGCGGTATCCAGCGGCGCCGGCGCCAACAGCCGAATCGCCATCGGCACCGGCATTATCGGCGGCACGATCACCGCCACCGCCTTGGCGATCTTTTTCGTACCGCTGTTTTATGTGTTGGTGCGCCGCATGTTTACCCGTCGGCCCGCCAACTCGCCGTCGCAGGCAGGAGAATAACGTGTTGCAACGAGTCATGATGTTAACTTTACCGCTGCTGCTGAGCGGGTGTCTGTCGCTGGATCCGCACTACCAGCGCCCGGCGGCGCCGGTGCCCGCCAACCTGCCGCAGGGCGAGGCCGCCGGCAAGCAGGCGTTGAGCTACCCGGACGTCGCCTGGCGCGACTATGTGCAGGACGCCAGGCTGCGGCAGGTGGTGGCGATGGGGCTGAACAGCAGCCGCGATCTGCGTGAGGCGATCGCCAATATCGCCTCGGCGCGCGCCCTGTACGGTGAGCAGCGCTCGGCGCTGTTGCCGACGATCACCGCCACCGCCGACGGCAGCCGCGGGCGTTCGCTGACCGGCAACGGCAATGCCACCGCCATCAGCCAGAGCTACGAAGCGCAGGGCGGCGTCAGCGCGTTCGAGCTGGATCTGTTCGGCAAAAACGCCAGCCTGTCGCGGGCGGCGTTCGAAACCTATCTGGCCAACTCGGAAGCGGCGAAAAGCACCCGTCTGACGCTGATCGCCGATATCGTCACCGACTGGGTGGCGGTGGCGGCCGAGCGCAGCAATCTGGCGGTGGCGCAGCAGACGATGGAAAGCGCCAAACGTTCGCTGGACGTGACGCGCAACAATCAACAGCACGGCATTTCGTCGCTGGTCGACGTGGCGTCTGCGGAAACCGTTTATCAGCAGGCGCGTTCGGACGCCGCCAGCTACGCCACCCTCGCCGCGCAGGCGAAAAACGCGCTGGATTTGGCGGTGGGGCAAAGCGTGCCGGAAAACCTGCTGCCCGGCGGTATCGATGCGCTCGGCGAAATCATGCGCAATCTGCCGGCCGGGGTGTCTTCGCAGGTGCTGCTGACGCGGCCGGACGTGCTGCAGGCCGAGCATAACCTGAAATCCGCCAATGCCAACATCGGCTCGGCGCGGGCGGCATTCTTCCCGTCGATCAGCCTGACCGCCAGCGGCGGCGTGGGCAGCGGTGAACTCTCGTCGCTGTTCAGCCACGGCGCCGGCGTCTGGTCATTCGCCCCGAGCATCAGCCTGCCGATCTTCAGCGGCGGCTACAACACGGCTCAGCTCAACTACACCCAGGCGCAGAAAGACCTGTATGTCGCCACCTATGAGAAAGCGGTGCAGACGGCATTTCAGGAAACCGCCGACGCGCTGGCGCGCAAAGCCACGCTGCAGGAACAGCTGGCGGCGCAAACCGGCTATGTGGCGGCGGCGCAGCAATATTATCGCCTGGCCGAACTGCGTTACCGCCAGGGCGTGGACAGCTACCTGACGCTGCTGGACGCGCAGCGCACGCTGTATACGGCGCAGCAGTCGCTGATCGCCGCACAGCAGACCGCGTACGACAATCAGGCAACCCTGTATAAAGTGTTGGGCGGCGGGGTTGCCGCCGAGCGGCAGGGGGACGGCGTCATCGCCGATAAGGCGGCGCTCAGCCGCTAACCGTCGACCGCGCGCGCCGCGAGTTGGGCGGCGCGCGGTTTACTTATGGAAAGTGTAAAGAAACGGAAAACCCGCGCGGCGGCCCGAACTCGCCGTGGCGGGCAGAGTCAGACAGATAATTGTATTCACCTTTTCTTCATATCGGCTCGAGGTCGTCATGGCAGAAGACATTCAGCAGCAGGTCATCGCGCTTATCGCCGCATTCAACGCGCCAGGGCGGCAGAAGAAGGGGGCGGTCATCACCCCGGAAACCGAGATTAACACCGCGCTCAACCTGTCGTTCAGCGACTCCAACACGCTGATGCGCCGCTACTTCGATACCTTCGGCGTCGACAGCAGCAACTACAACCACGAGCTGTATTTCCAGCCGCCGAGCAATACCGGGCGCTGGTTTTCCCCCTCCGCCTGTAAAGAACACACCCGGCCGCTGTGCGTATCGATGCTGGTGCGCTCGGCGCGCGCCAAACGCTGGCTGTACGACATCCATTTTCTTATCGAGCAATTGCGCTAGCGCCAGGTTACTGCTCCAGCAGCTCGGCGAACTTCGCCAGCCACTGCGGATGCGCCGGCCAGGCCGGGGCGGTGACCAGGTTGCCGTCGACGTGCGCCTGATCGATGCCGATCTCCGCATAGTGGCCGCCGCCGAGCCGCACCTCCGGGGCGCAAGCCGGGTAGGCGCTGCAGGTGCGGCCCTTCAACACCCCGGCCGCCGCCAGCAGCTGCGGGCCGTGGCAAACGGCAGCGATCGGTTTTTTGGCGGCGTCGAACGCCTGCACCAGCGCGATCACGTCGGGATTCAGGCGCAGGTATTCGGGCGCCCGACCGCCGGGGATCAACAGCGCGTCATAGTGTTCTTCTTTGGCGGCGGTAAAGTCGGCGTTCAGGGTGAAACGATGACCGGGTTTCTCGCTGTAGGTCTGCGCGCCGTCAAAGTCGTGGATCGCGGTCTGGATGTAGTCGCCGACGGCTTTGTCGGGGCACACGGCATCCACCCAATGGCCAAGCATTTGCAATGCCTGAAATGGCACCATGGTTTCGTAATCTTCGGCGTAGTCGCCGACCAGCATCAGGATTTTTTTCTTGTTCATGATCACAACTCCTGCAGGAGGGGGAATGCCTAAGGTATAGCCCAGCGCCCCTGGGAATGCGAACCGCAAAGCGCCTATCTATACTCGTGATACTGCGGCGCTTTCTCGCCGCTCAACCCCAGGGAGGATCCCCGATGCTGAATCTGGCTACCTTGCTTGAAGAAAGTGCGCGCACCTGGCCGGAACGGCCGGCGGTGATACAGGACGATATACCGCTCAGCTATCGGGCGCTGAATGAAATGGCCAACCGGGTGGCGAATTTACTGGTCGCGCGCGGCGTGCAGCCCGGTGAACGGGTGGCGCTGGCCTGTCCCAATCGGCCGGAGTTTCCGGCTATCTATTACGGCATTCTCAAAAGCGGCGCGGTGGTGGTGCCGCTCAATATTCTGCTTAAGAGCGCAGAATTCGACTATTACCTGGCGGACTCGGCGGCGGTGGCGTTGTTTTGCTTCGAAGGCAGCAGCGGCCTGCCGTTGGGGGAAGAGGCGCTGCGGGCGGCGGCGAAGGCGGAGCAATGCCGTGAGGTGTTTATCATCGGCGATCGGCTACCGCTCGAAGGCGAACGTTTCAGCACTGCAATAGCCGCACAGGCCACCGAGTTTGCTTCGGCCGCGACGCTCGAAAGCGACACGGCGGTGGTGCTGTATACCAGCGGCACCACCGGCCGCGCCAAAGGGGCGGAGTTGACCCACGCCAACCTGGTGCTTAACGCGCTGGGATCGGTGCGGCTGTTCGACGGCTCGGAAACGGATCCCGATCGCCATCTGGTAACGTTGCCGCTGTTCCACACGTTTGGTTCGACGGTGCAGATGAATGCCGGATTTTCCGCCGCCGCCACCCTGGTGCTGGTCGAACGCTTCGACGCCGCGCAGGCCATCGCGCTGATGCAGCGGCACGGCATTACCTTTTTTGCCGGCGTGCCGACCATGTATTGGGCGTTGTTGAATGCGCTGGATGAGCATACGGATATCGAGCGCCTGCGCAGCACGCTGCGTATGGCGGTGTCCGGCGGGGCCAGCCTGCCGGTGCAGATCCTGGAGGATTTCTCGCGCCGCTTCGGCGTCAATATTCTCGAAGGGTATGGGCTGTCGGAAACCAGCCCGGTCGCCACCTTTAACCATCCGCACCGCGTGACCAAACCCGGCTCTATCGGCCAACCGATCTGGGGCGTGGAGGTTCGCTTGCTCGACGTCACCGGGCAACCGATCGACGGTGTCGATCAGGTGGGAGAGATCGCGGTGCGCGGCTACAACATCATGAAAGGCTATCTAAACCGCCCCGAGGCGACGGCGGAAGTGCTGGAAAACGGCTGGTTCCGCACCGGCGATCTGGCGCGTCGCGATGCCGACGGCTTCTATTTCATCGTCGATCGGGCCAAGGACATGATCATTCGCGGCGGGTTCAACGTCTATCCGCGTGAGATTGAAGAGGCGCTGATTCGCCATCCGGCGGTGTCGTTGGTGGCGGTGATCGGTGTCGAGCATCCTTCGCTGGGTGAAGAGATCAAAGCGGTGGTGGTGTTGAAAGAAACGGAGGAGCCGATCGAGGAAGAGGCGCTGATCGCCTGGAGCCGGGAGAGGCTGGCGGCGTTCAAGTATCCGCGTATCGTCGAGTTTGTCGAACGCTTGCCGATGACCAGTACCGGTAAGGTGTTGAAACGCTGTTTGCGCTGAGGAAAATCCGGCCTGCCGGGGCAGGCCGGGAAACGGACATCAACCTGGGTAGATGCCGCGCTCTTTACGTGCGGTCAGGATGCGCTCACAAGCCACGATATAAGCGGCGGTGCGCAGGCTGCACTCTTTCTCGGCGGCCTTGTTCCAGACGTGGACCATCGCGTCGGTCATGATCTTGTCCATACGCTCGTTGATCTCGGACTCGCTCCAGAAGTAGCTCGCCATGTCCTGCACCCACTCGAAGTAACTGACCGTTACGCCGCCGGCGTTACAGATAACGTCCGGAACCACGGTGATGTTACGGGAACGCAGAATGTCGTCCGCTTCTGGGAAGGTTGGGCCGTTAGCCCCTTCCAGCACCAGCTTGGCGCTGAGGATTTCGGCGCGCTGACGGGTGATCTGGCCTTCCAGCGCCGCAGGGATCAGGATGTCCATGTCAACCGACCAGAACGCTTCGCTTTCGATCTCGCTGGCGCCTGGGAAACCGGCGATCTGCTTGTGCTTGGCCTGGTATTCGGTCAGCGCGGCCAGATCGATGCCGTTGGCGTTGAACAGGGTGGCGGAGTGGTCCTGGATGGTGACGACGCGAGCGCCAACGCCGACGAACAGGCGAGCCGCTTCGCTGCCCACGTTACCGAAGCCTTGCACCGCCACTTTGGCGCCTTCGATCTGCACGCCCAGACGCTTGGCCACTTCGCTGCCGGTGACGAACACGCCGCGGCCGGTCGCTTTCTCACGGCCCAGGGAGCCGCCGAGGTGGATTGGCTTACCGGTTACCACGCCGGTGATGGTGGTGCCGTGGTTCATGGAGTAGGTATCCATCATCCAGGCCATCACTTTGGCGTTGGTGCCGACGTCCGGCGCAGGAATGTCTTTCTGTGGCCCGATGATGAAGCCGATTTCGCTGGTGTAGCGGCGGGTCAGTCGCTCCAGTTCACCTTCAGACAGTTTGAACGGATCGACGCGGATGCCGCCCTTGGCGCCGCCGTACGGCAGGTTGACCGCGGCGCACTTGATGGTCATCCAGGCGGACAGGGCCATCACTTCGTTCAGATCGACGTCAGGGTGGAAGCGGATACCGCCTTTACCCGGCCCGCGCGACAGGTTGTGCTGTACGCGGAAGCCTTCGAAGTGACGGATGGTGCCATCGTCCATCTGCAGCGGGATATCAACAATCAAAGCGCGTTTAGGGTGACGCAGCGTATCAACCCAGCGTGAGAGGTCGCCGAGGTAAGGGGCGACGCGATCGATTTGTTGCAGATATGTAGCCCAAGCGGTGGTGCTGCTGTCTGAAGCGTAGGATAGCTTTTCCATAACCAACCTTTATATTTTAGAGGTATTTATTTCGTTTAACCGTGGATTAGCAAGCGCATAACACTTTGCGCCGCTAAATTTACCACTAATTATGCCGGTTGTTAGCCCCCCGCTCATCGGGCCAGCGGACGGTTTTTCGCCGCCTGCAGGGCGGTAAATGAATAGTTAATTACTTTTCGCAGGGTGTTAGCGGGCACATGCATACTTTATGCATATAAAACGCATAAAAACCCTTTATATCTATTTTTCAGAAGCTTGAATGTGATCAAAAAGTTTCATTTTATTTAACTGCTATGTTGACAATGGCGTTTCCCCTCGGCAGCGTTAAAATCCTGTTAAAACGCCGTCTGCCGCCGCGTTTTGCCAGGGCAGCGAGAAGCATGATTCGGGCTGTTTTACTGTATTGCGGCAGAAGAGTGGGCTGAAAAGCGTGTTCACCTGAAACGGACGGGTGACCGCGCGCGGCCGGCCACCCGTTCTGATTTGGCGAATCAGCGTTTAAAGAAGACCGCGCCGCGGTGGCGTGGTCATCCGCTACGCATCAGGCGCCGGTATGCTGATAGCGTTGTAATTCCACCGGTTCAGCGCCGATACTCGCCAGATATTCTTTGACGGACGCCGGCGCGGAAGCTTGCGTAAATTGGTAGATGTTTTCATCCGCATCCAACAGCGTCTCCCATTTTACAATGTTCACCCAGCGAGGCTCATTGTCTACGCTGATGCCCGAGTCACGCGAAATAAACCCGTTCTGGTTCGAGATAAATTCCTCTTCTACGCGCTTGTCCAATACGGCAAACGCTTCAGGGCTGAGTGAGGCCGGCAGTTTAAAACTTGAAATTTCAATAATGTAGCTGTTGACGGAACAGTCCGCCTTGGATTCATAATTCATAATAAAAGTCCTTTAAATTAAATTGCTTATACAACTCAAATTAAGCTGCATCCTTATTGCAGTACTGCAGGTTAAATTTATTCCTGATGTCTGAAATAAAAAATTAGGAATAATCTGAATCAGCGCTTTGCTCTATGTAAAACATGATGATTTGTATGAGATTTTTCTTGCATAAGGGAGTTTGCTAATCAACTTTCCAACGAACTGAAGCAATAATTCAATAACAGTGATGTGGTTATTAATGCCATTGGCAAGGGAGCGGTTTTTAAATAAAAAACGGTAGGTGAACGGCGTGGTTAACCTATTTCCGTTTCATCTTTGAAGGGGCGGGCGTTATTTCGCAGGCGACCGGCAATGGCCAATCATGCCCCCGTCGGGATAAAAGGTCACTTGCGGCGCAGCCGGCGGTGAAGGGGGAACCAACGCCATCCGCTCGGCAAGCGGCGGCAACTGCGGTATGCTAAGCGGCTGAACAACAAACCAAACCGGGCTATACGGAGACACCCCAGCGTGGCGAATTCTTCTTCTCAACTTGAACTGTTGCGGTCGGTCGCCGACGGCATCGCGGCCCTGTTTTTCCCGAATGCGGAAGTGGTGATCCACGATTTGGCCGCCAACAAGATAGCCTACCTGGCGAACAACCTGTCGAAGCGCAAACCGGGCGACGACGCGGGGCTGGAAGATTTCACGTTTGATGGCGGCGCCAACGTGACCGGCCCCTACGAGAAGCTGAACTGGGACGGCAAAAAGATGCGCTCGGTGAGCATCGCCGCGTGCGACGAGCAGGGCAACCCCAGCTATCTGCTGTGCATCAACCTGAGCACCGCGATGTTCGAGGACGCCCGCAACGCGCTGGATATGTTCCTGTCGGTCACGCGATTGCAGCCGCAGCCACAACAGCTGTTCAAAGACGACTGGCAAGAGAAGATCAATACCTTTCTGCATGACTGGCTGCGGCGCGAGAACGCTGCGCTCGGCGCGCTGAGCCGCGAACAGAAACGGCGGCTGGTCAGCGATCTCTATCATCAGGGGGCGTTCAAGGCCAAAAGCGCGGCGGACTATATCGCCAACGTGCTGTCGATGGGGCGCGCTACGGTGTACAAGCATCTGCGGGAATTGAAGCAAGAGTAAACGCGGCGGGAAAGGTGGAAGAAAGGGGCGGCGCTGGCCGTAAACCTGACTGGCATTTTTTATCCGGTCTCTGTCAGCGCCGTGCAGGAAAAATTGCCGTAAATACCCCGAATTTCTCTGTTACCACAATAGAACGGCAATTGGAGGGGCCGAAGGCGCGGCCCCTCCACCCGCGCCTTCGCTTAACACCGTCTGTCCGCTATGCGGATACCCTCGCCGCGTCTGCATTGTCGGGCGGGTCGGCTGCGACAAACGTCCCTGTTAGTCTCGCCTCAACCGGCCTTCCCTGGCCGGTTGCCCCTGACAATGCCGTCTTGCTCGGCAGCCAGTGATGCGCGCCTAAGATCAACACCCGAGCTGGCAGCTACCGGGCAACCTGTCCCTTATGAGGTTATGGCAGAGAAGAGAAATCGGAGATGAGCACGGTATTGGACGCCCTTGAAGACGCCGAACGCAGGCATAGCGCATTAGGCGAAACCGCCATGGACGGCGGTTTCAGGTGAGACAGGCAGGGACGCCTGTCGCAACCGGCCTCAATGCGCTATGGCGGAGGGAGGACAAATCTGCCTGGAGCAGATTTGAACGCTGCTTGCAGCGGCCCCGAAGGGGCGAGGCCCAGGGATGGGCTGAGTAACGTTGGCAAAGCCAACCGTCTGATAGGGCAAAGGCGCGGGTTGCAAGGGACCGCGCCTACGGTCCCTTGCTCGGTCGAGGCGCATGAGTTTCATGGTGCATCTCACATTTATCGACCGAAATACGTCACCAATACCTTCAGAAAAACGCTAACTGACACGCATTACGACGCTGGCCGCCCATTTTCGTTACCAGCGGTAGTTCACCGAAGCGATGACGCTGCGGCCGCTGCCGTAGAAGCAGGCGTACTCGCCGCTGCAGGATGAAACGTATTTCTTGTCCGTCAGGTTCTGCACGTTGAGCTGCAGCGCCGCACCGCGCAGCGCCGGCGAGGCCTGGCCGAGATCATATTTCACCATGGCGTCGTACAGCGTGTAGTGCGGCACATCGTACTGGCCGATGGCGTCGGCCGGCGCATCGCCGATGTAACGCACGCCGCTGCCGACGGTCAGGCCGTTGAGCGCGCCGCTCAGGAAGCTGTAGCTGCCCCAGGCGGACGCCGCGTGGCGCGGAATGCCCGCCGGGCTGTGGCCGATTTCGTCCGCCGCGTTAGAGTCTTTGGTCACTACGTCGGTGTAGGTGTAGGCGGCGATCAGCTTGATCTCCGGCGTCGGCTGAGCGTGCACTTCCGCCTCAATCCCTTTGGATTTCACCTCACCGATCTGCTCGTAGGCGGAGGTGAGTCGGTTATAGGACGCCACATTGCGCTGGGTGATATCGAACCAGGAAAGGGTCAGCAGGGTGTTGCCGCCCGGGATCTGGTACTTCACGCCCACCTCGGTTTGTTTGCCGGTGGTCGGCTTGAGCGGGTCTGCCCCCGGCGCGCTCGGATACAGGTTAGGATCGAATGAGGTGCTGTAGCTGACGTACGGCGAAATGCCGTTGTCGAAGGCGTAGAGCAGGCCCGCACGGCCGGTGAACTGGGCATCATTGTAGGTCTGCTCTTTGCCGCCGCTGGTGCGATCGCGGGTGTTGACCTGCGACCAGTCCTGACGGCCGGACAGCAGCAGGTTCCAGTTATTCCACTCCAGCTGGTCCTGCAGATACACCCCGATCTGATTCAGCGTCTTCAAATCGCTGGAAGCAAGCGCCAGCGTGCTGCCATCGATGCTGGAGCGAACCGGGTTGGCCCAGTCGATCGGGTAATCGTTGCCGCGATCGCGATACATCTTCGAATCGATATGGCTGTAGCGGTAATCCAATCCGCCCAGCACCGTGTGTTTCACCTCGCCGGTATCGAACAGGCCCTTCAGCTGGTTATCCACGCCAAACTCGTTGGTCATCTGCGTTTCATGCTGCGCCATGCGGGTGACGGTGTGGTCGTTGACCTTCGAGTTTACGTTATAAACCAGATATTTATAGTCCTCATCACGGTGGGTGAAGCGCAGGTTCTGGGTAAACGACAGCGCATCGCTGAAGTTATGCTCGAGGCTGTAGCCAATCGACGCCTGCTCGCGCCGCGACTTGTTGAAGCTGGGTTCGCTGATGTTGAAGTCATAGGGCACATAGCCCGCGCTGGTCGGGAACAGCGTGCCGGCGCGCGGCAGGAAGTTGCGCGATCCGGCTTTCGGATCGTTCTGATAGCTGGTCAGCAGCGTAAAGCTGGTGTCTTCGTTCGGCAGCCAGGTGAAGGCCGGGGCAATGGCCACCCGTTGCTGCTTGCTGTCTTTGACAAACTCATGTTCGGTTCTGGCGATACCGTTCAGGCGATAGAACAGGGTGTTGTCGTCGTTGAGTTTGCCGCCGAAGTCGAACGCCGTTTCCGCCAGATGACGGTTGCCGGTGCTGAATTTAACTTCGTGAATGCTCTGGGCGGTAGGGCGTTTGCTGGTCATCACCACCACGCCGCCGGGGCTGACCTGGCCGTAAAGCACGCCGGCTGGGCCGTGCACCATTTCCACGCGCTCCAGCAACCAGGGATCGATCTGCCCGGCGCCGCCGTTTTGGCTCGAGAGGCCAAAGTGCAGGCCGTCGAGCAGCTTGGGCGCGTAGCGGAAGCCGCGGCTGATCACTTCGTCATTGCGGTTGGAATTGCCGCGATAGGTGGTGATCACCCCGCTGGTGTAGTTCAAGGCGTCGGCGACCGACGCCGGTTCCTGATCGTTCATTTGCTCGCGCGTCACCACCGAGATGGACTGCGGGGTTTTGCTCAGCGGGGCGGCGGTTTTGGTGCCGGCGGCGCTCTCTTTGGCGACGATCCCTTTGACGGGCGCGGTCACGCTGCTCTGCGCGTCGGCGGTCACCACCATCGTCTCGTCCGCCGCGGCAAAAGCGTTTTGCGCGAAGGGCAGTAGCGCCAGCGTCGCCCCCAGCAACAGCCGGTTGGCGGACATCGCCTCTGCGCTATCGTTTTCTATCCCTTTGTTTCTAATATTCATTATCTCTCCTGCATGCCTACTTTTGTGTGTAATGCCACCCTGATAAACCCCGCAATGCCGATGAATACGCTTTCCCTCGTCGACGCGGAGACGTCGCGTTTGCACGACGGCAAAAATCCGACAAATAGTATTGAAAATGATAATGAGTATCAATACGATTGTCAGGTTTTGTAAAAGTCACGCACGTTATGTAAGGGGCGCTATGGAGTTTTTGCCGGAAAAGAGGCCAGAACACGGCCATGAGGGATTGGCGGCGCACTGGCTGCGTGAGGCGACGGCGGGGCAACCCGCATGGTGGCAGAAGGTTGCCGCTCATGGCACGCCTGTCGTCGACGCGCACGATGAACAGCACGTCAGAATGACCTGGCTATGGCGCGATCCTGCCGGCGACGAGCGGCACTCGCCGATATGCCGGGTCTATGCCGATATCAACGGCATTACCGACCATCACAGCACGACCCCCAGCAGCCTGAAAAGACTCCCCGGCACCGACGTTTGGTACGGCGCGGCCGTTGTCGATCGCCGCTGGCGCGGCAGTTACAGCCTGATCCCGATTACGGCGCGGGATCTTCCTCCCGTCTTCAGCGACGACGAAACGTTGCGCGATCGCCAGCAGCGCGCCTGGTGGGTATCGCTGTTCCCGTTGGCGATCGCCGATCCGCTGAATCGCACCTCGCTGGGGCCGGCTTATCGCCCGCGCGCCGTTTCCCTGGCTCAGGGGCCGGACGCGGACGACCAAAGCGCCTGGCAGGCCGCCGATCGGCCGTTGGATGAAGCGCGGCTCCAGCTTTTTCACTGGCACAGCGAACGGCTGGGCACCCGGCGGCGCGTGTGGCTGTATGCCGGCGGCGAGGCGGCGGACAACGCGAACCGCCCGCTGGTGCTGCTGCTCGACGGCCAGAACTGGATCGAAAGGCACGCATTGCTGCCGGTGATTGAGAACGAGACCGCAAAAGGGCATCTGCCGCCCGCGTGCTGGCTGCTGATCGATGCGATCGATGGCGAACACCGGGAAAACGAGCTGCCTTGCAACGCCGCCTTTTGGCAGGCGGTGATCGACGAACTGCTGCCGCAGGCGCAGCGGCGCGAACCGTTCAGCGAAGAGGGGGCGCGCACCGTGGTCGCCGGCCAGAGCTACGGCGGGCTGGCGGCGTTATACGCCGGCCTGCACTGGCCCGAGCGCTTCGGCCATGTGCTGAGCCAGTCCGGCTCCTTCTGGTGGCCCACGGTGCAATTCGTTACCCAGTTTGAAAAACGCCACGAGTTGGAGGAAGGCTGGTTGATACGCCAGGTTCGGCAGCGCGGCGCGACCGCGCCGACGCTCACCGTGATTCAGCAAGCCGGCGATCGGGAGGCGGACATCGAATTCGTCAATCGCCAGATGCACCAGGCGCTGACGGCGGCCGGGCACCGTGCCGACTACCGCGTGTATTCCGGCGGACATGACGCGCTCTGCTGGCGCGGCGGTCTGGTGGACGGCGTGCGCCGGCTGCTTTCCGCAATGAAGTAATCCCACATTTTGACAGACAGGTAAGGCAAATGACTCAGGAACAACAAAACCCGTTCGATGACGAAAGTCTCCGTTTCTCCGTGTTGGTCAACGCGCAACAGCAGTATTCGCTGTGGCCGCAGTTTGCCGATACGCCGCCGGGATGGCGCGTGTTGATGGGGCCGGCGTCGCGCGGTGAATGTATCGACTATATCGAAGCGCACTGGCAGGACATGCGGCCGGCGTCGTTGAAAGCGGCGGATGCGCCGCGTTAATCGCCGCACAGCCACATCGCTACATTCCGTTTGAGGAAAAGGACAGACACCATGTCAGAAACGCTTTCATTGCCCGATACTCAGGTCGAGTATCGGGATTATCCGCTGGTTGCGGCGCAACCGGGGATCTGGATTGCCGACCAAATCGCGCTGCGGCGCAACAGCTTCGCCGTGGCGCACTACACCGAACTGCACGGCGATATCGATCGTTCGGCGCTGGAGCGCGCGATTCGCCAGGGGCTGGCGGAAGCGGATACGGTTCAGGCGCGCTTCTTTGAGGCGCAGGACGGCCAGCCGGTGCAACGTTTACCGCTGAACGCGGATCCCGCGCGGGTGCTGGCGCCAGAGTGGTTTGACTTCAGCGCGCGGCCAGACGCCGAGCAGGCGGCGCTGGCGCTGATGCACGACGATCTGGCGCAGGATCTGCCCGCGGACGGCGAGCGCCCGCTCTATCGCCATGCGGTGATCCGCATCAGCGCCGATCGCTGGTTCTGGTACCAGCGCTTTCATCATCTGACCCTGGACGGCTTCAGCTTCGAGGCCATCACCCGCCGGATCGCCGATATCTACCGCGCGCTGCGCCACGGGCTGTCGCCGGCGGCCTCGCCGTTTACCCCGTTCGGCAAGGTGGTGGAAGAGTTTCAGCAATGGCAAACGTCGCCCGCACGCCAGCGGGCGGCCGAATTCTGGCGGCAGCATCTGCGCGATCTGCCGTCGCCGCTGTCATTGGCGACGGAAAACCGCGAGGTCGAACCGGACGCTCGCCCGCTCAAACAGGCGCTGGTGCTGCCGGAGTCGCTGTTTGACGAAGCGCTGCGCGATGCGGCGCTGCAGTCGTTGCAACCGGCCGATATCGTCACGGCGGCGCTGGCGATGTATCTGGCGCGCATGAGCGGCGAAACCCGGTTCTCCATCGGTTTTCCTTTCATGCGCCGCATGGGCTCGCAGGCGCTGGCGGCGGTCGGCCCGGTGGTTAACGTACTGCCGCTGCTGCTGAACGTGACGCCGGAGATGTCGCTGGCGGACGTCTGCCAGGCCACCGCGGCGGAAATCAAACAGGTGCGCCGCCATCAACGCTATGAGGCGGAGCAGATCAAACGCGATCTCGGCCTGGTCGGCGGCCATCAGGAGCTGTACGGCCCGGTGGTCAACGTCAAGGTTTACCACAGCGCCTTGTCCTTCGACGGTCAAGCGGCCGTTACCCATACGCTGGCGATGGGGCCGGTCGACGACCTCGAGTTTGAGATCGGTTTTCGAAGCGGCGTGCTGACGCTGTCGTTGGTGGCCAACCCGGCCAAATACTCGCCGCGTACATTACACTGTCACGCAAAGCGCATCGGCCATTGGCTGCAGCAGCTGGCGCGGCGGCCGCATCAGCCGAACGGTCAACTGGCGCTGGTCAGCGAAGGGGAGCTGCGCCAACTCGCGACCTGGGGGCGCGGCGCTGAGCTGACGCCGCCGGCGGGCATGGTGTCGATCATGGACGCTTTCCAGCGTCAGGTTGAGCGACAGCCCGAGGCGTTGGCGGTGACCTGCGGCGATGTGCGCCTCAGCTACCGTCAACTCAGTGAACGGGTGATGCAACTGGGGCGCGTGCTGATCGAAAGCGGCATCGGCGCCGAAGACGTGGTCGCCATCGGCATTCCGCGCTCGGTGGACACGCTGGTCGCGCTGTTTGGCGTGTTGGCCAGCGGCGCGGCCTACATGCCGCTCGATCTGGATTATCCGCGTGAACGTCTGGCGCTGATGTGCGACGACGCGCGGCCGGTGATGCTGCTGACCCACAGCGACACGCGGGCCAACATGCCGGATCTGCCGCAGGTATTGTGCCTGGACGACGCATCGTGCCTGGCGCGCTGCGCGGCCGCCGAAGCCACGCCGATATCGGACGAAGAGCGGCGTGCGCCGCTGAATGAAGCGCATCTCGCCTACATGATTTACACCTCCGGTTCAACCGGCAAACCCAAGGGCGTGATGTCCACGCACCGCGGGCTGCTGAACCTGTTCTTGTCGCATCAGGCCTCGCTGTTCGGCCCGGCGATTGAAAAATTCCAGGCTCGCCGCGGGCGGCGTCTGCGCGCCGGGCATACCGCTTCGTTCTCTTTCGACTCCTCCTGGGAGCCGCTGTTCTGCATGATGATGGGCAGCGAACTGGTTATCTTCGATGAAGAGCTGCGCCGCGACCCCTGGGCGCTGCTCGAACAAACCCAACAGACCCCGATCGATCTGCTGGACATCACGCCGTCGTTCCTCTCGCAGTTGGTGGATTGCGGCCTGCTGAAGGGACAGTTCCCGCTGCCGGCGTTTGTGATGATCGGCGGCGAGGCGGCGACGCCGACGCTGTGGAACCTTATGCGGCAGCATCCGGAAGTCGAGATCCATAACTATTACGGCCCGTCCGAATACACCGTCGATACCCTCGGCGCGCCGGTCACGGCCGCAGACCAGCCGGTGATCGGGCGCCCTCTGGCCAATACCGAAGTCTGGCTGCTCGACAGTCGCCTGCAGCCGGTGCCGATCGGCGCGGCGGGGGAACTGTACATTTCAGGCAAGGGCATCGCGCGCGGTTACCTGCGCCGTCCGGATCTGACGGCGGCGCGCTTTGTCGCCAATCCGTTCGCCGACGGCGAGGTGATGTACCGCAGCGGCGATCTGATGCGTTGGAGCGCGGACGGCCAGCTGGTGTTCATTGGCCGTACCGATCACCAAATTAAAGTGCGCGGCTTCCGCGTCGAACTGGGTGAAGTGGAGAGCGCACTGGCTGCCTTGCCGGACGTGGGGCGGGCGGTGGTGATCGCCGAGCGGATCGGCGCTACCTATCGCCTGATCGGTTACTGCTCGGTGCAGGATGACGCGCGGCGCGCCTCACCCGCGCTGCAAAACGAACTGCTGGCGCAGTTGGCGCAGCGTCTGCCGGATTACATGGTGCCGGCGATCCTGGTGGTGATGCCGGAGCTGCCGCTTAACGTTAACGGCAAGATTGACCGTCAGGCGCTGCCCAAACCGCAGGAGACGCTGGCGCAAAGCCTGCGCGAGCCGGCCACCGAACAGGAAAGGCTGATTTGCCGCGCCATGGCGCAGCTGTTGGGGATGGAGCGCGTCGGCGCCGACGACGATTTCTTCGCGCTCGGCGGCGACAGCATCTCGGCGATGGGGCTGGGCACCGCCCTGCGGCGCAACGGGTATCTGCTGCGGCCGCGTGAGATCTTCGCGCTGCACACCCCCGCGCGCATGGCGCAGGCGATGCAGCCGCTGGCCGTTGGATCTCAGGCCGCGCGCAGCGTGCAGCAAGGCCCGATCGACGGGCTGCCGATCCTGCACTGGTTTGCCGAGACGGGCGACATGCATCGTCGCTTCGCGCACGGCGTTTTCCTGCGCGTGCCTGCCGAATTGCAACCGGCACAGCTGCGTGATGCGTTGGAACAGCTGCGTACGGCACACCCGGCGCTGGGCGCGCGGATCCACGACGGCCAGTTGGTGGTTGAAACCGCCGCCGCCGGTGAATTGATGCAGCCTCATCCCGTATCCGGCGATCTGGAAACCGCGGCGGAACAGGCGTTTGATGCCGCGCTGGCGCGCCTCAATCCGGCCGAGGGCAGCATGATGCAGGCCATCTTGTTGCAGCGTGACGGGCAGAGCCTCGGGCTGGTGCTGGCGATCCACCACCTGGTGGTTGACGGCGTTTCCTGGCGCATCCTGCTCGACGAACTGCGGCAAGCGGCCGACAGCGCCATGCAGGGGCAGCCGATCGCGCTGCCGCCGGAGGAAACCTCACTCTATGAGTGGTCCGCGCGTTTACGGGCCGACGCCGAACGCCGGGAAACCGAGCTGCCGTTCTGGCGGCAGATGCTGGCGGACGGCGTGCCGCGCTTGGGGCGACGCGCGCTGGATCCGCAGACCGATCGTCTCGCTTCGGTGAGCGAACGGCGCACGCTGCTCGACAGCCGGCTGACCGCCGCGCTGCTGGGCGCCTTGCCGCAGGGATACCGCGCTCAGGTCGAAGAGATCATGCTGTGCGCGCTGGCGCTGGCCTGCCGGCGTCATTTCCAGGCCGCTTCACTGCGTTTTTCGCTGGAGTCGCACGGCCGCGCCGAACTGGACGATAGCCTCGATCTGGCGCGCACCGTCGGCTGGCTGACGGCGGAGTACCCGCTGTGCATCGAACTGCATGACGCCGAACACCACGAGGCCGTGCGCGCGGTGAAACGGGTGACGCGCGCGGTGGCCGATCGCGGCATCGGCTATGGTCAACTGCGCTATTTGCATCCGCAGCGTGACGAACTGGCCGCGCTGGCGCAGCGCAATGCGCCGGAGATTTTGTTCAACTATCTCGGGCGCTTCGGCCAGGATGAGGGACACTGGACGCCGCAGCGCAGCCGGACCCGTTTCCGCGACGCCTTCGCCGTGGCGCAGGATGCGCAGCAGGCGCTGTGTTACGGGCTGGAAGTGAACATCTTTGTCGAAGAGCGGCGCGACGGCGCGTGTCTGGCGATCAACTGGAGCTGGCTGGAGGGGATTTTCAGCGCGAGCGACATCGAGGCGTTGCATAGGGGCATCGAGCAGGCCGTGCGTGCGCTGTGCGAGTTTGCCGAACGGCATCCCGAACGCGCAGCGGCAACGTTGACGGCGGCCGAGATCGCCCAACCGAACGTCGACGATGAAACGCTGCGCGCCTGGGAGCGGGAGTATGGGCCGTTGGCCGATGCGCTACCGCTGTTGCCTTTGCAGCACGGCCTGCTGTTCCATGCCCAGACGGCGCAGCAGGGCGGCAGTTATAACTCGCTGACGCGCCTGAGCCTGTGCGGCGAACTGGATGCGCCACGGCTCCAGCAGGCGCTGGATGCGGTGATCCGCCGCCATCCGCAGCTGGCCGCCCGGTTCAACCGCGAGGGCGAACCGCTGCAGCTGATACCGCAGGAAAGCCATTGGCCACTGGACAGCCACAGGCTGCCGCCGCTGTCCGCCGAACAAGAAATGCAGGCGCTGAATGAGCTGGAGCAGAAAGAGCTGCAGCGCGATCTGTTTAACCAGCCGGGCGCGATGCTGCATGCGCTGTGGGTCAAACACGGCGAGAGCGAACGCTGCACGCTGTTCCTCAATGCCCACCACCTGATCGTCGATGGCTGGTCGACGCCGGTGGTGCTCAACGATCTGATGCTCGCATTGCGTGAAGGGATAACGGCGTTGCCGCCGCTGCGTTCGAACTATGCCGATATCGTGCGCCGCCTGGCCGCGCGGGATGCCGACGCCTCGCGCCGCATCTGGCGCGAGACGCTGCAGGACGTGCGGCCAACGCTGCTGTTTGGCGAGACGCAGGACGACCGCGTGTTTGAGCTGGAAATGACGCTGCCGCCGGCGGAGGAACAGCGTTTGCTGACCCTGTGCCGCGAACGCGGGCTGACGCTCAATACCGTGATGCAGGGCATCTGGGCGCTGCAGCTGGCCGGCTGTTGCGGCCATCAGGACGTGGTGTTCGGCTCGCCGGTTTCCGGGCGGTTTGGCCAGATCGACGGTGTGGAAGAGCACGTTGGCCTGTTCAGCAACACGCTGCCGGTACGCGTACGGCTAGAAAACGGCCGGCCGTTGACGGAACAGCTGACCGCTCTGCAACACCGGCAGATTGAACTGCTGGAGCACGACGATTTGGGATTGGGTGAGATCCAGCACCTGGCCGGCGCGGGCACGCTGTTCGATACGCTGTTGGTGGTGGAGAACTACCCGGACAACGACGCCTTGCTCGGCGGCACAGGTTCCCTGCGCTGCGACGCCATCCGCAACAAAGGCTATACCCACTATCCGCTGACGTTGCTGGTGCTGCCGGGCGAGCGTCTGCGTCTGCTGATGGAGTATCGTGACTCGGTGCCGCAGCCTGAACGCTTCGCCGCGCGGCTGATGGCGCTGCTGCAACAATGGATTGCGCAACCGGATCTGCCGTTGCCGCGCTGGCAATTGCAAACCCCGCAGGAACAGGCGTTGATCGCGGCGGTCAACCGCACCGCCCAGGCGGTAGCGGACACCACCTTGCATCAGGCGATCGCCGATCAAGCGCGGCGCACGCCCGAACGCATCGCATTGCAGGATGCCGGGCACAGCCTCAGCTACCGTGACATGCAGCGCCAGGCCGCGCTGTTGGCCGAACGGCTGACCGCGGCGGGCATTCAGCCGGGCGATATCGTCGCGGTGGCGTTGCCGCGTTCCGTGCGCCTCAGCCTGGCGCTGACGGCGATTGTGCAAACCGGCGCCGCCTGGCTGCCGCTGGATACCGGTTACCCGGATGAGCGTTTGGCCTACATGGTGGCAGACGCCAAGCCACGGCTGATTATCACCGAGAGCGCCCTGGATGCCCGTTTTGCCGCGCTGGCGCCGACGTTGCGGTTCGATGCGCTGGACGACAGCGGGCGCGAACCGATGCAGCGCGCACCGGCGGGGAACGGCGATTATCCCGCCTACGTGCTGTATACCTCGGGCTCTACCGGGCGGCCGAAAGGGGTGGTGGTGAACCACCGGGCGATCGTCAACCGTCTGTTCTGGATGCAGCATGAGTATTCGCTCGATGCGCAGGACGTGGTATTGCAGAAAACGCCGTGCAGCTTCGACGTTTCCGTCTGGGAGTTCTTCTGGCCGCTGATGGTCGGCGCGCGTCTGGTGATGGCGCCGCCGGAGGCGCACCGCGATCCGCAGGCGCTGACGACGTTGATCGACGACTATGGCGTAACCACGCTGCATTTCGTTCCGTCCATGTTGGCTATCTGGGTTGAAGCGCTGAACGAACGTGCGCCGCAGCGCGCCGCCGCCAGCCTGAAGCGCGTGTTCTGCAGCGGTGAGGCGTTGTCGTGTGAACTGGCATCCCGCTACCAGGCGTTGGTCGCCGCGCCGCTGCATAACCTGTATGGCCCGACGGAGGCGGCGGTCGATGTCACCTATCAACCGGCGTCCGGCGAGGCATTGGCGGCGGTGAGCGGCGCCGGCGTGCCGATCGGCAAACCGGTCTGGAACACCCAACTGAGCATTCTCGACGCCATGCTGCGGCCGGTGCCCGTCGGCTGCGCCGGCGATCTCTACCTGCGCGGCATTCAGCTGGCCGACGGCTATCTGCATCGGCCGGGATTGACGGCACAGCGGTTTGTCGCCGATCCCGCCGGCAACGGGGCGCGCATGTATCGCACCGGCGATATCGCCCGTTGGCTGGAAGACGGCAGCGTCGAGTATTTGGGGCGCAGCGACGATCAGCTGAAGATCCGTGGCCAGCGCATCGAACTGGGCGAAATCGAACAGGCGCTGCTGGCGCAGCCGGGAGTAGCGCAGGCGGCGGTCCACGCCATCGAACTGGGTGAGGGCGCGACGGGGCTGGGCGGCGCCGATATGCGGCAGTTGGTTGCCTGGCTGATCGCCCAGCCGGGCGTGACGCTGGATACCGCCGTCCTGCATCAGGCGCTGGAGGCGCGTTTGCCGGCGCACATGATGCCGGTCAGCTATGTCATGACCGACAGCTTCCCGCTCAGCGCCAGCGGCAAGCTGGATCGCAAGGCGTTGCCTCGGCCGCAGCTGAGCCCGCAGAGCGGCCGCGTGCCGCATAGCGACAGCGAGCGCCTGCTGGCGGCGCTGTTCAGCGAACTGCTGGGGCGCGAGACGGTGTATGCCGACGACGACTTCTTCGCGTTGGGCGGCCACTCGCTGCTGGCGATGCGCCTGGCGGCGGAGCTGCGTCGGCGCGTCACCCGGCCGCTGAGCGTTGGGCAGATCATGTTCGCCCGCAGTCTGGAGAAAATGGCGCACCTGCTCGATGACGCGCAGGCCGCCGACTCGGCCGAGAGCCGCGGCGTCGGTGAGTGCCTGCAGCTGCGGGCGGGCCAAGGCCCGGCGCTGTTCTGCCTGCATCCGGCTTCCGGTTTCGCCTGGCAGTACTCGGGGCTGAGCCGGTATCTGCCGGGGAGTTACCCGATCATCGGTCTGCAGTCGCCAAGACCGGACGGCGTCATCGCCACCTGTGAGGACATTGAGCAGATGGTCGATCGTCATCTCGCCACTCTGCGCCGCCTGCAGCCGCAGGGGCCTTACTACCTGCTGGGCTATTCGCTCGGCGGCACGCTGGCGCATTCGATGGCCGCGCGTCTGCAGCAGCAGGGTGAAGAGGTGGCTTTCCTCGGCATGCTGGATACCTATCCGCCGGAAGGCCAGGACTGGACCGGCCCCACCGAGGAAGAGGCGCAGAAGGAGGTGGCGCAGGAACAGGCCGAGTTTATGGCGGAAGATCATGGCGATCCGGCGCTGATGGCGGAGAAGGCGGCGATGTTCGACAGCATCGTCGCCAACTATCGCGACGCGGTGCGCCTTCTGTCTCAGGCGCGCAGCCGGCGTTTCCACGGCACGGCAACGCTGTTTGTCGCCGACCGGACGCTGCCGCCATTGATGGATATCAACGCCGTGTGGGCGCCGTATCTGGATCGGCTGATCTGTCATCACCAAGGCTGCGAGCACGCGGACATTCTGTCGCCGGTCTCGCTGGAGACGCTCGGGCCGCTATTGCATTCGCTGCTGACGCGGCAATACGGGTTGGTATAACGCAACCGGGCCGGGCGTGCGCCACGGCCCGTACTAAAACATGATATGCAGGACACTATGGCCAGACCTTCTTTTTTTCTTGATTTCAGTTTGCTGAGAAGCAATGCGCATTTTCGCGCGATTTTCTGCGCCCGCATGCTGTCGGTGTTTTCACTCGGCATGCTGGCGGTGGGGGTGCCGATTCAGATCCAGGCGATGACCGGCTCCACGTTGCAGGTGGGCGTGGCGGTGGCGCTGGACGGCGCAGGCATGTTTATCGGCCTGATGTTGGGCGGGGTGCTCGCCGATCGCTACGATCGCCGCAAGCTGATCCTGTTCGCGCGCGGCACCTGCGGACTGGGCTTTGTCGCCCTGAGTCTGAACGCCTTCGCGCCGGCCCCGTCGCTGTGGGCGCTCTATCTGCTGGCGGCGTGGGACGGGTTTTTCGGCGCGCTCGGCATGACGGCGCTGATGGCGGTGATCCCGCTGCTGGTCGGGCGCGAAAACCTGGCGGCGGCGGGGGCCTTGAGCATGGTGACGGTGCGCATCGGCGCGATCCTGGCGCCGGCGCTGGGGGGGATCATCATCGTGTTCGGCGGCGTCGGTCTCGCTTTCGCCGTCGCGGCGGCCGGGACGCTGGGCACCCTGGTCCCGCTGGTGCGCTTGCCGACGCTGCTGCCGCAGCAGCAGGAGCCGGAACACCCGCTGCGAGCGCTCGCCAGCGGCTTCCAGTTTGTCTGGCGCAATAAGGTGGTCGGCTCGGTGGTGTTGCTGGGGATGTTGATGAGCATCGTCGGCGCCGTCAGGATACTGTTTCCGGCGCTGGCGCAGGACGCTTACCACGTCGGCGCGTCCTCTATTGGCCTGATGTACTCCGCAGTGCCGCTCGGTGCGATGCTGGGCGCGCTGACCAGCGGCTGGGTGGGGCGTTTCCCTCGCCCTGGCGTGCTGATCCTGATCGCCGCTATCGTCGCGTTCACCGCCATCGCGTCACTGGGGCTGTTCAGCCACCTGGCGCCGGCGCTGCTGGCGCTGGTGTGCTACGGCTACGCCAATGCCATCGCCTCGCTCTTGCAGTTCATGCTGATCCAGAGCAACACGCCGGATCATCTGCTGGGGCGGGTTAACAGCCTCGGCACCGCGCAGGACGTGACCGGCGATTCGATTGGCGCGCTGGGGCTCGGCGTACTGGGCAGGGTGTTCACCCCATTGATGAGCGTGCTGTCGTTTGGCGCATTCGCCGCAGTGCTCGGCGTGCTGGTGGCCTTCAGCGTGCGCACGCTGCGCCAGTGCCGGCCGGCGGACGCGCTGGTTGAGCACGATGAACCCGCGCCGGCAACCTCAGCGGCGGCGGACAACTAACCCCTCACGGCACCGGCGATTCCGGCCGGTGCCGCTCCCCCCAGTCGCACATCATGTCGATCACCGGGATCAGCGAACGCCCGCACTCGGACAGGCTGTACTCCACCTTGGGCGGGATCTGCGGATACTCCTTTCTCACCACCAACCGATCTTTTTCCAGCTCTTTCAGCGTCGAGCTCAGCGTCTTGTACGAAATGGTGCCGATGCAGCGCTGCAGTTCGTTGAACCGCAATACCGGCTTATACAACGCCAGCCAGTAGAGAATAATCATTTTGTATTTGCCGTTGATCACCGACAGGGTGTAGCCATAGCCGGTGTCTTCAAGGCTGATGCCCGTAGGGCTGCAGTGGGATTCGGCGGTCATTTACACTTTCTCCAGGGTAAGTATGTATCGTGAGTGTACGTATTTTACATTCTGTCAGCATACCCTAAGATGCGTCGAAACACCTGACTGGAGAGATCAGTATGAAAACGTTGGTGATAGTGACCCATCCCGATATGGCGAACTCGGTGGTCAACAAACGTTGGCTGGAGGAACTGCGCCGCTATCCGGAGCGCTATACCGTGCACGAACTGCATCAGGCCTATCCGGACTGGCAGATAGACGTCGCCAAAGAACAGCAGTTGATTGAAGCGCATGACAACATCGTGCTGCAGTTCCCGATTTACTGGTTCAGCAGCCCGCCGCTGCTGAAAAAATGGCTGGACGACGTGCTCACCTACGGCTGGGCCTACGGTTCCCGCAGCGGCTATAAGATGCAGAACAAGAAACTGGCGCTGGCGGTCACGGCGGGCGTGCGCGCAGAAGATTACGCGCGTGAAGGGCGTTATCGCTACTCGCTGGAGGAAATCTTCCGGCCGTTTGAAGTGACCGCCGATTATGTGCGGGCCGACTATGCTTCGTTCTTTGCCTTTTACGGCAAGGAAGCTGCTTCGGACGGGACGGCAGAGCAGGTTCAGCAACACGAGTTGGACAGCAGCGCGCAGGACTATCGGGCATTTCTCGCCGCTCTGAATTAAAGAGACTCTCCGGATGCGCCAGGGAGTGCGCATCCGGTTACTTGATGTGAACGCCGAAACCGTCTTGCCCCGGCGCGAGATGCGCTTTCAGGGGCAGCTGATTAAACGGAAAAGCGCTTTTTGATTCTGTCGACCGGCGTGCCATCGCTGAGCGGCACCTGCAGCAGACGATCGTAATCGCGAAAGCCCATTTTTTGATGAAAGAAGATAGACGCAGGCGCCAGGTAATGAAATACCGGAACGTGCGGGACAAAAAACAGCGCGGGAAATTACATGAACAGGAAGCGGTCGGCCAGCGGAACGCCACGCTCGAGGCGCGGTGGCAACGCGTCGTCGCGATCGTCAGGCTGAGCAGCCTGCGGCGCGGTGTCTTCGGCTTTTTCGATCATCAGCTCGCCGAGCAGGGCCAGAAAACGAGTGAGCTTTTGCATATTCCCTCCGGATCGTTGATTACGTTGAGGGTGATAGTAATCGCCGCTAAACCGAATGGGAAAAACTTAAAACTCATATCCTAAGAACCGGATCGCATATCGCGTAACCGGGCGACGGTTGCCCATCGCCCGGTGGATGGCTTAGAAAGGGTCCGCTTGGAAAACGGAAAATATCCTACGTTAAGCCTGTTTTTTGAGCCGGCATAACGGGCAGGTATGAGCAAAAGCGTGCCCTCATAATGATGAGGGCAGCGCTAGATCATCGAAAATTAATTAACGGGTGCAGATCAGCTGTGTAGCGGCAATGTGCCAAGCACGATAGCGCCTGACAGCATGCACAATACTGTTCCCACCGCCCATTTAAGGCTTGCACGCTGATTCAGCCCGTAATCCAGATTAAGAATACCGACAAGAAGGTACGTTGACGCAACAAGCGGGCTGAGCAGATGTACAGGCTGTCCAATCAATGAAGCAACAGCCATCTGCATAGGTGAGATTCCGTAGCTGGCCGCTGTCTGCGCAAGAATGGGTAAAACTCCAAAGTAGAAAGCATCATTTGTCATGAAGAAGGTAAACGGCATGCTGATTACCGCCGTAAGAATGCCGAGCCAGGGGCCAGCTGAGGCAGGCAGTGAATTTACAAGACTGTTAGACATGGCATCTACCATACCGGTGCCGGACAGGATGCCGGTAAAAATACCTGCTGCAAAAATGAGAGAAACAATGGCAAGCACGTTCTCAGCATGTTTTGCAAGGAGGTCTTTCTGACACTTCAGGTCAGGAAAATTCACCAGCATCGCCAGCGCAAAGGCGATCATAAACAGTGTTGCCATAGGAAGAATGCCCAGAATTAACATAACCAGCAGGGCAATAGTCAGCGCTGAATTAAAAAGATAACGATAATTAGTTACAGAAGTAAGTTGTCCGGTCTCTTCACTGAGATCGATTTTAATTACCCCAAGCCGGCGACGTTCGCGCAGTCCAAAAATAACGGCAACCAGCACGACCCAGATAAGCCCACAAATCATAATGGGCAGAAGCAGCATAAAGAGCTCTCCAACGTCTACTTTCATAGCGCTCGCAGCGCGCGCCGTAGGTCCACCCCACGGGAGCATGTTCATTACGCCGATTGAAAGCAGCAGTACGGTGGCCATGTACTGAAGCTTTATTCCGAGCCGACGATAGAGTGGAAGAAGTGCAGCTGTACAGATGAGATAGGTAGTGGCACCGTCGCCGTCGAGTGCCACGCTGATACCAAGGATAGCGGTACCAATCATTACTTTAAGCGGATCGCCTTTTACAATGCGGACAATGAGGCGGATAAACGGATCAAAAAGCCCGGCGTCGGTCATGACACAGAAATAAAGAATGGCAAAAGTCAGCATGACGCCCGTCGGGGCAAGCAGCTTAATTCCGTCCATCATCATTTTGCCGAGTTCAGTATGGAAGCCTGCTACCAGGGCGAAAAACAGCGGCACGAGGATTAACGCAAGCAGGGCGGACAGTCTGCGAGTTATGATCAGGAACATGAACACGCCTATCATGAGGTAGCTCAATATTGTCACAGTTGCACCTTCTTAGTTATCATTATAATTCCGCCAGACAGAACGGCATTTCATTTAATCGATGCTAACTTTTGCGGTGAAGAGAGTGAGGCGTCAAGAAAGTATGTAAACAGGATGTGAAATTATTGAGCCAGATCGAATTTATGATGGATTTGTGAGCATGCTCATATCGGCATGCTCCGGGTTTCAGATGTGAGAAAATAATCTGCGGCCAGGTGCCAGAGCGGGAAATTGCTGGATGGTTCCGGTAGAAGAGTCCGTTACGAACGCGGTGGCGTTTTCCTGGCCGCCAAATGCGATATTGGTCAGGGTACGGCCCCGGTGCAGCTGTCATAGCGGAAAAGCGGCACGCCATAGCGGCTGAAAATCCAAACACATCCATGTCCCGCATCACATACGTAGACGTTACCGTCTGCATCAAGCCCCATACCATCTGCACCGCTGATGCCCCCTGCCATGGCCGTGAAAATGCCCACTTTAGAAGAGGGCCCATGTTCAGTAACAGGCAGCCGCCAGACGGCATTTCCGCGGGTCATGGCGACCAGCAGCGCCTTTCCGTCAAGGTCCAGAAGCAGTCCGTTCGGGCTGGGGCCATTTGATAACAGACATTCAATCGTGTTTTCCTCAGGTGCATAGCGATAAACCCGCCCGGTTGGGTCCTGCATGCCCGTCTGCCCCTGATCGGTAAAATAAAGCCGCCCGGACTCATCAAAAAACAGGTCATTCACACCTTTGAAACTCTCGCTTCGTATGTGCGTCAGTATGGGACACATATCAGTTAAGGACGGATCGAGTGCTAGTATGCACCGCCTGTAGTCTGCGACAAAAAGGCGTCCATCCCGATGAAACGCCAGACCATTCGGCCATCCGTCGTATTCAGTTACAAGGGACCACCCGCCCTGTTTATCAACTTTGAAAATCCTGCCATAGGGAATGTCCGTGACATAAAGCTCCCCGTTCCGGTCAAATGCGGGCCCTTCAATAAATGACGTTATCTGCTGCCCGGGCTTATTTGCGCGTACCCAGTCTGAATCACCGTCACGATAAAACTGTTCAGGCATTGTGCTGAAAATGCTGCATTTTTTTGGCGTTGGCGCCGCAAACAGGCTCATTAATTTTAATCCTTAAAAATATATGTTGCTGAATAAGGTATTGATCCCCCCCCCCCTTGAATCATCCCAGCGCACATGTTTATGAATGTGATTTAACTCGCAGTAATGCATCGCGGGGTTAAACGCTGGTTGACTCCTGTTCAAATTACAACAAAATTATAACAGAACAACGTTTCGTCAGGCAGAACAAACAAATCTGTGATGCAGGTTCACCTGACCGTACCGGAGCAGAGGCAATGAGTCATAACAGCAATATTGATATTCTTATCAGTGAAGTGGGCCCGCGAGATGGACTACAGAGCGTTTCTGCGGTCATGCCGACCGACCTGAAAAAGCAGTGGGTTAGTGATTTAGCCTCCGCGGGGTTAAAGGAAATAGAGGTCGGCTCGTTTGTGTCACCAAAGCTTCTGCCTCAGATGGCCGATACAGGCGAACTCGTCGGATATGCGCGCACGCTGCCGGATCTGTTTGTCACCGCGCTGGTCCCCAATCTGCGCGGCGCAGAGACGGCATTCAAAGCAGGCGTACAGAAAGTCACCATCCCGGTTTCAGTCAGCGAACCTCACTCGCTTGCAAACGTCAATAAAACCCATAACCAGATTTTTGCTGAGGTGGGGAAAATCATCGCATTTCGCAATGAATACTATCCCGGAGTAGAAGTCGAAGCAGGCCTTTCCACCGTGTTTGGCTGCACCATCCAGGGCGTGGTGCACGAAGATGACGTTATCAGTATGGCCAGCATGATGGCTGAACTAGGCGTTAATGAAGTCGGACTGGCTGACACCGTTGGTTACGGGACGCCGGTACAGGTAAAGCGCCTTTTCCTCAGGCTGAAAGAAGAGGTCGGCGAACTGGCCGGCAGCGCGCATTTTCACAATACCCGGGGACAGGGTCTGGCAAATGTTCTTGCTGCTCTGGATGCCGGAGTAACCACATTTGATGCTTCGCTCGGTGGTATTGGTGGCTGCCCGTATGCGCCTGGCGCTTCGGGCAACATTGTTACGGAAGACCTCGTCTATCTGCTCGAATCAATGGGGCTTCGTACCGGCGTCAATATAGACAGGCTGCTGATGGCCCGTGAAACGCTTAAACGCGGTTTACCCGGGGAGCCACTCTATGGCTTTATTCCCGATGCCGGAGTTGGAAAAAACTTTCACTATGCAGGTAGAAAATAATGTCCGTTCAGAATGAGAAAAAACTTCCCCTTGAAGGCGTCCGCGTCATTGAGTTTGTCCACATGGTGATGGGGCCGACCTGCGGTCTGCTGCTGGCTGATCTGGGTGCAGAAGTTATTAAGATTGAGCCAGCACCAAAAGGAGATAATACCCGGCGTCTGACGGGATCAGGCGCGGGCTACTGGATGACCTATAACCGGAACAAGAAAAGCCTGGCTATTGATATTAAAACTGCAGAAGGTCTGGAAGCTGTTAAAAAGCTGATTGCCACGGCCGATGTATTTACTGAAAATTTCCGTCCGGGTGCCATGGAAAAAATCGGTCTCGGCTACGATGCCGTAAAAGCCATTAAGCCCGATATCATTTACAGCTCAATGAAAGGCTTTCTGCCGGGGCCGTATGAAAACCGGACGGCACTGGATGAAGTGGTGCAGATGATGACCGGACTGGCCTATATGACCGGACCGGAGGGACGCCCGCTGCGGGCGGGTGCCTCGGTAAATGATGTCATGGGCGGAATGTTCAGTGCAATAACCGTACTGGCAGCCCTTCTTCAGCGCGGACAGAACGGACAGGGACAGTTTGTGCAGACAGGGCTCTATGAGAACTCTGCCTTCCTGGTGGCCCAGCATATGATGCAGAAGGCCGTAACAGGTAAATCAGCCGCACCGATGCCCAGCCGGCTGTCTGCCTGGGCCGTCTATGACGTATTCACCACCCGCGAAAATGAGCAGGTTTTCATTGGAGTGGTGAGTGATACGCAGTGGACGGTATTCTGCGAAGCCTTTGGCATGCATGATTTTGCAGTGGATGAAAGCCTTGCCACGAATAACCAGCGCGTGCAGGCCCGGGACCGGATTTTGCCGGTTATCAGAGAACATCTCCTGTCGATGCCAAAGCAGGACATCATGGAACTGTGTGAGCGATTCGGCCTGCCGTTTTCTCCAATTCGTCGCCCGGACGATCTTTTTGAAGATGTACATCTTACAAAGTCCGGCGGGATGACAGGGGTCATGCTGCAGGATGGAACCAGTGTCAGTATCCCCATGCTGCCTTTTGAGATGGACGGACATCGTTTCGGCACCCGAATCAATGTGCCTGATATTGGCCGCGACTCGGCATCAATCCTTGAAGAGCTGGGTTACTCATCAGAATCGATAGCACGCCTGGAAGAATGCGGCGTCATTTCCTGTCCGGCCAGATAATAATTCAGCCTGCATCTGCAGGCAAACCCCCGGCTTCTGTATCTACATTGAGGCACTGTATGTCAGCTACATCATACTCAGCAGTGAATTTGCGGAGCGGCCTCATGCCGCTTACTGCCGAAGAGCATCGGGTATTAGTAAAAGCCGCATGGCGGCTTATACCGCTGCTGGGCCTGGCTTATTTTTTCAACTACCTTGACCGCACAAGTGTGGGATGGTCCCTTATTTCTTTTCAACCATTGGGCTTATTTACTGGGCGCGTTTGGTCGATAAATCGGGACGGGGCGTGCTTCACCTCATCTGCGCGCTGATGCTGGCTGCGGTCTCGCTAATGCTGTCTCTGTACATAAACAGCCTGCTGCCCGCAATGCTGGGGATCACACTTGCCCTTGTTGGCACCATCTCAGCTAAAACAATTTTTTATACACTGCCCGGCAAGTTTCTGAGTGGTAAGGCGGCCGCAGGCGGGATTGCCCTCATTAACTCGATTGGCGCTTTTGGTGGGTTTGCCGGGCCTTTCCTGATGGGCATGGCAAAAGAAATGACGCACTCGTTCACTGCGGGGATGATGCTTATGGGATGCATTATCATGTTTGCGGCATTTCTGGCTCTCCTGCTTATGTTTATGATAAACAACAGGCATGTGACGAGCGGCATTTAGTACGCCGACTGATAACAGTTTTTCTAATCAAGCACCTCAAGTATGGCCTTGTAATTCCTTATTGTGTTCATTAAGTTATGAACCATTCGCCCCGGCTTACAGGGGCTTTCTTTTATCTGATGAGGCCTGCATGTCAAGCGATAACGGTGTACCGGAAAAAAATCCGGCTGGAAAGAAACCGGCAGCTGAAAACGGCGCTGCGGCTGTGGATCGGGCATTTGCCATTCTCGCCGTATTTGATAAAGATGCCTTCCAGCTTACGCTTGCAGAAATAGCCCGGCGCACCGGCTTTTATAAAAGTACGATTCTCCGACTGTTAAACTCACTTGAAAAAGCAGGTTTTATACGCAAATCCGCAGATGGACGGTATTGTATCGGACCTGAGCCGCTGAGACTGTCATCCCTTTATCAGGCGTCATTCCGCTTACGGGATGTATTGCTGCCACATCTGGAACACCTTTCAGACCTCAGCGGAGAAACGTCATCATTTTACATTGCAGACAACGACTGGCGGGTGATTCTATATCGTGTAGAACCTCAACGTGCAGTGCGTGTTTCAATACGTGAAGGCGATCGTTTTTCTGTTAAATACGGCGCGTCCGGGAAAATACTTAGTGCGTTTACCTATACTGATGACTCTGTTTTTGATGAAATCCGGAAAAAATTATGGGCAGAATCTTACGGTGAGCGAGATCCTGAAACCGCTTCAGTATCAGTGCCAGTTTTCGGAGTAGGCGGGGTCTTACTGGGGGCTATTACACTTTCAGGCCCCAGGGAGAGGTTTACCCCACAAAGCATCAGAAGCATTCTGGGTACCCTTTTCCAGAGTGCTATTCATTCGACAAAAGAACTGGGTGGAGATTATTCCCGACTGGTTGAAGCCCGTCAGATACTTGAAGAATAAAACGGGAAAAATACCGTTCGTTACGCTCAGTAGATAGCGGCCTGTACAAAAAACAGGCTTGGCGTAGGGTGTTGTCCGTTTTCCAAGCGAACCCCTATCGCGTAACCGGGCGACGGTTGCCCATCGCCCGGTGGATGGCTTAGAAGGTGACGTTAACCTTGGCCCACAGGGTGCGGCCCGGTTCATTCACCGCGCTGTTGGCCGAATAGCCGAAGGCGCTGTTGCCCGCCAGGTTGAGGTGCTCGCTGTAGGTCTTGTTCAGGATATTATCCAGACCGGCGCTCAGCTTGACGTTTTTATTCACCTTGTAGGCGGCGTTGGCGGAGAGCACGCCGAAGCCGGCGCTTTCGGCAAAGTCTTTGCCCACCACGTTGCCTTCGTTGATCGCCACGCGGTGCTGGCTGCTGACCAGACGCCACAGGCCGGTGCCGCTCCAGTCGCCGTACTCATAGGTCAGCCCCAAGCGTGCCTCCAGCGGCGGGATCTGCGGCAGCGGGCGACCGTCGCTGGTGTTTTTCCCCCAGGAGTAAGCCAGGCTGGCATCGGTTTTCCAGTGTTCGCTCAGTTGATAACCCATGCCCATTTCGCCGCCCATGATGTTGGCGTTGACGTTATCGGCCTGGCTGAGACGCGCATTGTGCGGATCGTATTTGAACAGGATGAAATCATCGACGCGGCCCACATACGCGGAGACCCAGCCGTTGAAGCGTTTGCCATTGTACTGCGCGCCGATGTCGAGCTGCGTGGTTTTCTCGCTCTTGACGCTGGAGAACGGATCCTTGCTGCCGTTCGGGCCAAGCTTCGGCGAGAACAGCTCCCAGTAATCCGGGAAGCGCTCGGTATAACCGACGCCGGCATACAGCATCAGCGGCAGCTCGGCCAGCGTATGCTCCAGACGCATAAAGCCGCTCGGCAGGGTGTCTGAACGTTCCACATCGCTGCCGCTGCGGAAGTTCTCCACCAGGGTGCGATCGAGACGCGCGCCGCCGATCAGTTTATCCTGATCGCTGGTGGACCACGTCAGCTCGCCGAAGGCGCCGTAGCTGTTGAACTGGGCGTCTTTTTCCCAGCTGCCGCGGCTCATGCTGCGGTGGGTGTTGGTTTGGGTGTCCAGGCCGCTTTCAAGCTTCACGTCCTGCCACTGCCAGGTGCCCATCACGCGGCCGCCGACGGTGCGGCGATCGAGCTGCATCGTCATGCCGGAGGACATCATATGCCCGCCGTGGCCGCCCATGCTCATGCCGCCATGGCCACCGTGGCCGCCCATGCCGCCGCTGCCCGGCGAGCGCAGGGTCACGTTGTCCATCACGTGGTTGGCGTAGTTGTAGTAGACCTGCGCTTCCAGCTTATCCAGCACCTCGCCGATGTTGGATTTTTCCACCCGCATGCCCAGGCTTTCGCGCTTGAACTGCGAACCGTCCATGCTGCGGCCAGCATAGCGCGCTTCGCCGTTGCCGCGGCCCATGGTCACTTCCAGCAGCGTATCGTTGTCCGGCGTCCAGCCGAGCGCCAGATCGCCGTTCCATTTATCCCAGCGCGACGGCACGCGCGTATTGGTGCCGTCCTGATAATCGTTGGAACGAGATTTGTTGGCCATCACCCGCAGATAGCCTTGCTCGGCGCCGAGGCTGGCGTCGATATTCTCGTCCCAGCGGCCATTGGAGCCGGTCAGCACGCTGGCGTTGCCCTTGATGCCCGGCTTGTCGAAGCGCGGACGTTCACGTTCGAAACGCACCGTGCCCGCCGACGAACCCGGCCCCCACAGCACCGTCTGCGGCCCTTTGGTGATGGTCAGCAGATCGAAGCTTTCCGGCGAGATGTAAGAGGTGGGCGCATCCATTCTCGATGGGCAGGCGCCGAGCATCTCCGAACCGTCAGTGAGAATTTTCAGCCGTGAACCGAACATGCCGCGAAATACCGGATCGCCGTTGGTGCCGCCGTTGCGGATCTGCGAAAAACCGGGGATGGTTTTCAGATAGTCCGAACCGTCGCTGGCGGGCACCGGCTGACGCGGGGTTTTCGGTGACGTCACGATGGTCAGCGGAGAGTAGAGCGGTGCGGTGACGGTGATCACGTCGCCATCATTAACCTGTGCGTCGGTAGGGTGCTGATGCGCCTGCGCCGCGTGGCCGGCCAGCAGGAACAGCGGCATGGCGGTGGTGATTGCGCGGGTGACGGCGTTCTTTTTATAAGCGGGTTTAAACATCATCTTTCCTTAAGCTAACTTTTTTCCATTATTCTCCGGCGATTTATTCAGGCGTGGGGATGCCTGGCGAAAATCACCATCGGAAAATACGGGGGTTAATTCCCTCAACGTGGAAATAACCGGGCTAATAATGTCGTCTCGATGCATAACCATTGGGCGAATTAATTCCGCCATGTTGAAACGATCAACGGCAATACAGAAACGGCAATGGGGTATTGTTAAATCAGAGGAGAGAGACGGGCGGCGCGCGCGGTTGTAATTCGGTATGAACGACGTGGGCAAACAGGGGAACGAGATAATGAGTCGGCGGCGGGCGCGAGGCCAGAGATTGAGACCAGAACAGCGGGGCGTGGCTCACGTCCAGCAGCGGCGCGTGCAGCAACAGCACGCAGTAGCCGCAGGCGCTGTCGTCCATCATCATCGCCATGTTGTGGTGGCCGCCGCCGTGCTGCATCAGCGGCGCTGCGGCCTTTTCCGGCGCGGCCGGCGGCGAATGCATCTCATGATGCATTGGCATCGCCATGCCGCAGTCCGCCATGACGGTCGTTTCAGCACTTCCGGCGCGCGCATGCTCCAGGGATCGCGAGACCACCGGCGCAATGAACAACATCAGAATGGCGAACATCCCTAACCAGGCGGCGGCCCGGTTACGTGATGCAGGGGGCTGAATTAACGACACAATCAACCTAAAAAAGGGTTAACACAAGGGAGGGAATTGTACTGGTTTATGTCGAAATGTTAAAACCTTTTATTTCTGGTCAACGCCCTGTTGATGAATATATTATCGGATAAGCGCTTTAATTCTGACCAAAGGCTATTTTCTTACGCCAATACCGTGACGGGGACAATATTAATGACGGAAAAACTGGCGAGCACGATTATTCCGCTTTATGACGATCTGGCTGGCGCAGAGGGGTGAGTGACAATGTCACGGGCGAGCTCATCGGAACCCGCCCGTAACCTTACTTCGCGCTGACGCGCCAGACAGTGTTGCCGACGTCATCCGCAACCAGCAAAGCGCCGGTCTTGTCGACAGCCAGCCCCACAGGGGCGCCATAGAGTTCCTTCTCATCACCGGAGACAAAACCTGTTACCACGGCCTTGAGCTTGCCGACCGGTTTGCCTTGCTCAAACGCCACATAGCTGACCCGGTAGCCGTTCAGCGGCGAACGATCCCAACTGCCGTGTTCGCTGATAAAGGCGCCGCCGCGATAGTCGGCCGGCAAAGCGCTCGCGGTGTAGAACAGCAGCCCCAGCGGCGCGACGTGCGAGCTGAGCGCGTAATCCGGCTTGATGGCTTTCGCCACCCGATCCGGCCGCGGCGGCTGTACCCGCCGATCGACATGCTGGCCGAAATAGCTGTAAGGCCAGCCGTAGAAACCGCCGTCCTGCACCGAGGTCAGGTAATCCGGCACCAGATCGGCGCCGATTTCGTCACGCTCGTTGACAATAGCCCACAGCTTGCCGCTTTGCGGCTCCCACTGCAGCCCGGTCGGGTTGCGCAGGCCGCTGGCGAAGATGCGGCTGGCGCCGGAGGCGGTGTCCACTTCCAGCACAGCGGCGCGCCGGTACTCTACGGCCAGGCCGTTTTCGGTGATGTTGCTGTTGGAACCGACGCCGACATACAGCTTTTTCCCGTCCGGGCTGGCCAGCAGGGCCTTGGTCCAGTGATGGTTGATAGTGTCCGGCAGATCGGCCAGTTCTTTGCCCGCATCACTGATGCGCGTTTCGCCTGGCTGATAGGTGTACTGCATGATATTGCCGGTATTGGCCACGTACAGCGTATTGCCAATCAGCTGGACGCCGAACGGGGAATCGAGCCCCTCGAGGAAGACGTGCTTTTCCCAGTTGCCGCCAGCGGTTGGGCGCAGCAGGGTGATGCGATTGCCCCCTTTGCCGCCTTTACCGGACTGGCCTTTCACCAGGCCGGCGATCAGCTGCTTGGGCGTGCTCACCGCTTCGGTGCCCGGCCCATTGGCCTCCACGACCAACACATCGCCATTGGGCAGCGTGAGCAACTGACGCGGATGAAGCAAATCGTCCGCCACCTTATCGATTTTCAAGCCTTCCGCCACTTTCGGCGTCTGATCTTGTTGCCAGCCAACGCCCTTAGGCACCTGCATCGGCGGCATCAGAAAGTCCTGCGCCGCCGGCAACGTCGGGTCCGGGCCCATTTGTTGCTCTGGCGAAATGACGGCGCTGTTATCGCAGCCGGCCAAGGCCAAAACGGCGGAAAGAGTGAGCGCCAGAGATGAGAGCTTCATGAAAACCTCCTTATTTTGCGCGGGCGCCAAGGGCCAGCAGAATGTTCGCCAGGCTGAGCAGCGCGACCACGATCGCAGACAGCACCAGGCCTTGGGGCACCACGGCATACGCATCCCGGCTATGCACGAAAGCGTTGATAATGGCGAGAACGATGGCCAGCAAATTCAGCCAGAAATGGAGTTTGACCGACGATCCCCGCAGCCGAGCGCTGCCGAACCATACCTGTACCAGGTTAATCAGGCGGGGAATGATGGCAAAAATCAGCCCGATGGCAATTAGCCAACTTGCGCCATTGACCCACTGAATATTAGCGGTACAGGCATAAATGATGTCGAAAATCAGCGCCGCGGTGAAAAATCCGTAAGGTATCGGGTTGAGCCATTCATAGACGGCCACTGCGGCCGCTGAGGGCCTTGCTGTCGTTTGCGTGGTCATGCAGGCATCTCCATGAAAAATGATGGGTAAAAAGGCCATTGGCCCCTTAAAGCTTTGTTCAGATCCAGCGATTTGAACAATTTTGATTCTCATTTTTAGCATGCGATGTTAAAACCGAAACCATCACTTCGGCATTATCAATGGTTTAGCAATATCAGGAGGCAGGGCATGAGCATAGAACGCGTTCAGCGTTTTCTGGCCGATCACGCACCGGAGACGACGGTAACGGTGCTGGCAAAGAACACCGCAACGGTGGCGCTGGCGGCAGAAGCCTTTGGCGTGGAGAGCGGGCAGATCGCCAAGACGCTTTCGTTTCGCGTTAACGGCGATGTGGTGCTGCTGGTGATGGCGGGCACTGCCAGAATCGACAACAAGAAGTATAAGCAATTCTTCGGCGTGAAGGCGCGAATGCTGCCGGCGGAAGAGGTTGAAGCATTAACCGGCTATCCGCCCGGCGGCGTTTGTCCCTTTGCCGCACCGGAGGCGGTGAGGATCTACTGCGATCATAGCCTGCGCGCTTTCGATGAAGTGCTTCCGGCAGGCGGCAGCGATAACTCTGGCGTGAGAATTGCGCCACAGCGGCTGGCCGGCATCACGGGAGCGGAGTGGATTGACGTGACGGGGTAACTAATAGTGACGTCGTCACAATAACGTTATGTTAAATTCATAGTCTTTATTTATAATTATCTGTTTTAAAAGAAAAAACTAGTCTATCGCGTTGTGGCAAACCGCCTCGATATTGTGGCCATCCGGACCAATCACAAATGCCGCATAGTAGTGGGCATGATAATTGGGGCGTAAACCGGGCGCGCCATTGTCTTTGCCGCCGGCGCTTAACGCGGCGTGATAGAACGCATCGACCTGTTCACGGCTGCTTGCGGCAAATGCCAGGTGCAGATGCGCCGGTTTTTCATCGGTCTGAAACAGGCATAATGACACGTTACCCCGATCGGGACACAGCTCAACGCCATAATCGGGTTCACCTTCGGCAACGATCTTTACGCCCAGCGGCGCCAGCGCATTAAGGAAAAACGCTTTGCTCAGAGCAAAGTCGCTGACGCCAAATTTCACATGGTCAAACATGGGGATGTCCTGGAGTGTGGAAGAATGTTCCTATTCAGTATAGCCAACGTCATGAAGGCTGCCGGAAACGGTGAAGACGAACGCCAGTACGCATTTGGCAGGCAGAAGTTGTTCATTTTTATGGCGCGTTTTGGTGAAATCTGCAGTATAGCAGTAGCCATGTTTTATCAGATTTCACGTAGCGCGATCAAAAAAGCGGGGGGATTTCGCCTCAACATCCCCAGAGATGCATCGACATAAGCATGCCCGGTCATCATTAATGGCAGAACGCATTTATCTATGATCCTCAGTGGGTGGAACGTGATAAAGCTGAAACTTCGCGAGATATTGGCTGGCGTGTTAACGGCAGTCCATCACGTCGGCAGAGCTGCTGGCGGTCAAACCAACGATTGATAATTTTGCTGGGTGGTTAAGCGGCGTTGGAACGCCAAGTGCCGAAATCCTGGGAAGCGGCAAGCGCACGCCTCAGATGTTTGCGCAAACATCATGGTGTCGCTCAGCAATAGGCGGCAATGGTAATGAAGCCTGCAGCGAAAGCTCGACGGCTGAAGACCAGTTGAAAAACGAATTCGTTCAACGACATAAGCAACGGACGCTGGAATGGTTGGCCACAGGAGAAAACCCATGATCAAGCCAGGACGCCAGAATCCACGTAGAACCATATAGGTGCGCATAATGTATATTATGTTAAATTTCATTATTGGGTACGCACCGCGGTTAGCCTGGCCGTCCTTTCTCACCTCACCTTCAAGCCTTATCAGGCTGCTATCCTTTTTTATGTTTAAGCCCATCATCAGCCCGTTCAGTTTCAGCACCTCCGTTTAATCCTCGGTCGGTGTGCCCTGATGAAACCGCATCTGCCAACCCGTCTTTTCCGTCAGCATCCAAATCGACGACCGTGCTGTGCAACGAATGGCGTTGCCCTGCGCGTTGCGTTGAAAACTCTTATACGTCAGCAACACGGCGCCTTCACTGATTTTCATCAGCGCAAAACCTTCGGCAACAATCTGCGGATGCTCAGTTTCCATTTCCAGCGCCGCAACGGTCTGGCGTTTGTCATAACGCAGACCTGAGCGAGCAATCTCTTCAAAGTCTTCATGCAGCAATGCCGCGACGCGCTGCGGATCGCGGCGCACCGTTGGCTGATGCAGCTCAACCTCAAGCGTCTGGATTTGGCTAAACAACTCTGCAGAATGCGTCAAAATGCCCTCCTTTTTGATCGCGCTACGTGAAATCTGGCAAACTTCGGGGCACGAGTTCCCCGTTGAACGTATAGGTACAACAACGGTATCTCACCGGCACATCTTCTGCGGTGAATGCCGGCTTCACTTTCTGCAATATCCCGTGCTCAAGGCGCTTCTTTATCCAAGCGACTAATCGCTTCGCTGCGTACTTCATTCCAGGGTTGGCCCACTTTACTGAGCAAAATCCGCCTGTTTGCCATGGCGCTCCCAGCGGTACTCGCCACCGCTGGCGATGGGCTCTCTGGAGGTAACACTTTCTCTTCTATAGAGTTTTTTCTTTTTATCTCGATGCGCTCTCATCAAACATCAATAGTGACATTGTCACGAAAATGGGAAGCCTCACGCCTATTTCCCCCCAAAATGTTACGGGGTTATCGCCAACTTAATCACGCCATCATGCTTTTCCGAGAATAAACGATAAGCCTCTGCGATATTCTCCAGCTGAAAACGATGCGTTACGAACGGTGTGAGATCCAACCCGCCATGCTGGATGACGTTCATCATTCTGCGCATTCGCTCCTTGCCGCCTGGGCACAGTGCCGTACGAATCGTATGATCGCCCAACCCATAGGCAAACGCCTCTACGGGCAATTGAATATCGTCACTATAGACGCCAAGGCTGGACAGCGTGCCGCCCTGTTTGAGGATGCACGCCTCATCGCAATCATCGCGGGCGAGATTCCCTTGCAACGGCTGTTACACCAGGTGGCGACGGCCTTCGCCGGCGCTACAGCATCCACTCGATAGGCAGCCAGCCGGCCACGGTAAGAACGATGCGTTTTACCCAGCCGGCACCGGGTTCTTGCTGGTGCACCTCGGTGTGGCCGTCTTCGAAGGCTTCTTTCCACACCATTTTGCCTTCGGGCGTCAATACCGGCCGATATGCGGCGTATTCGAGCGGGCCATCAAACAGTTGGCGGGTGTCGGCCGCCAGTGACGGGCTATCGATCAAGAATCCCATTTCGCAGTTCAGGTGCGCCGAGCGCGGATCGAAATTGAACGAGCCGATAAACACCCGTTTGTCATCGATGGCGAAGGTTTTGGCATGCAGCGCCGCACCGGACAGCCCCAGCGGCTTGAGTTCCTTGCGCCCCGTCGGTTGCCCGGCGCGCAGCTTCAGCTCGAACAGCTCGACGCCCGCCTGCAGCAGCTCACGCCGGTATTTGGCATAGCCAGCGTGGACCACCAGCACGTCGGTGGTGTTCATCGCGTTGGTCAGCACGCGGATGGATTTTCCCTGCTTGGCGAGCGATTCAAAGAAGGTTGCCCCTTCCCGCCCCGGCACGAAATAGGCAGAGACCAGATCCAATTGCCGGCTGACGCCGCCGATGATCTTGCCCAGCTGCGTCACCATCAAGCGATCGCGCGACGCTTTGCCCAATCCCTTCGCCGGATCGTCGGCTACCAGCTCTACCTGGGTGAATTCCGGCTGCACGGCGCCATCGCGAAAGCGCACCGCACTGGTTTCCAGCTGCACCGCCAATTTACGGGCGCGCTCGCTGGTTTCGGTTGCGGCAGCCTGCGTCAGGAATGCCGAGAGGTTGCCCTGGCCTCGGATAATTTGCTCAACGCCGAATACCGAGGCGCTGTTCCAGTAGCGATCGAAGACATCAGCGGTCTCCGCCACCACGCTGCCGACGCTCAACACGTCGAGATCGAGGAAATAGTTCTCGTCGCCGACCTGGAAATACTCATCGCCAATGTTGCGGCCGCCGATGATCGCCACGGCGCCGTCGACGATGTAGGACTTGTTATGCATGCGTCGATTCATGCGCATAAAGTCGAAGGCGTAACCGGCCAGCTTCGGCGTACGCACGGTAGACGGGTTGAACAGACGGATTTCGATGTTTTTCTGCGCGTTCAGCGCCGCCAGCGTCTCATCCATGGCGACGCCGTTATCGTCCAGCAGCAGCCGCACACGTACGCCGCGTTGGGCCGCGTCATACAGGGTTTTCAGCAGGATCTGCCCGGAGGTGTCGTTATGCCAGATATAGTACTGGGCATCGATCGACCTTTCCGCCATCCGCGCCAACGCCAGGCGGCTGGCGAACGCATCGTGGCCGCTGACCAGCGGCACCACGCCGCTCAGGCCGGGATGCGCCGCCATCTGTTCGGCGGCTCGCGCCGGCAATAGCGCGGCAGGATCCGCCGGCATTGCCGCCTGGGGCAGACGCTGCGAAATATCCGGCAAACGAAAGATGACTCTTGCCGCAATAATGGCGATCGTCACGGCGATAATCAGATACACGACAATTTTTATCACGGGAAGCGGCCTCGGAGGTTGACTGCTTTGCTTTATACGTCATTAGGTTGCTTCAATCTATAGGAGAAGCTCGCTCTGCAATACGGCTATAGCGTAAAGCGCGAAGGCGAAACGCCAAACAGTTTTTTAAACGCCACCGAATAGGCGCTGTGACTCTCATAACCGCTTTCGAAAGCGGCGTGTATGATGGAGTGGCCGGCCAACAGCAGCGGAATGGACGATAGCAGCCGCAGACGCTGTTTCCACTGGCCAAAGGTGATGCCGGTTTGTTGAGTAAAGTGACGCTGGAAGGTTTTCGCGCTGATCGACAGTGAATCCGCCCAGATCTCAATGCCGCGATCGTCGGCCGGCGTGATGACCAACTGCCGGCAAATGTCGGCCATTCTCGCTTCCATCGGCCAGGGGAGATGCAGCGCCAGCTGCGGCTGCAGGCTCAGTTCCTCGAGGAACAGCGCTCTGAGCAGCGCGTGGCGTTTGGTTTCCTCGCCCTCGGGTGCCAGCGTCGCCAGTTGGGCGATCAGCTCCCGCAGCAGCGGTGACACCTGCAAAACACCGTCGCGCAACGGCAATCGCGCGGCGGTGAATTCATCGACAAAAATCCCGTAAACGCAGATATTGCTTTGCATGACCAGCTGATGCTCTACCCCCGGCCGCAGCCAGACCGCGGTGGTTGGCGGCACGATCCAACGCCCGCTGCCCGCTTCGACCGCCATCACTCCCTGTTGCGAATAGAGCAAATGGCAACGTTTATGCGAGTGGAAAGGAACGACAAAGCCTGCCGGATAGTGTTTCACCAGCCCTGTCACCTCGAACGAGGAATTCTCGTGACTGCTGAGGTTGATGCGTTTCGTTTCGGCGTTGTCGACTTCGAATCCCATGGTCGTTTGTCCCTTTTGATAACGCGAATGTCTTTTATTTGATAGAGAGGCCGCATGATCCTCCATATAGTGACGTTCTCGCAAGCCACACCAGGGGCCTTATGCGAATAAACTCACTATGACACCCACATTTCATCGTTCTGCGTGGTAACGGGGCGATGACATTGTGCATGCGCTGCACAATGGCGGCAACGTTGCGGGGGCGACGGCGGCCGAAAGTGATGGAAAGGGAAAGCGCGATGGATTGAATCAGGAGGTTTATGCCTAATCAGCAGGTAGCTTAGCCTGGGGGCGGTTCAATGCTGAAGGGATAGGGAGAGCGCCTAGGCTCTCCGCTATCCCTTCTTGTCAATACGTCAACGGGCCAGTTCGGCGCCGTCCAGCTCGGAAATCGCCAGACAAATCACTTCCGTTATCGCCTCTACCGTATAGGCGGTATTGGCAGGAATGATTAACATCTCATGAGGTTGCAGCGTCTGATCGTCAACCTTCAGTTCACCGCTCAGCACCATCAGTTTCACCCATCCCGGATGAAAACGCGCCGGTTGTCGGCTGCCCGCATCCAGCTTCAGCAACGCCGTATGGCCCGGCGTCTCCCGTTTCAAAATATGAAAGCGCACCCCATCGTAAGGCATGTTTTCGTAATGCAGTGACGCCAGTGTTCTCTTATGCATGGTAAGTGTCCTCGTGACCTGTGAGTAGCTGCTCCGCCTTCGGTCGCCGTAAAAACGTTTGGCGGCTGTCCCTACCGAAAGCACCGTCTCGCAGCCTCTTGGCGAACGGATTAACTGTCGTGCTTGCAGCGGCCTGTACGGCCACCGCTTCATGCCTAACCTGCCTCAGGCATGCTAATAAATATATAAGAGCCTCGCCAACGGCGCAAAAAACCACTAGCGGCGGCTGCGCGGTATCCAGCGAGAACCGACCGGCAATCGCGATGATATCCACCCCTTCACCCCCATCATCAATAAATCGCGCCGGGCGGTAACCGTGAGGAATGGCGGGATTAACGCCGTGCAACAGCTCGTCGCTGACCAGCCGACCCAACGTCGGAGCGCACATCACGGCCGGATGCATCACCGCCACATAGAGACAGGTGGCGCCCAGCGGCCCATCAGCGTGGCGCTCATGCCGGCCAGGTGGATCACCGCCGCGACGATCAATCCGGCGCTGAGCGGATCCAGAGAGAAACCGCTCAACGCCTTTTCTTCCCCCATTTGGTTGAGCTCGTTTAGTTGGGAACAATCTTCTTCAACAGGCCGTAACGCGCCATCACCCACAGCACCAGCAGCCCGGCGACATGCACCGCCGTGTTAAAGAGCCAATGCTGCGTCCAGAGATCGAAGGTCACAAACTGGCTGATGAACAGTACCAGATAGACGTGAATGATGAAGGTATACAGCGAGTTTTGCCCCAGCACGATCAGGAACCACCCGACGGCCTTGTTGATCGGCTGCCAGCAGACGGTCAGCAGCCAATAGACGCTAGCGATCAGGCAAAAATCATTCAGGATGCGCATAGGGCCCAGTGCATTCTTAGCGGCGAGATGCTGATAAAACCAGTTGAATTCCGCCGCCGGGATCACGTGCAGCATTAACGCCGGCGGCATAAAGGGATTGGTATGGTTTTGCGCGACGAACAGCATTATCAGCGCCACCGCCGCCATGCCATAGCGCGCAATCTTGCCTGCCTGAGTGCGGGCCAACGACGCGAGCTCCTCTTTGTACCATCCGCAGCACAGGCCAAGTATGTAGATCAATTGCCACGCCAGGAAAGGAAAAGCGAACTCGAACTCCGCCGAAGTCATCGGCATGCCGCTGATTTGGTAATAGCCGTAAGCGATGAGCGACAGTGCCAACAGCCCGGCGCCCCTGCCCGTATTCAATAGCCAGAGGAACAGCGGGCTAAACAACAGCAGGTAAAAATAGAGCCCCAGAATTTGCGTCTGGTGTGGCCCTATCTGCAAAAAAATAATCTCGTTGAACCAGGCCTCTTTGACTTGTTCATTAACCGGATACATCGAATATACCGCCCCTGAAAAACGGTCAACGAAATGTGTCACTTCAAAGGTATCGATAAAATCCAGCATTTGCAGCAGCAAAATACTTATAATGATAACGATATTAACAATATATAGTTTAGCCGCGCGCCGCACCAACGAATAGGCCACCGTCAACATGGATTCAGTTTGTAACTGTCGCCGTTTCATATTGCCAAGAATAAAACCCGACAAGATAACAAAACCTTCAGCGCCGGTAGTCAAACCGAACCGCTCCCAGGTAAAAACATTCAAAACCGACATCACCTCTACGTGCGCCACCACCATCATCACCAGCGCGATGCCGCGCAGCATGTCGATACGCAAATCACGTTTCCCAATGGCGACATAGTGAAGCGTTGCCGTAGAAGATTCACTAACTTGCTGTAAATTCATTCGGTTATCTCATGATGAATCGGTTCAAAAGACAGCGCCATATGGTTTGTTTAATTTGTAATTAATTTAGATTAAATATATAACTCACTAATCATTTTTCCTTAGGCAGGCGTATAGGAATTTTAGATGAAAAAATAAATTTATCCGCGCGTCACGTATTTTTTTGATGAGGAAATGCTCATTATTGCAATCATATAAAAAACAACAGAATGTCTGTTTAATTTTAAATCCACCATCTTGCTAATCTTCCATGCTTAACTAAACTCTCTATCTATATCATGACCTCCTTGCCGGGAATGAAATGCATGGCGCATTTTTATTTTTCATCTTTTGAAAAAAGGAGCCCCCCTGCACCGCTAAAAACCTCGCGGGCAATAGAGTTCCTTTGGCAAATCCTCGCCGTGGCCGCTCTGTTGGTCGGCGCCAATTACATTCGCTGGCGTTGGATGGCGTCACTCAATTATGACGCCTTGTGGTATGCCGTTCCTTTGGTGATAGCGGAAACCCTGGCCTATTGCGGCACAATTCTGTTTACCATCAACCTGTGGCAAGTGCGCGATGTCAAACGCCGCCCCCCGCCGCGCGACATCCGTCAATGTCTCGATTCGGATGAGGCGATCGCACCGCGCCCGGTCAAAGTCGACCTGTTTATCGCCACTTATTCCGAAGATACCGAACTGGTCCGGTTGTCGATTCAGGATGCCAAACGAGTCACCTATCCCTTCCCGCTGGACTACCGCATTCACGTGCTGGACGACGGCAAACGCCCCGAGATGCGACGCGTCGCAGAACAAGAAGGCGTAAATTATCTGTCGCGCGAGAACAACATCGGTTTTAAGGCCGGCAATCTGCGCAATGGACTGGAACACACGGACGGGGATTTTATCGTCATCTGCGATGCCGATACCCGTGTATTCCCGTCCATCTTGACCGACACGCTGGGTTATTTTCGCGATCCCCTGGTGGCCTGGGTGCAAACGCCGCAATGGTTTTACGATCTGCCCGCCGGAAAGCGTTTGCCGCACTGGTTGAAGGACAAGCTGGGGCGGCCGGGCTATGTCGTCGGGCGCGCGTTTGAAGGGGTGGTTGGGCCCCTCACCGTCGGCCAAGATCCCTTTTTCAACGATCCCAAGATGTTTTACGACGTGATATTGCGCCGCCGCAATGCGGCCAACGCCGCCTTCTGTTGCGGCGCGGCGTCAATTCATCGGCGCGAGGCTATCATGCAGAGCGCATTGCGCAGCTATGCGCGCGCCGTCGAAAATGAAATCGATCGCTATACCCGCGACGTCACGGATGCCGGCCTGCGCGACGATCTTGGCCGGGCGATGAAACCCCAGATTGCGTTCGATACCGAATTGACGCCGTATAAATTCCACGTATCGGAAGATATTTACACCTCGATCGTGCTGCACGGCGATCCCGAGCGACGCTGGCGTTCCGTCATGCATCCCGAGGTGGAATCGAAAATGCTGTCGCCGCAGGATTTGTTGACCTGGATGATTCAGCGTTTCAAATATGCGGCGGGATCGCTGGACATTGCGCTGCATGATGCAGTCTTCAGCGCGAAAAACTTCAGGCTGAGTCTGGCGCAAAAGCTGATGTACGGCACCACGTTCTGGTCATATCTTGCCTGCCTGTGGAATACGGTGTTCCTTATCTCGCCGTTGATCTATCTGTTTACCGGCATTCCGCCGGTATCCGCTTACTCGTTGCCCTTTTACCTGCACTTTTTACCGTTTTTCCTGCTGTCTGAGCTGGCTTTCATGTTCGGCACCTGGGGGATCTCTGCCTGGGACGGAAAGGCGTCCTACCTTTCGCTTTTCTCGATGAATCTGCGCGCGCTGGATACGGTGCTGCGCGGTGAAAAGATCAAGTTCCACGTTACGCCCAAAGAGCGCCAGCAAGGCAACTTTCTGACGCTGGTCAAACCGCAGTTGGCCATCATCGCCCTGACGCTGTTGGGGCTGTTATGGGGCGGCGCGCAGCTGTATCTCGGCAAGGTGGACGATCCGGCCGGCTATGTGATCAATATCTTCTGGGGCGGCGTAAACGTGATGGCCATGTTGCCGATGGTGTTCGCCGCGCTGTGGCGCCCTGAGTCGGAGCCCCCTTCCGAACAGCAGGAGGCCGGATAGACATGGCGTGGAAACACTCACTGTTGCAGGCGCGCAGCTATATTGCGGTCATCCTTGGCTTCCTGCTGGCCTTCGGCGTCGTAGTGTATGTTGAGATGAAGATGCCCCCCGCCCCGGCGGAAAGCGCCGAGTTGGCGCTGAGCGCCGATTTCCCCACGCTGCCCGCGCCACGTGCGCTGACCTTCGACGAGGCCGTCTGGGCGCGCATCGCCTGGCAATATTTTGTCAACAACACCCAATCCAGCGGGCTGGCGAATGCCATCGACAACCAGCCTTACACCACCATGTGGGACACCGGCAGTTATCTGATGGCGACGATCAGCGCACAACGCCTCGGGATCATTACGCAGGACGAGCTGAATGCGCGCGTGAATGCCGTTTTGACAGCGTTGTCTTCGTTACCGCTGGCCGACGGTCAGTTGCCGTCGCTGTATTACCATACTCAGCGCCCTATCAGGCTGAATAGCCTGGGCCAAAACGAGAGCCAATCCGATTGGTCTGCCGTCGACCTCAGCCGTCTGTTGATGGCGCTGGATATCGTCGCCTGGCTGTACCCGGAACAGACCGGCGCGATCGCCCGTTTAATCGCCCCCTGGCAGTTCGACGCCCTGTTCATGCAGCAGGAGCAGCGACAGCCGCTGAATTTCCGGGCGGCAAAAAAATGGCTGCTCGTCACTCAAAGCAATCGTGACAGCTATGGTTACCAGCTTTACGCCGCCCACGGACTGCGCCGCGTCAGCCCTCTGGCCGGCATCGTTCTCGGCACCCAACCGCCATCAGCCCGCACCATCAGCATTGACGGCCTGCGTATTCCCTACGACAGCCAGGCCAAAATCGGCAAGGTCGATCACCCGGTCGTCACTACCATGCCCTATTTACTGACCGGTCTGGAGGTCGGGTTCGACATCCGGTCGGCGGAAATCAGCTGGCGAGTGATGAAAGTACAGGAAAGCCGCTATCGCAGCCGCGGCGGTGACGCCTATGTGAATACCGACAATGAAGAGCAATTGCCGCGTTTTATCGACGACGCGGTCATCAGTCGATTCCCGGCGCAGATCGACAAGTCGCGTGCGGAAATCAAAGAGGCGGCGCTGCAGCTGTCGACCAAGTCGGCATTCGGTTGGTACGCGCTGTTTCGTACGTCGTGGAGTGACGAAATGCGGCAGCGCGCCGGCGTCCTGTTCGAGCCGGGACGCGGCTGGTATGACGGCATCATCGCCGCCAATGGGCAGCAGAGTCGGGTGATCGGCGCCAATACCAATGCCCTGATATTGGAAAGCCTGGTCTACATCGCGCAAGGTCCGCTGTTTTGCCAAAACTGCGCCTCCGCGCCCGCCGCGAATCTTGCCGACGATCAACGGCCGTAATCAGTTATAAGGAGCCACTATGCCTCATCATTATTTCACCAGGCCGTTTATCACGCTAGTTGGGCGCGCGCTGTGCGGTTGCCTGCTACTGCTGCTGATGTCGCCCGCGGCCGTGGGCGACACCCAGTTGCCCGCCGCCGCCTACCCTCAGCGCCACGGCGACCTGACGGCGCGTGAACAGGCGATGGCGGTCAAGGCCTGGCAATATTTCGTCACCAACTATCAACCAGCGACCGGTTTGGTCAACGCCGTCAACAACTATCCCTCGACCACTATGTGGGATAGCGCCTCCTACCTGGCCGCGCTGACGGCCGCGCGTGAACTCGGCATCATCGACAAGGAACAGTTCGATCAGCGTCTGATCAAGTTTCTCGCCACGCTAAATACCGTGCCGCTGTTCCAAAATCAGATGCCCAACAAAGCGTACAACACCATCACCGCGCAAAAGGTCGACTACCTCAATAAGCCCGGCGAGATCGGCTTTTCATCCATCGACATCGGCAGAATGCTGCTGTGGTTGAAAATCATCAAAGAGCGCTATCCCGAATTTGCCAACGACGTCGATAACGTCGTGCTGCGTTGGGATTTCAGTCATATCATCGACGACTGCGGCACGCTGTATGGCGCCAATCTGGATGCCAATAAACAGCCGGTTTACGTCCAAGAAGGCCGGCTGGGTTATGAAGAGTACGCCGCCAGCGGTTTCCAGCTGTGGGGGTTCTCCACCTGCCAGGCCGCCCGCGCGGAGCCTTACCAGTTGGCGGACATTTATTGTGTTCTGGTGCCCTATGATTCACGCGATCCGCGCACCACCAGTCAGCATAACTATGTGGCCACCGAACCCTATGTGCTGCACGGGCTGGAGATGGGCTGGAACACCAGCGACGATCGCAGCGCCGACCTCGCTAAACACAGCCATCCCTGGATGCAAGACTTCGCCAATCGCGTCTATCAGGCGCAGGAGAATCGCTACCAGATTACCGGCCGCCTGACGGCGCGTTCCGAACATCAGCTCGACCGCGCGCCGTACTTCGTGTACGACACCGTCTATTCCGACGGGTTTGACTGGAACACCATCACGGATAAGGGCGAGTATGTGCCCGATACCGCCGCCATCTCGCTCAAAGCGGCGCTCGGCATGTGGAGCCTGTGGCAATCTCCGTATACCGATCGGCTACTCGACGTGATTGAGAATGCCGGCGAAAAAGACAAAGGCTTCTATGAAGGGTTGTATGAAAACGGCGCCGGCCCGATCCGTGAATTCACCGCCAACAACAATGGCATCATGCTCGAAGCCCTGCTGTTTAAAAAACAGGGGCGCCTGTTGAAATTCAATACCAATGACCAGAGCGACGGCAAATACGCGCCGGCGCTGTGGGATAAAACGCTGGTGAACGTGTTTGACACCAAAAACACACCGTTTAACCGCCCCTTTATCACGCCTGACGCTAACCTGAAGAGCTGGTGCCAACAAACGGGGGTCGCACTGCGCAACGCGCCATCCTGCAAAGCCTGCAAATGCCCGCAGTGTCAAAATGACGCGCCCGTGAAACTGCCCCCGGTAGCGACATCATGCTTAAAACCCTAACGTTGATCGCCTCCGTCGTCATCGCCCTTGCGCTGGTCGTGTTGCTGGGCGTCATGGCGCGCCCCGACAACGCCGGTGCCCTGTGGGAGCGCTGGCGGCAACAGCCTCGCCACGGCGCGTTGACCGAAGAGCAACGGCAATGGGCCGACGTCGCCTGGCGCTACGTGCAGAACAACACGCAGCCCGGCTCCGGTTTGGTGAACGGCAAAGATCGTTATCCGGTGGTCTCGCTGTGGAACATTGGCGACAGCCTGATCGCGCTGACCGCCGCGCGGCGTTTGAACCTGCTCCCGCAACGGGAATTCGACGCCCGTTTGGCGGCACTGCTGACGACGCTCGATCGTTTACCGGTAACCCGCATTGGCGCGCCAGGTGCGCTGTATGACGCCGCCAGCGGCGCGTTCAGCCAGAACGGCGGCGCCGTCAGCGAAGCGCAAGGCATGGCCCGTCTGCTCACCGGCATGCGTTTCACGGCGCAAAGCTTTCCCGAATATCGCACCTTTCTCGAACGAATCGCGCTGCGATGGAACTTCTGCAACCTGCTGACCCAAGACGGTCAGCCGCTCGACGGACGAGAGCAAAACGGCGCTTGGCGCAGTGCCACAGCCAGCGACGTCGGCTATGCCGACTACAACAGCGCGGCTTTCCGCCTGTGGGGGTTTCAACGCTCGTCTCCCCGAATGGCGCCATTCAAAACGGCAATCGTCTATGGTGAGCCCATCGCCGTGACGGCCCGCGATCCGCGCCTCACCGGCACCCCCGCCGGCATCGAAAGCACGCCGTATCTGCTGACCGGGATCGAGATGGGATGGCCGGCGCCCAATGCCGGCGATGCGGCCGACGTCAGCATGGCGCAACGAGCCCAACGTCTTTACCAGGCGCAGGAAATGCGCTGGCAGCGGGAGAAAATCCTCACTGCGCGGGCGCAATATTCACGCAGCACGGCGCCGTGGGAGATATATGACAGCCTGTTCGCCAATGGTTACGCCTGGAATACCCTCACAGACGACGGCCGCTACGCCCCCGAGCTGGCGCTGCTTTCGACCCGCGCCATTTTCGGTCTGTGGGTGCTGTGGGATACTCACTACACCGACGCGCTCATGCAACTGGGGCGGCTGCATCAGGATGACAAACGCGGCTGGTTCGAAGGCCGCTATGAAGCGAACGGCGGCTATAACACCACCTTCACGCTCACCACCAACACCGTCGTGCTGGAGGCGCTGTTGTTCAAACAGAATCGCGGCCCGCTGCTGCAGGCGCCGCTCAACGACGGCTACCTCGGCGCTCGCATGCAAGACGTTTTCAACTGGCCTCGTCACTGTCTGCCGCAGGAGCGTCATCCGCTCCCCAGTGCGAAAGGAGAATGACATGGGGATTAACTATGAAGAGCTGTTCAATAACAGCTACAGCCGCATCACTCAGGGCGATAAAGGCGATCGGTTCTTCGCCCATTTCTACGCGTTGTTTATCGGCAGCACCGAGGATCTCAATTCACCGGGCAGCATCGCCCAGCGGCTGGAAAAGCAGAAAATCATCTATAAAACCTTTTTCTACATGCTCTCGGTCGCCAACACGCATATCGTGGCGGATTACCTGGTACAGGTAACGCAGGAAGGCAGCCCGCAGGGCCTCAACCTGCCGCCGTCGATTTATGCGCTGTGGCGCAAAGCCGTGCTGCAAACCGTGCGGGACCTCGATCCTGAATGCGATGAAGAGATCCTGACCGCGTGGGCCATCGTGCTGGCGCCGGGGCTCGAGTTCATGCGGCGTCAGGCCGAATTGCATCACAATCCCGCCGCGCAGTCGGGGCTACCGGGATGAACAAGCCGACGCTGCTTTCCGCGCTCAACGCCCCGCCTATCGCGCTGGCCATTTATGACGCCGAAGAGCGGTTGGTCTACTGGAACCGGCGCGTGAACGACTATTATCCGGGGCTGGAACCTTGGCTGAGCGTCGGGCTTACGCTCGCCGACGTCTTGCGCAAGATGATCGATATCAGCTATCCGGCGCTGCATGACGAAGCCCAAAAGCGCATGGCGGCTTCCTTACTGGCCAACTACCGCCGGCCAGACCATTACGAGGTGAGACGGATAACCGATCGCACCCTGTATATCCAGCACCAGCGAACGCCGGAAGGCGGCGTGATCAGCTCCCACACCGATATCAGCCGCTATGCCGACGTCATCAAGGCCGAACAGCGGCTGCACAGCGATTTTATCCTGGCGGCGGAAACCTCGCGCATCGGCATTTGGGAGTGGGATTTGGCGACCGACGAATTGCAGGTCAACGACGCGTTACTGCTATTGCTGGAAATTCCTCGCACGCATTCGACGCTTTCCGGCTCACTGTGGGCGCAGGCCTTTCCGGCCGACGATCTGGCGCATTTCACTCAGTGTATCCTTCAGGCGAACCAGGCTATCTTGCCGATTTTCGCCTGCGAAGTGAAAGTGCAGCGCGCAGACGAGCGGTACGGTTGGGTATCGCTGCAGGGCCAGATCGTGCAACAAGGCCTTAAAGGCGAAGTACAACGGGCGATCGGCACCCTGCAGGACATTACGGAATACAAAGAAGCGGAAGCCTCATCCCGCCAATCGGTTGAGATGGCCAAAGCGGCCAGCCTGGCGAAAAGTGAATTTCTCGCCAATATGAGCCACGAAATTCGCACGCCCATGAACGGCATTCTCGGCATGACCCAACTCTGTCTTGAGACCGAGTTGAATCATGAACAGCGCGACTACATCTCAATGGCTTACAGTTCCGCGCGCGCGCTGTTGAAAATTATCGATGATATTTTGGACTTCTCCAAAATCGAAGCGGGCAAGATCAGCCTGGATCCGGAGGACTTCTCTCTGCGGCCGTTGGTGCAGGAGATCACCCGCCCGCTGACGCCCAAGTTCTCCGAAAAAAACGTCGAGCTGCTGGTGGATATCCACCCTGACGTCGCCGACAAGATCTTTGGCGATCCGCTGCGGTTGCGCCAGGTTTTGACCAACCTGATTGGCAATGCGCTCAAATTTACGCCTGCAGGCGAAGTGGTGCTGCGTATCGAACCGGTGGTCAACGATGCGCACCGTTTGTTGTTCAGCATCCGCGACAGCGGTATCGGCATCGCTAAAGACAAGCAGAAAGTCATTTTCGAATCGTTCAGCCAGGCGGATAACTCGACGACGAGAAAATACGGCGGCACCGGTCTCGGGCTGACGATCTCCGCCAGGCTGGTCGCGATGATGGGGGGAGAATTGCAGGTAGACAGCGACGCCGGACGCGGCAGCTGTTTCTATTTTTCACTGCCGGTGTTGTCAGGCGCGCGCAGAGAAAGCGTCGGCTGGTCGCAGACGCTGGCGGGCATCGAGGTGCTGGTGGTGGACGACAATGCCACCAACCTGCGGCTGCTGTCCGATCTGCTGCGCAATATGGGCCTGAAGCCCGTCACCGTCGGTTCGGGGAAAGAGGCGCTGGCGCTGATGAACAGCCGCGCGCCCTTCCCGCTGGTGCTACTGGATGCGCAAATGCCGGAAATGGACGGCATGGCGCTGGCGCTGGAAATCATGTCCACCCCGTCGTTGCGGCACTGCACGCTGATCATGCTGAGCTCGACGGGAAGCCGTATCGACAAGGCGGTGCTGCAAAAAGTGGGCGTTTCCTTTTTCCTGACCAAACCCATCGACGCCGGGGAACTGTTTGCCGCCATGGAACAAGCGCTGGTGCCGATGCTACCGAAAACGGCCCTCATCGCGCCAGTTGCCCGCACGCCGGCGGTGAGCGCCAAGTCGCCCCATTATCATTTGCTGATCGCCGAAGATAATCCGGTCAACCAAAAGCTGGCGCTCAGCTTTATCGGCAAGCTGGGGCACAGCGCCGAGCTGGCCGGCAACGGCGTCGAGGCGCTGGCTCGGCTGAAAACCGCGCGCTACGACGTCATTTTAATGGATTTGCAGATGCCGGAGATGGGCGGCATCGAAGCGGTGCAGGCGATTCGTCAGGCGGAGCGGCGGCAACCGCCGGGCGAACCGACACAGCGGATCATCGCCATGACTGCTCACGCCATGAAAGGCGACAGAGAGAAATGCCTGCAGCTCGGCTTTGACGGCTATATCGCCAAGCCTATCCTGCTGGACAAACTGGCCGAAGAAATTACGCAGGTCGTCGCCGCGGCGCCCGCGCCGGAAGCCGCCTTCGACTATCCGCTCGCGCTTGCGCAGTTGGACAACGATCCGGCCCTGTTCAACGAACTGGCGACGATGTTTATCGACGAACTGCCTGGGCTGCTGCAAGCCCTGCAAACGGCGATCGACGATCAGGCATGCGACGAGATCAAACGCTGTGCGCATCGCCTCAAAGGAGAAACGCTGCACTTTGCCGGTTCGACGCTGGCGCCCTGTCTGCAAGCCATTGAGCAGGCCGCCGGCGCCCGCGATCTCGCGTCGATACCCCCACTGCAGTCGCAGTTGGCGCCGCTGAGCCGGCAGTTACGCGACGCGCTGCTCGCCATCGTGGAGGCAACATGAAGACAAGAATCTGGCTCTCGCTGGGGCTGTTGGTTTGCGCGTCAAGCCCCCTTGCCCAGACGCCGCGCAGCGTTTCTCTCGACGGCATCTGGCAATACCAGAACGCCAACCCGCCCCATGACGACCGGCAGCGCCTGACGCCGAACTGGCACCCCTTGCGAGTACCGGCAAACTGGTACAGCGACGGCGTCGATCATCAGGGCGCACTGTGGTACCGCACGACATTCACTCTGCCGCATCTCACCCGAGATCGGTTGGCTACGCTCACTTTCGACGGCGTCGATTATCGCGCTGACGTATGGCTCAACCAACGCTTTGTCGGCCAGCATCAGGGCTATTTTCAACGTTTCCAGTTCGATGTAACCCAGGCGGCTCGCCGCGAAAACCACCTGCTGGTCAGGGTGGACAGCCCATTCGAGCGTCCCGGCAGCGTTTGGCCCTTGCACAAGCGCGCGATTAAAGGCGTGCTGTCGCAGCACGATACCCGCCCCGGCGGCGCCTGGTCGCCGCAGGGCCAGGACGCCAATTCAGGCGGCATTTGGCAACCCGTCACGCTTCGCCTCAGCCGCGGCGCAGCGATCGACAACCTCACGGCGCTGCCCGATTGGCGCCAGGGACTGGAGAAGCCGGCGCTGGACATCCGCCTCGATTATCGGGTCAATCGGCCAAGAAAAGCGCGCCTGACACTGCGCCTGACGCCGCTTAACTTCACCGGCAAAAGCTATCACCTTTCCCGCCGCGTGGTGTTGACCGGCGGCGCGCCGCTCGCCGTTTCGCTGCCGATGCCGGGCGCCGCGCTCTGGTGGCCGTACGGCCATGGGGCGCAAAATCTGTATCGCATCGAGGCAACGCTGTCCGATGCCGAAGGGATATTGGATCGGCGCACCGCACAGACCGGCTTGAGAGAAGTCCGTGAGCTGGCCTCAGGCCACGGCTGGACGATCAATGGCCGCCGCCTGTTTATTCGCGGCACCAACTATATCGGTTCACCGTGGCTCGGCAGCATGACCGCCGCGCTTTATCGCCGGGATCTGCTGCTGATGCGCGCGGCGAACATCAACGCGGTGCGGGTGCATGGGCACGTGGCCGGCCGGGCATTGTATCGCGAGGCCGACGCGCTGGGCATGTTGTTGTGGCAAGACATGCCGCTGCAATGGGGGTATGACGACAGCGAAGCCTTCGCCGCCGAAGCGGCGCGCCAGGCCGGCGACCTGCTGAAACAACGGGGCAACCACCCTTCGGTGATCGTGTGGGCCGGGCAAAATGAGCCGCCTTTCGACGCGCCGTGGATGAAACAGCGGTTTACCGACTGGACGCCCACGCTCAACCGTCGGTTGGCGCACCGCGTGGCGGACGCACTGAGCGAAGATCGCAGCCGCATCGTGCACCGTTGGTCTACCGTGGCGGAGCATTATTGGCAGGGCTGGTATTTCGGCACGATTGCCGATTTTCTCAAGCCGGCGACCAGTCCGATCATCAGCGAATTTGGCGCGCAGGCGCTGCCTCGTCTCGCCACGTTGCGCACTATCATTCCGGTGGCGCACCTGTGGCCCGCCAGCACCTCGCCTGACGACCCGGGCTGGAAGGTTTGGCAGTATCACAATTTCCAGCCCGAGCAGGCTTTCGGGCTGGCCAAGCTGTCGCGCGGCGCCACGATCGAGAGTTTTATCGCCAACACCCAGCGCTATCAGGCGGAAGGCATTCAACTGGCGGCGGAAAGCTATCGGCGTCAACGCTATCAGCCGGTCGCCGCCCTGTTCCAGTTCATGTTCAGCGAGACCTGGCCTTCGATCAACTGGGCGGTCATCGACTATCAGCGCCATCCCAAAACAGGTTACTACGCCTTGCAACGCGCCTATCAGCCGGTACTGCCCTCCATTGAGCCTATCTCGCTCAACTGGCGAACGGGAGAAAGCGGCAAGATAGGCCTGTGGGCGATCAACGATCGCTGGCAAGATTACCCCGCCGCCACGCTGCGTTGGCGAGTGACGCAGGGGGAGCACGAACTGGCTCGCGGCGAGACGACGCTCGACCTGCCGGCGGACAGCGGCCGTAAATTGAAGGAGCTCAACCTCACGCCGCGCTCGACGCTGCCTCTGCAGGTGGTGACGGAATTGACGGACAGTAATGGCCTGCGCCTGGGTGAGAATCGCCGGCGATTTCCGGTTGGCGCGCCATGAGCGGCGTTGCCTCAGGCATTTCGTCGCTGCTGCCCGTGAATGTCGACGAGCGCGCACAGCTTTTCCAACGTCACCGCCGGTGAAAAATAGAAGCCCTGTACGACATCGCACCGATACTCGGTCAGGTAGTGGAGCGACTCCAGGTCTTCCACCCCTTCCGCCAAGACTTCATAGTTGAGTTTATGCAGCATATCGATGATGCTTTGTACGATGATGCGGCTGTCCGCATCGCTCTTCAGCAGTCTTATCAGGGAGGCGTCCAGTTTGACGACGTCGGCGGGGATATGGCGCAGATAGTTTAAATTGCTGTAGCCGGCGCCGAAATCATCCAGCGCGATGCGATGCCCGTTGGCCTTGAGCGCATGCAGACAGGCCAACGCCGCGCTGCTTTCCTGAATGCGTTGCGACTCCAGGCACTCTATCTCAATGTCCCCCGCCTGCAGCCCGCGCCGGGTGATGGCTTCATTCAACCGCGCCGCAAAGTGCCGCTCGGCCAGATTGCCGGCCGTCACGTTGATCGAGATGGGAAACGCGATCCCCGCTTCACGCATCAACAACAACTGTTCAATCGACTGCGCGATGACAAACTCGGTCAACGGTTTGATCAGCGAGGTATTTTCCACCAGCGGAATGAACTCCCCCGTCGGGATCGCCCCCCAACTTTCATGCCGCCAACGCAGCAATGCTTCCGCGCCGACGATCCTGCCGCTCGCCAAATCAATCTGCGGTTGGTACTCCAAAAATAGCCCGCGATTATTTTCCTTCAGACTCTGCGCCAACTCATTAAAAATATTGAAATTATGCTTGCGCACCGCATCCTTCGGCTCGCTGTAGAGGGAGACGGCTCGCCCCTCGTCGATCGAATCATGCAGCGCGCTGGTCGCCTGGCGCAAAATCTCGGGAGGATCGGCATGCGGCGCGGAAAATAACGCATAACCGGCATTAAGTTCCAGGCGCAGCGGCACGGCGCCTCTCACTTCGTGATGCAAACGGTCGGCGCAACGCAACAGATCGCGCTTCGCCTGCGGCATGTGCTGCGCCTCGATAATGACGGCGAAACGTCCAGGCGCGATGCTGTACAGCATGCGCTCACTGAGAAACGTCTCTTTCAGGAAATGGCTGATATTCCCCAGCAGTAACTCTACCGTAGACAGGCCGAAAGAACGCGCCATCTCGTAGGCGTATTGGATATCTATCGTATCGAACAGCAATAACGCGTATTTGCCCGCGTCCGGTAAATTGCCGAGTTCACCCATCAGCCGCTGCCGATTGGGCAAGCGAGTGATGGCATCGACCAGGCCGATCTCACTCTGCGCTTCAATCAGCTCGCCGACGATGGTGGCCATGCTGCGCAGCAGTTCGACCTGACGGCGAGTCAGATGCTTTGGCTGCGAACCCACGAGGCAGAACGCGCCGATCGTATAGCCTTCGCGGGTGCACAGCGGGATGGCGGCGCAGTGGCGGATCGCCGCGGCGCCGTTGACCATGGGATCCGAGACAAAGCGTTCATCCGCATGGGTGTCCGGACAAATCAACGCCTCGCCGCTCAGACGAACGAAATTGAACAAGGGGCTGACGAAGTCGATCTCCTCGAACCCGACGTCAATGTGCTCGCGGATCCAAATCTTGCGCGTTCCGTGCAGGTAAATGAGGCAGCCCTCGGCCTGTAACAGCTTGCGGGTGATCGTCAGCACCTGATGGATCGCGTCGTCATGGCCGGCGCCCAACCCCGCCAGCGCATCGATGGCCGCCAGGCGCTCGTCTTCGTTCTTACTGAGATGTCGTAACATTGGCTCACAGCTCACAGATGGCGTAAGTGCCTTTGCCGGCGGTTTTCGCCTGATACATCGCGCCGTCGGCGCTGGCCAGCAGCATTTCCGGCGTCACGTCCCCACTCGCAGAGATAGCGGCGCCAATGCTGGCGGACAGGCAGACCTTCTGCTGACCGATCTGCGAAATACCGGCCAGCTCCGCCAACACCTTTTCGCAAAACGCGCTGACCTCAGGCCGCGGCGCTGTCAGCGGCCACAGGATCACCGTGAACTCGTCGCCGGCCAGGCGCGAGACGCTGTGCCTTTCGTCGGCGCAAGCGCTGAGCAAGTTGGCGAACGTCTTCAGGATCAGATCGCCGAAGTCATGGCCGTAACTGTCGTTCATGCCCTTAAAACCATCGAGATCGATGAACAACAGGGCCATCTGCCGCTGATGACAGCAGACTTGCAACGTGCCCGACAACCGGCGCAGAAATGCGCGTCGGTTAGTCAACCCGGTCAGCATGTCGTGCGTGGCGTCATATTCCAATCGTTGCTGCAGCCGCTTCAACTCGGTGATATCCATGGAGAGAATGTAAAAGCCCTGAGCCTCGCACGGCACCAGCGTGGTGTGGATCATCAGCAGCCCCTGCTGGGTCTGCAATTCGTTTTCGAAGCTGACCATTTCGCCCGCCAAAGCCCGCGCGATCATCGGCCGGGCCATTTGATACACGCTTTCCCCCATGAACTCGCGCACCGTCATGCCCTGCAGGCTGGCCTCTTCCAGACCAAACCAGGTCTTATAGGCGCTATTGGCGAACAGGTAGCGTTCATTGGCGTCGATTTGGCTGATTAACGCCGGCATATTGTCGGTAATGGCGCGCAGGCGTTCTTTTTCCGCACTGAGCTGAGATTCAGCGAGCACCCGGGTTTCTATCTCTTCGTTAAGCTGTTTGACCACTGCGTTAAGCTCATGCGTACGAATTTCGACGCGTTCTTCCAGCTCATGCTGCAAGGCATACAGGTCGGCCTCCGCCGCCTTGCGCTCGCTGATGTCGACGATGACCGAGATGAAATGATCCGGCTTGCCGTTCGGCAGCCGATTGAGCGCCACCGTCAGTTCCACCCATACGATCGTGCCATCGGCGCGGAAATAGCGTTTCTCCAGCGAGTAGGTGTCGATCTCGTTTCTCAGCAACTGCTGCAGTTTTTCCAGATCGGTGTCGAGATCGAGCGGATAGGTAATGTCCTGAAAGGTGCGATCCATCAGCTCGCGCTCGGAGTATTGCAGCATTTCGCAGATGCGCGGATTGACCCGCAGCCAATACCCCTGCAGCGAAACCAGCGCCATGCCCACCGCCGCCTGAGAGAAAGTCTGTTCGAATAACGCCTCCGTGCGCTGCAGATCGGATTTCAGGTTTTCGGTATAGACGTTGCGTTCGATGCTCTGCAGATACTCTTCCACCACCGCGGCGAAGTCACGCAGGTCGACCAGTTTATCTTGAGGAAACGGCTGCGGGTGACTGTCGATAATGCATAGCGTGCCGAGCGGCAATCCGTCGAGCGACAGCAGCTGTTGCCCGACGTAGAAGCCGATGCGCGGGCCGCCGACCACCAGTGGGTTATCGAAAAAGCGCGGATCCTGCGCGGTATCGGGCACCACCAGCGCTTCGCGTTGCAGGATGGCATGGCCGCAGAACGAGATGTTGCGCGGCGTTTCCCGGACATCCAGGCCATAGCGCGATAAAAACCATTGACGATCGCGGTCGATCAGTGACACCAGCGCAATGCTGACGCCGAAATATTTCGCGGCCAGCCGCGTGATGCGATCCAGCTTTTCTACTGAGTTCGAATCCAGCACGTTCAGCGAATTCAATACCGACAGGCGTTCGGCTTCGTTTTCGGGGAAGCATGGCTCGAGCATGTTGACTCCTGTAGCGTCTCCAACGGGCGCGTCCCGCCTTTCAGGTTCGCTCGCCCATCGTATTTTTAGTCAGAATCAGCTCGTTGCGTCCGTCGGCGGTACGGTAACGAACTTTGTCCATCATGGAATAAATCAGTATCAATCCGATTCCGCTTTCTGGCCAATTTTCCAGGGCGCCGGGCTCGGGGAACGACCGTTGCTTATCCGTCACCGCCTGCAGAATGTCCGCCGGTATCGGGCGCCCCGTGTCGATGAGCGTGAGAGTGATTGCGCCGGAAGAAAGTGACATAGTCACCTCAATCGTTTGCCGAGCGTCGTAATCGACGCCGTGCCGGACGATGTTGCTGAATGCCTCGCTGGCCGCCAAATCCAGCTGATATATCGCCGCGGGATCAAGCGCGAACGGCGCCACGAAACGTTGGAGGGCACGGCTCAACGTCTCGAGGTTCTCAAGCGTCGCGCCCAGGCGCAGCGCGGTGGTGGCAGTCTCCATCAAGGCCTCCCGGCAAAGCGCCGCACTATTCGCGGGCGAGGATGTTCATCGCGTCCTGACGCGTGGCGCCGATGGTAAAAATACGGTCCATGCGGGTCAGTTTGAACAGATGCTGGATATTGCCGTTCAACGAACACAGCACCAGCTCCCCTTTGCCGTTCAACGTTTTGAGTATTGACACCAGGGCGCCCAAACAGCTGCTGTCGATGAAATCGACCCGGCTGAAGTCGAGCAGTACGTGATGGCCATGACGCTCGATCACTTCCAGCACCTGTTGCTTGAACGCCAGCGCGACGGAGGCGTCGAGACGACGCACCAGCGGCACCACGATCTCAATGTCATTTTCGGTGTGCATTTCAAAATTCATAGTCTTCCTCATCGATGTTGTCGGGAGTTATGCGGTGCGCTCTATCGCCACCAGCGAAATATCGTCATTAAAGAAACGGCCGTACTCTGCGAGCCCGTCGGACTCCGGCTGGCTCCAACTCACCAGCTCGCGCTCAACGCATTGGAAAACGGCCGAGCGCGGCTGCCTACGCTGCGCGATCAGCAACTGCTGCAGCCGCGTTTCCCCATAAAGCTCGCCTGCGCGGTTCTCACATTCACTGATGCCGTCGCTGTAAAGATAGAGCCGTTCGCCGGGCGCCAGGCAAAACTCGCTGCTCTGATATTCCGACTGCGGAAACAGCCCTACGGGCACGCCGCCGAGGCCGACGGTGCGCAGCTCGCCGTCCTGACGGATAATGAACGGCGTCGGGTGCCCGGCCTGACAGAGCGCGCCCAACCCGGTTTGCGTGTCGATAAAACCGTAGATGAGCGTGAAATAGCTGGTGATCTCTTCGTTATCCAGGCAAAAACGCCGGTTGAGCGCAGCGACCACCTGATGTGGCGCGACGATGTTCCCGTCGACGATCAGCAATCGCTCATCGATCCGTCCGGTGAGAAACTCTCTGGCCACCGCCAGCGACAGCATCGCCGCGCTGACGCCATGGCCGGCGACATCAATACAATAGAACGCCAGATGACGGCTATCGAGCGCAAAATAGTTCAGCAGATCGCCGGAAACGTACGCGGAAGGCAAAAACATCCAGTCCGCCTGATAACCGCTGAACGCCAGCGATGCCGACGGCAACACGCTGCGCTGCAATCGCGCGGCGGCCTGCAGATCCTGCTCAATCTGTTGGTAGGCACTGCTCAGGCGCTGGTTGCGCACCGCCAGCGTGCTTTCCAGCGTCAGGACGCGTTCCGCGGCATGCAGCCGGGCGCGCAGCTGGCTCTGATTGACCGGCTTGGAAAGGAAATCGTCAGCGCCGGACTCCAGCCCCTGCACCAGATCGTCGATCGATTGGCGCGCCGTCACCAAAATGGCATAAATGTAATGGCCGAAGTCACGCTGGCGAATTTGACGGCACAGCGCCACACCGTCCATTTGCGGCATTTCCCAATCGCTGATGACGGCGTTGATGTTCTGCGTCTCCAACATTGCCAGCGCGTGTACGCCGTCCTGCGCCTCCAGCACCCGGTAGCCCCATTTGCTCAGCATGCTGCCCAGCAGGTGTCGGTAACTCCTGGAGTCATCGACGATCAGGATAGTCAGAGAGAACGCGCTGTCTTTGTCCGTCGGTTCCACAGTCACACTCGCTTAAAACGGGAGCGTCCAGCTCAGGTTGATCGTCCCGCGACGAAAATTGGCATTGGCATCGCTGCGCCACGGGTAGCGCGTGCCGGAATAGTTGTCGTAATGCACGGAAACCGCGCCCGGCAAATAGCTGGACACATAGCCGATACTGTAGGTGTAATCGTAATCCCACGGCTGCTGTTGCCGGCTATCGGGATAATAAAACGACGACACGCGCAGGAAATAGTGTTGCAGCAGCGTGTAACCGCAGCTGGCCAACAGCGAGCTTTTATTGCGCTTGATGCCGCTGTCGGCCAGAGAATAGTAACGCGGGACATAGCTATACCCCACCTGGCAAATCAGCGCGTCCTCTTTGTTGATCAGCAAGTGTTTTTCGAGGCTGCCCGGCAAGCTGAATTTATAAGCGAAAGTCCAGGCTCCCCGCTCGAAGTAGGTATGTCTGGCGCCGCTAGCGGGATAAAAATGGTTATCCTCGCTGTAGTTGCCGTACACCAGGCTGAAAGTGCCCGGATGCCAGTCATCGTAACCAAAGCTGTACACGAAGTCGGTGCTGTATTTATTGGTGTCCTGCAGCGGCACACGCACCGTCATGTTGGCAAAAAAATAGCTCATCGGTGAATACTGCATGCTCAGCAACAGGCGCTGGTTGTATTTATCATGGATCTCGGAAGCGTCCCGTCCCGTCGGCACATAAACCGGATGACGAGCCAAATCCGAGTTGTAGGTCAGCGCCGTGGAAAAAGATGACTCGCTGCCCGAAAACAGACGCGCCCAGGGGCTGGTGAATACCCTTACCGCCGGCTGGTTAGGCACGGTGTCCGCCGCCCAGCCGCAAACGCTGAACAAACAGCCGGCAAGCGGGGACAGGCGCCGAAATAAACGGGTGGTCATGTCAGTAATTCATCCCCCAAATATCCCTGGCGTAGCCGCGAATGGTGCGATCGCTGGAAAAACCGCCCATGCGCGCGATGGTCAACAGTGCGCGACGGTGCCACTGCCCCGGCTCATCGAAATCGGCCGCCGCCCGCTGCTGGGCCAGCCGATAACTCTCGAAGTCCTGAAGATGACAGAAATAGTCGCCGGTGAGCAGGATATTGCGTAACGGCGCGAACAGCTCGTTATCGGCCGAGAACAGGCCCGAAGTCAGCGAATCCACCACGCGCGCAATGCGCGGGTTGTTGAGATAATGATCGCCGCCGTGATAGCCATGGCGTCTGATATCGTCGATTTCCTCGGCGGTGGCGCCGAACAGATAGAAATTATCCGCCCCAACTGCATCGCGGATTTCGATGTTCGCTCCATCCAGTGTGCCGATGGTCAGTGCGCCATTGAGGGCGAATTTCATGTTGCTGGTGCCCGAGGCCTCGGTGCCGGCGGTCGATATCTGCTCGGACAGGTCGGTCGCGGGAATGATATGTTCGGCCAGTGAAACCTTATAGTCTTCGAGGAAAGCCACTTTCAGCTGGCCGCCGACGCGAGAGTCCCGATTAATGCGCTGCGCCACGGCGCCTATCAGCTGAATAATCAGCTTGGCCACCGCATAGCTGGGCGCCGCTTTGCCGGCGAACAGATGCACTTTGGGCGCGATAGTCTTACCGCCCTCTTTGATCTCCAGATAAAGGTCTATGACGTGCAGAATATTCAACAGCTGGCGTTTATATTCGTGGATCCGCTTCACCTGACAGTCGAACATCGCCATCGGATCGAGTTGTATGCCGTGACGCTGTGCGATTAATCGACATAAGGCGCCCTTATTCGCACGTTTTATCGCGCGTATCTCGTCGATCGCACCAATATCGTCGGCCAATTTCTCGAGCCCCGCCAACTGCTGCAGATCCGTCGGCCATTCGTCACCCAGATGCTGATGCAAAAACGCCGCCAGCGGCGGGTTGGCCTGCTGCACCCAGCGACGTGGCGTTACGCCGTTGGTCTGGTTAATGAATTTTTCCGGCGAGATAAAATAAAAGTCCGGCACCAGGCTTTTCTTGATCAACTCCGAATGCAGTTTCGCCACGCCGTTAACCCGATGACTACCGACGATCGCCAGGTTAGCCATCCGCATCTTCTTGTCGTTATCGCCCGCGAACAGGGAAAGCGACGGCAATAACTGCGGCTTATCGGGCCATCGCGCGGCGACGTGCGCCAGAAAACGTCGGTTGATCTCATAAACGATCTGCAGATGACGCGGCAGCAGTTTTTCAAACAGGCTCACCGACCAGGTTTCCAGCGCCTCCGGCATCAGCGTGTGATTGGTGAAAGCGCAGGTTCGCTGCGTGATGTCCCAAGCCTGCTCCCACGGCAGTTGGTGCTCATCGACCAACAGACGCATCAGTTCCGCCACCGCCAGGGCCGGATGGGTGTCATTGAGCTGGATCGCCACCCGCTCCGGCAGTGCCGTGATAGATGCCTCTTCCCCCGCATAATCGGCCAGCACATCGCGCAGAGTGCAAGCGACCAGGAAATACTCCTGCGTGAGACGAAGCTCCTTGCCGGTCAGAGCTTCATCGGCCGGATAGAGAATCTTCGAAATGTTCTCCGAGGCGATTTTCTCGCTTACCGCCTTGATATAGTCGCCCCGGTTGAAGATATGAATATTGAAGGAGTCTGAAGCCAGCGCGCTGTAAAGGCGCAGCTTATTGGTCGCCGAGCCCTGATAACCGGAAACGAAATAGTCGTGCGGGATCCCGACGAGGATCCGCCAGTCCATCCACATCGGGTTATAGTTGCCTTCGGCGTCTTCGCCATGTTCAACGCGGCCGCCGATCGGGATCAGCATTTGTTGGGCATGATGCTCTACCAGCCACGGCGAGCGTGTAGAGTGCCAGTCATCCGGCTGTTCTATTTGCCTGCCGTCGTGGATTGCCTGTTTGAAAAGCCCATACTCGTATTTGATGCCGTGTCCGGAGGCAGCGATATCCAATGTGGCCATCGAGTCGATGAAACAGGCGGCCAAACGCCCCAGACCGCCATTGCCTAAAGCCGCGTCGGGTTCCTCATCCACAATGCGCTCGAAATCGAATCCCAGTTCGGTGACCGCACGCTGCATATTCGTCAACAAGCCGGTATTGATCAGGTTATTGCGCAATGACTGGCCTAATAAAAACTCCATCGACAAATAATAAAGGCGTTTCTTTTTCTCCGCCCGCTGTCTTTGTTGTGAAATTAGAAAGTCATCATATTGATAATGACGAACGGTCAGCGCCACCGCATTGAAAACGTCGCTTTCAGTTGCCGTGGGCAAGGTCACACAAAGTTGATATTTAAGGTTATTTTCAATTTGTGCACTCAATTCGCTAACGCTTGGTGCATTGGCTACAGGCTTCTTGGATTTCATTGCACTTCCTTTCAGGAATGATGTTTAACGATATATTCGTTAAACGGCAATAAGTATCAGATAAATTCTAGCGCCTTTTTTTATAATGTCTTTTTTTTACCGGATTTATTTTTAATTCAAAATGAAATGGTATGGATGTTAATTATATTAAGGCGGTTCCCGCTATCTAAATGGGGAAAGCCAAAGGGATGTGGGCGCGGCTGCGGATGATATAGGAAACATGGCGGTTAAAACTGAACCCGCCCGGATCCGGGGCGAAAGGTGCTCACCGCACAGGCCGGGCGCTCCGCCTTTAAACGCCGCTAATCTGTGCAGGCCGGCCACGCACCGGCCAACTTTTCATTTTTGACTTGGCATAACCCCGCCACGCCGGATTCCAGCAAGGTAAGTCGGGTCGCCAGCAATGCTTCTCGCTGCTCATTCAGCGTGACCAACATCCGCTCGATTTCCGCCAGACGGGTCTCGACGCCCTGTATCAACCCATCCTGATAGGCGCTGCCCTGCAGCGCCAATACCCCACGGATCGCCTGCAGCGAGAACCCTAGATTCTGGCCGATTTGGATCAGATGCAGCCGCTCCAGCGCGCTTTCGCTATACACCCGATATCCGTTAACGCCGCGCACCGCTTTGGGCAGCAGACCCTGCTGCTCGTAGTAGCGTATCGCCGAGGCGGCCACGCCGGCCCGTTCCGCCAATTCTCCGATCTTCATGCCCTATTGACCTTAAAGTTAACTTTAAACCTAGTATAGCGCCATTCCCCCTGCGACAGGAACGTACCCGATGTTTACCCCGCTGATTCTGCCTAACGGCAGCCGCTTACCCAACCGTTTGGCCAAAGCCGCGTTGGAAGAAAATCTGGCCGATGAAGGCCAACTGCCCGGTCCCGCGCTATGGCGTCTGTATCGCCACTGGGGTATCGGCGGCGCCGGCCTCATCATCACCGGCAACGTGATGATCGACGGACGCGCCATGACCGGCCCCGGCGGCGTGGTGCTGGAACAGGATACGCCGCTCGAGGCGTTCAAAACCTGGGCGGCGGCCGCGCGCCAGGAAGGCGCGCAGGTATGGATGCAGCTCAGCCACCCGGGCCGTCAGGTGATGGCCAACATGGGCGGCAACGCCTGGGCGCCCTCCGCCATCCCGATGGCGATGGGCAAGTACAGCAAGGCGTTCGCGCAGCCGGAGGCCATGAGCGAAGCGCAGATTGCCGAGGTGATCGCCCGCTTCGCCGCCAGCGCGCACGCCGCCGAAAAGGCCGGGTTTACCGGCGTGCAGATCCACGCGGCGCACGGCTACCTGATCTCCCAGTTTTTGTCGCCGTTGGCCAACCAGCGCAGCGATCGTTGGGGGGGCGAACTGGCGAATCGCGCCCGTCTGCTGCTGGAGGTGGTGCGCGCGGTGCGCCAGCGTGTCTCGCCAGACTTTTGCGTGGCGGTAAAGCTCAATTCAGCCGATTTTCAGCGCGGCGGCTTTTCGCCGGACGAGGCCCGACAGGTGTTGTTGATGCTCAACACACTGCCGGTCGATCTGGTGGAGTTGTCGGGCGGGAGTTATGAAAGCCCGGCGATGCAGGGGGAAGCCGCAGACGACAGCACCCTGGCGCGCGAAGCCTATTTTCTGGCCTTCGCCCGCGATCTCGCCGCAGTAGCGCGCATGCCGGTGATGACCACCGGCGGCATCGCCCGCCCGTCGGTGGCGCAACGGGTGCTGAACAGCGGCGTCGCGGTGGTCGGCATCGCCACCGCCATGGCGGAAATTCCCGATCTGCCGCGCCGCTGGCAAACCGGTGAAGTCCCTCATGCGTTGCCCGCACCGGTAAAATGGCGCGACAAAACGCTGACGCTGCTCGCCCGCATGGCGCTGATCAAGCGCCGCATGCACGCTCTGAGCCGCGATCGGACGCGCAACGTGCGTTACTCCCCGCTGTGGTCGCTGCTCATCGATCGGTGGCGCACCCGCCGCACTCTGCGGCGCTATCATGCCTGGTTACGGCAACGTTAATGACCGCGGCGCCGGCAGACACGCCGGCGCCGCACAAAAATCCCGCTGTTTTGATCGCGCTACGTAAAATCTGCAAGAAATCACCACTCTGGATACTGCGCTTTTAACGCTCGGCTGCTTATATTCATCACAAATTTTGTGTATATAACCGCTATAGGACTTAAGGTGGTGAATAGATGAAAATAAGCCGCTATTTTCTATTTATGTTATTAATCGGAAATTCACCTTAATAATAAATGCATTAAAGAAGCAGCCAAAGGAAAGCAGAAAAGGATTTTTACGCAATGTTAAAGAAATGTTGTTTTTTGCCGGCAAAACCAACGGTCAACAAATCAACAACATATTGATGAGCCTAAGAAAAAACTAAACAATTCAAAACAAAATCGGCTATTGAGTCCCAGGCGAAAAAGCCATATATTGGTCGCGCTTTTCACAAGGCAGTTACTTTTCTAATTCATTAATTCAATCGTTGCGTCTTGAGACCTTCGGTTGTAGGAGAGATATGATGACGGATAAAGTCCGTATTGATACTTTAGTTGCAAACTCATTAAACGGAAACAATGAAACCTATTTGGCGCGTCAAGCCGAATTTGAGTCGAATGTTAGGAGTTATCCGCGCAAATTGCCGTTGGCAATTGCGAAAGCCCAGGGCGTTTGGATCACTGATGTTGAGAATAATCAATATCTTGATTGCCTGGCCGGGGCGGGAACGTTGGCTCTTGGACATAATCACCCCGACGTCCTGCAAAGCATCCAAAATGTCATTACCAGCGGCTTGCCGTTACATACTCTCGATCTCACGACCCCGTTGAAAGATCGTTTCTCCGATTACCTGCTCTCTCTGTTGCCTGGCGAAGGCAAAGAGTATTGCCTGCAATTCTGCGGCCCGTCCGGCGCCGATGCGGTGGAAGCCGCGCTGAAGCTGGCGAAAAAGCACACCGGCCGTTCCGGTGTGATCAGCTTCTCCGGCGGCTACCACGGCATGACCCACGGCGCGCTGTCGGTCACCGGCAACCTGTCGCCGAAGGCGGCGATCAACGGCATGATGCCGGAAGTGCAGTTCATGCCTTATCCGCATGAATACCGCTGCCCGCTGGGCATCGGCGGTGAAGCCGGCGTCAAGGCGCTGACCTACTACTTCGACAACCTAATCAACGACGTGGAAAGCGGCGTGCGTAAACCGGCTGCGGTGATCCTGGAAGCCGTTCAGGGCGAAGGCGGGGTTAACCCGGCGCCGGCCGAGTGGCTGCAGCGCATCCGCAAAGTGACCCAGGAACACGGCATTCTGCTGATCATCGACGAAGTTCAGGCCGGTTTCGCCCGTACGGGCAAGCTGTTCGCCTTCGAACACGCGGGCATCGAGCCGGACATCATCGTGATGTCGAAAGCGGTCGGCGGCGGCTTGCCGCTCGCGGTGCTGGGCATCAAAAAAGAGTTCGACGCCTGGGAACCGGGCCACCACACCGGCACCTTCCGCGGCAACCAGCTGGCGATGGCCACCGGCCTGACCACCCTGCAGTACCTGAAAGAGCATAAGGTCGCCGACAAAGTGGCCGCTCAGGGCGAATGGCTCAAAGGCAAGCTAGCCGAGCTGCAGAAACGTTATCCGGTGATCGGCCACGTCCGCGGTCTGGGCCTGATGATCGGCATCGAGATCGTCAAGCCGAACGAAGCGCAGGATCACATGGGCTGCTACCCGGCCGATGGCGAGCTGTCCGCGCTGCTGCAGAAAAAATGCTTCGAATCCGGCTTGATCCTGGAGCGCGGCGGGCGCAATGGCTGTGTGCTGCGTCTGCTGCCTTCGCTGCTGATCACCAATGATGAGCTGGGTATTTTCCTGGATAAATTTGAGCAGGCGCTGTTGGCCGCCGGCGTCAAGCCAGTCTGATTGGAGCGAATGACCGCGATGTCCAAGTTAAACCCGATTCTGGCTTCCTCGGCGCACAGCGCCGAGGCTTACCGCCAGGCGATCGCACAGAGCAGTGAAGCCGTCGTGCAGTGGCTGCAACAGCCCGAGATGTATCAGGGCAAAAGCGTTGCCGAACTGCGCGAGCGCATCCAGCTCGACTTTACCCCGCAAGGCCTGGGCAACCAGGCGGCGATCGAACGCGCCATCGAGTACTTTTTAAAAGACAGCCTGTCGGTGCACCACCCGCAGTGCGTGGCGCACCTGCACTGCCCGAGCCTGGTGATTAGCCAGGCCGCCGAAGTGCTGATCAACGCCACCAACCAGAGCATGGACTCCTGGGATCAGAGCCCGTCGGCCACGCTGATCGAAATGAAGCTGATCGAGTGGCTGCGCGCCCAGGTCGGTTACCAGCCCGGCGACGCCGGGGTGTTCACCAGCGGCGGCACCCAGAGCAACCTGATGGGGCTGATGCTGGCGCGCGATGCCTTCTTCGCGCGCCAGGGCCACTCCGTGCAGCAGGACGGTCTGGTGGGCGATCTGCGCAAGCTGAAAGTGTTCTGTTCTGAAAACGCCCACTTCTCGGTGCAGAAGAACATGGCGCTGATGGGCCTCGGCTACCAGTCCGTCACGCTGGTGAAAACCGATCGCTTCGCCCGCATGGACGTGAACGATCTGGCGGAAAAACTGGCGCAGGCCAAGGCTAACGGCGAGCAGGTGATGGCGATCGTCGCCACCGCCGGCACCACCGATGCCGGCGCGATCGATCCGCTGCGCGATATCGCGCGGCTGGCGGCGGAGCAGAAAATTTGGGTGCACGTGGATGCGGCCTGGGGCGGCGCGCTGCTGCTCTCCGAGCAGTACCGCGACTACCTGGACGGCCTGGAGCTGGTGGACTCCATCACTCTGGACTTCCATAAGCAGTTCTTCCAGACCATCAGCTGCGGCGCCTTCCTGCTGAAGGACGAGCGCCACTACGAGCTGATGCGCTATCAGGCTGCCTACCTGAACTCCGAATTCGACGAAGCGCAAGGCGTGCCGAACCTGGTCTCCAAATCGCTGCAGACCACCCGCCGCTTCGATGCGTTGAAGCTGTGGATGGGGCTGGAAGCGCTGGGGCAGAAGCAGTATGCCGAGATCATCGATCATGGCGTCTCGCTGGCGCAACAGGTGGCACGTTACATCGCCGACCAGGAATCGCTGGAACTGGTGATGCAGCCGCAGCTGGCCAGCGTGCTGTTCCGCTACCGTCCGGCTCAGTTGGCGGCGAAAGGCGACGCGGCGGTCGCGCTGTTCAACCAGCGCATCGGTGACGCCTTGCTGGAGTCGGGCCGCGCCAACGTCGGCGTGACCGAGTTCGATGGCGTGACCTGCCTGAAGATGACGCTGCTGAACCCGATCGTGACGCTGGAAGACATCAAGCTGCTGCTGGCGCTGGTCGAGAAAACCGCGCAACAGCTGCCGGCGTAACGTCGTCCCCCTGCCTGTAAAGCCGATAACGTTTGTTATCGGCTTTTTTATTGCCCATCAGAGAGCAAGTGACGCAGCGCTTACGCTGATATACTGCAGCAAACCCCTTCTCTTATTTCCGGCGCCACAGGATAAATGCATGACCGACCCTGATTTCAACCTGCTGACCGCGCTCGACGCGCTGCTGTCGACGGGCAGCGTAGCCGGCGCGGCGCGACGTCTCGGTTTAAGCGCCTCGGCGATGAGCCGCACCCTCAGCCGACTGCGCACGGCCACCGGCGATCCGCTGTTGGTGCGCGCCGGGCGTCATATGGTGCTGACGCCTTATGCCGAAACGCTGCGCGAACGGGTGCGAAACGCGGCATTCGAAGCTCGGGCGCTGCTGCGTCCAACGCCGAACGCGCTGGATCCCGCCACGCTCGACCGGACCTTTACGCTGCGCGCCAACGACGGCTTCGTCGAGGCCTTCGGCCCGGCGCTGATCGCCGCCGCTGCGCAACAGGCGCCGCGGGCGCGGTTGCGCTTTGCGCCCAAGCCGGAAAAAAGCGACCGCCCCCTGCGTGAAGGCCTGGTCGATCTGGAGATTGGCGTGCTGGGCGAAATGGGGCCGGAAATCCGCCTGCAGGCGCTGTTTCGCGACCGCTTCGTCGGCGTGATGAGAAGCGCGCACCCGCTGGCGCAGCGGCCCAAGATAGGCGCCGCCGAGTACGCCGCATGCGGCCACGTGGTGGCCTCGCGCAGCGGGCGCATTCTCGGGCCGGTAGACGCCGCGTTGGCGGAGCTGGGGCTGACGCGCCAGATTGCCGCCGTGGTACCGAGCTTTCCGGCCGCGCTGGCGGTGGCGCAAGCCTCAGACCTGCTGGCGCTGTTGCCCGCCTCCTTTCTGCATGCTCATCCGGGCGACGGCCCGCTGCGCATGTTCGAGCTGCCGGTGAAAACGCCGCCCATTACCGTCTCGCAAATGTGGCACCCGCGCCTGGACGCTGAAGCGGAGCACCGCTGGCTGCGGCAGTTGGTGTTGGCCGTCTGCCGTCAACGGGCGTAGGCACCGCGCACACCAAGTGACAATGTCACCAAACATTCCCTTACGGCGCCGCTCGCCCGTTTAAATCGGCCAGATAGGCGCAAAACATGTCCGCCATCGCATCGGCATAAGCCACAATTTCCGCATCGCTGCGCGGCGTTTCGGAGAATTGCTTGCCCGCCGCCCCCAGCGTGCCGACGATCAGCTCGCCTGCCAACTTACGGACGCCTTCCGCCGCATCGGGCAGCGCTTCGCCCATAAACACCTGCACGATACCCTTGCCTGTGGCCTTCGCCGCCTGCGCCTCCGGCGCATCGCGGTACAACGGCGCCGCATCGTTCAGCGCCACACGCATCTGCGCCTCTTCACATTCCGAACGGATAAATGTCTGCACCAGCAACCGTAAACGCTCGAACGGCGCAGTCTCTCGATCGGCCAGAATGCCGCTCAGCATGGCGGTGGTCTGCCGCCATTCGTCGCTTTGCAAACGAAACAGGATCGCCGCTTTGTTGGGAAAATACTGATAAAGCGAACCAATACTGACGCCGGCACGTTCAGCCACTCTGGCGGTAGTGAAACGCGCGGCGCCCTCCTGCGCCAAAACCTGAATAGCGGCGGTCAAAATGGCGGAGACCAATTCGGCGGATCGCGCCTGTTGCGGTTGTTTTCTCGAGGAAATTTGCTTACTGCGGCGTTCAGTCATAGCGGGCGGCCAATGCGAATAGTGAAATGCGAATAGTTCGTCATATTATAGCGGCACGCGCTTTCGCGCTCACTTTTTCTACGGGAGTTTTGCCATGAGTACCCTGACCACTGCGCCGTTGGCGCCGCTGCTAAGCACCCTGTTCCAGCAGGCCGCTGGCCGTTCACCGGCGCTCGTCGCCCTGTTCCGCGACGTGCCAGACGAAGAGCAAAATCGACTGATGCAGAGTAAAACCGATTATCGTGAACTCTACCATCGCCTGAAGGATTTCCCCCTGGCGGTGTCGCCGGAAACCGGCGCATTGCTGTACATGCTGGCGCGCGGTTGTCGGGCGCAAAATATCGTCGAATTCGGCACGTCGTTCGGTATTTCAACGCTGCACCTGGCCGCCGCGCTGCGCGACAACGGCGGCGGCCGGTTGATCTCCTGCGAATTTGAACCGAGCAAAGCGGCGCAGGCGCGCCACAACCTGACCGAAGGCGGCGTCGTCGATCTGGTGGAGATCCGCGTGGGCGATGCCCTGGAAACGCTGCGCGACGATCTGCCGGCCACTGTCGACCTGTTGTTGCTGGACGGCGCCAAGGGGCTTTACCCCGATATCCTCGCGCTGCTGGAAAATCGTCTGCGCCCCGGCGCGCTGATCGTCGCCGACAACGCCGATTACAGCCCGGAATATCTGGCGCACGTGCGTTCTCCAGCGTCGGGTTATCTCTCCACGCCGTTCGCGGATGACGTCGAGCTGTCGATACGCCTTTAAATCCCTCATCGCGCGGGGGTTGTTACCCCTCGCGCGATCGTACAACATAGCGTGCATGATGCCTGACACAGAGAAACGCCCATGACGCTTCCCCCTCTTTGGCCGGTGTTCGACGGCCATAACGATCTGCTGCTCAACCTGTGGCTGCAGCACGATGACGATCCGGTCACCGCCTTTTATTCGCACGTCGCGCCGGGCCACCTCGACTTTCCACGTATGCGGCGCGGCGGATTCTGCGGCGGGCTGTTCGCGGTGTTTATTCCTCCGGTCAGCTATATCGCCCAAATGCGTAATCAAACGCTGGAGGAAGCGCAGGCCGCGTTCGATCCGCTGGCGATAGCCGAACGGCAGATAGCCATCCTGCACCAGTTGGAACGCGCCTCTCAGGGGCAGTTGCGCCTCTGCCGCACAGCTACCGAGATAGAACAGTGCCGCCTCGACGGGCAAATCGCCGCGGTGCTGCATATCGAAGGCGCCGGCATGATCGACGCGGCGCTGACGCAGCTGGCGGCCTTCTATCGGCTGGGCGTGCGCAGCATCGGGCCGTTCTGGAATCTGCCGAACGCCTTCGGCACCGGCGTCAGCGGGCCGTTCCCCGGCTCACCCGATACCGGCCCCGGCCTGACGCCGGCCGGTGAAGCACTGATCCGCGCCTGCAACCAGCGCCGCATCATGATTGACGTCTCGCACATGAACGAGAAAACCTTCTGGCAAACCGCCGCGTTGAGCACCGCACCGCTGGTCGCCACCCACTCCAATGCTCACGCCCTCTGCCCGCAGCCGCGCAACCTGACCGACGCGCAGCTGGACGCTATCGCCCAGAGCGACGGTATGGTCGGCGTCAATTTCGGCACCGCCTTCCTGCGGGCTGACGGAAAACGTGACAGTGCAACGACCGGCTTAACAGAAATTGTTAAACACGTTGAGTATTTGATCGCTAAACTTGGTGAAGATCGCGTGGGATTTGGCTCTGATTTTGACGGGGTTAACGTACCGCAACCGCTGGAGGACGCCGCAGGCCTGCCGCGCCTGACGCAAGCGCTCAAGCAGGCGGGGTTTGACGGCCGGCTGCTGGAGAAGCTGACCTGGCGCAACTGGCTGAACGTGCTCTCCGCCACCTGGGGTGAATAACCCGGTTACGCTTTAACGGTTGCGATCTCCGTCACATTTCGTCAACATTGAGCCAGCCGAATGCGAATTTTTCTCATTGGCTTCGAACTATCATGATGCATGCAAAGGAGCACCGCTATGACTACCTGGACCAAACCTGAGTTTGTTGACCTGCGTCTGGGGCTGGAAGTGACGCTGTACATTTCCAACCGTTAATCGCCTGTCTGCCCGCCTTTCGCGCGGGCATTTCTTTCCTTCTTTTTCTGGTTCAGACATGCAGATAAAAGTTCTCGGCTCGGCAGCGGGCGGCGGCTTTCCCCAGTGGAATTGCAACTGCGACAACTGCCGGGGCGTTCGCAGCCACAGCATCAACACCACGCGCCGCACGCAGTCTTCCATCGCCGTCAGCGACGACGGTAAAAACTGGGTGCTGTGCAACGTTTCCCCGGACATTTGCCATCAGCTGCTGGCATCGCCCGAATTGAACAATCCCGACGTGCTGCGCGGCACCGGCATCGGCGCGATCGTGCTGACCGACAGCCAGATCGATCACAGCGCGGGCTTGCTCAATTTGCGTGAGGGCTGCCCGCATCAGGTCTGGTGCACCCCTGAAGTACACGACGATCTCAGCACCGGTTTCCCGGTGTTTCCCATGCTTTCTCACTGGAACGGCGGGTTGATCCATCACCCGGTGACACCCGGCGAACCGTTCCACACGGCGGTCTGCCCAAACGTGCGCTTCACCGCCATTCCGCTGCTCAGCAACGCGCCGCCCTATTCACCGTACCGCGATCGCCCGCTGCCGGGTCATAACGTGGCGCTGTTTATCGAAGATATCGCGCGCGGGGTCGGTCTGCTGTACGCGCCGGGCCTGGGTGAGCCGGACGAGGCTTTGATGCCCTGGCTGCGCCGGGCGGATTGCCTGCTGATCGACGGCACGCTCTGGCGCGACAACGAGCTGGCCAACGCCGGCGTGGGGCGCAATACCGGCAAAGACATGGGGCACCTGGCGCTGGCGGAAGAGCACGGGCTGGCGGCCCTGCTCAGCACCTTGCCCGCCAAACGCAAGATCTTGATCCACATTAACAATACCAACCCGATCCTCAATGAAGACTCCGCGGAACGGCAGAGCCTGAGCGCCGCCGGCATCGAAGTGAGCTGGGACGGCATGAATATCGAACTGTAGGGAATCGCCATGACGCAACCACTCCCCCTGACTCCGCAGACATTTGAAGCGGCGCTGCGCGCCAAAGGCGCTTATTATCATATCCACCACCCGTATCACATCGCGATGCACAACGGCGAAGCGACCCGTGAGCAGATCCAGGGCTGGGTGGCCAACCGTTTCTACTATCAGACCAGCATTCCGATCAAGGATGCGGCGATCATGGCCAACTGCCCGCAGCCGGAAACCCGTCGCAAATGGGTGCAGCGCATTCTGGATCACGACGGTTACGGCGGCAGCGAAGGCGGCATTGAGGCCTGGCTGCGCCTCGGCGAGGCGGTTGGGCTGCAGCGCGACGCCCTGCTATCCGAGCAGCTGGTGCTGCCCGGCGTGCGTTTCGCGGTGGATGCCTACGTCAACTTCGCGCGCCGCGCCTGTTGGCAGGAAGCGGCCTGCAGCTCGCTGACCGAACTGTTCGCGCCGCAGATCCACCAGTCGCGCCTCGACAGCTGGCCGCAGCACTACCCGTGGATCGACGCCGCCGGCTACGACTATTTCCGCAGTCGCCTCGGCCAGGCCAACCGCGACGTGGAGCACGGACTGGCGCTGGCGCTGGACTATTGCGATACCGTTGAAAAACAGCAGCGCATGCTGGAAATCCTGCAGTTCAAGCTGGATATTTTGTGGAGCATGCTGGACGCCATGAGCATGGCCTATACCCTGAACCGCCCGCCTTACCACAGCGTGACCGCCGCGCGGGTCTGGCACAATCAGAGGCTGGTGTAATGACGCTGAATCCTGAACACACCCCCGTCTTCCGCCGCGGCTACCGCCTGCAATGGGAGCAGGTGCAAAACAGCCACGTGATCCTCTACCCGGAAGGCATGGCCAAACTGAACGACAGCGCCGCCGCCATCCTGCAGCTGGTTGACGGCAACACCACGCTGAACGGCATCATCGCGCAGCTGAACGCCCGCTTCCCCGGCGCCGAGGGGCTGGCGGACGACGTGCTGGCGTTTTTCCAGCGCGCCTACGAACAAAAATGGGTGACCTTCCGTGACTGAGCCACGTGCGCCGGCGGTAAATCCGCCGCTCTGGCTGCTGGCGGAGCTGACCTATCGCTGCCCGCTGCAGTGTCCCTATTGCTCCAACCCGCTCGACTTTGCCGCGCAGGAAAAAGAGCTGACGACCGAGCAATGGATCGCGGTGTTTCGCCAGGCGCGGGCGATGGGCAGCGTACAGCTCGGTTTCTCCGGCGGCGAGCCGTTGGTGCGTAAAGACCTGCCCGAGCTGATCGCCGCCGCGCGCGATCTCGGGTTTTACACCAATCTGATCACCTCCGGCATCGGCCTGACCGAGAAAAAGCTGCAGACCTTCGCCGACGCCGGGCTGGATCATATTCAGATCAGTTTTCAGGCCAGCGATGAAACGCTGAACGCCGCACTGGCGGGTTCCGCCAAGGCGTTTCAGCAGAAGCTGGCGATGGCCAAGGCGGTCAAGGCGCTCGGCTATCCGATGGTGCTCAACTTCGTCTTGCATCGCCATAATATCGGCCAGATCGACCGCATCATCGAACTGGCGATCCAGCTGGATGCCGACGATGTCGAGCTGGCGACCTGCCAGTTCTACGGCTGGGCGCACCTGAACCGTGAAGGCCTGCTGCCGACCCGCGAACAGATCGCCGATGCGGAAGCCGTGGTGAAACGCTATCGCGAGCGCATGGCTGCCGACGGCAAGCTGGCCAACCTGCTGTTCGTCACGCCGGATTACTATGAGGAACGCCCCAAAGGCTGCATGGGCGGTTGGGGGGCTATTTTCATGAGCGTGACGCCGGAAGGCATGGCGTTACCCTGTCACAGCGCCCGTCAGTTACCGATCGCCTTTCCGTCGGTGCTGGAGCACGATCTGCAGCATATCTGGTATCACTCCTTCGGCTTTAACCGCTATCGCGGCTATGACTGGATGCCGGAGCCCTGCCGTTCCTGTTCGGAGAAAGAGAAAGACTACGGCGGCTGCCGCTGCCAGGCGTTCATGCTGACCGGCGACGCCGACAACGCCGACCCGGTGTGCGGCAAGTCGCCGCACCACGGCACCATTCTGGCGGCGCGAGAAGCGGCGAATCGCTCGCAGATCGGCATCGATCAGCTGCGTTTTCGCAATCAGACCAACTCCCGATTGATCTTCAAGGGCTGACGATGGCACTCGCCGCCTCGTGGCAGCTCGATAACGGTTTGGCCGTCAGGGCGATAAGCACCCCTGACGCCGAGGCCGCCGCCGCGCTGGTGCGCATCGAGGCGGGCAGCTTTCAGGCGCCTGCCGCCTGGCCAGGTCTCGCGCATCTGCTGGAGCATATGCTGTTTCGCGGCAGCGTGAACTTCAGCGCGCAGGATGGGCTGATGGGCTGGACGCCGGCGGTCGGCGGCCGGTTAAACGCCACGACCCAGGCCACGCAAACCGCGTTTTTCTTTGAGGTGAGCGCCGAACAGCTGGCGGAGGGGTTGGCCAGGCTGATCGATATGCTCGCCGTCCCACAGCTGGCGGCTGAGGCAATCGCCCAGGAGATCGAGATCATCGACGCCGAATATCGCCTGCTGCGCGCCGACGGTGAAACCCGCTGCGAAGCGGCGCAGCGGCAGATGTTCAGCGGCATTGACGCGTTGCACCGCTTTCATATCGGTAGCCGCGCCGCTTTCGGCAGCGATATTCCCGCGTTGCAGCGGGCGCTGCGGCAGTTTCACCACCACTATTACCGCGCGCCGAACATCACGCTGTGGCTGCAAGGCCCGCAATCGCTCGAGCAGTTGCATGCGCTGGCGCAGCGCTACGGCGGCGCCTTGCCACCGGGCAGCGTCGCGCCGCCCGAGGCCTTGCCGCCGCTGGCCGCCGGGCAAGATTACACGCTGTCTCTCCCCGGTGCGCCGCAGCTGCGGTTGGTGTTTGCCCTGCCACACTCCCGTTCACGCGGCTGGCTGCGGCGGCTGGAGCGCTTATTGCTGGACGAAGCCCCTGGTGGGCTGCTGGCACGGCTGCGCGCTCACGCGTGGGCCGACGCCGTTAGGCTGGATTACGCCCGCTGCGCTGAAAACAGCGGCCTGCTGAGTTTTATTTTTACCGTCAATCACGGCTCGGCGTCTGAAGCCGCCCACATCGAAAGCGCCTTGCTGGCCTGGTTGCAGGCGCTGATGGCGCTGACACCGCCTCAGCTTGCGCATTTCGGGCAACTGGCAAACCGCGATTTCCACCGTTTGACGCCGCTCGATCAGTTGCGCGCCAGGGCATTTGGGCTGCCGCCGGTGGAGCCGAACGACGATTGGCCACGGCATATTTCGGCGCTGATTAACGCGCCGCATCGCCGTCTGGCCGTGCTGCCTGAGGGAGGCGGTGAAGCGCGTGAAATTCAAGGGCTGCCGTTGGCGCTCGCGCCCTTCGTCCGCAGCGTGCCGACGCCCACGATAGCTCCTTTCCGCTTTTTCTCCACCTCGGCGGCGCTGCCGATCCCGCCCCTGCCGGCCGGCCAGGCGCCGCTGCGGCATCTGCACCCCGACGAAGCGCAGCCGGTGCTGCTGCTGCGCCCATCAACGCATGGCGCTCTTAGCGAAGAACAGGCCTGTGGTTTGCAGGCGGCATTGCGCCCTGGAGCGGCCGAGTTAGCGCATCGGGAGGGACATTTAAGCTTCGAGCGCCACCAGGGCGTGTGGTTGTTACAGCTGGCGGGTAGCCCAGCGCTGATCTGCCACGGTCTGAACGTCGTTAATCGGGCCCTGGCGGCGCTGCCGCCGGCCGTCATCAACGAGGCGGCGAGAAACCTGCGCCTCGCGCAGCTTAAAGCGCAAAACGATATCGCCATTCGCCGCCTGTTAGCCCAATTGCCGGCGGCGTTGAGCGTATCAATGGCAACGGCCCCACTCTGGCATGCCACCCTGGTCGGCGGCGACGGCGAGTTAAAGCGGCGGCTGTCGCATTTGCTGTATGACTTTCCTTTTCCCATAACCGACGAGGTTCAGCGGCCGGCGCCTCTGCATCGCCACCCCGTCACCCTGACGGAAAGCGGCGCAGAACACGCCTTGCTGCAATTTTACCCGCTGCCGAACGATGAAGCCGAAGGCCGTTGGGCGCTGCGCGTGCTGGCCCGGCTTTACGCGCCGCGTTACTTCCAGCAGTTGCGCGTCGAGCGCAACGTGGGTTACGTGGTGCAATGCGCCTTTCATCGCAGCGCCGATGCCGAAGGCCTGCTGTTTGCGCTGCAATCCCCGACGTTCGCCGTTGCGCAGCTGCGGCAGCTAACCGACGAATTTTTGCTGCAGATGCGCCATGAACTGGCGCACCTCGGCGCCGGCGAACTGGAGCTGGCGCAACAGGCGCTGCGGCAAAGCATGCAGCGCCTCAGCGCCGAGCCGTTGCAACGCGCCCGGGAAATCGCCCTGGAAAATCGCCATCGGGTGGCGCAGGTTGACTCTCTGCCTGCCGCGCAGCTCGTACACTGGCAGAAACGGATATTCCTCTAAGCCAAACCGAGGTTGTGCCGATAACATCGGCTTTTCCCTCATAAAAACAGTTACATATCCTTAACAAGCGCACCTCCATCAATGTTACAATAGTCGCCAATAACGACCTTTTCACCTTTAAGAATCAGTATGTTATTGGAGATTATTCAATGTCAGATGCCAATGCACGTTCGGGCATAAAACTTACGCTGTGGTGTTGCCTGTTGGGCATCATCCTGGCCGCCACCGGCCTGTTCTTCTCCGTCGCCGGCGGCAAACTGCTCTCGCTGGGCGGCAGCGCCTACTTCCTGATTGCCGGCCTCGTCATCCTGCTGTCGGCCATTCAGTTTTTCCGCCGCAAGTCTTCAGCGGTTTGGCTGTTCCTGGCGCTGTTCATCGGCACCCTCATCTGGGCGCCGTTGGACGCCGGTTTTGATTTTTGGCCGTTGATTTCCCGCCTGATGGTGCCGACCGGCCTGATGCTGCTGGCCTTCCTCACCTGGCCGGCGCTGCGCAAGCGCGAAGGCAAAGCGCCGTTGGCCAAGCCGGCTTATCTGTTCTCCGCCTTGCTGGCGGTCGGCATGGTCGGCGCCTTTATCCAAATGTTCCAGCCGCACCCTACCGTTGCCTTCAGCGGCCAGCCGCTGCCGCTGATCCCGGTTGATAAAGCGCAACAGCAGAAGGATTGGGATAACTACGGCAATACGCCGGGCGGCAGCCGTTTCGTCGCGCTGGATCAGATCACCCGCGATAACGTGCGGGAGCTGAAAGTCGCCTGGACGTTCCATACGGGTGACATCCCTATCAGCCCCGATGGCAACGGCGCGGAAGATCAGCAAACGCCGCTGCAGATCGGCAATCGCATTTTCCTGTGCACGCCGCATAACAATGTGATCGCCGTCGACGCCGACAGCGGCAAAGAAATTTGGCGGCGAGAAGTCAATGCCAAGTCGCAGGTATGGAACCGCTGTCGCGGCCTGGCCTACTTCGATATCAACAAGCCGTTGCCCGCGCCGAGCGTGCCGGGTTCAACCCCCGCCGCGCCCGTCGCGCTGGCGGCCGGCGACAGCTGCCAACGGCGCATATTGATGAACACCATCGACGCGCGCCTGATGGCGATTAACGCCGACAACGGCGAATTCTGCCAACACTTCGGCAACCAGGGCGTGGTGGACCTGAAGGCCGGTCTGGGCGACGCCGCCGATCCGAAATATCAACTGACGTCGGCGCCGACGCTGGCCGGCACCACCGTGGTGGTCGGCGGGCGCGTTGCCGATAACGTGCAAACCGATATGCCCGGCGGCGTGCTGCGCGGCTTCAATGTGATCACCGGCGAAATGCGCTGGGCGTTTGACCCGGGCAATCCGCAGCCGAACGCCGCCCTGAAACCGGATCAACACTTCGTGCGCAGCACCCCGAACTCTTGGGCGCCGATGTCGTACGATCCGGCGATGAACACGGTCTTCCTGCCGATGGGCAGCTCCTCCGTCGATCTGTGGGGCGCCAACCGCAACGCGCTGGATCACCGATACGGCGCCTCGGTGCTGGCGCTCGACGCGACCACCGGCAAAGAGAAATGGGTCTATCAGACCGTGCATAACGATCTGTGGGACTTCGATCTGCCGATGCAGCCCAGCCTGCTCGACTTCCCGATGCAGGACGGCACCACCCGCCCTGCGCTGGTTATCGGCACCAAAAGCGGGCAGATCTTCGTGCTGGATCGCCATACCGGCAAACCGCTGACTGAAGTGAAGGAACTGCCGGTGAAGACCCGCACCATTCCGGGCGAGCAATATTCCGCCACGCAGCCGTTCTCCGTCGGCATGCCGCAGATTGGCGCGCAGAAGCTCAGCGAGTCCGACATGTGGGGCGCTACGCCATTCGATCAATTGATGTGCCGCATCAGCTTTAAATCGATGCGTTATGACGGCCTGTTCACCGCGCCGGACACCGACGTTTCCCTCAGCTTCCCCGGCTCGCTGGGCGGCATGAACTGGGGCGGTCTCTCTACCGATCCGAACAAGCGTTATATTTTCGCCAACGATATGCGTCTGGGCCTGTGGGTGCAGATGATCCCGCAGAAAGCCGACGCAGGCGCGCCGGCAGGCAACGGTGGTGAAGCCGTGAATACCGGCATGGGCGCGGTCCCGCTCAAAGGCACGCCGTATGCCGTCAATAAGAATCGCTTCATGTCGCCGCTGGGCATTCCTTGCCAAAAACCGCCGTTCGGCACCCTCTCCGCCATCGATTTGCAGACGCGCAAAGTGGTGTGGCAGGTTCCGGTAGGAACCGTGCAGGATACCGGGCCGTTCGGCATCAAAATGCGCGCGCAGATGCCGGTCGGCATGCCGACGCTGGGCGGCACGCTGGCGACTCAAGGCGGCCTGGTGTTTATCGCCGGTACGCAGGATTATTATCTGCGCGCCTTTGATTCGTCCACCGGGCAAGAGCTGTGGAAAGCGCGCTTGCCGGTCGGCAGCGGCGGCACGCCGATGAGTTACGTCTCGCCGACCACCGGTAAGCAGTATGTCGTCATTTCCGCCGGCGGCGCACGCCAGTCGCCGGATCGTGGTGATTACGTCATCGCCTACGCGCTGGATAAATAATCGCCGGAACGCCGGTTAAATAAAGCGGCGAACCGCGCTCAATGAGGCATTTCGAGGGAGACGTTACATGACGTCTCCTTTTTTTGGGGTTTATTGCCTGAACAGCTGAATATTAACCATCCGTTTTATTTTCATGCCTTTTCTTCTATTTCTCTTACGGCGATACAGCACGCGCCACCGGCGCCGGTGATACTCACAGGCAATTGATATGTATAAGGTAAAAAATAATAAAATGAAGAGAAATTCCATGTTTCGGCCTAAATCCTTTTAGTCATTTCAGATGATTATCATCAATTTTGCTAACCAAAAGAATTAGAAACATCCTGTTCTAACGCTCTTTTATCCTGTGAAGACACCGCCGCCCGGCCTGTCGCTTCCGCGCGCCCCATAAAAAACCCCCATCGTTGCGATGGGGGCTGAGTAGCATGAAACGGCTCAACGGCTATCAGAAGCGCCAGGTCAGACCGGCATTGACGCTGTTGTCCTGATGGTTGGACGACAATTGCCCGCCGTAACCGAGGGACAACACGGCGTTTTTGTTAACCCCAACATCGATGCCCGCCTTCAGAACCGCCCCGTCACGGGAAACGGGGACGCTGTTCACGTCGAACGCCGCATCGCTGCGTTTGAACATCAGCTGTGTTTTACGCTCCAGCTTACCGTACTGATGCTGCCAACCCAGCTCGCCGCGCAGCGCGATCGCCACGCTGTCGGTCTGCCATTGCGTATCGGCGCGCAGGCCCAGCGTCGAAGCGGTGGCGGACTGACTTTGCTTATCGCCGCGCAGCGCCGCCGCCCCGCCTTGCTCGTTGATCCCCTCGTTGCGATAGTGGGTGTACGCCAGGTTGGCGAACGGCTCAAGATTGGCCGCGTCGTTGCTCCAATCGTAACCGCTTTCGATAAACAGCTGACCGGTGCGCGCGTTATAGCGGGCCTTTTCGCGATCCGCCTGCGCGCCGTAGTTTACCGAGCGCGACGTGTCGATGCGATGCCAGGTATAGGTGCCGCCCGCTCGCAGCGCCAACGCGCCGAAACGTTTGTCGCCGTACAGCCCCAGATGGTAGTTGTCGCTGTGAGCATCTGACTGATAGCCGCCATCCAGCGACGTGCGGGTATACCCGGTCATCACGCCAAGCCGGCCGTCGTCAAACAGTTCGCTGTCCAAACCCAACAGCACGCCATAGGTGGATGTCTGGTAACCGGTGGCGTTGTCGTTGCCGGAAGCATGCCCCCAGTTGCCCAGCAGTTTCGCCCAGGCGCCATTATCATCCGCTTTGATATCGGAAGCGGTGCGGCGGCCTTCAGCCTGGCGCAAGCGCTCGGTGGCGGTATCGCGCAGATTACGGCTTTCGTTGATCTGGGCGGAAGCCATATCCGCGTGGATCTGGCCGGACAGTTGACGAGTCGCCTGCTGCAATTCTCTGGCCGAAGTGAAGCCGAGGAAGCTTTCATAAACCGGGTGGCCGACCACGGGGCTCGTCGCTTCGGTAACGGCTGTCGCCTCGCCTTCAACGCCCTGCAGTGCGGTTAGCGCTTCAGCGGTAGGCGCCGCGACGCTGCGTTTGGCCGTTTCCGTGACCGGTTCCGTGGCGTTGAGCGTTTCCACCGCGCGGGCGACCGCTTTCTCGTTTTCGGTGCTGGCCAGGCTGTCAAAACGGGCGGCGGTGCGCGTGATCCCAAGGCCGACGTCATTGCCCTGATAGTCCAGCGTCACATTGACAAACGGATACGAAGGATTGGCGTTTTCGAAGCGGCCGGTCACGCCATCCGTCGTCGTCAGGATGGTGTATTTGTTGCCCAGCAGGCTTTGCGCCTCATTTTGCGACAGCAGGTTTTTGCTGTGCTCCAGGCTGACGTTCACACTGCCGCCGTAGAGGAAAGCGCGCCGCGCTTCGATTCTATCGCTGCGGCCATTGTCTGCGACCTCGACGTTATACTGCGAGCCGCGATCAAACACGGCGTCATGCAACACGTGCAGCGTACCGATGCCATTTCCCGGCGTCACGCTACCGCCCCGAACCGCTCTGAACGCCCCCACCGTGCCGTCGCCGGCCAGCGTGCCGCTATTTTCGATATAGACATTGGACGCCACCGAACCGTTGACCGCCAGCACGCCCTGTTTCACCCAGGTGTCACCGCTGTAAGTATTATTGCCCAACAGCGCCAGCGTACCGGCGCCCGTTTTGGTCAACCCGCCGTGGCCGCGGATGTCATTGCTCCACGAATCGAAGTCGCATTCACCCGACGAGCAACGCCGCTCAACCGGGGTTCCGGCTTCGACGATATTCCCAAGACCGGGGATATTCACCACGAACTGTTTTTCACTGTAGGAACCCGGCACATAGAATTCCTGCGGAATATCCTCTTGGGTGATAAACATCTTCGGCCCGTTGATCGCATCGCGTAAATTGACGCGGCCCCAGCCGAATAAATGATCAATGCCGGCCTCACCTAAATCGGTGGCGGTAGTTTTGATGACCGCGGATATTTGAGCGGCGCTCATATAAGGGAAGCGCTGCATCAATACGGCGGCAAATCCGGTGACGTGCGGCGCCGCCATTGAGGTGCCCGACATATTTCCGTAATCGGGTTTAACCGTCAGCTCGCCCTTATTATAGGCTTCGCGGTTCACCGCCCCGCCGGTATTGGAAACCAGCTCTCCTACGCTGCTGTAAATACTGCTGCCCGGCGCTGACACGCAAAAACTGGCCGTATGTCCGCAGCTGGTTGAGGAAACGCTTAACTTATCGTTATTACTCAGATTGGTCACGATCAGATAATTGTTCAATACCTCAGGGAAAGCATAGGGAAGTGACTTTTGCGCCTCAGGAATATTGTAGTTATTGTAATTGCCTGCCGAGAAAACGATCAGCTTGCCATGCTTGGCGGCGCGCAGCAGCGTCGCCATGGCGCTGTGCCCGCCGGTGGGTACGGGTTGCTCGCTGCCCCATTGCAGGTTGGACTTATTGCGCATCACTTCATTGATGACGTCGGTTTTCACCCACGCCACATAGTCAGGCCGCCCGTTCGGCAGCCAAATGGTGTTGCCATTGGCATCCTTTCTGACCGCCGGTGGGATACCCCAGCTGTTATTGATAACCCGGGCTGGACTCTGGATCAGTTCTTCGCGGCCGTTGCGATTGCCGAAGTCATTCAACTTGGCGCCGATAATGTCCGCGTCGTAGGCGACGCCATGCATACCGGAGCCGTCTCTTTTGGCGGCTGCAATACCGGCGACATGCGTGCCATGCGTGCCGAATGACATATTATCTTGTTTATCATACGAGAAATTATAGCTGCCGTTATCCAGCCGCGTCAGTTTACCGGCGAATTCCGGATGAGAGAGAATGGCATCATCAATAACGCCAATCGTCACGCCCTTACCGGTATAGCCTCTGGCATAGGCGAACTCGGCGGAAATAGCCTCAAGCCCCCATTGGCGATTAAATTCTGCGGTTTTCCAACTGTCGGGCGAACCTAATTGTCCTGGTTCCCGATAAGCGGCAAGAGATGAATGAAGAGATAAGCCATAACAACCCAGAAACACGCAATACGCTAACTTCAATTTTTTATTAAGTATCATTTTACGCTCCATGTTTATTTATACCCAGAAGAAAACTGACGTTTTAACCGCGCTGAAACCTCCTATGATCGTGAAACGACAGATAACGCATGCCTGCCCGACGCGGGCCGCATAAAACAGGCTGAGTGATAAAAATTCGGGCGTGCGGACATGAAGATGTCACCACGCCATACGCTTAGGGCGCAGAAGTGCAGACAGGTGGCGAATGTACGTTTGCCGGCGATAACCCCGGCGCCGTTATACCGGCACGGCTCGGCCATCCGGCCGAAACGCGAGAATCAGGCTGTGGGTGCATCCTGCTCAATCATCCAGTTTTGTTAATGATTTTCATTCGCGAGGCTATCTTATACGTAAGCAAAGTGTCAACAGATGAAACAAAACATTTCTTGATTTGCATCATAACTTTCACCGCAAACGTCGGCGACAGGTGCGCCGGCCACCGCTGAACCGGGGATAACATGGCGTTTTTTACCGTCCGGCGTGCGGATTTTGTCAGTCATGGTGCATAAGAGAGGCGCTATGACGAGTGAAAGAGCAGCAGAAAGACTGAACATTTCCTCAAAAAGAAACATCAAGTTTGATTACTTTTTTGCGGTTATTAAACCGCCTGGTCGGAGCACTTATTTTTCGATGCAATATAAGAGGGGCTTATAAATAACAGGAGTATTCCTAATGCGTTCTTGCGTAATCTATTTCATGCTACCAGGCCGATTTTTAGCCGCGCCCGCTGGCTATTCCCATTTTCATTGGCAAGACTATATTGAAAGAGGCTCTGCTATAGAGCAAGAATATGGGTAATTTTCCGAGGAAATACCGCATGAGCCTGTTGCCCGAGCAGACCAATAACAAAAATCCGATCGACCTCTACAGCGAAATCGTAGATGACTTGCCGGGTCTGATTTGCTTCGGCAACCGCCTTGGCGGTTACTTCAACAAGCAGTGGCGCGACTATACCGGCGCAATCGCCGGTGAGCACGGCGCCGCAGACTGGCTCGAGGCCCTGCACCCTGACGATCGCGAACGCCTGGCCGCGCAATGGCGCCAGGCCATCGTTGCCCTCTCCTCGTTCGCCGGCGAAGCCCGTCTGCGCGAGCGCAGCGGCGCCTACCGGTGGTTTATGCTGGCGTTTAACGCCCGCCAGGACGGCAAGGCGCTGGAGCCCAGCTGGTACCTCACCGCTACCGACATCCATCCGCAAATGCTGCAACGCCAGCAAAACGTTCAGGCGCTCTCTATCCAGCAAGACATGCTGGACGCCAGCGTCGACTGCATCAAAGTGATCAATCGCGACGGCACGCTGCGCCACATGAACCGCTCCGGCAGCCTGGCGCTCGGCCTCGATCCGGCGCAAAAAGAATTTGGCATGCCCTGGCTGGGGCTGTTGTCGCCCGAAGTTCGCCGCCGCGGCAGCAAAGCGTTGCGCAGCGTCAAAGCCGGTAAGAATGCGCGTTTCGCGGGATTGAGCGTGACGCCGCAGGGCAAAAAACAGCATTGGGACAACATCCTCTCTCCCGTCAGCGATGAGCACGGGGCCGTGGCCGAGATCTTGTGCGTCTCACGGGATGTGACGTCGCAGCGCGTGATGGAGCAACGCCTGCTGCTTGCCAGCGAGTATGACGAACTGACCGGCCTGCCCAACCGGCGCCTCTTCAAGAAAAAGCTGAAGCAAGAGATGAAGCGCGCCCTGCACGGCAACAAGTCGCTCGGGCTGATGCTGCTGGATCTTGACCATTTCAAACTGGTGAACGATACGCTGGGCCACGCGGCGGGCGATCATCTGCTGCGGGTGCTGGGCAAAAGGCTCAGCGCCTGCATGAATACCCATTCGTTCGTCTCTCGCCTCGGCGGCGACGAGTTCGCCGTGGTGATCAGCGACGTCGAAAACGAGCAGGATATTTTCCGCATCGCCAACAAGTTTCTGCTGCAGTTGGAGACGCCGATCACCCACGGCGGCAAGACGTTGCATTGCGGCATGAGCATCGGTGGCGCCATCTATCCCAAAGATGCCCGCGATGCGTCAGAGCTGATGAAGTGCGCCGATACCGCGCTGTATGAACTGAAAGAAGGCGGCCGCGGCGGCGTCTACATGTTCGACAGCAAGATGATGGACAAAGCCCGCGCCCGCGCCAGTCAGCTCAACTACGCGCGCCAGATCGTGCGCGATAATTGCATTCGCCCCAACTACCAGCCGAAGGTCAGCCTCGCCGACGGCAGCATCGTCGGCTTCGAAGCGCTGCTGCGCTGGCATTGCCCGCAAAACGGCATACAGCTGCCGGCGACGGTCAGCGAGGCCTTCAACGACTACGAACTGGCGACCAAAATCAGCGAAGCCATGCAGCTGAAAGTCTTCGCCGATATCGCCCGCTGGCGCGCGGCCGGCGTGGCGGTGCGGCCTGTTTCTCTGAACGTGTCGCCGATCGAGTTTTTACGCGACAACTACGCCGAAACCTTCCTGCAACGCCTGCTGAAGTTCCACATTCCCCACCACCTGATCGAACTGGAAGTGACCGAACACGCGTTCAACAAGCACGGTTCGAAATACGTACTGCGCGCGCTGCACATGCTCAAAGAGATGGGTATCCGTATCGCGCTGGACGACTTCGGCACCGGCCACTCCTCGTTCAGCCATATCATGGACTACCCGCTGGACTGCATTAAGCTGGACTGCGACTTCATTCAACGCATGAACACCGAACCGGCGATCCTGGCGATCGTGGAAAGCATCGGCATTCTCGGTCAAAAGCTGTCGATCGATATCATCGCCGAAGGCGTGGAAACCGAGCAGCAGCGCCAAACGCTGTGCGAAGCCGGTTTCCATATCGGCCAGGGTTTTTTGTTCAGCCCGGCGGTGGGATCCCAGCAGGTGCCGACGCTGCTGCAGGCGATACTTCAGCCTGCCGAAGGCGGCATGGCGAATCGTTAAATCGGCATCGCATGCCCCACATTCGGGGGGGTGATCCCCCCTCTTTTCCTCTGCTTGTTTCACGCCTCCCGCACCGGAATATTTGTGAGAGCCCTCACAAAGCATAAACGTATCTTTACATTTTTGAACGGTTAAGCTTCCGTTCTGTCAGATTTGAGTGTATTCCAGAGCGTCAAAACGATTCTTTTTCCACTCAATTGGGAACGTTACCGGAGACTTGTTAAGAAATAGTTAATTTAAATCAATGCACTACAAATAATAGCAGGAGGTACTGCGATGCACGAAAGGCAAGAGAAGAATGCAATGTTCATTTCGTTCGATGCCGTCTCGGTCTCGGGGATCACGGTGGAAGCAATGAAGATTGCCAAGCGACTGCAAGCCTGTGGATTTCGCTCTTATCTAGATCTGGGATACGACATCAAGATTGATAAGGGAAACTTTAATAAACCCTATCAGCATGAGCATGACATCTACCGCGATGTCTTTACGCTGGTCCGCCTGGACGACATCACGTCGATTCCAGATTACCACCCTGCCTTTCTCGACTACGCACACGCGGCGTTGATCGGCCAGAAAACGCCCATTGACGAGCAAGAAAAAGCCGCTTTGTTGCATACCATCGCGCTGACGGCGCGGCAGCTGGCGGATCGCCTCATCGCCCAATGGGAAGCGCTCGCAATCAGCCATGTGGTGGTGGAAAACGGCACGCTGCCGGAAAACATCATCTATACCAAAGCGCTGTATCTGGCGATCGAAGATTATGGCCGACGTTATCGACTGACGCGTTTCGTCATCTGGCGCGATCATGACCTGATGTGGAACAGCGAAAAAAAGGTGCTCAAATACGGCCCGCCACCTTATTCTCACGCCATCAAACCTATCCCTTCAAAATACATTACCTATGTCACGCTCAATCACGATCTGAAGCAAAAGCTGGAGGCCTGGTGCAATCATGATGTCCATGTCGAGGTAAAGAAAAATACCTATGACTTCTCGGACAGTCACGAAAGAACGAATGTCAGAAAGCAGATGAATATTCGCGATAATGATCTTCTCATCGCCAGAACCACCCGCATCATCCCTCAGAAAAGATTGGACCGCGATATTATTCTGATCAGCCGGCTTAACGATTTATTTATCCGCGACCACAACACTCGACGCGCCTATTTGGCGATCGCCGGCAATGAATATGAAAATCCGTCATGTTATCTGCAACTCGCCAAATTGGCGCAGGAACTGAATGTTCTCCCCTATGTCAAATTCGTCGGCATGCTTCCCCATGTCGATATGCGCTCGGAAAACGACGCGTTTTGCATAGAGGACCTCTATCACTCTTGCGACCTGGTCTCTTTTCTCACCTCATATGATTATGATAGCTATGGCAATCCTATCGGCGAAGCGATCAGTTGCCGCCGTTGCTATATCACCACTCGCTACGAATATTATCACGAAGTCTACGGCCGGCATGGGTTTGAAGCGCCCGTCATGCCGATCTCCGAGTTACAGGATGGGCCGCCGAACGACGAATTCATCCAGGAAGTCTACCGGTTCATTAATAACAAGGAGCAGATGAAGCGCGTGGCGGAAAAGAATTACGCGCTGGGCAAGCGGATTTTATCCAACAACGTCATGGAGTTCTTAAATATCAGCTAATCATCGAATAACGTGACATTTCATTTTCAGACAAGCCATTTCTAACTGTGGACTTTCATTAGCCCTTGGAGGATCTATGCGTGATACTGTTTTTGTGTCTGTCGTACTGCCCGTTTATAATGAAAGCGACCGTATTGAGGCGGTTTTACTTTCGCTGTTCAATCAACACACCAAGAATGAATTAATCACCCACGACACTTACGAACTGATTGTCGTTGATAACAACTCCACCGATGATTCCGTCGCTAAAATAAACGCGTTTAGTGAAAGGCATCCGGCTATGGCCATTCATGTTATCGCCGAAACGGTGCAGGGTGTCTCCTCGGCCAGAAAACGCGGCATGGACTATGCGTCGCTGCGTTCTAAAGCCCGCGACAGCCGGCTGGGAAATAAACGCAAGCACTATATCGTTTCCGCCGATGCCGATTGCACCGTGGATGCATTTTGGCTTTACGAGCTGGTGAATACCATGATCGAGCAACAAGGCGACCTGGGCACCTGCAACTATTACTACCCTCCCGCAGAGTTTGAGCACCGCCCCAACCTGTTCCGCGAGATCCAAAAAACGCTGCGTCTGCGCGAATTTTCGTTCTCCCTGTTCGGCGGCTTCCCCGACGGCAAAGGGTTCGGGGTGGAGCGCAGCCTGTATGACGCGGTAGGCGGCATCGAAATCTTCTACCAGCTCAACCATGGCCGCTTTGTCGAACACCTGTCCGACGACTGGGACTTCGGCATTAAGGTCATCGCCTACGGCGGCAAGCCGGTTTACGCTCGCCATGCTTACGTTGAGATCAACAGCCGCCGGGTGGACACCATTCTCGATGAGGTGATCAACGGCATCGCCTACGGCAAGGACGGCATCATTATCATGAAGGACGTCCGGCCGGACGTTGAGCGGCAGAAAACCGCGCTGGCGGACGCCACGCCGGCGGAGGCGAAACTGGCCTGGGACTACTCGGTCAAGGACTACACGCCAAAGAATATCTTACTGCCGGTGCTGCTCAATCCGTATCTGCTGTTGGAAAACAGCGAAGTGCGCGATTTCTTCTCCGGCCCGCTGGCCGACAGCCTCTACCGCCGCATTCACGAACTGAAACACGAGATGCGCATCATCGATTTCAAACCGATCCATGCCTACAAAACCCCCGCCTATCGGCTCTACCTCGAATTTCGCGATGCGCTGTTTGCCGCCATGCGGCGCGCCGTCGGTGACGATATCGGCTTCCCACCCGCATTGCCGGCCTGCTTCGATACGGTCAAAGACGAGGATTTCACCCGCTTTGTTTATTACTTCTGTGAAGACCGCGAGTCCGGCGAAGCCCACAACTATTTCGGCAACGGAGGGGTATTCTGATGAACGACGAAGCCTTGCACTCATTGCTGGATATCGATGAAAACTATCCCACGCCGCGGGTGAACGCGTTCCTGGCGCAACCGGAAAACCGGGCCTTTCTGGAGTACGTCCATAAGGATCCGTTCGGCTGTCACGTGTTCCCCGGCGATCTCGTCGACTACCCGCTGGCCGCGTTTTTTGCCGATATGGAGGCCGACATTCGCCAGGCGGGCAAAATCCATCTCTGGGCCTATATTCCGACCTGTCGCTATCGCTGCCATTTTTGTCAGTACCCCACGGTGATACTCAATCCCAAGGCGCCCGCCTCTCAGGCGGTATTCCGCGATTTGGTCGATTTCAACATCAAGGAGGCGCAAATGTGGCTGGCGCGCGTGCCCAGCCTGGCCGAAGTGGAAATCGGCGAATTCAACGTCTTTGGCGGCACGCCGTCCTTGCTGCCGGAGCCGGAACTGCGCCGCATGATGGCCTTCTACTTCAGCCACTTTAACTTCGCCAACGCCACCCTGCGCTTCGAAGGGGAGCCCGGCACCCTGAACAAAGCCTATCTGGCGCTGCTGAAAGAGCTCGGCTTCAGCAAAATCAGTTTCGGCACCCAATCCTTCAATGACGACATCATCACCGCCTGCGGGCGCATGCACTCTGCCGAAGAGTGCGTGGAGACCATTCATCATGCGCGCGCGCTCGGCATTGATTGGGTCAGCGTGGATCTCATTTACGGCATGCTGGGCCAAAGCGTGGACGACGTGAAATACGACATGGAAAAAACCCTCGAGCTGAATCTGTCGCACGTCGTCTGTACCAAGCTGCACATGGATGAGTTTATTAAAAATCGCACCGGCGTCTCGGGCGAGCGCGAAAGCCTGTGGCAGAAAAAGGGGCTGATCAGCATCAACAACCTGCGCTTCCCAGGGCTGGGCAAACAGTACCAAATGCGCGAGCTGGTCGAGAACTACCTGAATGGCGGCTATACCGAACACCCCACCATGTACTTTCACCGCAATGATCAACAGCCGGAAAAGTGGAAAGCGCTCATCACCGATCTCGACAAGCAGTATCCGGAAGTGGCGATCGGTTTGGGCGGCAGCTCCAAATCGACGCGATCCGAAGCCATCAACATCACCGGTTACAAGAAGTACAAGGAGGCGCTCAACCAAGACCGCCTGCCCATCGAGGAAAGCCGCGGCTTCTCCCCGATCCAGCGTGAAGTGAACGCCTTCAAAATGGCGCTCTCCACCTTGCTGCCGGTGGACGATCAGGTGTTTAAACGGCGCTTTGACGGCAACAGCCTGTTTGCTAACCCGGTCATCCGCCGCACGTTGAAAACCCTGGTGGATAAAGCGCTGGTCACCGTCGATGGCCCGTGCGTTACGCTCACGCCCATCGGCGTCACGCTGGTCGAAGCCATTATCAATACCCAATTTTCCGCCGCATTCGCCAATCAGGAGTGAAAGATGACGACGAAAGTCTCCGATCCCAAACCGGTATTCAGCTTCTATTACATCGGCATCGATACCGAAGCCGGCGTCACGCCACAACAGTTTGAAACCTTCGTGCGCGAGCAAGGCGTGCATATCCCCTGTTATCCCGGCTGGCGCTGGACGTTGCTGCGCGGCCTGCGCGGCGAACGCGTCGGTCAATACCTGATGCTGTACGAGATTGACAGCGCCGAGCAGCGCGATCGTTACGTCACCGCCACCGGGCAGCGAACGGCGCACGCGCTCGAATTCTGGCGGCGGCACGCCGCCGCGCAGGAAATCCTCGCCGAGTGGCGAAAACTGGGCACCTACAGCCTGCTGCCGACGCTGTTCAGCGATTATCGCCTGCTGGCTGAGAACAGAAAAAGCGACGTGCCGCCCGGCCCGCGCTACCGGGAACGGCCGGGCGAACCGCCCGAGGCGCGCATTATCGGCATCCACAATCTGGCGCTGCGCGAAGGCGTGACCCCGGCGCAATTCGAACGCTTTATCGCCGAAAATCACCATCGCATTGAGGATTATCCGGGCTGGAAGTTTCACTTGCTGAAGGGAGAACGCGGCAATCGGCTCGACCAGTACGCAGTGATGATGGAAATCGTCAGCCTGGCGGCGCTGGACGTGTTCTATCCGGAGCCCGATATCGCCACCGCCGAAGCGGCAACCTTCGCCAAAGCGCATCGCGACACTAAGCAAATGTATGAAGAGTGGAAGCAACTGGCGTCATTTTCCGGTTCACCGCAGATTTATACCGATTATCTGTCCGTCGCACAGAGCCGATCGTCATGATGCTGCCTTGGCTAACCGGCGAGGCCGCAGAGAATCATCGCCGGCAAATCGCCACCCGAGCGATCTTCTTCCTCGCCGGGTTGGGCATGGCCGCCTGGGCGCCGTTGATCCCTTTCGTGAAAGCGCGATTGGGCATCGATGACGGCGCGCTCGGTTTGCTGCTGTTTTGCCTCGCCGCCGGCTCCATGGCGATCATGCCCTTCGCCGGTTATCTGATCGCCAAACTGGGGTGCCGCGCCGTGTTGCTGGGCGCAGGCGCCTTGCTGTGCATCGACTTGCCGCTGTTGGCGTTACTCGATGAGCCGCTGTTGATGGGGGCGGCATTGGGGGTATTTGGCGCCGTCAACGGCATCATGGATGTGGCGATGAACTCACAGGCGATAATCGTCGAGCGGGAGAGCGGCCAGGCGAAAATGTCCGGTTTTCATGGCTTCTACAGCCTTGGCGGCATTGCCGGCGCCGGCGGCGTCAGTCTGTTGCTGCTGGCGGGCCTCGCCCCGGCCCAGGCCATCGGCCTGATCGCCCTCCTCATCGCGATCCTGCTGCTGATCGTCGCCGGCGATTTACTGGCGCACGGCGGCGTCGGCGAGCGGCGACAGGGCGGCGCGCGGTGGGCGCTGGCCCACGGCAAGATCCTGTTTATCGCCCTGCTCTGTTTCTTCGTGTTCCTGACCGAGGGGGCGATGCTCGACTGGTCGGCATTATTCCTGCATGCCGAGCGCGGCGTGGCCAAATCTCAAGCGGGGATCGGGTTCACGCTGTACGCCGTCGCCGTGGCCTGCGGGCGGCTGTATGGCGACAGGCTGATCGGCGCAATCGGGCGCTTTCGCACTCTGTTGCTCGGCAGCCTGTGCGCCGCGGCGGGCGTGCTGTTGACCGTCACCGTCCCTCTGGCATCGGCCGCCTTTGGCGGGTTGATGCTCGCCGGCCTGGGCATCGCCAACATCGTTCCCATTCTGTTCAACGCCGTCGGCAATCAAAAACAGGTGCCGCCCGGCCAGGCGTTTCCGGCCGTGACGCTGGTCGGCTATCTCGGCTTATTAACCGGCCCGGCGCTGATCGGTTTTATCGCCAATTACACCAGCCTGGCCCTGGCTTTCGGCTGCACGCTGCTGTGCCTGTTGCTGGTCAGCATCAGCGCCAAAGCCGTGACGAACACATCTCACTAACTTAACTTGCGAGGATCGTTTAATGCATGCATCAACCACACCGGTTTTCTCCCTGCACTACGTGGGAATCAACCTGAAACGGGGCGTCGCCTCGGAGCGTTTCGAAGCGTTCGTTCGCCGTAAAGGCGTCGCCATCCCGGCCTATCCCGGCTGGCGATGGACGCTGCTGCGCGGCCTGCGCGGCGAGCGTGAAAATCAGTACCTGATGGTTTATCAGGCTAAAGACGCCGCCACCTACGCGCGCTATATCGACGGCAACGGCGAGCTGACCGACGAGGCGCACGCCTTTTGGCGGCAGCGTCCGGAGGCCGCCGCGCTGATTGAGGAGTGGAAAACCTTCGCGACCTTCGCCGAACTGCCGACCCTTTACACCTGTTACCGTCTGGTGGCCGAGAATAGCCGCAGTTCATTGCCGCCCGGTCCCAATTACCGCAGCGAACCAGGGAAGGAAAGCATTCAGCGTGTCATCGGCATTCATAACCTGGCGCTTAAAGCGGGCGTCTCGCCCGAGCAGTTTGAACGGTTCATTACCGACAACATCCACCGCGTGGAAGACTACCCGGGCTGGAAGTTTCACCTGCTGAAGGGCCAGAGCGGCAACCGGCTGGACCAATACGCGGTGATGCTGATCATTGAAAGTCTGGCGTCGCTCAACGCGTTCCATCCGGAGCTCGATGTTTCAACCGAGCAAGCGCTCAGGTTCGTTGCCGAGCATCAGGACACCGAACGCATGTACGACGAGTGGAAAACACTGGCGTCGTTCTCCGGCGCGCCGCAAATCTACACGGATTACCTGGCGATTGGCGGCAACGAGAATGACGCCCATCCGGCGTAAACCGCGCGGCGGCGTTGAGCGCCGCCGCTTTCACGGCCGCCGTTCGCCGAACGGCGCCAGCTTCATGCCGATAAGCGTCACCACACAGATGAGCGCCCCGGCGTAGAAGGTGTAGGCGGAACCGAACAGCTCCCACAGGGTTCCGGCCCCGAGACTCGCCAGCAGCAACGCCACGCCGCTGATCAGATTGAACATGCCGAACGCGGTGCCGCGCAGGTGCGCCGGCGCGGTATGCGCCACCATCGCCGCCAATAGCCCCTGGGTCATGCCCATGTGCACGCCCCACAGCGCGACGCCAAAAAGCACCCCGCCCCAATGATCGCTCAGCGCCAATACCAGGTCGGCGGCGATCAGCACCAGCAACCCGGCTTTCAGCAATCCTTCATGGCTCATGCGGTCGGACAGTTTTCCGAACGGATAGGCCGAGCAGGCGTAGACCAGATTCATGGCGACCATCACCAGCGGGATCAGCGCCAGCGGCGTGCCGCCTTGCTGCGCCTTCAACACCAGGAACGCTTCACTGAAGCGCGCCAGCGTGAAGATCGCGCCGATGCTCACCACCCACCAATAGCTGCGCCCCAGCAGCCGCAGGTTGGCGCGAGTGATCGGGTTAGTGCGCTTGTGGGTTATCGCGGCGGCCGGCTCTTTCAGGCCGAAGAACAGCAGCGCAATCGCCAGCGCCGCCGGGATCGCCGCCACCCAGAAGATGGCGCGAAAATCGTTGTGCCACAGCAGCATCAGACCGACGGCCAGCAGCGGCCCTAAAAAGGCGCCGACGGTATCCAGCGACTGGCGCAGCCCGAAAGCCGCGCCGCGAATTTCCGGCGGCGTCACGTCGGCCACCAAGGCATCGCGCGGCGCCCCGCGAATGCCTTTGCCCACGCGATCCAGCAGGCGCGCGCTCATCACCATGCCGGACGACGTCGCGATGGCGAAAAACGGTTTGCTGATGGCGCCCAACCCGTAGCCCAGCAGCGCCAGCCCTTTGCGTTTGCCGAGGTAATCGCTGAGCACGCCGGAGAACACCTTGACGATCAACGCCGTCGCCTCCGCCAGCCCTTCGATCAGACCGATGACAATCACGCTGGCGCCGAGCGTCGTCGCCATAAACAGCGGCAACAGGCTATGGATCATTTCCGAGGAAACGTCCATCAGCAAGCTCACGCCACCCAATACCCACACGCCGCGCGGTATGCGGCCCAACGTAGCGAAACGCGACGACATGGTGCATCCTCGATCGATTCAGCGCCGCCAGAGGCGCCTCATGATTTTTCCAAGATTGGTTAGTTGATTTTGTTCGTTCACAGATCCGCAGCCTTTAGAGATAGTGCAACGACCGTGTGACCCCCATAATAATGAAGGTAATTAACATAATGATAGATAGCAAAAAGATGATAGCGATTGCGGCGCTGCTGAGTTTTTCCGCCGCCGCCGCACCGGGCGTTGATCTCGTCGCCAACGAAACGCCGATCCACACGGTGAAGAGCGCCGAAGCCGTGGCCAAAATCCCCGCCGGCTTCCGGTTCGTGGAACCCGGCACGCTGACGGTCGCCATTTCCCTGCTGGGCAGCGGGCCGCCGTTCGGCCTGTACGCCCGCGACAATAAAACGGTGATCGGCAGCGAGGCGGACATCGCGCGCCTGGTGGCCGACGGTTTGGGGTTGAAACTCAGGCTGGTGCCCACGTCGTGGGAAGACTGGCCGCTGGGGGTGGCCTCCGGCAAATATGACGCCGCGGTTTACAACATCACCGTGACCAACGAACGCAAAACCAAATTCGATTTCGCCACCTATCGGCAGGATACGCTGGGCTTCTACGTCAAGTCCGACAGTAAAATCACCCAGATCAAAACGGCGCCGGATATCGCCGGTAAAAAGATCATCGTCGACTCCGGCACCAATCAGGAAGCGGTGCTGCTGGCCTGGGACAAGGAGAACCGCGCCAAGGGATTAGCGCCGCTGCAGCCGGTGTACGTCACCGATAAGGCCGCCTCCACGCTGGCCATTCAGTCGGGCCGCGCCGACGCCACCTTCGGGCCCAACGTCTCCGGCGCTTATCAGGCGCGGCTGACCGGTAAAACCCGGCTGGTGGGCATCGTGCCCGGCGGCTGGCCGAAGACCGCCAACATCGCCGTCACGCTGAAGAAAGGCAACGGCCTGGTGGACGCGGTGCAGGCTTCGCTCAACAGCGCCATCGCCAACGGCAGTTATCTGCAGGTGTTGGATCGCTGGGCGGAGAGCGACGAGAAGATTGCCCATTCCGAGATTAACCCGCCGGGACTGGGGGATTGAGAGAGCAACAGGCCCCGCAGGCGGGGCCTTATCGCCGGTCAATCGAGAAATGTCATTCCTCTGCCGCTCTTCGTCTCCCCAGCTTGCGGTACAGCGTGCTGCGCGAAACGCCGAGTGCCTTCGCCGCCCGGCTGAGATTGCCGCCCGCTCTGTCGATCGCCGCCTGCAGATCCTCGCCGCCGGCGTCGGCGCATGCCTGGCGCGGCGACAGCACCGCGATCGACTGCGGCAGATCGTCCAGGGTGATCACCGCGCGATCGTCCGCCAGCGCCAGCAGCACCTTGAGCGTACTTAACAATTGCCGCACGTTGCCGGGCCACGGATAGCGCGCCAGCATCGCCAGCGCCTCCGGCAACAGGCGAATGTCGCGCCGCTCGCCGCCCAGCTCCCGCCACAGCTGCAGAATGAACGCCTCCAATTGCGCCCGCTCTCTGAGCGGCGGGATGCGCAGGCTGTATTCCTGTATGCGATACAATAAATCTTCGCGAAACGCCCCCGTTTGCACCTGCCGATGCAGATCGTGGTGCGTCGCGCAAACCAGCGCAAAATCGACCGCATAGGCGCTGCGGCTGCCGAGCGGCGTGACCGTTTTCTCCTGCAACACCCGCAGCAGGCGCGTTTGCAGGCCCGCCGGCATGTCGCCGATTTCATCGAGGAACAGCACGCCGCCATCTGCCTCGCGGATCTTGCCGATATAGCCTTTGGGGTTGGCGCCGGTAAACGCCCCCGGCGCATAGCCGAACAGTTCGGACTCGATCAGCGGTTCCGGCAGCGCCGCGCAGTTGATCGCCACGAAGTTGCCGTTGCGCCAGCGACTTTCCTGAAACAGGCGGCGGCTGAAGTGCTCCTTGCCGCAGCCGGTTTCGCCGGTCACGCACAGAGAAAGGCCGGCGTTGAGAATGCGCAACGCTTTCTGATGCTGCTCGTCGTGCCGTTCCGCCGGCGGCGTCGAACGCAGAGCGCTGACGCGACGCTGGGGCGCCTCGAGCAGCGAATAATAGTGCCGTTGATTGCCGGCCAGCGTCTGGCGCGGTGCGCCGGAGGGTTGCCGCAACAGATCGGGGAACAGCTGAGCGAATTCAAGCGAGCCGAATGCGGCCGGCGAGAGTTGGAACTCGACCATCGCCAGCCGATTGGCGGCGATCAGCACTTCGTCGTGAAACACCAGCAGCAGTTCCTGCGCGCTGCCCAGGCGGCCAGCGTCGGCGTGCAGGCGCAGCGTCCAGTGACGATCGGCGATCGCGCTTCTGACCCAGCGATGTTCGATATGGCGCACCGCCTGCATGATCAGACGCTGCGCATCAGGATACGGGCGCTGGGCCGGGGCAGAGAGATCCAGTATGCCGGCAATATGGCCATCCGGCCGGTAGATCGGCGCGGCGGTGCAGTTCAATCCGGCGTTTTGGTTGAGAAAATGCTGATCGCCGCGCACTTCGCAGAAAGCGCCCAGCGCCAGCGCAGTGCCGATGGCGTTGGTGCCCCGCTCCGCTTCTCCCCACTGGTTGCCCGGCGCCAGCGCAAAGCGCGACGCCTTGTGCAGAAAATCGTGATTGCCACGGGTTTCCAACACCAGCCCGTCGGCGTCGGCGATCACCACGATGGCCGGTTGACGCGTAATTTGCGCGCCCAACTGTTCGATCAGCGGCTGTACCCGCTGCGGCACCCAGTCGTTGCGGTTGCGCAGTTCTTCGAGCAGGCCGGCTTTGATAAACGGGATATGTTGATCGGCGCGCGTCAGGCCGTAACCTCGGCTGCGCTGCCAGGATTCCGCCAGCGGGTGGGTCAGCAAACTGGCGCTCTCAGTGAGCAAGCGGTCGTCAGGCAACATGCGTTTCTCCCCCCGGCTGCAAGTGTTGCAAATATGTATCACATATGTGTATCAGGCGTTGCGACACGGAACACAAAAAATCATCGGCGGCCGCGAAACCGCGCGATTGACTTACCCTCCTCAGTGTTTAACGTTTTAATAAATAGCTCTTTTTTTGCGAACACTACGTCCGTCGCTAATCTGGCACGGGGCGTGCTTCTCTGTGCTGCGGCGACAGGCCGCACTCACAGGCGCAGCGCAATAGCGCCGGTTATCATCTGCAGAGAGGTGCTTCACATGAAATATGTTCACCCCGGTTTGCCTGGCTCGCTGGTTTCGTTCCGTCAACGCTATGGCAACTACATTGGCGGCGCATTTGTCGAACCGGTATCCGGCAACTACTTCACCAACACCTCGCCGGTGACCGGCCAGCCGATCGCCGAATTCCCGCGTTCCGACGCCAAAGACATCGAACTGGCGCTTGACGCGGCGCATGCGGCGGCGGACGCCTGGGGTAAAACCAGCGTGCAGGAACGCGCCAATGTGCTGTTGGCCATCGCCGATCGCATCGAGTCGCGGCTGGAGATGCTGGCGCTGACCGAAACCTGGGACAACGGCAAACCGATCCGCGAAACCCTGAATGCCGATCTGCCGCTGGCGGTCGACCATTTCCGCTACTTCGCCGGCTGCCTGCGCGCGCAGGAAGGCACCGCGGCGGAGATCGACCAAAATACCGTGGCCTACCATATCTATGAACCGCTGGGCGTGGTCGGCCAGATTATCCCGTGGAACTTCCCGCTGCTGATGGCCGCCTGGAAACTGGCGCCGGCGCTGGCGGGCGGTAACTGCGTGGTGCTGAAACCGGCGGAACAGACGCCGCTCGGCATCAGCGTGCTGATGGAAGAGATCGGCGATCTGCTGCCGCCGGGGGTGCTCAACGTGGTGCAAGGTTTCGGCGCCGAGGCCGGCGAAGCGCTGGCGCGCAGCAAACGCATCGAAAAAATCGCCTTCACCGGCTCCACGCCGGTCGGCCGCCACATTCTCGCCTGTGCGGCGGAGAACATCATCCCCAGCACCGTCGAGCTGGGCGGCAAATCGCCGAACATTTATTTTGAAGACATCATGCAGGCGGAGCCGGCGTTTATCGACAAGGCGGTTGAGGGGTTGGTGCTGGGCTTTTTCAACCAGGGAGAGGTTTGCACCTGCCCTTCACGCGCGCTGATCCAGGAGTCCATCTACCCGCAGTTCATGGAGAAAGTGCTGGCGCGTATCGCCACCATCCGCCAGGGCGATCCCTTCGACACCGAGACCATGATCGGCGCCCAGGCGTCAAAACAGCAGTACGACAAGATCCTGTCCTATATCGACATCGCTAAAAACGAGGGCGGCAAAATCGTTGCGGGCGGCGAGCCCGCTCAGCGCGGCGACGAAGTGCAAAACGGTTTCTACCTGCAGCCGACGCTGATCACCGGCGACAACAGCATGCGTTTCTTCCGCGAGGAGATCTTCGGGCCGGTGATTGGCGTCACCACCTTCAAGGATGAGGCCGAAGCCCTGGCGCTGGCCAACGACACCGAGTTCGGGCTGGGCGCCGGGCTGTGGACCCGCGACATCAACCGCGCCTACCGCATGGGACGTGCGATCAAGGCCGGCCGCGTATGGACCAACTGCTACCACCTGTACCCGGCGCACGCCGCGTTCGGCGGCTACAAAAACTCCGGCATCGGGCGCGAGACCCACAAGGCGGCGCTGTCGCACTATCAGCAGGTGAAAAACCTGCTGGTCAGCTACGACGCCAAACCGCTGGGCCTGTTCTGACGCCAGCGTAATGAGATAACAAGAAGGCCACCCGCAGGTGGCCTTCTTTTTTCGCGTGGCCTACTTCGCCATGCCGAGATCGATCACCATGCGACCGCGAATGGTGCCCGCCTTCATCTCGTCGAAGATGGCGTTGATATCCCCTAGCGGCCGCTTGGTCACTTTCGGCGTCACCTTGCCTTCGGCGGCGAACTGGAACGCCTCCTTCAGATCTTCGCGCGTGCCCACCAGCGAACCCACCACCTGAATGCCGTCCAGCACCAGGCGCGGAATGCTCAGATCCATGCTCTCCGGCGGCAGCCCCACGGCCACCACTTTACCGCCGGCGCGCACCGCATTCACCGCCGAGTTGAAGGCGGCTTTCGCCACCGCCGTCACCACCGCCGCGTGAGCGCCGCCGGTTTGCTGCTGAATGATCTCCTCCGCGTTTTGCGTTTTGGAGTTGATAGTCAGATCGGCACCGATCTGTTTGGCGAACTCCAGCTGGCCATCATTGACGTCGATGGCGATCACTTTGGCGTTAAACACGTTCTTGGCGTACTGCAACGCCAGGTTACCCAGCCCACCCAGGCCATAGATGGCGATCCACTGCCCCGGCTTGATATCGGAAATCTTCACCGCCTTGTAGGTGGTGACGCCGGCGCAGGTGATGCTGCTGGCGGCGAAAGAATCGAGCCCGTCCGGCACTTTCACCGCGTAGTCCGCCACCACGATGCACTCTTCCGCCATGCCACCGTCAACGCTGTAGCCGGCGTTTTTCACCGAGCGGCACAGGGTCTCGTTGCCGCTGACGCAGTATTCGCAGTGGCCGCACCCCTGGTAAAACCAGGCGACGCTGGCGCGGTCACCCACTTTTAACGAGGTGACGCCCTCACCGATGGCGGAGACCACGCCGATGCCCTCATGCCCCAACGTAATGCCCGGCACCTCGCCGAAATCGCCGTTTTTCACGTGCAAATCGGTGTGGCACACCCCGCAACACTCCATTTTCAACGCCGCTTCGCCGTGCTTCAGCGGGCGCAGCACTTTATCCTGAATGTCTACGGTATGGTTTTTCGTCACTACGGCAGCTTTCATGGTGTTTTCCTTAGCAGTGTGGGAAGTACAGTTGTTAATGTAGTGACTGTATTCGGCGAGGGCAAGCGCCGCGTGTTTTGTGTAAAAACAAATAATTAAATATGAATCAGTCTGATTATTTCATAAAAAACCATTAACAGACGGCGCGATCGTCTTGAGATTGGCAGCCGTGAACGATCGCGCCTCTCTGGCTTGATTTACCCCTTGAAGCGATTAACAGGGATTTTGAGGTAGTGCCGCCCATCATCTTCGCAATCAGGCAGAACACCGCCGCGAATGTTGACCTGCAGCGCCATCAGCATCAATTCCGGATGCGGCAACGTGGCGTCTCGCTGCTTTCTTTGCGCGATAAATTGGGCTTTATCCATGTTGGCCACCCAGGGGTTGTTTTCGCGCTGCTCTCGCACGGTGCTTTCCCAGCGGGCCTCACGCCCCGCAGGGCGATAATCGTGGCCGGTAAACAGGCGGGTCTCCGCCGGCAGGCTCAAGATCCGCTGCAACGAATCCCACAGGGCTTCCGCATTTCCGCCGGGGAAATCGGCCCTTGCGGTGCCGCTGTCCGGCATGAAAAACGTATCGTGAATAAACGCCGCATCGGCAATGTGATACGTGACGGAAGCCAGGGTGTGGCCAGGAGACAGCAAGACTTCAGCGCGCAGGTTGCCGATAAAAAAGACGTCCCCATCCGCAAACAGCGCATCCCACACGGTCTCGGCGGGAGGCAGTTCCTTCAAATTATAGATGTCTTGCCACAGCCCCTGCACGACGGTAATTTTCTCGCCTATGCCGCTGAGGGCGCCGGTTTTCTGCGCCAGCCAGGTTGCGGCAGAAAAATGGTCGGCATGCGGATGCGTATCCAGCACCCAGGCCACGCCCCATCCTTGCTGCCGGATAAAGCTCAAAATGGTGTGCGCCTGCTGATGCGATACCGTGCCCGAGCGGCGGTCAAAATCTAGCACCGGATCGATGATCGCACAGCGACGCGCCTCGGGATCGGCGACGACATACTGCAGGCTGCCGCTTTCCGGCTCATAAAATGCGTGCACTTGCGCATGAGACTGAACGGACTGATGCCGGCGATACCAGCTGAGCGCCTTATCGGCATCCGCGCCATATTCTTCGCACTGGCTGCGGAATCGCACTTCATCGATCCGCCCTTCTCGCAGCGCATGCAGCAGAGCGAGGCAGGCTGAGCGCGCCCCGCTCCGGCAGTGCGCCAGAGTCTTCTTGCCCCGCCGCAACAGGTAATGGAAGGTATAAACGGTCTCCCAGGTCAGCGTGTCGAACGTGTAAGGAAGATAGACGTAGTCTATGCCCATGCCTTCAGCCAGCGTTTTCTCTTGCTGATGGGATAGATGCTCCCCCGGTTCTTCATCTGGCCGGTTGTTGACGATAAGCCGGTAGCCTTGTTGATGCAGGGTAGCGAAATCACTCGCTGCGGGGGCCCCCGAAAAGGAGAGCTGATGATGGTATGTACGGATGCGCATATTTTTTCCTTCTGTCTTATAAGCTTTTAAAAAGCATATAAAGGGCCAGCACCAAGAGCATGGCGGCGTAGAGCACACGGATAATGTCCTCGCGTTTCTTCAGGCGCTCGGTGAGCGCAACCCCCACGACGCCCCCCAGAACACCGCCGACGATCAGCCAGCACGTGATGACGAGCGACACCTTGCCGGACAAGGCATAGCTTGCGCTCGTCGATAAACCCATGGCAGAAACCACCACCAGCGAGGTGGCCACCGCTTCAAGCAGCGAAAAGCGGAAAAACCAGAGCAGCGCCGGCACCACTAAAAATCCGCCGCCGATCCCCAGAAAGCCGGCCACCGCGCCCAGCGCCAACACGCAGGGCCACACGATGGCGGGATGAAAGGTTGCATCCGGGGAAGCCAAACCGTTGCCGGCCCGGTGATTTTTTTTCAGCGTTAATCCGGCGACAATCAGCATCAGCAAAGCGAAAGGCAGGGTTAGATAGCGCCCGTCCGTGATTTTTCCCATCTGTGAACCTGCCAGCGTCCCGGCCACCGCGACCAGCGAAACGACAATGCCGGTTCGCCACCGGACGTTTCCTTTGGCGGCGTGCGCAAAAAGGTTGAGCAGCGCACTGACGGCGACGGACATGGCACTGGTGCCTATCACCAAATGCGTATCCGGGATTTGCACCATATACAGCAGCAGCGGCACACAAACGATGGAGCCGCCTCCGCCGGTCAGGGCCAAGAGAAGTCCGACTATTCCTCCGGTTATCACCAATAACATCAGGGTATAAAAAGTAAAATGGAAAAAATCCAATGCGTTAATTCCTGAACGGTGTTTGTGGTATTTATTAACGATCAGTTCGCATTAATTGTCAAATAACTTATTACATTTAGCTATTACATATAACTAAATCGAATATGTGATTTTCAATATAACAATAAGTTCTATGAATTCCCTTTTAATTTGGGCATCAACCCCCTACTTTCTTATGAAAGGAGGCCTGCATGAAATCGGAAAAAATAAACACCCAGAAAAAAGTTGTTGTTATTGGCGGTGGTTCATCTGGAATAAGCGTCGTGGCAAGCATAAGGAAGCGAGTTAAAGGCATTGATATAACGGTAATTGAACCTGGCGACTGTCATTATTATCAACCGGCATGGACCCTGGTGGGCGGCGGGCTCTTTGATATCAATAAAACGCGGCGTTCGATGCGCGCCGTCATCCCCCCAGGAACCGCATGGATTCAGGATAGCGTGGTCAGGGTGGAACCCGGCCAAAAATATGTCGAGACCCGCCAAGGGCAGAAAATAAACTACGACTTCCTTATTGTTGCCTGCGGCCTCGTTTTACGTTGGGATAAAATAGAGGGTCTTGAAGAAACGTTGGGAATGAATGGCGTCACCTCTAATTATCGTTTTGATCTTGCGGAATACACCTGGAAACTGGTTCGTGAAATGCAAGGCGGCGAGGCGATATTTTCTCAACCGCCGATTCCGATAAAATGCGCCGGCGCGCCGCAAAAAGCCTTATACCTTTCATGCGATCACTGGCGGCGACAAGGTGTCCTTAATAATATTAACGTCAATTTTTGCCTGGCGGGCGCGGCGGTATTCGGCGTGCCGCAATTTGTTCCTCCGCTGACCGATTACTTGAAAAAATACCGCGCACAGGTCAACTTCCGGCATAATTTAGTTCGCGTTGATGGGCAGCAGCGGCAAGCGACCTTTTCTCTGGACGGTGATGAAGAAGGCAAACGCGAAGTGACACTGCCCTTCGATATGCTGCACGTAGTGCCGCCGCAATCTGCGCCGGCGTTCATTTCGCAAAGTGGGTTGTCTGACGAGTCAGGTTGGTGCGACGTGGATAAATTCACCCTACGGCATAAGCAGTGGCAGACGATTTTTGCGGTTGGCGACTGTTGCGCCACGCCAAATGCCAAAACCCTGGCGGCGGCTCGCAAACAGGTGGTGGTGGTGGCAGAGAACATCGCGGCGCAGCTTAACGGCGTTCCTGATGCGGCACAGTATGATGGTTATGGTTCCTGCCCATTGACGGTAGAGAAAGGCAAGGTTGTTCTGGCGGAGTTTGGGTACGACAGTAAATTGCTCCCCACCTTTCCTCTGTTCGACAACACGCATCCCAGCCGTATGGCATGGTGGCTGAAGGCCTGGTTTTTACCCAAATTTTACTGGGCGGGCATGTTGCGCGGGGTCGAATGGTTTGCCAAAAGCAAACCATAGCGACCGTCATCGTTATCCGCGCCTCGCGGCTTGCGGCTTGCGCAGGCGCTTGACTATTTGGCGATACACAGCCACCATCGCTTGCGAGCCATCAGGCTGATGGCAAGCCATCACCACTAACCGGTCGATCAACGATGAAAAACGCACCCGCCGTTACGATTCACTACTGTTCACAATGCAATTGGTTGCTGCGCGCCGGTTGGATGGCGCAAGAGCTGCTCAATACCTTCGGCGACGATCTCGCCTCCGTCACCCTGATGCCGGGCACCGGCGGGGTGTATCAAATCAGCGTCGATGGCGTGATGATTTGGGATCGCAAAATTGACGGCGGCTTCCCCGATGCGGCGCAGTTAAAGCAGCGGCTGCGCGATCACAGCTTTCCCGAGCGTTCCCTCGGCCACAGCGACGGCAAAAAAGCCCGGCACTGAACGGCGTCAGCCCGCCGCCGGCGGCCGCGCGCCGAGAATGCGCGGCATCACTTCCTTCATCATTTCCATGAACTTGCGCAGGCGAGCCGGGTAATAGCTGGCGTAGGGATACAGCAGGTAGATAGGCAGCGGCGCGGCGCGCCAGGCCGGCAACACGGTTTGCAGCGCCCCGTCGGCCACATCGTCCCGCACCAGCCAGGAGGAGACAATCGCGACGCCCAGCCCCTCCAGCGCCGCCTTGCGCACCGCGTACAGGCTGTCGGTGCTCAACCTCGGCGTGATATCGAACCGCCCCTGCTCGCCGCGCTCAACATGGGTCAGCACCACTTCATTGCGATAAAAACTGTTCAACGCCAGCCACGGCAAGCGCGCCAAATCGTCAAGACAGCGGACCGGCTCTCGGCTCTTCAGCAGCGCCGGCGACGCTACCGTGCTGCGCGGCACCTCCGCCAGCAACACCGCCACGACCGACGGATCGGTCACCGCACCGACGTGAATGGCGCAATCCACGCCTTCGGGAATAAAGTCCGGAGAATGATCGTTCAGCGTCCACTCAACGTAAGCTTGCGGGTAGCGCCGCAAGTACTCGCCCAACGGACCGATCAGCTGATCCTGGCCGAAAGCGTGCGGCGCCCGCACGCGCAACACCCCGACCGGTTCGTCGCGCGCGCCGCCCAGCCCTTCTTCCAGGCTTTGCCATTGTTCGATCAGCCCCCGCGCCTGGCGGTAACAGCGCTCGCCGTCATCGGTCAGTTTGAGAGCGTGAGTCGTCCGCTGGATCAGTTTGGCGCCCAGCAGCTGCTCCAACGCCTGCAGACGCCGACTGATCGTCGGTTGTGAGGTGCCCAGCTGCTGCGCCGCTGCCGACAGGCTGCCGCTTTCGACGATGCGCACCAGCGTATGCAGCAAAGTTATGCGGTCGCCGTTGGGTAAATTAATTTTATTCATACGTTAAGTGTATAACAGTTTTACCTGCGAGGGGGCTACAGCGGAATGAAGCAAGCGGTAAAAATGGCTGCACATTCACTTTGCAGGGATCTTTGCCATGAGCACCACCGCCACCCACGGCGCCCCGTCCGCCAACGTCGTGTTTCTGCTGGCCGCCGGCGCCGGCCTCAGCGTCGCTTCAATCTATTACAGCCAGCCCATGCTCGGCATGATGGGCGCCGATTTCCACGCCGGCGTCGCCGATGCCGGCATGGTGCCGACGCTGACCCAGCTGGGTTATGCGCTGGGCATTTTACTGTTGGCGCCGCTGGGCGACCGGTACGATCGCCGACGGATCATTCTGATCAAAGGCGCGCTGCTGACGCTGACGCTGCTGCTTTGCGCGTTTGCCGCCTCATTCCCGCTGTTATTGCTCAGCAGCCTGGCGATAGGCCTGACCGCCACCGTCGCGCAGGACATTATCCCCGCCGCCGCCACGCTGGCGCCGGAGGCCAGCCGCGGCAAAACCGTCGGCGCGGTGATGACCGGGCTCTTGGCCGGCATTCTGCTGTCGCGCGTGTTCAGCGGCGCGCTCGCCGAGTTCGCCGGCTGGCGCAGCGTTTACGCGCTGGCGGCGCTGGGCGTTTTGCCGATCACGCTGGCTATCTGGCGCATGTTGCCGCGTCTTCGCCCCCATAACGCGCTGAGTTACCCCGCGCTGCTGCGCTCGCTGGGGCATCTGTGGGCCGCGTATCCCGAGCTGCGGCGCGCAACGCTGGCGCAAGGCTTTCTGTCATTGGGCTTCAGCGCTTTCTGGTCAACGCTGGCGTTGATGCTGGCGGAGCGCTACCAGATCGGCAGCGCGGCGGCCGGCGCGTTTGGTCTGGCGGGGGCGGCGGGTGCGCTGGCGGCGCCGTTGGCAGGAAGCCTGGCCGATCGGCACGGCCCTGACGCCGTGACCCGCATCGGCGCGGGATTGGTCCTGGCCGCCTTCGCCCTGATGTTTCTGCTTCCGCTGTTGCCGCTCCCGGCGCAGCTGGCGCTCATTGCGCTGAGCGCCGTCGGATTCGATCTGGGCATCCAGGCGACGCTGATCGCACACCAGACCATCGTCTACGGTCTCGATCCGGCGGCGCGCAGCCGCTTGAACGCCCTCTTGTTCACCGGCGTATTCATCGGCATGGCGACCGGGGCCGCCCTCGGCAGCCGCATTCTGGCAAGCGCGGGCTGGCCGGGCGTCGTGGCGCTGGCGACGGCGGCGGGGGCCGTAGCGCTGTGGATCCGCTGCGGGCGCAAAACGGCGCGCGTAGCGGCCTGATATCGCCCTCTACTGGCGCAAGCGGTTGATTTCACCCAGGCCTCTTGCGCTATACTGAGCGCCCTTTTTGCTACGCATTCAAAACAATTTTATGATGGAACGCTTGCTAGAAAACGCGATGTACGCCTCCCGCTGGCTGCTCGCGCCGGTTTATTTCGGCCTTTCGCTCACTCTGGTCGCCTTGTCGATCAAGTTTTTTCAGGAAATTCTCCACGTCCTGCCAAATATTTTTGCCGTTACCGAAGCCGATCTGGTGCTGACCCTGCTGTCGCTGATCGACATGGCGCTGGTCGGCGGCCTGCTGGTGATGGTGATGTTCTCCGGCTATGAAAATTTCGTCTCGCAATTGGATATCACCGAAGGGAAAGAAAAGCTGAGCTGGCTGGGCAAAATGGATGCTACCTCGCTGAAAAACAAAGTCGCCGCGTCTATCGTCGCCATCTCCTCCATTCATCTGCTGCGGGTGTTTATGGACGCCAAGAACGTGCCCGACAACAAGCTGATGTGGTATGTGATCATCCACCTCACCTTCGTGCTCTCCGCCTTCGTGATGGGTTATTTGGACAAGGTGACCCGCTCCAAGCACTAAGCTCGCCGCCACGCCCGATCGTCAGGATCGGGTGTTTTCCCCTCCTTCGCTGTTTCCCCCCGTCGCCGCCGTCATGTCTTTCATCTGGCACATCTGATGATAATTTTATTATAATGTTATTACACTCATTATGGACCGAACGTCGGCCATCGCGCCGGATTCGCCGCAGACAGGATCACGCTCCCCATGCCATTACATGGTCACCCCCTGCAATTCCACGATATTCAGGCGATTCTGCCTCATCGCTATCCCTGTCTGTTGGTCGATCGCGTGCTGCCCGCCGGCACCTGCATCGACGAAGGGCGGCTGAGCGCCATCAAGAACATCACCGCCAATGAGCCGACGTTCTGGAGCGGCCATGCGCGCTTCGCCGGTTTTCCTGGCGTGCTGTTGGTGGAAGCGCTGGCGCAAAGCACCGGTCTGCTGGCGCATTACTATCTCGGGGCGCTGAACGAAGGGGAACATTACTACTTCGCTTCCATTCAGCGGGCGCGGTTTTATCGCGCCGCCCGTCCCGGCGACCAGGTGTTGATGGAGGTCGCCTTTGTACGCCGGCGCGGCGCGATCGCCCGCTTCACCGGCCGTGCCAGCATCGATGGCCGGCGCATTTGCACCGCCGATTTCATGTGCGCCCGTAAGTAAACAGGCCGCTTGCCAAAGGAGCCCTGCGAATACCATGTCTCTGGTTGACAGCTTACTCAGAACCCTCGATTTCTCCCCGCGTGGCCAGGTGATCGCTCGCGAAGCCGACGCCTGGGGTGAAATCATCGTTTCCGATCACAAGGACTACCGCACGCTGCGGTTTGACGGCATCTGCGAGCAAAGCAAGATGAGCCTTAGCAACCCCGCGCAGCCGATCCACAACTACATCAAAGCGATGCTGATGGCGGTGGCCTGGCAGCCGCCGACGTCGGCGTTGATTCTGGGGTTAGGCGGCGGCAGCCTGCTGCGTGCGCTGCACGCGCTCGATCCGGCTATGCGCCTGGAGGTCGTCGAGCTGCGCGCCGCGGTGATCGCCGTCGCGCGCCGCTATTTTACGCTGCCGGCCACCGACACCATCAGCCTGCGCACCGCCGACGCCATGGACTTCGTGCGCCCGCCCGCCGAAACGCGTTACGATCTGATTTTCTCCGATCTCTATTCGGCGTTCGCCATGGATCCGCAGCAAGGCACCCAGACATTCCTGGAGAACTGCGCCGCGCGGCTGAATAACGGGGGCTGGCTGGTGCTGAATTATCACGATCTGCCCGACGAAAACAGCCTGCTGTACCACAGCCTGCACCGGATATTCGCCACCGTGCTGTTTTGCGTCGCCCCCAGCGGCAACGTGATCATTTATGCTACGCCGGCCCAGGTGTCGCTGCCGCTTAGCACGCTGCGCACGCTGGCCGCCGGCAGCGGCGAGCTGTTCAACTGCGAACTCGGCTACCTGTCACGCAAGATAGAGCGGCTGCATTTCCGCTAAAGACGAGCGGCCGCGCGGTCTGGCTGGCCGCTTCGCTCACATGGTATTATCATTCAGTCATCATTCTCTGGAGGATCCTGATGGAAAAGAAAACGGCGCGGCTAACGGTGCTGATTGACCCGGACAAGAAGAAAGCCCTGGAAGAGCTGTGCCTGCAGCAGGACGTCACCCCTTCCCAGGTGGTGCGTCAGCTGATACGCGATTATCTGCACAAGCATCAGGTGGATTATCCCAGCCAGCCGACCCACGCCAATCCTCGCGTCGAGAGCAATTGAGGCGGCCCGCCCTACAAACCGTGAAGCGCGCTTTGTCCCCCTGCGCGCGTCCCTAATCCGAATCCTCCTCGGCGGTCTGTCCATCCTGCGCTATCGCTGCTACTGTTTTATCCGTTCATTATTCTCACTTGGGGAAGGAAACGCGCCATGTTCAGCCACATTACCGTCGGCGTCAGCGATCTGGACGCCGCCGCCGCGTTCTACGACGCCATTTTGCTGCCATTGGGTTTACAACGGCGGGAAGTGACGCCGGACGGCGGCCCCGCCGCCCGCTGCTGGGTGATGCCGGGCCAAACGCTGCCGCGGTTTTATGCCTACCAACCCTTCGACAGACAGCCCGCCAGCGCCGGCAACGGCAGCATGCTGGCCTTTCTCGCCGCCGACGAACTGGCGGTTAAACGCGCCTACGCTGCCGGCCTGCTGGCGGGCGGCAGCAGTGAAGGCGAGCCCGGCGAGCGCCCTCACTACGGCAAAGGCTATTTCGGCGCTTACCTGCGCGATCCCGACGGCAACAAGATCCATGTGGTTTACCGCGGAGATCTCGCCTGATGAAATGCTCGGTTTACATCGCCACCAGCGTAGACGGATTCATTGCCGGCCCGGACGGCGACATCGATTGGCTGCTGCGGCCCGAGTACGCGGTTTCGCTGCTCAATGGCCTGAGTTTTGAAGCGTTTATCGCCGACATCGACGCGCTGGTGATGGGCCGCCATACCTATGAAAAAGTCCGCGCCTTTCCCGAATGGCCCTATGGAGAACTGCCGGTGGTGGTACTGTCGACGCAACCCGCACCGCACGGCGCAGAGCCTGTCCGCTGGATGAGCGGCGAACCGGCCGGCATCGTGGCGCGGTTGGCCGAGGCCGGCTGCCGTCACCTGTATATCGACGGCGGCCAGACCGTGCAGCGTTTCCTGCAGGCCGGGTTGATCGACGAATTGACGATTACGCGCGTGCCGCTGCTGCTGGGCGGCGGCATTCCCTTGTTCGGCGTCGATGCCCCTGAGCAGCGCCTGCGTCTGCTCGCCGTCACCCAGTCGGACAACGGTTTCGTGCAAGAACGCTACGCCGTTCAGCGCGCGTCATAACGCAGCGCCAGTCGGCGGCCGCCGAAGGCGATAAGCAATGCCGCCAACGCCAGCAACGCCGCCGCGCCGTAGGTGACGCGCATGCCGTAAGCCGCGGCCGCCGCGGCGCCCGCCACCCGCTGCGAAGCCAGATAAAACAGCGCCCCCATCGCCGACGCGCCGGTGATCGCCCCCAGATTGCGCGCCAGATTGACCATGCCGGCGATCAACCCGCGTCGTTCGGGAAACAGATCCTTCATCAGCACCGTGTTGTTGGCCACCTGAAACAGCGCATAACCGGCGGTCAACAGCGCGATCGGCGCGACATAGCCGAGTACGCCCCAGCGGCCCAGCAGCGACAGCAATCCCGCCCCGGCGGCCACTGCCGCCAGCCCAAGCTGGGCGATGCGTTGCGATCCAAAGCGATCCACCAGATAACCCGCCGGAATACCGGTCAGGATCGCCACCGCCGGCCCCGCCGACATCACCAGCCCCACCTGCGCGGCGCTTAAGCCCAGCGCGCGCGCCAGATAAAACGGCCCGACCACCAGCGTGGCGGTCATCACCGTCATGACCAACGCGCTGGCCGCCAGCCCCGCCGTCAGGGCCGGATGGCGGAACATCGTCGGCGCCAACAGCGGCGACACGGCGCGGCGCTCCACGCAGATAAACAACCCTGCCGCCAACAGAGCGCCCAACATCAACGCCAGGTTAAGCGCGCCGAAATCACCGCGTCCCAGAGTCATCGCCAGCGAGTAGCAAAGCAATGCGCTGCCCAGCAGCAGCGTGCCGGCGCGGTCGAACGGTTCAGGGCGCGTCGCCGCCCGCGCCCCATCCGGCAAGTATCGCCAGGCGAGCCACAGCGCCAGCAGGCCCAGAGGCAGGTTGATCAGGAATATCGTTCGCCAGCCGAAGCCGGCGATCAGCGCGCCGCCCAACGACGGCCCCAGCGCGGTGCCCACGGCCGACATAGTGCCGAGCAGCCCCATCGCGCGGCCGATCTTTTCCGTGCCCAGCGCCTCGCCCGCCAGCGCCATGGTGATTGACATCATGACTGCGCCCCCCAGCCCCTGCGCCAGGCGCGCCGCCAGCAGCAGCCAAAGCTGCGGAGCCAACGCACAAGCCAGCGAAGCGGCGGTAAACAGCGCGATGCCCGCCAGCAGCAGGCGGCGACGATTAAGGCTGTCGCCCAAACGGCCGATGCCGATGATGCAGGTGGTGACGGCCAGCAAATAGCAGAGCAGCACCCACTGCACCGCCTGGAACGACGCATGGAATGCGGTGGCGAGCGCCGGCAGCCCGACGTTGGCGATGCTGATGCCGAGCGATGACAGCAGCATACTCAGAGAAAGTGCGGCCAGTATGCCGCGGACGCCCTGCGGCGAAGGATGAGATAACATGATTAGCACTCCTGACATAGACTGAGGGGTAGCCTATGTCAGGGGATGGGATGGCGGAAGACGCATGTGATGCACTGTATCAATGCATCTGACGCCTTATCTGGCGCGATGCGTTACCAGGCGGCGATCTCCGCCTCGGTGAGCGGCAGCGTTTGGGTTATGCCGGTTTCCGCCGCCAGGGTGGCCGCTTCCAGCACCGCCATCACCGCCAACGCCTGCGATGCGGTGACCGGGTTGGCGCCGGCGCCGCGCAGCGCGTCACGCACCTGGACGTAATATTGGCGCTGATCGCCATTCGGCGTCGGCAACGTACGCACCGGCTCCGTGCCGATAAACAGGCGCATCGCGTCGTCGTCTTTACCCCACTCAGCCGATCCCGGCGTTACGCCGGCCAGCAGTTGGCTCTCCTGCCCGTCGGCGCGCGCTTTGACCACGCTGCCTTTATCGCCGTGCACGGTAAAGCGCGCGACGCCGCCCGCCACCAGCATGCTGCCATGCAAAATCACGCGGTGCGTCGGGTAGTTCAGCACCACATGCGCCCAGTCATTGATCTGCGCATTGGCGCGCAGCGTGGCGATGTTGGCCTGCACGCTGTGCGGCAAACCGAACAGCTGCAGCGCCTGATCGACCATGTGCGGCCCCAGATCGAACCACAGCCCGCTGCCCGGCAGATTCTGCTCGCGCCAGCGCACCCGCACTTCGGGACGGTAGCGATCGATGTGCGACTCAAAGTGCGTTACCTTGCCGATCAGTCCCTGCTCGATCACCTGCTTCACGCCCAGGAAATCGCTGTCCCAGCGGCGATTCTGGAATACCGACAGCAGACGGCCGTGCTTCTCCGCCGCCGCAATCAGCGTGCGCGCCTGCGCCAAATCCAGCGTAAACGGCTTATCCACCACCACGTGCTTGCCCGCTTCCAGCGCAGCCAGCGCCAGCGGCGCATGGGTGGCGTTCGGCGAAGCAATCACCACCAGGTCCACTTCCGGTAAGCGGATCGCCTCCAGCGGATCGGCGATCACGCGCACGTGCGGCAGATCGGCATGGACTTTGGCGGCATCGCGCGAAGCCACCACGCTCAGCGCCAGACCCGGCACCGCGTTAATCAGCGGCGCATGAAACGCCTTGCCGACAAAGCCGTAACCAATCAGCGCCACCTGCAACGGTTGAGCGTTATCGTTCATCAGTGTTCTCCTCTAGCGGTCGTCGGCGACGACACAAAGTTCAATCATTGATTGCTCGTCCAGGTTATCCCACGGGCGATCGGTAAACAGGCGTTGGATTTGCGCCAGATCCGCCACGTGATGCGGCTCGCAGCGATCCAGCTTCATATGGTCGGCCACCAGCCAGCGCTCGCCGCTGTTGGCCAGCATGGCGCGTTTGACCTCTGCATCGGCCTCTTCGCCGGCGCTCAGCCCCAGCTGAGCATGCACCGCGCAGGCGCCCAGCAAGGCGATGTCCGCGCGGTAGCGTTCCAGCAACGCCAGCGTCGCGCTGCCGGCGAACAGCCGTTGGCGCGCGTCCCACTGGCCGCCGAGCAAGATCAGTTGGATTTCCGGCTTATCGCTCAGGCACTGCGCGATATCCAGCGAGGCGGTGATCACCGTCGCCGGGCCGCGCAACGCTTGCGCCACCGCCAACAGCGTACTGCCCGCATCCAGCATCAGGGTGCTGCCGGGCGGGATCTGCGCGGCCACCGCGCGGCCGAGCCGCTGCTTGACCTGCGGCAACAGCGCCGCGCGCGCCTGGCGCGGCATGCCGGACGGTTCGAGCGCTATCGCGCCGCCGTGATGTTTCTGCGCCAGCCCCTGCCGCTCGAGATCGGCCAAGTCGCGGCGCACGGTATCGACGGAAACGCCGATGGCGCTGGCCAATTCCGCCACCGCCGCCTGCCCGCGTTCGCTGAGCAAATCCAGTAAATGGCGCTGTCGTGCCGCTTTGTGCATGGGATTATTCCGCATTAAAAAAGCATAAAACGGCAATATACAGCAGATAACAGCATTGGAGAAGCCGCAATTGTGCGCACCGAAGATCAAACATCTTTTCCCCTGCGGGACGATGATGAAGACATAACGCATAACAATCCGGAGAAACGCATGAACATCGATCTGACGTTTGAAGACCTGAGCGCCCGCGCCGCGCAATACAACGCCCGCGCTTCGGTGGAGGATTTTGACGCCTGCATGGCGGACTATGCCGCGCTGGCGCAGCGCGCCAAAGCACAGACGCCGGGCATTTACGATCTGCGCTACGGCATGAGCGCCGCCGAGCGTCTCGATCTGTTCCCGGCCAGCGCACAGCCCGCCCCGCTGCTGATCTTTATACATGGCGGCTACTGGCATTCACAGCGCAAAGAGGAAGCCTGCTCGATGGCCGCGGCCTTTGCCCATCGCGGCGTAGCGGTCGCCACCCTGGAATATACGCTGGCGCCGGAAGCGACGCTGGCGGAAATCGTGCATGAGGTGCGCAGCGCCGTCGCCTGGCTTTATCATCACGGGGCGCCGTTCGGCATCGATCCGGCGCGCATTTTCGTCAGCGGCAGTTCGGCCGGCGGCCACCTGTGCGGCATGCTGATCGCCGACGGCTGGCAACAACGCTATCGCCTGCCGCCCGACGCGATCAAAGGCGCGCTGGCGCTGAGCGGCCTCTACGATTTGCGTCCGCTGTGCGATATCTACATCAACGACTGGCTGCATCTGACGCCCGAACAGGCGCAAACCCTCAGCCCGCTGTTTTTGCTGCCGGCGAAAGTGCATGCACCGCAGATCCTGCTCGACGTCGGCCACCGCGAAACCCAGGGGTTCAAAAACCAGACGCAGGCTTATTATGACGCCTGCCTGGCGCGCGGTCTCGACGTCCACCTGCTGGCCGACCGCCACTGCAATCACTTTACGCTGGTCAACGAGCTGGCCGATGCGGAAAGCGCGATGTTCCGGCAGGTGATGACGATGATCGACGCAACGCAACGGTAGCCTGCCGCTGCAACCGCAGCCTGGCGGCGATCGTAATCACCGCCAGCGCGGCGAACAAGGCTCCGCACAGCAGGCTGCCCTGTAGCCCCCACGCGGTGATGAACCAGCCGCCCGCCAGCGAGCCCAGCGCCACGCCCAGATTGATAAAGGCGATATACAGCCCGGTGGCGAACGCCGGTGCCTCGGGGGCTTCGGATGTCAGCCAGATCTGCGTCACGATCAAACAGCTGGTGTGCGCCGCTCCCCAATACAGACAAAGCGCCGTCATCGAACCGATATTCGCGCTGCCGTAGTGATACAGCAGCGCATAAGCCGCAATCAAGGCTAGCGGGTGCAGCAGCACCGTCAGCGCTCGATGGCGGCTCAACCCCTTGCCGGCCAACAGGTTGCCCGCGACACCGCCCACGCCGAACGCCACCAGAAGAAAGCCGATGGCGCCGCCGCTGAGGCCGATTTCACGGCTGAGGTACTCGGCCGCGTAAGCATAGACGGCAAACATGGCGGCAAAGATCAGCACGCAGGTGATGATATTCAGCCACAGCGTCCCGCTGCGCAGGATCATCAGCTGTTTGCCATAGCTGAGGCGCTGAACGGCGACGTCGGGCAACCGCATCAGCAATCCCGCCGCTGCCAGGAGATTGACCCAGGCACAGAACCGGAACGAGGCTTCATAGCTGAACTGCCCGGCGATCCATTGCGTCAACGGTATCCCCAACACCATACCCATGCTGGTGCCGATGAACGCATAGGCGGTTGCTTTGGTGGCCTGATGCGGGGGATAAAGCGCCGCGGCCGCCACCATGGCCAGCGAAAAATAGATCGGATGAAACAGCGCCGGCACAATGCGCAGCAGCATGAGCATGGCGAAACTGTCCGTCTGAGCGGACAGCGCGCTGGCCGCCGCGAACACGGTCAACGCGATCAACAACATGCGTTTGCGATTGAATCGCGACGCCAGCAGCACCAACAGCGGCCCGAGCAGCGCGATGGTCAGGGCGAAGATCCCGACCAGCCAGCCGGCCTGCGCCGTAGAGATGCCATACCGTGCGATGATCTGCGGCAAAATGCCCACCACGCCGAACTCGATGCAGTAGACGCCGAACAACCCCAGCGCGATAAAGAAAATCGGCTGCATCAGGCGCATTGCATCGCTCCCGTCGCGGCATAGACCGCCTGACAAATCTCGCCGACAAAGGCGCCGGACATGCCCTCCAGCGCCGTGTTGGTAAACGCGACGACGCTGAGCTGCCGGACAGGATCGACGAACCAGGAATGGCCATAGGTGCCGCCCATTCGCCAGGTCCCCACGGACTCCAGCGTTTGCGCGGCGATGGGGTCTTTCAGTACGGTAATGCCGAGGCCGAAACCGCGCCCCGGCCAAAACGGCATCGGCAAATCGCCGATCTGGTTGCTGGTGAACGCCGTCACCCAATCGGTTGGCAGCACCGGCGCTCCTCCCTGGCGCAACGCTTCCAGCAGGCGCAGGAAATCCTCGGCCGAGCCGACCATGCCGGCACCGCCTGAGGCGTAAGCCAACGGATCCAACGCTCGCGCCGGCGACAGATGAAAACCGGCGCTGCCATCGATAAACGGTAAATGATCCGGTTGGCGCAGGCGGCGCGGCTCGCCGGGATGATCGGCGTAAGCGGCCGCCAAACGTGCAGGATCCACCGCCAGGAAATCGGTATCCGTCATCGCCAGCGGCCCGGTCACCCATTTTTTTACTGCCTGCGCCAGCGGCAGGCCGCTCGCCTGTTCGATCGCCGCGCCCAGGACATCGGTCGCGATGGAATAGCGCCACGCCTCGCCGGGCGGTGTCAACAAAGGGGCGCAGGCAATACGCCGCACGTTCTCCTGCAGGCTGACAGACGCCTCATCCATGCCGTCGGAGACCGCCGATTGAGCGTAGAATCCCCCTTCCGGCTGGAAAAAACGGTAGCTTAGTCCGGCGGTGTGGGTCATGAGATGCCGTAGCGTCATCAACGGCGTGGTGCCATCCGCCAATCGCGGACGAAAATGCGGCAGCCAACGGGTGATGGGATCCTCCAGCTGCATACGGCCTTTCGCCATCAATGCCAGCGCCGCCGTGGACACGATCGGTTTGGATACCGAAGCCAGACGGAACAGCGTATTGAACGCCATCGGCCGGCCGGCTTCGCGATCCGCCAGCCCCGCCGCGCGGCGATAAAACGTATCGCCCCCCTGCGCCACCAAAACCACTGCGCCAACCAGCCGTTTTTCCGCCAGCGCGTTATCGATCGCCCAGTCTATCACGCCCGCGGTATGCCCATATGCACTCATCGTCATTGCTCCAGATAATCAGCCCATGCTGTAGTCACCGAGCATAGGGCCTGGCGAATAGCGGAAAAACAGGCTAGATTTCCCTTCATAACGGACATTAACGTCCGCAATAGGACAAACGATGGATAACTTAGCCGGCGTGAGCGCCTTCGTGCAGGCCGCTGAAACTCTCAGCTTCGTTGACGCCGGCCGCGTGCTCGGCATCTCGGCCTCGGCGGTGGGGAAAAGCATCGCCCGCCTGGAGAACCGACTGGGCGTGCGTCTGTTTCACCGCAGCACGCGCAGCATGACGCTGACCGCCGAGGGGCGGCGGTTTCTGCTGCGGTGTCAGCGCATTCTGGAGGAGATGGCGGCGGCGGAACGGGATATCAGTGATACGCATAGCGCGCCGCGCGGCAAACTGCGCGTCAGTCTGCCGCTGGTGGGAGGCCTGTTAAATCCGGTATTGGCGGAATTTGTCCGGAACTATCCCGATATTGAGCTGGAAGCCGATTTTTCCGACCGTCGGGTCGATGTCGTAGAAGAAGGTTTTGACGCCGTGATTCGGGTCGGCGAAACCGAGGACTCACGCCTGATGAGCCGCCGGTTGGGCACGTTTCATCTGCAGTTGGTGGCCGCGCCCGATTACCTGCATCGTGCCGGAATCCCGCTTCAACCGGCGGATCTGCATGGACATGCCGGTCTGTTATACAAATACCCCTCTACCGGCAAAGTGGAACCCTGGCCGCTTGAAGGCTGGGAAAAGCGAATCGAGACGCTGGCGCACCGGTTGGTTTGCAACACCGTCGATACCCTGATTTATCTGGCGGAAAGCGGCCAGGGCATCGCCTGTTTACCGGATTTTTCCGTAAAGCGCTCGCTGGAACAGGGACGATTGCAGCAGATATTGCGCGAGCATTGCCGCCACAGCGGCAGCTTTAAAGTCCTGTGGCCTTCCAGCAAACACCTGACGCCGAAACTGCGGGTGTTTATCGATACGCTGAGCGCGCGGCTTTTTCGGGATTAGATGGGGACTTTCACCAGGAAGCAATCAGAGAGAAAAGAAATGTGAGGGAGCCGGAGGGCAACAATCGCCCCCTGGCGCGCTGATTCAGCCGTTTTTGCGGCCGATAGCGGAAAAGACGTTGAACACTTCACCCAGGCCGTAAATCGCGCCGAGCAAGACGGCCACCATTACCGGCACCAGGACCACCACGGTGGCCAAGCTTTCAATCATTTCTAACATCGTTCTCTCCTGGTTTATAAGCACAGCGAATCTGCGCCGGAAGAAAAGGTTTCCGGCCAAACGGTCGATTATCGTGGGGAGGCAGTCTAAAACGTGAGCTACATCACACTTGATGCGAGCTAATGTAACTTACACAATTACATTAACGCAATGCAAAAAATGCTCTGTGCGGAACGGGGTTTGGCGTGATTTTTTATTGCGTATCTGCTTGATATTGCGGTGAACAAGGGACGAAGGGATAGCCGGCGCGCAGCTCGACCTGCCCGGCCATTTCGGCGATGCTGGTCTGCGCCAGGCTGGCTTCCAGCGCGTGACCGACACGCGCAAACTCTTGCTCCAGCACCGGGGTAATAGCGTGGCCGATATAGCACGCCTCGTTAGGCCGGGTGCGGTGCAGCGTGAAATAAGGTTGCTCCTCCACCGCGCGATACACGTCCAGCAGAGAAATCGCTTCCGCCGGCCGCGCTAACAGCGCCCCGCCGCCTTGCCCCATCTGCGAATAGGTCAGCCCCGCCTCCGCCAACGCCCCGAGGATGCGTCGCACTACCGTCGGATTGGTGTTGACGCTGCGGGCGATATCTTCGGAACGCACCGTCTGGCCGCGACACAGCGTGATGTTGGTCAGAATATGGATGGCAACGGCAAATCGCGTAGAGGTAGACACCTTGGCACCTGCTCAGAGTTTCGCTTATGTCGGATTAAAACATAAGGAAAGCGTATCAATTTCCGGTAATACACATAATGAGTAGGGATAAGTGGAATGTCAACCTGCCCCCGCCCGAAGGCGGCGGCTCCTCAGGCTTCGGTACGGATCGCCGTGACTTTGTCGGGATAAAATGCCAGATGATCCTTGATCGCCACCACGGCGTTGTAAGGCATTTCATAGCTCCAGGCCACATTGTCTCCCTGTGGGCCGTTCAGCGTGAGAGAGAAATAACTGCAGTCGCCCTTATAAGGGCAGTAGCTCACGTGCTCGTTTTTCTGCAACAGCGCCATATTCACATCCTCACGCGGAAAGTAAAACACCGGCGGATAGTTGGCTTCCTGCAAGATGAGCACATGACGGCTGTCGGCCAGGATTTGGCCGGCGCCGCGCACCACGACCCGCGTCGGATGGCGGGTCAGCGTAATCGGATGGTCCGGGCCGGGAATTTTCACCGGTTTGCCGGATGCGGAAACGAGCTCGGACATGGCGGCCTCCAGCGTGTGCGCCCCGCCCCTCATGAGGCGTCTTCCCAGTATAGCCGAACGGTTTTGCCGACGGCCGCACATTCGGCGAGCGATCGCTTTTCACCGCGCCAAAATTAAGAATTTTTACCTGTTCGATTTTCTTTCGGAGGAATACATTCATCCCAACTTCTACCGGCGAGTTAATCGGATTATTTTTAATCCATTAATTAGCCAATTTACCAGGAACTCATTATGAATATTAAACGTGCCGCGGGTGTGTTGGTGGTGGTGATGGCGACGCTTTCCGTTACCGCATGTGGGCATATGTCCAATCGCGATCGCAACACGGCGATCGGTGCGGGCGTCGGCGCCGTGGGCGGCGCGGTATTGACCGACGGCAGCACGCTGGGCACCCTCGGCGGCGCAGCGCTGGGCGGCATCATCGGCCACCAGACCAGCCGTTAATTCTCCCGCCCAAAATAACCTTCGCAGGCCGGCGTTTTTTTAATCCATGCGCGCCGGCCTGTTTTTATTTACTCCGCTGAAATTCCTCAGGGAGCGAACCTAAATAAATAACGTTAAGCGCGGCTTTATTATTCATTAACCTGCGCCAGGGTTATTTATTGCGCCGGCAGCCTGAAACGTGCCATCGCTTTTTCCAATCGTTCCGATTCGCCCTGCAGCAACTGCGAAGCCTCGGTCACCGCGTTCACCACGGCGCCGGTTTGCCGCGCCACCTGATTCAGCCCGGCGATGCGCGCCGTCACGTCCTGAATGCTCTCCCCCTGATTGAGCGACGCCAGCGAGATCTCCCCCATCAGCGCGCTAAACGTGTTCACCAGATCGATAATTTGACGCAAATTGCCCGCCAGCAGATCCACCGCTTGCGACCCCTGATCGATTTGCTGCAACGAGCGGTTGATCAGCTGCTGAATATCGCGCGTAGACTGGCTGCTCTTCTGCGCCAGCAGGCCCACTTCTTTAGCGACAATGGCGAAACCGCGGCCGTGAACGCCGGCGTGCGCGGCCTCGATCGCCGCATTCAGCGCCAGAATATTGGTCTGAAACGCCACGCTGTCGATCAGCGCCACAATGCCGCGCATCTCGGCCGATTGGTTGACGATCCCTTGCATCGAGACGTTGACGGTTTGCATCATCTTTTCACCGGCGCCGGCGCACTGTCGAGCCTGTTCGGTGCGTTGATTGGCCAGCTGCGCGTATTGGCCGTTTTCTTCCACCCGCGCCGCCAACTGCTGCACGTGCTCGGTCGCCAACTGCAATTCGCCGTCCTGCTTCGCCGACTGCGCCGTCAACTGTCGATTGCCGTCCGCCAGCCGCCCGACGCCGTTCAGGATCCCGCTCGCCGCATCGCGCACCTCACTCACCAGCCGCTGCAGGCCGTTTTGCATGTGGCCAATGCTGGTTTGCAACTGGCGCATTTCGCGGTTAACCGCCCGTTCAGGCGGCAACGGCCGCGAAAGATCGCCGGCGGCCAGCACGTTGAGATGGGCGATCGCCCCTTGCAACGGTGCGATCACCCAACGAGCAACGCCGAACCACACGCCCACGGCGATCAGCGCCAACGCCGCGAGCGCGCCGAGCGCATAGGTTTTGGCCTGCTCCAGCGCCGCCAATTGCCGCACGTTGACGTCATCGCCGCGTCGTTCGTTCAGCGCCTGATAAGCGAGATACTTCTCGTTGAAATCCGCCTGAAAAGCCTGGATCGGCACGGCGAAAAACGCATCGATGCTGTCGCTGCGTTGCAGCCCTTGCGCCTGCTCCTTCAGACCGTCATAGAACAGACGATAACTGCCTTTCAGGGCGTCAGCGGCCTCGGGCATGGTCGCGCTCAGGCGCTCAAACCGAGCGAAGGCCTGCTCTGAAGCCTGCAACGCCGCCAGCGATTCATCCAGCAGGCTGTGCCAGCTGCCGTCGGAGCCGGTGGCTTTATCCTGCAGATAGTAAATGCCCGCACGGTTCAGGGTATCGCTGGCCGTCAGCAGCGACAGCCTGGCGCGATCCATCGCCGCCTGCTGGCGATGCAAGGCGTCGCCCGTCACCAGGTTAATCTTGGCGTCGCGCAGAATATTGGAAATAAATACGGTGGAAAACAATTGCAGCAGAGAAAATAGCGCGATAACGCAAATTACGCCGCTTAATAACCCCATGCTTTTGCCGAAGCCAAACGCGCGCGGCAGCGCCGTCGCAGGTTTTACCCTGCGGCCAAGTGTCAGTTTTATATTCATGATTTTTAGTCGGTAATACCAGGATGCCGCGAGTCTAACGAGCATTGATGACACGACGATTACAGCCGCCCATAGGTGGGTGTTGCCGGGTTAGGAATGCGTTGAAATCATGTTAAGGCTTGAACGAAAGAGGGAATTGTCTTGGTGAGAAAATAAGCTTCTCTGCGAATCGCCAAATAAGAAATATTATTTTAGAAACAGAGAAATTCATTCAAGTCGAATATCAATCAATACTTCAAGGCATATCCATAATAAATACTGCCGTAGGTTAAACTCGTGGTATTGAAGCGTGGGTCAGACATTTTCTGACCCACTCACTTCCCGCTTAAATCCTCACCCTTTAACCGACGACACCACATTGAGCGGCTGGGCATCCGGCAGGATATTCATGTGCTCCAGCACCTGGGCCATGATCTTGCCGAACACCGGTCCGGCTACCGAGCCGCCGAAGTGCTTGCCGGCTTTCGGGTTGTTGACCATCACCACCAGCGCCACCTGCGGATCGCTGGCCGGCGCCACGCCGGCGGTATAGTTGATATAGCCGCCGTCGTATTTGCCGCTGGGGCCCATTTTCTCGGCGGTACCGGTTTTGATCGCCAGACGGTAGCCGGGCACCGCGGCGTTCACCCCGCTGCCGCCCGGCAAGGCGTCGCTCTCCATCATATGCACCACGGTTTTCACGGTATCGGCCGGCAGAATACGTTGCCCCATCACCGGCGGCGTCACCTTGGTGATCGACAGCGGCCGATAAATGCCGAAGGAACCGATCGCGGCATACTCGCGCGCCATTTGCAGCGGCGTCACGCGCAGCCCATAGCCGAAGGAAAACGTAGCGCGTTCGATATCGGCCCAGCGCTCGCGATGCTGCGGCAGGTAGCCGCTGCTCTCGTTGCCGATGCCAAGCTCGGTCGGCCGCCCCAGGCCAAAGCTGCGGTAGACCGCCGGCAGCACCGTGGCCGGCAGCGCCAGCGCAATGTGCGATACCGCGATGTCGCTCGATTTTTGCAGCACGCCGGTGATGGTCAGCTTCGACCAGTGGCCGACGTCCTTGATCAGGTGACCGTTCACCCGATACGGCGTGGTATCCAACACGGTATCCGGCCGGATCAGCTTATGTTCCAGCCCCACCATCACCACGACCGGTTTCACCGTCGAACCCGGTTCGAAGCTGTCGCTGCTGCACACATTGCGGATATCTTTCGCCGGCGTGCTGCCATAGTTGTTCGGGTTGAACGACGGGTAGCTGGCCATGCCGAGGATTTCGCCGGTGTCGATTTTCACCAGCACCGCGCAGCCGGAGTCGGCCTGGTTAGCCACCACGCCGTCGCGGATCTGCGCATAGAGCACGTACTGGATAAATTTGTCGATGCTGAGCGTCACATTCGGCGGCGGCACCGGATCCACGCTTTTAATCACGCCGATAACCGCGCCGCTGCCGTCCTTCTGGTAGACCCGCAGGCCGTTTTTACCCTGCAGCAACGGGTTAAAGCCCAGCTCGATGCCCTCCAGCCCCTGATTGTCCTGGCCGACGATGCCGATCAGTCCGGCCGCGTCCTGGCCCATCGGATAGAAGCGGCTGAAATCCTGCTCGGTGCTGACGCCGGTCAGGTGCAGCTTGCTGATATAAGCGGCGTTGTCGTCCTCCACCTTGCGCGCCAGGTAGACAAAGCGTTTGTGCGCGTTGCTCTGGATCAGATGCTGCACGTCCGCCAGCGGGATCTTCAGCACGTTGGCCATGCTCTGCCAGCGTTCGTTGCCGGTATCGGTCTGGGTATCGAGAATATGCTTCGGATCCAGCACGATGTCTTTCGACGACACGCTGACCGCCAGCGCCTCATTGTTGCGATCGGTGATCATGGCGCGGTTGGTCGGCACCACCTGGGTGCGGATCGAGCGCTGGTCAGCCTGGTTCGCCAACTGCTGGTGTTCCAGCAGTTGCAGGTAACCGACCCTGAACGCCAACAGAAAAAAACAGACCAGCATGCCGGCGCAAATCCAGCCGAAACGAACTGTGGAATAGGTTTTACCGCTCTTTTTGGTCGATGGCGCCACTGTTGTGTTAACCCTGCGTTTTTATTCGGTTTATCGTGTTATTTCAGTCTACCTTGCCGGAAATGGTCAGGAGATTGCAGTTTGTAAGAAAGTAAAAACAAACCGCATCACCGTTGCACATCCGCACTGTCGTTTAACTGCGGTTTAGTTTGCGCCGCGTCGCCGGGCTGCGGCGCGTTGGCCGGATCGAAAATGTGGTCGAGGATCGCGCGCGCGGTCGGCCCCGCCACCACGCCGTCGCCGCCGCCGTTTTCAAGGATCAGCGCCATCGCCACCCGGGGGTTTTTGTAGGGAGCGAACAGCGTATAAAAGATGTGATCGCGCAGCCGCACCGGGATCATTTTGGCGTTGTAAGTCTGGTTTTGCTTCAGGCTGAATACCTGTGAGGTGCCGGATTTAGCGGCAATCTGGTACGGCGCGGTATGGAACAGCTTGTATCCGGTGCCGTTCGGCAGGTTGGCCATGCCATACATGCCGTTGCGCACAATGCCCCAGTAAGGCGAACGGGGATCGCCAATCTGCAGCGCCTGCGTCGGCGGCTGATAACGCGTGACCCGGTTGCCCTGCTGCAGCGAATACAGCAGGTGCGGCGTTTTCACCTTACCGTTGTTGATCAGCGTAGTCAGCGCTTTCACCATCTGAATAGGCGTCGCCACCCAATATCCCTGGCCGATGCCTACCGATACCGTATCCCCCTGATACCAGACTTTTTTGTGCACCTTCAGCTTCCAGTCGCGGCTTGGCAGCACGCCGCGGTACTCTTCGTTCAGATCGATGCCGGTCGACTGGCCGTAACCGAACTGGCTCAGCCAGTGGTGAATGCGATCGATACCCATCTCATAGGCCACCTGATAAAAGAAGGTGTCGGCGGACTCCTCGATCGCTTTGGTGACGTTGAGCATGCCGTGACCGGTTTTCAGCCAGTCGCGGTAGCGGCGTTCGGTGCCGGGCAGCGTCCAGGTCGGCGCGCCGAAAAAGGTGGTGGTGGGCGTGATCACCCCGGCAAACAGCGCCGAAACCGCCATGTAGGGCTTCACCGTCGACGCCGGCGGGTACAAGCCCTGGGTGACGCGGTTGATCAGCGGCAAATCCGGGTTGCGGAGCAGCGCCTTATAGGCCTGATAGCCGATGCCTTTGACGAAGGGATTGGGATCGTAACTGGGGCTGGAGACCATCGCCAGAATGCCGCCGTCGTGCGGATCTTCCACCACCACCGCGGCGCGTTGCCCCTTCAGCACCGATTCGATGTACTGCTGCAGCGGCAGATCCAGCGTCAGATAGATGTTTTTGCCGGCCTGCGGCGGCTGCTCCTTCAGCAAGCGGATCACGCGCCCGTGGTTATCCACCTCCACCTCCTGATAGCCGGTGGTGCCGTGCAGCTCGGACTCGTAATAGGCCTCGATGCCCTGTTTGCCGATGTTGCGATCGGCGGCATAGTTCTCGCTCAACCCGGCCTTGTCCAGGCGCTTGAGATCGCTGTCGTTGATCTTCGACACGTAACCCAGCACGTGCGCCAGCTGCGCGCCGTAAGGATATTCACGCTGCTGATAGGTATCGATAGTCACCCCGTCGAAACGGTATTGATTGACGGCGAAGCGCGCCACCTCGGTGTCGTTCAGCCCGGCTTTCAGCGTTATCGGCTTGTAGCGGCTGTTGTGGTGCATGTCGTCGCGAAACGCGCTGATATCTTCCGGCGTCAGATCGACGATCGGCGTCAACGCCTGCAGCAGCGACGCCATGTCGGTGATTTTGCTGGGCGTGATCTCGATGCGATACAGTGTCACGTTTCGCACCAGCGGAATGCCGTTGCGATCGAAGATCAGCCCGCGGCTCGGGGCGATCGGCAACATCTTGATGTCATTCTGGTTGGAGCGCGTCTGGTAAAAGCCGTGCTGGCGAATTTGCAGCCGGTAGAGGTTGACGACCAGCGCGCCGAAACAGACCACCACCAGCGCCAGCGCCACGGCCGCCCGACGGATAAACAGCATCTCTTCCGCGGAGTGGTCGCGAATTTTTTCTTTTAACAGGGCCATGCGGAGCCGATACCTTTTGCGTCACATTTCCCGCAAAATCAGGGAACTGAAAAGCCGGCAAGCATAGCGTTATCGGGCGCGACGCCCCATGAAAAGGTTGCTAATGAAATGGCATAACTGTTTCAGCATATTGGAATGTTACCGACGGCGATTTTTTCACCGCGCGCCCCATTGAGCCGCCGTTCCTCTCAATGCTACAATGTGATCCATATCACACTATTACCGTTATTCTCCTCCGCATTTTCCTGTCGGCGCCCTGCCGGATGCGGCTTTTTGTTACATAGGATCGAGTTCGATGAGTACCATTGCCACCGGTTTAATCATGATGCGCTGGGAGTTGCTGAGCGCCGTGATGATGTTCTTCGCCAGCCAGTTAAACGTCGTTTGCCGTAAAACCAGCCGCAATGGCATGGCGTTCATGTTCAGCAGCCTGGGCCTGTTTACCGCCTGCTGGTTCGTGATGGGCCTGATGGGCATTCACTTCACCCTCGAAGCCTTCGCCCAATTCTGGTCATCGGCCTGGGATCGCTACGTGGACGTGGTCAGCACCATGCCGGTCGATTGGCCGATGCCGTAATCGCGCCGCAGGGGGGCAACTCAGGCCGCCCCTGCAATCAGTCTTCCGCAGAAGGCGCCGCCGCCAGCCGCGCCATCAACGCCCCCGCTTCGATCAGTTGCGCCTGTTCTTGCTCCGTTAAACAGCTTTCCATCGCCGCCAGCAACCACGCCTCGCGCCGGGTGCGGCTTTGCTGCAGCAAACCCAGCCCGGCGGGGGTCAGCCGCACCCGCACCCGGCGTTTGTCTTCGGCATCCGGCGTGCGCACCAGCAGCCCATCGGCTTCCAGCTCGCGCAACGCGGCCGCCAGATTTGAGGAGCGCATACGCTCCGACTCCGCCAGCAACGACGGCGTCGCCTCGCCGCCGTGGCGATCGATAGCTCCCAGCAGCATCAGCTGGGCCCAGGATTTTTCGTCGCTGCGCGATTCGCGCCGCAGGCGGCGCACCAGCGACATTAACTGCGTACGCAGCAGCGTCACGTCTTCAGGATGATCTTTTTTCATTGGCATCAATAGATAACGATAGATTTGTCCGTACTTTCACACCGAGACCGGGAACGGTCAACCGAAATTGGCGGACGAAATATGCCAGCTCGCTATTGGCGGGTGCCGGCGTTGAGCGGCAACACCGCGTGCACCACCAAAGCGAACAGCAGACCGACGCCACCGCCCAGCAACACATTGACCACCCTTTCTGCGGCGATCGACGGCGCTTTTCCGGCAATCACCAACGCGCAGGCGATGCAGGCGCAACGGGCACCAAACCCCAAGGTATAACGATGAAAAGACACCAAGGTGAGCATCGTCACCACGCTCAGCAGTTCATAACCCACATTGCCATGCGGCATGAGGCTGCCCAGCAAAATACCGACGGGCACCCCCAGCAATGCCCCTGACGCACGCTGGCGGAGTTTGTTGCACGTACCGGCCATATCGCCGCTGATCACGCTGACGGCCGACCAGATCACCCATTGCCCGTAATCAATGTGTTGCCACTCAACGATCGCGGCCGACAGTGCCACGGCACAACTTACGGCGAGCAAAGCCTCGCCGCAGGCCACGCGGGCGCCAAGCTCATCGCTGCGGCGCAGCTGGAGATAATGATGCAGGCTGTCACTCGTCGACAGCCGCGCTAGCCGCCGGTGCTCTGCCAGTGCAAGCATCAACACTGGCAAGGCGGCTGCCCCCAGAAAAGGGAGCAGCGCCCAGCCGCGTTGGGCTAATGGCGCGCCGGCGCCACCTTCAGCGGTTTCACACGCCAGATAAAGAGCCGGAATAAAAATAAAATTCCCCAGGGATCGCAGCTTGCCGCCGAACGCGGAGATCCCAACCGCCGCCGCCGCCGCCAACACGCACGCCAAAACGAAGATCACCGGCGAGTGCATGGCGCACAGCAGCGCCATAAAGAGCAGCAGCAATGCCGCCGCATGCAGCGCCACGCCGAGCGGCGCCAGTTCAAGGCGCTCGCAAACGACAAACAACGATATGGTGACCACCGAAGCCTTCAGCCAGTTGGCATTGCCTGTCGCCAGGCTCAGGGCCAGCAACGGCGCCAACACCCATGCTCCCCGTCGCAGCTGACGCCAGGCGATTTCTTCACGCAGCGGCTTCATAATGCGCTCAACTGTTCCAGCGTGACGATATCGGCAATAGTGGCAAGCGTTTCCATCGAGATCCGGTGCTCTTCCGCCGTGGCCGCCGCGCAAGCCTCTTCCAGTATCAGCACCTGATAATCTCGATCGTGCGCGTCGCGCGCCGTCGCCTGTACCGCCCAGGTGCTGCTGACCCCACAGATCACCAACCGTTCAATGCGGCGGGCGCGCAGCGTCGCATCCAGATTGGTGCCATAAAACGCGCTGACGCGCGGTTTTACGATGGTTAACTCTCCCAAGTCAGACGCTAAATCAGGGTGAAAATCCGTGCCCGGCTGGCCCAGTGCAATAGCGCCAAATTGATGTGCCTGCCCAAACATCCGCGAGCATTTTGGTTGATCGACATAACCGGCCGCGAAACCGACTTTAACCAATATGCGCAGCCAAGCCTTGCGCTGCGCGAGAGACAACGCGCTATTTGCCCGCGCGATGGCATCGCGCTCAATAACCTGCTGTGCCGAGCGCGCAATTTTTCCTTCCGGATGGGAGATATCCACGATGTAGTCCAGAGCGATCAGTGCGGTATTCATAGAAAGCGTCTCCTTGCCGCCGACACGGCGAAATGGATAGAGAGAGAGTGGTGCCGCCGGATTGTTGAGCGGCTTGGTGGAGTAGCTTAAAATAAATACCTATGTTAATATAGCTATTAATTTATAGCAAAATATAACAACGCCGCCGACGGGCTTTACGTTTTCTCACGCATTTCACCCCGCACCAGCCAGTTCGCGGTGTTATTATTATCTTGCTTAACAAATCCCTCCAAATTCAAAGTGGTACGACAAGTCGATGGAAGCGTGGAAAGTCAATCTGATCTCGGTCTGGCTCGGGTGTTTCTTCACCGGGCTGGCGATGAGCCAAATCCTCCCTTTTCTGCCGCTGTACGTCGAACAACTCGGCGTCAGCGATCCTCAATCCCTCAGCCTGTGGTCCGGGCTGGTATTCAGCGGCACCTTTTTGGTCTCGGCGGTGGTGTCGCCGCTGTGGGGCAGCCTGGCCGACCGTAAGGGCCGTAAGCTGATGCTGCTGCGCGCTTCGCTGGGCATGGCGATCGTCATCGCGCTGCAGGGGCTGGCCACCAACGTGTGGCAGCTGTTCGCGCTGCGCGCCCTGATGGGGCTGACGTCCGGCTATATTCCCAACGCCATGGCGCTGGTCGCCTCGCAGGCGCCGCGCGATAAAAGCGGCTGGGCGCTGGGCACGCTCTCGACCGGGCAGATCTCCGGCGTGATCGCCGGGCCGCTGCTGGGCGGGCTGATGGCCGACCATCTGGGGCTGCGGGTGGTGTTTTTCGTCACCGCCGGGCTGATGTTCGTCAGCTTCCTGGTGACGCTGTTCCTGATTAAAGAGCGGCGCATCACGGTGAAAAAAGCGGATCAGCTGAGCGGCAAGGCGGTATTCCGGTCGCTGCCCTATCCGGCGCTGATCGTCACGCTGTTCGTTTGCACCCTGATGATTCAGCTGGCCAACTCCTCCATCAGCCCGATCCTGACGCTGTTCATTCGCGAACTGTCGGGCAACGTCAGCAATATCGCCTTCGTCAGCGGCATGATCGCCGCCGTGCCCGGCATCGCGGCGCTGATCTCCGCGCCGCGCCTCGGGCGGCTCGGCGATCGCATCGGCACCGCGCGCATTCTGATCGCCGCGCTGCTGTTCACCACCGGCCTGTTCGCCGTGATGGCCTGGGTGAATACGCCGCTGCAGCTGGGCATTCTGCGTTTTCTGCTGGGCTTCGCCGATGGCGCGCTGATGCCGGCGGTGCAGGCGCTGCTGCTGAAGTATTCCTCCGATCAGGTGACCGGGCGCATCTTCGGCTATAACCAGTCATTTATGTATCTGGGCAACGTGGTCGGCCCGCTGCTGGGTTCGGGCATTTCGGCGATGATGGGGTTCCGTTGGGTGTTCGCCGTGACGGCGGTATTGGTGCTGTTCAATGCGCTGCAGCTGCGCCATCAGTTCAAAAAAGTGCAGCCTAAACGCGCGGGATAGCGGGGAATGCGAGGGAAGCGCCTCAAGCAGTGGCGGGACAATGACGCCCATCAACCGTGCCGCCACTGCCAAAGGCGGCCGTAGCCTACTCGACGCGATGAACGTTTGGTATTTATGTAAGTAAATAAAGTGTTGCAGGCGTGTAGAGGGCCGCCGCAGCGGCCCTTTTGCATCAGAACATGGTGTTGTCGTTGGCCGATTTTTCCGGCACATCCTGATTGACGTCCCAATGCTCGGTGATTTTCCCCTGATCGTTCACCCGATAAATATCCACGCTGGCGGTGCCGCGATCCTGCGGGTTATTTTGATATTTGACGTGAACGTAGACCAGATCGCCGTTGACCGCGCTGCGGTATATTTTAGCGCTGTACTGCGGGTTGTCTTTGAAGGTCTGGCTGAAGAAATCGAGGAACGGCTTGATGCCGTCGCCGACGAACGGGTTATGCTGCTTGTAGTTTTCCACAATCAGCTTCCGCGCCACGCCGATGTCATGGCGGTTGAAGAAGCCCGCGTACAGATCTTCCACCACCTTCAGCTTTTGCTGAGCATGATGATAACCGCCCTTGCCGGCCGATTTGTAAGACGCCGCCTGATCCGTTGACAGCGCCGGGTAACTCGCCAGCAGGCCGCCGACGATCGCACAGGTGATCAATGCCTTTTTCATAACTGCTCCTTAGTTTCCTGAGTGACCTACAATTTTCAGCTGCCCTTTCAGATGGGTGAAGCTGCCGTCCTTGGCGGCGATGTTGGTGTACACCTCGCCGCGCTCGAAGTCCTCGATATGCGTCACGTTGTCGCCGGACTGTGGCTCATGCCAGTAGACCATGTAGACCTTCGGCCGAATTTCCACCGCGGTGTACTGCACGGTATCGGTGATGCCCTGCGACGCCTCGCCGATGCCGGTGAAGGTCATGGTCTTGTCATCGGTAAAATCCAGCTTGAAGGCGAAATCGCCAAAGGTCACCTGCACCACTTTACCAACCGCAATAAACTGCCCGTGCTTTTCCGTCATCGTCGCCGCCTTACTGTTTGTCAGGGAGGTTTGCGCCGCCTTAGCGGCAGGCAATGCCAGGGGGAAAGTCAGGGCTATCGCCAGCGCGACGCCCGTTCGCTTCACTGTTTTCATCGTTCCTTCTCCTTTCCGTGGTTGAAAACGAGAATCATTATTATTTCTTAACGATTAGCGGAAATATAAGAATAATCTCTATTCCCATCAGGCACCTGACGACGCCAAAAGAGGGTGAAAAATCGCCGTGAAATGGCGTGGCAATAGCGCGTTCTGACCCTTGGTTTTTACGCAATGAACGGGATTACTGTTTTCAGGATGAGAGATAGCTCGGGGATTCGGTAGGTCTATAGCGCAGATAGCTTTAAGCTAATGCGAATTTGTTCTTAAGCCGCCCGCCGCAGGGAAACGGCGGCGAACGGCGCGGCGTTTAACGCAGCCAGGGCGTATAGGTGACGCCAACCAGCAATCCTTCCGGGCTGAGCAACCGGGTAACGCTTTGCCCCCACGGCTCTTCACGGTTGGCGACCAGCAGCCGATAACCGCGATCGATTAGCCCTTGGGTGGCTATCGCCATGTCGGCCACGTCAAATTCGATCCACGCCTGCGGCACCGCGAGATCCGCCGGCCAGCGATCGTCGCCAAAACAGGACTGCGCCGCCTGCGCCAGCGGCCACAGGGCGAAGTGTTTCACCCCGTCCAGCGCGCCCTGCTCGGCCAGCAGATAGCTCTCGTTGCCCGGCATCGGCTTGAGCGGCAGCCCCAGCGCCTCGACATAAAACGCCTTGCTCGCGTCGCTCTCACGCGTGATCGGCCCGAATCCGGCGACGAACAACACGCCCAGGCCCGCAAATTGTTGATCCATGCTTGCACTCCCTTCCGGTTAGCGCCCCTGCCGCACCTGCAGCGGAGCAAATCCATAGGCCGCCTTGAAGCGGTTGCTGAAATGGCTGGCGGAGCTGAAGCCGCACGCCAGCGCGATCTCGGTGATCGGCTGCTGGCTGTGCCGCAACAGCTGTTCCGCCCGTTGCAGCCGCGCGCGCATCACGAACTGATGCGGCGCCAGGCCGGTCGAATGTTTGAACATGCGGGCGAAGTGGTACTCGCTCAACCCGGCCTGCGCCGCCAGATCGGCCAGCAGCAGCGGCCGATCGAGATGGCTTGCGATATATTCCCGCACCCGCCTGGCTACCGCGGGGGCCAGGCCGCCGCGCGCCGTCGGCAGCGTCCACTGCAGCTGGCTGTAGCGTTGGATCAGGTGCGACATCAGCAGATTCGACGCGCTGCTGAGCGCCAGCAGATTGGCGCTGTCCCGCCAGTCGCAGTTAAGCAAAAACTGGCGATACAGCAGCGTAATTTGCGGATCTTCGCCGAAGCTGCGCGGCTCCACGTTGATCGCCGCCGGGCTGCGATCCCAGGTTTGCTCCGCCAGCCGACGCAAATGCCCGTCGGTGCAGTACAGATGCACGAACGACAGATCGCTGCGCACATCCCAGGTAGATGCATACTGGCGCGGCATGATGCAGAACCGATCCGGCCCGCCGCCGTTGCGCCAGCCGCCCGGCACCTGCTGGTAACACTCATAGCCGTCGGCGACGTACAGGCTCAGGGTATGGTGGTCGGCGCTTTCCTGCGTGACGCGATCGTTGCAGTTGGACCAGGCCGCCAGCTCCACGCCGGTGCCCAGCAGCACGCTGCCGTGCAACCGCGCTTTATGCTCACGCAGTGTTTCAAACGCCTGATAGTTGGACATCGCCGGCCCCGTTGTTCGACATGCCGACAGTGTAAAGAGTGGCGCCTCGGCATGCCAGCGGCCGCCCCGCGCTTTTGGCAAAAAAGCGCAAGAATATGCAACTGGGCGCAAGGCGCTGCAAGCGCCGCCGCACGCCAAAGCGGATACTGCGCCATCGGCTTTTTCGGAGTGAATAGAATGAATGCGCTGTTGTACCTCGCCGTGGTGCTGATTTGGGGCACCACCTGGATTGCGATCACCCTGCAACAGGAAGGCCCGGTGGCCATTCCTGTCTCGATAGCTTACCGCTTCGCCATTTCCGCCGCGGTGATGTTCGCCGTGCTGTTGCTAACGCGCCGCCTGCGCCGCATCGCCCCGCGCGATCATCTGTTCTGCGTGCTACAGGGCTGCTGCGTGTTCGGCTTCAACTTCTTCTGCTTTTACCACGCGGCGGCCTATATCAGCAGCGGGCTGGAATCAGTGATCTTCTCGATGGCGGTGCTGTTCAATGCCCTCAACAGCCTGCTGTTTTTCCGCCAGCGCCCCAGCCCCAACCTGCTGCCGGCGGCGCTGCTGGGGTTGACCGGCATCGTGGCGCTGTTCTGGCAAGATCTGGCCGCCACCCGCCTGGCGCCGGAGCTGCTCAAAGGCATCGGTCTGAGCGCGCTCGGCACCTACGGCTTCTCGCTGGGCAATATGATCAGCGCGCGTCATCAACGCCGCGGGCTGGATATCTTTTCCACCAACACCTACGCCATGACTTACGGTGCAATGCTGATGGCGCTGATCGCCCTGGCGCAGGGCGCATCGTTCCAGATCGAATTCAGCAGCCGCTATATCGGCTCCCTGCTGTACCTGGCTGTCTTCGGGTCGGTGATCGCCTTCGCCGCCTACTTCAGCCTGCTCGGCCGCATCGGCGCCGGCGCGGCGGCTTACAGCACTCTGCTGTTCCCGCTGGTGGCGCTGACCATCTCGACGATCTACGAAGGCTACCAGTGGCACTTCAACGCCGTGCTGGGGCTGTGCCTGATTCTGCTGGGCAACCTGGTGATGTTCGCCAAGCCGGGGCTGAGGTGGCGACGGGCAGGTATGCCAAAACAAAATTCAACCCTTTGAAGCCATTGGCGAATATCGTTATCATCAGGTTTTGTTGATAACGGATGATGGCCAATGCTCAGAAGCGATGATGTGACACCCCGCGCCTACAAACAGGTGGACGTTTTCACCGCCACGCCGCTGCTCGGCAATCCCGTGGCGGTGGTGCTGGAAGCCGAAGGGCTGAACGACGCGCAGATGCTGGCATTGGCCCGTTGGACCAACCTTTCGGAAACCACCTTTGTGCTTAAACCGACGCACCCGGCGGCGGATTATAAGGTGCGCATCTTCACTACCGAAAAAGAGCTGCCCTTCGCCGGCCACCCGACGCTGGGCACCGCACACGCCCTGCTGGAAGCCGGATTGGCGCCTAAACGCCCCGGAACGGTGATGCAGGAATGCGGCGTCGGCCTGGTGGCGATCAATATCCTGCCGGAAGGCGCATTGGCGTTCGCCGCGCCCGAAGTCAGTTTTCGCGCGATGGCGGTTGAGGAAACAGAACGGCTGATGGCCGCTTTACAGCCGGCGGTGATTGAAGCCGATACCCTGCCGGTTATTGTCGACATGGGCATCCGCTGGCTGATGATACGCCTGCCGGATGCGCAATCTTGCCTGGCGGTGATGCCGGATCAGGCTATGATCGAACAGTTGCAAACCGCCTGTGATGTGGATGGCGTAGTGATTTATGGCGCCTGTTCTGCGGCCGAACCGGCAGATTACGAAATGCGCGCATTTATGGTGGAATGCGGCGCCTTGATCGAAGATCCGGTAACGGGCAGCGCCAACGCCTGCCTGGCGCGCTTGCTGAAGGCCAACCGCTTCCCCGACGGCGACCGAACCGCGCAGGGCTACCTGGTGCGCCAGGGCACCCAACTGAAGCGAGATGGCCGCGTGAGCGTGTGCTTTATTGACGGCGAGCCCTGGATCGGCGGGCAGTGCCGCACCCTGATTAATGGCACATTGGGTATTTAGTTTGTCGGCGATCGGCGCCAGCGGCAGGTGCGCGTCGATGTCACTCTGCGGGCTGCGCTCGCCCAGCAGGTTATCCGCCACAGCCGCGCGCCCGGTTTACCTTGATTGGGTTCGCGGTGTTGCAGCAGGCTGCATGCTCTACAATAAATACTTTGAATATTAATTTTCTATGATTCTTTATTTTTAAAGAGCTGAAGATTATCTATTCACACTTTAATTTTTTCATATAAATTAGATGTTATCTGAAAGCAGACCATTATAAAATGGTTGCTCATTAGCCACCGATAGACAACACTCAGCACAAAAAACCTTGATTTAGTGAATTCATTGCTTCCAATGAAAGCCCGAAAAAATCAGTGTGCGGTTGCGGCTAAACAGAGCATCGTAATGGTCTGACATGCCAACCAATCTCTAAAAAATGCTCTATTTAAATTATTAAAAAAGCGCCCAATTAATTGAGAGTCGAGCACCTTTTAGTACATTTTTCATTTAACCAAAAGTAATAAAATCAATGCTTCGTCACCAAACGATATAGCCCCTTTATTGATAGCCTCTACCGCCAATAAAAAATTATATCTAATATCGTCAGGCAGAGAATTTATTCCATTGATTTTCACCAGCAAATACTCATCCTTATCTAAGTGTATGCTAGTCATTCCATCATCAGGAAATCTAAGGCTATTTAAACAGTCAACAAAAGCGTTGAAGTTATTCCTATAAAAATCTGGAAAACCAAAAATCCTATTCATTTCATCATGAAATTCATCATCCGTATTTATTTCTGAAAAATCAACAACTACTCGTTTAAACTTCATCATTTCCACCCTGAGAGATCTATTTCTATAAAGGAATCGTAATGATCATGACTGTAGTAAGCTTTCCCTGTCGCTTTATCAACAACAAGCGGTAGTACTGTTCGTACAGGCCGTTGCATCGGCTGATCAGGTTGGTCTGCGCTCGCCCAGCAGGTTATCCGCCAGATCGTACACCAGCCGCGCGCCCGGTTTACCCTGATTGGGTTCGCGGTGTTGCAGCAGGGGGCCTTTGATGCAACTAACAATCTAATGTTTTTACTCTTCCTTTTTTATTTTTAAAGAACCTAATATCTCCTTTTCAAGCTTTGATCTTATATCTCATATTTAATACTGCACACTAAAGAGCCCCAAAGAAAGGATCCTTTCGCAGCTTGTCGGTCACTCTTCTTCGATGCACTCATCACTTATGATCGATAATCCATCAAATTGATTAAACGCATTCTTCAAGAATTTGTACCTGCTGAGTTTTTCTGGATTCTTCCCATTAGTGAAAGACACCTTAATTATCGTGCTAAACTCTTTGTTATCTTCCTCTAACCACTCATTAGAGTGAGGAATATAATTATCAGTAATGGTTAACTTGTCCGCATAAAGGCCAGTATATGCAAAGTAAACTCCAAAATAGGAGCTGTCATACTCCGAACAAGTTATATCCCATTTATCGTCCAGTAATTTGCTCGCTTCTTTTTTTGATATAATACTACCATATTTTAAAAAATATAATTTTTTCATAATTTATCCACCACATTTACCAGGTATTCTAGTTCCCTTTCCTTTAGCCTTAACTTCAGCAGCAGACTCAAAGACCATTGCGTTCACAGGTCTACCTCCTGACATTTTGGATAATTTTTGCAATGTATCATCAATACCTAATTTCTTAGCCATTTCACTACCCATATCAATTGGTCCATTGCGCCCTCCTTTTCCTATTCCCAGCTGCTCTGCTTTTTGATATAGCTCAGGATGTGAAATAGCAACGTCAAAATCACTAACACGGCCAACATCAAATGGTTGACCTGTAGAGAAACTTACCCCCGATACGGAGCTTCCTTGCATATATGAAACTGTGCCGGGATATCCTAATTTACTCATTCCTGCCTGTAATGCTTCACCGAACTGTTTAAATTGGCCGAAACTATTAAAGCCATGTGGAACTCCTTCTACAGATAACCCCAACGGATCCACCCACATCAGCGGGTTCGGCGCATACTGATACAGGTTCAACCCGCCGCGCAGCCCTATCGGATCCTGCGTGGTGAAACGCCCCACCTCGGGTTCGTAGTAGCGGAATAGGTTGTAGTGCAGGCCGCTTTCGTCGTCCTGATATTGCCCGGCGTAGCGCAGCGGCTGCTGATATTGCGCGCCCTGCCGCTTCGCCGCGCCGGCCACCGTCTGGCCCTGCAGCTTGCCGAAGGTGTCGTATTGCCCGGACCAGCACAGGTTGCCCGCTGCGTCGGTCACTTCCAGCGGCGCGCTGTTCAGATCGGTGTGATACCAGTAAATATCCGCCGAGCGGCTGTCGCCCGCCTGCTCCAGCGCCGCCAGCGGGCTCCACGGGCTGGCCGGATCGTAGCTCCAGCTGCGGCGGCTGCCGTCGTCGCGCTGCTCCTGCAGCGGCCCAGCGCGTCATAATGGTACTGCGCCTCGAATTCGCCCTGCGGGCCGCGGAAGTGCGCCTGCACCTGCCAGTTGTCGGCGATCGGCACCGGTGGCAGGTGCGCGAGGATGTCGTTTTGCAGACTTATATAAACCAGTTCATTCTTATTTCTAAAGAACGCCTCGCTGAACCTAATTTTTTAGCGTTAAAGTATATTATTTACCTCTCTCATTCTCACAAGCCACTTTTATTTGAAATTAGATGCTTCCATTTCTCAAGATACCCCTCAAACTCATCTATACTCGAAACAATCATAGACTCCTCGGTGTACTCATTAAAAATCTCCACACCGTTAGGTTTAATAGTTATAGTATGAGAGTTCCCCGTCCCCTCCCAAAATGGCAGAGCCCCAGATCTTACAAGCTTACAGGCCTCAATAAACTCATTGACACCATAGATACTTCTTTGGATATCATCCTTTAAAAAGTCAATCAGTATCCTAAAATCACCATTGGCTTCTATAGATGGATAACCGTCATCACCAATAAAAAATCTCATCCCCACCTCCATTACATTATTGGGAAAGCTGTATTAATATTCCCACCAGAATCCAAATAGCCACCAATTTTCACGCCACTCGGAGATATACCTTCCCATTTTCCATTTGGCATGACCGAGCCATTATTATATGCCCCACGGACTTCGGACATTACTTTCTGCCTGTTCCATGATGTTGGGAAAAATGTAGATTCTGGCCCTTTTTGTACCCATTGCCCACTAGTAGAATCGAATATTTCCACTTTACCTTTATATACGCCATGAGCGTTTGGTGGTGTCGTGACTTGAGTTACTCTAGCTTTTCCTAGATGCCCAATGCTTCCTTCATGATGGAAACCAACAGCACGACCTCGGCGGTTAATCTCACCATGAAAAATATGTTTAGCGTTTACACTCTGACACCCAGCTAATCCCAAAGGATCAACCCACGTCAGTGGGTTCATGACATAAGCATATAAATTCAACCCACCTTCCAGCCCTATCGGATCCTGCGTGGTGAAACGCCCCACCTCGGGTTCGTAGTAGCGGAACAGGTTGTAGTGCAGGCCGCTTTCGTCGTCCTGATATTGCCCGGCGTAGCGCAGCGGTTGCTGATATTGCGCGCCCTGCCGCTTCGCCGCGCCGGCTACCGTCTGGCCCTGCAGCTTGCCGAAGGTGTCGTATTGCCCGGACCAGCACAGGTTGCCCGCTGCGTCGGTCACTTCCAGCGGCGCGCTGTTCAGATCGGTGTGGTACCAGTAAATATCCGCCGAGCGGCTGTCGCCCGCCTGCTCCAGCGCCGCCAGCGGGCTCCACGGGCTGGCCGGATCGTAGCTCCAGCTGCGGCGGCTGCCGTCGTCGCGCTGCTCCTGCAGCAACCGGTATCCCTGCCACAGGAAACGGGTCGTCTGTTCGGTTTTGCCCTTGTAGCGCACCGCCTTGCGGCTGCGGCGGCCCAGCGCGTCGTAATGGTACTGCGCGTCGAACTCACCCTGCGGGCCGCGGCCATGCGCCTGCACCAGCCGGTTGTCGGCGTCGTAGCGGTAGTGCTGTTCGTACAGGCCGTTGCGCCGGCTGATCAGGTTGCCCCAGGCGTCGTAACGGTAAAACAGTTTTTGCCAGTGCGTCAGGCGGTTGTCGGCGATCGGCGCCAGCGGCAGGTGCGCGTCGATGTCGCTCTGCGGGCTGCGTTCGCCCAGCAGGTTATCCGCCAGATCGTACACCAGCCGCGCGCCCGGTTTGCCCTGATTGGGTTCGCGGTGTTGCAGCAGGCGGCCTTCGGCGTCGTAACCGTAGTGCACTTCACCGCGCAGCGCGTCGCTCACCCCGGCCAGCTCGCCGCGGCCGGTGTAGCGATAGGCGCGCCACAGCACGCCGTCTTCCGGCCGGGTCAGTTTATCGTGGCCGAAGGCGCTGCTCTGCCAGCTACGGCGGCCCAGGGCATCGTAACGCCGCTGCTGCTGCAGCGCGCCCTGGCTGCGGCTGGTTTCCCGGTGCAGGCGATCGCGGGTGAATTCGCTCACCACCTGCTGGTTGAATTTGATGGCGCTGGCGTGGCCGGAGCCGTAATACAGCCACTGCAGGCGATCGCCCTGCGGCAGCGTCAGCGCCTGCAGGTTGGCCAGCGCATCCCACTGGTATTGCAGCTCGCCGTTCACGCCCTGTTCGCCGAGCAGCCGCCCGGCGGCGTCATAGCGCATCTGCACGCTGTCCGGCTCGATGCCCAGCGCCGCGCCGCTCGCCGTCGGCAGGCGGTTCAGCTCGCGCAGCCGCCCCATGGCGTCGAAACGGTAATGCCATTCCGCGCTGGCGTTGCCGCGCCAGACCAGTTGCCCGGCCTCGTCGAAGCGGAAGCGCTGTTCGCGCTGCGTCAGCTCGCCTGCGCTGCCCGGCAGGCCGACCTCGCGGTGCTCCTCCAGCAGCCCGGCCGCGCCGTAGCGATAATAGTGGCGGGTGTCGTCCGGGCGCTCTTCGGTCAGCACGCGGCCCACCGCATCGTAGCTGAAGCGGTATTCGCCGCCGTTGCCGTTCTCCAGCCGCGTCAGCCAGCCCTGCGGGCTGTAGTGATAGCGCCGGGTGCGGTTGATGCGATCGGTGATGCTGACCGGCAGCCCCAGGGCGTTGTACTGCCAGCGGGTCAGGCTGCCCAGCGCGTCCTGATGTTCGGCCAGCTGGCCGTGCGCGTTCCAGTTAAAACGCTCTTCGCCGCCGTCCGGGTGGATCAAGGTATGCAGGCGGCCACCGTTATCCCACAGGTAGCGCGTCTGGTGGCCTTCGGCATCGGTTTGCGCCGTCAGTTGCCCCAGCGCATCGTAGGTATAAGCCGTGACGCTGCCGGAACAGTCGGTGTAGCGCGTCAGCTGGCCGCGGGCGTCCCACTCCAGCTTCACTTCCCCGCCCAGCGCGTCGATCACGCCGGCCGGCAGGCTCTCTTCGTCATCCGGATAGCGGTACAGCGTGGCATTGCCCAGCGCATCGACATAGCGCGTCGGGCGCCCCAGCGTGTCCCAGTGCTGCGCTTCGCTGCTGCCGTCCGGGTATGCGACGGCGAACAGCCGGCCGCTGTTGCGCGAATATTGATAGCGCGTCACGCGGCCGAGCGGATCGGTCTCCGACAGCAGGCGGCCGTAAGGATCCCATTCGCTCTGGCGCTGCGCGCCGCCGGGCAGCAGCACGCTGCACAGCTCGCCACGTTGGTAGATAAAGCCGTAGCGGCGCTGGTCGAAATCGGTGTACTGCGCCACGTTGTCGTCGTCATCCAGCCGCCACTCCGCCCGTTTGCCGTCGCCGCGCACCGCGCTGCGGCGCCCGCCGGCGAAGTCATAGCCGAACTCAAGGGATTCTCCGGCGCTGTTGCGGTAGGCCGTCACGCGCGGCACGCCGTCGATCTCTTGCCATTGGTATTCGTTCAGCAGCCCGGCGGCGTCCTGGTGGCTGATCATCAGGCCGTCGCGCCAGCCAAAGCGGCGCGTCACCTCACCGGCGCGGTTGCTCACCGTCGTCAGTTGGCCCTGCTCATCGTAACCGTAGCGCGCCAGCGTCCGTTCGCCTTCGGCGGTTTGCAGCGCCACTTCGCGCAGGCGGCCCTGCGCATAGCGGCACATCAGGCGCTGCCCGGCGCTGTCCACCAGTTCGCTCAGCAGCCCCTCGTCGTCGTAAAACAGCGAGGTGGCGTTGCCGATGGCGTCGGTGATCATGCTGAGCCGGCTCGGCCGATCGCCCGCCAGCGGCGGATAGTGGAAAATCTGTTCGCCGACGTCAAACAGCTGCCAGCTGCCGTCGTCGTTGTGCATCAGCCAGCATTTTTCGGCTTCGCAGTAGGCTTTGTGGCCGCGCGGCACCATAGGGAAAGCGACGAAGTCGCCGGAAGGCGCACGCCACACCAGGCCGTCCTGATACGGCTGCAGGCTGCTCTCCCAAAACAGGTTCCAGCCGCGGCCCAGTACGCCGTCGCCGGGGTTGCCGCTGCGCCAATAGCGCTGCCAGGCGACCGGCAGGCGCGAAGGCAGCACGAAATCGAGATCGTCTTCGCCGTCGAGGAATTTCTGGCCGCTGACGATATCCACCGGCCGGGCGATAATGCCGACCGCGGCGGTGGCGGTCATCAGGGTGCCGGCGCGGCAGGCGATGCGCGCCAGTTTGTTGATGCCGGGCAGTTTGCCCAGCAGTTTGCCGAGCGCCCCCAGCTTGCCGGCGGCGCCGCCCACGCCGCCCACCAGGCCGGCGAACAGCAGCGTCAGATCGGAGACCTTATACAGCCAATCCGGCACTTCGGGCTTGATTGGCAAGGTGGTGACGGTGCCGCCGCCGATAAACACGTTGGGCGAACCTTCCATCACCTGCGCGTCGCAGTTGGTTTTGTCCCCCACGCGCGAGGCGGGCTGGCCGTTGATACTGACCTTGTCGGAGCCCTGCGCCATCTGCATGCTCGGGCCGTCGTCGCTGCAGGCTACCTGGCTGTTGGTGGCGAGCGCGGCGGGTTTACCGTTGATGAAGACGTTGGGAGAGCCGGTGACGATATTGCCTTTGGGGGTCAGGCTACCGGCACCGGCGTCGGCAATGCCGTCACGCGCCGCGGTGGCCGCCTCCCCGGTGAGATACCCCACCGCCAGGCTGGCGCCGATGAGCAACACGCCGACGCCGATACAGGAAGCCGCCAGGCCGGCGACGAACAGCGCCCCCGCTGCCAATGCGCCTGCGGCGGCGATCAGGCCGCCGACAATCGTGCCGGCAATCATGCCGGCCAGGGCATGGGAGTGCCCGATGGTATCGCCGACGCGGGCCGCTTCGGTCATCGTAAGGTCCTTTTACGCAAAGAGTTCATCGTTATGCCGCCCGGTAGCTGCTCAGCACCTGCTGCAGCAGCGCGTCGTCTTGCGGCGTCAGCTTGCGCGCCATCGCCAGGGTGAACACCAGCACCCGGCCTTCCGCCAGCGCAAACACCGCCTGGTTCTGCCAGATGCGTTTGCCGTCGCGCAGGTAGCTGGCGCGTACCCACTCACCGGCGGCCAGCCCATCGCCCAGCGTCGCCGGTTCGCGGCTTTTGAACGCCCAACCTTTCAGCCCCTGCGCCAGCGCATCAAGCTGGCGGGTGACGTAGCTTTCCAGGTTCTCCGCCGGCTGCAGCGCATCGCGGGAAATATTGACTGAGGGGGAAACATCATCGCCGGCCAACAGCACGTTGACGGTGCGATCGGCATAGCCTTCCGGCAAAGCGACGCTGCCTTCGCTGAAAGCGCAGCGGGATAAAGCGGACATGCGAGGATCCTTTTGCATAAATAATGCTTAAGCATCGCATAACTTAGCCTTGAAATAAAACCATCAGATACGGCGAATGTTGCACGGCGTGACCCCGTTCACTGTGAAAAAGACCGTTGTCGGAATCTTGCCGAGAATCAAACCGTAATATTACAGAATTATCTGAAACCACTGGCGCGCCGACGCGCCGATTGTGGCTATACTCGGCTATCGCCCTTTTCAGGAGATCAGGATGCTGAGATTAACCCGTAGCACGCTGCTGTGCGCCACGCTGGCCGCGTTCACCGCCGGCGCCGCCGAAACGCCGAAATTCGGCCCGGAGCTGCAGGGCTTTCACTACCCCTACCCGTTGCAACAGTTCAGCTTCACCTCGCAGGGGCAGCCGTTAAAAATGGGCTATATGGACGTGCCGCCGGAAGGCGCCGCCAACGGCCGCACCGTGCTGCTGCTGCACGGTAAAAACTTCTGCGCCGCCACCTGGCAGGACACCATCAAGGCGCTGAGCAAGGCCGGTTACCGCATCATCGCGCCGGATCAGATCGGCTTTTGCTCCTCCACCAAGCCGGCGCATTACCAGTACAGCTTTCAGCAACTGGCACAGAATACCCACGGGCTGCTGCAGAATCTTAAAATCAGCAAGGCCATCGTCATCGGCCACTCTACCGGCGGCATGCTGGCCACGCGTTACAGCCTGATGTACCCGCAGGCGGTGGAACGGCTGGTGATGGTCAACCCGATCGGGCTGGAGGACTGGAAGGCGAAAGGCGTGCCGTGGCGCAGCGTCGATCGGTGGTTCGAGCGCGAGCTGAACACCACCGCCGAGGGCATCCGCAACTATGAGCAGCGCACCTACTACGGCGGCCGCTGGAAGCCGGAATACGATCGCTGGGTGGATATGCTGGCCGGGCTGAACAACGGGCCGGGCCACAGACTGGTGGCGTGGAACTCGGCGCTGATCTACGACATGATCTTCACCCAGCCGGTGTATTACGAGTTCAAGGATCTGCAAACGCCCACCACGCTGATGATCGGCACCGCCGACACCACCACCATTGGCAGCGATATCGCCCCGCCGGCGGTCAAGGCCGCGATCGGGCATTATGACGTGTTAGGCAAACAGGCGGCGAAACTGATCCCGCACGCCACGCTGATCGAGTTCGCCGGGCTCGGCCATGCCCCGCAGATGGAGGAGCCGGAGCGTTTCCATCAGGCGCTGCTCAAGGCGCTGCAACCCTGAGCGGCCGGTTGGCGCAGCCGGCGCGCGGCGGCTAAACTTTCAGCTGGCACTCAATTGCAGGAGACAGCCATGCGACAGATTATTGCCAGCGCGTTCGTCAGCCTCGACGGCGTGATGCAGGCGCCCGGCGGGCAGGACGAAGACCGCAGCGGCGGCTTTCGCTTCGGCGGTTGGACCGCCCCCTACTGGGATGACGCCGTCGCGGAAACGATGGGCGAACTTTTCTCTGCGCCTTTCGATCTGCTGCTCGGGCGGCGCACCTACGATATCTTCGCCGGCTACTGGCCGCATATCACCGACGAGGCCGACCCGTTTTCCGCCGATATCGCCCGCACGTTCAATCAGGCGGCCAAGTACGTCGCCACCCATCGCGGCGAGACGCTGACGTGGGAGAACAGCCAGTGGCTGGGGCGGGACATCATCGCCCGGCTGCGCGAGCTGAAGCGCACCCAGGGGCCGGTGCTGCTGGTGCAGGGCAGCAGCACGCTGATGCAACAGCTGCTGGCCAACGATCTGGTGGATGAACTGCGCCTGCTCACCTACCCGGTGCTGCTCGGCGCAGGCAAGCGGCTGTTCGATGACAACGCCGCGCCGGCGGCCTTCACGCTGACCCACTCGGTGGTCTCGCCCGGCGGCGTCATTGTGGCCCACTATCGCCGCGCCGGCGAGGTGGCCATCGGCGACTTCACGGTGGAAAGCGCAGCGGCCCAGTCGTAAAAAAAGGGCCGTTCGGCCCTTTTCTCTTTTCCTTCCTCGCCCTCAGGCAAACAGAATATCGCTCTGCTCCACCTGCCCGACCACGTGGATCTTGAAGTCGGCGGCGTAGCTGTTGCTCTGGGTGTTCATCAACAGATCGGTAGTGCCGTTGAAGGCGTCGAAGTTGAGTTGGATCTCGCCTTTCTGGCCGCTGAAGGCGCTGCCGCTGTCGATAAAGCGCAGCTCGCTCAGGCTGTTGTTGAAGCGCAGGCCGGAGAGATCGATCTTGTCGATGCCGTGCTCGAAGTCTTCAATCACGTCGAACGCCGCCACCGTGGACTCTTTGGCGTTGAGATAGACGAAATAGTCGGTGAAGTTGTTGGCGTCTTTGCCGCCCCACAGATGGTCTGCCCCCCGCCCGCCGTACAGGATGTCGGAACCGGCGTTGCCCGCCAACAGGTTGTCCTGATCGTTGCCGATGATCAGATCGCGCCCGCTGCCGCCGATGGCGTTCTCGATGATCGCCCCGCGCGCGATGGCGACGTTCTGCGTGCCGCCGCCGACGCTGGAGAACGCGCCGTCGTTCAGGTTGATCATCTGCTGCTGGCTGTAGCCGGAGAAGTCCAGCGTGTCGTTGCCGCCGGCGTCCCACACCGCGAAGTTGACCGGTTTGCCGTTGTCCGCCGTGGCGGTCAGGAAATCGCGCCCGGTGTTGGAGTTGAAGCCGTACACCGTGTCGCCGGTGCGGGTGTTCATGTTGGCGCCGTACAGCTTCTGGATCGCGGCGATGTCATCCACCATCGGGCCATAGCCGTACACCCCTTTGGTGTCGGCGCCGGTGTAACCGGCGTTGAAATAGCTCATGATCGAGTATTGCAGCGAATCCTGATAATAAGCCGCGTCATTCTGGTAACTTGGGTTGCCTAACGATGCGTCATAAGATCCCGGATGCGCCAGCCCCAGGGCATGCCCTAGTTCGTGGGTGAAGGTCTGGCTGCTGAAGTCGCCGCTAACCGGCGCCTTATGGGTGGCGAAATTTTTGTTGAACCACACCGTGCCTGCAAAGGCGTTATCGCTGCCCGATTTGGAACTCGGCGGGTAATAGGCGTAAGCGTTGATGGCATTCGGGCCGCTGCCGGCGGCGGTGCTGCCGTCGGCGCGCTGCGTGAAGTAGGCGAAGGTGATGTCCGCACGGTGGTTGATATCGCTGGACGCCGCCTCGGTAAAGGTTACGTTCGCCACGTCGGCCCACGCCTGCATCGATTTCAGCGCCTGAGCCTGCGCCGCCTGGGTCAACGGCTGCAGCCCCTTGTCGCCGTCACCGGTCTGGCCGATGCGGTTCAGCGCGCTCTGCGTCAGGAAGGAATAGGTCAGCGCGACTGGCTGGTGATACACCTGGTCGCCGTTGTGCGTCAGACCCGGCCGCGTCAACTGATCGGCGGCGCGATCGAAGCTGAAGTTATCGCGGATTTTACCCAAATTATTAATCGCCGCCCCGCCGCGCTGGTTGCTGTACAGGTTAGCGTTGTCCAGCGTGAACAGCGCGCCGTAGCCCAATCCGTCATAGGGGCTGCCGGGCTGGTGATAGTAAAACTGATAGTTATGATCGTTGGGGGATGTGGCGGCCAGGCTGGTGAACTCATCATCATCTTGCAAAATGTCGTTGTGGCGACTGCTCATTGCATTCTCCTTTTACACACTAGGAATCCACTCGCTTTGTAAGACTATTCATCAGTCGTTCTTATCTAAGCCGAGGCTTAGGATTGACCAGTATAGTGACTCACCCCGGCGGCGCGAGCCCGCCCAGCCGGGCTTCGCCGCGCCGGGCGTTAAGAAGGAGATAACCATAACAATTTGTATTCTCACTATATTAATGAGAAAAATAAGCGCAATAACAGGTTAATCATTCGTCTTTTCGCGCGTTTTAGCGACGGTTAGATCAGAATAATCGAGGATTAAAAAACCTAATCCTTGCCTCATCATCCCGCCGGGAACGTGCTAAGGTGAGAACGGACAGCCGAAAGGAGTGACCCGATGCCAACCCATTTCCTTATGCGCGCCTTGCGCCGCGCCAGCCTGACAGGAGTCGTTATGAGCGTATTGTGCAGCAGTGCCCTGGGCAGTTCACTGCCGTTGCTGGAACCCGCCGCGCTGAAGGGCGACTGGCAGCTCGCCGCCATCGGCGACGGTAAAGCCGTCTGCGAGGTGCAGTTGAGCGACGAAGCGGTAGCCAACACCAACGCTTTCCGCTTCAGCGCCTCCGCCCAGTGCCTGCAGCCGCTGGCGCTGCACGCGCTGCCGGTCGCCTGGCGGCCGACGCCGGACGGCATGACGCTGACCGACGCCGAAGGGAGCATGGTGGCGTTTCTGGCCCTGACCGCGCCGAAGCGCTATGAGCTGATCGACCGCAGCGGCCCTTCACGCTTTGTGCTGATCCCGCGCTAATCCTTCAGGCGAACAGCAAGCCAAGCAGCGCGCCACCGGCCAGCACCCACAGCGGATGGAGGCGCTTGCTCATGCTCAACCCCGTCGCCAGCGCCACGATCGCCGCCAGCCGCCAATTGGGCGCGGAAGCCTCGGCGATCAAAAGGCCGCTGGCCACCACCAGCCCCACGGTCAGCGGCACCAGCCCGGCCTGCACGATGCGGCGCCACGGGCGATCCTTAAAGCGCCGCCAGGCGCCCATCACCAATAGCGTAACGATGGAAGACGGCCCGAACTTGGCGATCGAAGACACCAGCAGCCCCGCCCAGCCGGCCACGTGCCAGCCGACCAGCGGCACGATCATCATGTTCGGCCCCGGCGCGGCCTGCGCCATGGCGAACAGCGCGCTGAACTCCTGGGCGCTCATCCACTGATGCACCTCTACCACCTGCCGCTGCATCTCCGGCAGAATGGTCATGCCGCCGCCGAACGCCAATAAAGAGAGCTCGGTGAAGATCAGCGCCAACGCCATCAACACCCCGCTCATGACGGCCACCGCCACATCAGCAGAATGCTCAGCGGCGCCAGCACCAGCATGGTCGGCAACAGCGGCAGGCGCAGCCAGGCAATGGCGATCAGCGCCAGCGCCACAATCGCCAGCGCCGCCCACTTGCCGCGCAGCGGCAGCAGCATCTTAATCCCGGTCGAGAGCAGCAACCCGGCGGCGGCGGCGGCCAGACCGGCGAACACATGCTGCACATGAGGATCGTTTTGGAAGCGGGCGTACACCACGCCCAGCCCCACCACAATCGCCGTCGGCGCGCTGATGAGGCCCAGCAAGGCGCACAGCGCGCCACGCAGCCCGCGAAATTCCATCCCCACCGCCACCGACAGGTTGATCACATTGCCGCCGGGCAAAAACTGGCACAGGCCGAGCAGCTCGGTGAACTGTTCCGCGTTCAGCCAGCGCCGGCGTTCCACCAACATGCTGCGCGCCATCGGCAGTACGCCGCCGAAGCCGATCAGCCCCAACCACAGAAAGCCCCAAAACAGCGCCGCGTTGCCCGGCGCTGCCGCCGGGTGCGGTTTTAACGTATTGATATCTGACATGACATTGCCGTTCCACATCGCTTGTTTTGATGTCTGGTATCATGCGCGCCGCCGTGCCATGATGTCTAATGCATTCCGGAACAACGAAAGATACCCTTGAGGTATGGCTATGATTGAACTGCGTCGCCTGCGGGCGTTCGTCACCGTGGTGGAAGAAGGCAACATCACCCGCGCCGCCGAGCGGCTGTTTATCCAGCAGCCGCCGCTGACCCGCCTGCTGCAGGGGTTGGAAGACGAATTGGGCGTGAAGTTGTTACAGCGATTGCCGCGCGGCGTGCGCGTCACCGAAGCGGGCGACGTGCTGTTCGAAGAAGCCCGCGCCCTGCTGGCGCGCGCCGAACGCCTGCGCGAAGCGGTGCAGCGCGCCGCCCGTGGCGAGCAGGGCCACATCGCCATCGGTTTCACCAGTTCCGCCGCGCTGCACCCGTTCGTGCCCAACCTGCTGCGCCGCTACCGCGACATCCTGCCGGGCATCACCACTCAACTGGAAGAAGCCGGCAGCGGCGAGCTGATGGAGGCGTTGCTGGAACAGCGCCTCGACGCCGCCTTCGTGCGTTCGCCGGCCAGCGGCATTCCCGGCCTGAGCGTCGAGCCGGTGCTCAGCGAGCCGATGATCGTCGCCCTGCCGCTGGGCCATCGGCTGGCGCAAGAGACGCAGCAACCGCTGCCGTTGGCCGAACTGGCCCACGAGGCGTTTATTCTCTATCGCCGCCCGGCCGGCCAGGGGCTGTACGACGCCATTCTGGCCGCCTGCCACCGCGCCGGCTTCAGCCCGCGCATCGTGCAGGAAGCGCCGCGCTTGCCGGCCACCCTCAGCCTGGTGGGCGCCGGATTAGGGGTGTCCATCGTGCCCGGTTCCATGCGGCGGCAGGGCGGCGACGGCATCGTCTACCGCACTCTCGCCGCAGAGGCGCAGCTCAGCGCCCCGCTTTACCTGGCGCTGCGCCGCAGCCCGGCCTCGCCGATCGTCGAGCGCTTTCGTCAGCTGGTGCTGGAGACCGTGGGGGCGTCATAAAAAGCCCAAACGGCCAATAAAAAATGACGTTCGTTTATTATTTATTTAAGCCTGTGAGCGGTGAAAATTAATTCCAATCCATGACTATTCAACTTACGGTTAATTAATTAAACCCGCTCTCACTTAGTAACAAACGCAAACAAATAAGCGCCTACGCAATACATTCCAGCCACTAGGATTTAAGGGTCACAGCCTGTTCCCGCCGATGACAAAAAATCATTTCAATGGCGCTCGCGCCTTCCCTGTCGCCTGCCTCTGCGGGCGCACGGTTTTATATTGGAGAAAATGCTATGCTATCGCGTCGTGATATATTGAAAGTCTCCGCCGTCAGCGCGGCGGCCGCCGGCATGATCGGCGGCATCGCCAAAAATGCCGCTGCCGACGACCATCGCAATATCGTGCCCCCCAGCAGCTATCAGCCGCCTGCCGATGCGCAGCATCTCTATAAATACAAATTCACCGACAGCAAAAAGCGCAGCCTGCCCAGCGGCTGGGCGCGCGAAGCCACCGTCGAGCAATTCCCGATCTCCGAGGGCGTGGCGGGCGTCGACATGACGCTGGAGCCGGGCGGCGTGCGCGAACTGCACTGGCACGCCATCGCCGCCGAATGGGCGTTTATGCTCGAAGGCCATGCGCGCATCACCATTCTCGATCCAGAAGGCAAATGCGAGGTGGCGGATTTCGGCCCCGGCGACGTCTGGTATTTCCCGAAAGGTTACGGCCATTCCATTCAGGCGCTGGCGGACGGCGCGCATTTTATTCTGGCGTTCGATAATGGGCATTTCTCCGAATTCGGCACCTTCAGCATTACCGATTGGGTGGCGCATATGCCGAAAGAGGCATTGGAAAAAAGCGTCAACATGCCGGCGTCGGTATTTTCCAAGACCAAACAGGGCGAAGCTTATATTGTCGGCGGCGCCGTTCCGCCCGCATTGCCATTGCCTAAAAACGACGGCGGATTAAATAACGCCCCGCTGGCACACCGTTATGAATTAATGAAGCAAAAGCCGTTCTTTGAAAATGACGCGGGCAGCGTCCATTTGGTGTCGTCGAAAGAATTTCCCATTTCCACCACCATGACCGGCATCATCGAGATCGTGAAACCCGGCGCAATCCGGGAATTGCACTGGCACCCCAACGCCAACGAATGGCAATACTATATTGCCGGCAAAGGCCGCATGACGGTGTTCAGTTCGCACGGCCACGCGCAGACGGAAGAGTACGCCCCTTCGGACGTCGGTTACGTGCCGCAGGGCTTCGGCCATTACATCGAGAACATCGGCGATGAGGATTTGAAGGTACTGATCGTGATGGACAACGGCATTTATCAGGATATTTCGTTGTCCGACTGGCTGGCGAAAACCCCGGCCTACCTGCTGGCGGACAACTTCAATAATCAGGTTGAAGACTGGCAGGATCGGCCGAAAGACAAACGGGTGATGTCGCGGCGCAGCCGCTGACGCCGCGGCGAGGGAGAATCTCCCTCGCCGCTTTCTTTACTGCTTGCGCTGCTCCGCCACCTGTTTGGCAGTGACCTTGCCCTGCTTATCACCGAAGTGGCCGACCACAAAGTTGGCAACCGCCGCCACTTCCTCGTCGGAATACGCGCTGCCGAACGCCGGCATCATCTCATGCCGCTCGCCGACGCTGATGCTCGTCCCCTTCAGGATGGCCTGCACCACGCTGCGCCCCTGCGGATCGTTCACCGCCGTGCTGCCGACCAGCGACGCATACTCGCTCTGGCGGCCCGGCCCGTTCCACTGGTGACAGCCGCTGCAGTCGTTGGCGAACACCCGGCGCCCGAGCGAGCTGTCTTGCCCGCCCGGCAGGATCGGCGTGGAAGCCCCCGCGCCCTTCGGCTGCAAGTTCACCGCCGCCGCGCCGTCGCCGGCGATCGGCTCGATATCGCGCAGGTATTTCACCAGCGCCAGATTATCTTCCGGCGTCAGGAACTGCAGGCTGTTTTCCACCGCTTCCGCCATCGGGCCGGCGGCGCTGCTGCGCTCCGGCGCATGACCGGTGGCCAGATATTGCGACAGCTGCTGGTCGCTCCAGCTGCCGATGCCGGTCTGTTTGTCCGGCGTAATGTTGGCGGCGAACCACCCCTGCACCACTTCACCGCTCAGGTGCTTGCTCTGGTTAAGGCCGAACCCCAGATTGCGCGGCGTATGACACTCGCCGCAGTGGCCGAGCGCCGTCGCCAGATAGGCGCCGCGATTCCACTGTTCATCCTTGTTGAGATCCGGCGCGAAGCGCTGCTCCCGGAAGAACGCCAGGTTCCAGAATTTCATGCCCCAACGCTGGTTGAACGGGAACGTCAGATCGTTTTGCGGGTTGGCCTGTTTCACCGGCGGCAGGCTGAACAGATAATCCTTGATCGCCAGCACGTCGTCGCGGCTCAGCCCGGTGTACGAGGTGTACGGCATCGCCGGGTACAGGTTGCCCTGCGGGCCGATGCCCTCACGCACTGCGCGCACGAACTGATCGTCGCTCCAGTTGCCGATGCCGGTTTCCTTGTCGGCGGTGATGTTGGTGCCGTAAATGGTGCCGAACGGCAGTTTAAAGGCGAAGCCGCCCGCATAAGGCGCACCGCCCGGCGCGGTATGGCACGCCACACAGTCGGCGGCGCGCGCCAGGTACTCGCCGCGCGCCAGTTTGTCGGTGATGCCGGCCGGCGCCCCGGCGATCGGCGCCGCAGGCTCCGCGCCGGCAGGTCGCAGCAGCGTGTACAGCGCGTACCCTCCCGCCAACACCACCACGGCGATAATCAGCCATAACAGCCCTTTCAAGGCGTTGCTCATCACGTCTCTCCCTAACCCAACGCCTTGGCGGCCTGGTGGATGGCAGCGCGAATGCGCACATAGGTGGCGCAGCGGCAGACGTTGCCGCCCATCGCCGCGTCAATGTCCGCATCGCTCGGGTTTTTGCTCTGGGCCAGCAGCGCGCTGGCGCTCATGATCTGGCCGGACTGGCAGTAACCGCACTGCACCACGTCCAGGTTGAGCCAGGCTTCCTGCACCGCCTTGCCTTCCGGCGTGGCGCCGACGGCTTCGATGGTGGTGATTTTCTTGCCGGCGGCGGCGGAGACCGGCGTCATGCACGAACGCACCGGCACGCCGTCCAGATGCACGGTGCAAGCGCCGCACATGGCGATGCCGCAGCCGAACTTGGTGCCGGTCAGGCCGGCTTCGTCACGCAGAAACCACAGCAGCGGCATGTGCGGATCGCCCTCGAAGGTCAGCGGCTGCTCGTTTACGGTTAAATGAATCATCAGGTTCTCTCCTTGTCAGACGCCGGATTCGCAGTGGGATTATGCAGCGGCAGGCTCAGCGAAGTGCGCGGCCGCCCGAGCAGCGCCAGCGCGTTGCCGACCGCCGGAGCGATGGTCGGCACCCCCAGTTCGCCCACGCCGGTCGGTTTCTCGGTCGAGGGCACGATGATCACCTCAACCTCCGGCATCTCATTGATGCGCAACGGGCGGTAATTATTGAAGTTGGACTGTTCGACCACGCCGTCTTTCAGCGTAATGTTGCCGTACAGCGCCAGGTTCAGGCCGTAGCCGATGCCGCCTTCGATCTGCGCGCGGATCACGTCGGGGTTCACCGCCACGCCGCAGTCCACCGCGCACCACACCTTGTGCACTTTCGGGATGCCGCCTTCGCCGATCGATACCTCCGCCACCTGCGCCACATAGGTATCGAATGCCTTGGCGACGCCCACGCCGCGCGCGCGTCCGTCCACCACCTTGGCGCCCTGCCAATCAGCAGCTTTGGCCACCGCCCGCAGTACGCCCGCCGCGCGCGGCGCGTCGCCCATCAGCGCCAGCCGCCCTTCCACCGGATCCTGCCCGGTTTCCTGCAGCAGTTGATCGATAAAGCTCTCCACCGCGTGGCCGGTGTGGGTGCTGGCGACCGACCGCAGCGAGGTGGTCGGCACCTTGCCGGGCACGATGTGCGCATCGCAGCGGAAGGCTTCGAAGGTATAAGGCACCTCGCTGGCGCCCTCGACCATCATCTGATCGAGGCCGTTGACCACCAGCGCATCCATCGCGCTGTGGCGCGTCCAGGAGTGGCCGACTACGGTATCGGTCCAGCCCACCACCTTGCCGCCGCGAATGGCGCCGCGCAGGCGATGCAGGATCATCGGGCGATACCAACCGTTGCGGATGTCGTCCTCGCGCGTCCATACCACCTTCACGCCGTGGCCGGGACCGATGCCCTTGGCCGCCGCCGCCATGTCGGCCGCCAGATCCGGCCCCAGCGTCGGGTTGCCCAGATCGATACGCCGGCCGAAGCTGCCGCCCGCCAGAATGGTTTCAATCTGCACCTTCTCCGGCGGCAGCTCGAACAGATCGCACAACTGCTTGTGGTCGAGCGTCTGGATTTGGCAGCCGTAGCGCGCCTTGATGCTTTCGCCGTCCCAGAACAGATAGCCGTCCAGCGGCTCCATCGGCGCGTGAGCGACGTAGGGGGAGGTGTATTCGGCCTCGATCACCTTATCGGCCTTATCGAACACCTCGTCCGGCTTACCGAGACTCTTCGCCACTACGCCGGTTTTCTGCGCCACCTGGCGGAATTCGGCGTAGATTTCCTCGGTGTTGCGTCGCTCCGCCTGCGCATCGTCCCACGTCACCTTCAGCCGCTCTCGCCCCTGGATCGCCGCCCAGGTGTTTTTGGCGTAAACCGCCACGCCGGTGGCGATTTGCTTCACCGCCACCACCCCCGGTACCGTCAGCGCCCGTTCGGCGTCGAAGGTCGCCACCTTGCCGCCGAAGCGCGGCGGTTTCTTGATGGTGACGGTGAGCATGTCCGGCTCGTGGATATCCTGCGAGAACTGCGCGCTGCCGTTGGTTTTCGCCAGTGAATCAACGCGGTGCAGACCGCGCGTTTTGCCGATCAGGGTGAAATTGGCCGGATCCTTCAGCGCCAGGCTGGCGGGATCGGGCGGCGGCAGCGTGGCGGCCAACTCGGCGAACTCGCCGAAACCCGCTTCGCGCCCGCTGGCGGCATGGCGGATCTTGCCCGCCTGCACGGTGATTTCCTGCGCCGAGGTTTTCCAACTCTGCGCGGCGGCCTGCACCAGCAGCGCGCGCGCCATGGCGCCCATGCGCCGCATCTGTTCATAGGCGTTGGCGACCGAACTGGATCCGCCGGTGCCCTGGAAGCCGAACGCCAGGTTCTTGTAGACGGCGGTGTCCACCGGCGCGGCCACGACCCGCACCTGCGCCCAGTCGGCATCGAGCTCTTCGGCGACCAGCGTCGCCATGCCGGTATAGACCCCCTGGCCCACTTCGGTGTGTTTACTGATGACGGTGACGATGCCGTCGGCGCCGATCTGGACGAAGGCGTTGGCGTCAAACGCCGTCGCACCGGCGGCGGCCGGGGCGTTCGAGCGCGCCAGCGCACCGGTGGACGGCAGATAGGCGCCGATCACCAACGCCCCGGCGCCGACGATAAACCGCCGCCGCGAAAGCGGAACTTGGGATATGCTCATTGCTCATGACTCCAAAAAAACCGAAGGCGTCACTGCCTTCGGCGAAACAGCGCTAATTATGGGAATGGCTTGCCGCGCCGGTCAGGTGACATAGCACAACAGAGCAATAATTAGCGTAGCCTATTATCCAGTAGGCTTAATGTTGAAAAGGGATTTTCTATTGGAGAATCGTGCGGTGCGGGCGGGAACCCGCACCGGGGGTCAGCTCTGCGTCGTCGCCAGATAGGAGAAGACGCTGAGCAGGCGGATTTGCGCCGCCATGTTGTCGCTGTCGAAGGCCACTGTGAGCACATCCTGGCGCTCCACGCCGGGCACCAGGCTGAACAGATCCGCCAGCACCGGTTTGGCCGCCATCAGCGTCAGCCGGTAAGGCGGCATAAAACGGCGCTCCACCGGCAGTCTGGCGCCCTGGCGCACCTGTTGCATCGCGCGCTCGCGGATCTCGGCGCGCGCCCGCTGTGGGCTGAGCGATTCGGCGGCGGTTTGCGAGAGGGCGCGTTTCACGCAAACATAGCCGGATTGCGGATAACGTTCAGCGATCCAGCGTTGCAGCTCATCGTCACCGCTCACCAGCCACAGCGGCACGTTCAACTCGGCCGCCGCCGCCGCGTACAGATCGCTTTCGCCTACCGCCTCGCCGTTCAGGCTGACGCGATAAAAGGCCCGGCCGTTGATGGTATGCGCCAGCACGCCGCGCTCGCCGGCGGCGCTGTGATAACCGATAAACATCAGGCCGTCGTAGCGTTGATGCTGCAGCCCTTCCACCATCGACAGCCCGCGCGGTTTGCCCTGCACCAGGCGCGCCCGCGCATCGATGCGTTCTGCGCGCAGGTTCTGCATCATCGCGTGGCTGTCGGCCACCGTCACCTCGGTGGCGCCGCCGGCAAAAGCGCCGTCGATGGCGGCGTTGACCTCCTGCTCCATCAGCTCGCGCGCCGCCGCATAGTCGGCATGGGCCGGGTTGCACTGCTCCGGCCGCATCACGCCGGCGATCCCCTCAATATCTGCTGAGATAAAGACCTTCACATCGGGCTCCCGTAAGTTAATTTGCCGCCGCCAGCCGATCGAGCAGCGGGCCCAGCGCCACGCGCGCATGCTGCTCGAAGCCGCTGACGCCTTCGGCGCTGAGCAACGCATCCAGCACCGCGTATTCGGTGGCGTCCGCCGCCGCCGCGAACAGCGGCTCCAGCCGTTCGTCCGGCAGCGTCGCCCCCAGCAACCGAGTGGAGAACGCCAGCGCGATATCGCCGGAGCCGTGCCCCCAATGGCTGCCCACCCGCCCGAGGCCCGCGCCCGCGCGGCGGGCGATGCGGTTGAGTTGACGGCTGTCCAGCGCCCGATCGCAGGCGATGATGATGATGACCGAACCGGCGTCCACCTGCGGCGGCGGATCCGCCAACAGCTTGCCCAGCGCCTGGCCGACGCGCACGCCGCTCAGCGTCAACGAGTCGAGGGTGCCGAAGTTGGCCAACACCAGCACACCGAGCGTGGTGCCGAGCCCCGGGCAATAGCGCGAGGCGGTGCCGATGCCCCCTTTCAAGCCGAAACTGCTCATGCCGCGCCCGGCGCCGACGCTGCCGCGCGCAAAGCGGGTGGAATGGTTATCCAGCGCGCTGAAGACGTGCTCCTCACGCACCGCCATCGCCTGAATATCGTTGAGGTAGCCGTCGTTGCACTCCAGCACCAGCGGATTGATGGTGGCGCTGCCGCGGCCGATCTGCGGATAGCGCCGGCAGCTGCGCCGCACCATGGCGTTGAACAGCGTGCCGACCGCGAAGGTGTTGCTCAGCAGGATCGGCGTTTGCAGCACCCCCAGTTCGTTCAGCTGCACCAGCCCCAGCGGCTTGGCGAAGCCGTTGAGCACCGCGCTGCCGCATGGCAGCGGCTGGTTGAACAGATCGCCCGGCGGCACGATGGCGGTGACGCCGGTCTGGCATTCGCCGTCGGCCAGCGTGTGATGCCCGACGCTGACGCCCGGCACGTCGCACAGGGTGTCGGTCGGGCCGGCCGGATAACGCGCGCCCGGCAGGCGGCGGTGGCGCCGCCAATAGCTCAGCAGATTATCGAGGCTTTGTTGTTCAAATGCCTGGCTGTCTGTCATGGTTCCCTCATCCGCCGTTAGCCCATCAGAAAACCAGAATATCGCGCAATGCGCCGCGCCGTAAATTGAAAGCGGAAGCGAGCAGCAAAAATAGCCTTGCCCCATCGCCACTTATTGGGTTTTGAAGGAGAAAAACAATGTAAATGGCTTGTGGCGCAGGTGATATCCCCCCTTATCCAAGATGTATAACCCGATCTGCCGACGCAATGGTCGTTTCACGGTGGGCAATGATCAGCTTAGTGATATTGAGTCTCTTAATTGCCTGATTCACGGCAGCTTCGCTCTCCTTATCCAGTGCACTGGTGGCCTCATCCAGGAACAAAATAGCCGGTTTCTTGTAGATTGCCCGGGCTATGAATAGCCGTTGTTTTTGCCCGCCGGACAATCCTTCCCCCAACTCGCCGATCGGGGTTTCATACCCCATCGGCATGCGCATGATCACCTCATGCAGATAGCTGGCACGGGCACAGGCTTCCATCCAGGCATCATCCATCTCGTCCGCGAACCCGCAGATATTTTCCCGGATCGAGCCGGAGAACAGTTTGTCGTCCTGCATCACACAGGCAATCATTTTGTGGTAGTTGTTGATGCCGAGCTGCCGGATATCGACGCCGTTCACCTCAACCCGCCCTGCAGCCGGGGTAAACAGTCCGCACAACACCTTCATCAACGTGGTTTTGCCGGCGCCGGACGGGCCCACGATGGCCACGCTTTCGCCCGGCGCAACGCTGATGTCCAGGCCTTCAAAGATAGCCGGTGACTGGCTGTCGTAACGATAGCTCAGGGCATGGGTCGTCAATCCCAAAGGTTGCAGGCCCGCCGTGTAAGGGTGATCGGGTTTACGCTCCTCCCGCGGATGCAGGGCGATATCGGCAATGCGCTCGTTATGCAGGCTCATCATGCGCAGCTGCAGCAAAAATTCCGTCAGCGACCCGATGCGGTCGGAGAACTGCCCCCGAAAGGCGCCGAACGCCACGAACATGCCGAGGGTCATCTGGTTATCGATCACCAAGCTGGTTCCCAACCACAGAATGACGATCTGGTCACAGGCCGCTATGAAGGTGTTGATCCCGCCAAACAGCATGTCCATTCGGGTGACGCGGATACCCGTGTTGATGGTGTCGATTTCAAGGTTTAGCCAGTGAGCGATGCGGCGTTCTGCCATGCCCTGCATCTTGACGGTAGCGATACCGTACAGCGTTTCCATAAAATACGAGCCGGCCCGAGCCTCTCTAACCAGCGCCTCCTCAGACAGCTGGCGATAATAGCCGTAGGTCAGCAGGCGCATCAACACATAAAGCGCGGTGAAAGTGAGCACTACCCAGGTCAGCCAGCCGCCATACAGCGCCATCATCACCAGCACGCCGATCACCATGATGCTATCCATGATGGCGCCGACGATACTGGTGGTGAAAGTGCTGCGCAGCGTATCCAGTGAACCGAAGCGTGACTGAATGTCACCCAGCTTGCGCCGTTCAAAGTAACCGAGTGGCAGGCGCAGCAGATGGGTGAACAACCCGGACTGCCACTGAACGTTGATAAGCGTCGCCATGACCAATCCTGACCATGCCCGCACCATGCCGATAGCAGCCCGCAACAAGATAAACAACATCAATCCGGCGCAGATAAGCGACAGTAACCCGCGATCTCCGGCAGGAATAGCGTGATCCATCACCAGCTGCGTGCCGATGGGCATCACCAGGTTGATAGTTTCGAATACCAGAGACAGGCAAAAGATTTTGCCGAGCGCCCCCTTGAGGCCATGCACGCTGCCGATCAGCGTGCGAAGATGAATGCGATGGCGGACGCTGTCGGCGGTGAATTCGCTACCAGGCCAGGCCTCAAGCGCTACGCCGGTGAAACTGTGCGACAGTTCCGTCAGGCTGACGGCCCGGCGCCCGCGCGCCGGATCATGCAGCACTGCGCGGTGGCCTTTGACGCTGACCAGCACCACAAAATGGTTGAATTCCCAGTGCAAAATGCAGGGCAGTTTTAGCGCGCCGAGTTCGTCCAGATCCAGCGACAGGGGACGGGTGCTCAACCCCAATTGCTTGGCGATACCGGTCAGTCCAACCAGCGTTGCACCGCGGGTTGACAGGTTGAACTGCCGGCGCAGCGCGATCAGATCGATATTTTTGCCGTAATAACCGCAGATCATCGCCAGACAGGCCAGCCCGCATTCCGACGACTCGGTCTGGTGCACCATCGAAACCCGGTGGCGCAACCGCAGATCCAGTTGGCTGATCCGTTGTTTGAATGTGGTCCTACTCATTGACTGGCCCCGTCGCGCTGTGTTTCATGTCGTAGAACGGTGACAGCATCCATTGATAAATCTTCCTTTTTTCCAGAAACAGGGTGCTTTGCGCTTTCATGCCGTTTTCCAGGCTCAGACGTTTACCGTCATAGGCAATGGCCTGTTTCTCCGGCATGACGATCACTTTGTAGTAAGGCACGGCGGCGGTCAGCGCCGCTTTGGGCGCTCCCTGATAGGTCAGCATTTCCTGCGGCGAGGCCGGGGCTTTGGAGATGACGGCCACCGTACCGGCAAACTGGCCAAATTTCTCCGCCGGAAAAGCGTCATAGCGCACATTGACCTTATCGCCGGCGGCGATGTAGGGGATAGCGTCGTTGGGCACCCACAGCACCAGAGCATAGCGATCGATGTTTTGCGGGATAATCTGCAGCAGACTGTCGCCGACGTTGACCATCTGGCCAACCGTGACGCTCAGCGAGTCAATGCGGCCGCCGGCCAGCGCGCGAACGATAATATCGCCAGTGGCATCGATGTTTTGCCGCTCCTTTTGCAGCTCGTAGCGCTGCAGCTCCATCTGGTAAATCTGGTTGTCGAATTCGGCAGCCTGGGTATGGATCTGGCTTTCCAGCGCGGTGATCTGCAGCGCATTCTGTTCGTTCTGGCCGGACAGGCCCAGCAGGTTGTTCTGCTGCTGGTAATACAGCGCCACCTGGTTGGTAAGCTGGTCCTTATTTATCAGTCCCTTGGTCTGATACTGCCGGTAGTTCTCCATGTTCTCCTTCATGATGCGTATCCCTTCCTGGGCGCGTTTGAGGATGTCGGTGGAGCGGGTGAACGCAGCGGTATATTGTGCCTTCTGTTTCTCCAGCATGGTAAGCGTGGCCTGCTTGCTGCTTTCCAGTCGGTTGATGATTTGCGCAATGCGTGCCAGCTGGTCATCGATATCCCGCTGCTGGTTATCGCTGACCACCCCGCTGCGGGTGCTTTTGCTGACGTCAATCTGGTAAATGGGGGCACCGGCGGCGATCACCTGTCCTTCGGTGACAAATTGCTTGACCACCACCCCCTGTACGGCGGAATAGACGTTGGCGGCACGGGGATAGGTGCTGATCTCACCAGTCACGTTGACCCGCCGGGTATAGGTACCGGCGATCACGAAGGTGAGAAAAACGATGAGAAAAAACAGGCAGAGCCCTGCCGTGAGCCAAAAGGGAATGCCGGGTAACAGCAATGCCCGGCCACGCCATTTCATTTTCTGATTCTCGATCGCTTCCTGGCGAAACATGAGCAGCGTCCCTTAGTGAAGTATAATGACAAAACTCACACGCTATTAGATTGGCAATAATCCATCGAAACTTAAACCACCTTGCATCCAAAGCTATTTTTTATTTTCTCCATGTGGAATAGACGCCATCAGGTGTATCTATGTTGTGTTGAAATAATGCAATTCCAAAATCAGAATTTTGCATGTACTCGGCTATAATATGTGGCTCAACTGAATATTCAATATTGAATACTTTATAAGCCACCCCCAATAAAACCTCGACAATCAATCCCGGACCAGTTAAGACCTGAGTCACACAATAGTCCCTTGTTGTTAACTCGGTTCTCCATGTTAAAAGTCTGGTCAGATAACACTTGGGCTTGTTATCAACGTAACAATCAAATATGCAATTGCTTTTTTCCAAAAAGCGATACCTTTTCTTCATGGTTCTAAGGATGATCCTTATCGCTTTTGATTTTTGATGAGAAGATATGAAATTATTAAAATAAACACCTTTAAATCTTCTGAGTGATCCTAACGCCAATAAATTTTTATGAACGTATGTTTCACCCAATGGCAGTATCATATCCAAAGAAAAACCAGAGAGGTCCTGTTCGACAAGCTGTTTTATTTTTTCAAATCCAACAGCATCTACTCCTAACTCATTTTCATCGCAGCCGATCACTGCTGCAGGCCATAGCTCTTCTGAATTTGTCTTTTTTAAAAAACACACGGTCTTAAATAAGAGAAGCGAGTCGCTCTCGATAATGCCCTCATCTTCTATATGTTTATTTAATCCATGATATATGTTATCAGTGTATGGAAGTGTATCAACATCGACATAAGTTCCACCATATTGGTAGATGATTAAAAGCCTGATTATGTCGCTTGCACTGGCAAGATTACACCTTAATATAATCTCATAATAATAATATCTCATGAAATCATCGAAACCATTGCAAAAAAGCTCCGTTATACATTTTTTTGTAAAACCTCTACTTTCAAACCATGCGTCTTCAATCGCTTTTGGCGGTTTCTGATATGGAATTTCATTTTCGATTAAGAATGCAACAACCAGCTCATCAAAAGAAAAGCCCTCCATTACCTTTGGGTATATATAATTAAAGGCGTGATTTTTTATTTTCAATTCAACCTTAAATTTATTTTTTTCGGCGTTGACGAAATCGTGTATGGCATTATTTAGCAAATGACACAGTGAAGCGTCTTTGTCATACCAAAAGAATATCTGCTTATCTTTATTCGTCTTTTTCCATATATCGACATAATGAGTATTTACTTCACTTAAGTCACCAATCCATATAAAGTGCAGGATATTTGGAACGGATGACTTTTCTATCTTTGATAAATCCATACCCAACATCTGATGACTCATTTAAATCACCACGCAAAATATAGTATAAATAACTTTAATAATTCAATACTGATTATGGCTCAGCTAAATAAATAAACCATGACCATAACAATGACACAAATAGAACAAAATAATAAATCACCGGAAAAATTTTTCAGTGAATCCAAATAGTCATTGCTGTTCTTATTTAGTTTGTTAATGGCATCGTTCTCGTTCTCAGCTTCTACTTCAACATGATGCTTTCTGAACCCCTTCCGCTTCATGTCTTTAATTATTTCTCGTGTAACCACTTCCTTTCTCAGTACCCTTGACTCATCGCTCTTTATAAAAACAACATATTTATTCATCATATACCCCATAAAAGCACAGAATGTTACTTCTGTGCTGGGATTGCAGCTGTTAATTAGCGTTTGGTTCCGGATTCTCTGGTTTCTCTCGGCCCAGTGCCATTGCCGCCATAACCATTTCCTGTAGAGCTGCCATTCCCCCAGAAACCACTGGCGCCGGAACCGCTGCCATAAGGGCTGTTTTTTGACAAGAATGACTGAGGCCCGCGGTCACCGCCGTTATTTCCACCACGATCTGAAGCACCAGAGCCTCCGTTATCAGACGATCTTTTGCCGCTCCCATCTCGATCCTGCCATCCACCTGACACCGCATCGAATTGGCTACTTAAAATTTCCTTCATAAATACTCTCCTATGGGTTTACTGGTTTTACCGTCATTAAAAACAGCTGTAGTGGCAAATGTAAAACACACTAATAACAATCCATAACCATCCTGTATTTCATAAAAAAACCAATAAGAAAAGCGTATTCTAAACATTGCAACTCATCATATTAAAATAAACCCCAGAATAATATATCGAACCTAATTACACGCAGATGCTATCGATTCAATTAATTGAATCGCCAAATAATCTCAACGCCCAAGATTAATAACCCAATAAAGAAGAGGCGGCGGAACAGCTGCGGGCGACAATGACGACGCACCCTCTCCCCCAGCCACATGCCGCCCAACGCCGGCAACAGCGCCAACAACGAACCGCCGAGCAGCGTGGCGGGCAGCGCCTGGTGCCAGGCTAAACCGGCGGCCAGCGCCAGCGTCGAGACGCTGAACGACAGCCCCAGCGCCTGCACCAGATCGTCGCGCGCCAGGCCCAACGCATTCAGGTAAGGCACCGCCGGAATGACGAACACTCCGGTGGCGCCGGTCAGCGCACCGGTCACCAGGCCGCACAGCGGCCCCAACCAGGGTTCCGCCGCAGCGGAAACGCGCCAGTCGAAACGGGTGAAACCCAGCAGCGCATAACCGATCAGACACACGCCCAGCGCCAGCGGCGCCAGGCGGCCGTCGCTGGCAGTGAGTGCCCCCGCGCTCAACAACGTGCCCAGCGTGACGCACAGCATCATCGGCCAGAGCCGGCGGCACAGCGCCCCCAGCCGCGCCCCGCGCAGCAACTGCCACAGGTTGGTGATCAGCGAAGGCAGCAACAGCAACGCGGCGGCCTGACCCGGCGGCATCATCAGGCTGAGCAGCCCCATCGACACGGTCGGCAGCCCCAGACCGATCGCTCCTTTGACCGTGCCGGCCAGTGTAAAAATGCCCGTCAGGGCGATAATCTCGAGTAGCGTCAGCGACATGCGTCTATCCTTATGGCGAATCAACGGCTCGATTGTGGCCGGCGGTATAGCGCGGCACAATGCGGCAATGGCAGAGCCTGCCTGCGGCAAAGACAGAGGGAAAACGCATGCATTTTGACTTTATCGATCTGCGGCTGTTGGCGGCGGTGCTCGAGACCGGCAGCATCACCGCCGGCGCCGAGCGCGTCGGGCTATCGCTGGCCGCCACCAGCGCTCGCATGCGCGGGCTGGAGCAACAGGCCGGCGTAGCGCTGCTGACGCGCAATCCGCGCGGCGTCCAGGCGACGCCCGCCGGTGAGCGCCTGTTGCATCACGCGCGAGTGCTATTGCAGCAGCGTGAGCGGTTGCGCGGCGACCTGGCCGAGTTCGCGCCGGGCCAGCGCAGCCGGCTGCGCATCGTCGCCAATACCGTCGCCGCCGACGCTTTTCTGCCGGAGCTGTTGGCGGATTTTCTGGTGCTGCACCCGCATACCGATATCGTACTGGAGGAGCTGCCCAGCCCGGCCATCGCGCAGGCGATCGCTGAACAGGCGGCGGATATCGGCATCGTGGCGGATCACGCCGATCTGCGCGGGCTAACAAGCTACCCTTTTCGCCAGGATCGCCTGGTGCTGGCGCTGCCGCCGGGGCATGCGCTCAGCGGCCGCCGCACGCTCAGCTTTGCGGACGCCCTGCCTTTTGATTTCATCGGTCTGCCGGAAGAGAGCGCGCTGCAACAGCATCTGGAGCAATTGGCGATACGCAGCGGCGGCCCGATGCGATTGCGGGCGCGCGCGGCTCATTTCGACGCCATCTGCCGCATGGTGCTGCGCGGCGCCGGGCTGGCGGTGGTGCCGGAAGAGAGCGCCCGACGCCATCCGCAAATTCGGCACGGCGCCCTGCCGCTGACGGACGAGTGGGCGACCCGGCGCCTGTCGATCGCGGTGCGTGACCTGGCGCAGCTGCCGCTGCCGGCGCAGCGGCTGGTGGCGTTCCTGCGCCAGGGGGAAGTCGGAATTACAGGTGATCGTTGAACCAGGCGATCTGACGGCCGATGATGCCGGCGAAATGCGGGCCGGCGTACATGTCATAGTGCTTCGCATTCTGCTCGACATGCAGCGCCTTCTTCGCACTACCTACCGCCTCATACAGCGCGATGCCCTGCGCCGGCGGATTCACGGTATCGCCGCCCGCCACCACCACCAGTACCGGGCATGTGACTCGCGCCGCATTGTCACGTGGCTGATAGCGCAGCGTTTCGCGCACGGTCAGGAACGGGATCTTGATGTCCATCGCCGGGTAACGCACCTTGTTCTCCTCGAAGAACGCTTTCGACTCGTCATCGCTTAACACCCGGGTGACGGCGACAAACATCTCTTTGCCGGTGGCCTGCTTCTTCTCCGCCATTTTGTCCAGCGTGGCGATGAACGCCTGTTTTTCATCGGCGGCCATTTTCCCCGTCACGATGGTTTCCCCGTCGGCGAAGGCCAGCTGGCTAACGACGCATTTGATGGCCGGCTCGGCCGCGGCAGCGCCGAACACATGGCAGCCGCCAAACGACGTGCCCCACAGGCCGATGCGCTCGCTGTCGATCTGCGGCTGCGTTTGCACCCACCGGCTCACCGCCAGGATATCCTCAATCTGCAGCGCCGGTACCAGCCGCCCGCGTTCACCCTCGCTGGCGCCGAAGCCGCGATAGTCAAACGTCACCGCCGCAAAACCGGCGTTGACGAAGGCCTCGGCAAAGGCCGGCAACAACAGCTCCTGAATGCCGCAGAAGCCGTGACACAGAATAATCGCCGGAACCTTGGCCGGGTTATCAGGTAAACGAACTGTTACGGCCAGGCCGCTTTCCATTTTATGCGTGGTTAATGCCATGTTAACTTCCTGTTTTTTATAGGTAAGGTAAAAATCAGGCTAACATTAATCCCCGAATGAGCGCCGTCAGTCAATAACCCAATGTAACAATTTACAATGTTAATGATTCCCCGGCTCCGCGCGCAACCGCGCCACCTGCGCCTCCACGTCGCGCCAGGCCGGTTTGTCGCCGGCATAGCGTTGGCGCAGATAATTCACCAGCGCCGTCACCTACCGATCGGAAAAGCTGTCCTTAAAGCCCGGCATAAAGCCCAATTCGGCGTCGGCCGGTTTGGTGATCCCTTGCAGGATCACCTTGATCAGGTTATCGGGGCGCTCGCTGAAGATATTGGTGTTATTGGCCAGATCCGGGCTGACGCCGAACAGCTGCGGCCCGCCGGCGGCGGCGCTGTGGCAGGCCTGGCAAGCGCCCTGAAACAACCGCTCGCCCGTCAAACCGACTGGTGAAAACCTTTTCACCGACTAGAATCAATAAGCACCGCTGCTTATTCGACAACGTCAATATCGCCAACGGATCCGTCTACAGCCAAGCACAGGATGTCACGCCAAGCAGCCACCCGATTTAATTTCATTCAAAATTATTATCATGGTGGAAATATGACATTCAATCAGCCAGGCAGCGCCGTTACCGCCTCTGCCTCTCCCGCACAGGAAAACTCAATCTCTGCTGAAGTTAAATCCGAAACATTGCTGGCGGCCAATGCCAGTTGGGATGGCGCCGCCTACCCCCATTACCCGGCAGGCGCGCCGATGATCAGCGTGTTGAAGATCAGCGTGCCGCCGCACACCGCGTTAGCCTGGCACCGCCACCCGATACCGGCGGTCGGCTATTTGCTTAGCGGCATACTGACGATCGAAAAAAGAGACGGCGGCGCGCGGGAAACGTTCAACCGCGGCGACGTGATCGCGGAAGTGGTGAATAGCGTGCATCGGGGCATTTCTGCCGCAGAGACGGTGGAGTTGCTGGTGTTCTACGCCGGCGGCGTCGATATCCCGCTCAGCATTGTCAGCGAGGCGTAAAAAAACCGGAGCATTGGTCGCTCCGGTTTCATTGCGGCGTCGATTACTCGTCCTTCAGCCCGCGGTTGATCAGCATCGGCTCGATGCTCGGCTCTTTGCCGCGCCAATCGATGTACAGCTTCTCCAGATCCTGGCTGTTGCCGCGCGACAGGATCATGTCGCGGAAGCGCTGGCCGTTTTCGGCGGTCAGGCCACCGTGTTCGGTGAACCACTGGAAGGCGTCGTCCGCCAGCATTTCCGTCCACAGATAGGCATAGTAGCCCGCGGCGTAGCCGTTACCCCAGATGTGCTGGAAGTAGCTGGAACGGTAACGCGGCGGCACGTAGCTGAGATCCACCTTGTCTTTTTGCAGCGACTCGGCCTCGAACTTGTCCACATCCTGCTGCGGCTGATCGGCGGTCAGCATGTGCCAGTGCATATCCAGCAGCGCGGCGGACAGCAGCTCGGTCATGCTGTAGCCCTTGTTGAACTTGTCGGCTTTCTTAATCTTGTCGACCAGTTCCTGCGGCATCGCCTCGCCGGTCTGGTAGTGCTTGGCGAAGTGGCTGAACACTTTCGGATCGCTGACCCAGTGCTCGTTGAACTGCGACGGGAACTCGACGAAGTCGCGCGCGGTGTTGGTGCCCGACAGGCTCGGGTATTCCTGATCGGCGAACATGCCGTGCAGCGCGTGGCCGAACTCGTGGAACATCGTGATCACGTCGTCATACGACAGCAGCGCCGGCTGCCCCGGCGCCGGTTTGGTGAAGTTGGCGACGTTGTAGATCACCGGCTTGGTGCCATTGAGCTTCGACTGATCGACGAAGTTGCTCATCCAGGCGCCGCCGCCCTTGTTGTCGCGTTTGAAGTAGTCGGTGTAGAACAGCGCCAGCGATTTGCCGTCCTTGTCGAACACTTCATACACCTTAACGTCCGGCTGGTAGACCGGAATGTCCTTGCGCTCTTTGAAGCTGATGCCGTACAGCAGGTTGGCGGCGTAGAACACGCCGTTGTTCAGCACGTTGTTCAGCTCGAAGTAAGGTTTGATCTGCGACTCGTCCAGATCGTACTTGGCCTTGCGCACCTGTTCGGCGTAGAACTGCCAGTCCCAGGCCTGCACCTTGAAGTCGCCTTTCTGCTGGTCGATCACCGCCTGAATGTCTTTGGCTTCACGCTCAGCGCGCGCGGTGGCTGCCGGCACGATGTTGCGCATAAAGCTCAGCGCGGCATCCGGCGTCTTGGCCATCTGGTTTTGCAGCTTCCAGGCGGCGTAGTTCGGGTAGCCCAGCAGCTTGGCCTGCTCGGCGCGCACCTTGGCCAGACGGGAAATGCTCTGGCGGGTATCGTTGCCGTCGCCCTTTTCCGCGCGCGTCCAGGAGGCGTCGAACAGCGCTTTGCGGGTGTCGCGATCTTTCAGGCTCTGCAGCAGCGGCTGCTGGGTGGTGTTCTGCAGCACCAACAACCACTGTTTCTCCAGCTTGCGCTCGGCGGCCGCCTGCGCTGCCGCGGCCAGCTCACCTTCGGACAGACCGTCCAGCTTCGCCTGGTCGGTTATCGACAGCGCGCCGTTTTTGCTCGCCGCCAGCAGTTTGTTGGTGAACTGGGTGCTCAGCGTCGCCGCTTCCTGGTTCAGCGCTTTCAGCTTGGCCTTGTCGGCGTCAGACAGGTTGGCGCCCGCCAGTTCGAAGTTCTTATAGGTGACTTCCACCAGCCGACGCGACTCCGGATCCAGCTTCAGCGCATCGCGATCTTGATAGATGGCCTTGATGCGCGCGAACAGCTTGCCGTTGAGCATGATGTCGTCGTTCAGCGCCGCCAGCTTCGGCGAGGTTTCTTCATCCAGCTTCTGCAGCGCATCGCTGGTATTGGCCGAGGTCATGGCGCCGAACACGTTCATCACCCGCGTCAGCAGCGAACCGGCCTGCTCCAGCGCCACGAAGGTATTTTTAAAGTTGGGCTTGGCAGGGTTGTTGGCGATCTTCTCCACCTCTTCCCGCTTTTGCTTGATGCCCGCTTCGATCGCCGGCGCGTAGTCGCTTTCCTTGATCAGGTTGAACGGAGGCGCCTGGAACGGCAGACGGCTTTGATAGAAGAACGGGTTTTGGGTCTTTTGCTTATCGTGCTGATTGGCTTCACCGGTCACGGTAGCCTCCTTCGCCTGGCCGCTGGGCAGCGCGCTATGGTCGGCGTGAGGTTGGGTTTCTGCTGCCTGTGCCTGCGAGCCCAGCGCCATGCCGATCGCCAGCACCAATGTGGATAAACGCATCAAATCGAAACTCCTCCATGTTCACGGAATAAGGTCTCGGGGAATGGCTCCCTCTGAGTCATCACCTAGCTTAGGTGCAGTTGGCAGTTTGAGCAAAAACAAGTGATTAGAATATTCATCCCACGATGATTCGCTCCCTGTGGCGTATAGCGGTGCGTTAACTCGATTAGATATAACCTATAAACGCTTGAATGCGCCGACCGGGCACCGGACGATCGTATGACCTGATTCTTTTCCCCACTGCAGCCTCGAAGGTTGCCGAAGTATATAATCCGCTACGGGTTTCAAGCGAAATCTGCCACAGAAACAACTCCCTCATATTACTGATACGTGTCACATCAAGCCGTGCTAAAACAAAGGGGTCTTTTGAGCTATGTTGATATTTTTCCATCCAAGCCGTGAGCCTTGAGTTACTCGGTGAATGCGTAAGCAAATCATGCCGGTGAGAGATATTATTCTCCTTTGGATAGTCCTCAGATACGCTGGTATGTATAAGAATCTGTACGATATTGTACGCATAACCATTGAGCCTGTTGCTGGGGTGCTTGCGCCAAACAGAAGGTTGCTCTTCAACTTTCCACTCCTTCTCGATCACGCGAGCAAGATAAATCAGCTTGTCGGCAGCTTGCAGATCCAACTTACGTCCGCCAGAGATGAGCCAAGACCTTAGCTCATAAGTGGCGCGAGGATAAACATGCCCCACCGATTGCAAAAACTCACTTGACGACTCTGGCGATATGGTTGGCAGTGGTGATGTCCAACAACTCCGCCAAAGAACAGCATCAAATGCTAGCGGTTCTAGTTTATCGCGAGCACAGATCCTTTCAGCTACAGCGCGCAGATGCTGAGCGCTGCAGACGGCTAACAAGTGATAACGGGGGTCAGATACGAGCATGAGCAATAAAGCCTTTATATAGTGTTTAATTAAAAATACGCGCAGTGTCCTTCCTGATAAATAAATAGTATCCGCTCAACAGTGTTAACCCTGTGCCAATGACTTCACGTCTCTCCCGCCTTTTCCCGCACAATAACCAGATAAAGACAGCGACGTTGGACGCTTCGATACCAGGAATGAATGCGGCTGCGTCAGCGCGGCGCCTCATAAACCACCTTACCATCCACATAGGTGCGATAAATGTTGCGATCATCCCCCAGGGTCATCAGCACAAACCCTTGTTCCATCAGCGTGGCGCTGTTGGCGTGACGCAGCTGCTGCAGCGGCGTCACTGCCGGATCGAGCACCACGAAATCCGCCTCTTTGCCGACGTTGAAGTTGCCGATTTTGTCGTCCAGCGCCAGCGCGCGGGCGCCGCCCAGGGTGGCATGATAGAACGCTTCTACGGCGGAGAGCCGGTAATGCTGCAGCTGACCGACCTTATACGCCTCGCCCAGCGTGCGCAGCATATTGAAGGTGGTGCCGGCCCCCACGTCGGTGCCGATGCCGAGCTTCACCCGTTTGCGCCAGGCCTGCTGCAGGTCAAACAGCCCGCTGCCGAGAAACAGGTTGGAGGTGGGACAAAAGGCGATCGCCGAGCGGGTATCGCACATGCACTCCCACTCCTGCTCCTCCAGATGCAGGCAATGGGCGAACACGCTTTTATCGCCGGTCATGCCGTAGCGGTGGTAAACATCCAGATAGCTGCGGTGCTGCGGGAACAGCGCTTTTACCCAGGCCACTTCCTGCGGGTTCTCGCTCAGGTGCGTCTGCAGCCAGACGTCGGGATATTCTTCACGCAGCCGCTGCACCTGCGCCAGCAGCGCCGGCGTACTGGTGGGCGCAAAGCGCGGCGTAATGGCGTAACCGAGGCGGCCTTTGCCGTGCCAGCGTTCGATCAGTTCGCGCGTCTGGCGGTAACTCTGCTCCGGCGTTTCCAGCAGCGCCTCCGGCGCATGGCGATCCATCATGACCTTGCCGGCGATCAGGCGCATGTTCAGCGCTGCCGCCTGGCTGAACAGCGCATCGACCGACTGTGGATGCACGGTGCCAAACACCAGCGCGGTGGTGGTGCCGTTACTCAGCAACTGCTGCAGAAAGAAAGCCGACATCGCGTCGGTGTGCTGCTCACAGTCGTAACGGCTTTCGGTCGGGAAAGTGTAATTGTTTAACCAGTCCAGCAGTTGATCGCCATAGGCGCCAATCATTTCGGTTTGCGGATAGTGGATATGGGTATCGATAAAACCCGGCACGATCAGCTTGTCGCGATACTCCGTGACCGCGAAGCCCGGCGGCAGCAGCGCCTCGCCCTGCCGCCAGCTGCCGAACCAGACGATCACGCCGTCGTTCAGCAGCAGCAAACCGTCGGGAATATGCCGCAGGCGTTCCTCAAGCTGTTGCGGCGCCTCCACACAGGCTGCGATATCAAAAAAATTGCCACGAATAGCGGTGGTGAATTGCAGTGCCATTATTTTCTTTCTTGTGACGACCGGCCAAGCTCACCCGCGAAATAACCTGCGCCGATGAAACAAGGCTTTTTTGCCCAAACGCAAAGACCGGCTTAAGCATAGCAAGCCGCATGCCAACAGGTGGCGATAAAATACATTTTTAAATAAAAACAATTGATTGGTAATTAACCTAAAAGCATAAGCCGGCGAAAGAGAATAAGACCCACGCTCAGTCTTCGACGGCGGATAAATAGCAACCGTTTGCCTGCCAAAATAACACCGCGCCGCTGCACCTTTAATGGGCAAACGACGCTCTTTACGACCGTCCGCTTTATTTCAACGCCGCGTCCGGGGGCGGAATCCCAGCCTGGAGGCAACGGCTAAACTTGAAACGATAACCATTCTCAATTATCATCCGCGCATCTTTTTGACCAGCAATGCGAAAACCATGTCCGCCACCGCCTCTGCCCCGCACGCCGCGCTGTCGCGCCTTTACGCTACCCACCACGCCTGGTTGCAGGGATGGTTGCGTCGGCGGCTGGGCTGCGCTTTCGACGCGGACGATGTGGCGCAGGACACCTTTATGCGCCTGCTGAAGGGCGACGCCGCGGCGACCCTGCGCGAGCCGAAAGATTTTCTGGTCACCGTCGCCAAGCGGGTGATGGTCGATCTGTTCCGCCGCAGAACGCTGGAGCGCGCCTATCTTGAGATGCTGGCGCTGATCCCGGAAGGCTACGCCCCGTCGCCGGAGCAGCGCCAGAGCCTGCTGGAAAACCTGCAGCAGATCGACGCCATGCTCGACGGCCTGGGGCCGAAGGTAAAACAGGCCTTTCTGTTGTCGCAGCTCGAAGGCCTGGGCTATGCGGACATCGCCGCGCGCCTCGGCGTTTCGGTCAGTTCGGTTAAAAAATACATGGCCAAAGCCACCGAGCATTGCCTGCTGTTCAGCCTCGAAAACGACGTTTATTCATGAGCAACGCCATCACCCCCGAGCAGCGCCAGGCGCTGAAAATGGCCGCACACTGGTATGCCCTGCTGTGCGACGAGCACGTCACCGAACGCCAGCGCCAACAGTGGCAAGCCTGGCACCAGCAGCATGACGATCACCGCTGGGCCTGGCAGCGCGTCGAAGCGTTGCAGAGCCAGCTGCAGGGCGTGCCGGGCAAATTCAGCTATCGCGCGCTCGATCGCGCCGGCCGTCAATCGGCGATCGATCGCCGCACCCTGCTGAAAAGCCTGCTGCTGTTGCTCGGCGTGGGCGGCGGCGGTTTCTTCTACCGGTCGCCGCTCGGCCGGGAGCTGCGCGCCGACTACCGCACCGCCACCGGCGAAATCAAACCCATTGTGTTAAGCGACGGCACCCAGCTGGTGCTGAACACCGCCAGCGCGGTGGACGTGCATTACGACGATCGCCAACGGCTGATCCGCTTGCACGCCGGGGAAATCAGCCTGGTTACCGGACGCGATGCCCGGCCGCTGTGGGTGCAGAGCCCGCAAGGGGCGATGCGCGCGCTCGGCACCCGTTTTTTGGTGCGCGAGAGCGACGGCGAAACGCGCCTGACGGTGCTGGAGCACGCGGTCGAGGCGCAGCTGGCGCAAGACGCGCAACAAAAACGCCGGGTGAACGCCGGCGAACAGATCAGCTTCAGCGCGGCGGCCTTCAGCGACAAGCAACCGGCTACGGCGGAAGACGGCTGGCTGCACGGCGTGCTGAGCGTCAGCCAGTGGCGGCTGGACCGGGTGATCGCCGAACTGGCGCGCTATCGGCGCGGCCACCTGACCTGCGATCCGGCCGTTGCCGGCCTGCGCGTCAGCGGCAGTTTCCCGCTCAACGATACCGATCGCGCCCTCGCCCTGCTCAGCCAGACGCTGCCGGTACGCCTGCAAAGCTTTACCCGCTATTGGTTGCAAATCGTCCCCGCCTGAATTTTTTAAATGAAAATGATAAAAAATCGCATTCTTGATTGTCCCTTTTGCTTTGCTCATCCGACTCCCAGGAAAACACTGCAGCAATAAATAAAAAATGATTCAGGAGAAGGTATGAACAACGCTTGGGGAAAGGTCGCTCCGGCTTCGCTTTGGGGAAAACGGGCCACGCCGCTGGCCGTGGCCATTGGTTTGGTCTTCGCTGCACCGCAGATGGCGAGCGCCGCCAGCGCCGCGGCAACCTATCACATTCCGGCCGGTGAGCTGGACGACGCGCTGAACGCTTTCGCCGCGCGCGCCGGCATCGCGCTCTCGGTGGATGGCGCACTGACCGCCGGTAAACGTTCGCCGGGCCTGAGCGGCAGCTACGGCGCCGATGACGGCCTGAACGCCCTGCTGGCGGGCAGCGGCCTGCAGGCTAAAGCGCTCGGCAACAACGGCTACACGCTGGCCAAACTAGCGCAGCCGCAGAAAAAAGAAGAGGACATCACCGTGGTCGGCGACTGGCTGGCGGAAGGCCGTCAGGCAGACGTGTTCGAACACCCCGGCGCGCGCGACGTAGTGCGCCGCGAAGACTTCGTCAAAACCGGCACCACCACCGTGCGTGAAGCATTGAACCGCGTGCCGGGCGTGGTGGCCCCGGAAAACAACGGCACCGGCAGCCACGATATGGCGCTGAACTTCGGCATACGCGGCCTCAACCCGCGCCTCGCCAGCCGCTCCACCGTGCTGATGGACGGCATTCCGGTGCCCTTCGCCCCTTACGGCCAGCCGCAGCTATCGCTGGCGCCAGTCTCGCTCGGCAATATGGATGCGATTGACGTGGTACGCGGCGGCGGCGCGGTGCGCTATGGGCCGCAGAGCGTCGGCGGCGTCGTCAACTTCGTTACCCGCGCCATCCCGAAAACCTTCGGCCTGGAGGCCGGCATGCAGGGGCAGCTCAGCCCGACCTCGCGCCAGGATCACCCGAAAGGCACCGGCAACCTGATGATCGGCGGCACCGCCGACAACGGCTTCGGCGCGGCGCTGCTTTACTCCGGCACCCGCGGCAGCGACTGGCGCGAGCACAGCGCAACCAAGATAGACGACGTGATGCTGAAAAGCCGCTATGCCCCGAACGAGGTGCACACCTTCAACAGCCTGCTGCAATACTACGAAGGCGAAGCGAACATGCCGGGCGGCCTGAGCCGGGCGGACTACAACGCCAACCCGTTCCAGTCTACGCGCCCGTACGACAAGTTCTGGGGCCGCCGCCAGTTGGCGAACTTCGGCTACCAATATCAGCCTGATCAGCAGCATAAGTTCGACGTGCAGAGCTTCTACACCTACACCCTGCGCAGCGGCTATCTGGATCAGGGCAAGAACCTGACGCTGTCGCCGCGCGAATACTGGGTGCGCGGCGTAGAACCGCGCTACAGCCAAAGTTTCCGCTGGGGAGATTCCGCCCATGAGGTCGGCGTCGGCTACCGTTACGTCAGTGAATCCACCCATGAGCTGCGCTACACCAGCAAGGCCAGCACCGGCAGGCTGCCGTCCACCGCCAGCCCGTACGATCGCGACACCCAGTCCGGCACCGAGGCGCACGCCTTCTATCTCGACGATCGCATCGACATCGGCGACTGGACCATCACGCCGGGCATGCGCTACGAGTACATCAAGTCGTATCAGAACAACTACATCAAGAACAACCGCCTCGACGTCAGCTATAACGCGCCGCTGCCGGCGTTGAACGTGATGTATCACCTGAATGAATACTGGAACCTGTACGCCAACACCGAAGGCTCCTTCGGCACCGTGCAATACAGCCAGATGGGCAAAGCGGTCGACAGCGGCAAGATTGAACCGGAGAAGGCGCGCACCTGGGAACTGGGCACCCGCTACGCCGGCGACGCGCTGACCGGCGAGATCGGGCTGTTCCTGATCAACTTCAACAACCAGTACGATTCCAACCAGGTGACCGACAGCGTGACCGCGCGCGGCAAAACCCGCCACGCCGGGCTGGAAGGCAGCCTGCGTTACGATCTTTCGCAGCTGACGCCGAAACTGGACGACCTGACCGCCTACGCCAGCTACGCCTACGTCAACGCCACCATCCGCGAAGACGGCGGCTATAAGGGCAACCAGGTGCCGTTCTCGCCGAAGCATAAAGGCACCCTGGGGCTGGACTACACGCCAGGCAACTGGGCGTTTAACCTTAACGGCGAGTTCCAATCCAGCCAGTTCGCCGACAACGCCAACACCGTGGCGGAAAGCGCCGACGGCAGCACCGGCCGCATTCCCGGCTACATGCTGTGGGGCGTGCGCGCCGCCTATGATTTCGGCCCGGAAATGGCCGGCCTGAATCTGGGCGTCGGCGTGAAAAACCTGTTCAACCACGAGTATTTCACCCGCGCCTATGACGACAACAACAAAGGTCTGTATATCGGCCAGCCACGCACGATCTATCTGCAAGGTTCGGTGAAGTTCTGATCCGCAGCGGCGGGCGCGGTTAACCGTGTCCGCCGCCTTTCCCGTCAACGTGACAGCGTCACATAAAACCGTTCCTCCGCGTCGCCGCAGCGGCGAAAAATAAGTCGCTTCTGACGCCAATACGCGTAATATCGACGATCCGCCCCGATTTATGTGCGCGGATTTTTTGCCGTTATGGCCTGAAAAGCGAGGAAATAAAATGAATCACAATGACCTTTCTCAGTGCCGCGTTGACACCGACCGTTTGTTGATTGCCCCCTTTACCGCAGCAGACGCCGACGATGTTTACCAGGCGATCACCCCCACGCTGACGCGCTTTATGACCTTTGAGCCGGAAGCGTCGCCGGAAGATTTCGCCAACGTCTGGCAAGGCTGGCTGCCGCTGATGCGCGAAGGCGAAGAAGTGATCTTTGTCGCCCGCCGGCGCGAAGACCGGCAGTTCGTCGGCGTCGGCGGCGCGCACAACCTGCGCAGCCCCACCCCGGAGCTGGGCATCTGGGTGAAAGAGAGCCTGCATGGCCAGGGCTACGGCCGTGAAATCGTGCAGGGCATCGCGCGCTGGGCCAGCGAGCGCTTTCAGCCGCCGCATTTTCTCTACCCGGTGGCTGAGCAGAATACCGCCAGCCGCCGCCTCGTCGAGTCGCTGGGCGGCGTGCTGGCCGGCCGTTGCGAGCGTATCAAGTATGACGCCGTGGTCTACCACCTGCCGCGTCAGCGCTAATCAGCATCGGGCCGCTGGCCCGGTGTGACCTTTTTTCCTTTCCGCCGTGATAACCGCTGCCACTGCCTGCGGGTTTGTGCTAATGATAGAAGCATGTAGGGTAAAAACAGTTGAGGAACAGCAACATGATTATATTTGTTACCGGCGCCACCTCCGGTTTCGGCGAGGCCATTGCGCGCCGTTTTATCCGTGAAGGCCACCAGGTGATCGCCGCCGGGCGCCGCCTTGAGCGTCTCGACGCGCTGCAGGAAGAATTGGGGGAAGCGCTGCACATCGTGCGGCTCGACGTGCGCAACCGCGCCGCCATTCAGCAGGTGATAGAAGCGCTGCCGGCCGAGCTGCGCCAGATCGACGTGCTGGTGAACAACGCCGGGCTGGCGCTGGGGCTGGAGCCGGCGCACAAGGCCAACGCCGATGACTGGGAAACCATGATCGACACCAACGCCAAAGGGCTGGTGAACATGACCCGCGCGCTGCTGCCCGCCATGGTCGAGCGCAACGTCGGCCACGTGATCAACATCGGTTCCACCGCCGCCAACTGGCCTTACGCCGGCGGCAACGTGTACGGCGCCACCAAGGCGTTCGTCAAGCAGTTCAGCCTGGGCCTGCGCGCCGATCTGCACGGCACGCGCATCCGCGTGACCGATATCGAGCCGGGCCTGGTGGGCGGCACCGAATTCTCCAACGTGCGCTTCAAGGGCGATGACGGCAAGGTCAATAAAACCTACGAAGGCGCCGATGCGCTGACGCCGGAAGACATCGCCGAGTCGGTATTCTGGGTCGCCACGTTGCCGGCGCGCGTCAACATCAACACGCTGGAAATGATGCCGGTCAGCCAGTCCTTCGCCGGGCTGAACATCCACCGCGGCGCCTGAGCCCTGTCGGCGGGAGGCAACTCCCGCCGTGTTTCCTCAGGCCGCGCGCCAGCCGGAAACGATAATCAGCATGCCCGCCAGCGCCACCCCGGCGCCGACCCAATCCAGCGCAGACAGCTTCACGCCGTCCACCACTCGCAGCCACAGCAGCGCCGTCGCCACATACACGCCGCCATAGGCCGCGTAGACCCGCCCGCTGGCCGCAGGATGCAGCGTCAACAGCCAGACGAACAGCATCAGGCTCAAGGCCGCCGGCAGCAGCAGCCAGGCGCTGCCCTGCTTCTTGAGCCACAGGTAAGGCAGGAAACAGCCGATAATTTCAGCGAGGGCGGTGGCGAAAAACAACAGCGTAGTTTTTAACATCGGTCGCAGTTTTCTCTCGATAAAGTAAACGAATCGGCGCTTGGCTGGTGAATTCCAGGAGCGCGGTGGTATATTTGTCACCACGCCTGCGGGCGAGGTAACGCCAGTGCCGCCTTCATCAGGCGCACTCACTCATAAGGATGAAACCATGAAAACATTTTCGACCCAACGACTGCTGCGCGGGATGCTGCCGGTCGCCATGCTGGCCGTAATGGGCGCCTGGCAGGCGCCGGCGCTGGCCGCCACCTGCACTCAGGGCAGCACCTGCGTCACCGTCGATGGCAAAGGCAGCGGCGCGATGAGCACCGAAGAAGCGCGCCAGAGCAAAGAGCAGTGGAATGATACCAAATCCCTGCGCCACAAGGTTAACACCCGCGTCGAGAAAGAATTCGACAAGATCGATCGCGCGGCGGATGACGAAGATCGCTGCAACGACAGCAACAACGTCAACGCCTACTGGGAGCCGGACACCCGTAAATGTCTGGATCGCCAGACCGGGCGTCGGATTAATCCTTAATCCGCCTGCGGCGGGCGGGCAAGCGTGAAACCCGGCCGCCGTTGCTGCTATCCTGTTACAGGAAGTCCATTGTCTAAAAGGATGACGTGATGAAAAAAACGCTGATATTAACCGCTGTGTTGCTGGCCGGCGCGCCGATAGCGGCCCTGGCCTCCTGCGAAAGCGTGAAAGCGGACATTTCGCAAAAAATCGTCAATAACGGCGTACCGGAGTCCGGCTTCAAACTGGAGATCGTGCCAAACGATCAGGCCGATCAAGCGGGCGGCCAGGTGGTCGGCCACTGCGAAAACGACACCCAGAAGATCGTCTACACCCGCCTGAACAACGGCGACGATCGCGGTGATGCGGCGCAGACCGGCACCAGCCAGGATACCTCCAACACGCAGTAAGCCGCCCCGGCTACCAGGGCGCTCTGCAGCAGCGCCCGCTCCTTCTTTCCTTACGCCTGTTCCGCCTCTTCCTCTTCGCCCTGCGGCCGACAACGCGCCGGGATCAGCATCGCCGCCGCCAGCGCCAGCAACGACACCAGCGCCGAAACCAGAAACACCCAATGCAGCGAAGCCGCCACTTGCTGGGTCAGCTGCACCAACGCCTCGCTCCCCATGCTCTGGCGCACCGCCGGTTCCATCAGCCGCTGCACCGGATCGTCAATCTGCGGCAACCGCCACTGCAGGTTGAGATTCAGCGTCGCGCCCAAAATCGCGGTGCCGATGGCCGAGCCCACCATGCGGGTAAACACCGTACAGGCGGTGGCGATGCCGCGAATGTTGTAATGCGCCGCGTTCTGCACCGAAACCAGAAACGTGGTATTGCACAGCCCCATGCCGGCGCCGACCATAAACGCCGCCACCCGGCCCCACAGCAAGCCGCCCTCCGGCTGCAGCAGCAGCAAGATCAGGCCGCCCGCCACCAACAACAGCGCGCCCAGCAGCGCCGTGGCGCGGTACGAGGTCATCAGCATCAAGCGGCCGCTCAGCGTGCTGGCCAGCGGCCACCCGATCGACATCAGGGCCAGCGTGGTGCCCGCCTCCAGCGGCGAGCCCCCCATCACGCCCTGAATGAAGGTGGGCAGAAAGGCGCTGATGCCCATCATCGCCGCGCCGATCACCAACCCGCCGATGTTGCCGGCGACGATCACCCGGCTTTGCCACAGCGCCAGCGGGAACAAGGGTTCGACCGCACGCCGTTCCTGGCGGACAAGCAGCGCCAGCGCCGCCGCCGCCAGCGCAAACAGCGGCACCACCCACCAGCCCAGGCTTTCCATCTGCAACAGCGCCAACAGCAGCGCCGACACGAACAGCGTCAGCCAGGCGGTGCCGGCCAGATCCAGCGCGTGCTGGCGTAATGGCTGATGCGCCGGCAGATAGCGCCAGAGGAAGAACATCGCCAACAGGCCGATCGGCAGGTTGACCCAGAACACCAACGCCCACGGCAAATGCTGCACGATAAATGCCCCCAACAGCGGGCCGATGATCGCCGACACGCCCCACACGCTCGACAGGTATCCCATCACCTTCGGCCGTTCGGTGGCGCTGTAAATATCGCCGATGATGGTGGAGGCGATCGGCATGATGGCGCCGGCGCCCAGCCCCTGCAGCAGACGAAAGCCGATCAGCCAATACATGTCGGGGGCGAAACCGCACAGTACCGAACCCAACAGGAACAGCGTGGCGCCGAAGAAGAACACCCGTTTGCGGCCGTAGAGATCCGCCAGCCGCCCGTAGATGGGAATGGTGATCGCCTGCGACAGCAAATAGACCGCGAACACCCAGCCCAGCAGCGAGAAACCGCCAAGATCGCCGATGATGGTCGGCATGGCGGTGGCGACGATGGTGGCTTCGATCGCCGACATGAACATCGCCAGCATGCAGGCGATCAGAATCAGCGGGCGGTGAGCGATGGGGGCGGGTGAAACGTTATTTGTCATGGCGTTATGCAGGTTTCCTGGCGTTTTTGTTTTCCCTGAGTATATCAGCAAGCGCCTGCACCGAGTCTATCCGCCCTCACATCCCGTCTTCGCCGACGGCGGATCGCACCATTTGGACTTGTTGTTACGGCGTAACGTTATGCGACGGATTTTTTTCACTTTCCCCCCATCCCAGCGCTGACGCGGGCTGAGACGCCGATCGGCGCAAACTCAATCACCTGATTTTGTTCATAAAACTTGGCACGGTCAACGACAGGGTGCTATACCTTCCCTAGCCGGGGTCATTGGGCTTCGTGCTTTCTCGGGTTTAAATATCAGTATCTTATGCTGATTAACTCACGTATTGAGCCTACGTTCAGCACGCTGTGCCGAACGCACCCTTCGCTCAATGTCGCTAACCTCATGCGAAACGCCCGTTTTGTACCGCCACGCCCGCCGGGCCGTGGGTAACAATCAGAGCGGAATGCGCCGTCTCGTCGGCCGCTCCGCGCAACGGAGGACGCAACATCATGCACAAGTCAGCGCCATACCGGCGCCTGCTCCTCGGGAGCCTGTTGTTTATCGCCGTCATCGCACTGCTGGTTTACGGCATCGGTTGGGACACCCTCAAGTCGCGCCGGGAAGATTTGATCTACCTCGGCCAGCAACACATGTTCCTGGTGGCTTGCTCCATGCTGCTGTCGCTGCTGGTCGGCATTCCCAGCGGTATCTTGCTGAGCCGCCCTTTCGCCCGCCGCTGGGCTGAGCACGTGATGCAGATCTTTAACGTCGGCAACACCCTGCCGCCGCTGGCAGTGTTGGCGCTGGCGATGGTGATCATCGGCATCGGCGACCGGCCGGCTGTGGTGGCGCTGTTCCTCGCCTCGCTGCTGCCTATCGTGCGCAATACCTATGCCGGCCTGCGTTCGGTGCCGCCGGCGCTGGTCGAGGCCGCCAACGGTATTGGCATGACCGCCGGGCAGCGGCTGCGCCAGGTCGAACTCCCTAACGCCCTGCCGGTGATCTTCGCCGGGGTGCGCATCGCGATGGCGATTAACGTCGGCACCGCGCCGCTGGCGTTTTTAATCGGCGCCAGCAGCTACGGCGAGCTGATCTTCCCCGGCATCTACCTGAACGACTTCCCGACGCTGATCCTCGGCGCCGCCGCCACCGCGCTGATCGCCCTGCTGCTCGATCTGGCGCTGGCCGGTCTCGGCCGCCGGCTCAGCCCGCACACCGCATCCTGATGGGAGAAACGCGATGACTCGATGGTTACAACGCCTCCGCCACGCGCTGCTGTTCTCCTTGCTGATGAGCGGCGCGGCCGCCTGGGCTGCCCCGCTGACGCTGGCGAGCAAGAACTTTACCGAACAGCGCATTCTGTCGGCGATCACCGTGCAATACCTGCGGGCCAAAGGTTTTCAGGTCGAACCCAAGACCAACCTGGCCACGGTAATCACCCGCAACGCGATGATCAACAAGCAGATCGACATGACCTGGGAATACACCGGCACCTCGCTGATCATCTTTAACCACATCAATAAGCGCATGTCGCCGCAGGAAACCTACGACACGGTGAAAAAGCTCGACGCCAAACTCGGGCTGGTGTGGCTGCAGCCGGCGGACATGAACAACACCTACGCCTTCGCCATGCAGCGGCAGCGCGCGGAAAAAGAGCAGATCCGCACGATGTCGCAGCTGGTGGCCAAAGTGGAACAGGTGCGTAAAACGGACCCTAAACACAACTGGCTGCTGGGGCTGGATCTGGAGTTCGCCGGCCGCTCGGACGGTCTGAAACCGATGCAGGCGCTGTATAACATGCCGCTCGATCGCCCGCAAATCCGCCAAATGGACCCCGGCCTGGTGTACAACGCCATCCGCGACGGCTTCGTCGACGCCGGGCTGGTGTACACCACCGACGGCCGGGTGAAAGGCTTCGATCTGCAGGTGCTGGAAGATGACAAAGGCTATTTCCCGAGCTACGCGGTCACGCCGGTGGTGCGCGCCGACGTATTGCAAAACACGCCGGGGCTGGAAGAAGCGCTGAACACGCTGTCGAAACAGTTCAATAACCAGGTGATCACCGAGCTTAACGCCAGGGTGGATATCGACTATCAGACGCCGCAACAGGTCGCCGACGCGTTTCTCAAGCAGCGCGGCCTGATTTAAGGAGGCATGATGAATACCTTACTCTACGCCTGGCAAAACTGGGCCTATATCGCCGGGTTGACGCTGGAACACCTGCTGCTGGTCGGCGTCGCCGTGGGTCTGGCGATCCTGATCGGCGTGCCGCTTGGCGTGCTGATCGTCCGCCACAAATGGCTGGCGACGCCGGTGCTGAGCCTGGCCACGCTGGTGCTGACCGTGCCCTCCATCGCCCTGTTCGGGCTGATGATCCCGCTGTTTTCATTGATTGGCCACGGCATCGGCTACGTGCCGGCGATCACCGCGGTGTTCCTCTACTCGCTGCTGCCGATCGTGCGCAATACCCACACCGCGCTCGACAATCTGCCCGGCGGGCTGCGCGAAGCCGGCCGCGGCATCGGCATGACGTTCTGGCAACGCCTGCGCTGGGTGGAGATCCCGGTGGCACTGCCGGTGATTTTCGGCGGCATCCGCACCGCCGTGGTAATGAATATCGGCGTGATGGCGATCGCCGCGGTGATCGGCGCCGGCGGCCTCGGCCTGCTGCTGCTCAACGGCATCAGCAGCAGCGACATTCGCCAGTTGATTACCGGCGCCGTGATGATCAGCCTGCTGGCGATCGTCCTCGATTGGTTATTGCACCGCTTGCAAATTGCGCTCACGCCCAAGGGGATCCGCTCATGATTAAATTGGAAAATCTGACCAAACAGTTCATGCAAAAGAACGGCACGCCGTTCAACGCCGTCGACAACATCAATCTGGACGTGCCGGAAGGTGAAATCTGCGTGCTGCTCGGCCCTTCCGGCTGCGGCAAAACCACCACGCTGAAGATGATCAACCGCCTGATCGAACCCACCGGCGGCACCATTCTGATCAACGGCGAAGACACCAGCGCGCTGGATACCGTCAGCCTGCGCCGTAAAATCGGCTACGTCATCCAACAGATCGGCCTGTTCCCCAACATGACCATCGAGGAGAACATCACCGTGGTGCCGCGCATGCTGGGCTGGGACAAAAAACGCTGCCACGCCCGCGCCGAGGAGCTGATGAGCATGGTGGCGCTGGATCCCAAGCGCTTTTTGCACCGCTACCCGAAAGAGATGTCGGGCGGGCAGCAACAGCGCATCGGCGTGATCCGCGCGCTGGCGGCCGATCCGCCTGTGCTGCTGATGGATGAACCCTTCGGCGCGGTGGATCCGATCAACCGCGAAACCATCCAGAACGAGTTTCTCGACATGCAGCGCCAGCTGAAAAAGACCGTGATGCTGGTCAGCCACGACATCGACGAAGCGCTGAAGCTCGGCGATCGCATTGCGGTGTTCCGCCAGGGCAAAATCGTGCAGAACGCCAGCGCCGATGAGCTGCTGGCGCGGCCGGCGAACGAGTTCGTCGCCTCCTTTGTCGGCCAGGATCGCACGCTGAAGCGCCTGCTGCTGGTGCAGGCCGGCGACGTGGCAGGCCAACAAGAGACGGTGACGGTGCGCCGGGAAACGCCGCTGGTGGAGGCGTTCGGGCTGATGGACGATATCGACGCCCGTTCGGTGACGGTGGTGGACGCCGACGGCAAGCCGCTGGGCTACGTCAAACGCCGTGAGGCGCGCGGCGCGTCGGGGGTATGCGCCGACAGCCTGCACCGCTTCCGCGTCACCGCCCGCGCGGAGGAGAACCTGCGCGTGGTGCTGTCGAAGCTGTACGAGCACAACACCTCCTGGATGCCGATCGTCGATGAAGACGGCCGCTACAGCGGCGAAATCTCGCAGGATTATATCGCCGACTACCTCAGCTCCGGCCGCACGCGCCGGGTGTTGACGCCGCAATAACCCACGCCGGGGCGCTCGCCGCCCCGCCCATGCCGCAGTTTGCTAAAGATTCACTGGTCATCGGCCGGAGCGCCAAGCACAATGCGCTGATGACCCTTTGATTTTTCTCACGACGCCGCCCACGCATGAAAAGATTGGTCCACCTGCACCACTATCGCGCCCTGCTGCGCAGCCTGCTTATCGCCGTGTTTATCGGCGTCGCCGCCGCCCTGGCGGTGTGGCTGTTCCACCGTTCGATGATTGGCCTCGAGTGGCTGCTGCTCGGCAATGCCGACGGCAGCCTGGTGGCCGCCGCCGCCGCGCTGCCCGGCTGGCGACGCGCGCTGACGCCCGCGCTGGGCGGTCTGGCGGCGGGCCTGCTGCTGTATATTCACCAGCGCTACCGCCACCAGCGCCCGGCGGCGCCCACCGACTATATGGAAGCGATTGAGACCGGCAACGGCAAGCTGGATACCGGCGCCAGCCTGGTGAAGTGTCTGGCGTCGCTGCTGGTGGTGTCGAGCGGCAGCGCCATCGGCCGCGAAGGCGCGATGATCCTGCTGGCGGCGCTGGTGGGATCGCTCTTCGCCCAGCGCTTTACGCACGAGAAAGAATGGAAACTGTGGGTGGCCTGCGCCGCCGCCGCCGGGATGGCCAGCGCCTACCATGCGCCGTTGGCGGGCAGCCTGTTTATCGCCGAGATCCTGTTCGGCACCCTGATGCTGGCCTCGCTCGGCCCGGTGGTGATCGCCGCAGTGAGCGCCCTGCTGATGACCAACCTGCTCAACGGCGGCCAGGCGCCGCTCTACCTGGTGACGCCGCTCGCCGCTCCCTTGCCGACGCAATACCTGCTGATGGCGCTGGTCGGCGTGGTGGCCGGCGCCGGCGGGCCGTTGTTTTTGTGGTTGATGACCGCCACCGGCCGCGCCTTCCGATCGCTGCGCCTGAAGCCGCCGTTGCAGCTGGCGTTGGGCGGCCTGATCGTCGGGCTGCTTTCGCTGCTGTTTCCGCAGGTGTGGGGCAATGGCTACAGCGTGGTGCAGGCGCTGCTGATCGCGCCGCCGGGGGTGTTGCTGCTGGGCGCGATCCTGGTGTGTAAACTGTTGGCGATCCTCGCCAGCAGCGGCTCGGGCGCGCCCGGCGGGGTCTTCACCCCGACGCTGTTCGTCGGCGCCGCGCTCGGATCGATAATCGGTCAGCTGTTCGGCCTGTGGCCGGGCATGGATGCGGCGGTGCCGCTGCTGCTGGCGCTGACCGGCATGGCCACCCTGCTGGCCGCCACCACCCATGCGCCGATCATGGCGGCGCTGATGGTGTTTGAAATGACCGGCGAATACGCGCTGCTGCCCGGCATTCTGCTCGCCTGCGTGATCGCCACCACCGTGTCGCGCGGCCTGCGGCCGGTATCGGTCTACCACACCGCGCCGCCGCCCAAACGCGAGGCTTAGAACTCACCCTGCTGCAATATTTCCCTGAACTGCGGGCACTGCAGGTGCTCGGGCTCAGGGCAATCGACCATGTGCCGCAGCCCGTCGCGCACCTGCATCAGGCGCTGGATATGGCGATCCAACTCATCCGCCCGCGCCGCCAGCAACACGCGATCGAGCGCGATTTTGCCCCGTTCGTCAAACAAGGCGCTCATCTCATCCAACGTAAAACCGGCCAGGCGCGCGAGGGCGATCAACCGCAGTTGATCGAGCACCCCGGCGGCGTATTGACGGCGCAAACCGTGGCGGCCTATCGGGGCGATCAGCCCCTTTTTCTCGTAATGCCGCAGCGCGGAAGGCGCGACTCCGCTCAGGCGCGCCACCGCGCCGATATCCAGCTCTTTTGCCATTGACTTGAAGCCGACTTTAAGTTGCACACTGTGCGCACCTTATCACGTCACTGAACCAAGGACACCCGTATGACCCCCGATTTGTTATCGCGCATTCTGTTAACCGGCGCCGGCGCCACCCTCTGCATGGATTTGTGGGCGTTGCTGCTGAAGCGGCGCTTCGGCATCCCTTCCCTCGATTACGCGCTGGTGGGCCGCTGGTTTCTCGGCATGTTCGACGGCCGCTGGTTGCACGCCACCATCGTCACGGCGCCGCCGCGCCAGGGTGAGAGAAAAATCGGCTGGATACTGCACTACGCCATCGGCTTGGCGTTCGCCTTTATCCCACTCGCTTTGGCGGGCATTGAGTGGTATGCGGCGCCGGAACCGCGCATCGCGCTGTTGAGCGGCTGGCTGAGCCTGACGGCGCCGTTTCTGGTGATGCAGCCCGCGCTGGGCTTTGGCGTGGCGGCGGCGAAAACCGCCAATCCGCGCAGAGCGCGTCTCCTCAGCCTGCTCACCCACACCGTGTATGGGCTGGGCCTGCTGATCGCCGCCCGGTTGTTGGCGACGTTCTGCGCCTGAATGGGCTACAGCAACGTGGAAATATCGAGGTAGTGCGCCAGTTCGCGCTGCTCCGCGCGCGGCAGGTACGGAATTTCACCCAGCAGCGGCGCAGAAATGCGCTGCTGCAGCGCCGTGATGGTTTCGGCATAGTGCGCCAACCCCGGATTGATGCGGTTGGCCACCCAGCCCAGCAGCGGCAGGCCGTCGTTGATGATCGACTGCGCGGTCAGCAGCGCGTGGCTGACGCAGCCCAGCTTGATGCCCACCACCAACACCACCGGCAGCTGCTCCTGCACCACCCATTCGGCGTACGGCCGCAGATCGTTCATCAGCACGCGCCAGCCGCCGCTGCCCTCCACCACCACCGTATCGGCTTTGGCGGACAGATCGCGCAGGCCGCTGCTCATCAGGCCGTAGTTGATGTCCTCGGTGGCATGCGCATGAAACACCTCATCCAGACAGGTGATGGGATTGATCTCCTCATAGGACAGCGGCAAGGTGGAAGATGCCTGCAACACCAAAGCGTCTTTATTGCGGATGCCCTCGCTGGTTTCCTGGCAGCGCGCGGCGATCGGCTTGTAGCCCGCGACCGAGCGGCCATCGGCGGCCAGCGCCTGCATCAACCCGCGGGAAACCACGGTTTTACCGACGTCGGTATCCGTGCCTGTCACAAATAAACGCTTCAACATGAATAAAATGCCCCAGAATGCCCCGTTAACAATGTATCGCCGCACCGGCGGCGAAGAAGTCTTGCGGAAAAATTCTAGGGGATGCCGCCACGTAGGGGCTTGAGGTAGCTCAATCTTTTGCGGGATTAATAAGAAGTTCTGATGTTAGCCTTGCAGCAGCTGCACCAGCAATGAACCGTTATACAGCGCCTCTTTCACCAGCGCCGCGCCGGGCATGGTGCCCTGATTGAAGAACTGCGTGGATTCAACCTTGACCTGCTCGCTGTAGGCCGGCAGCGCCTGCTGGCGAATGCAGGAGGCGATAGCCGGGTGCAGGATCTCCGCCGCGCGGTTGAGCGGCGAACCCACCAGGATCTTCTCCGGATTGAACAGGTTAACCATGATAGCCAGAATGCGCCCCACGCTGTGGCCGACGCCGAGGATGATGTCCCGCGCCAGTTGATCGCCCGCCAGCGCGGCGTCGCACAGCGATTCAACGGTCAGCGGCGCGCCGTGCAGGCTGGAGCTCATCGAGCCGCTCAGCCGCTGCTGGGCGATCTCCAGCATGTTCTCGATGCTGGCCACGGTCTCGAGGCAGCCGTGGTTGCCGCAGTAGCAGCGTTTGCCGTAAGGATCGACCTGGGTGTGGCCGATCTCCACCACGCTGTGGCTGCCGGCATGCAGCACGTGGCCGCCGGTGATCACGCCGGCGCCGACGTTGTGGTCGATCACCACCTGAATCACGTTCTGGCTGCCTCGCGAGGCGCCGTACAACGCCTCGGCCATGGTCCAGGCGCTGATGTCGTGTTGCAAATAGACGGGCAGACCGGTCCGGGTTTCCAGCGCCGGGCCGAGCGGCATCTCCAGCACGTCGTAAAACGGCATGCGGTGCACCACGCCCGACTGCACGTCGATAATGCCCGGCAGCGTAATAGCGATCGCCGTCAACCGTTCCAGCTTGCTTTGGTGGCGAATAAAGAATTGATCGACTTCGGTCAGGATGCGTTTCAGCAGCGGTTCGGGATCTTCGGCCGCCAGCGGCAGCAGCTCTTCCACCACCAGTTTGCTGCTCAGATCGCGCAGCGCCAGCGTGATGCTGCCGCGGCTGATGCGGGCGGACAGGTAGTGCCAGGCCTCGGTGTCCAGCACCAGCCCTACCGCCGGGCGCCCCCGGCTGCCGATTTCCTGGTACTCGGTTTCCTTGACCAGATGGGCTTCCAGCAGTTCGCGCACGATCTTGGTGATGCTGGCGGGCGCCAGCTGTGCGCGTTTTGACAGTTCGATGCGCGAAATCGGGCCCAGTTGATCGATTAGCCGATAAACCGCCCCCGCATTGGTCTGTTTGATTTGATCAATATGCCCAGGCTGCCCAACCGCAATCACAAACCGGCTCCTACTATTTTTCGCGCTTCTAAATAAAGACTAGGGGTTATGGTGGGGCTTTTGTCATACAGCGTCAACTATTTGATTCGTTATGTGATTTGCTGCACAAATTCCTCGCAATTTCAGCGCGGATTGATTTTTATTTGCCCAACCTCAACGTCATTTCAGCATTAATGCCATCAGCGCCTGCGCCGCGGCGGTCAGCGGCCGTCGGCGGTGATGCACCAGCCACACTTCGGTCGTGGCGTCCGGCTCCGCCAGCGGCAAATAGCGCACGCCGTCCACCCGCACCCGGGCGAAAGACGCCGGCAGAATCGAGACCCCCAACCCGGCGGAGACCAGACCGATGATGGTCATCGCTTCTCCCACTTCCTGAGTGATATACGGGGTGATACCGGCCTTGCCGAGCAGCAGCAGAATTTCGTCATACAGCGCCGTGCCCACTTCGCGCGAGAAGAACACGAACGGCTCCTGCGCCAGGTGTTGAAAACGCAGCGCGCCGCCGGGCGTTTCCGCCAGCGGATGCCCCTCCGGCACCACCGCCACCAGCGGTTCGCGCAGCAACAGCTGATAGTGCAGCGCTTCCGGCAGCCGCGTGTTGCGCATCACCCCGAGATCCAGCTCACCGTTCAGCAGCGGTTCGATCTGCTGTTTGGTGTTGATTTCGCGCATCTTGATGTGCACCTGCGGAGAATGCTGACGGAAAGCGCGCAGGCTGCGCGCCACCACGCCGATAAAGGGCGCGGAAGAGGTAAAGCCGATGGTCATTTCCCCCAGTTCGCCGCGATCCAGGCGCGCCGCCTTTTCCGCCGCGCGGCCGACCTGATCGAGCACCTGATAGGCTTCTTTGAGGAACATCTCCCCTGCCTGCGTCAAGCTGACGTTGCGGTTGTTGCGCGCCAACAGCCGCGCGCCGACCATCTCCTCCAGCGCCTGGATTTGCTGGCTGAGCGGCGGCTGGGAGATACGCAGCCGCTCGGCGGCGCGGCCAAAATGCAGCTCTTCCGCCACGGCGATAAAGTAACGCAGGTGTCTCAACTCGATATTCATATTTAAAAAGTCTTAATTGTAATTATTAATATATTAGACAAAAAAATCGCCGCTCCCTATCATTTTGTTATCTGCAAAGTGTCTGTTTATCTCCCCGAAGTTCGGTAAGGAAACGCTGTGACAACCCCTGTGCGTTCTGCGGCCGTGATGCCGTCGACGCTGGCCGCCAACGATGACGCGGCCGCTGCGCCAACAGTAAAACGCTCCACCCTCAACAACAAACTCCCCTACATCGAACGCGGTACGCCGCAGTTTATGCGCGTAACGCTGGCGCTGTTTTCCGCCGGGCTGGCGACCTTCGCGTTGCTTTATTGCGTGCAGCCGATCCTGCCGGTGCTGTCGCAAGATTTCGGCGTCTCGCCGGCCGAAAGCAGCCTGTCGCTCTCGGTCTCTACCGGCCTGCTGGCGATCGGCCTGATGTTCACCGGGCCGCTGTCCGACGCCATCGGCCGCAAGTCGGTGATGGTGGTGGCGCTGTTGCTGGCGGCAGTCTGCACGCTGATTTGCGCCTTTATGACCAGCTGGCACGGCATTTTGCTGATGCGCGCGCTGATCGGCCTGTCGCTGAGCGGCGTGGCGGCGGTCGGCATGACCTATCTCAGCGAAGAGATCCATCCCAGCTTCGTCGCCTTCTCGATGGGGTTGTACATCAGCGGCAATTCGATCGGCGGCATGAGCGGCCGCCTGGTGACCGGGGTGTTGACCGACTTCATCTCCTGGCGCGTCTCGCTCGGGGTCATCGGTCTGTTCGCCCTCGCCGCCGCCTTCATGTTCTGGCGCATCCTGCCCGCTTCGCGGCATTTTCGCGCCAGCTCGCTGCGCCCCCGCACGCTGCTGATCAACTTCAAACTGCATTGGCACGATAAGGGGCTGCCGCTGCTGTTCGCGGAAGGCTTTCTGCTGATGGGCAGCTTCGTCACCCTGTTCAACTACATCGGTTATCGCCTGCTGGCGGATCCTTATCATCTGAGCCAGGCGATCGTCGGCCTGCTGTCGGTGGTCTACCTCACCGGTTCCTACAGCTCGCCCAAGGCCGGGGCGCTCACCTCGCGCTTCGGGCGCGGCCCGGTGCTGCTGGCGTCGATCGTGATTATGCTGATCGGGATTCTGATTACCGCGTTGCCGCAGGTGCCGGCGATCTTTATCGGCATGATGCTGTTCACCGCCGGTTTCTTCGCCGCCCACTCGGTGGCCAGCAGCTGGATTGGCCGCCGTGCGCGCCGCGCCAAAGGCCAGGCGTCGTCGCTGTATCTGTTCTGTTATTACGTCGGCTCGAGCGTAGCCGGGACCCTCGGCGGCGTGTTCTGGCACAGTTTCGGCTGGAATGGCGTGGCGGCGTTCATCAGCCTGATGCTGTTGCTGGCGCTGCTGGTGGTGCATTACCTGAAGCGCCTGCCGGAAGCGGCGCGCCTGTGAATAAAAAAGCCGCGGTGGATTACCGCGGCTCGCTATGCCAATGCCGGTGATTATTGACCGGTTTTCCAGCGGGTGCGCAGGTACTCCACGGCCTTATCCGTTTGCGGCTCGGTCAGATAACGTTGCCGGAACAGGATGGTTCCCCCCATCCCCGGCAAGCTCTCGTTGAGATCCAACTGCCTTTTCAGCTCGGGAACGCCGCCGTCGACGGTCCATGCCGGTTCGCTCGCCGATGGCGTGCCCACTTTATACAGCGCCACCCCGGCATAAAGCCGAACCGGCGTGTCTTTCACCACCTCGGCCCACCAGTTGGCCAGCACGTCGTAGCGGACTATTTCACGATCGAAAGGCCAGTACAGCTGCGGTGCGATGTAGTCGAGCAGCCCCAGTTTGACCCACTGGCGCGTATCGGCATAGGCCGCATCGTACGATGGCGCGCCGGCCTGAGTCGCCGAACCGGCGGGATCGTCCGCTTTGTTTCGCCAGACGCCCGCCGGGCTAACGCCAAACGCGACAGCGGGCTTTAGCGCCCTGACGGTGGCTGAAACCTGTTTTATCAATTGCAGCGTATTGTCTCTTCGCCAACTGGCCTTGTCTGCAAACCCTTTGCCGTATTCGCGATACGTCTTTTCATCATCCAGCGGCGATTGCGGCGTCTCATAATAGAAATAATCGTCAAATTGAATGCCGTCGACGTCATAGTTTTTGACGACTTCGGCCACCACGCCGGTGATCCAGTTGCGCACATCGGGTAAGCCAGGATCGAGCGCAAAGCGGTCGTTGGCCGTACGTATCCAGTCGGGATGCAGCGCATAGACGCTGGCCGGCGGGGACTGCAGCGTTTGATTAAGGGCATCAATCGTTTTCTGCCGGGTATTCATGGAAACCCGATAAGGATTCAGCCAGGCGTGCACTTTGATGCCGCGCCGGTGCGCTTCTTTCAGCATAAAGGCCAGCGGATCGTAACCCGGATCCTGGCCCACGGTGCCGGTCAATACCTCCGACCAGGGCAAGATGTCAGAACGCCACAGGGCCGTTCCGTCCGGTTTAACCTGAAAATACACCGTGTTAATCCCGGTTTTCACCATGTCGTCCAGTGCGCCCGTCAGCGCCTGCTGCTGCAGGCGAATTCGCTCTGGCGCGGTATCCGCTTTCAGGGAGGCCGCCGGCGGCCAGTCCAGCCCCATGACGGTGGCCAGCCAGATGCCCCGCATCGGTGTGACCGGCGGTGCAGGCTGCGGAGGCTTTTCCGGCTCAGGGGGTTTGGCGCATCCGCTCACGCCCAGCATGGCGGCCATCAACAGCCATCCGCCTAGTTTTGTTGCGCCTGTCGGCATAAATGTTCTCCTTCCGTGAGTGACGGTTATCCCATGTCGTATCGTGCAGAGCAAGAAACCGCCTGCTTTATCAACGCTATCCCGCGACCGGCGTCGCCCTTTCTGACGACGCCGGTGCTTGCCCCATTACCAGCTCAGCCCCGTCCCGCGAGGGAACGCCACCTTGCCCGTATTGGTTTCCTCATCGTAGTCATGCCAGGTGTTGACCGGCAGTTTGCCCTGCGGTTTGATTTTCCCCGTCAGCACGTGCGCCAAAGCGATCATCGACGGGCCACGCCACACGCCGCTGTCATACCCGTAGTAAGAATAGGTGGCGACAGCCGCATCCACGTTTGCGGCATAGTTCACGATATCGTAAGGCGCGCGCAATGAGAGGTGAACGCGTTTTTTCCCCTGCTCGGCGGCGTATTTCAACCAGCCCGGGTAAGAGCTGCTGTCATTACCCGATCCGGTGGCGGCGGTAACGACGCCATCCTGCTCGGCAGGTGTAAAGCGGGTCGAAAGCGTGCCGAGCAGGAACACGTCGCAATCGGCAATATGCGCCCTGATTTGGGCATCGCTCAGTTCCGTTTCCTTCGCGGCAACGACGTTCTGGTAGCCCTCCTGCGCCATCACGTTAGCGATGCCTTTGGCCTGCTCACCCCACGGGGTCAGGATAAAATAGCGCAGCGCCTTGTCTTTCAACGGCAGCAGGCTGTGGCGGTTAATGACCACGGTAATGGAGCGATCGGCGATGCGTTTTTCCAGCTTATGCGCTGAGGACGAAACGCTGCTGGAACAAGGGGCCTCGCGATGCCCCATCAGGTGATGGCGTAATTTGAGGCGCAAAATGCGCTCGACCGAAGCATCGATATCGGCCTCGCTGAGATGCCCTGTTTTCACCCGATCCGCAAGGTAACGAATCAGGTCCGGCAGCAGGTTAGCCTGAGAGGGTGAAGCGATGCTGACAGGCATCAGGGCGATATCCACCCCGGCGGCAAAGACGTTTTCAGCCGCCCCTTGCTGGCTGAAATGCTCGGCAATCGCGCCCATATCCAGCGCATCTGAAATCGTTACGCCGGCATAACCCAGCTCATCGCGCAGGATGCGGGTCTGAATTTCATGCGACATGGTGGCCGGCACCGTGATTTTTTCGCCGCTGCGGGTGTCGATCTGGCGGTTATCCAGCGCGGGGTACTGAATATGCGCAGTCATCACCATATCCGGCGCCGCGCAGCGATCAATGGCCTGTTTGTAAGGGGCGATATCGATGGCAAAGGCCTCTTCCCGCGTGCGATCGACGCGGGGCAAACCGGTATGCGAGTCGGTAGAGGTGCTGCCATGGCCAGGGAAGTGTTTGTAAGCGGTGATAAGCCCTTGCTGCTTCATACCCGCCACCATTTTCTCGGCCAGGCGGGCAACGGCGTTATTATCATCGCTAAAGGCGCGAACGTTAATCACCGGGTTGAACGGGTTGGTGTTGACGTCCACAACCGGTGCAAAGTTGGTATTGATATGCAACGCGCGCATATCCTGGGCCATCAGCTTACCCTGCTCAACGGCGAGCTGTTTATCGGCGCCGCCCTCAATCGCCGCGGCGAGCGCCATATTGCCGGGGAATGAGGCATAGTCGCCGCGCGGCAGCCGGAAAACGTTACCGCCCTCGTTATCCGTGCCAATGAACAGGCGGATGCCGGCGTGGGTTTTCATCGCGGCATACCAGGCCGTTAACGTATTGATCTGCTGCTTATCTTTCAGATTATTGGCAAACAGGATCACCCCACCCACATGGTTATCGGTGATCAGCTTGCCAATGGCTTCATCGGGAACGGTCATATCCTGATTGCTGCTACCGTTCCGATCCCAGTAGCGAAAATCCAGCATGATTTTTTGCCCGATCTTCTCTTCCAGCGTCATGTTTTTGACTTTCTGTTTAATATCCACAGTAAACCTCCTGTTAAAGCACCCGTTAATGACAGAAGAAAAGATAACCCCAAGGGCTCATAGCGTCCTGCCATTCTGTTTGTTCCAGCGTTTGGACAACGGCAAACGGGAAATGGATTAAACAGAAGACAAACGAACAGCAAAAAATCCGTCAATGAATCAAAACCATAAGAAGACCAGGTTTATTTTCGACAGTCACACTTGCCCGCATGCGTGGCAGACGAGAGAGAATTCTTCCTGCAACCCGCCCTATTTCCGCCTGGTAAGCCGGGCGGGCAGTTAAGCCGAATATTGCCCCATTGCCGATGTTGCCCCCAGTCCGCTACTCTCCTATAGTATGTTGTAACTAAAATAGGGGCATATGATGAGCAAATACGATGTGATTGGCCGGATGAACGCCTGCTTTACCGAACTGGAGCAAGCCCTCGGCGCATTGCAGCAGCAGATAACCCCGCTGCGGCTGCTGGCGGCGCGGGTGTTCAGCCTGCCGGAGGTAGAAAAAGGCCAGGAACATCAGGCCATTTCGCATATCGCGGTCGAGCAGCATGTGGGGCAAGCGGCGCGCGATCTGGCGCTGGAACACTATCAGCGGCTCTTCATCCACCATAACCGTGAAAATGTCAGCAGCAAGGCCGCCGTGCGCCTGCCCGGCGTCATCTGTCTGGCGGTGGAGCAACCGGAATATCAGGCGCTGCAAACGCAGCTGGCGCTGATCAACCGCCTGAAGGGCGAGCTGGAACAGATTATCACCGTCGATTCCGGCCTGGCGCCGGAGCAGCGTTTCGAATTCGTGCACACCCATTTGCACGGGCTGATTACCCTCAGCGCCTACCGCACCCTCACCGCCCTGACCAATCCCGACTCGGTGCGCTTCGGCTGGGCCAACAAGCACATCATCAAAAACGTCAAACGGGACGACATCCTGGCGCAGTTGGAGAAAAGCCTGAAAACCGGCCGCGCGGTGCCGCCGCACAGCCGTGAACAGTGGGCCGCTCTGGTCAGCCGCGAGATAGACGATGTCAGCCGCCTGCCGCAGCATGCGACGTTGAAAATCAAGCGGCCGGTAAAAGTGCAGCCGATCGCCCGCGTGTGGTATCAGCAGCAGCAAAAACAGGTGCAGCATCCCTGCCCGCTGCCGCTGATCGCCCTGTGTCAGGTTGAAAGCGGCGCTGCGGTGCCGAAGATCGGCGAACTGCTCAACTACGACGCCGACGCGGTGAAGCATCGCTACAAACCCGACGCCAGGCCGCTGCGGCTGCTGGTGCCGCGCCTGCACCTGTATACCGACGGCGCTACTCGCTGAGAGCATATACCCGCAGGCGATGGCCGTCCGGGTCCCGTGCTACGAAGGTGTAGCCGAATTCCATCTCGGTTGGCGTTTGCTCGATAGGCAGCCCGAGCTCGCGCCACTGGTTATAGCGCGCCTCCACTTCTTGCGGATCCTGGCATAAAAAGCCCAGTTCACCGCCGCCGCCGGTCAGCGTGGCAGCGGGTTTTACCCCCTGTTTGGCCCACATCCCGAGCTTGAAGCCGTTGTTGAGCACGAACAGGGCAAAGCCGGGAGAAAGCTCTACCGGCGCCTGCCCCAGCAGGCGTTGATAAAAGGCGGCGCTGTTGAGCGGGTTATCGACGTAAAGCAGGGTCATGCTGGGAAGGGTCATCGGTCTGTCCTCTGGGTGATGGGAACCGGTTGGTTCCCGATAGGCACAGACTAAAGGAGGCGACTGACAGTTTATGGCAGCAGCGTGTCGTTATTGTTCCGCAATGCCTTCGCTCAACCGCCACTCTTTCAACAGTCGCCGCCGGCCATGCGGATAACGCTGTTCCAGCGGCGTGGCGGCCTGAATGCGATCGAGGCGAAAATGACGAAAGGCCTGGCGCAACTCACACCAGGCAACCAGCATCTGGAACCGATCGAAAAAACCCAGCGCAAAGGGCCACAGCAGGCGTTCGCTGCGCTGCCCCGCCAGGTCGAGATAGTCGATATGCAGCTTGCGCTCGCGGCGGATGCTGTCACGGATTAACACCCGCATCTCATCCGCCACCGGCGGCGACTGAGCCGGTGCGATAAGCAGCGTGTTGGCCTCCAGCTCCTCCCGCAGCGCCGTCGGCAGTACGTCGGCGATCTTGGCGAGCGCCTGGCCCGCGGCGCTCGCCAACTGGCTGTCGCCGCGGCGGCTGACCCAGCGCATGCCCAGCACCAGCGCTTCAATTTCCGCTTGCGAGAACATCAGCGGCGGCAGCATAAAACCGGGGCGCAGCACATAGCCGAGCCCCGCTTCGCCGACGATCTCCGCTCCCTGCTGCTGCAGCGTGGCGATATCGCGGTACAGCGTGCGCATGCTGATGCCCAGCGTCTGCGCCAACGCATGGCCCGCCACCGGATAGCGGTGGCTGCGCAGCAGCTGCATCAGATCGAGTAAACGTTGTGCGCGCGACATATCATCGCTCCCTGCATAACGCGGTTTGGACAAAGTCGGCAAAGGCCCGCGCCTTGGCCGAGACGAAATGGCCGCCGGGGAACACCGCCCACAGCGCCAGCGGCGGCAGTTGCCAGTCCGCTAATGCCGCGACCGCGGCTCCGCTTTGCAGCTCGCTGCGGAACATGCCTTCGCTGGCGACGGTGGCGCCAAAGCCCGCCAGCACCAGCTCGCGTACGCACTCCGCCGCGTTGACCCGCATGCGCCCCGGCAACCGTAGCGCGCGCTGTTCCCCTTCGCGGCTGAAACGCCACTGCTCGCCGCCGCCCCGGCGATGGTAAATCACCATCTCGTGCTGCAACAGATCTTCCGGTCGCTGCGGCATACCGGCAGCGGCAAAATAACCGGGCGTGCCGATCACGCATTGCTTGACCTCACCCAGCTTGCGGGCGGTAAAGCCGGAATCCTCCAGCTCGCCGACGCACAGGGCTATATCGATCCCCTCTTCAATCAGCGAAAGGTTGCCGTCATCCAACAGCAGATCGACGTTCAAACGCGGATTGGCGCGCATGAACGCCGTCAGATCGGGCAAGGGAACGATACGGGCGAACACCGCCGCCGAAGCCACCCGCAGCCGGCCGCTCAGCGTTTCGCCGGCGTTCTGCACCAGCGCTTCGGTCTCCGCCAGCTCGTTCAGGATGCGCCGGGTGCGTTGATACAGCTGCCGCCCCGCATCCGTCGGCTGCAGGCCATGGGTCGAACGCAACATCAGGCGCGTACCGAGCTGCTGTTCCAGACGCGCCACCGCTTTCGAGACCGCCGGTTGCCCCACGTGCAGCCGCCGCGCCGCCGCGGTGAAGGAGCCGCTCTCGTAAACGCAGGCATAGGTTTCGTAATCGGCAAATTTGCCCATGACATTCCTTGATGGAATAACGGTTAGCATTTATTGCAGTCTACACGCGCCATTCTGGAATGGGCAAGATGAGCGCACCTCTCATTCCCGTCAGGAGTACGCATGACACTGCAAGACACACTCGATGCCTTCAAAGCGGCATTCGAAGCCGACCAACTGCCGTTCAAACTCGCGGCGCAAGATCACGCGCTGATGCGTGAGGCAATCCAGGCGCAGATCGCGTCGGGCATTGCCGAACGCGCCCTGACGATCGGCGACGCCGCGCCCGCCTTTACCCTGCCGGACAGCGAAAACCGGCCATGTTCTTCCTCGGCGCTGTTGGCAAAGGGACCGCTGGTCGTCAGTTTCTATCGCGGGATCTGGTGCCCCTACTGCACGCTCGATCTGCAGGCGCTGCAGGCCACACTTCCCGCCATTACGCAACGCGGCGCGCAGCTGTTGGCAGTTTCGCCGCAAAACGCGGCGCATAACCGCCAGGCCGCGCGCGATCACGCTCTCACCTTTCCGCTGCTCAGTGATGCAGGCAATCGTCTGGCGGCCCAGTTCGGCCTGCGCTACCGCCTGCCGGACGCGCTGATCGCCCTCTATCAACAACGGCTCGGCCTCGATCTGACGCAGTTTAACCAGGATGACAGCTGGACGCTGCCGCTGCCGGCGCGATTCGTCATCGCCCGCGATGGCCGTATTGTCTACGCCGAAGCGCACGCCGATTACACCCGGCGGCCGGAGCCGCAGGCGCTGTTGTCGGTGCTGGAAGGATTGGCCTGATAAAGACGGGGCGCAAACGCGCCCCGTTAAGAGATGGTGATGAATGCGGTTACTTCTGCATGCTGCCGACCATCGCCTCCGGGCGCACCCATTCATCGAACTGCGCTTCGGTCAGATAGCCGAGCTTCAGCGCTGCGGCTTTCAACGTCAGCCCTTCCTTGTGCGCTTTCTTGGCGATTTCCGCCGCTTTGTCATAACCGATATGGGTGTTGAGCGCCGTCACCAGCATCAGCGATTCATTCAGCAACTGGGTAATGCGATCGCGGTTCGGTTCGATGCCCACCGCGCAGTGCTCGTTGAAGCCCTGCATACCGTCGGCCAGCAGGCGGATCGACTGCAGGTAGTTGTGGATCACCATCGGGCGGAACACGTTCAGCTCGAAGTTGCCGGAAGCGCCGCCGATGTTCACCGCCACGTCGTTGCCGAGCACCTGCGCACACAGCATGGTCATCGCTTCGCACTGGGTCGGGTTGACCTTGCCTGGCATGATGGAACTGCCCGGCTCGTTCTCCGGGATAGAAATCTCGCCGATGCCGCAGCGCGGGCCGGACGCCAGCCAGCGCACGTCGTTGGCGATCTTCATCAGCGAAGCCGCCAGCCCTTTAAGCGCGCCGTGCCCCTGCACCAACGCATCGCAGGTCGCCAACGCTTCGAACTTGTTCGGCGCGGTGACGAACGGCTGATGGGTCAACTCCGCCAGCGCTTTAGCGACGCGTACGGCGTACTCCGGATGGGTGTTCAGGCCGGTGCCGACCGCCGTGCCGCCCAGCGCCAGCTCGGCGATGTGCGGGATGCTGTCTTCGATGTGTTTCAGATTGTGCGCCAGCATCGCCGCCCAGCCGGAGATTTCCTGGCCCAGGGTCAGCGGCGTGGCGTCCTGCAGGTGTGTGCGGCCGATTTTGACGATGTCGCGGTAGGCTTCGGCCTTGTCGCTCAGCGTCTTGTGCAGCACTTTCAGCTCGGGGATCAGGTGCTCGCGCAGCGCAATCACCGCCGCCACGTGCATCGCGGTGGGAAACACGTCGTTGGAGCTCTGACTTTTATTGACGTCGTCGTTCGGATGCACCTTGCGCTCTTCACCGCGCACGCCGCCCAGCAGCTCGCTGGCGCGGTTGGCCAACACTTCGTTCATGTTCATGTTGGTCTGAGTGCCGGAGCCGGTTTGCCAGATGGACAGCGGGAACTGGTCGGCATGGCTGCCCGCCAGCACTTCGTCGGCAGCGTTGATGATGGCGGCGCCCCGCTCGGCCGGCAGCAGCCCCAGGTCCACGTTCACCTGCGCGGCGGCGCGCTTGGTCAACGCCAGCGCATGGATCAGCGCAGTCGGCATCTTTTCGGAGGAAATGCGGAAATGCGCCAATGAGCGCTGGGTCTGCGCGCCCCACAGCTTGTCGGCCGGTACTTCGATGGGGCCCATGGAGTCTTTTTCAATACGAACGCCTGCCATCATTGTCTCCTTAGCATAATTCCTAAAATTGTAGGGTTAGGCCGACGCGCTACCCCCCGTCGGCACGCATTCCCAGTATAGTGACATAATAACTATTCGCATTAAGAGAGTTATCTCACAGCACGATTCATCTCTTTTACCCATTCATGACGCGGTTATTTGCCGTCGGTTAACCCGCGCCGAAATAAAGGCGAAGAAAGAACCGGGATAATAAACGCGGAGATGAAAATTAACGCGCGTGACGTGAATTAAAATTATTGATGCGCTGCGCCTGTAAGTGATTGAGTTCATCGATCCGCTGCTGTTGTAAATGATTGTTCTCATCGTAGGCATCCTGCCGTTCATTATGGCGATACGCCCCGGTCGCCACCGCGCCGGCAGTGAGCGCCAGCGGATGCGCCACGGGTGCAGTCACGGCGGGAAGCGTGACCGGTGCGGGCGCAACGACGATCGGCGCCGGCGTTATCACCACGGCGCGCGGGGCCACGTAGGGATAGGTGACGATCACCGCCCCTGGGCCGCCCCGGTGCAAAGCCCCAACAACAGCCACCATTTTTTCATGCAACAGACCTCTCATTTCGTTAAATCGACTCGTTAACGGCTACGGTAAAGCGGTCTGTCGTTCAGGTTTAAGCTCGGCGTGTGACCGCCCGACTTGGCGCAAAAATAATAATAAGAGAATGGCTCAGAAGGTAAAAAATAAATTCCGCCGACATAGTTTGACATGCCGATAAATAAATAATTACGTAGAAAGCCTGCGCTGTCGGCAATAATTTCTTTCCCTCCAATCTACGATCGATTGGCGGATTTGCCGGGCTCTCTTGAGGCCGGTGCGCCATTTGAGACGCCGATCGTTATCACGCTATACTCTGGCCGCGTGACCGGACGCAACCTTATCCGGCGTTGTTTTGATCGCGCCCATGACAGTTCCTGCCGACGCGGGCGTATGATGGTTGTCGGCACAGATGAAGCGAATCTTATAAAATCAGTAAGTTATTGCCATTAGTGCGGCAATGACGCAAAGGACGTTTATCGACATGCAAAAAATGACCAACGCGGTACAGAATTACGCCTGGGGCAGCCACGATGCGCTGACCCGTCTTTACGGCATCGCCAACCCGGATAATCAGCCGATGGCCGAACTGTGGATGGGCGCGCATCCCAAGAGCCCTTCCCGCGTGCCCGGCGCCGATGGCGCACTGCGTTCGCTGCGCTTTCTTATCGATGAAGACCAGCCAAAGCAGCTGGGCGCTGACGTCGCCAGCCGCTTTGGCGAGTTGCCGTTCCTGTTTAAGGTGCTCTGCGCCGATCAACCGCTGTCGATCCAGGTCCACCCGAGCAAAGCGGCGGCCGAGATCGGCTTCGCGAAAGAGAACGCCGCCGGCATCCCGCTGAGCGCCGCCGAACGCAACTATAAAGATCCCAATCACAAGCCCGAGCTGGTCTTCGCCCTGACGCCGTTCCTGGCGATGAACGGCTTTCGCGAACTGGCCGATATCGTCTCCCTGCTGCAACCGATCGCCGGCGCGCACCACGATATCGCCACCTTCCTGCAGCAGCCGGACACCGCCCATCTGTCTACCCTGTTCGCCAGCCTGTTGACGATGAGCGGCGAGCAAAAGTCGCTGGCGCTCGGCGTGCTGAAAGCCGCGCTCAACAACCAGCAGGGTGAACCCTGGGATACCGTGCGCTTCATCGCCGGTTTCTATCCGGACGACAGCGGTCTGTTCTCACCGCTGCTGCTGAACGTGGTGCAGCTCGCGCCGGGCGAGGCGATGTTCCTGTATGCAGAAACGCCGCACGCCTACCTGAAAGGCGTGGCGCTTGAGGTGATGGCCAACTCGGATAACGTGCTGCGCGCCGGCCTGACGCCGAAATTTATCGACGTGCCCGAGCTGCTGGCCAACCTGCAGTTCCGCCCGCAGCCGGCGTCCGGCCTGCTGACCCAACCGGAGCGGCGCGGCAACGAGCTGTTCTTCCCGATCCCGGTGGAAGATTTCGCCTTCTCGCTGCACGATTTGACCGCCGCGCCGCAGGCGCTCGCGCAACGGAGCGCGGCTATCGTGTTCTGCGTCAGTGGCGAAGCGACGCTGGAAAAATCCGGGCAGCGCCTGACGCTCAAACCGGGTGAATCCTGCTTTATCGGCGCCTTCGAATCGCCGGTCAACGTCAGCGGCAGCGGCCGTATCGCCCGGGTTTATAACCAACTGGCCTAACCGTTGATAAATTTCAGCAAATTGCTTGCTGAAAGCGAGAGCTGCCCCCACAATTAAACGCCTGCGGGCGTTTTTTGTCGGCCCATATTTGCCCCCTCCCTCGCAACGGAGGGTTATAAGAAAAAAGGATGAAACAGAGCTATGAAAAAATCGTTAGTCGCTGTCAGCGTCATTGTCGTTCTTGGCGCAGCATGGACCGGGGCATCCTGGTACACCGGGAAACAGATCGAGCAGCACATGGGCGAAGTCGTCGACAACGCCAACGGCCAACTGAAAGCCTACCTGCCGAAAGCCGGCGTCAAGCTGAGCTATGAAAATTACCAGCGCGGCCTGTTCAGCAGTAAAGTGCGTTATGTGCTGCGTTCCGACGGCACGGATACCAGCGAAAACGCGGCGCTGAAAGCCGGTGAAGAAGTGGCGTTCCTGGAAACCATCGATCACGGTCCGTTCCCGTTCGCGCAGCTGAAAAAATTCAACCTGCTGCCGAGCATGGCGTCGGTGCATACCGAGCTGGAAAACACCCCGGCGGTGAAAGGCCTGTTTGAAACCACCAAAGGCAAATCGCTGTTTACCGCCGATTCGCGCATCTCCTACAGCGGCGATACCGCGTCCACCATCGACTTTATCCCACTGGACTACCAGAAGGATAAATCTTCGCTGAAATTCAGCGGCGCCACCATTGACGCCGACGTGTCCCGCGATCTGAAAAAAATCGCGCTGGACGCCAATAGCGACACTATCGTGTTCGCCAGCCCGAACGAATTCGGCCAAAACGAGCAGATCACCTTCCAGGGCTTCAACCTGAAAGGCAACAGTAACGAAAGCAAGTTCGGCGTGAAGCTCGGCGATCAGACGATGACCCTGAAACAGTTCAAACTGACGATCGACGGTAAAGACACCGTGGCGTTGGACGGTTTCAATCTGGTGAGCAAGTTCGGCGAGCAAGGCAGCAGCAATATCGGCGGCCAGATCGATTACACCATGGACGCGCTCAAGGTGCAGGGCAACGACTTCGGCGCCGGTAAACTGACGCTGAAAATCGACAACGTCGACGGCAAGGCGCTGAAAGACTTCTCCGACAGCTACAACCGCCAAACCATGGCGCTGCTGCAGCAGGGCGAGAACCTGGATCCGGACGTCTACGAACAGCAGACCTCCGAGATGCTGCAAAAGAACCTGCCGCTGCTGCTGAAAGGCAACCCAAGCCTCAGCATCGCCCCGCTGAGCTGGAAAAACAGCAAGGGTGAGAGCATCTTCACGCTGGATCTGGCGATGACCGATCCGAGCAAGGCCGCCTCCCCGGCACAGTCGCCGGATCAAGTGATTGCTCAGGCGGTTAAAAAGCTGGATCTCAGCCTGACCATTCCGGAAGCGATGGCTACCGAAGTGACCGCGAAGACCGCCTTGTTGCAGGGTTACAATGAGGAAGACGCGCAGAAACTGGCGCAGCAGCAAGTGCAGGGCCTGGCGGCCATGGGTCAGATGTTCAAGCTGACCACCCAGAAAGACGGCGTGATCGCGAGCAAGTTCCACTACGCTGACAATCAGGTTGACCTGAACGGCAACAAAATGTCGCTGCAGGAGTTCATCGGCCAGTTCGCCATGCTGGGCGCCCCGGCGGAAGACGCTGAACCGGCGCAGGAAGCGGAACCCGCTCCGGCACCGGCGCAGTAATCGCCTGAAAACCTAACAAGGGCCCCCTGCGGGGCCCTTTTTATTTACGCCGCATAAACCGCATCGCGGATCTGCTGCGGGTAGCGGCCGCACATGCCCTCAAATGCGGTATTGGTCAAGACGACTACGCTCAGCTGCGCCTCTGGATCAAAGAACCAGCTGTGGCCGTAAACGCCGCCCCAGGTCAGGGTACCGACATGCTGCGGCGTCTGCGCAGCGTCTGGATCCACCAGCAGCGCGCCGCCAAAGCCGAAGCCCCAGCCCGGCCCTTGCGTTTGCGCCTCGGCGCCGACGTGCGGGTGACGCAGCAACGCCACCGTATCCGGTTGCAAAATGCCCTGCCCACCGCTGCGCAGCGCCTCCACCAGCTTCAGCACATCGTCGGCATCGCCGACCATGCCCGCGCCGCCGGAGGGATAGGCTCCGACGTTAAGCGCGCGCGCCGGCGAGAACGTCACTTCTCCCCCCGCCATGCCTTCCGGCAAGGCGATCCGCACGCCTTCCGGCATGCGCCGCGGCCCCTGCGGCGTATTGTAATAAGGCGTCGCCAGGTTAGCGGCATGGGTCGCATGGAACGCGGTATTGCCGAGCCCCAGCGGCCGCGCCACCCATTCGACAAACAGCTGCGGCAGCGACATGCCCGTCACTCGCTCCAGCACCGCGCCGAGCACGTCGATCGCCAGCGAATAGTTGAAGCGCGCGCCCGGTTCCGACAGCAACGGCGCCTGTGCCAACAGCCGCAGGTTTTGCTCCAGCGTCAGCGTCGACAGCTCCACGCCGTCCTGAATGCCCAACCGATGATACACCCCCGCCGGTGGCTGATTCAGACGATAGTCCAACCCGGCGGTATGGCTCAGCAAATGACGAATGCGGATCGCCGGGCACCGGCCGTCGGCCAGCGCCGGGGTAAACCACGGCAGCCAGTCGCTGACCGCATCGTCGAGGCTCAGCTTGCCTCGTTCAATCAGGCGCAGCGCCGCCAGCGTGGTATAGGGTTTGGAAACCGACGACAGCCGAAACTGCGTTTCTCGCCGCATCGGTTGCCGCGCTTCGCGATCGGCATAACCGGCCGCACCGGCGTAGCAAATTTCACCCCGCTGCGCCACCAGCACCACGCTGCCGACGATGCGCCCTTCGGCCATCGCCTGTTGATCGATCGCCGCGATCCGTTCTGTTAACGCCCGTTGTTCTGCCGACATGATTTTTATCTCGCTGAGGGAAAGTAAAATCAGTCTAAAACGTTCGTCATAAATTAAAATAAGGCATAATTTAATGAATCATTAAGCACAGGTTATTGATAGATGAGTTCACTCCTGCAGCTGCTGCCCTATTTCGAAGCCGTCGCGCGGCTGGGCAACTTCACCCGCGCGGCCAACCAACTGGGCGTCACGCCGCCGGCGGTGTCGCAAAACATTCAGGCGCTGGAGAATCAGCTGGGGGTGCGCTTATTCCACCGCACCAGCCGCTCGGTGCGTCTCAGCGACGAGGGCCGACTGTTTTACCAGAAGGTCTCGCCGGCGATGAACCAGATCGACGTAGCGGCGGACGACGTGCGCGCCCTGGGCGCGCAGCCGGCGGGCCTGCTGCGCATCACGCTGCCGCAACTGGCCGCTTCGCTGCTGGTGATGCCGCACCTGGCGGCGTTTCAGCGGCGCTATCCCGAAGTGCAGCTGGAGCTGTTTACCGAAGACCGCTTTTCCGATCTGGTGCTGGGCAGCTTCGATGCCGGCATTCGCATGCACGCCATGCTGCAAAAGGACATGATCGCCGTGCCGATCGACAACGGCCAGCGCCGGGTGCTGGTCGCCTCACCCGATTATCTGACGCGTTGCGGCGCGCCGGCCACGCCGGACGATCTGCTCGCACACCATTGCCTGCGCTACCGTTTTCCCGGCAGCGGCAAATTGGAGCCCTGGTATTTCAGTCGGCACGGCGATGAGCGGGCGTTGGACGTCAGCGGCAGTTTGATCTTTAACGAAGACAGGCTGATCAAGGATGCGGCGTTGGCGGGCCTGGGGATCGCGCAACGTTTTCAGGGCACGGTGGTGCAGGAACTGGCGCAGGGCGATCTGGTGGAAGTGCTGCCGGAGTATGCCAGCGAGGCATCGGGATTTTTCATCTACTTTCCCGCCGGCAGGCATCTGCCGCTCAAGCTGCGCGCCTTTATCGATTTCATGCGCGAGCGGCGAGAGCAACAGCACCGGTAACAGGGGCGCCCCGACGGCGCCCCCACGATCAGCGCTTATCCAGCGCTTGCACGATGCGGTAAGCCGCCTCGACCCGATCGTCGTTCGGGAACCATTTGTTGGCCAGCATCACCACGGCGATATTTTTCGCCGGGATAAACACCGCGTAGGTGGAGAAACCGCCAGTCGAACCGGTTTTGTTATACCAACCGGCGCGCAGCTCCGGCTGCGGCGGCGTGATGGCGGTGGCCGGCGTGCCGTTCATGATCATCCCGGCGTTGTTGCCCTCGATCAGCCGCGACAGTTTCACCGGGTACGTGTAGTTCTCCCACATCAGATCCTGCGTGAACGCGCCCGCTTTGTAATAGCCGACGTGCGTGGCGGCCAGCGCCTCGCGCCACGGCTGCGCGACCTTCGCCTGCTGCAGGTTGGCGTCCAGGTAACGAATCAGATCGCGGGCGTTGGATTTGATGCCGTAAGATTCAGCGTCCAGCGGGCCGGGATTAACGCGCACCGGCTTATCGTCCTTGTTGTAACCCTGGGCATAGTTGACCATCTGCGCCGCCGGCACCTGAATGTAGGTGTGGCTCATACCCAACGCCGGCAGCATGCCCTGCTCCATGGCCTGGATAAACGGCCGATCGAGGCTCTTGGCGGCGATCATGCCCAACATGCCGATGCCGAGGTTGGAATAGACGCGGTAGCTGCCCGCCGGGTGTTTAGGCTGCCAGGCCCGGTAGTAAGCCATCAGTTGGGCGTTGTCGGTCACGTCGTCCGGCACGAACAGCGGCAGGCCGGATGTGTGGGTCGCCAGATTCAGCAGGCTGACGCCGTCGAAGGCGCTGCCGCGCAGCTCAGGCAGATAATGGCTGGCCGGATCGCTGAACGACAGCTTGCCCTGCTGCTGCGCATAGACCGCCAGCGTCGCGGTGAAGGTTTTGCTCAGCGACCCCACCTCGAACAGCGTCTGCTCGGTGATCGGTTTGCCGGTCTGCTTCGAGGCGACGCCATACGGGTAAATCTGCTGTTTGCCATCGACCGATACGGCGATCGCCATGCCCGGCACGCCGTATTTTTTCATCAGTGGCTGAATAACGGCGTCGATATCCTGCTGCTGCGCGGCGTGCGCGGTCGGCAAGATCAGTGCGGCGATCAGCGCGGCCGCCAGGCGGTTCATTTTCGTCATGATAGAGGCTCTTCGGTTGCAGGGCATCGGCCGCGGCCAAAAGTTTTTATTGGCGTTGCTCACGGCGCACTCCCTGATGGATGATGTCATTCCTTTACGGGCTCCGCCAATCTTGCGGTAGCCGCGCCAAATATCGGTTTTTGCCGCCGGGTTGACAAGCGATAATAATTTCAGCCAGCATAAAGAAAAACTTATGGCTATTAACAATGCGCAACCGACTTCCCCTCAACGCCCTGCGGGCGTTCGAATCCTCCGCCCGCCACCTGAACTTCACCCGCGCCGGTCTGGAGCTGCGCGTCACTCAGGCCGCCGTCAGCCAGCAGGTGCGCATGCTGGAAGAACAGCTGGGCATTCAGCTGTTCCGCCGCCTGCCGCGCGGGTTGGATCTGACCGAAGAGGGCCAGGCGCTGCTGCCGGTGTTGAGCGACGCTTTCGATCGCATCGAGGCGGTGTTGCAGCAGTTCGAAGGCGGGCATTTCCACGAAGTGCTGACGGTGGCGGTGGTCGGCACCTTCGCCGTCGGCTGGCTGATGCCGCGGCTGGCGGCGTTCCGCGCGGCACATCCGTTCATCGATCTGCGGGTGCTGACCCACAACAACCTGGTCAATCTGTCGGCCGACGGCATGGATTTCGCCATCCGTTTCGGCGAAGGTTTATGGCCCGCCACCCGCAATATCAAGCTGTTCGACGCGCCGCTGACGGTGCTCTGCTCGCCGGCGGTCGCCGCGCGCTTGCATACGCCGCAGGATCTGCAACACGAACTGCTGATGCGCACTTACCGCCAGGATGAATGGGAACGCTGGTTCACGGCTGCGCAGGTGACGCCGTGGCGAATCAACGGCCCGGTGTTCGACTCATCGAGGCTGATGGTGGAAGGCGCGCTCCAGTGCGACGGCGTGGCGCTGGCGCCGGTCAGCATGTTCCGCCGCGAACTGGCCGCCGGCGCGCTGCAGCGGCCGTTCGCCGCCGAGGCCGCGCTCGGCGCCTACTGGCTGACCCATTTGAAATCGCGGGATCTGACGCCGGCGATGAAGGCTTTTATCGGCTGGATTTGCCGCGAAGCGGAAGAGGAACAGCGGCGGGACTAAGCGGAGCCGCGCCGGATCAGCGTCGGCGGCAAAATGACGTTCTGCGCGGGCAGATCGGCGTCATTGATGCGCTGCAGCAGGCGCGCGGCGGCGCTGCGCCCCACTTCCCGCGCCGAGCTGGAGACAAAGGTCAGCGGCGGTTCGGTCAGCTCGGCCTCCGGCACGTCGCCGAAACCGATCAGCGCCACCTGCCGGCCGTAGTAGGCGTCGACCCCGTCCGAACCGATGCTGCGGCCGCTGCGCGTCAGGCCAAAATAGGCGCCAAGCGCCACCGAAGCCTTGTGGCAAACGACAGCGGTGATATTCGGGTAGTGGCGCAGCAGCTGTTCCGCCGCTTCCGCCGCCTCACGCTGCCGGCAATCGCACTCGACGATCCATTCGCTGCGAAACGGCAGGCCGTACTGCAACAGCGTGGCGCAAAATCCGCCCAACCTTTCGGCGCGCGTCAACGAGTCGCTCTGGCCACCGAGATAAGCAATCTGGCTGTGCCCGCGTTTGATCAAAAATTCGGTAGCCAGCTTGGCGGCCTGCATATTGTCCGGCCGCACCACGTCCACGCCCTCGAGACCGCTGGAGCGCGCCACGCACACCAGCGGCACGCCCTGCTCGGCCGCCTTTTCCTTCAGCCCGGCCGCCGCGCGAATGCCGCCCGCCAGCACGATGCCGTCGACGCCCTGCGCCAGCAGCGCGTCAAACGCCCGCTGCAGCCCCTGACCATCGCGCCCGCTCTGGGTTAAAAACAGCAGTTTGTCATGCGCCTCCAGCGCTTCGCTCAGCCCGGCGGTCATTTCGGCATAAAAAGGTTCGCAAATGTCGCGCAGGATCAGGCCTATCACCCCGGATTCACCGCCGCGCAGCGTCGCCGCCTGGCGATTGCGCACGTAACCCAGCTGCTCTATCGCCTGATTGACCTTCTCGACGGTGGTCGGCGAAATCCGCCCCTTGCCGCTCAATACCAAGGAAACCGTGGTGACCGAAACGCCCGCCTGTTGCGCCACATCGGTAATGGTGATCTTTTTGATGCTCATAGTCTCTGCGAACCCGTTCCTGGGCAACCCGCGCCGTAGCGATCAAGGGTATACCGAATCCGTCAATGCAGTAAAACGTTTTACTGCCCGCCGCATTGTCGCCAAAAACCGGGCGACAGATTTGTGATTGGCGGCGCATTTTTGCTAGGTAAAACGTTTTATCTTCTTTTTACCTAATCAGCAGTCCCCTTTTTGCTCGTCTTTTCGCCAGGAGAAGTCGGTTATGTCAGCAGCCAATAAACCCAAAATCACCCTCTGGGAGTTCTTCCAGAGCCTGGGCAAAACATTCATGTTGCCCGTCGCCTTGCTCTCTTTCTGCGGCATCATGCTGGGGATCGGCAGCTCGCTGAGCAGCCGCGACGTGATCACCCTGATGCCGTTTATCGGCCATCCGATCTTCCAGCTGATCTTCACCTGGATGAGCAAGATAGGCTCCTTCGCCTTCAGCTTCCTGCCGGTGATGTTCGCCATCGCCATTCCGCTGGGCATGGCGCGCGACAACAAGGGCGTCGCCGCCTTCTCCGGCTTCGTCGGCTTCGCCGTGCTGAATCTGGCCACCAACTTCTACCTGACCGCCGCCGGCGTGCTGCCCACCAGCGATCCGCTGGTGCTGAAGGCCAACAACATCCAAAACATTCTCGGCATTCAGTCGATCGACACCGGCATCCTCGGCGCAGTGATCGTCGGCATCATCGTGTATCTGCTGCATGAACGTTTCCATACCATCCGGCTGCCGGATGCGCTGGCCTTCTTCGGCGGCACCCGCTTTGTGCCGATCGTGACCACCGTGGTGCTGGGCCTGTGCGGCCTGGTGATCCCGCTGGTCTGGCCGTGGTTCGCCGCCGGCATTAACGGCCTGGGCCGCGTCATCAACGGCGCCGGCATCTTCGGGCCGATGATTTTCGGCACCGGCGAACGCCTGCTGCTGCCGTTCGGCCTGCATCACATTCTGGTGGCGCTGATCCGCTTTACCGAGGCGGGCGGCACGATGGAGGTGTGCGGCCACAGCGTCAGCGGCGCCCTGACCATCTTCCAGGCGCAGCTCTCCTGCCCGACCACCACCGGTTTCGCCGAAAGCGCCACCCGCTTCCTGTCGCAGGGTAAAATGCCGGCGTTCCTCGGCGGCCTGCCGGGCGCGGCGCTGGCGATGTACCACTGCGCCAAACCGGAGAACCGCCATAAAATCAAAGGGCTGTTGATCTCCGGCGTGGTGGCCTGCGTGGTTGGCGGCACCACCGAGCCGATCGAGTTTCTGTTTCTGTTCGTCGCGCCGTTCCTTTATCTGATCCATGCGCTGCTCACCGGGTTGGGCTTTACCGTCATGGCGCTGCTGGGCGTGACCATCGGCAACACCGACGGCAACATTATCGACTTCGTGGTGTTCGGCATTCTGCACGGCACCGCCACCAAGTGGTATCTGGTGCCGGTGGTGGCCGCCGTCTGGTTCGTCGGCTATTACGCCATTTTCCGCTTCGCCATCCAGCGCTTTAACATCAAAACGCCGGGCCGTGAGAGCGACGGCGCCGTCACCCCAAACGCGCCGAGCGGCGCGGCGGGCAAATCCGGCTACAATGTGCCGGCGATTTTGGCGGCGCTCGGCGGCCCGGACAACATCATTACGCTGGACAACTGCATCACCCGCCTGCGCCTGTCGGTCAACGACATGAACCAGGTGGACGACGCGGCGCTGAAGGCCAACCGCGCCATCGGCGTGGTGCATCTCAACGATCATAATCTGCAGGTAGTGATCGGCCCGCAGGTGCAATCGGTGAAGGATGAATTAGACTCACTGATAGCCACGGCGCGCCCTGCCGCGGCGCTGCAGGGAGCCACCCATGTTTGATTTCTCCACCCCGATCGACCGCCACGGCACCTGGTGCACCCAGTGGGATTACATCGCCGATCGCTTCGGCAGCGCAGACCTGCTGCCGTTCACCATCTCCGATATGGATTTCGCCACCGCGCCGTGCATTCTCGAGGCGCTGCAACAGCGCCTGCAGCATGGCGTGCTGGGCTACAGCCGTTGGCAGCATGAGGATTTTCTCGGCGCGCTGCGCCACTGGTATCAACAACGTTTCAACACCGCTATCGACACCGCAACGGCGGTGTACGGCCCTTCCGTTATCTACATGGCGGCGCAGCTGATCCGCCAATGGTCCGTGCCGGGCGACTACGTGGTGACCCATACCCCGGCCTACGACGCCTTCTATAAGGTGATCCTCGCCAACCAGCGCCAGCTGCTGGCCTGCCCGCTGCACAAGGCCGCAGATGACTGGCGCTGCGACATGGCGCACCTCGAAGCGCTGCTGGCGCGGCCGCAGACCAAGATCCTGCTGCTGTGCAGCCCGCATAATCCCACCGGTAAAGTGTGGCGCCGCGAAGAGCTGCAGCAGATGGCCGAACTGTGCGAACGCCACGACGTGAGGGTGATCAGCGATGAGATCCACATGGACATGGTCTGGGGTGAACACCGCCATACGCCCTGGAGCCAGGTGGCGACCGGCGCCTGGGCCTTGCTGACCTCCGGCTCCAAGAGTTTTAACATTCCGGCGCTGACCGGCGCCTACGGTTTTATCAGCGACGACGCCAGCCGCGAAGCCTATTTCCAGCAGCTCAAATCCCGTGACGGCCTCTCCTCGCCGGCGGTGCTGGCGGTGGCGGCTCACGTAGCCGCCTATCGGCGCGGTGAACCCTGGCTGGATGCCCTGCGCGACTATCTGCAGGATAACCTGACCTACGTCGCCGAACGGCTGGCGGAGGCGTTTCCCGCGCTGGGCTGGCGCCCGCCGCAGGCCACCTATCTGGCCTGGATCGATCTGCGGCCGCTGGCCGTGGACGATCGGGCGCTGCAGCAGGTGCTGATCGAGCGTGAAAAGGTGGCGATCATGCCGGGCTTTACCTACGGCGAAGAAGGCCGCGGGTTCCTGCGCCTCAACGTCGGCTGCCCGCGCAGCAAGCTGGAAGCCGGCATGGACAAGCTGATCGCCGGGTTGAAGTTTGTGCTGGACGAGCAATAACGCGAGGGGGCGAGCCTCTGCCCGCCCCTCGGTTACACCTGAACAGACGGGATTTCCTCCAGATGACGATAGACCGTCAATCCCCATTCGTTAGCCAACCGCACGTCGTTATCGGCCCCCACAGACGCCCCTTCGATGCGATACACCGCCTGACACTGCGCAATCAGTCGGTGAGCCACCGGGTAAAGAAACGCCTCGCTGACCGCATCGCCAACCTGAGTGGAACCGGCCGCGGCCGCCAAAGGCAGCGCCAGCCACTCGCCGATCACCGGCACGTGCCCCCGCTGGTAAACCGCCAGCGCCGCCTGTTCGAGGCGCGCCAGATTGGCGGCGATACGCTGCGGATCGCCATCGGTGCCGCTGCGATAAGGGCCGGCGATCAAGATTTGTTGTGCTTTCATCGTTGTTCCTCCAACGTCCGATTTAATGCGACAAACTGCAGCAGCATGATGGTTTTGGCGTCAACGATCGTACCCTGACGAACCGCCTGCAGGGCCTGCGCCAGCGGCAGCTCGATCACCTCCAAATCTTCCCCCTCCGCCGCCAGCCCGCCGCCCTCGTTGAGGCGATCGCTCGCCTGATATTCACCGACGAAAAAGTGCAGCTTTTCGGTGACCGAGCCAGGGCTCATGTACGCCTCAAACACTTTCTCCACGTTCTGCACGAAGTAGCCGGTTTCCTCTTCAACTTCGGCGCGGATGCGCGCCTCCGGCGACGCGTCGTCCAATAGCCCGGCGGCGGCCTCAATCAGCATGCCGTCATGACCGTTGACGAACACTGGAAAGCGGAACTGGCGCGTCAGGATCACCGTCTGCGCCTGCCGATTGAACAGTAAAATGGTGGCGCCGTCGCCGCGGTCGTAAGTCTCACGGCTCTGCCGCTGCCAAACGCCGTCGCGCCGCAAAAAATCAAAGGTGGTTTTTTTCAGCAGGTACCAGTCATCGGACAACACCCGGGTTTCGACAATGCGAACCCTGTCTTTGGTGGCTATCATCGGTTTACTCCGCCAGAGGAAGGAAATTGATACTATCGTGCAGTTTCGTGTATGATCAAGATATTTCGTGCATAGCAAATTTGAGAGGAAATGGCCATGTTGACCAGCCAGCGCAAGAAGATCATTTTGGAAAAACTGGCCCAGGATGGTCAGGTCTTGGCCAAACAGCTCAGCGAGCTGTTCGGGCTGTCGGAAGATACAGTCCGGCGCGATCTGCGTGAACTGGACGCCGACGGGTTGCTGCAACGGGTGCATGGCGGCGCCCTGCCGGTTTCTTCCGCCATCGCCAGCTTCGCCGAACGCAATCGCTTGGAATCCGGCGCCAAACGCGCGATCGCCAAAGCGGCGGCGGCGCTGATCGCCCCCGGCCAGGTGGTGATCATCGACGGCGGCACCACCTCCGCAGAGCTGGTCAGGCAACTGCCGGCCAACCTCAATGCCACCATCGTCACCCACAGCCCCAGCGTCGCCGTGGGGTTAGTCGATCACCCTACCGTCGAGGTGATCCTGATCGGCGGCCGACTGTATAAGCATTCAATCGTCAGCGTCGGCGCCGCCGCCGTAGAAGCGATGTCACATATCCGCGCCGATATTTATTTCATGGGCGTGACCGGCGTGCACCCCACCGCAGGGCTGAGCACCGGCGATCTGGAAGAAGCCTACATCAAGCGAGCGCTGGCGGCCCGTGCGGCGGAAACCGTGGTGCTGGCTTCCGCCGCCAAGCTTAATGCCGCCTCGCAGTATGCGATCGGTGATATTACGCTGGCGCACACCATCATCGTTGAACGCGCCACCGACGACGCATTGATCGCGCCGTTGCAGCAGGCGGGCGTCAGCGTGTTGAAAGCCTGATTCACGACGATAATGCGATATATCGCGCATTATTTGTGATTCACATCACTTTTTTATGCAACGAGATGGCAAGTTTCATTCATTTGTTTTTATACTGTTCTGCACTTTACCTACGATAAATTAGCGAGTGCCCAGCATGATCGATCCCCGCCTACCGCTTACCGACATTCACCGCCATCTCGACGGCAACATCCGCGCGCAGACCATTCTCGACCTCGGCCGTCAGTTCAATCTCGCCCTGCCGGCCAACGATTTGGAGAGCCTGCGCCCGCACGTGCAGATCACCCATGCCGAACCGGATCTGGTCAGCTTCCTGCAGAAACTGGACTGGGGCGTGGCGGTGCTGGGCGATCTGGACGCCTGCCGCCGGGTGGCATACGAAAACGTCGAGGACGCCGCCAACGCCGGCCTGCACTATGCCGAGCTGCGTTTCTCCCCTTACTACATGGCGATGAAGCATCAACTGCCCGTCGCCGGCGTGGTGGAAGCGGTGATCGACGGGATCCGTTCGGGCTGCCGCGATCGTGACATCGACATTCGCCTGATCGGCATCATGAGCCGCACCTTCGGTGAAGCCGCCTGTCTGCAGGAACTGGAAGGATTACTGGCGCACCGCGACGGTATTACCGCGCTGGATTTGGCGGGCGATGAGCTGGGCTTCCCCGGCAGCCTGTTCCTCAGCCACTTCAACCGCGCCCGCGACGCCGGCCTGCGCATCACCGTGCACGCGGGCGAAGCCGCCGGCCCGGAAAGCATCTGGCAGGCGATCCGCGAGCTGGGCGCCGAACGTATCGGCCACGGGGTGAAAGCGGTCGAAGATCCGGCGCTGATGGACTTCCTGGCGGAACACGGCATCGGCATCGAATCCTGCCTGACCTCCAACATCCAGACCAGCACCGTGCCGTCGCTGGCGCAGCATCCGCTGGCCACCTTCCTGCGCCACGGCGTGCTGGCGTCGATCAACACCGACGATCCGGCGGTTCAGGGCATCGAGATCGAGCATGAATACCGCGTCGCCGCGCCGCAGGCCGGGCTGACGCCGGAAGAAATCCGCACCGCGCAGGAAAACGGCCTGAAGCTGGCCTTCCTCAGCGAGCAGGAAAAACAGGCGCTGCGCGCCAAAGTTCAGGGCTAAATCCTCCCAGGCGCCAAACGGCGCCTTCTTCTCATCCCTCTCCCCGCCGTCTTCTTCCGACTGCTCGTCTTTATCGCTGTGTTACCCCATGACTCTGCTGCAAGAGAGGAATTTCGCATGTCTGACAAAACACGCCGCATCGTGCTGACCGGCGGCCCGGGTTCGGGTAAAAGCACGCTCATCGACGTTCTTCATCGCCGCGGCTTTCCGCACTCGCAGGAAGCCGGCCGGGCGATTATTCAGGATCAGATGAGTATCGGCGGCCATGCGCTGCCGTGGGGCGATCGCCAGGCCTTCGCCGAGCGGATGCTCGATTGGGAACTGCGCTCATGGGGCGAAGCGACGGGCGCAACATGCTGGTTCTTCGATCGCGGCCTGCCGGATATCGCCGGTTACCTGACGCTGTGCGGATTATCGATCCCCGCGCATTTGACGGCGGCGATCGGCGCCTTTCGCTATGCCGAAAGGGTGTTCATCGCCCCGCCGTGGCAAGCGATCTATGCGCAGGACAGCGAAAGAAAACAATCTTTCGCCGAAGCCGAGCTGACCTACCGGGCGATGGTGGCCGTCTATCGCCGCTATGGCTATCAGCTGCAAGAACTGCCGCGCGCCTCACCGGACGAGCGTGCCGACTTTCTGCTCGACGCGCTGGGCCACCGTTAGCGGCCTGCGGCCTATTTGGCCGCCAGCGCCTCCGCCTCGGCCCGCTGTTTCGCGGTTTTACGCGCATAGCGCTGCGCCAGCACCGCGCACACCATCAGCTGAACCTGGTGGAAAATCATCAGCGGCAGCACCATCGCGCCCACCGCCGCAGCCGGGAACAGCACGTTGGCCATCGGGATGCCGTTCGCCAGGCTCTTTTTCGAACCGCAGAAGACGATGGTGATTTCATCGGCGGTGTTAAAGCCCAGCCAGCGCGCTGCATAGGTGTTGATCACCAGCACCACCGTCAGCAGCACCAGCGACATCACCAGGATGGTCAGCAGCGACCAGCCGTCGATACGGTGCCAAATCCCTTCCACCACCGCCGCGCTGAACGCGGTATACACCACCAGCAGGATCGACGAACGGTCGGTCAGGTTAATCAGTTTGCGATGGCGGTCGATCCACTTGCCGATCAATGGCCGCGCCAGGTGGCCGATCACGAACGGCACCATCAATTGCAGAATGATCGAACCGATGGCGTGCAGCACGTCGGTATTGCCGCCCTGGGTATGCATCAACGCGCCCACCAGCAGCGGCGACAGGAACACGCCAAGAATGCTCGACGCCGAGGCGCTGCAGATCGCTGCCGCCACGTTGCCGCCCGCCGCCGAGGTAAAGGCGATGGCCGACTGCACCGTGGCCGGCAGCGCGCACAGATAGAGGAAGCCGAGATAGACCGTCGGCGTCATGATGCCCGGCACCAACAGGTTCATCGCCAGCCCGAGCAGCGGGAACAGCGCAAAGGTGCTGAGGAACACCAGCAGATGCAGCTTCCAGTGACTCATGCCGGCGACGATTGCCTCACGCGACAGCTTGGCGCCGTGCATAAAGAACAGCAGCGCGATGGCGGCGGTGGTCAGGTGTTCAAAGAAGGTTTTCCAGATGCCTTCGCAGGGGAACAGCGAGGCGACGATCACCACCAAAATCAGAACCAGCAAAAATTTATCAATGCGCAAACGCTGCAACCAGGACATGAAACGAATTTCCTTGCACGTAGAGTCATAAAAAGGCCCGACGTTGCGCCGGGCCACAGAAAAGTGGGCGGGATCAGACCACCGGCAGCGCCTGCTGCAGCCGGGCCGATTCCAGCCCCAGTTCGATCAATGCCATCACCGCGATCGCGTCGGCGGCCGGCACCGGGTTTTCGCCTATGCCGGCAATCGCGTCGCGCACCGCCGCGTAATAAGCCGGGTAGTTGCCGGGAATAGTGAGCAGCGGCTGTTCCGCCAGCAGGTCACCGCGTGACAGCGTCACCACACCCTCGCGCATGTCATAGCCCCAGTCGGCCTGCGGCAAGCGTTCGCCGGCCTTCAGCCGGTCTTCCTGCGGATCAAGGCCGTATTTGACATAGCTGCCGCGGGTGCCGTGCACCACGTAACGCGGGCTCTCCGCCGCCGCCAGCATGCTGGCGTGCAGCACCACACGGCGATCGCCATAGCTCAACAGCGCGTGGAAATAGTCCACCGCCTGCGCCCCCGGCCGCAGCTCACCCAGATCGACAAACAGCCGCTCGGGTTTGCCGAAGAGTTGCAGCGCCTGATCGAGCAGATGCGGCCCCAAATCGAACCAGATGCCGCTGCCGACGCCGCCCTGTTCGCGCCAGCGCTGACGCACCTGTGGCCGAAAACGATCGAAGTGCGACTCGAAGTACACCACCTCGCCCAACGAACCGTCGTTCAGCAGCGCTTTGAGGGTCAGGAAATCGCTGTCCCAGCGACGGTTGTGGAACACCGACAACAGCAAACCGCTCTGCTGCGCCTGCTGCTGCAGCGCCTGGGCTTGTGACAATGTCACGGTAAACGGTTTGTCCACTACCACGTGCTTGCCGGCGGCCAGCGCCTGTTGCGCTAGCGGGAAATGGGTATCGTTGGGGGTAGGAATCACGATCAGATCGAGGGCCGGATCGGCGAACAGCGCCTGCGCATCGCCCACCACCGTCATCGACGGCCAGTCCGCGCGCACTTTACCGGCATCGCTGCTGGAAACGGCGGCCAGTTCCAGGCCCGGCGTACCGGCGATCAACGGCGCATGAAAGGTTTTGCCGGCGTAGCCGTAACCGACCAGCCCGACACGAATTTTCTCAGCCATGGGATTTCCTCTTGCAGGCTCACGACAGACCCTTTCGATTTGACACCATGCGGCCGGCTGGAACAAGAAGTAAATGAGATGTTAATTCGAAGCGGGGTCGGAGTAGCCAAACGTGCGGCCCGGCCCCGCGACGCCGGGCTATCCGGTTGATAGGGATGACGAAGCCGGTATTACCCGCTAAGCTATGCCGCCTGTGATCCCCGATTCAATCAGGAAGCCGTTTTATGTCTCAAGCTGAATACTCTCGTATCGGCGGTTGGTTGCTGGCCCCGCTGGCCTATCTGATCGTCACCCTGCTCAGCGCCAGCCTGATGCTGCTCCTGTACGCCATGGCGATCTTCATGCCCGAGTCGCGCGACTATCTGTTGACCAACGCCCAGGCGTTTACCCTGCAATGGTACTTTTCGGCGCTGACCACGCTCTTGATGTGGGGCTTCACCCTGTGGCTGGTGTTTCTGTTTTGCCAGCGGTCGCAGCGCTTCCCTAAACTGTTCTTGTTATGGCTGCTGATCACGGTGATCCTGGCGGTGAAAGCCTTCGCCTTCGCGCCGGTGCCGGATGAAGTGGCGGTGCGCAGCCTCGGCTGGCCGCTGCTGATGGCGGCGCTGCTGGTGCCTTACATCAAGCGTTCGCAGCGGGTCAAAGGGACCTTTACCGAACGTTAAAGCCGATTGCAGCACGTTTTATTGGGTGACTTGTGTAAATTTTCACCAAAAAAGGCAATACCCCTGCGATTCATATGTTGTCGTCCGGCCGCCGATTCCCGATAATAGGCGGCTTTTATTTTTTTAGGCATCGCAATGACCGAATACCTGCTCCTGTTTGTCGGCACCGTACTGGTGAACAACTTCGTTCTGGTGAAGTTTCTTGGCCTGTGCCCGTTCCTCGGCGTTTCCAAGAAGCTGGAAAGCGCCATCGGCATGGGAATGGCCACCACCTTCGTCATGACGCTGGCCTCCGTCAGCGCCTGGGTGATCAACACCTTTATTCTGGTTCCGCTGGACCTGGTGTACCTGCGCACGCTCTCCTTCATTTTGGTGATCGCCGTGGTGGTGCAGTTCACCGAGATGGTGGTGCGCAAGACCAGCCCGGCGCTCTATCGCCTGCTGGGCATCTTCCTGCCGCTGATCACCACCAACTGCGCGGTGCTGGGCGTGGCGTTGCTTAACGTCAACCTCGGTTATAACTTCCTGCAGTCCGCCGTTTACGGTTTCAGCGCCGCCGCCGGTTTCTCGCTGGTGATGGTGCTGTTCGCCGCCATTCGCGAACGTCTGGCGGTGGCCGACGTGCCGGCGCCGTTCCGCGGCTCCTCGATCGCACTGATCACCGCCGGGCTGATGTCGTTGGCCTTTATGGGCTTTACCGGGCTGGTGAAATTCTAATGACTGCGTTGTGGATAGCTATCGCGGCCTTGAGCGCGCTCGGGCTGCTGTTCGGACTGGTGCTGGGCTACGCCGCGCGCCGTTTTGAAGTGGAAGAGGATCCGGTCGCCGAGCAGGTCGACGCGATCCTGCCGCAGAGCCAGTGCGGCCAGTGCGGCTACCCCGGCTGCCGCCCCTATGCCGAAGCGGTGGCCAACGGCGAGATGATCAATAAATGCGCACCGGGCGGCGAACAGGTGATGCTGAAACTGGCGGAGCTGCTCAACGTGGAGCCGCAGCCGCTGGGCAGCGAAGCCGCCGCCGAGCCGGAGCGTAAAGTGGCCTATATCGACGAGGCCAACTGCATCGGCTGCACCAAGTGCATTCAGGCTTGCCCGGTTGACGCCATCGTCGGCGCCACCCGCGCCATGCATACCGTCATTACCGACCTCTGTACCGGCTGCGATCTGTGCGTCGCCCCTTGCCCTACCGACTGTATTGAAATGAGACCGGTCGCCACCACCACCGCCAACTGGAAGTGGGACATGAAGACGATCCCGGTGCAAGTGATCCACGTGGAGCAACATGCTTAATCTGTTCGCCGCCTTTAAAAAAGACCGGATCTGGGATTTCGACGGCGGGATCCATCCACCGGAAATGAAGACTCAGTCGAGCGGCGCGCCGCTGCGTGTCGCCCCTCTGCCCAAAACCTTTATCATTCCGCTGCAGCAGCATCTGGGGCCGGAAGGCGAACTGTGCGTCAACGCCGGCGATCGAGTGTTGAAAGGGCAGCCGCTGACCGTCGGCCGCGGGCGCACCGTGCCGGTGCACGCCCCGACCTCGGGCACCGTTAGCGCCATCACGCCGCACATCACCGCTCACCCTTCCGGGCTGTCGGAGCTGTGCGTGATTATCGAGGCAGACGGCGAAGACCGCTGGTGCGAGCGCGATCCGGTGGCGGATTACCGCCAATCGCCCGCCGCGGAGCTGATTCAACGAATTCATCAGGCCGGCATCGCCGGTCTGGGCGGCGCCGGTTTCCCGACCGCCAGTAAACTGCAAGGCGGCATGAGCGGCGTGGAAACGCTGATCCTCAACGCCGCCGAGTGCGAGCCTTACATCACCGCCGACGATCGCCTGATGCAGGAACATGCCGATCAGATCGTTGAAGGCACGCAGATCCTGCAACACATTCTGCAGCCCAAGGTCACGCTGATCGGCATTGAAGACAACAAGCCGGAGGCGATCGCGGCGCTGAAACAGGCGTTGCGCGGCCAGTCCGGCATTGCCCTGCGCGTCATCCCCACCAAATACCCGTCCGGCGGCGCCAAGCAGCTGACCAAGATTTTGACCGGCAAAGAAGTGCCACACGGCAAGCACTCTTCCGCTATCGGCGTGCTGATGCAAAACGTCGGCACCGCCTTCGCCATCAAGCGGGCGATCGTCGACGGCGAACCGTTGATTGAGCGCGTGGTGACCCTGACCGGCGAGGCGGTCGAGCGCCCTGGCAACCTGTGGGCGCGCATCGGCACGCCGGTGCAGCACCTGCTTGACTTCGTCGGTTTCCGTCCGCAGGCGCAGCAGATGGTGGTGATGGGCGGCCCGCTGATGGGCTTTACCCTGCCCGCGCTGAACGTGCCGATCGTCAAGATCAGTAACTGCATTCTGGCGCCGACGGTCGATGAAATGACGCCGCAAGAGCCGGAGCAATCCTGCATCCGCTGCGGCCTGTGCGTGGACGCTTGCCCTGCCGGGCTGCTGCCGCAACAGCTGTACTGGTTCAGCCGCGGGCAGGAGCACGACAAGGCGCGCAACCATAACCTGTTCGACTGCATCGAATGCGGCGCCTGTGCGTTCGTCTGCCCCAGCAACATCCCGTTGGTGCAGTACTACCGGCAGGAAAAGGCCGAGATCAAGGCCATCGATCTGGAAGCGGCACGCACCGCCGAGGCCAAAGCGCGTTACGAGGCCAAGCTGGCGCGTCTGGAGCGCGAGAAACTGGCGCGCGAAGAGCGGCACAAAAAGGCCGCCGTTAAACTGACCGACGACGATCAGGGGGCGGTACAGGCCGCACTGGCGCGCGTACGCAGCAAGAATGCCGAAGCGGCGGTTACGCCGGTCGATGGCCAGCAGCCTGACAACAGCGAGATGATCGCCGCCCGCGAAGCGCGTAAAGCGCAGGCGCGTGAACGGCGCGCCCAGTTGGCGGCCGAAGCGGAACAAGCCTCGCCGGCAACCTCCGGCGACGACGCGCGTAAGGCCGCCGTGGCCGCGGCGCTGGCCCGCGTGAAGGCGCGCAAAGAGGCACCGGCCGCAGACATCACCGCCCCTGCCGCGACAGTGGACGATCCACGTAAAGCGGCGGTCGCCGCCGCCCTGGCGCGCGTGAAGGCCAAGAAAGCGGCGCAGCAGGCAGGCGCTCCGGCTGAGGCAGAACCGGCTCCGGCTGCCGCCGAGGACGATCCGCGCAAGGCGGCGGTCGCGGCGGCTATCGCCCGCGCCAAAGCCAAGAAAGCGGCGCAGCAGGCGGACGCTCCTGCCGAGACAGAACCGGCTCCGGCTGCCGCCGAAGAAGATCCGCGCAAGGCGGCGGTCGCGGCGGCTATCGCCCGCGCCAAAGCCAAAAAAGCGGCGCAGCAGGCGGACGCTCCTGCCGAGACAGAACCGGCTCCGGCTGCCACCGAAGAAGATCCGCGCAAGGCGGCGGTCGCGGCAGCTATCGCCCGCGCCAAAGCCAAGAAAGCGGCGCAGCAGGCGGACGCTCCTGCCGAGACAGAACCGGCTCCGGCTGCCACCGAAGACGATCCGCGCAAGGCGGCGGTCGCGGCGGCTATCGCCCGCGCCAAAGCCAAGAAAGCGGCGCAGCAGGCGGACGCTCCTGCCGAGACAGAACCGGCTCCGGCTGCCACCGAAGACGATCCGCGCAAGGCGGCGGTCGCGGCGGCTATCGCCCGCGCCAAAGCCAAAAAAGCCGCCAGAGAATCGCTGGCGGCGGAAACGGAAGACAAATGATGACGGCGGCGCCTGGCCTACGCCGGGCGCCGTTTAATCGATAGAGATCAGATAGGTGTAGTCCACCTCAATCTGACGCAGTTTGGACTCCGGGTTCCACTCTTTGGTTTGAATGATCTCCATTTCCATACTGCCGCGCACCTTATCCTTCAGCCCCGGCATCACATGCGACACCAAATAACCGAAAAACTGCAGACACTCCTTCGCCGTGCCCTTATGGTTGATGGAGATAAACTCGCGGCTCGGCAGATGGATGGTGTCTATCTGATGATTGGAAAGAATGTCCTTTTTATGTTCAGGATCGACCGCCATCACCAGCGTGGACGACAGCTCGTCGCCTTCCCCGGCCTGCGGGCAATAGATGCTGTAAATTCGCCGGCAGTCGACGTGCAACCCCTTGAAGAAGTCATTGAAAATCTCGTCCTTCATCGCCATGCAGGACGCGTACTCCAACTCTTGTTCGGAGGCGAAATCCAGCCGGCGCGAGAAGCCGACCAACTGCATCTCGGGCAGCGTCAGCCGCTTCACTTCCGGATAATATCCCGCGCCGTAGCTGGCTTCGAAGTTAAAGCGCGGCATCAGGTTTTTCACGTCCCAGTGCTCCATTGAGCGGTAGCGATTGGGCGTGGTGCCGAAGCGCTGCTTGAACATGCGAGTAAAGGTCTGCTGCGAGTCGAAGCCCAGCTCATCGGAGATGTCGATGATGGAGCGACGGGTGATGCGCAGCGCCACCGCGGCGCGCGTCAGGATGCGCGAACGGATATAGGTGGCGAGTTGAATGCCGGTAATACGCTTGAATTTACGCTGCAGATGCCACTTGGAGTAGCCCGAAATACGCGCGACTTCATCCAGGTTTGGCCGTTTCTCCAGATGTATCTCCACCCACTCAATTAGCTCTTCAATAAAAAAAATGTCTTCATTTGTCATTATTATGGATTCACTGACTCAATAATGTTCGCGATAGTAACCTACACGTATTATGTGAAAGTTGTTATTTTGTGCGGAAATCTGGACAAAAATGATATTTCATTCATACGGTTACCCCATTTCTCAGGGGCGATAGCGGCACAAGTTCCACAGACAATTCCTCACGTTAGCCCATTTTCCGGCCAAAAAAAAATCAAATCGCGCCACGCCGATCTCAACGGGTGCGAAAAGCCGAATACCCCTATCATTAAGGCGTATTACCCTCGCATCGAATCAGGTAGAATGCTCGGCTATTATTTTTGCCGCGCCCGCAATTCGGCGCATCGAAACTGCCGCAGGCGCGGCGCAGAAGGTATCGTTACTCTATGAAGTTCAGGCCGGTATCACCCACAGCCGCCAAAGGCTTACACATCGCCAGCTCGCCGTTCACCCACAACCAGCAAAGCACCAGCCGCATTATGCTGTGGGTAATGTTGGCCTGCATTCCCGGCATCGCAGCACAGATTTGGTTCTTCGGTTACGGGGTGCTGATTCAGGTGGCGCTGGCGGCGATCGTCGCGCTGGCCGCAGAAGGCGCGATCCTCAGGCTGCGCAAGCTGCCGGTGCGCAGCCGGCTGGCGGACAACTCCGCCCTGCTGACCGCGCTGCTGCTCGGCATCAGCCTGCCGCCGCTGGCCCCGTGGTGGATGATCGTCATCGGCACCTTCTTCGCCATCGTCATCGCCAAACAGCTGTACGGCGGCCTTGGGCAGAACCCGTTCAACCCGGCGATGGTCGGTTACGTGGTGCTGCTGATCTCCTTCCCGGTGCAGATGACCAGCTGGTTGCCGCCGGATGAGCTGCGCGCCACCGCGCTATCGTTCCACGACACGCTGCTGGCCATTTTCAGCGGCCATACCGCTCAGGGCGCGACGCTGCACGAATTGCAGATGGGCGTTGACGGCATCAGCCAGGCGACGCCGCTCGACGGCTTCAAAACCGGTTTGCGCAGCGGCCACAGCGTTGAACAGGTGTTGCAGCAGCCGCTGTTCGGCGGCGCGCTGGCGGGCATCGGCTGGCAGTGGGTCAACCTCGGCTTTCTGGCCGGCGGCCTGTTTATGCTGGCGCGCCGCCTGATCCACTGGCAGATCCCCTTCAGCATGTTGGCCGCCATCGCCTTCTGCTCCGGTCTGGCCTGGTGGCTCGATCCGGCGCATCAGGCTTCGCCGCTGATCCACCTGTTCTCCGGCGCCAGCATGCTGGGCGCGTTCTTTATCGCCACCGACCCGGTCAGCGCCTCCACCACGCCGAAGGGCCGTTTAATCTACGGCGCGCTGATCGGCGTGCTGGTCTGGCTGATCCGCGTTTATGGCGGCTACCCTGACGGCGTGGCCTTCGCCGTGCTGCTCGCCAACATCACCGTCCCGTTAATCGACCACTACACGCAGCCGCGCGTGTACGGCCATCGCTAAGGAGCCGCCATGCTGAATTCCATGAGAAAGCACGGCACCACGCTGGCGGTGTTTGCGGCGGTCACCACCGGCCTCACCGCAGTGGTCTACGCCCTGACGAAAACCACCATCGCGCATCAGGCGGCGCTGCAGCAAAAAGCCCTGCTCGATCAGGTGGTGCCGCCGGAAAATTACGACAACGTCATGCAGAACGAATGTTTCCTGGTTAGCGATCCGGCGCTGGGCGACGGCGCGCCACACCGTTTATACCTGGCGCGCAAAAACGGGCAACCGACCGCCGCCGCGCTGGAAGCCACCGCGCCGGACGGTTACTCCGGCGCCATCAAGCTGCTGGTCGGCGCCGATTTCAACGGCACGGTACTCGGCACCCGAGTGATTGAACACCATGAAACCCCGGGGCTGGGCGACAAGATCGAACTGCGCATTTCCGACTGGATTTCCTTCTTCAGCGGCAAGAAAATCGACGGCCCGGACGACAAACGCTGGGCGGTGAAGAAAGACGGCGGCATGTTCGACCAATTCACCGGCGCCACCATCACCCCGCGTGCGGTGGTCAATGCGGTGCGCCGCACGGCGTTGTATATGGAAACGCTGCCGCCTAAACTTGAAAGCTTACCTGCGTGTGGAGCCAGCGAATGAGTGAAGCCAAAGAATTGATCGTCCAGGGGTTGTGGAAGAACAACTCCGCCCTGGTGCAGCTGCTGGGCATGTGCCCGCTGCTGGCGGTGACCTCCACCGTCACCAACGCGCTGGGCCTGGGGCTGGCCACCACGCTGGTGCTGACGCTCACCAACGCCTCCATCTCCGCGGTGCGCCGCTGGGTGCCAAGCGAAGTGCGTATTCCGATCTACGTCATGATCATCGCCGCGGTGGTGAGCATCGTGCAGATGCTGATCAACGCCTATGCCTTCGGTCTGTATCAGTCGCTCGGCATTTTTATTCCGTTGATCGTGACCAACTGCATCGTCGTGGGCCGCGCCGAAGCGGTGGCCGCCAAGAAACCGGTCGGCCTCTCGGCGCTGGACGGCATGGCCATCGGCCTCGGCGCCACCGGCGTCATGGTGACGCTGGGTTCAATGCGCGAACTGCTGGGCAATGGCACGCTGTTTGACGGCGCCGATCAACTGCTGGGCGGCTGGGCCAAATCGCTGCGCATCGAAGTGGTGCACTTCGACAGCCCGTTCCTGCTGGCCATGCTGCCGCCAGGCGCCTTTATCGGCCTGGGCCTGCTGTTGGCGGTCAAGTATCTGATAGACGAAAGAATGAAGGCGCGCAAAGCCCGCGCCGTGGCGGCGGAACCGCTGCTTGAACAAGGACGTGCTGAGAAGGCCTGATGAACAAGCAGAAGAGACTGGAAATTCTGACCCGGCTGCGCGACAACAATCCGCACCCGACCACCGAACTGGTGTACACCACGCCGTTTGAGCTGCTGATCGCGGTATTGCTGTCTGCGCAGGCCACCGACGTGAGCGTCAACAAGGCGACCGCCAAACTCTATCCGGTCGCCAACACCCCCGCCGCCATGCTGGCGCTGGGGGTTGATGGCGTCAAGGAGTACATCAAGACCATCGGTCTGTTCAACAGCAAGGCCGAAAACGTGATCAAGACCTGCCGCATGCTGCTGGAGCTGCACGGCGGCGAAGTGCCGGAAGATCGCGCCGCGCTGGAGGCGCTGCCGGGCGTCGGCCGCAAAACCGCCAACGTGGTGCTCAACACCGCCTTCGGCTGGGCGACCATCGCCGTGGACACCCATATCTTCCGGGTGTGCAACCGCACCCACTTTGCGCCGGGCAAGAACGTCGATCAGGTGGAGGAGAAGCTGTTGAAGGTGGTGCCCGCCGAATTCAAGGTTGATTGCCATCACTGGCTGATCCTGCACGGACGCTACACCTGCATCGCGCGCAAACCGCGCTGCGGCTCCTGCATCATCGAAGACCTGTGCGAATATAAAGAAAAGGTTTATCCGGAATCCTGAGTCCGTTGGGTGCGGCAAACCGCACCCGCCGCCTCCTCTTCCCTCGCCAACGCCGCTTTTTTATCGAAAATGTGATATCGCGCAGCAGTAACCCCGGCGTTATCGCGGTTTTCAGTAAGAAACCCATCGCAGCGTTATTTTCAAGCAAAAAATTAGTCGAAAATTGCGGTGAACGTCACGCTTTCAGGATCACAAGGCGTTCACAAATGCCAGTCCCGTTTTCCTGAATTTCTATAATTTTACAAATCGCGCCATATACACAACATTCCAACGGATTAATAACCTCACGTACACTGATGCGCTAAAAAATAGCAATTCAGCAGAATATATCCCTGTTTAAAATTCGTATAGCTTTTAGTCAAAACAAAAAATCGATAAACCATTAAAAGCCGAAAGTTAATACTGCATAACATTTGCAACATCGCGGCATAATCCTGCCGGCGTTAAATGTAACCGAATATGACAAACTGCTTGCCACGTTGACAAAGATAGTGAACATTAACCGCCGTCCCCATCCTATAACAACGCAAAAGGATGCCGTTCCGCATCAACTTTTGTACTTTCCCGTCCCCTAAAGACGGGCTGCGAAAAAACAGAGGTACCCGTGTCAACAGCAAACAACCAACACCAGGAGAGCGTGAGCCTTAACGCGTTCAAACAACCGAAAGCATTCTATCTGATCTTCTCGATCGAACTGTGGGAGCGCTTCGGCTATTACGGCCTGCAAGGCATCATGGCGGTTTATCTGGTCAAGATGCTCGGTCTGAGCGAAGCCGACTCCATCACCCTGTTCTCTTCTTTCAGCGCCCTGGTATACGGCTTCGTCGCCATTGGCGGCTGGCTGGGCGACAAGGTGCTGGGCGCCAAACGCGTGATCGTGCTCGGCGCGCTGGTGCTGGCCGCCGGTTACGCCATGGTGGCCTACTCCGGCCACAACATCTTCTGGGTCTACCTGGGCATGGCGACCATTGCCGTGGGCAGCGGCCTGTTCAAGGCTAACCCGTCCTCCCTGCTCTCCACCTGCTATGAGAAAGACGACCCGCGTATCGACGGCGCCTTCACCATGTACTACATGTCGGTGAACATCGGTTCCTTCTTCTCCATGCTGGCTACCCCGTGGCTGGCGGCGAAGTACGGCTGGAGCGTGGCGTTCTCCCTGAGCGTGGTCGGCATGCTGATCACCCTGGTCAACTTTATGATGTGCCACAAGTGGGTGAAGAAAAACGGCTCCAGGCCTGACTTCAAGCCGCTGCATCTGCCGAAACTGCTGATGGTGCTGGTCGGCATCGTGGCGTTGGTCGCCGTGTCCAGCTGGCTGCTGCACAACCAGGTGATCGCGCGCTGGGCGCTGGCCTTCATCTCCGCCGGGATCGTGATCGTGTTCGCTAAGGAAGCCTTCGCCCTGCATGGCGCCGCACGCCGTAAAATGATCGTCGCCTTCCTGCTGATGCTGGAAGCGGTGGTGTTCTTCGTGCTGTACAGCCAGATGCCGACGTCGCTGAACTTCTTCGCCATCCACAACGTGGAGCACAGCATCTTCGGCGTCGCCTTCGAGCCGGAGCAGTACCAGGCGCTGAACCCGTTCTGGATCATGCTCGCCAGCCCGATTCTGGCCGCGTTGTATAACAAGATGGGCGATCGCCTGCCGATGCCGCACAAGTTCGCTTTCGGCATGATCCTGTGCTCCTGCGCCTTCCTGGTGCTGCCATGGGGCGCCAGCTTCGCCAACGAACAGGGCATCGTGTCGGTCAACTGGCTGATCCTGAGCTACGCGCTGCAGAGCATCGGCGAGCTGATGATTTCCGGTCTGGGCCTGGCGATGGTGGCGCAGCTGGTGCCGCAGCGTCTGATGGGCTTCATCATGGGCTCCTGGTTCCTGACCACCGCCGCCGCGGCGCTGATCGCCGGTAAAGTCGCCGGTCTGACCGCCGTCCCGAGCGACATCAACGACGCGCACGCTTCGCTGGCCATCTACAGCCATGTGTTTATGCAAATCGGCATCGCCACCGCCGTCATCGCCATCCTGATGATGCTGACCGCGCCGAAACTGTATCGCATGACGCTGGACACCAGCGAAGACCTGAATCAGAAAGCGCAGGAAGCCACGGCGGCCCACTGAGTGCCTACGGATTGAGCGTAAGTAGAAACGCCGGGGTTAACCCCCGGCGTTTTTTTATGCCCGCAAGAAACGTGTTTACGCTGGCTTGCGCTTGCCGCTCAGGTTGGCCCACATGAATTCGCTCACCAGCGCGCTGTGGAACGCCGCCTGTTGCTTGTCGGCGGCGGCGCTGTGCCCACCCTCGGTATTTTCGTAGAAGTAAGCCTGCTGATACCCCATCGCCTGCATGCGCGCCGCCATTTTGCGCGCGTGGGCCGGGTTGACCCGATCGTCGCTGGTGGCGGTATAGAACAGCACCGGCGGGTAGGCCGTTTTCGCCTGAATATTGTGGTACGGCGAGAAGGTTTTGATATAGGCCCACTGCTCCGGCTTGCTCGGATCGCCGTATTCCGCGATCCACGACGCGCCGGCGGAGAGTTGGGTATAGCGCTGCATGTCCAACAGCGGCACTTCGCAGACGATGCAGCCGAACAGCTGCGGATACAGCGTCAGCATATTGCCTACCAGCAGGCCGCCATTGCTGCCGCCGCGCGCGCCGAGATGCGGCGCGGAAGTCACCTTGCGCGCGAACAGGTCTTCGGCCACGGCGGCGAAATCCTCATAGGCGCGATGACGATGCTGCTTGAGCGCCGCCTGATGCCAGGCCGGACCATATTCACCGCCGCCCCGAATGTTGGCCACCACGTATACCCCGCCGCGCTCCAGCCAGGCCGGCGCCTTGCCGCCCAGATAGCCCGGCAGCAGCGGTACTTCAAACCCGCCGTAGCCGTACAGCAGCGTCGGCGTGCTGCCGTCCAGCTTGAGATCTTTGGCGGCGATCTGGAAATACGGCACGCGGGTGCCGTCCTTGGAGCGCGCAAAATGCTGGCTGACCTGATAGCCGGCGGCGTCAAAGTCCTGCGGCGCCTGTTTCAGCAGCGTCGCTTCCTCGCCGTCGAGGTTGCCCATATACAGCGAGGTCGGCTGCAGGAACCCGCTGACCGTCAGGAAATAGGCGTTGCTCTCGTCGTCGATGCCGCCGGCGGAAAGGGTGCTGATGGCGCCGGGGTTGCCCAGCGGACGACGCTGCCAGCTGCCGCCCTGCGGCGTCAGCACTTCCAGTCGGTTGACCACGTTATCCATGATGCTGAGGATCAAGTGATCGCGAGTGCCGCTGTAGCCGCTCAGCGCCTGCTCCGCCGTCGGGGTAAACAGCGGCTGCAGCTCGCGCTTACCCGCCAGATAGTCGTCGAAATTGGCCGCCAACAGCGAGCCGGACGGATAGCGCTTGCCGCCCACGTCCCAATCGCTGCTCGGCTTGATCAGCAGCCATTCCCGATGCGTATCCAACTCGGCGTCGGCGGGGATGTCGATTTTTTTCTGCCGGCCGTCCTGAGTCAGCAAGAAATAGTCGCGGCGGTAGAAGTCCAGGCTGCGGCCGACGAAATCGCGCTCAAAGCCCGGCGTGCGGTCGTGATAGGCGAAGACCGCCATGTCCTCGGGCTGCGCTTCGTACAGCGTTTCGGCGGCGCTCAGCGGCGTGCCGCGCCGCCAGCGTTTGGCGATGCGCGCGTAGCCGGACTGGGTCATCGAGCCGGGGCCGAAATCGGTGGCGATGAACAGCGTGTCCCGATCGACCCAGGAAACCCGGCTTTTCGCCACCGGCACGTTGAAACCGTCTTTGACGAAACGTTTGGCAACCAAATCGAATTCGCGGATTTCGGTGGCGTCACCGCCGTCCGGCGACAGCTGCATCAGGCAATAACGGTATTCCGGCGCCAGCGGTTGCGAGCCCTGATAAACCCAATCCTTGCCCTCCGCTTTACCCAACGCATCGATATCCAGCACCGTCTCCCAGGCCGGTTTGGCCTTGCGGTACTCGTCCAGCGTGGCGCGCCGCAGCAGGCCACGCGGGTTGGCCTGATCCTGCCAGAAGTTGTAATAGTATTCGCCGCGTTTGCTCACCCACGGGATCTGGGTGTCTTTATTGAGGATATCCAGGACTTCGCGCTCAATGCGCTGAAAGTCTTCGCCCTGACCGAAACGTGCCACGGTGCGCTGATTTTCCTGCTGCACCCATTGCAGCGCTTTTTTACCCTGCAGCTCTTCCAGCCACAGGAATTCATCGCCGGCGGCCGCGCCGCCCTCCGCCGCCATCGCCAGGCGGATACTGTTGGGTAATGAAGTCATCGCGAATACGGCTCCTGCGGTTTGCGCACTGAGTTTAATGAACTGACGTCGATTGGTGACCGGCAAAATCAAGCTCCTTTTGAGTCGGCTGCAACGCCGCCCCGTCATGGGCGACAACCTGTGAAATAAGAGTCATTTTCAACAAGGTAGGCGTTTGGCGGCGCGGAGTCAAAGCCCGCGGCCGCCGCGTTGAGTCAGGATTGAGGATAGTGGATCAGATCGTGAATGCGCACCGTGTGTGAACTGGCGTTGCGGTAGGCGTGTGGCCGATCGGCCTGAAAGCGCATCGCTTCGCCGGCAGCCAGGCTGTGCCACTCGCCGTCTATCGCCAATTCTAATCGGCCGCTGATCACGATCACATGCTCAATCACGCCCGGCTCATGGGGCGACGATTCGCTGAGCGCGCCCGGCGCGAGATCGATGACGAACATGTCGAAACCCAGCTGACGATCGTAGGGAAACAGCGGCACCACGCGCATATCGGCGTTGTCCTGATCGTACACTGGCAGCTCGCCGTAGCGGTGCAGCGTCGCCTGCTGCTGCGCGGGCGACGCCTCAAGAAAAGCGGAGAACGCCACGTTGAAACCGGTGGCGATCTTCCACAGCGTCGCCACCGTCGGGCTGGATTCGCCGCGTTCGATCTGCCCGAGCATCGCCTTGCTGACGCCGGTGTATTCCGCCGCCTGCGTCAGGCTCCAGCCGCGCTGCGCGCGCAACGTGCGAAGGGTGTGCGCCAAATGGCCGGCAAGTTCCTGCATCCTGTTCTCCTCTGCATATCGCGCTCGATTATACCCGCTTGTGCGCTATAGCGCACGGTGCTATGCTGATTTCTTACCGTGCGTTATAACGCACAGCTATCGATTGGAGCTGCTCATGCGCCCTGCCGTCACCCTGCGTCACCTGACTCTGCCTGCCGTCATGGCCGGCTTTGTCGCCGTTCTGGTCGGCTACACCAGCTCTGCCGCCATCATTTTCCAGGCCGCCGCCGCCGCAGGCGCCACACCGGCGCAGATCGGCGGCTGGCTGAGCACGCTTGGGATCGCGATGGGCGTCACCTCGCTGGGGCTTTCGCTGTACTATCGCACCCCGATCCTCACCGCGTGGTCGACGCCAGGCGCGGCGCTGCTGGTCACCAGCCTGCCCGGCACGCCGATCAATGAGGCGATCGGGGTGTTCGTCTTCGCGTCGGGTCTGATCCTGCTCTGCGGCATCACCGGACTGTTCGCCCGCCTGATGGATTATATTCCGCAGGCGATTTCTGCCGCGATGTTGGCGGGGATCCTGCTGCGTTTCGGGCTGGACGCCTTCGCTTCGCTGCAGCTCAATTTCCTCCTCAGCGCCGGTATGGGGCTGGCCTATCTGCTCAGCCGCCGTTACCTGCCGCGCTACGCCATCGTACTGACGCTGGCGATTGGGCTGGCGATCGCCGCGCTACAGGGCGATATCCATCTGGCGCAACAGGCACCGGCGGTGGCCGTGCCGGAATTTATCGCGCCGCATTTCAGCTGGCCGACGCTGCTCGGCATCGGCGTGCCCTTCTTCGTGGTCACCATGGCTTCACAGAACGCCCCCGGGATCGCTACGCTGCAGGCGGCGGGCTACCGTGTCCCCACCTCACCGCTGATCGCCTGGACGGCGCTGGCCGCGCTGCTGCTGGCGCCATTCGGCGGTTTCTCGGTGTGCATCGCCGCCATTACTGCCGCGATTTGCATGGGGCCGGACGTGCATCCCGATCCACAGCGGCGCTATATGGGCGCGGTGGCCGCCGGCGGCTTCTATTTGCTGGCCGGGTTGTTCGGCGGCGCCATCGGCCTGCTGTTCAGCGCGTTGCCGGTCGCCTTGATCCACACCATCGCCGGGCTGGCGCTGCTCGGTACCATCGGCGGCAGCCTGCAACGCGCGCTGCACGATGAAAAACAGCGCGACGCGGCGCTGATCGCCTTCCTCATCACCGCCTCCGGCGTCACGTTGCTCGGCATCGGTTCGGCATTCTGGGGCATTGTCGGCGGCGCCATCGCGCATCTGCTGCTGTCGCTGCCGCGGCGAACCACCGTGACGTAACGGGCGGTCTACATTGACAAGCGGCGCCGTGGCGCCTTCACTTTCTCTGTCGTCTGAATGTCAATTCACATAATAAGTGACGCCGTCACCAAGGAAACTTATGACCGAGAAAGCCGCGCTGTTGGCCCAGCGCTTGATACGCAATGTCGAACAGGTAGAGATGAAGCATGACCGGCGGCCGCCGCTGTATGACAGCGTCGGCGCTCGTCTCGGCACCGGCACCGCCGCCGATAAGCTGGGCGCCTCCTTCGATTGTGTGGCGCCGGGCATGCGTTCCTGCCCCTACCATTTTCACTACGCTCAGGAGGAAATGTTCATCATTCTGGAAGGCAGCGGTACGCTGCGGGTGGCCGGAGAAATGCTGCCGATCGTCAGTGGAGATGTCATTTTCATTCCGCCTGGCCCGGAATACCCGCACCAGATCATCAACACCTCCGACGCGCCGCTGAAGTATCTGTCCGTCAGCACGCGCGAACAGCCGGAAGTGGTGATGTATCCGGACTCAGGCAAATACCAGGCGATGGCGCGCGGCAATGACGGCGAGCAGGTGCGTTACCTGCAGCGCCCTTCAGCCTCGCTCGATTACTGGCAGGATGAACCCTGAATCGCCGTCCGGCAACGTGAGATCCAGCGCGCGCGCCGCCAGTTCCGCGACGCGAAAATCGATGTCCGCCGCCTGGCCGTCTTCCATGAACCAGGCGGCGGAAAGCCCCGACCAGGCCAGGATCCATTGCAGCAGACGCCGGCGATCCAGCCCGGCCAACCGGCACACCTGTTCCACGCGGCGATGAAAAATGGCCGGATCGGTGGCGACGCCGTAGTTGGGATTGCAGAAGATGTTGGCGTAATCGAAGCCCCGTTCACCGTACAAACGCTTGGGATCGATCGCCAGCCAACCGCGTGCGCCAAAGTCCAGCACATTGTCATGATGGATATCCCCATGCAACACGCTTTCTTCTCGCGGGCTGCTCAACAGCTCCGCCGCCGCCGTGGCGCTGAGACGCAGCATGCCGCCGTGCGCCTGGGCCGCCGGCCACAGCGAGCTGAACCACTCCTGCAACGGGATAAGCTCAGGCAACGGTGCCGCCCGCGGCGCATGCAAGGCGGCGATCGCCCGGCACAGGATCTGCGTGGCTTGTTCATCGTCGCCGTCACGCACCAGCTGCGCCAACGACCCTTCGCCCTGCGCGCGCTCCAGCAAAATGCCGTCGTCGTGCCACGCCAGCACCTGCGCGGCGCCTTCTCCACGCCACCAGCACATCAGCTGCCCGCCGAAGCGCTCCTCCTGCTCGCGGGCGATCTTCAGCATGGCCGCCGCGCCCCGGTAACGCACCGGCATCAATAGACTGCTGTGGGTTTCGAAGGCTTTGCCGTCCTGCTCCAATTGCCAGCGCTGCAGGTAGGGAGTAAAAAGCGGGTTCATCGTCTCATGCGTCCTTGTGGCCGATCTGCGCCGCACTGTCACATTCGCGTGAGAGACGGCGTATAACATAAAGGGGGGATGATTCTCTCAGATATCATCGGTGTGCGGCGCTTTGCCGCGTTTTCTCCAGTATCCTAACCAAGTTTGTCGATTTTATTAACCGGTCTTGCGCGGGGTTTGACCATGACATCATTAAAACGCATTAATTATCCGCAATTGCCTACGCCGGGTGGCCCTTATGTGCACGCCGTGCGCCACGGCGATCGCCTGTACGTATCGGGCTTGACGGCCTTCGCCACCGACGCGCAGGGCTTGAGCGCGCCGCAGCAAACGCAGGAGATCCTCGAGCAATTGGCGACCATCGCCGCCAGCGAAGGCGTCAATCTCAAGGCATTGATTAAAATCAGCGTGTTTCTGACCGACATCGCCGATCTGGCGAGCGTGCGCCCGGTGCTGTTTGACTATTTCGACGGCGCGCTGCCGGCCTGTTCATTGATGGCGGTCAGCGCGTTGTTCTCACCTGCGGTGTGCGTGGAAATTGAGGCGGTGATGGCGTTGCAATAATGTGCGGCTAGAGCGCGCCTTCGTCCGGCACGCAGGGGCCGATCTTGAACCAGGCTTTGGCGATCTGCCCCTGTTCCACTTCGTAAATGGCGATGACATCCATTTTGCCGCGCCCCTGCGGGAAGTTGCGCGTCACCACCTCCTGATCGACCACCATATTCCCCACCGCCATGCGCTTTATCCGTTCGCCGTACAGGCTCGGCTCGCGAAAGCGCGCCAGATGCCGTTCGCGGATCGCCGCCTTGCCGCTGGCCAGCAGCGTGTCGGGGTGTTCGTAATACTGCGCGTCATCCGCCCAGCAGGCCATAAAGGCCTCGATATCGCGGGCGTTATAGGCGTCAAGCTGTTGTTGAACCACATCCTGCGGGCGTGCCGTCTTATCGTTCATCATGTTCTCCTGCCGAAGTTAACCGCCGCATACGTCGAACCCATCACGTTAACCGCCCAGTGCTACGGCTTGATGACACAGCGCCAATTGAATAAAAACACGAAAATAGCGAATAAATAACCTATCACGCCCGATAAGCAATACAAGCGTCCGCGCATAAATTTTCAGCGTACTCCGGGGAACGCTGAAAACCGCCTGACGGCGTGCGTTAATCTTTGCGGCAGTTGGCAGGATTCTGCTAATTTAGCGTGAACAGCCTGATGATAACGAAACGCTATGCAGCAAAAACCGGTGTTGGACGAAGCCAGACAGTTAAAACGACTCAACGCAGCCACGCGGCGCCAATCCCATATGTACAAATGGATCGCGCTGATTGCTGCGCTGGATGCGCTGTTGGTGTTTTGGTATGACCGGGATATGCGCAACGTCACCTTCTCGGGAGCGGTTGCGCTGGTGTGCGGCTATTTGTGGATCCGCGATCGCAACAAGGCTCGGGGTTACCGGCGCGAGTTTGACCGCAAATTCGGCAAGCGCAGCGGCGATTAAGGCTGCATCGCTTCCAGCACTTTAGCGCTGTCGACAATCTGCACGAACTTCACGATCTTGCCGGCGCGCACCGTATAAATATGCGCAAAGGAGGCGCTGAAGGATTTGCCGGTGGCCCGGTAAGTGCCGTGATAAAAACCTTGGGCAATCACGTTGTCGCCGGCGTCGTAAAAGTGATCGACATCGGCGCGGTAACCTTGCCATTCGCTGCCCAAACGCTGATGCACGTTCTTGATGATATTCTCCGGGCCGATATAAGTACCGGCGTAAGGGAAGCCGGCGGCTTCGGTCCACTCGGCATCGGGGGCCAGCGCCGCCAACAGATTACGGCCGTTTTCTTCGGAACTGCCTTCGTAAGTCGCGCGCACTATCTCAAGAGGGGTTGGCATGTCTCTTCTCCCATGGCTGATAAGGATATTCCGACCATCTCCGCGGACACAGGCTCTCACCAGGCGGAGACGGCGGAATGCGGCTATTCTAGGTTGCTTGTTTCGCTGCAAAAACCGCAGTTATGACAATAGTAGGTTGCACTTTAGTAAACAATAGTCGTCTTCTGTCACTCTCTCGACCTACGACGCGGCTATGCTGATTGCCCGATTTCCCCCAACAGGAGCTGAACGTGTCTTTACCCTCGCTGACGCAAGAGCTGTTACAGCCGTTTTCCCCCTACCAGACGCTGGCGCAAACGCTGCTGCCGCTCACCCTCGACTCGGACGATGGCTCGCACGATGTGGCGCACCTGCACCGAGTCTGGAAGAACTGCCGCCGCATCAGCAAGCTGGAAGGCGGCGACCGGCGCATTCTCTGCGCGGCGGTGCTGCTGCATGACGCCGTGGCGGTGGAAAAGAATTCGCCGCAGCGTCACCTGGCTTCGCGCATGGCGGCGCAGCAAGCCACGCTGACGCTGACCCGGCTCGAATGGTCGCCGGCGGACATCGCGGCGGTGGCCCACGCTATCGAAGCACACAGTTTTTCCGCCGGCATCCCCCCGCAAACGCTGGAAGCGAAGATCCTGCAGGACGCCGATCGTCTCGACGCCATTGGCCTGATTGGCGTAGCCCGCTGCTTCTATATCGGCGGCCGCATGCGCAGCGCGCTGTATGACGCTGCGGACCCGCGGGCCGAACATCGTCAATACGACGACAAGCGTTTCAGCCTGGATCACTTCGAAACCAAGCTCTTCAAGCTGCAAGACGGCTTCCAGACCGCCGCCGGGCGACAGATGGCCGAGCAGCGCACCGAACGCATGCGACGCTTTGTCGACGATCTGCTGGAAGAGGTGTAACCTGGGCTTACGGGGCATTTTCGTTATGCCCATAACATTTTCGGTCACATAACGCCGTTAAACTGAAAGCCAACTTCACCGAACGGGCGGCAAAGATGAAAAAGTTGACGTTGAAAGAGATGACGGAAAGCGAGCAACGGGAAGTCAAAACCGAGCTGGACAAAGCGCGTAAAAGCCACGGCCGGCCGCTGACCAACGCCGAACAGCACAAGGTCAAAGATGCAGTGGTGGCGCGCATCATGGCCGCCAGAGCGAAGCTCGCCAAGGCAGAGCGCGCGGAACGCAAGGCCAACCGCTACCGGCCAAGCGGCGACACCTTCAGTTGGTCCGCCACCATCGGTACCCGCCCGCCGCGCTGAGCCAGCCAAACAATCCCCGCCGCCGCGGGGATTGTCGTTTATTAGCCAAATTCATCTGCCCTCACCCATCATGAATAACAATGTTATCAATCTGTTGTAAATTGACAGCCTGATGAAGAATATTCATTATCACCCCCACATCCTCTTTTCACGAGACTGCCATGGCCTATCCGCGCAACGTTAATACACCGATTCTCCCGGCGTTGCCCGTTGGCGGTTTGGCGGCGGTTACATCGAAGAAACAGACGCTCATTTGACCGGGGCGAGCTGTCCCGTCAGATGAGCTGACTGGATGGCCTGCAACGCCCCGCCTTCAATTTTCTCATCTGGCTTCTCTGTCGGTCACACAGAAGGAATATTTTATGGCCTCATTTTCGGGTATTTGGGTGGCGATGGTTACCCCTTTCAATCAAGATGCCGTCGATCTGCCGGCGGTTAAACGCCTGGCGCGGCACCTGCTCGACGCCGGCATCGACGGTCTGGTGGTCTGCGGCTCTACCGGTGAAGCCGCCGCGCTAAGCAAGGAAGAACAGCTGGCGGTGCTCGACGCCGTGCTGGAGGTGGCGCCCGCCCATCAGGTGGTGATGGGACTTTCCGGCAATAACATGGCCGCCACGCTGCAGATGCAGCAGGCCATTCAACTGCGCGACATCGCCGGCGTGCTGATCCCGGCGCCTTACTACATCCGCCCTTCGCAATGCGGCCTGATAGACTATTTCACCCAGTTGGCCGACGCCTCCACCGTGCCGGTGATCCTGTACAACATTCCGCAGCGCACCGGCATCGCCATGGAGCTGGCCACGCTGCGCCGGCTCGCACGTCACCCGCGCATCACCGCCATCAAGGATTGCGGCGGCAACCCTGACGCCACCATGGCGCTGATCGCCGACGGCGAAATCGATGTGATGACCGGGGAAGACAATCTGATCCTCACCACGCTGTGCCTCGGCGGCACCGGCGCCATCTCAGCCGCCGCGCATGTTCACCCTGAACGTTTCGTCCAGCTGGTGCAGCAGGTCGCCGCCGGCGATCTGGCCGCGGCGCGCAGCAACTTCTATGAGCTGTTGCCGATGATCCACCAGATGTTCAGCTTCCCGAATCCGGCGCCGGTCAAGACCGTGCTGGCCCAACAGGGGCTGATCGCCAACGAACTGCGCTCGCCGATGCAGGTGGCGCCACAGGCGCTGCAGCAGCAGATCGCCGCGACGCTGGCGCAGCTGCAGCCCGCCGAGGCGATCGTCGGTTAAATTTGTTAGCTAAGCCGCTGTAATTTTGGCGCTGTGGGACTACGATGAGAGGTTAAGCATGCCCGTCATTCGTCATCAACAAGGAGCTTCCGATGAAACTGTTCTATAAAGCCGGCGCCTGTTCGCTGTCCCCGCATATCGTGCTGCGTGAGGCAGGGCTGGATTTTACGGCGGAGAAGGTCGATCTGGCGCAGAAGAAAACCGAGAGCGGCGCCGATTATCTCGCCATCAACCCCAAGGGACAGGTGCCGGCGCTGCTGCTGGATGACGGCAGCCTGCTGACCGAAGGCGTGGCGATCGTGCAATACCTGGCGGACCGCGTGCCGGACCGCAACCTGATCCCGGCGGCGGGCACCCTGTCGCGCTACCACGCGATCGAATGGCTGAACTACATCGCCACCGAGCTGCACAAAGGGTTCAGCCCGCTGTTCAACCCGAAGACGCCCGAGGAATATAAAACCATCGCGCGCGCCAGGCTGGAGCAGCAGTTCAGCTATCTGGATTCGGTGCTGGCGAAGCAGCATTTCCTGTTGGGAAGCCGTTTCAGCGTGGCCGACGCCTACCTGTTCACCGTGCTGCGCTGGGCATTCGCCCTGCAGTTCGATGTGCGCCAGCACGCCCATCTGGCGGCCTGGTTCGATCGCGTTGCGGCGCGCCCGGCGGTGGATGCGGCGCTGAACGCCGAAGGACTGAAGTAAGGTTCAGCCTCGGCGGCTCTCGCCGGGGCCCGATGCCGCTTACAGTTTGACCGCTTTGAACTCGCTGCGCGGCTGCACGATCCGATCCTGCGCCGCCACCACCTGCAGTTCGTACTCGCCCATCTCCTGCGTGGTCAGCATCACCTCATACACGGCGGCGGTCACGTGCTCCAACGCTTTATCCAGCGCCTCGCCCTTCAGCAGATCCACCAGCAGCAGACCACTGGTCAAATCGCCGACGCCGACCGGCTGACGCGCCCCGAAGTCCACCAGTGGCCGGCTGATGTGCCAGGCTTCGTCCGCCGTCACCAGCAGCATTTCGAAACAGTCGGTGTGATAGCCGGCACGGGCCAGATGCTTGACCAGCACCAACCGCGGCCCCTTGGCGATCAGCGCTCGAGCGGCCTGCACCGCGTCGTCCACGTTGGCGACGGCCATCTGGCTCAGCATTTCCAGCTCCAGCAGGTTCGGCGCCACCATGTCGCTGCACGGCAACGCCTGACGGCAGTGAAACTCGGCCACCCCCGGCGCCACGATGCAGCCCTTTTCCGGATGTCCCATCACCGGATCGCAGAAATACCAGGCGTTCGGATTCGCCTGCTTAACCTGACGCACGATCGCCAGAATATGGTCGCCCTGCTCCGGCGAACCGATATAACCGCTCAGCACCGCATCACAGCGCTTCAGCTGATCGATATTGGCGATGCCCTGCGCGATCTCGCTCAGGTGGCTGGCCGGCATGACGCAGCCGGTCCACTGGCCGTATTGCGTATGGTTGGAGAACTGCACCGTGTTCAGCGGCCAGACGTTGACGCCCATGCGGCGCATCGGAAACTCCGCCGCACTGTTGCCGGCGTGACCAAACACCACGTGCGACTGGATAGAAAGAATGTTTTTCATCGGAACAACTGACCTCGCCATGCCGTGTGCATCAGCCCGCGGCGAAATGAAAATGGGTGCATAACGCGAAAACGTCATACCGGCGCTGTTAAAAACAAGAAATGAGAGGAATTTTTATGCTTTCGACGGCGGCATATTGTAGCGAAAAGTCCGATTCAAAAAAAGCCGAGAACCGCCATGCAAGGCCTCTGCGACCTGAAAATCCGGGATCTTCCCACGGCCGCTGAATTGCATTTCGACGACATTAGCCATGACGTGATGGTCATTAGCGGCCGCCTCGCGTCGTGGGAGGCCGCACTTTCAACAAATACAGAATTTCCTTAGGTTCACTCACATTGCAATCAGGCTGTTTTGGGCTGTACTTGTCGATGCCTCGCACTTATTTTAACAACACACAGGGAAATATCATGAGCCTACTGACCTTGCAACAAGGTGTAGCCAAGCTGTTCTATGCCACATTGGGCAAAAAAGCCGATGATGACGCGTTGAATTATTTCGCCAAAAAACTGGAGAAAGGCGATTACACGCAAAGTGAATTAGCCAATATGTTTATTCGTTCGCAAGACGGGCAACATCGCTACGATGGCCTGACCACCAGCCAAAAAATACAATACATCTATCAGAATACCACCGGCGCACAGCCGGATGCCTTGACGCTGAACGCGCTCACCACGCAGGTCAACGCGGGAAAATCTCTCGGCAACCTGACGACTGAATTGATCGCCAACGTCATAAACTACACGGGCAACGATGCCGGACTGCAAGCTCAACAACAGCATTTGCAGACGATCGTCAACACCACGCTGTATCCTTCAGAGCTGCTGCAACCGTCACAGCTCTCTGCAGCAGCAGATGTACAAGGTCTCTATTATCTGCTCGGTAGCATGACCCATTCCGCCGCCGTCCAATACTGGAGCGACCTGCTGGTTAGCGGCAAGAAAAACACCGTCGACATCGCCAATGCATTCATCGCCTCGAAAAGCTATATCCATTCACTCAGCAACGACGATTTTGTCAGGAAAATATTTTCGACGGGGTTTGGTAAAAGCGCCAGTGAGAGTGACCTGCAACAATACGTGAAGGGATTGAACGATCACAGTGAAACACGCGGTGATGTCATAGTGCGCATGATGGATGACATCAGAAATGACGCCGCCGCCACCACCGCCAAGCAAAACTTCACGGCGGCAACTCATGTCTATGGACCAGGTGAATTACCGCCGCCCGTTTATACCGAAGCGGTGATGGCACTGTACCTGACGGTTGCCGGAACCGCCGCTGACGCCACTGCGCTCGATACCTTTAGCCGTTTGTTGGCCAGCGGCACCTCTCACAGCGATCTGCTTAAAATGTTGTCAAGCGCTTACCAATTCCGCAACGCCGGAGATTATCAAAAGATTTACCTCAAACTCTATGGCCAGCCACTCGACAGCGCTTCAGCGCAGGCTATCCTGCTGAAGGCCGGCAACGACAATATCAAGGCTTCCTCGCTGATTATCGATGCCTTCCGCGAAGGCAAATTCCCACTGGATAATCACCCCTACCCGCCCCAGGCCAGTCTGCTGAAAAACTTCGATATAAAATTGGGCGATGCATTGGGCTATCAACGGGACTTCAACGGAACGTTCAGCCTGTCGGATAGCGGTAAACTGGTGGCCAGCATTAATGGCAGAGGGGATCATGAGGTCACCAATGCCGAGATAGTCACGTTGAGTCAGATCAACCTCAACGTCAATACGCCCACGAACCTTGATGTGACAGCCTTGAAGAATGTTAATTCCATCGTGCTGTCCGGTCTCTATGCTACGAACACCATGGTGCTCTCTTCGCTGGGCAATAAATTCGTTTCTCTGCGCCTCAACGATGCCAATATCGCCAATGCGGATGCCGCTTTACCCATCAGCTTTTTAAACGTCGTGGTTGAAGGAAGCAGCAGCCTGAACAATGCCCATATCAGCCTGATGGCGAAAAACTTGCTCTGGGCCGGCAATGGCGTCAACGGCGGCGCCAACCATATCGGCAGCCATTTTTTGGCAGAGGCTAAATCCGCGAGTTCGTCCACTATCACAATGCTGTCAGCTAACTTCATTACCAAATCAGTTTATCTGACCACAAATCAGCTCGGTAATCTCGACGGCAGTATCGTCAGCAACGTCAACCAATTCAGATATTTTGACTATATCGATCTGACTCACTACAAAGGAACCGGCGACATTTATCTCGACGGAAAATGGGTTGCCAGCGAAGGCAGCAAGGTCTTCGACTTTGGTCTTTTCAGCCAAAATGCCGGCATCCACAACGCGGCTTACGCCAACGTATCCTCCCTCACCCAAGCCGAGTTGCCCCTGAGCAACGGCAACGGTTATACCGGCCACGCCGGTGGGATTATTTCGGCTTATTCCGGCGACCTGACACTGCTTAACGTCAGCAATGACTCGTTCAAACTGGCCGGCGGTCTGACAAGCAACAGCCATATTCATATTCATGATACCCGGCAAAGCGATACCCGCTTTACGTTGGAATTCACCAAAGACAGCGGCAAGTTCTTCGATTTGGATATGGGCACGTTCAGCTTTACCTCTGACCATAAACAAACGCTGGAAGTCTATATGGGCAGCAACGCAGAAATGGTGCAAAACCGCACCATGACGCTCAGCGGCGGGGACAACTCAATTTCCGACCTGCTACTGACCGGTGCGATGTATGCCGGCGATCAAGCACTGGTGCTCAACCTCACCGTCGCGGCGGATTTCAGCGATAATCTGCAAACCATTCGCGGAAACGACTACATCGATCGCCGCTTTTATTCGGATATGAAGCTGCAGTTAGTGGCGGAGAAAGGCGGCACCGGTGGCGGCAGCTTCTACAACACATTGAACTCCTTGGCCAACAAAGACGATTTCAGCACTGTCATCAACGCATTGAACGGGCATCAACTGACCATCGACGATACCGGCCTGACGGTGTTGAAAGCACAGGTAAAAGGTAATACCACGGTGGACTCGGCACGGACACTCTCCTTCAGCGACAGTAAAATAGATGACATGGTCACCTTGAACGTCGGCTATCAGAATAGCGTGATCAATGTCGGTGATGCCGCCAGCCAATGGGTCTTCTCCAAGGCCGGCGATAAAACCGCCACGCTGTATGGCAGCGCGACCAGCGCCACCGAACTGCAGGCGGCGTTTAGCGGTCTGACGGGCGCCAACAACGCCCAGGCGCTGTTCTCGCAGGTTCTGGCGAAAATGACCAACGGCGCCAGCACTCACCAGTTGGCGGAAGTCGGTTTGCTTAAACTGGATAAGTCGGTCTATGTCATCGTGGATAAAAATCATAACCAGACGTTTGACGCCGATGATGTGGTGTTCTCGATCGGCAATCAGGATCCCTATCTGGCCGCCGTCTCTCTGCACTACCATGCGCCGGCCGTCACCGTGAACGGTCTTGCGGCCGAAAATTCGCCGTCGGAGGCGTTTGCCTAATCTTCATCCGCGCCATGCGAAAAAAAAGCCCGGGGAGACCCCGGGCTTTTCATGTCATGTAGCCTGACGCTTACTGCCAGTCCACCAGACAGTAGTGTTTCTTGCCGCGGCGCAGCAGCGTGTAACGGCCAAACAGACGATCCGCATCGCTGAAGCGGTATTCGGCATCCGACTGTTTCTCGCCGTTGATGGTCACCGCGTTGGAACCGATCATGGTGCGCGCCTGGCCACGTGACGGCACCAGTTCGGCATTCACCAGCGCCTGTTGCAGATCGGCGTCGCGCTCAAGTTTGATGGTCGGCATGCCGTCCTGCGCCAGCTGGGCGAAGTCCGCTTCGGTCATGTCATGCAGCGCGCCGGAGAACAGGCTCTGGGTGATGCGCTTGGCGGCCGCCAGGCCTTCCGCACCGTGCACCATGCCGGTCACTTCTTCCGCCAGCACGTACTGGGCGCGCGGCGCCTTGCCGCTGTTCTTGTCTTCTTCTTCCAGCGCGTTGATCTCTTCCAGGCTCATGAAGGTGAAGAACTTCAGGAAGCGGTAAACGTCGGCGTCGGCGGTGTTGATCCAGAACTGGTAGAACTTGTACGGGCTGGTTTTTTCCGGCGCCAGCCAGACCGCGCCGCCTTCGGTTTTACCGAACTTGGTGCCGTCTGCTTTGGTGATCAACGGCACGGTCAGGCCGAACACCTGCTTCTGATGCTGGCGACGCGTCAGATCGATACCCGAGGTGATGTTGCCCCACTGATCGGAACCGCCGATCTGCAGCTCCACCTGGTGGCGGTTGTACAGTTCGGAGAAATCGAAGCCCTGCAGCAGGTTGTAGGAGAACTCGGTGAAGGAGATGCCGGAGTCGTCGCGATTCAGGCGCTGCTTGACCGCTTCCTTGTTGATCATCTGGTTGACGGAGAAGTGCTTGCCGATATCACGCAGGAAGGTCAGCACGTTCATGCCGCCGAACCAATCGTAGTTGTTGGCCGCGATAGCGCTGTTGCTGCCGCAGTCAAAATCGAGGAACGGGGAAACCTGTTTGCGGATCTTCTCCACCCACTCGTTCACCGTATCGGTGGTGTTCAGCTTGCGCTCCGCCGCTTTGAAGCTCGGATCGCCGATCAGGCCAGTGGCGCCGCCCACCAGCGCTACCGGTTTGTGGCCGGCCAGCTGGAAGCGCTTCAGGCACAACAGAGGAACCAGATGGCCCAAATGCAAGCTGTCAGCGGTCGGATCGAAACCGCAATACAGTGCAATTGGCCCTTGCGCCAGTCGCTCCGCTAACGCTTCCTCATCCGTAACCTGGGCAACGAGGCCCCGCTCTTGCAGTTGTTTAATCAAGTTGCTGCTTGCCATCAATGACTCCATGTATAAACGAATGCACCTTTGCCGGTACACGGCCTTTCGCCCAGTGGCGAAATAAAAATTCAGGGTAGAGCATAGAATAAAGCGCCGGCGGCGTCAGCACCAGCGCTTAGAGGGGGATTTTACGTCTTCAAGGTGCCAGTCGGTCAATTTTCCAGTCATTCCCGTCCCGCTGATACAGGAAACGGTCATGCAGGCGGTGGGCGCCGCCCTGCCAGAACTCGACGGAGTCGAATTTCACGCGGAATCCGCCCCAGAAACTCGGCAACGGCACCTCGCCCTGCTGGAACTTTTGCTTCAACTCGAGGAATTTGCTTTCCAGCACGCCACGCGCGGAAATGCGTGACGACTGCTGCGACACCCAGGCGCCGATTTGGCTGTCCTTCGGCCGGCTATGGAAATACTTCAGCACTTCGAGGGTCGACAGGCGCTCCGCCTGACCGAGGAAAATCACCTGACGATCGAGCATGTGCCAGGGGAACAGCAGGCTGATATGCGGGTTTTGCGCCAGCTGCTGCGCCTTGCGGCTGCCGAGGTTGGTGTAAAACACCAACCCCTGCTCATCGAAATGCTTGAGCAGCACGATGCGCTGATACGGCTGGCCGCGTTCGTCGACGGTGGCGACGCACATGGCGGTCGGATCGGCCAGGCGCGCGTCGCAGGCCTGTTTCAGCCAACGCTCGAACAGCTCGAGCGGATTGGCGGTCAGATCGTTGCGGCGCAGGCCGCCTCGGGTATATTCACGGCGCAGGTCCGCAACATCAAACTCATTCTTTTCAATCATCTGGGTTATCGACCAACTGAAAAATCCGTCGTTACATTCTGCGCCTGCGGCGCCAGGAACTCAATCGCTCCGACGCCGCCGCTGACCGTCACTCCGTCAACACGCAGTCGCTCATGACTACCTTGCCGTTGCGCTCAAGATAGGCATTGCGGTCTTTCGACCAAAAAGTGTATTTGCCGTCGCTGTATTTGGCGCCGGTCAGCGCCAGCACCTGCTTGAGATGCAGCTGCTCGCCATCCATCAGCAGGCTGACTTCGCTCGCCTTGCCGTCGAGCGCCACCGTCAGCGGCGTAGTGCCGCACTGGTAGTGCATCGTCTGGCTGCTCTGCGGCAGGATGTAGCTGCAGCCGGACAGCGCCAGCGCGCCGGCGACGAAAATGACTTTTTTCATGCTGTTGCTCCTTAGAAAAATCCTTCACAGGCTATCCTAACAGAGCTAACGGCCCCTCAATGGCAAAACCGGATAAATCCCACCCAGCAACGTTTCACGGCTGGCGCCGGTCACCGAAGGCAGGTTGCCGGCCTGGCCGGACAGCGTGCGAAACGCCAGCCAGGCGAAGGCCAGCGCTTCCATGTCGTCGCCGCTGACGCCGCAATCGTCGGTCAGGCCGACCTCAGTGCCCGGCAGCAGCGCCGACAGGCGCGCCATCAGCAGCGTGTTGCGCGCCCCGCCGCCGCAGACCAGCAGGCGCTCACACCCGCCGGCCAGCTGCACCTGTTCGCTAATGCTGACGGCGGTCAGCTCCGTCAGCGTGGCCTGCACGTCGACCGGCGCAATCGCCGGTAATCCGGCCAGCTGGCGCTCCAGCCAGGCGATGTTGAAATACTCGCGGCCGGTGCTTTTCGGCGCAGGCAGCGCGAAGTAAGGGTCCGCCAGCATCTGCTGCAACAGCGGCAAACAGACGCGCCCCTGCATGGCCCAGCCGCCGTCCTGATCGTAAGGTTGCGCGCGGTGGCGCCAGATCCAGGCGTCCATCAGCATGTTGCCCGGCCCGGTGTCGAAACCGCGCACCGGCGCACCAGGCAACAGCAGAGAGAGGTTGGCGATGCCGCCGATGTTCAGCACCATACGCCGTTCGACGGGATGCCCCAGCAGCGCCTGATGAAACGCCGGCACCAGCGGCGCGCCCTGCCCGCCGTAAGCCATGTCGCGCCGGCGGAAATCGCCGACGGTGGTGATATTGGTCAGTGCGGCGATGCGGTTGTTGTCGCCGAGCTGCATGGAGAAACGCGCATCACCTTCCGGTTCGTGCCATACCGTCTGGCCGTGGCAGCCGATGGCGGTGATATGATCCGCGTCGATGCCGGTTTGCTTCAGCAGGCCGAGCACCGCCTCGCCAAACAGCGTGCCCAGCTGTGCGTCCAACCGGCCGACCGCGGCCAGCGTGGTTTGCTGCCCCTGGCACATCCCCAGGATCTCTTTTTTCAGCGCGATCGGCATCGGATGGCTATAGCTGGCCTGCTGCGCCACCATGCGATCGTCAATCGCGGCCAATACCACATCGATTCCGTCCAGACTGGTGCCGGACATGACGCCTATATAGCGGCCTGACTTCATAGCAACATCCTCTAACCCGCACGGTAAGCAAATTTTATCCTGACAAATAAACCAGAATTGACGAATTAACGCCATGAATTATGATGCTTTTTTTACGCGCCGTGAGCCAGATGCGTCGCTGTGGCACATTTTATGTGTTAAACCGTGCGTTAACCGGCAACGGAATGTCGGTGAGGCTGTCATAAAGGTAAACCGCGGTTTATTATTGGTTGAACAGAGAAAAGTTAAGCTGCGTGCAGCGATGAGGCATGGCGCTGTATCAACTTTCAGCCATACTTTGTCTATCATTTTCACTGAATCTTGCCTGGTGAGCTTTGCCAGGTTATGGACTACTACCATCAGGAGTTTTATATGATCAAGCGTCTTCTCGTCGTTGCCGTCGCCGCCGTTACGTTGGCTGGGTGTGCCAATGAATCCATGTCCGGCGATGTCTACTCGTCCTCGCAGGCCAAGCAGGTGCAGAACGTCACTTACGGGACGCTGGTTTCCGTGCGTCCGGTTAAAATTCAGGGCGGCGAAGGCTCCAACGCCTTGGGGATGATCGGCGGCGCGGTAATTGGTGGGTTGTTGGGCAACACCGTTGGCGGCGGCACCGGCCGTACGTTGGCTACCGCGGCGGGCGCTATCGCCGGCGGCGCGGCGGGCAACAGCATCGGTGAAGTGGCCGGTCGTACCTCAGGCTACGAGCTGGAAATCAAAACCGACCAGAAAGAGAACATCGTCGTGGTGCAGAAAGCAGGCGACACCAAGTTCAGCCCGGGTCAGCGCGTGCGCATGGCGCGCATGGGCGACACCATCACCGTCTCTCCGCTGTAAGTCAGCAGGCGGCACACGGCAAACCGGAGGCAATCGCCTCCGGTTTTATTTCTGATGCTGTGAAACTGTAATCGTAGAAAAATAAGAATATTATTATTTGTTCTGCAGTTCGGTGATATTTTGTTCTAACTTGCCAATCAGCCCTACCAACAGATGCACTTCGTCGGCGGTAATGCCGCTTAAAATCTCACTGCGCGTAGACGTGATCACACTGTCGACTTCCCTGATGATCGGATCGGCCGCTTCGGTCAGCTTGATGCGCTTCGCGCGGCGATCGTTGGCACAGGTGTGACGCGTGATAAGCCCCTTCTCCTCCAGTTGGTCCAGCGTGCGAACCAGTGACGGTTGCTCGATACCGATCGCCTTGGCCAGCTGGATTTGCGACTGCTCCGGCGGCAAGCGATTGATATTGTGCAACGTAACCCAATGCGTTTGGGTCAGCTCCAACGGCTTGAGCCGATGATCGATGAGCGCTCGCCAAACACGAACCAATCGTGCTAAATCTGAACCTAATGTTGACTCCACTTACCCCTCCTTATAATTAGCATGCTAACATTACCTCCCAGAGCTTAGACTATTTTGGGTAACTCACATTAAAAACACAAATGTATATAATGTATATTGTGGAAATAACCACTATTTTTAGCCGCTATTGTTTAATCGTTATGCAAATATTCAACATATTCACCCGTAGGGATTGTTAATGTGAATACATCATGGTTACACGCCTCATCGCCCTTACCCGATTTGGTCCTGGGGGCATCGCTTTATTTTCCACCCATATTTAAAGCTTTTTTGCTAGGACTGGTCTTATGGCTGCTGATTCATCAGCTGCTCAGGGACTGGATGTATTCCGGTGAAATCTGGCACCCCATGTTGATGGACCTGTCCATTTTCGTCCTGACCGTCAGCGGTTCCTTATGGATTTTAGCGAGTTGGTAACCCATGCAGCATAAAACATTAAAATACTTTTCTACGGTGATCGTCTGCGCCATTGCCGTCTGCGCCGGTTGGTGGCTCTGGAATTATTATATGCAATCCCCATGGACCCGTGACGGAAAAGTGCGCGCAGAACTCGTCAATATCACCCCTGAGGTTTCTGGAAGATTAGAGAAAATAAGTGCGAATGACAATCAATTCGTACCTGCGGGAAGTCTGATTTTTACCCTCGACCCGGTGCCTTATCAGATCGCGCTGGACAATGCCGAGGCCGCGGTGGCAAAAGCGCAATCGGATCTGGCCAAGGCAGACCACGAAGCCGCCCGACGCCGCGGGTTGCCGCGCAACGTTATTTCCGCTGAAGATTTGGATGAGTCCAATTTAGCCGCTCAGGCAATGAAGGCCGCCTATAAAGCCGCCCTGGCCAACCTGGAACAGGCCAAATGGAATTTGAGCAAAACTAAAATTTACGCACCGACCGACGGTTATATCACCAATCTGCAGGCGCGGGTCGGGAACTACGCCAACGCCGGCACGCCTTTGGTCGCACTGGTGGATGTCCATTCGTTTTATGTACTCGGTTATTTCGAAGAAACCAAGCTGAAACATATAAAAGAAGGCAATAAAGCCGATATTGTCTTATATAACGGCAACACCCCGCTGCAGGGGGAAGTAGAGAGTATCGGCCGCGCCATTTACGATCAGAGCGTTGACAGCAACAACGATCTATTAATGGATGTTAAGCCCAATGTTCCCTGGGTGCGTTTGGCTCAGCGCGTGCCGGTGCGGATAAAATTGCTCAACGTACCCGCCGATTTGACACTGGTTGCCGGCACCACCTGCACCATTTCGATTCATCAGCGGAACTAAAGTGTGAACCTGCCCTTTCTGGAGTGGAGCCGTACCCCTTGGGGTAAGGCGACCGGCGGCCAATGGCGCTATGCGCTGCGCAACTCGCTGGCGATGTGTCTGGCGCTGTGGGTGGCGTTCGTGCTCGAGCTCGACGAACCTTATTGGGCGCTCACCTCCGCCGCGGTGGTCAGCTTCCCCACCATCGGCGGCGTGATCAGCAAAAGCATCGGCCGCATCTTCGGCAGCCTGGTGGGCGCCGCCGCCTCGGTGGCGATCGCCGGCCACTGCCTGAACGATCCCTGGCTGTTCACGCTGTTCATCGCCGCCTGGATCGGGCTATGCACCTATATCTCCAACCATTATCAAAACAACGTTTCCTACGCGTTCGCGCTGGCGGGCTATACCGCCGCCATCATCGCCTTCGGTACGGTCAACGTCACCGATACCCAGCAGATCTTCGATATCGCCCAGGCGCGGGTTTGCGAAGTGATCACCGGCATTCTGTGCGGCGGGTTGATGATGATGATCCTGCCCAGCACCTCCGACGGCGAAGCCTTGTTGACTTCGCTGCGGCGCATGCAGCAACGGCTGCTGGAGCACGCCGCCATGCTGTGGCAACCGGAGGTCACCGCGCAGATGCGCACCTCGCACGAAGGGGTTATCGGTCAGATCCTGACCATGAACCTGCTGCGCATTCAGGCGTTTTGGAGCCACTACCGCCTGCGGCGGCAAAATAATCTGCTCAACTATCTGCTGCACCAGCAGCTGCGCATTACCAGCGTCATTTCCAGCCTGCGCCGCATGCTGCTGAACTGGCCGGATCGCCCCGCCAATCTGATGCCGGTGCTGACGCAACTGCTGGATGAATTGCGCGATCCCGCCACCGACAAATACCGTTTGGCGCGCCTGCTCCAGCAGATTGCCCCGCAAGATGCAGCGGACTACCGCCATCGCGCCTTCTGGCTGCGTTTGCGTGATTTCTGCTGGCTTTACCTACGCTGCAACCGCTGGCTGCAACGATTGGAAAGCGCCACGGCGGTCAGCGTTCTCCAGCCGCCGCGCGTCACCTCGCTGGCGCGCCATACCGACAGCTACGAAGCCGCCTATAACGGCCTGCGCACCTTTTTATGCATCGTGATCGGCTGCGCCTACTGGATCAACACGCAGTGGGACGCCGGCAGCGCGGCGCTGACGCTCACCGCCATCAGCTGCGTGCTCTACTCCTCCACGCCTTCGCCAATCAACAGCGTCAGCACCTTGCTCAAGGCGGTGCTGCTGCTCTCGGTCGCCTGCTTCGTGGTGAAATTCGGTTTGATGATCCAGATTGATGATTTCTGGGTGTTCTGCGCCTTCCTGTTCCCGATCCTGGTGACCATGCAGATGCTCAAACTGCAGAATCCGCCTTATGCCGCGCTTTGGGGGCAGCTGATCGTCTTCATGGGCTCATTTCTGACCGTCAGTAATCCGCCGAGCTATGACTACCAGTCCTTTATCAATGACAACATCGGTAAAATTGTCGGTGTGCTGCTGGCCGGGCTGGCGTTTCAGATCCTGCGCCCCAGCTCAGACAAGCGAAAGAGCCGCCGTATTATCCGCGCGCTGCGCCGCGACTTTATCGATCAGTTGAGCAAAAAGCCGCAGCAGAGCGAAAGCCAGTTTGAATCGCTGATCTACCATCGCATCAGCCAGCTCAATCAAAGTCAGGATCAGGAGGCGCGCACCTGGTTGCTGCGCTGGGGCGTAGTGCTGCTCAACTGCAGCCATATCGTCTGGCAGCTGCGCGACTGGCAAACCCGCTCAGATCCACTGTCGGCGGTGCGCAACGTCTGTATCCACTGCCTGCGCGGCATCATGACGGAGAAAGGCGTGCAGCACAGTTCGCTGGACGCCACGCTGCAAGAACTGCTGCGCATGAGCAACGCCCTGGCGCACCACCCGGAACAGGCGGCGCGCGATCTGGCCGGCCTGATTTGGCGGCTCTACTGCTCGCTGCAGCAATTGCAACAGGCCATTGGCCCGCCCGCCGCCACAGCGGCCGTCAGCGGCAGATGATCACTTGATCACGCCGCAGGCGAAGCGCTCACCGCCGCCGCCGAGCGGCAGCGGATGATCCGAGTGATTATCGCCGCCGGCGTGCACCATCAGTGCCTTGCCCTCAATTTCACTGATTTTTTTCAGCCGCGGCGCCAACACCGGATCGTTCGCCATGCCGTCGGCGGTCACATAGATGGCCGGCAAATCGCCCAGATGCCCGTCGGCATACGGCCCGAGGTGTTTCCCGGTTTTTTGCGGATCAAAATGCCCGCCGGCCGCCAGCGCCGCCACCGCCTTACCGTCCTTCATGCCCGGCTCACAGCTGCCTTTCTCATGCACATGGAAACCGTGCACCCCGGCCGGCAAGGCTTTCAGGCTCGGCGTGAACAGTAAGCCGTAAGGCGTTTCGCTGATGGCCACTTTGCCGATATCCTGACCGATGCCCTGCCCGGTCACCAAGTTCATCTCAACGTCGACCGTCGCCGCCTGAGCGGCCCCGCAGGCCATCAGGCCAAGCGCCGCATACCAATAACGTTTCATCAATCAGTCTCCTTAATGACTCTATCGAGTTATCAGTATAGGAGAGCCAGCGCCAGCACTGTTAACCAACGCACAATCTCGCCAATTTGATTCGCGGGCCTAATATTTAGCACCAATAATAATTCTACCGATGTTGGTCCTCTGACCAGCTGTCGTTCGGCTAACGTTGTTTCCCTGTTTCCACCGCCGACGCGCGAGAGTTCACTTCCCGGCCAGGCGGCATACTTCATAAGGAACTGATATGGGCATCTTTAGCTATAAGGATCTGGACGAAAACGCGTCAAAGGCGCTGTTTTCCGACGCCTTGGCCATCTCTACCTACGCTTACCACAATATCGATAACGGCTTCGATGAAGGCTATCACCAGACCGGTTTCGGCCTCGGTCTGCCGCTGACGCTGATCACGGCGCTCATCGGCAGCACTCAGTCGCAGGGCGGCCTGCCCGGTCTTCCCTGGAACCCCGATTCCGAACAGGCCGCGCAGGACGCGGTGAACAATGCCGGCTGGTCAGTGATCGACGCCGCGCAGTTGGGTTACGCCGGCAAAACCGATGCGCGCGGCACCTACTACGGCGAAACCGCCGGTTACACCACCGCTCAGGCCGAGGTGCTGGGCAAATATGACAGCGAAGGCAATCTCACCGCCATTGGCATCTCATTTCGCGGTACCAGCGGCCCGCGCGAGTCGCTGATCGGCGATACCATCGGCGATGTGATTAACGATCTGTTGGCCGGGTTCGGGCCGAAAGGCTATGCCGACGGCTATACGCTGAAGGCCTTCGGCAATTTGCTGGGGGACGTGGCGAAATTCGCGCAGGCCCACGGGCTGAGCGGCGAAGACGTGGTGATCAGCGGCCACAGCCTCGGCGGGCTGGCGGTCAACAGCATGGCGGCGCAGAGCGACGCCAACTGGGGCGGCTTCTACGCGCAGTCCAACTATGTCGCCTTCGCCTCGCCGACCCAGTACGAAACCGGCGGCAAGGTGATCAACATCGGCTATGAGAACGATCCGGTGTTTCGCGCGCTCGACGGCACCTCGCTGACCCTGCCGTCATTGGGCGTTCACGATGCGCCGCATACCTCCGCCACCAACAATATCGTCAACTTCAACGACCACTACGCGTCGGACGCCTGGAATCTGTTGCCGTTCTCCATTCTCAACATTCCGACCTGGCTATCCCACCTGCCGTTCTTCTATCAGGATGGTCTGATGCGGGTGCTGAACTCCGAGTTTTATTCGCTGACCGACAAAGACTCGACCATCATCGTCTCCAACCTGTCGAACGTCACGCGCGGCAGTACCTGGGTGGAAGATCTGAACCGCAACGCGGAAACGCACAGCGGGCCGACGTTTATCATCGGCAGCGACGGCAATGATTTGATCAAGGGCGGCAAAGGCAACGACTATCTCGAGGGGCGCGACGGTGACGATATCTTCCGCGACGCCGGCGGCTATAACCTGATTGCCGGCGGCAAAGGCCACAATATCTTCGATACCCAGCAGGCGTTGAAAAACACCGAGGTTGCCTACGACGGTAATACGCTTTACCTGCGCGACGCCAAGGGCGGCATTACGCTGGCGGACGACATCAGTACCCTGCGCAGCAAAGAAACCTCCTGGCTGATTTTCAGCAAAGAGGTGGATCATCAGGTGACCACCGCCGGATTGAAATCGGATTCGGGCCTCAAAGCCTATGCAACCGCCACCACCGGCGGCGACGGCGATGACGTCCTGCAGGCTCGCAGCCACGACGCCTGGCTGTTCGGCAACGCCGGCAACGATACGCTGATCGGCCATGCCGGCGGCAACCTGACCTTCGTCGGCGGCAGCGGCGATGACATCCTGAAGGGGGTCGGCAACGGCAATACCTTCCTGTTCAGCGGCGATTTCGGCCGCGACCAGCTGTATGGCTTCAACGCCACCGACAAACTGGTATTTATCGGCACCGAGGGCGCCAGCGGGAATATCCGCGACTATGCCACGCAGCAAAACGACGATCTGGTGCTGGCCTTCGGCCACAGCCAGGTCACGCTGATCGGCGTCTCGCTCGATCATTTCAACCCCGATCAGGTGGTATTGGCCTAAAGACCGACGTAAAAAAAGCCGGGCGCTTTTGCCGCCCGGCTTTCCTCTTTCTACCCCGTCTCAGGGCACGTCATACCCCAACGCCGCCTTGCGAATGCGGAACCACTGCTGGCGGTTCAGCGCCAGTTTCTGCGCCTTCAACGCCGAACGCACCCGCTCGATCTTGCCGGAGCCGATAATCGGCAGCGGCGAAGACGGCAGGCGCATCACCCAGGCGTAAACCACCTGTTCAATGGTCTCGGCGCCGATCTCTTGCGCCACCCGCTGCAGCTCGTCGCGCAACGGCTGGAACTCGGCGTCGTTGAACAAGCGGCCGCCGCCCAGGCAGGACCAGGCCATCGGTTTGATGCGCAGCTGCTGGCACTGATCGAGCGTGCCGTCCAGGATCGCCGGTTGGTGAATCGGCGAGATTTCCACCTGATTGGTGACCAGAGAGAACGGCAGACGCGACTGCAGCAGTTGGAACTGCGCGGGCGTAAAGTTAGAGACGCCGAAATGGCGCACCTTGCCGCTTTTGTGCAGCGCGACAAAGGCTTCGGCCACGTCGTCAGCGTCCATCAACGGATCCGGGCGGTGGATCAGCAACAGGTCGAGGTAGTCGGTGTGCAGATGGCGCAGCGAGTGTTCCGCGCTCTGTACGATATGATCGCGGTCGGTGATGTAGTGGCCGATCGGGTTGCCGGGCTTGGCGGTGGTGGCAATGCCGCACTTGCTCACCAGCTCCAGCGACTGCCGCAACGCGGGCTTCAGGCGCAGTGCGTCGCCGAATGCCTGCTCGCAGGCATAACCACCATAGATATCTGCGTGATCGACGGTGGTGACGCCCAGTTCGACATGCTGTTCGATAAACGTCAGCAGCTGCTGCGGCGACATGCCCCACTCCATCAACCGCCAGTAACCGCAAATCATACGGGAAAATTCAGGCCCCTGCGGCGCGAGACGAATGCGTTCTACCATTGCGAAAACCTCATGACATTAGTTGTCAGCCAGCATACACAAGCCGGTGAGGCGCAGGGAAGCGCAAAGGCGCATGAACGTGCGGCAGATCAGGAAAGGGTCAAAACAGCGAAGGCTGTTCCGGCAGCGGCTCGTCGGGGGCTTTGTTGGCGCGCTGCAGGCGCAGGAAACGTTGGCGACACAGACGCAGCACTTCGCGCTTTTGCGCGTCGCTCATGCTCATCCAGCCGAACCGCTCCTCGCGGCTGCGCAGGCAGCCACGGCAGAAACCGCGATCGTCGGCCTGGCAAATGCCGCGACACGGGCTGGGGATGTCGAAAAATTCAAGCTGCTGTGCCACGGGCCCTCCTGCATTCTCCTGCTAATTGAAGACGTCATCGCCGCCGCTGGCAAGTCCCTTTTCGCCATTGCGGCGAAAATAGTCGCGCAAATAGCGCAGCGCCTGGCGGCTTTTCTCCGGCATAGTGCGTTCCAGCGTCAGCGCGTGCAGCCGCAGCGGCGCCGGCCGCCACTCCGGCAACAGCAGCAACAGCTCGCCGCGCTGCAGCTCGTCGCCAATTTCATACAGCGGCTGAACGGAAATGCCCAGACCGGCGCGGGTAAAGGCGCGCATCACGTTCATGCTCTCGCTGACGATCTGCCCCTCCGCCAGCCGCAGCTTGACCTGCTGGCCGGATTGATGCAGCAAATCCAGATGGGCCCCGCTGTAGCCGCTGGAAATCCAGCGGTGCTGCACCAAATCCTGTGGCTTTTCCGGCACCCCATGCTGGCTGAGGTAACGCGGCGCGGCGCACAGCACCATCGGCCACGCCGTCAGCGGGTGAGCGATCATATTGGCGTCCGCCAGTTGACGATTGGCGCGCAGCGCAATGTCGACCCGGTGTTCTATCATGTCGACGATGCGATCGTCCGCCAGCACCCGCAGCGTCAGCTTGGGGTGCGCCTGCAACAGCGGCGCCAGCGCCTCCGCCAACGAGCGGCCGCCGATGCCGACCGGGGTGGCGATGCGCAGCTCGCCCACCAGCGTGTCCCGCAGTTCCGCCAGCCGCTGCTCCGCCTGCTGCGCCTGTTGCAACATCGCCTCGCAGCCGGGATAAAACGCCGCCCCCGCCTCGGTCAACGCCAGACGGCGGGTGGAGCGGTGCAACAGCGGCACCCCGAGCGCCTTCTCCAGCGAGCGCATATGCTGACTGACCGCCGACGGCGTCATGCCCAGCCGCCGCGCCGCACCGGCCAACGATCCCTCCGCCACCACGGTGGCGAACACCGCCATTCGATTGAGTTTATCCACCATTATGAAGTTTTACTTAATCAAGAAAGCATGAATATGGCACTAATCACGGCTATTGTTAAGGACTAGAGTAGATCCCACGCAGCAGGCACATCGGCCTGCCTTACGATACTGACCCATCCCTGAAGGAGCATACAGATGAAAGTAGCCATTATTGGAGCAACCGGTTTTGTTGGCCGCCGTGTGGTGGATGAAGCGCTGGCTCGCGGCATGCAGGTAACGGCGATCGCCCGTCAGAAAAAAGATTTGCCGGACCACGCCAATCTGACCGTCGCGCTGGGCGACGTCGCCGATACCGCCTGGCTGGCGGGGCAGTTGCACGGTCAGGATGCGGTGATCAGCGCCTACAATCCCGGCTGGGGCGAAGACAACCTGTATGAGAAGACTACGCGCGGCGCCCAGCAGATCCTTACCGCGGTCGAGCAGGCAGGCGTCAAGCGCCTGTTGGTGGTGGGCGGCGCAGGCAGCCTGGAAGTGGCGCCGGGCGTTGAACTGGTGGATACGCCGCAATTCCCGGAAAATATCCGCCCCGGCGCGCAGGCGGTGCGCGATCTGCGCAATAAACTGCGCAACGAATCAGCGCTCGACTGGACCTACCTCTCTCCGGCCGCCCTGCTGGAACCGGGCAAACGCACCGGCCAGTTCCGCCTCGGCACCACGCAGCTGCTGATGAACGGCGACGCGCCGGCCAGCATTTCGGTGGAAGATCTGGCGGTGGCTATCGTCGATGAGATTGAAAAACCTCAGTTTATTCGCGCCCAGTTCACCGCCGCCTACTAATTCCCCTCACCGCCAGGCCACCGGCCTGGCGTTTTCCCGCGTTCGCCGCCGCCAGTATTCTGAATTTCTAAGGTTTTCTTAAGTTTCATCCGGTAGATTTCAAGGCATTATCCACTCTCAGGATCCAGATTTGGCAATGTGGTTACGTCAACGCTTACAGTGCAACAGCCTCGGTTTTATCCTCGCCACCGCCCTGTTCTTCACTCTGTTCCAAAACGCGTTATTCCTGCATCGCGCCTGGTCGTATATCACCTTCGATAGCGTCCACAGCGTGATATTCGCCGCCAGCATGCCGGTGGTGATCTTCTGTGCGCTGAATATTATCTTCAGCGTGTTGACCGTGCCCTACCTGCGCAAACCGCTGATCGTCTTTTTCTTGCTCGGCAGCGCCGCAGCCAACTATTTCATGTACAGCTATGGCGTAGTGATCGACGGCAACATGATGCAAAACGCCTTTGAAACCAACACCCACGAAGCGACGGCGTTGCTGACGCCGCGCATGGGGCTGTGGCTGGCGCTGCTCGGCGTCCTGCCGGCGGCGGCGGTTTGCTTCACCCATATTCGCCAGACCCGCCCCTGGTGGTACATGGTTGGGCTGCGCGCCGCCAACGTCATGCTGTCATTGGTGGTGATCCTGATCATCGCCGCGCTGTTCTACAAAGACTACGCTTCGCTGATCCGCAACAATAAAAGCGTGGTGAAGATGTTAACGCCTTCCAACTTCGTCGCCGGCACCATCAAGTTTACCGAGCAGCGCTACTTCACGCGCAATCTGCCGCTGGTGAAGATCGGTGAAGACGCGCGCAAAGGGCCGCTGATCGCCGGACAGGCCAAGAAAACGCTGGTGATCCTGGTGGTGGGCGAAACCGCCCGCGCCGAAAACTTTTCTCTCGGGGGCTACGATCGCGAGACCAACCCGCGCCTCAAGCAGGACAACGTGGTCTATTTCAAGAACGCCAGCTCTTGCGGCACCGAAACGGCAATCTCCGTCCCCTGCATGTTCTCCAACATGCCGCGCAAAGCGTACGACGCAACTCAGGCGACGCACCAGGAAGGCATGCTCGACGTGCTGGCGCATGCCGGCGTCAACGTGCTGTGGCGCGATAACGACGGCGGCTGCAAAGGCGCCTGCGATCGGGTGCCGCACATCGACATGACCAAACTGAAACTGCCGCAGGACTGTGACGGCGAGGTTTGCATGGACAATGTGCTGTTGTACAAACTGAACGACTACATCAATAGCCTGAAAGACGACGGCGTGATCGTGTTGCACCAGATGGGCAGCCACGGCCCGGCTTATTACCGCCGCAGCACGCCGCAGTTCCAGACGTTTTCGCCGACCTGCAACAGTAATCAGATCCAGGATTGCAGCCATGAGCAGTTGGTGAACACCTACGACAACTCGATCCTGTATACCGACGCGATGCTCGATGCCACCATCAAGCTGCTGCAGCAGTATGACGACCGGTTCAATACCGCGCTGGTCTACCTGTCCGATCACGGCGAATCGCTGGGGGAAAACGGCATGTACCTGCACGGCACGCCTTATGTGTTCGCGCCGAGCCAGCAAACTCACGTGCCATTCCTGATGTGGATGTCGGCCGACTATCAGCGCAATTTCGGCATCGATCGCCAGTGCCTGAGCGCGCTGGCGGAAAAGGACGACGTGTCGCAGGACAATCTGTTCCACACCCTGTTGGGCATGCTGAATGTGCAGACGCGTGAATATCAATCCCAGTTGGATATTCTGCAACGCTGCCGCAACGCGGCGTAAGCGCTTAACTTCCGCGTGCCGCTGAGGCACAATGCTTGAGACCAACCGGCGTTTTGTGCGCCGGTTTTTTTATTCCCATTGACCTAGACCAATCGGTCTATTATGCTCGGCACCATGATGACCAAATCAACGCATTGCAACGTGGATACACGTGAACATCTGCTCGCCACCGGCGAAACCCTCAGCCTGCGCCTGGGCTTTACCGGCATGGGGCTGAGCGAACTGCTGGCCACGGCGGGCGTGCCGAAAGGGTCGTTCTACCACTATTTCCGCTCGAAGGAAGCCTTCGGCGAAGCGATGCTGCAACGCTATTTCGCGCACTATGATGCGCAAATGCAAACGCTGTTTGCCGACGAGCACACCGATGCCCGCCACCAGCTCTTGGGGTATTACGCCCAGGCCATCAGTTACCACTGCCGCAGCGAATGTCATAACGCCTGTCTGGCGGTGAAACTCTCCGCCGAGGTGAGCGACCTGTCGGAGCCGATGCGCCATGCGCTGGAAACCGGGACCGCCCGGGTGATCGGCCACCTGCAGGCGGCCATTGAGCGCGGCATCGCGGAGGGATCGCTGTCGGTAGCCATGAGCCCGGCGGCAACCGCAGAGACGTTGTATGCCCTGTGGCTTGGCGCCTCGCTGCGCGCCAAGATCCGGCGCTCGTTGGCCCCGTTGACCAGCGCACTGGAAAGCATTGAGTTGCTGCTGCGCCCGCCGCAGCCGTAACACCACCGTCTTTTTTCGTGAAAATGCAGTTCGTGTTTTTTTATCGCCCATAACTAGACGACCGGTCTATTAAATACAGGATGCACTATGAAGACTGAAAAATTGCTCTCTCCGCTGAAAGTTGGCGCAGTCACCCTGCCCAACCGCGTGTTTATGGCTCCGCTGACGCGTCTGCGCAGCATCGAACCGGGCGACATTCCCACGCCGCTGATGGCGGAGTATTATGCCCAGCGCGCCGGCGCCGGTCTGATCGTGACCGAAGCGACGCAGATTTCCTTCCAGGCGAAAGGCTACGCCGGTGCGCCGGGCCTGCATACCCCGGAGCAGATCGCCGCGTGGAAACACATCACGCAGGCGGTACACGACAAAAACGGCCACATCGCCGTACAGCTGTGGCACGTAGGCCGCATCTCCCACACCAGCCTCCAGCCGGGCGGACAAGCGCCGGTCGCCCCTTCGGCGATCAACGCGGACACCCGCACCACCGTGCGTGACGAAACCGGTGCCTGGGTGCGCGTACCGACCTCTACGCCGCGCGCGCTGGAAACCAGCGAGATCCCGGGCATCGTCAACGATTTCCGCCAGGCGACCGCCAACGCGCGTGAAGCCGGCTTCGACTTTATCGAGCTGCATGCGGCTCACGGCTATCTGCTGCACCAGTTCATGTCTCCGGCATCTAACCAACGTACCGATCAATACGGCGGCAGCATCGAGAATCGCACCCGCCTGACGCTGGAAGTGGTCGACGCCGCCATCGCAGAATGGGGCTCCGAGCACATCGGCATCCGCATCTCGCCGCTGGGGCCGTTCAACGGCCTGGACAACGGTGAAGATCAGGAAGAAGCGGCGCTGTACCTGGTGGAAGAGCTGAACAAACGCAACATCGCCTATCTGCACATCTCCGAACCGGACTGGGCCGGCGGCAAACCGTATTCCGACGCCTTCCGTGACTCGGTGCGCGCCCACTTTAAAGGAGTGATCGTCGGCGCCGGCGCCTACACCGCTGAAAAAGCCGAAGCGTTGATCGAAAAAGGCTTCATCGACGCGGTGGCCTTCGGCCGCAGCTACATCGCCAATCCGGATTTGGTCGAGCGTTTCCGTCAGCACGCACCGCTCAACGAACCTAAGCCGGAAACCTTTTACGGCGGTGGCGCCGAAGGGTATACCGACTATCCGTTTCTGACGAAGTAACCCGTCCTGATCCTAAACGGCCACGCAACCGCCTGGCCGTTTTTTTATGCACGCAAAAAGGCCCGCACAAGGCGGGCCGACGTTCCCTGGTGTTGTTATCTGCTACAGGTCAATTTCTACACGGTTACGGGCGGAATTGATAATTGATTGTGCAGATCAATTACTTCGTATCGATCGGTACACTCGATCAATATTTAAACACCCATGGCGAGGGGGTAAAAAGTGACATCGTCACCAGTTCGTCACGTTGAATTCCCTTGCGGGACAAGGCTATACTCGCTTGTGCTTCAATCCACCCGCCGTCTGCCACGGCACAGTCAATTCAGAGGAATTATGCGCTTACTCCATACCATGATCCGCGTCGGTGATCTGCAACGCTCCATCGACTTCTACACCAAGGTATTAGGCATGCGCCTGCTGCGCACCAGCGAAAACCCGGAGTACAAATACTCGCTGGCTTTTGTCGGCTATACGGAAGAGAGCGAAGGCGCGGTTATCGAACTGACCTATAACTGGGGCACCGACAGCTACGACATGGGCACCGCCTTCGGCCACCTGGCGCTGGGCGTGGACGACGTCGCCGCCACCTGCGACAACATCCGCCGCGCCGGCGGCAACGTCACCCGTGAGGCCGGCCCGGTGAAAGGCGGCACCACGGTCATCGCCTTCGTCGAAGATCCGGACGGTTATAAAATCGAGCTGATCGAAAACAAACACGCCGGCCAAGGCCTCGGCCACTAAGCCTTTCTCGGGGCGCGCCTGCGCCCCGCTGATTCTCCGCGCGATAGCGCCTGCAACCGGGCGCAAAATTTGCCATAATGCGCGCTGCATTCGATGAAGATAAGAAACTGATGGCCGAAAAAAGTGATCTTAACGCCCTGAGTGGTCGTTTTCGTGGGTTTTATCCCGTAGTAATAGATGTTGAAACCGCCGGCTTCAACGCCAATACCGATGCGCTGCTGGAAATCGCCGCCGTGACGCTGAAAATGGATGAAGACGGCTGGCTGCAGCGCGACGAAACCCTGCACTTCCACGTGGAGCCTTTCGAGGGCGCCAACCTGCAACCGGAAGCGCTGGCGTTTAACGGCATCGATCCGCACAACCCGCTGCGCGGTGCGGTCAGCGAATACGACGCGCTGCACGCCATTTTCAAAGCGGTGCGCAAAGGGCTCAAGGATCGCGGTTGCAACCGGGCCATTATCGTCGCGCACAACGCCAACTTCGATCACAGCTTCCTGATGGCCGCGGCCGAACGCGCCGGCTTGAAGCGTAATCCGTTCCATCCGTTCGCCACCTTCGACACCGCTGCGCTGAGCGGCCTGGTGCTGGGGCAAACGGTGCTGGCCAAAGCCTGCATCGCCGCCGGCATGCCGTTCGACAGCAGCCAGGCGCACTCCGCGCTGTACGACACCGAACAAACCGCCCTGCTGTTTTGTGAGCTGGTTAACCGCTGGAAGCGTCTCGGCGGCTGGCCGCTGCCCGCCGGCGATCTCGCCGAATAGGCCCAATAAAAAAGGCGGCCCAGTTTGCACTGGCGCCGCCCGTTACGCGGTAACCGCAAGTCTGTCGATTAAGACTGCTGGTCTTCCTGTGCTTTATACTTTTCTGCCGTTTCTTTGATCAACTGCTGCAATTCGCCGCGCTGATACATTTCGATGATGATATCGCAACCGCCGACCAGCTCACCGTCTACCCACAGCTGCGGGAAAGTCGGCCAGTTGGCGTATTTTGGCAGCTCGGCGCGGATGTCCGGGTTTTGCAGAATATCCACATAGGCGAAACGTTCGCCGCAGGCGGACAGCGCTTGCACAGCCTGAGCAGAGAAGCCGCAGCTCGGCAGCTTTGGCGAACCCTTCATGTACAGCAGAATCGGGTTTTCAGCGATCTGGTGCTGAATTTTTTCAAGTGTCGTCGTCATTTATTGCTTCCTCAAGCCATATTTCATGGCTACAACATGCATCACGCGGGCTATTGTAGCGGCTGGAACAGTCGCAAGAAAACGCCATCTTTTGCAAGGATATTCGCCCGCCGCCGATCGCGTTTCACCGGCCACGTCATTCCGGTCAAAACATACGTTGAGAATAACATTTTTAATCCGACCATTTCACTAATATATTGCGCCGCGATGACGGCGCGGCTTAATTATATCCGCCACCGCCGCCTGGCGCTTTTTTATACATCAACAGGCTGATTTTAAACCAAAAAAAATGTCATTAACGTTTTCTCACAATATGGATTATTATTTATGAGTTCTTCGCTGTTTTATATGGCGAAATTCGGGAATACTGTAACTCTTTCGATATCCGTTTCGGGGCCAAGGTTGGTGACGTCGACATGCGTTTAATTCTTACGCTCTTTGCGCTGCTGTTTACGCAGCTCTTCTTCAATTTGGCGCACGCTGCGCCACAGGCGCGTGTTGCCGCCGAGCAGCGTAAAAGCCATGCCAATGAAGCGCGGCCCGATGACCGCAGAAAAAAGAAAGCGGATAAAGCCGCCAAAAAAGCCAAAGTGACGGCCCCCGAGAAAAAAACCAAGACCGCCAAGGTCAAAAGCGAGAAAAGCGCGAAAAAGATCGTCAGCGCCAAACCCAAGGCCAAAGCGCAGAAAACCGCCAAAATTAAAGTCACCCCGCCGAAAAAGGGCTACAAAAAAGGCTATGGCCGCCACCGCGAAGCCGGTATGGCCACCGCCAAGCTGGCGCGTGATGAAAAACCGTTGAAACTCAGCCCGGCGCACAAAAAGCGTTACCAGCACGCCAAGCAGACCGCGATGGCCAAGCTGATGGATCAGATGGGCAAGCCTTATCGCTGGGGCGGCAGCTCGCCGCGCACCGGCTTCGACTGCAGCGGCCTCATCTATTACGCCTATAAAGACGTGGTGAAAATCAAGATGCCGCGCACCGCCAACGAAATGTATCACCTGCGCGACGCGGCGCCGATCAAGAAAAGCGAACTGGAAAGCGGCGATCTGGTGTTCTTCCGCATTAACAACCGCGGCGTGGCGGATCATGTCGGCGTCTACCTCGGCAACGGCAAATTCATCCAGTCGCCGCGCACCGGCGAAGAGATCCGCATCAGCCAGCTCGACAACGACTATTGGCAGAACCACTACATCGGCGCTCGCCGCGTAGTGACGCCGAAAACCATCCGTTAATTCGCTGCTCTGCGCGGTTGTGGCCTCGGCCGCAACCGCCTGCTCAAGCTATCGCCCATCGCACTCCCCCACGCGCATTTCTCGCTTTTCCTCCTGTTTTTTATGATGAAAATTGTTAAGATTGAATGACCACAATAAAAAACGGCCCATCCGGCGTTCGCCCCGACGAAAAGCTGAATGGCGCTGTAAAGGAGGAAGCAATGTCGTTTGAATTACCTGCATTACCGTATGAAAAAAACGCGCTCGAGCCGCACATCTCCGCCGAGACCCTGGAATACCACTACGGCAAACACCACAACACCTACGTGGTTAACCTGAACAACCTGGTGAAAGGCAGCGAGTTCGAAGGCAAATCGCTCGAAGAGATCATCAAGACCTCCAACGGCGGCGTGTTCAACAACGCCGCGCAGGTGTGGAACCACACCTTCTACTGGCACTGCCTGTCGCCACAGGGCGGCGGTGAACCGCAGGGCGAACTGGCGGCGGCGATCGTCAAATCCTTCGGCTCTTTCGCTGCGTTCAAAGAGCAGTTCACCGATGCCGCCGTGAAAAACTTCGGTGCTGGCTGGACCTGGCTGGTGAAAAAACCGGACGGCGCGCTGGCGATCGTCAACACTTCCAACGCGGCAACCCCGCTGACCGGCGAAGACAAACCGCTGCTGACCGTTGACGTGTGGGAACACGCGTATTACATCGATTACCGCAACGCGCGGCCAAAATACCTGGAAAACTTCTGGGCGTTGGTCAACTGGACCTTCGCGGCAGAAAACCTGGCGTAAGCGCAGGCCTTGCCTAAGTGATGAGGCGCAGCTTGGCTGCGCCTTTTTTAAAACTGGCGGGAAATCAGTTCAACGCGGCGACAAAGCTGAAAGCGATGATCATCGCCAATGCGCAAACGGTGGTGAACAGCGACATCTTCAGATCGGTATCCATGACAACTCCTTTAAAATGGGCTTTCCTAAGGATAAAAGGCGCACAATTAGTACGTCAAATCATTTTCCCACAGTTCGCCGATAAAATCTTGTTATCATTTCCCGGTTTATAATCTCGATTACCTCTTCCACTTTTGTTCAATATGCGACAAAATTCGCAGTTCACAACTGCGTACCGGCATTCATGCCCCTCCTGATTAAGCGCTGACGACTTCAACACTAAAAACTCAGTTTTCGCTTCTCTGGAGAAGGATCTACGTAGGCAAACGATTAACATCACACTTACATGCTGTAAACATGTGAGTTCAGGAGTCATTCCTTACATGGCAACGATTAAAGATGTGGCCAAACGCGCGGGCGTTTCCACCACCACCGTTTCGCACGTCATCAATAAGACTCGTTTCGTCGCCGAAGAGACCAAAGCGGCCGTGTGGGCCGCCATCAAAGAGCTGCACTACTCGCCGAGCGCCGTAGCGCGCAGCCTGAAAGTCAATCACACCAAGTCTATCGGTCTGCTGGCCACCTCGAGCGAAGCGCCCTACTTTGCCGAAGTGATCGAGGCGGTGGAAAACAGCTGCTACAGCAAAGGCTATACCCTGATCCTGTGCAACTCGCACAACAATCTGGACAAACAGCGCGCCTACCTGGCGATGCTGGCGCAAAAGCGCGTCGACGGCCTGCTGGTCATGTGTTCCGAATACCCGGATCAGCTGCTGGGCATGCTGGAAGACTACCGCAACATCCCGATGGTGGTAATGGACTGGGGCGCCGCGCGCGGCGACTTCACCGACACCATCATCGATAACGCGTTCGAGGGCGGCTATCTGGCCGGGCGTTATCTGATCGAACGCGGCCACCGCGATATCGGCGCTATCCCGGGCCAGCTGTCGCGCAACACCGGCGGCGGTCGGCATCAGGGCTTCATGAAGGCGCTGCAGGAAGCGCATATCGATATTCGCGAAGAGTGGATAGTCCAGGGTGACTTCGAGCCGGAGTCCGGTTACAAGGCGATGCATCAAATTCTGTCGCAAAAACAGCGACCGACCGCGGTATTCTGCGGCGGCGACATCATGGCGATGGGCGCCATCTGCGCCGCCGACGAACTGGGGCTGCGGGTGCCGCAGGATATTTCCGTGATCGGCTACGACAACGTGCGCAACGCCCGCTACTTCACCCCGGCGCTGACCACCATTCATCAGCCGAAAGAGCGTCTGGGCGAAATGGCCTTCACCATGCTGCTGGATCGCATCATCAGCAAGCGCGAAGAATCGCAGGTGATCGAAGTGCATCCGAAACTGGTCGAACGCCGTTCGGTCGCCGACGGTCCGTTCATCGACTACCGCCGCTGATCCTCCTCCCTACCGGAAGCCGACACGGCTTCCGGTGCCGCCTCACTCAGCCACTCCTGATTCAGCGTCTCGCCATCGCCCAAATACGCCAGCAGCCAGCTCATCGCCGGTGACGGTTTATCCTGTTGCCAGGTCAGGCAGCAGGGGCTGGCGGGAAACGGCTGCTGCAACTGCAACGCCTTCAGCTCACCGCGCTGCACCCGCGGCAGCGCCAGATGCGCCGGCATCATGCCGACGCACAATCCGGCGCACAAACAGTCGAGCGCCGAGGTCCAGTCCGGCACCACCAGCCGCCGCTGGTTATCCAGCGTCCAGGTGACGCGCTTGGGCAGATTGCGCGAGGTGTCTTCCAGACAAAGCGCAGGGTACGGCCTCAACCGGTCGTCATTCAACGGCCCTGCCAGCTGCGCCAGCGGATGCTGTGGGCTGACTACGCACAGCCAGTTCATATCCCCCATGTCGCGGAAAGCGAAGCCGCCGCCGACCGGCACCGCGCGGGTGGCGCCGATCGCCATGTCCACCCTGCCGTCCACCAATGCATCCCACACGCCGTTAAATACCTCGGGTTGCAGCATCAGCTCGACGTCGGGGAAATGGCGGTAGAAATCCAGCACCAGCTGGCGGCTGCGCTGCGGTTTGACGATGATGTCCACCGCGATATTCAGCTGACCGCGCCAACCGTTGGCCACCTGTTGACAGTGGCGGCGGGTGTCGAGCATTTTTTTGATAACAGCTCGCGCATCCTTGATAAACAGCGCGCCGGCCGGCGTCAGTTCCACATCGCGATGACGCCGCTCAAACAGCGGCACCGCCAGCCATTGCTCCAGCTGCCGCACGGTATAACTTACCGCCGACGGCACCCGGTGCAGCTCCTGCGCCGCCGCGCTGAAACTGCCGGTGCGCGCCACCGCATCAACGACCTCGAGAGAATATTCAGACCACATCGCTTTGCCTTCAATTTTTTTAACAGCACTTTGCAAATATTACCGTTTCACAAGCAGAGATCCAGCCGGATACACTGGCCGGCGCTAAAAACCTGCGACACTAAAATATTAACGAGAAATACCATGCGAAATTCCTTTGGTTTTATGTTCTACCTCGCCGGCCTGAGCATGCTGGGTTATCTGGCGACCGATATGTACCTGCCCGCCTTCGGCGCCATGCGGGAGGAACTGCAAATTTCCGCCGGCGCGGTCAGCGCCAGCCTGAGCATCTTTTTGGCCGGCTTCGCCTTCGCGCAGCTGCTGTGGGGGCCGCTCTCCGACCGTCTGGGGCGCAAACCGGTATTGTTGATTGGCCTGACGCTGTTCGCGCTCGGCTGCCTGGGCATGCTGTGGGTGGAAAATGCCGCTCAGCTCTGGATACTGCGCTTTATTCAGGCCGTAGGCGTCTGTTCCGCCGCCGCCATCTGGCAAGCGCTGGTGGTCGACCGCTATCGTGAAGGCCAGGCCAACCGCGTATTCGCCACCATCATGCCGCTGGTGGCGCTATCGCCGGCGCTGGCGCCGCTGCTGGGCGCCTGGCTGCTGAACCACGCCAGCTGGCGCGCGATCTTCGCCGTGCTGCTGGCCATCACCGCCTTGTTGCTGCTGCCGACGCTGCTGCTCAAAGAGAACACCAGGCCAAAACCCGCCGTCGACGCGCCAAAAAGCAGCGTCAGTTTTTGGCAATTATTGAAATCCCCGGTATTCAGCGGCAATGTCGCCATGTACGCCGCCTGTTCGGCCGGTTTCTTCGCCTGGCTGACCGGCTCGCCGTTTATCCTCGGTGATATGGGCTACGGCCCGAGCGACATCGGCCTGAGCTATGTGCCGCAGACGCTGGCCTTCCTGCTGGGCGGTTACGGGTGCCGCGCCGCGCTTAAGCGCATCAATGGCAAAACCCTGCTGCCGTGGCTGCTGGTAGCTTATGCTGTCAGCATGGTGGCCCTGTATCTGGTGGCGACCCTGACCAACCCGACGCTCACCACGCTCCTGATCCCGTTCTGCGTGATGGCGCTGGTCAACGGCGCCGGCTATCCGATCATGGTGGCCAACGCGCTGATGCCGTTCCCGGACAGCAGCGGCAAAGCCGCCGCGCTGCAAAATACGCTGCAGCTGGGGCTGTGTTTCGTGGCGAGCATGCTGGTATCGACGTTTATTGCGCAGCCGCTGTTGGCGACGGTGACGGTGATGGTGTCCACGGTGATACTGGCCGCGCTGGGGTATTTCCTGCAGCGGGGAAAAGCGGCCAAGGCGCCGCAAGAAACGCCGCGCGAGCATGCTAACTCAGCGTCATAATTGCCAAGCTAAATAGTCACTTAAAGAATATGCGTGCCGAATGCGATTTACAGTTGAGTCAATGACTCGGCGCGCCTATACTCAAAAACAACCTTGTAAAGTAACACCTTATAATCTCTATATCTCAATTAGCTGTTGTGTACGCGTCTTGCGTCACACTCTTTTTTAAAGAGGCGTTTATCCTGCGCCGTTTGCGTCGGGTCGCTTCTTTAAATTTCCTCTGTTCATAGTCGGATATCAGACGCCGCGGGCTTATTTCCCGTTGGTATACGTATGCACCCGCAGAAATTGTCTAAGCTGTTTCCTAACGGGTCATCAGTCAGAAGAAGGTGATGGAGAAGCTATGAGTTCATCGTGTATAGAAGATCTGAGCATCCAGGATAACCAGTGGTACCGTATCGCGCACGAAATGCTCGGTCTGGCCGGTATCGAAATTAACGGATCGCGCCCTTTCGATATTCAGGTTAAAAACCCCGAATTCTTTAAACGCGTTTTGCAGCAAGGCTCACTGGGTCTCGGCGAGAGCTATATGGACGGCTGGTGGGAGTGCGAGCGGCTGGATATGTTCTTCCAGCGCGTGGTCAGCGCCGGGCTGGAGAAGAAGCTCCCCCACCATCTGAAAGATACCCTGCGTATCGCCGCAGCGCGCCTGACCAATCTGCAATCGAAAAAACGCGCCTGGATCGTCGGCAAAGAGCATTACGATCTTGGCAACGATCTGTTTACGCTGATGCTCGATCCTTACATGCAATACTCCTGCGGCTACTGGAAAGACGCCACAACGCTGGAAGAAGCGCAGGAAGCCAAGTTGCGGATGATCTGCGAAAAACTGCAGCTGCAGCCGGGCATGCGCTTGCTGGATATCGGTTGCGGCTGGGGCGGCCTTTCTGCCTACGCGGCGAAAAATTACGGCGTGTCGGTGGTCGGCGTGACCATTTCCGCCGAGCAGCAGAAGCTGGCTCAGGCGCGCTGCGCCGGGCTGGACGTGCAGATCCTGTTGCAGGATTATCGCGATCTGCACCAGCAGTTCGATCGCATCGTCTCGGTCGGCATGTTCGAACACGTCGGGCCGAAAAACTACCGCACCTATTTCGACGTGGTGGAGCGCAATCTGGCACCGCACGGCCTGTTCCTGCTGCACACCATCGGTTCCAACAAGACCGATATGAACGTCGATCCGTGGATCAACAAATATATCTTCCCGAACGGCTGCCTGCCCTCGGTGAGGCATATCGCCGAGGCCAGCGAAGGCCATTTCGTGATGGAAGACTGGCACAACATCGGCGCCGACTACGATCGCACGCTGATGGCCTGGTTCGAGCGCTTCAAACAGGCGTGGCCGCAGCTTGCTCCGCGTTATTCCGAGCGCTTCGAGCGGATGTTCAGCTATTACCTGAACGCCTGCGCCGGCGCGTTTCGGGCGCGCGACCTGCAGCTCTGGCAGGTGGTGTTCAGCCCGAAAGGCGTTGAAGGCGGCATCCGCGTCGCACGCTGAACGCTCCCCTAATAAAAAAGCCCCGGCAACAACATCGCCGGGGCTTTTTTTGCTTTTTCGAACCAGGCGACTTAGCCGCAGTATACGCGGATGATTTTATCGTCGCGATCGCCGAGGAAGTTCAAACGACGCAGGTTGAAATCCATAGTGACGGCAGAGTTGTACGGAATGGCGCGCACCTTGGATTCGATCCGCACGCCTTCCAGCGACGTCATCGGCTTGCCGACGAAGTTTTGATACTGCGAAGCGCCGCAGGTGTCGTCCGCATCGGCCGCTTGCGCGCCGCCGCCCTGCTCAGGTGAACTGCTGCAGGCGCTTAGCGCCAGCAACGCGGTTAACAACAACGTTTTCCCATAAAACTTCACGCGTTTCTCCTCTCTGCTTATAATTCGATGTCGGCGGCAACGCCGCATCGCTGTCAGTCTTTGTGCGCCGGCGCTATCGCCGCCGCCAGCGTCGCTTCCCGATTGGCCAACACACGCTCGACGGTGTCCACCACCGCCTGCGTTTGCGGATCGATCTCGATGTTCACCTTATCGCCCAGGCGTTTTTTACCCAGCGTAGTGCGCTCCAGGGTTTCCGGGATCAGATGCACGCAGAAACGGTTATTCACCACTTCGCCGATGGTCAGGCTAATGCCATCGATGCCGATGAAACCTTTGTGCAGCACATATTTCATCAATTCCGCATTCGGCATGCGCAGCCATACCTGACGGTTATTTTCCGAGGTATAAATTTTGGCCACTTCCGCCGTGCAGATAATATGGCCGGACATCAAATGACCGCCAATTTCATCATTGAATTTCGCCGCGCGCTCGATATTGACGATGTCGCCCAGCGCCAGATCGCCGAGGTTGGTCAGGCGCAACGTTTCCTTGATCAAATCGAAGCTGACGCGGTTGCCTTCCACCGCGGTGACGGTCAGGCAGCAGCCGTTATGGGCCACCGACGCGCCCAGCTCCAGCCCCGGCAGCAGTTCTGCAGGCATCTCGATCACATGGGTGCGGAAATTGGGTTTCTCATCAATGGCGACCAGCGGCGCGGTGCCTTGTACGATACCGGTGAACATATGTGCCTCTTCTTACTCAATAGATTAAAACGCTTCCGGCAGTTTGCCCCAGTTGGCGCGGAAAACCAAATCCGCGACGGCAAAAAACGCGTCCCTGCGCATTTAATAACTATTTATCTGCGGCGTTTGCTTAACGACGCCGAGCAGGTACAATATTTTTGACAAAATTCCGCTATTTTAATTGTTGTCCTCTCGCGGCAGCCCTCCCTCCCACATATATAAATAGAAAGGTGTATGCGTGCAGAAGTACTTAATTGAAGCGCGTAGTTTATTGGCTCTCGCTATCCCGGTGATCATCGCGCAAATCTCGCAAACCGCCATGGGCGTGGTGGATACCATCATGGCCGGCGCTTACAGCGCCACCGATATGGCGGCGGTTGCGGTCGGCACCTCTATCTGGCTGCCGGCCATCCTGTTCGGCCACGGCCTGCTGCTGGCGCTGACCCCGGTGATCGCCCAGTTAAACGGCGCCGGCCGTCGCGATCGTATCGCCCATCAGGTGCGTCAGGGCTTCTGGCTGGCCTCCGGCGTTTCCGTGCTGTTGATCGTCGTGCTGTATAACTGCAAATTCGTCATCGACATGATGCACAACATCGATCCTCAGCTGGCGGATAAAGCCGTCGGTTATCTGCACGCCATCATGTGGGGCGCGCCGGGCTATCTGTTCTTCCAGGTGATGCGCAACCAGTGCGAAGGGCTGTCCAAAACCAAGCCCGGCATGGTGATCGGCTTCCTCGGCCTGCTGGTGAATATCCCGATCAACTACATCTTCATCTACGGCAAGTTCGGCATGCCGGAGCTGGGCGGCGTGGGCTGCGGCGTCGCCACCGGCAGCGTCTACTGGATCATGTTCCTGATGATGCGCTGGTACGTGAAGCGCGCACCTTCGCAGCGCGACATCAAGCGCCAGGCAGGCGATCTCGGCGGCCCGGACTGGGCGGCGCTGAAGCGCCTGATCGGCATCGGCATGCCGGTGGCGCTGGCGCTGTTCTTCGAAGTCACCCTGTTCGCCGTGGTGGCGCTGCTGGTGTCGCCGCTGGGGATCGTCGCGGTCGCCGGCCACCAGATCGCGCTTAACTTCAGCGCCCTGATGTTCGTGTTGCCGCTGTCGCTGGGCGTCGGCGCCACCATTCGCGTCGGTTTTCGTCTGGGAGAAGGGTCGGTAGAAGGCGCGCGCGTCGCCGCTTACTCCGCCATCGGCGTCGGCATCACCATGGCCGTCTGCACCGCGCTGTTTACCGCCACCTTCCGCGAACCGATCGCCCTGCTGTACAACGACAGCCCGGCGGTGGTGGCGATGGCCTCACAGCTGATGCTGCTGGCGGCGCTGTATCAAATCTCGGATTCAATCCAGGTGATCGGCAGCGGCGTGCTGCGCGGTTATAAAGATACTCGCGCGATCTTCTTCATCACCTTCATCGCTTACTGGGTGTTGGGCCTGCCGAGCGGCTATCTGCTGGCGTTGACCGATGCGGTGGTGCCGGCGATGGGGCCGAGCGGTTTCTGGATCGGCTTTATCATCGGCCTGACCTTCGCCGCCATCATGATGGCGCTGCGCATGCGCTGGCTGCAGAAACAGCCGACCACCGTCATCCTGCAGCGTTCTACCCGCTGAGCCCGTTCCCGGCCGGTTTTCTCCCCGGCCGGGCAGCGGGTTGCGGAAAAAAACGCCTGTCTGCGCACAACCTCAGCAATCGCGTGAAATACCGAATAAAATTGCGTTTTTCCCCTTGCCAGCACGCGGGTAGCTCGTTAATATTCGTCCCCGCTGTCAGCCATGACAGACAGGAAAAGATGCGTCCGTAGCTCAGTTGGTTAGAGCACCACCTTGACATGGTGGGGGTCGGTGGTTCGAGTCCACTCGGACGCACCAAATTCCAGAAGCAGTACAGTGCGTCCGTAGCTCAGTTGGTTAGAGCACCACCTTGACATGGTGGGGGTCGGTGGTTCGAGTCCACTCGGACGCACCAAATTCCAGAAGCAGTGCAGTGCGTCCGTAGCTCAGTTGGTTAGAGCACCACCTTGACATGGTGGGGGTCGGTGGTTCGAGTCCACTCGGACGCACCATATTGCTGATTCACCTCTCCCCCTATCGCGTTATAATTCTCGCTGTTTCGTCTCTGCCCGACCGCTCGATTTTTCATGTCGATTGCGCCGAACTACCGCCATCAGCCATCAGGAACGCCACATGACCACCTTCACCGCCAACACCGCCTTTTTACCGCTCGACAATGGCCTTGCCCGTCGTGAAGGCGTGATGAGCGACGGTTCGCCGGCAGCGGAAGTGCGTTTCGAGACCGGGGCCTTCGGCCAGCTGCAAAAGCCCGCGCAGGCGCTGCAAACCCGGGTGATATCGGGTGAATTCGAGTTCACCCTCGGCGGCGACACGCGGATAGTGCGGGCCGGCGAGAGCCTGACCCTGCCGGCCAACGTCGCCAGCGGCTGCTTCTGCCTGAGCGCCGGCGTGCTGCTGGAAATCCCGCAAACGCGCTAAGCCGCATTTACAGCAAGGTTATTTGCGCAACAAGCTGTACGCAACGCGTTGCATTTGCGCCACATTTGCCCTCGTTTTGACATATCCGCCGCACCGCCGCGGTTTTTTATTTTGTTTCCCGCCGCTTAGCCTTTATAATGCGCAACGTCTATCAGTTGAATGGTTTCAGCCCTTGATCTGCGAAAACGCAATAACAACACGATTTAATCTCACCCCGTTGCGCAGCATCCCCGCGCCCCCGCGCGGGCTGAATTTTTCCGCCCCACATCAACTGTCGTCACCTATCCTTAACTATGTTTTTCACCACCAGGCACGGCTCAAATTCCCTATCGGCGTAAACAACGCCGGTCAAATTCGTTTTTTTATCCATCACAACTTGTAGAAAACTCCGCCATGAAAAAGACCAAAATTGTTTGTACCATCGGTCCAAAAACCGAATCGGAAGAAATGCTGACCAACCTGCTCAATGCGGGCATGAACGTGATGCGTCTCAACTTCTCTCACGGCGACTATGAAGAGCACGGCAACCGCATCAAGAACATGCGCGCCGTGATGGCGAAAACCGGTATCAACGCCGGCATCCTGCTGGATACCAAAGGCCCGGAAATTCGCACCATGAAACTGGAAGGCGGCAAAGACGCCTCGCTGGTCGCCGGCCAAACCTTCACCTTCACCACCGACCAGAGCGTGATCGGCAACAGCGAACGCGTGGCGGTGACCTACGCCGGCTTCGCCGCCGACCTGAAGATCGGCAACACCGTGCTGGTTGACGACGGCCTGATCGGCATGGAAGTCACCAACGTGACCGAGAACGAAGTCGTTTGCAAGGTGCTGAACAACGGCGACCTGGGCGAGAACAAAGGCGTCAACCTGCCGGGCGTGTCCATCCAGCTGCCTGCGCTGGCCGAGAAAGACAAACGCGACCTGATCTTCGGCTGCGAGCAAGGCGTCGACTTCGTGGCGGCGTCCTTCATCCGTAAACGCTCCGACGTGCTGGAGATCCGCGAGCACCTGAAAGCGCACGGCGGCGAGCAGATCCAGATCATCTCCAAGATCGAGAACCAGGAAGGCCTGAACAACTTCGACGAAATTCTCGAAGCGTCCGACGGCATCATGGTTGCCCGCGGCGATCTGGGCGTTGAAATCCCGGTAGAAGAAGTGATCTTCGCCCAGAAGATGATGATCGAAAAATGCAACCGTGCGCGTAAAGTGGTGATCACCGCCACCCAGATGCTCGATTCCATGATCAAGAACCCGCGCCCTACCCGTGCGGAAGCCGGTGACGTCGCCAACGCCATTCTGGACGGCACCGACGCCGTCATGCTGTCCGGCGAAAGCGCCAAGGGCAAATACCCGCTGGAAGCGGTCAACATCATGGCGACCATCTGCGAACGCACCGATCGCGTGATGCCAAGCCGCATCGATACCCTGAACGATCGCCGCAAGCTGCGCATCACCGAAGCGGTATGCCGCGGCGCGGTTGAAACCGCCGAAAAACTGGACGCGCCGCTGATCGTCGTCGCCACCAGCGGCGGCAAGTCAGCGAAATCCGTGCGTAAATACTTCCCGAACGCCGTGATCCTGGCGCTGACCACCAACCAGACCACCGCGCATCAGCTGGTGCTGAGCAAGGGCGTTATCCCGCAGATGGTCAAAGAAATCGCCTCCACCGACGACTTCTACCGCATCGGTAAAGAAGCCGCGCTGGCCAGCGGCCTGGCGCAAAAAGGCGACGTCGTGGTGATGGTTTCCGGCGCGCTGGTGCCGAGCGGCACCACCAACACCGCCTCGGTACACGTGCTGTAATATAAAACGTGACATAATTATCTTGATCAAAACGCCGCTTTGCGGCGTTTTTTTTATCGCCAGTAAACTATTTTTCTCAAAACGCAACCGCGATCTGCTCATTATTTAGCTAATAACAAATCGGAGTAGTCCCATGGAAGCCGGCTGTTTTCCCTCGTTTTTTTAACTAATTTGTAAAACCAGATGCAAGTTTGAGCGAACGATCAAAATAAAGCACCTCAACACTAAAAAATTATTCTCTTTCGAAAAAAGTTTGTGTAATACTTGTAACGCTACATGGAGATTAACTCAATCTAGAGGGTGTTATAATGAATCGTACTAAACTGGTACTGGGCGCGGTAATCCTGGGTTCCACTCTGCTGGCTGGCTGCTCTAGCAACGCTAAAATCGATCAACTGTCTTCTGACGTTCAGACTCTGAACGCTAAAGTTGATCAGCTGAGCAACGACGTGAACGCAATGCGTTCTGACGTTCAAGCGGCTAAAGACGACGCAGCACGCGCTAACCAGCGTCTGGACAACCAAGCTCACGCTTACAAAAAGTAAGATAGCTTTGGTTATTGAAAACGGCGCACATTGTGCGCCGTTTTTTTTGCCTGTTTCTTGGACTGACTTTTCCTGCGCAGCAGACAAAAAAAGAGGTTCAGCACGCTGAACCCCTCTTCGACCGCTCAATCCGGCAAACTTAGTTCACCGAGCTGATTGGTGCTGCCTTGAATGGGCTCTTATTCGCCGCAGGAGCCTCTGCAGGCGTTAAACGCACCTCAGACGGGCTCTCCCCTACATTGACCAGCACCGGCATGCCAGAGCGGCGTACAACCGCGCTATCGAACACGGCGCGATCGGTTTGCCCATCGGCAGCAAAGGCTTTCTCCGCTTTAGACAACGCGATCGGCATGGTCTGCGGATCGTCGCTTTCCACCCGCGACAGCGGCTGGTGCACTTCCACATAGCGTTTGCCGTCCGGCTCGACCGAAATCTTCACCGGATCGTTGATCACTTGCACCCGAGTGCCGCGCGGCACCATGTTGAACAGCGCCTCGATGTCCGTCGGACGCAGGCGAATACAGCCGGAGCTGACGCGCATGCCGATACCGAAGTTGGCGTTGGTGCCGTGGATCAGGTATTCACCGCGCCCCATCGCCAGACGCAGGGCGAACAGCCCCATCGGGTTCTCAGGACCGGCCGGCACCACCGCAGGCAGCGTCACGCCCTGGGATTGATAGCGCTTGCGGATGTTGGCGGTGGGCGTCCAGGTCGGGTTCGGGATCTTCTGGCTGATGGAGGTCACTTCCAGCGGCGTGTGCATCCCGGTCTGGCCGATACCGATCGGATAGACGATCACTTTATTCTCGCCTTTCGGATAGTAGTAAAGGCGCAGCTCGGCCAGGTTGACGATGATCCCTTCACGCTTGGTGTCAGGCAGCAGCATTTGGGTCGGAATGGTCAGCACCGTACCCGGCTTAGGCAGGAACGGATCGGTGCCGGGGTTGGCTTCCAGCATGCCCAGCAGGCCAATCTTGTAGTCGGCAGCGATCGCCTCCAGCGGACGGCCGTCGTTTGGCACGGTATAAGTGGTGTTTTCACCGATCAGACGGCTGTCCGGCGGCGGCAGCGGGTATTCGGTCGCACTGGCGGCCTGCGTGCCGGCCAGTACGGTGGCGAAGACCATGCCCATTAAACTCAACGCACGTTTCATTATCATCCCTATATTTTTTATGACGGTTCGCCCCCAAGGCTAACGAGCGCCTGGCGGTGGGTAAATCAGACAATACCTGATTAATACTAGCAACGCTGGCATCAAAGGCAATAAGTTCTCTAAAAATCAACACGTTATAACGTAATCACCGTCGTTGATTGTCAACGAAACGTCAATGGGTAAGCTGCTGAAATATCACTGAATTGGGGGGTGATTCCTGGGGAAAACGGCGGATTGTAAAGACTCATTGACAAAGCGAATATATCAATGAGCCTTTAAAGAGCAGTGGCGTTAAGGATCAGGCCAGCTGAGCGGCTTTACTGCGAATGGCGCGGATCATCGCCTCCAGCCCCTGCGAGCGCGAAGGCGTCAGATGTTGGCTGAGCGCCAGCTCGGTGAAAAACGGCCGCACGTCGAGCTCGACGATTTGCTGTGGCGTTAATTGACGATAAAGAATAAACACCACCGCCAGCAGCCCTTTGACGATCGCCGCGTCGCTATCGCCATGGAATTCGACCTGCCCTTGCTCATCGCGGCGCATCACGATCCACACCTGGCTCTGGCAGCCGGAAATCAGGTTCTCGGCCTGCCGCTCGGCCTCGTCCAGCGGCGGCAATTTGGCGCCGAGTTCAATCACGTACAGGTATTTCTCCTCCCAGTTCAAACAGCGGGAGAAATTACGCACCAATTTGTCTTTGTCCGGCAAATTCGCCATGGGGATCCTTTTGTACCGCCGAGGACGCGCCCCGGCTAGCCTAACAGCTGATGAATGCGTTGCAGCCCGGCCACCAGCCGGTCCACCTCTTCGCGGGTATTATATAACGCCAGCGACGCGCGGCACATGCTCGGCACCTGATAAAACGCCATCAGCGGCATGGCGCAATGGTGGCCGGTGCGAATGGCGATGCCGTATTGATCGAGGAAGCTGCCGACGTCATAGGCGTGGTGTTCCCCCAAATTGAAGGCGATCACCCCGGCCCGATGCGCCGGACCATAGATTTTCAGCGTCGGCACCTGCTTGAGCGCCTCAAGCGCGTAATGCATCAGCGACTGTTCATAATCGCGGATCGCATTCAGCCCCAGGGCTTCGACGTAATCGAACGCCGCGCCCAGCCCCATGATACCGGCTGTGTTCGGCGAACCGGCCTCGAAGCGCCAGGGCGGATCGGCGAAGGTGGTGCCCGCCGTCAGGCTGACCTGACGGATCATCGAGCCGCCCCCTTCCCACGGCGGCATCTGCTGCAGGAGCGCCTGGCGCCCATACAGCATGCCGATGCCGGAAGGGCCATACAGCTTATGGCCGGAAAACACGTAGAAATCGCAGTCCAGCGCCTGAACATCGACGCGCTGGTGCATCACCGCCTGCGCGCCGTCCACCAGCACCGTCAGATCCGGCGCCAGGGCTCTGGCGCGGGCGATGATGTCGCGCACCGGGTTGACGGTGCCCAGCACGTTGGAGACCTCGGTCAGCGCCAGCAGTTTGCAGGACGCGTCGACCAGTTCCGGCAACCGCGCCAGATCCAGCGTGCCGTCGGGCTGCAGCGGCCAAACCCGCAGCTGCAGACCGCGCTCCTGCGCCAGCATCTGCCAGGGCACAATGTTGGCGTGGTGCTCCATCTCGGTGATGAGAATCGCGTCACCCGGCTGCAGCCGGTGGCGGCCAAAGCTGTTGGCCACCAGATTGATACCTTCGGTGGTGCCCTTGACGAACACCATCTCTTCCACCGAGGCGGCGTTGATAAAGCGCGCCGCCTGTTCCCGCACCGCTTCCATCTGCTGAGTCGCCTCGGCGCTCAGGGTGTGGATGCCGCGATGCACCGCGGCATAGCCGTGGCGATAGAAATCCAGTTCGCGGTCGATCACCGTCTGCGGTTTCTGCGCGCTGGCGGCGCTGTCGAGGTAGGCCAGCGGTTGGCCGTTCACCTCGCGCGCCAGCAGCGGGAAATCGCCGCGCACGCGTTCAATCGGATAACTCATGCAGCCTCCCCCGGCAGGCGCTGGGCGATGCGCGCCAGCACCCGTTCCCGGATGGTGTCGTTGGCGATGCCTTCGGTCAGCTCGGCGGCGAAGGCGAAGATGATCATCTGCTGCGCCGCGTGCTTGTCGATGCCGCGCGACTGCAGATAAAACAGCTGTTCTTCATCGATACGCCCCACGGTGGCGCCGTGGCTGCACTTGACGTCGTCAGCGTAGATCTCCAGCTGCGGCTTGGTATCCACTTCCGCCACTTTCCCCAACAACAGGTTGTGGTTGGTCATCTGCCCGTCGGTTTTGATGGCGTGTTTGGCCACTTTGATCATGCCGTTGAACACCGCTTTGCCGCGATCGCTGACCACGGTTTTATGCAGCTGGCGGCTTTCGCAGTAGCCCTTGTTGTGTTCCAGATAGGTGCGGGTATCGCAGATCTCCTTGCCCACCGGCAGCACCAGGCTGTTGATCACCAGATTGGCGCCTTCGCCGTTCAGCTGTGCGCTGGTGTTGTGGCGCGTCAGGCCGGCGCCCAGCAGGAAGCTGTCGCTTTTCACCCGCGCGTCGCGGCCGATGACCAGATCGTTATGGGCAAAGTGGTAGCTCGGCCGGCTTTCAAACGCCAGCTTGCAGTGCAACAGCCCGGCGTTGTCCGCCACGTTGGCGGTCAGGCGCGCGCCGGTAAAGTGCGCGGCCTCGCCCAGGCTGACATAGTGTTCGATCACTTCCGCCTCGGCCCCGCGCCCGATCTCCAGATGATGGCGGTGATGCACGGTATTCACTTCCCCCGTCACGCCGCGGCCGCTGCTGATATGCAGCAGGTACAGCGGCCGTGTGGGGGCTTTACCGGCCGGCAGACGGATCAGGCTGGTTTCCTGCGCCAGGCTTTCGGTCAGATGCAGGAAGACTTCGGGCTGAATGGGCTCCGGCAGCGCCTGCGGCGTGCCGTAGGCGGTCAGCTCGAACTGGTAGTCGCTCAGATCGCCATCGCTGAGCGCGGCACTGTAGCGGCCGTCGATAAACACCAGCCGGCATGCGTCGATACCGAGCGCCAGCGCCTCGAGCTGAGTGGCGTTCACGGATGCGGGCTGCGGCTCAAGGAATTGCTGCTCCAGCAGCCCCTCGAGCGGCGTGTATTTCCAGTTCTCATGTTTGCGCGTCGGCCAGCCGAGTCTCAGCGCCTGCTGCCAGTGCGCCAGCGCATGGGGCGAACGCTCGCCGCCGCGGCCTTCGAACAGACGATACAGCTGCTGCAACGCGTTGGCGTTACTGTTGGTCGGTAAGCCAGCCATAGCCTTGCTCCTCCAACTGTTTCACCAGCGAGAAATCGCCGGATTTGACGATGCGCCCCTGGGACAGCACGTGTACGTAATCCGGCTGGATGTAGTCCAAAATGCGCTGGTAGTGCGTGACGATGATAAAGGCGCGCTTGCCGTCCCGCAGCGAGTTGACGCCGTTGGCGACGATTTTCAGCGCGTCGATATCCAGACCGGAGTCGGTTTCATCGAGAATGCACAGATCCGGCTCCAGCGCCGCCATCTGCAGAATGTCGTTGCGCTTTTTCTCGCCGCCGGAGAAACCGACGTTGACCGAACGGGTCAGCAGATCGGCCGGCATATCCAGCAGCGCGATCTTTTCTTCGATGAAATCGGCGAAGTCAAAGCGATCCAGCGGCTCCTGTTCGCGGTATTTGCGCACCGCGTTGACCGACGTCTGCAGGAAGAAGTGGTTGCTGACGCCGGGGATCTCCACCGGATACTGGAACGCCAGGAACACGCCTTCGCCCGCGCGATCTTCCGGATCCAGCTCCAGCAGATCTTTGCCCTTGAAGGTGACTTCCCCTTCAGTCACTTCGTATTCTTCACGCCCGGCCAGCGTGGCGGACAGCGTACTCTTACCCGAACCGTTCGGCCCCATGATGGCGTGCACTTCGCCCGGTTTGATCTCCAGATCCAATCCCTTGAGGATCTCGTTGCCTTCCACGCTGACTTTCAAATTCTTGATGCTTAACATGCTGTGTCCTCAGATAGCGCCGACGGCGCTAAAAATGCGGCGATTAGCCCACGCTGTGTTCCAGGCTGATGGCCAAAAGTTTCTGCGCCTCGACGGCGAACTCCAGCGGCAGCTCGGAGAAAACGTCCTTGCAGAAACCGTTGACGATCATCGAAATGGCGTCATCCTCGCTGATGCCGCGCTGCAGGCAGTAGAACAGCTGGTCGTCGCCGATCTTCGAGGTGGTGGCTTCGTGTTCCAGCTGCGCGCTGTTGTTGCGCGCTTCAACGTAAGGGAACGTATGGGCGCCGCTGTCCGGCCCGATCAGCATCGAGTCGCACTGGGTAAAGTTACGGGCGTTTTCCGCCCCCGGCAGGATTTTCACCAGGCCGCGATAGGTGTTCTCGCTGTGGCCGGCGGAAATGCCTTTGGCGATGATGGTCGACCTGGTGTTTTTGCCGATGTGGATCATCTTGGTGCCGGTGTCCGCCTGCTGATGGCCGCTGGTCAGCGCCACCGAGAAGAATTCGCCGATCGAATTGTCGCCCTGCAGGATCACGCTCGGGTACTTCCAGGTGATGGCCGAGCCGGTTTCCGACTGGGTCCAGGACATTTTCGAGCCGGCGCCTTCGCACAGGGCGCGCTTGGTGACGAAGTTGAGGATACCGCCCTTGCTCTCGCCGCCGGAGAACCAGTTCTGCACCGTCGAGTATTTCACTTCGGCGTCTTTATGCAGGATCACTTCCACCACCGCCGCATGCAGCTGATAGCTGTCGCGCACCGGGGCGGAACAGCCTTCGATGTAGCTGACGTAGCTGCCTTCGTCGGCGATCAGGATGGTGCGCTCGAACTGGCCGGTTTTGGCGGCGTTGATGCGGAAATAGGTCGACAGCTCCATCGGACAGCGCACGTCCTTCGGCACATAGACGAAGGTGCCGTCGGAAGCCACCGCGGCGTTCAGCGCGGCGAAGAAATTATCGTTGGACGGCACCACGCGCCCCAGATACTGGCGCACCAGATCCGGATATTCCTGGATCGCTTCGCCGAACGAGCAGAAGATCACTCCGCTCTCCGCCAGTTTTTCACGGTAAGTGGTGGCAACCGAGACCGAGTCGAAGATAGCGTCCACCGCCACCTCGCTGCCCTCGCGCACCGGCACGCCAAGCTGGTTGAACGCCAGCTCCACTTCGCTGGTCAGGTAATCTTTTTCCGTCGCCGCGCCCGGTTGCTGCTCGGCGCCGGGCTGTGAACCGCAGGCGTCGTCGCAGCTGCCGCAGGACGGCGCCGAATAGTAACTGTAGTCCTGGTAGTTAAGGCGTTCGTAATTGGCCTTCAGCCAGTGCGGCTCTTCCATCTGCAGCCAGGCGCGGTAGGCCTCGAGGCGGAATTCCAGCATCCACTCGGGTTCGTTGCGCTTGGCCGAGATGGCGCGCACCACCTCTTCGTTGATGCCCTTGGCCAACTCATCGGTTGCCAGCTGGGTGAAGAAACCTTCTTTGTAGCGACCTTCGCTGACCCAAGCCTGCACTTCATTAGGCATTTCTACATTGCTTCGTGTCATGTTGATTGCATCGCTCAAACGCCAAAACTCTCGCCGCACCCGCAGGCATGCTGAGCTTTAGGGTTATTGAATTTGAATATCTGATTCAGCCCTTCGCGGACATAATCTACCGTGGTGCCGTCAATAAACGGCATCGCCTTCAGCGGCACATAGAGTTTGGCGCCGTCGCGCTCAAACAGCAGATCGTCATCGGCGGGTTCGCGGGTCAGATCCAGCACATAGGCAAAGCCGGCGCAGCCGGATTGTTTTACCCCTAGCTGCAGCCCTTTCACCTGCGGATCCTGCTGCATCAGTTTCGTTATTTGTCGTACGGCGCTGTCGCTGAGCGAAATGCCTTGCCAGACATTCTCGTCCAAAGAAAAAGTGCCGACATTTTCCGTTTGCATAGGGTCTACCTCACACTCGTGTTTGGCCACAGCCAATCTGGGTTACTTATATGTTAGTGATAACGATTATCACTTCAACCGTTTGTTTTGCGGGGGTATCCGCCGCGAGCGCGGTTTTTCGCTGCGGCGTGCGGCAAGCCAGCGGGACATCCGTGGCGGCTTGCGGCGTGTGGCGGCAAGGCATGCATGCTATCCCTATGAATTTGTTCTTTATCCTGCATCACCGTACCGCACTCCCCGGTGGCCCGTCAGCGTTACAGCGCCGCGGTGCGTTGCCGATCTAAACATTCATAGAAAATACCTATTTCTGCATTCTGTCTGTCGTAAATGTGCGTTTATCGGCATTTTGCGCCGCGGCGCAAGGCGCGGCCTTTACGTTAAAGTTTAGTCGCTCTGGGTTAAGTTGGGCCGTCGACGGCCTTTTACCCCCATGGAATGAAAAAACGCCGCCACGGGGATTGATCGGCAACGCGGCAGTTTATATGATAATGATTATCATTCAATTTGAATTTGAGCGCGAAGCCAATGACTCTTTCGATCAACGCATGGTTGCTGGGCAAGATTGATGACTACAAATTCAGCGTGCGCGACGCCACGGTGGACTTTTATATGGCCGAAGCGGCGCTGCGCCGCCCGGAATGCAATATTGATCATCTGAAGCGGTACAACAGCGTCAGCCTCACCATGGCCAATCTGTGCCTGGAGAACGGCGATGATGACAGCTATCTGCACGCGCTCAGCAAGCTGCACAACCGGCTGATCGTCGAGATCAACAATCCGCAGCGCTGCCAGCTGTTTCGGGTGCAAAGCTACCACTTCGCCCGCCACACGCTGACGCTGATCTGCCAAAAATATGCGATGGAAGGCACCTGGGAGAAGGCGAACGCGTTTCAGAAGGACTTCGTCAAACGCGTGCCGTTTCAGCTGTAAAACGAAGCGCTCCGCAGGCCGATCGCCTGCGGAAACCGGCGGGGATCAGTCGATGACCGCCGTGGTCAGACGCGAGGTGCAGCACAGCCGATCGCGCGCGTCGAAGATCTCTATCTGCCACACCTGATGACGGCGGCCCACGTGCAGCGCGCGGCACACCCCGCGCACCTGGCCATCGAACACCGCCCGCAGGTGGTTGGCGTTGATCTCCAGCCCCACCACCTTCTGTTCGCCTTCGCTGCACAGGTAGCCGGCCATCGATCCCATCGATTCCGCCAGCACCACCGACGCCCCGCCGTGCAACAGCCCGAACGGCTGCCGGGTGCGGCCGTCCACCGGCATGGTGGCCTCCAGGAAATCCTCGCCCAGCTGAGTAAACTCGATGCCCACATGGCTGACCATGCAGCCGTCGCCGGCGCGGTTCAGCTGCTCCAGCGATGTTTCACGTTTCCACAATTTCACTCAATCATCTCCAGAAGTGCCTGTAATGGGTGGCGCACGCCATTGCCCTCGATGCGTTTCACCTGGCTGCGGCAGGAATAGCCGGTCGCCAGGCAGCGCTGACGCGGCAAACGCTGCAGCGTCGGGTGCCATGATAGCTCATAAATGCCGAGCGAGTTTTGCAGGTTCTTGGCTTCATGGCCGTAAGTGCCGGCCATGCCGCAGCAGCCGACGCTGACGTTCTCCAGCCGGGCGCCGAAACGGGCGAAGATCGCCGCCCACTGTTGGCCGCTGGCCGGCAGTGCGGTGGTTTCAGTGCAGTGACCGAACAGATACCAGGGTTCGCCGGTCGCCGGCTGTTCGGCGCGATCCGCGATCCGCTGTTGCAACCATTCATGCACCAGCTGCACCTGGAAATCGCCGCGCTCGGCGCCGAGGATCTCGTGGTATTCGTCGCGGTAGCACAGCACCAGCGCCGGATCGACGCCCACCAGCGGCATGCCGAGCTGCGCCACGCGGTTGAGGAAATCGGCGGTTTTGCGCGCGGTGCGGGCGAACCGCGTCAGGAAGCCCTTCACATGCTGCGCCTTGCCGTTCGGCGAGAACGGCAGCAGCACCGGTTTATAACCGAGCTTTTCCACCAGCCGGACGAAATCCGCCACCACTTTGGCGTCGTAATAGCTGGTGAACGGATCCTGAACAATCAGCACGTGTTCTTCGCGTTGCTCGGCGTTCAACCCTTCCAACTGTTCCAGCGTCAGCGTGGTCGCCCGGTGGCCTGACAGCTGCTGACGCAGCGTCGGGCTGGACAACAGCGGCAGATCGACCATGCCGACGGCGTTGCGGCTCATCTCCCGCAGCCACGGCTGGCGGAAGAAGAAGTTGAACACCTTCGGCGCGCGGGCCATCAACGGGGTATAGCTCTCTACACCGGCGACCATGTAGTCGCTCACCGGGCGCAGGTAGCGGGTATGGTAAAGCTGCAGGAAGCGCGAACGGAACCCCGGCACGTCAATTTTGATCGGGCACTGGGTGGAACAGGCCTTGCAGGCCAGACAGCCGGACATCGCCTCTTTCACTTCGTGCGAAAAGTCGTACTCGCCCTTGCCGGCATGCCAGCTGTTGCGGGTTTTCTCGATTAGACCGCGCAAGCTGAGGCGCTGCTGCGGCAGCTGTTTCTCCAGCGCCACCGGATCGACACCCTGCTCGGCCAACAGACGCAGCCACTCGCGCACCAGCGTCGCCCGCCCTTTCGGCGAATGAATGCGGTTGCCGCTGATCTTCATCGACGGGCACATCGGGCTGCGCACGTCGAAGTTGAAGCATAGACCGTTGCCGTTACACTCCAGCGCGCCGCGGAACGAGGTGCGCACTTCGACCGGGATCTGGCGATCGAAGGTGCCGCGTTTGACCGCATCCACCTGCATCATCGGCGCATCCACCGCCAACGGCGCACAGATCTTGCCCGGGTTAAGACGGTTATCCGGATCGAACGCCGTCTTGATGCGGCGCAGCTCCTCGTACAGCGTTTCCCCGAAGAATTCAGGGCTGTACTCGGCGCGGAACCCCTTGCCATGCTCGCCCCACAGCAGGCCGCCGTATTTGGCGGTGAGCGCCACCACCCGATCGGAGATCTGTTTCATCAGCACTTCCTGCTGGGGGTCGCACATGTCGAGCGCCGGACGCACGTGCAGCACCCCGGCATCGACGTGGCCGAACATGCCATAGCTCAGCTTGTGGTCGTCGAGCAGTTGGCGGAACTCGACGATATAGTCCGCCAGGTGCTGCGGCGGCACGCAAGTATCCTCGGCGAACGGGATCGGCTTGGCGCGCCCTTTGGCGTTGCCCAGCAGCCCGACCGCCTTCTTGCGCATGTTGTAAATGCGCTCGATGCCCGCCAGGTCGCCGCAGATCTGGTACCCGATCACGCCGGCCTGCCGCTGGGCGATCAGTTCATCCAGCCGTTGGCACAGGGTCTCCATCTGGCCATCGATCAGCGCGCGATCGTCGCCGGCGAATTCGACGATGTTCAGCCCAAGCATCTCTTTGTCCGGCACGTCGGCGATCAGTTCGCTTACCGAATGCCAAACGATATCTTCACGCGCCAGATTCAGCACCTTGGAGTCGATGGTTTCCACCGACAGCGCCTTGGCCTCGACCATAAAGGGCGCATTGCGCAGCGCCGAGTCGAAGGTGTCGTATTTCACGTTAACCAGACGACGCACCTTCGGCAGCGGCGTGATGTCCAGCCGCGCTTCGGTGATAAAAGCCAGCGTGCCTTCCGCACCGGTGAGGATGCGCGTCAGATCGAAGGTTTGCAGATCGTCGCTCAGCACGTGGCGCAGGTCGTAGCCGGTGAGGAAGCGGTTGAGTTTGGGGAATTTTTCCAGGATCAGCGCGCGCTGCTCGCGGCAGCGATTCAGCACGGTGCGGTAGATGCGCCCTTCGGCGGTCTCTTCCAGGGCAATCGTTTCCGCCAGCGCCGTCGGCATGGCGCGGGTGTCGATCATCTCGCCGCCCAGCAGCACCGCCCGCAGGCCCAACACGTGATCGGAGGTTTTGCCGTATACCAACGAGCCCTGGCCGGAGGCGTCGGTGTTGATCATGCCGCCCAAGGTGGCGCGGTTGCTGGTGGACAGTTCCGGCGAGAAGAAGTAGCCGAACGGCCGCAAATATTGATTCAGCTGATCCTTGATGACCCCGGCTTCGACTTTCACCCAGCCCTGTTCGACGTTGATCTCCAGAATGCGGTTCATATGACGCGACATATCGACCACGATGCCGGTATTGAGCGACTGACCGTTGGTGCCGGTGCCGCCGCCGCGCGGGCTGAAGGTCAGCGTATTGAAACGCTCTTCCCCCGCCAGGCGGGCGATCAGCGCCACGTCGGCGGTGGAACGGGGAAACACCACCGCATCGGGCAACAGCTGGTAAATGCTGTTGTCGGTGGCCATCGTCAGCCGGTCGGCGTAGCTGGTGGCGGTATCGCCGTTGAATCCGTTTTGCTTCAGTGCTTCCAAAAAGTCGAGCACCCGTTGAACGAGGCCGGGCGCCTGAGAAATCTGTGGGATCATTCGCTTTTTTGACCCTGTCCGTCTATTTTTTATGCGCTGATGTACGCTGAATCGGGCCTTTAATTCAGACCCACCCTATTTTTTAGTGACACTAAAAACTAACATACTCGTTTAGTGAAGGCATTCACATTATTACCGCCCTGCGAGCGCCGCCACAGGCGGCCGCCCGGCGGTGATAAACCGACCGACAGGCACCCCGATTCGCCGGTGCCAGGGATTTAATTGACCAGGATGAGAACCCACTGATGCCACTCCCGCAATCGCGTTACGACTTACCGCGAATTATTTTCGGCGTGCTGTTTATCGCCATCATGATCGTCGCCTGTTTCTGGGTGATCCAACCGTTTATTCTCGGCTTCGCCTGGGCGGGCATGGTGGTCATCGCCACCTGGCCGCTGCTGCTCAAACTGCAAAAGCTGCTGTGGGGCCGCCGCTCGCTGGCGGTGCTGGTCATGACCCTGCTGTTGATCCTGCTGTTCATTCTGCCCATCTCCCTGCTGATCAGCAGCGTGGTGGATAACAGCGCGCCGTTGATCGCCTGGGCCAGCTCGCCAGGCAAGCTGCATATTCCCGACCTCGCCTGGCTGCAATCCGTCCCGATGATCGGCGACAAACTCTATACCAGCTACCATACGCTGGTTAACGCTGGCGGCGCCGCGCTGCTGGCGAAGGTACAGCCATACTTCGGCCAGACCGCCACCTGGTTCGTGGCGCAGGCGGCGCATATCGGCCGCCTGCTGCTGCACTGCGCACTGATGCTGCTGTTCAGCGCCTTGTTGTACGCGCGCGGCGAACAGGTCGCGCTGGGTATCCGTCACTTTGCGGTGCGCCTCGGTTCCGCGCGCGGCGATGCGGCGGTGCTACTGGGCGGCCAGGCGATCCGCGCGGTCGCGCTGGGCGTGGTAGTGACGGCGCTGGTGCAGTCGGTGCTGGGCGGCATCGGTCTGGCGGTAAGCGGCATTCCGGCCGCCACCCTGTTGACGATGCTGATCTTCATCTGCTGTGTGGCGCAATTGGGGCCGCTGTTGGTGCTGGTGCCGGCCATCATTTGGCTGTACTGGCACGGCGACACCACCTGGGGCACCGTGCTGCTGGTCTGGAGCTGTGTGGTGGCCACGCTGGATAACGTGCTGCGCCCGGTGCTGATCCGCATGGGCGCCGATCTGCCGCTGCTGCTGATCCTGTCCGGCGTTATCGGCGGTTTGCTGGCCTTCGGCATGATCGGCCTGTTCATCGGCCCGGTGGTGTTGGCGGTGTCTTATCGCCTGCTGACCGCCTGGATGGATGAAGCGCCGGAGCCGACCACCGCGCCGGAGCAAGTGATCGAAGAACTGGAAAAGCGTTAATCGCCCTCCCTTCCGCCCGCATCGCCGGGCGGAAGAGTTTCCCCTCTCATTACGCCTACCTCATTCGGGTAATATCTTCGCCAAATATAATGCCGTTGTTTATTGATTAAGGCGTGGCAAATGGAAAGGTGCAATGTAAATCCTTGTTTGCTGCAAAATGCAAAAAGAGATAACGCCCGCAAATAAATGGTGATACCGCTATCGATTAGGATGATTCTTAATGACTAGTCGCGTTCAAATATCTAGTATTATGGCCATCTATTGCTTCAAATCACTGATTTTAAAGCAACCTTTCTGAACAATGTAATGCCATACATGTGAATTGCTGTGTGTAGTCTTTGCCCATCTCCTACGATGGGCTTTTTTTTATTCTTTTTTCGCCAAATTGATTATTTAACGCGCCGTTATTTACATTCAGAAATAAAAAGGCCGCAGCGTAAACTGCGGCCGGGTATTAATGCCTTAGCAGCGCCGAAGCATTATTTCTTTTTCGACAAGTTGATCCAGGTCTGCACGACGGTATCCGGATTGAGCGACAGGCTATCAATGCCCTGCTCCATCAACCACTCGGCGAAGTCTTCATGGTCTGACGGCCCCTGGCCGCAGATACCGACGTATTTGCCGTGGCGTTTGGCCGCCTGGATCGCCATCGACAGCAGCGCTTTCACCGCGTCGTTGCGTTCGTCGAACAGTTCTGACACCACGCCGGAGTCGCGATCCAACCCCAGCGCCAGCTGGGTCATGTCGTTGGAGCCGATGGAGAAGCCGTCGAAGTGCTCAAGGAACTGATCCGCCAGCAGCGCATTGGACGGGATCTCGCACATCATGATCACTTTCAGCCCGTTTTCGCCACGCTTCAGCCCCTGACGCGCCAGCTCGGCCACCACCGCTTCCGCCTGCGCCACGGTGCGCACGAACGGCACCATGATTTCGACGTTGGTCAGCCCCATTTCGTTACGCACGCGTTTCACCGCTTCGCACTCCAGCGCGAAGCAATCGCGGAAGCTGTCGGCCACGTAGCGGCCGGCCCCGCGGAAGCCCAGCATCGGGTTCTCTTCGTGCGGTTCATACTTGTCGCCGCCCACCAGGTTGGCGTACTCGTTGGATTTGAAGTCGGACAGACGCACGATAACGCGCTTCGGCCAGAAGGCGGCGCCCAGCGTCGCGATCCCTTCGGTCAAACGACCGACGTAGAACTCGACCGGGTGGTCATAGCCCTGCATCAACGCGCGAATTTCGTTTTGCAACGCCGGCGTTTGCTGATCGAACTCCAGCAACGCGCGCGGGTGCACGCCAATCATGCGGTTGATGATGAATTCCAGCCGCGCCAGGCCCACGCCTTCATTCGGCAAACGCGCGAAGTCGAAGGCGCGATCCGGGTTGCCGACGTTCATCATGATCTTCAGCGGCAGATCCGGCAGTTCGGTCACTTCGGAGCTCTGCACGCTGAAGTCCAGCATGTCGCTGTAAACGAAGCCGGTGTCGCCTTCCGCACAGGATACGGTGACTTTCTGGCCGTCTTTCAGCACGTCGGTGGCGTGGCCACAGCCCACTACCGCCGGAATGCCCAGCTCACGGGCGATGATCGCCGCGTGGCAGGTGCGCCCGCCGCGGTTGGTGACGATCGCAGCGGCCTTCTTCATGATCGGCTCCCAGTCCGGATCGGTCATGTCGGTCACCAGCACGTCGCCCGGCTGGATGCGATCCATTTCGCTGATATCGTGAATCACTTTCACCGGACCGGCGCCGATGCGATGACCGATGGCGCGGCCTTCCACCAGCACCGGGCTGGAGCCGTTCAGCTGATAGCGTTCCATGGTCTGTTCGTTGGAGCGAACGGTCTCCGGGCGCGCCTGCACGATCAGCAGTTTGCCGGTATGGCCGTCTTTCGCCCACTCGATATCCATCGGGCGGCCGTAATGTTTTTCGATCAGGATCGCTTGATGCGCCAGCGCCTGCACTTCGTCATCGGTCAGCGAGAACCGGCTGCGCTGCGCTTCCGGCACGTCTTCGATGCGCACCTGCTTGCCGTGATCCTGCGACGGCGCGTACACCATGCGGATTTTTTTCGAGCCCAGGTTGCGGCGCACGATCGCCGGCTTGCCTTTTTGCAGCGTCGGCTTGTGCACATAGAACTCATCCGGGTTCACCGCGCCCTGCACCACCATCTCACCCAGACCGAAGGCGGAGGTGATGAACACCACCTGATCAAAGCCGGACTCGGTGTCGATGGTGAACATCACGCCCGAGGAGGCCAGATCGGAGCGCACCATGCGCTGTACGCCCGCCGACAGCGCCACGCCGCGGTGGTCGTAGCCCTGGTGCACGCGATAAGAGATGGCGCGGTCATTGAACAGCGACGCGAACACGTGCTTGATCGCCACCATCACGGCGTCGATGCCCTGCACGTTGAGGAAGGTTTCCTGCTGGCCGGCGAAGGAAGCGTCCGGCATGTCTTCCGCCGTGGCGGAGGAGCGCACCGCAAAGGAAGCTTCCGGTTCGCCGTCGGCGAGCTGTTGGTAAGCCTGATGAATTTCACGCTCGAACTCGGCGTGGAACGGCGTGTCGATCACCCATTGGCGGATCTGGGCACCGGCCTTGGCCAGTTGTGCAACGTCGTCAACGTCAGTCTGATCCAGTAACTGATAGATGCGCTGGTTAACACCGCTTTGTTCGAGGAAATCGTTAAACGCCTGCGCGGTGGTGGCAAAACCGTTCGGCACGGCCACGCCCAAATCGGAAAGATTGGTGATCATTTCACCGAGGGAAGCGTTTTTGCCGCCGACACGGTCAACGTCGTGCATGCCAAGCTGGTTGTACCAAAGCACATTACGCAAGTCTGGGCCATTGTTGGACATCGAGACAATCCTTATTGCTATCAGTAGGGTAAAGACGGATTTAATTCGCTTGCTTTACGGCGCCGCTAAACGCGGAGCCGAATCAGACTAGCACACTGATCCGGGGAAAATGGAAAGGTGAATCGATCAACCCACTGAAGAAAGTGGTTTTTAAGAGAATGTCCTAACCGGCTGATTTGCCTGGGAACCGTTCCCAAACGCACGAAAAGCTTAGTTCTCAACTAATTACGTTCTTTTTAAACTTCTGTTTTAATGACCGCGCAAACGCTACCGTTTTTGGTGAAAATAACGGCAAACTCGCGCTTCAGGTGGAAAAGCGCCGCTGGGCCGCACTTTTTACGGCCGCTAATCGCGCTTTCCGCCTGCGTCGCCGCATGGCGGTTTATCGCCCCTTCATCACAATTTTTTCTCTCGCCCCTTTACCGACGGATCGTCTGCGGCCCATGATATTGACAGTGATGACAGCAGGAACACCGTTTTCAGGTAAGGAGCCTCGGGTGGAAAGAAGCGTTTTTTATATTTCGGATGGTACGGCGATCACCGCCGAAGTGCTGGGACACGCGGTGCTGTCGCAGTTCCCGGTCACGGCGACCACCTATACCCTGCCGTTTGTCGAAACCGAGGCCCGCGCGCGCGCAGTTAGCCAGCAAATCGATGATATTTATCATGAAACCGGCGTGCGCCCGTTGGTGTTTTACTCCATCATCTCGCCGGAAGTGCGCGATGTGATCGTCCAGAGCCAGGGCTTCTGCCAGGATATCGTGCAGGCGCTGGTCGGCCCGCTGCAGGGCGAGCTGGATGTGGAACCGACGCCGGTGCCGAACCGCACCCACGGCCTGACCGCCAGCAACCTCGGCAAGTACGACGCTCGCATCGCCGCCATCGACTATACCCTGGCGCACGATGACGGCATTTCGCTGCGCAACCTCGATCAGGCGCAGGTGATCCTGCTCGGCGTCTCGCGCTGCGGCAAAACCCCCACCAGCCTCTATCTGGCGATGCAGTTCGGCATCCGCGCCGCCAACTACCCGTTTATCGCCGACGATATGGACAATTTGCATCTGCCGGCCTCGCTGAAACCGTTTCAGCATAAATTATTCGGCCTGACCATCGATCCGGAGCGCCTGGCGGCGATCCGTGAAGAGCGGCGTGAAAACAGCCGTTACGCCTCCTTGCGCCAGTGCCGCATGGAAATCGCCGAGGTCGAGGCGCTGTTCCGCAAAAACCAGATCCGCTACCTCAACACCACCAACTATTCGGTCGAAGAGATCTCCACCAAAATCCTCGATATCCTTGGCATGAGCCGCCGCATGTTCTGATCTTTCCCCGCGGGGCCATCGCGCCCCGCCGCCTGCCGTTTATTTCAGCAGCAGCTGATTTTTTTGTGCTTTTTTTCGCGGCTTTGATCAACAGAACGCAATCTCTACGGTTGAATTCAGCGCTTTTTGCGTTATTGTGATCGCCATCACTTCCCGGCGCTCCTGCCGCAGAGAAGAACAGTTTCCAGGGAACAACATGCACAAAACAGATGAACTGCGGACCGCGCGCATCGACAGCCTCGTCACGCCGCAAGCGTTGGCGGATAAGCTGCCGATCTCGGCGGCCGTCGCCGATAACGTGACAGCGTCACGTAAACGCATTGAAAAAATCCTTACCGGTGAAGACCGCCGCCTGCTGGTGGTGATCGGCCCCTGCTCCATCCACGATCTCGACGCCGCCGTCGATTACGCCGGCCGGCTGAACGCCCTGCGCGAACGCTACCAGGATCGCCTGGAGATCGTGATGCGCACCTACTTCGAAAAACCGCGCACCGTTGTCGGCTGGAAAGGCCTGATCTCCGATCCGGCGCTGGACGGCACCTTCCAGGTCAACCGCGGCATCGAAATGGCGCGCCGCCTGCTGCTGGAGGTGAACCAGCTCGGCCTGCCGACCGCCACCGAATTCCTGGACATGGTGGTCGGCCAATACATCGCCGATCTGATCAGCTGGGGCGCCATCGGCGCGCGCACCACCGAAAGCCAGATCCACCGTGAAATGGCCTCGGCGCTCTCCTGCCCGGTCGGCTTCAAAAACGGCACCGACGGCAACACCCGCATCGCCATCGACGCCATTCGCGCGGCGCGCGCCGGGCACATGTTCCTGTCGCCGGACAAACATGGTCAGATGACCATCTACCAGACCAGCGGCAACCCGTACGGCCACATCATCATGCGCGGCGGCAAAACGCCGAACTACCACGCCAGCGATATCGCCGCCGCCTGTGACAGCCTGCGTGAATTCGATCTGCCGGAGCACCTGGTGATCGACTTCAGCCACGGCAACTGCCAGAAGATGCATCGCCGTCAGTTGGAAGTGGCCGACAATGTCTGCCAGCAGATCCGCGCCGGCTCTGCCGCCATCACCGGCGTGATGGCGGAAAGCTTCCTGGTGGAAGGCACGCAGAAAATCGTCGCCGGCCAGCCGCTGACCTATGGCCAGTCGATCACCGATCCTTGCCTGAGCTGGTCCGACAGCGAACAGCTGCTGGCGATGCTGGCGGATGCCATCGATAGCCGCTTCTAGCCTATCGCAGGCCGGGGCCACGCCCCGGCTTTATCTCCCCTGTTTCGCTCATCTATACTGATCGCAATCCTTTAACACCCGCCGCAACGCACTGGGAGCCCCGGCATGATTCACTCTCTGTTATCCATCCCCTGCGTCACGCTGCAGGGCGAGCAAAAAACGCTGGGCGATTTCCCGGCGCGCGCTTACCTGGTGGTCAACACCGCCAGCAAGTGCGGCTTCACCCCGCAATACCGCGGGCTGGAAAATTTGTGGCAATACTATCGCGAACGCGGGTTGATGGTGCTCGGCTTCCCTTGCAACCAGTTTGGTTCTCAGGAGCCGGGCAGTCCGCTTGAGATCGCCAATTTTTGCAGCCTCAACTACGGCGTCAGTTTCCCGCTGTTCAACAAAATAGAGGTCAACGGCCCCGGTGCCCATCCACTGTTCAACGAACTGAAACGCCTGGCGCCCGGCATTCTGGGCAGCCGACGCATCAAATGGAATTTCACCAAATTCCTGCTCACCGCCGACGGCCAGCGCGTGACACGCTTTGCGCCGATCACCAAACCTGAGCGTCTGTTCGACCGTATCGAAACCCTGCTGAAATAATCCCCTCTTTTTTACGGGCCGAGCGCGTTCGGCCCGTCGCCGGATGTCCGTTCGGCAAAAAGGTTCCATCGGTAAGAAAATTTTCCTTGATGTAACCTTTCCATCACATGATAATGATTCTCAATTTGATATTAATTACCATTTAATGGTCTGTTTTATAAGCACAAAGATGATGGATACTGCCAACACGCCAACTCCCGCCGCCGCGGCCCCGACCGAGCACAGCGCAAACGCGCCGCCCAGCTACGACAGCGCACAGCTGCTCGGCGCCGACGGCATCGCGTTCATTACCCATCAGGGCCAGCGCTATCAACTGCGGCAGACCAAGGCAGGGAAATTGATCCTGACCAAATAACCACAGCATCCTCAAACGCCAGCCACCCCGATCTTGTGATCCAGGCAGCCAGCAAATCTATTGATATGTTTCATTACATACGGAGAGTTGCACCATGCCTCTGACATTTTCCACCCGGCTGCGTTTTTCCGCGTTGAGTCTGGCGATTGCCTGCGCTCTGCCTACGGTGGCCTTGGCACAAAACACCAGCACGACACCCTCTTCCTCCCCCGCGACGCCGGCCAAAAAAGCCAAAGCCGCTGACGACACCATGACCGTGGTCGCCACCGGCAATCAGCGCAGCAGCTTTGAAGCGCCGATGATGGTGACGGTCATCGAAGGCAGTTCGCCGGAAAGCCAAACTGCGGGGACCGCTGCCGATATGCTGCGCCGCGTGCCGGGTATTACCGTCACGGGCTCCGGCCGCAGCAATGGGCAAGATCTCATGATGCGCGGTTACGACCGACGCGGCGTGCTGACGCTGGTCGACGGCATCCGCCAGGGCACCGATACCGGCCATATTAACGGCACATTTTTAGATCCTGCGTTGGTGAAACGCATCGAAATCGTGCGCGGCCCTTCTGCCCTGCTGTACGGCAGCGGCGCGCTGGGTGGCGTAGTGTCTTATGAAACTGTCGACGCCGCCGATCTGCTGTTGCCGGGCCACGACAGCGGGTTCCGCGTCTACGGCACCGCCGGCAGCGGCGATCACAGCTTGGGCATGGGCGCCAGCGCCTACGGCAAGACCGATAACCTCGACGGTCTGCTGTCGTTCGGCACCCGCGACGTCGGCAATCTGCGCCAGGGCAATGGCTTCGATGCCCCCAACGACGAAACCATCAACAACGTGCTGGCCAAAGGCACCTGGAAGATCGACGATAACCATTCGCTGGGCGGCAACCTTCGTTACTACAACAACAGCGCCCAAGAGCCGAAAAACCCACAAACGCCAGCCAGCTCCGCTGGAAACTTAATGACCGATCGTTCGACGATCCAACGCGACGCGGCTCTGAGTTACAAACTGAAGCCGGTCGGCCAGGATTGGCTGGATGCTGAAGCGAAAGTGTATTACTCGGACGTGAAAATTAACGCGCACGCCAGCGGCAGCGAAGATGAAGCGCGCAAACAAACCACTAAAGGCGCCAAACTCGAAAACCGCACGCGCCTGTTTGCAGATACTTTCGCTTCGCACCTGCTGACCTACGGCACCGAGGCTTACAAACAGGAGCAAACGCCGGGCGGAGCGACCGAAAGTTTCCCGCACGCAAAAATCAACTTCGCTTCAGGCTGGCTGCAGGACGAAATCACGCTGCGCGATCTGCCCGTCACCCTGCTCGCCGGCACCCGCTATGACAATTACAAGGGCTCAAGTGACGGCTATGCCGATGTGGATGCGAACAAATGGTCCTCACGCGGCGCAGTCAGCATTACCCCCACCGACTGGCTAATGCTGTTCGGCTCCTATTCTCAGGCGTTCCGCGCACCGACAATGGGTGAGATGTACAACGACTCCAAACACTTTTCGATACCCATGGGGCCTACCACCCTCACCAACTATTGGGTGCCGAACCCTAATTTGAAACCGGAAACCAATGAAACTCAAGAGTACGGATTTGGTCTGCGTTTCGACGATCTGCTGCTCGCCGATGATAGCTTGCAGTTCAAAGCGAGCTATTTCGATACCAAAGCCAAGGATTACATCACAACCGACGTCACCATGGAGCTGGGACGCGGCCCGCGCGGCCCTTACTGCATCAGTTGCACCACCTTCTCGACCAATATCGATCGCGCAAAAATCTGGGGATGGGACGCTACGCTCAGCTATAAAACCTCTTGGTTCGGCTGGGATTTGGCTTATAACCGCACCCGCGGCAAAAATGAAGCGACCGGTGACTGGTTGAGCAGCATCAATCCGGACACCGTCACCAGCTCGCTGGATGTGCCGCTGGGCGAAACCGGTCTGTCCGCCGGTTGGGTCGCCACCTTCGCCGAACGCGCCACCCGCGTGCAGACGGGGACGCCGGAGCAAGGCGGCTACGGGGTTAACGACTTCTATCTGAGCTACAAAGGCCGCGACCGTCTGCAGGGCGTCACCACCACCGTGGTGCTGGGCAACGCCTTCGATAAAGAGTACTACTCGCCGCAGGGCGTCCCGCAGGATGGCCGCAACGCCAAACTGCTGGTCAGCTACCAGTGGTGATCATTTGACTATCTGGCGGACATCCGGTGTGTCCGCCATTCGCATCACAGCGCAGGAGAATCCCGCATGAGCAACACCCTGTACGAACGTTACCAACAGGCTAAAATCGACCACCCCGGCAAATACGCCCGCGATCTGGCGACGATCCTTGGCGTCAGCGAAGCGGAGCTGACGCATGCCCGCGTTGGCCACGACGCCCGCCGCCTGCAGGCCGACGCCCGCACGTTGCTGACCGAACTCGAGCAAGTGGGCGTCACCAAGTCCATCACCCGCAACAGCTATGCGGTGCATGAGCAGATGGGCCGCTACCGCAACCAGCACCTCAACGGCCACGCCGGGCTGATCCTCAACCCGCGCGAGCTGGATCTGCGCCTGTTCCTCAACCACTGGACCAGCGTCTTCGCCATGAGCGAAACCAACAAGCGCGGCGTGCGCCACAGCATTCAGTTCTTTGACCCGCAGGGCGATGCGCTGCACAAGGTCTACACCACCGAGGAAACCGATCTGCCGGCCTGGATGGCGCTGGTGGAACACCACCTGAGCGAAGAAAACCCGGCGCTGGCGCTGCAGCCCGCCGAGGCGGCCACCTCCGATGAAGCCACGCAGGATCATGCCAAAATCGACGCTGAATGGCGCGCGATGACCGACGTGCACCAGTTCTTCCAGCTGCTGAGCCGCAATAAGCTGACGCGCCAGCAGGCCTTCCGCGCCGTCGGCGACGATCTGGCCTATCAGGTGGACAACGGCGCGCTGTCGCAACTGCTGGAGGCGGCGCAGCAACAGCAAAATGAGATCATGATCTTCGTCAGCAACCGTGGCTGCGTGCAGATTTTCACCGGCCAGATCGAACGCTTGATGCCGCAGGAAGGCTGGATCAACGTGTTCAACCGCCGCTTCACGCTGCACCTGATTGAAAATGCCATCGCCGAAAGCTGGATCACCCGCAAACCGACCAAAGACGGCATCGTCACCAGCCTGGAGCTGTTCGCCGCAGATGGCACGCAGATCGCGCAGCTGTATGGCCAGCGCACCGAGGGCCAACCGGAACAAACCCAGTGGCGCGAGCAGGTCGCCGCGCTCACCGCCAAGGACATCGCCGCATGAAATCCTCCTTGATCCGCCGCCTGGCGTTGATGGTGACGCTGACGCTGCCGCTCACCGCCGCCGCGGCGCAGCGCATCGTCTCGATCGGCGGCGACGTGACGGAAATCGCCTTTGCGCTCGGCGCCGGCAACGACGTGATCGCCCGCGACAGCACCAGCCTGCATCCTGAAGCGGTGAAAAAGCTGCCGGACGTCGGCTACATGCGCCAGCTGAACGCCGAAGGCATTCTGGCGCTGAAACCGACGCTGGTGCTGACAACCGAGCTGGCGCAGCCGGCGCTGGTGCTCAAACAACTGGCGGACAGCGGCGTCAAGGTCGTCAGCGTGCCGGGTGACACCACCCTGCAGGCGGTGCCGCAAAAAATCGCCGCGATCGCCGCCGCGCTGCAGCGTGATGAGCAAGGCAAGCAGTTGAGCGAGCGCTATCAACAGCAGCTGGCGGCGGTCGATACCACCCCGCTGCCGGTCAAGGTGCTGTTTGTGATGAGCCACGGCGGCATTACGCCGATGGCGGCCGGGCAACACACCGCCGCCGACGCGGTGATCGCCGCCGCCGGACTGAAAAACGCCATGCAAGGCTTTGACCGCTACCGTCCGCTGTCGCAGGAAGGCGTCATCGCCAGCGCGCCGGACCTGTTGCTGGTCACCACCGACGGCGTGCGCACCCTCGGCGGCGAACAGCAGCTGTGGACGTTGCCGGGTCTGGCGTTGACGCCGGCAGGCAAGCAGCGTCGCGTGCTGATCGTCGATGACATGGCGCTGCTGGGCTTCGGTCTGGAAACGCCGGCGGCGCTGGCCAAACTGCGCCACGCGGCGGAGCAAAAGTAATGCGCTGTCGCACCTCGCCTCAGTTAGCCATCATCGGCCTGCTGGTGCTGCTGACGCTGCTGGCGCTGGTCGCCGCTAACCTGGGCGCGCTCACGCTGTCGTTTGGCACCCTGTGGCGCGAACCCTTTAGCGACGCCGCCTGGCATATCTGGATCAACATTCGTCTGCCGCGCGTGCTGTTGGCGGTGGTGATCGGCTGTGCGCTGGCGGTATCCGGCGCGGTAATGCAGGGGCTGTTCCGCAATCCGCTGGCGGATCCGAGCCTGCTGGGCATCAGCAGCGGCGGCGCGCTGTTTGTCGCGCTGTTCATCGTGATGCCGCTGGCGTTGCCGGTGACGATCGCGTTGTATGGCCACATGCTGGCGGCGTTCCTCGGCAGCCTGCTGGTATCGCTGTTGATCTACGGCATCAGCCGCAGCGGGCACGGCAATCTGTCGCGGCTGCTGCTGGCGGGCATCGCGATCAACGCCCTGTGCATGGCGGCCATCGGCGTGCTCTCCTACATCAGCAGCGATCAACAGCTGCGCCAATTCTCGCTGTGGATGATGGGCAGCCTCAGCCAGTCGCAATGGCCGACGCTGGCCGTTTCCGCCTCGTTGATCCTGCCCACGGCGCTGCTGACGCTGCTGCAGGCGCGTCGTCTGAACCTGTTACAGCTGGGGGACGAAGAGGCACACTACCTTGGGGTGAACGTTCAGCGCGCCAAGCTGCAGCTGCTGCTGTTGAGCGCCCTGTTGATCGGCGCGGCGGTGGCGATGAGCGGCGTGATCGGCTTCGTCGGTCTGGTGGTGCCGCATCTGGTGCGCATGCGCCTCGGCGGGGATCACCGCTGGCTGCTGCCCTGCTCTGCTCTGGGCGGCGCCTGCCTGCTACTGGTCAGCGACACGCTGGCGCGCACGCTGGTGGCGCCGGCCGAAATGCCGGTGGGATTGATGACCAGCCTTCTCGGCGGCCCTTACTTCTTATGGCTGGTGATGCGCCAGCGGGAGCGAACCGGTGGATAACGCCGCCAACCTCACGGCCCGGGAGCTGCGCTACAGCCTCGGTACGCGCCGCTTGATCAACGATGTTTCGCTCAGCCTCGCCGGCGGTGAAATGGTGGCGATTATCGGCCCTAACGGCGCCGGCAAATCGACGCTGCTGCGTTTGCTGACCGGTTATTTGACGCCGGACTGCGGCGAATGCCGGCTGCTTGGCCGCCCGCTGGAACACTGGGCGCCGCAGCAGTTGGCCAAAGTCCGAGCCGTGATGCGTCAATACAGCGATCTGGCGTTTCCCTTCAGCGTGGAAGAAGTGGTCAGCATGGGACGCGCGCCGCACGGCAAACGCGACGAGCACCAGGCGATCCAACAGGTGATGGCGCAGACCGATTGCCTGGCGCTGGCGCAGCGCGACTATCGTCAGCTGTCCGGCGGCGAACAGCAGCGAGTGCAACTGGCGCGGGTATTGGCGCAGCTGTGGCAGCCGCAGCCGTCCCCCGCCTGGCTGTTCCTCGACGAGCCGACGTCGGCGTTGGATCTTTACCACCAGCAGCATACCCTGCGCCTGCTGCGCTCGTTGACGCGCCAACAGCCGCTGGGCGTCTGCTGTGTGCTGCACGATCTCAATCTGGCGGCGCTGTACGCCGATCGCATCCTGCTGTTGCATCAGGGGCGCCTGGTGGCGAGCGGCACACCGCAGGAAGTGTTGCAGACGGAAATCCTCACCCGCTGGTACCAGGCCGATCTCGGCGTGGTTCATCATCCCGAAGTGTCGTTGCCGCAGGTCTATCTGCGACAATGAAACGTTCAAGGGCGCCATGAGGCGCCCTTTTTTCATCTCAGCTAGAGCAGGAAATCTCCAGATGTTTGCCCCAGTCCGGCGGCAGCGCGGCGAGATCGTCATACTCCGGCGCATCGTCGAACGGCCTCAGCAGAGCCTGATGCAACCGCTGCAAACGGCCGACGTCGTCTTTCTCCGCATCCTCAATCGCTTGCTGGGCCAGGTAGTTGCGCAGGATCAGCCGCGGGTTCACCGCCTTCATCGCCCGTTGCCGCTCCGCATCGCTGACCTGCTCCTGCTGCAGACGCTGACGATATTGCTGATACCAGGCGTCGAAGGCCGTGCGGTCGATAAACTCATCGCGCAGCGGCGACTGCGCCTGTTGCTGTTCGGTTTCGCTCAACAGGCGGAACGTGCGGGAATAGTCCCGCCCTTCCTGGGCAATCAGGCTCAACAGGCCGGTCAGCACGTCGTTATCCTGCGCCGTCGGCGTGAAGAAGCCCAGTTTGGCGCGCATCTGTTCGCCATAGGCGCGCATCAACGCCGGTTCATACGCCGCCAACGCTTGCTGCAGCTGTTCGGCGGTCATCAGCCCCGACAAGGTTTGCGCCAGACGATGCAGGTTCCATAGCGCCACCGCCGGCTGATTATCAAAGGCGTAACGCCCTTGATGGTCGGAATGGTTACAGATATAGCCGGGCTGATAGTCATCGAGGAAGCCGTAAGGGCCGTAATCGATGGTGATGCCGAGAATCGACATGTTGTCGGTGTTCATCACGCCGTGGGCGAATCCGACGGTTTGCCAATGGGCGATCAGGCGCGCCGTGCGTTCGACCACGTCGGTAAACCACAACAGGTAACGATCGGCCTGATCCTGCAACTGCGGCCAGTGACGGGCGATGACGAAATCCGCCAGCTGCCGCACCTGCTCCGGCTGTTTGCGGTAATAAAAGTGTTCGAAGTGACCGAAGCGCACATGGCTTTCCGCCACCCGCAGCAGCATCGCGCCGCGTTCCGGCTGCTCGCGGTATACCGGTTGTTGACTGGTGACAATAGTTAACGCACGCGTGGTGGGGCTCCCCAGATGGTGCAACGCCTCAGAGGCCAGAAACTCGCGGACAACCGAACGCAGCACCGCGCGGCCATCCCCCATGCGTGAATATGGCGTCAGCCCGGCGCCCTTCAGGTGCCAGTCGCGGTGACTGCCGTCCGCCAGGACTTGTTCGCCCAGCAAAATGCCGCGCCCATCGCCCAGTTGCCCGGCCCAGACGCCGAACTGGTGGCCACTGTACACCTGTGCTAACGGCTGCATGCCCGGCAGCAGCGTTTCCCCCGCCCAAATCGGGGTTTTATCCTGAGTAAACCAACTTTCATCCAGCCCCAGCTCGCGCGCCAGTGGCTCACTGTGGTACAGCAGGCGCGCATCCTTGAGCGGCGTCGGGTTCAGGGCGGTGTAAAAACCGGGTAGTTGTTGGTAGTAAGCGTTATCGAATTGCGGCATAGGCCCTCCGTTTCAGCGTAGTGTAGAGCCTGAACGGGAGGATTAACACCGAAGGAATGCAGGGAGAACGCATCCGCCTGTCGCCAGAACGGATGCGGGAGGTTTCGCGTGAGGAAACGCGCTTGAACGTCGGCTGACAAACGCGATTATCAGCAAAAACGTGGGGGAATAACGGCGACTGAATCACGCTAAACACCACCCCGGCGCTTATTTACCTCATTGTGTGTAGTTTTTTTGTATCACTTCTTAATTATTGAACTCGCTGGGCATCGCCAGCAAAGCTTGCAGATTATCCACACCAACGCTGGGCCATAAAAAACCTTGCAGGCCTAAAACACCGGCGTATCTGAGTTTATTAAAGTACTCTTTTTTCTCTATTCCTCCGACGATCACGCCTTTACACAACAGGTTGATATTCTTTAACAACGAGTCGATGACCACGTCATACCCCTGATGGGTAAACAGCTGCCAGTAAAAACGCTTGTCTATCTTTACGTAGTCAAACAAACCATCGTACAACGCGGTCAGCGTGGCTTTACCGGAACCGAAATCATCGAGCCACAGCGTAAACAATTCGCTTAATCGCCGCACGCTCGTATTGTTCTTTCCGGCAGAAAGATTCGGAAAACTCTCACTCATTTCAAATGCAATAAAAGGATATTGCCGGATCCTCTGGCACAAGGCCGGATCGGAAAGAATAAGCTCGACGATGGTTTCTTCGATATTGATGGTCAACTGCACGCTGTTACCGGTAAACCAGGCAGCATGCTGCTCCGCCAGTCTCAATTGCTCATTAAATAACTCAATCCTTTGTTCAGGCGCCAATAAATTAATCCCAATTTCGGCCGGCATGGCTAAATCACCGTCGAGACTGTTGAAACGGCTCAACATTTCCACCGCCAACAGCCCACCCTCCATTGAGTAAACAGGTTGAAAAACATAGCTACTAATAAAGTCAGCTTCGAGTTGGATGTTCATTTTAATGCCACAGGATGAATGGCTAGCGTATCATCGTATATCAATATATTTTATCGATCAATCCTTCTGGGATTAATCGGAAATATCAATGCAAATGCTCGTAAAATATCATTTAATTGATAGATTAAAGCTATACGACAATCGCGAACGGCGCAAAGAAAAGCAGCCGCACTTATGCCAGTTTTCTCGTTCGGCGCGTGATGCGAAAAGATATTTGGCTTAAGTGGAATGGATTTGAGGCCAAATTTGACTTATCTCCTTTGTTTTAATTAAGAAAAATCCTAAATAAAGTAAAATAATCTTTCTGACTTAACGCCAATTTTTCCGGCCGTTAACGATGACTGATTAAATTTAATAACGCATCAATTCCCCCCGTTATTCGCAGCATTGAAAACCTGAAAAAATGCCCACCTTGATTTTCAGAAAATCTGCGCTATGCCCAGCGAAACGTCGCTTTCAGCGATAAAAAAAGGGATGAGCACGCTCATCCCCTCGCTGCCAGACCGCCCGGCTAGCGGATGGTATCGCTCAGCCATTGCCGCAGCTCGGTCAATTCAGCCGCCTGTTGCGGATAGGCCGCCACCAGACGGTCGCAGCAGGCGGCGACGGGCTCACTGCGGTACGCGCAGCCCACCAGCATGTCCGCCAACCGCTGTAGCGGAGCCGGATTCAGGCTGTCGGTGAATACCTGCGCACGAACAATTGTCCCCTTCTCTACATCGAAGAACAGGTCCACGCCGCCCCAGACGAAGCGTTCATTCAGCAGATGGCTGAACGCCGGCGCCTTGCCGAAATTCCATTCCCAACTGCTCTGTTTGGCGAACTGCGCGGCAAAATCGGGCAGGTCGGGAAATACATCCGGCGAAATGATCTCCGGCTCGGCCGTCTCGCCATAGTGGGCGAAGAAGGCCTGCACGATCGCCTCACACACCTGCTCATGGCTGATGCCCGGCAAAAACTCCGCCAGGTTGGCGACGCGCGAACGCACCGAGGTGATGCCCTTGGCCTGCAGTTTTTTGGGATCCGGATTGAGGTAGTCCGCCAGCCGCTCCAGATCGGCATTCAGCAGCAGCGTGCCGTGGTGGAAACCGCGATCCTGCGTTTCGCGATAGGCGGAGCCGGATATTTTGCGCGGCCCGTCGGCAGTTTCCATCACCAGGTCATTGCGCCCCGATGCGCCGGCCGTTACGCCCAACTGCCGCAGCGCTTGCAGAATGATGTTCGTGGAGACGCTTTTATCGTACCCCGGCTTGCCGGCCATAAAGGTGAAACAGGTGTTGCCCAAATCGTGGAATACCGCCCCGCCGCCGCTGCTGCGCCGCGCCAGCCGAATGCCATCCTGTTCCATACGCCGGGTGTTGCACTCTTTCCAGGGGTTCTGCGACTGGCCGATCACCACCGTTTCAGCATTGCGCCACAGGAAGAGGATTTTTTGCGTGGTCATTTCGCGGAAGATGCACTCTTCCACCGCCAGGTTGAACCAGGGATCGTAGGAGTCGGAGATCAGTAAACGCAAACTGTTCATGGCAGGCACCGTTCAAAACACGTGATGCCGCCATGATACACCAAATCAACGGGTTAAGGCTAAATGCGCCGCGCCTGCCAGTACACCCGCTTCCAGTAGACGTTATCGAGCGAGGAGCGGATCACCCCGCGGCTGGTCGAAGCGTGGATAAATTGGTCGTTGGTATCGTAAATGCCGACGTGCAGACCGTTCTCACCGCCGCCGGTTTTGAAAAACACCAGATCGCCCGGCATCAGTTCGTCGCGCGAGACCTTGGTGCCCAGCGAGGTTTGCTCTTCGGTCGAACGGGGCAGCTGCATATCGAAGCGATCGCGGAACGTGCGGTAAACAAAGCCGGAGCAATCCACGCCGCCGCGATCCAGGCCGCCGTAACGGTATGGCGTGCCGTACCACTGGCGCAGTTGTTCATTGAGCTGGGCCACCACCACGATAGAATCCGCCAGGCGGCCGCTGGGTGGCGGCGCATGGCTGCTGCAACCGGCGAGGATTAAACTGGCTAATAAAAACCACACACGCATCCGCATAATATCCCTTCATTGAACACGTTGCCGCATTATGCCATTCGGTACACCACTACACTGCCTGCGAGGCAAAGCCGGCACCACGTAAGGAAAGCGCTATTTCGCGTTAATTTATCTCCCGCACGGGGAAAAAGGCAAGCGCCATGAGGGAGATAATAGCAGGATCGCCGGTTTTGGCCCTATTGCGGCGATTTGGTCTCGGATTTGCTGTTAATCAGCCAGACGCCGAACAGAATAAACAGCGTGCCCAATGTTTTCAGCAGCGTAGCGGATTCGTTAAACCACGGCAGGACCACCGCCGCCAGGTAAACCAGCGCATAGCTGACGCTCAGCAGAGGATAAGCGCGGTTTAACGGCAGATGGCGCAGCGCAAAGAACCAACACAGCATCGACAGCGCATAGCCAAAAATGCCGCCGCCCACCGCCAGCAGCGGCAGCCAGTAGTCGCCGATCAGCGTCAGCGAGACGTCGGCGAACGACATCAGCGGGATCTGAACCATGCCCCACTTCATCAGCAACTGCGCCAGCGTCACCAGCAGTACGCTGGCGGCGCCCCAGGCATAGCCCTTCATGAATGCACGCTCATCAGCAGGATCCCCAGCATAATCGACGCCACGCCACACCAATGGCGCGCGGTCGTCGGCTCATGAAACAGCCAGCGCGCGGCCAGCGTCACCATCACGAAGTTAAGGCTGAGCATCGGGTAAGCCAGGCTGAGCGGCAGGCGTTGCAGCACATTGAGCCACACCGCCATGCCCAGCCCCAGCAACAGCACCGCCAGCGCCAGCCAACGCAGCGTCTGCTTGAGCCGCGCCTCGTCCGCCCGTTCCCAGCAGTGCACCGCCTGCTTCTGGCACAGCTGCCCACCACAGGTGAGCAGACTGACCACTATCACCAACAGAAAACCGATCATGGTTGCTGTTTATACCACATCAGCACCAGACGGTTCATGCGATCCACCTTGTCTGCGGCAGGTAGCTCCTGCGGCAGCGCTTCGCCGCGGGAGAGCTGCAACACCAGCGACACATTCCCCTGCTTGCGCGCCTGCGCCAGCCACTGCGGGAAGTCGGCGTCGCTGATCAGGTGCCCTTTGGCGTCCGGATACTCCAGACCATAGGCCACCTCGCCTTTCTGGCTGTACATCAGCACGTCGCTGCGCTTGAGCTCCCAGGCCAAGCCGGCCGCCACCCCGACGCTGTCGGTCAGCACGTAACGGCTGTCGCCAAGTTCGGCCATCGTGGCGCGGGCGAAGTTCTGCGGCAGTTTGGAATCGGTCACCTGCTGCGGAATCGCGTAACCGATCACCAGGCACAGCAGCACCGGGCAAGCGGCCGCCCAACGCCATTGGCGGCCGTTATCGCGCGCGGAAACCAGCGCGAACAGCAGCCAACCGCCGAACGCGATCAGGCCGAGAACCACTTTCGGCCACTCCTGCGGAGTAAACAGATGCGCTTTCGGCAGCAAACCGGAGCTCAACACCACCAGCGCCACGATGCCAATCAGCCCGAACAGGCCGTTCAGCCAGGCGTTAGCCTTAAACAGCCTGGCGCGCAGCGTGGCGGCATAGTCTTCCGCATAGGCGGTCATCAGCAGCGCCAGCGGCGCCATACACGGCAGAATATAGGTCGGCAGCTTGCCTTTGGCGATGCTGAAGAAGATCAGCGGCATCATCGCCCAGCTCAGCAGGAAGAACAGCTCCGGGCGCTGCACGCGTTCGCGCCAACCTTTGAGCAGCGCGCCGGGCAGCAGCGCCAGCCAAGGCAACACCGCCGCCAGCAGGATCGGCAGGTAATACCAGAACGGCGCCTTGTGCTGGGCGTTATCTTCGGCGAAACGCTGAATGTGTTCGACCCAGAAGAAGTAATTCCAGAAATCGGGCTCACGTTGCGCGATCGCCAGCGCCCACGGCAGGCTGAGCAACGTGGCGGTCACGATCGCCACCGGGCCGTAGCACAGCAGATCCTTGATGCGACGTTGCTGAATGACAATCGGGATCACCGCAATCACCGGTACCGCCAGCGCCAGGAAGCCCTTGGTCATAAAGCCCATGCCGCAGGCCAAACCCAGCAAGGCGTAGGCGCCCAGCTTGCCTTTGACCGAGGTGGCTTTCAGCGTCAGGTAATAGCTGACCATCGCCGCCGCCAGCCACAGCGAAATCATCGGATCCAGCACGCTGTAGGTGCCGATGCTGAACACCAGCACCATCGACAGGAACATCAGCATCGCCAGGCTGGCGCGGCGCGCATTGCGCCACATCAGCATCGCCAGCGCGAATACCAGCAGCGCGGTCATGCCGGTGCTGAACACCGAGCCGAACCGCACCGCAAAGTTGTTTTCCCCGAACAGCCACTGGCTGATGTTATTGAACCAATATCCCGCTACCGGCTTCTCGAAATAGCGCAGCCCCAGCAGGTGCGGCACCACCCAATCGCCGCGTTGCAGCATCTCACGGCTGATCTCTGCATAACGCGTTTCATCCGGCTGCCACAGCAGGCGACCGTTAAGCGGGATCAGATAGACCAGAGCAAAAAAAACGGCCAGCAGAATGGCCCAGGATCCTTTTAGCGCCTTCATGTAACGTCCTTCACATCGGTTTGACAGCCCAGCCAACCTTCGCGGCCGGGGAAAGGAGCGCGCTTGATGCGGCCCAACGGCAGTGACGCCAAATCTTGCGGTAACAGCGCGCTCAGCGGGCAGAATTCGATGCCCTGCTGCCGTGCGCGTTGCAATAACTGTTCGAACATCGCCGCTTGCGACATGCCTTCCACTTCGGTGTGAATGGTGTACACCGGTACGCCGCGATCGTTCTCGATGGCGCGCAGAATGTAGTCGTTGAAGTCGGCCATGCTGACTTCGCTGCCGATCACTTCGTCGAAGGTCGGCAACGTCACCGGGATCTGCACCGTACCGTGACGCCCGTCGCTCAGCACCGGACGGAACGGATGGGTGCCGCGGCAATCGCTGTTGTAATGGAAGCCGAAGCGCTGCTTGACCTCCAGCACGCGCGTGTCGGCACGCCACCCCGCCACGGCGGAGCATTTCACCGGCTGGCCGGTGCTGGCGCTCAGGGCATCGACGCCTCGCTGCACCTGTTCGGTCAGCTGCGCCTCGCTCCACTTGCCAACGTTGGCCTGCCATCCCTGGTGATCCCAGGCATGCAGCCCGACTTCATGGCCGGCTTCGGCGGTGCGCTTCATCAGCGGCCCCAGCGCGCGTGAAATGTTGCGCCCCGGCCACGCGGTGCCGGCCAGCAGAATATCCAGGCCGTACAGCGAAGCGGCGTTCGAGCGCAGCATTTTCCACAGAAATTTCGGACGCAAAAGGCGCCAAAGATGGCGCCCCATGTTGTCCGGTCCCACGCTGAAGAAGAAGCTGGCCTGAATGTCGTACTTTTCGAACAGGTCCAGCAACTGCGGCACCCCTTCACGGGTGCCGCTGAAGGTATCTACATCAACCCGCAGACCGACTTTCTTCATGCATCGTTCCCTTCCTGAACGGTAGTGCGCAGGAAGTAGTCCAGCGTATCGGCGACGGTTTGCTTCATCTCGATGGTCGGCTGCCAGCCCAGCAGGCGGCGCGCGTTTTTGATGCTCGGCGTGCGGTGCTCGACGTCCTGGTAACCTTTACCGTAGTAGCTGCTGCTCTCCACGTCCTTGAAGCCGGCAAACGGCGGGAAGCGGTCGCGCAGCGGGTGGTTGTTGAAGCTTTCCAGCAGCATTTCCGCCAGCTCGCGAATGCTCGCTTCGTTGGTCGGGTTGCCGATGTTGACGATCTGGCCGTCGCACAGGCCGTCGCGGTTCTCAATGATGCGGAACAGCGCTTCAATGCCGTCGTTGATGTCGGTGAAGCAACGCTTCTGTGCGCCGCCGTCCATCAGTTTGATCGGCGAACCTTCTACCAGGTTGAGGATCAGCTGGGTGATGGCGCGGGAAGAACCGATGCGCGCGGCGTCCAGGTTATCCAGACGCGGCCCCATCCAGTTGAACGGACGGAACAGCGTGAACTTCAGGCCTTCTTTGGCGCCGTAAGCCCAGATCACCCGATCCAGCAGCTGTTTGGAGACCGAGTAGATCCAGCGTTGTTTGTTGATTGGCCCGACGATCAGACGCGAATGATCTTCATCGAACTCTTTGTCGTCGCACATGCCGTACACTTCGGAGGTGGACGGGAAGATGATGCGCTTGTTGTATTTCACACAGTCGCGAACGATCTTCAGGTTCTCTTCGAAGTCCAGCTCGAACACGCGCAGCGGGTTACGGGTGTATTCGATCGGCGTCGCGATCGCCACCAGCGGCAGCACCACGTCGCATTTCTTGATGTGATACTCGATCCACTCGGAGTGAATGCTGATGTCGCCTTCCACGAAGTGGAAGCGCGGGTTGTCGAGGAAGCGGCTGATGGCGTCAGAGCCGATATCCAGACCGTAGATGTCGTAACGATCGTCGCGCAGCAGACGCTCGGTCAGGTGGTTGCCGATGAAACCGTTAACCCCGAGGATCAGCACGCGAGTGCGGCGTTTCATCACGGCGTTAGGCTTGGCGGCCAGACGCACGTCGGTGACGATGCCCATTTCCTGCGCCAGGCGGCTGCCCTGCACGTACAGGCCACTTTCGTTCTGCCCGGCGACGATTTCCAGCGCGCCTTCGCCACAGGCGATGACCAGCGGGGCGGTGCTCAGCACGGTGCCCGGTTGTTTATCGTGTTGGGTATCCAGCACGCGGGAACGCCAGACGATCAGCTTGCGCTGGCCGAGGTAGCTGAATGCCCCCGGGTACGGTTCAGTGACGGCGCGGACCAGGTTGTTGATCTCTTTGGCGGATTTGTGCCACAAGATCTCGCCGTCCGCCGCGGTGCGGCGCCCGAAGTAGCTGGCCTGAGACTCATCCTGCTTGGTAAAAGTGGCGGTGCCGTTCTTCAGCTTCGGCAGTTGCTCTTTCAACACGGCCTGCGCGGCTTCCAGCACTTTTTTGTGCAGCGTCAGCGCGGTGTCGTTGTCGGCGATAGCCACTTTCTGCTGGCCCACAATGTCGCCGGCGTCAGGGCGTTTCACCATTTTGTGCAGGGTAGCGCCGGTTTCGGTTTCGCCATTCACCAACGCCCAGTTCACCGGCGCGCGGCCACGGTAGCGCGGCAGCAGCGAACCATGCAGGTTGAAACCGCCCAACGGGGCCAGCGACAAGATCTCGTCGCTCAGCATGTGACGGTAGTAGAACGAGAAGATCACGTCCGGCTGCAGTTCGCGAATGCGATCAACCCACAGCGGGTGGTTCACGTCTTCCGGCGCATAGACCGGCAGATCCAATTCGGCGCCCAAACGGGCCACGGAGGAGAAGAAGTTGTTCTCACCTGGGTCGTCGGTGTGCGTGAACACAGCCTGCACGTCATAACCCGCCTCAGTCAGCGCTTTCAGACCTGCGCAGCCAATATCATGGTAAGCAAATACAATAGCTTTCATCATTCTTCTTCCTGAGTATTGTGGTCTTGCTGTACGCCGACCACTTTCTGAACAAAATAGCGAGGACGTGCGCGCACGTCGGTATAGATGCGGCCGATGTATTCACCCAGCAGCCCCATGCCGACAAACTGGGCGCCGATAAAGGTGAACAGGACGGCGAAAAGCGTGAACACGCCGCCGGCGGCCCATTCAGGACCGAGCAGCAGACGCAGCGCGATCAGCACCAGCGCCAACACGAACCCGGACAGCGCCACGATGCTGCCGACCACGCTGAGCAAACGCAGCGGCGTAGTGGTCAGACAGGTGATCAGGTCATACATCAGGTTGATCAGCTTCATCAGGCTGTATTTGGAGTCGCCGAACTCGCGCTCGGCGTGACGCACCTCGATCTCGGTCGTGCGACGGGCGAAGGTATTCGCCAGGATCGGGATGAAGGTGCTGCGCTCATGACAGTGCAGCATCGCCTCAACGATATGACGACGGTAGGCGCGCAGCATGCAGCCGTAGTCCCCCATCGATTTGCCGGTGGCGCGTTGAATCATCATGTTGATCACGCGCGAAGCGCTTTTGCGGAACCAGGAGTCCTGACGGTTGGCGCGCACGGTGCCCACCACGTCATAGCCCTCTTCCGCCACGCTGACCAGCCGAGGGATTTCCTCCGGCGGGTTCTGCAGATCGGCGTCAAGGGTAATCACCAGATCGCCGGTCACCTGATTGAAACCGGCCATGATCGCCGAATGTTGGCCATAGTTGCGGTTAAGCAGGACGGCAATCACGTGACTGTCCGGCTTTTCGGCCGCCGCGGTCAGCATGTCAGCGGAGTTGTCGCTGCTGCCATCGTCGACGAGAATGATTTCATAAGGTTGGGATAACTGCTTACAGGCGGCGGTAGTGCGCTCCAGCAACGCCGGCAGGCTTTCCTGCTCGTTGTATACCGGGATGACTATCGACACTTTTTTGATCGGTTCAACGCGAGACACGTAAAGACTCCACAACAGAAGACAAGGCATTGACCACGCGATCCACATCGGCGTCGGTCATATCAGGGAATAGCGGTAAGGTGCACAGCCGCGCCGAGTTCCATTCGGTATTCGGCAACGACAGCTGCGGATAGCGCTCACGGTAGAATTTCTGGGTGTGCGCCGCACGGAAATGCAGCCCGGTGCCGATGCCAACCTCTTTCAGACGCTCCATCAGCTGGTCGCGATCGAGGCCGCAGCGCTCGGGATCGACGCGCACCATAAACAGATGCCAGGCGTGGTCATGCGGATAATCCGGCACGCCCAACGGTTGGAACGGCGAGCCTTCCAGCGCGCTCAGGTAGCGCTGCGCCAGCGCCTTACGGCGCGCGTTCAGCTCGGCGAAGCGCGACAGTTGCACCACGGCGATCGCCGCGTGAATGTCGGACAGGTTGTATTTGTACCCCGGCTCCACCACTTCGGCCTGCGGTTTGCGGCCAAGCTGCTGACGATCGAAGGCATCGACGGCCAGGCCGTGGAACTTCAGGCAACGCAGGCGATCCGCCAGCGCATCGTCGTCGGTGGCGATCAGGCCGCCTTCGGCGCAGGTCACGTTCTTAATCGCGTGGAACGAGAAAATCGCCGTGCCGCGCGCGCCGACCCATTCGCCGTTGTAACGCGTGCCGACCGCATGGGCGGCGTCTTCGATTAACGGCAGACGATGGCGTTCGGCCACGGCGCGCAAAGCGTCCATCTGCAGGGGGGCGCCGGCATAATGCACCGGAACAATCGCTTTGGTTTTCGGGGTGATGGCAGCCTCGACGTCGGCGGCGCTGACCATCAAGGTCTCACGGTCAACGTCAATCATCACCGGCGTAGCACCCAGCAGTTCGATCATGTTGAGGGTGGAAACCCAGGTTTGGGAAGGGGTGATGACTTCATCGCCGGGCCCCACGCCCAGCGCCATCAAAGTGATGTGCATGCCTGCTGTGGCGGAACTGACGGCGATGGCGTGTTTACAGCCGAAGGTGGAACAGAAGTCGCTTTCCAGTTGCTGATTTTGCGGGCCGGTGGTGATCCAACCGGAACGCAACACTTTCTCTACCGCGGCGATTTCTTCGTCGCCGATGGCTGGACGAGAGAAAGGTAAAAATTGATCCATAGTTAACCCCAAACGTATCGGACTGCTTTTGATGACACTGTAAATCCCTTTCGTTTAACGAATATTAAACGCCAGAGAAGAATCGTTTCCGTGGATTAACTGCCAATGTAAGGCCGCAAGCTTAACTAAACCTTAAGACGAGACTTGTCATCAGTGGGAGAACTGATAGGAAGGCGCCGTCATCATTAATTTAATTTTATTATGTAAATCAATTTCTTATGTTTTTTAATAATTACTTACGTATTTTATTTTTGCCGAATCAAGCGTAGCACGTCATCGACGTTTTTCAAGAAAATCGATAAGAAAATGAGAGACCGCACAATATTCGCCGATCCTTACCCCGCTATTTATATTCACTGTGTTTAGTTTCCGTTTACGTTGCGCCCCGCCGACTGGGTTAATTAAGCCGTGCGGGTCATGATCCAACGCTGGTCCCCTACCCATTGCAGCTGGAAATCCACTTCATAAATCTGCGACAGCAGTGCGGGCGCCATCACCTCACGCGTGACGCCCTGCGCCACCAGCCGGCCGGCATGCAGCAACCAAACCCGATCGGCCTGCTGCAGGGTGTGATTCAGATCGTGCGCGCATACCAGCGCGCTGCGCCCGCTCTGGCAGAATTCGCGCAGCAGGCGATCCAGCGCGACTTTCTGCGCCACATCCAGGCTGTTGGTCGGCTCATCCAGCAACAACAGGCGGCTGTGCGGATTGATGCTGGGCCACACCTGCAGCAAGACCGCCGCCAGCCGCACCCGTTGCCATTCTCCGCCAGAAAGCTGCGTCAGCGTGCGTGACAGCTTATCCACCAGCTTCAACCGCCGGCACAGATAGAGGATGGCGTGCTCCACATCGGTTTGCGTCGCCGCCGCAGGCCGGTGCAGCGCCAAATACTGAAACACCGGCATCAGCGACACCGGCGGCTGTTGCTGGCTGAGGTAACCGCGCCGGAATGCCAGTTCGCTCCCTGGATAATCGGACAGCGCGCGTCCGTCCAGACGAACCTCGCCCAGTCCCGGCAGCATGCCCGCCACCCGCGCCAGCAGAGTGCTCTTCCCGGCGCCGTTTGGGCCGATCAGGTGAACCTGCAACCCGCCGTCAATCTGTGCCGAAAAAGGCGCCAGGCGCCCCGCCACCCCAACCTCAACGAGTTGCAGCATTCGTCTTACCCTGCCAGCGCTTGTTTCACCGCCGCCACCAGCGCCGGATCTTCCGGCGTGGTGTCAGGCGAGAAGCGCTGGATCACCGTGCCGTCGCGCGCGATGAGGAATTTCTCGAAGTTCCACAAAATATCGCCGGCGTGCTTCGGCGCACGCCCTTTGCTGGTCATCCGCGCCAGGAACTCGCTGCCCTGCGGCGCGACAGCAGCCGGCTGCGCGGCAATCAGCGCCTGATACAGCGGATGACGGTGTTCGCCGTTCACCTCAATCTTGGCGAACATCGGGAATTGCACGCCGAAAGTGCCGCGGCAAAACGCCAGGATCTCTTCGTTGCTGCCCGGCTCCTGCCCCAGGAATTCATTGGACGGGAACCCCAGCACTTCCAGCCCCCGATCGCGATAGGTTTCGTACAGCGCTTCCAGCCCTTCATATTGCTTCGTCAGGCCGCACTCCGAGGCCACGTTGACCACCAGCAGCACCTTGCCCTGATAGGCCCCCAGCGTGGTAGCCTGATTTTCGATGGTCTGTAACGGCAGGTTATAAATTGGATTGCTCATCGGTTGTCATCCTGTAGTTTTTTAATGGCAGGTGAATGAAGAAAACTACCTTACGCCTTTTGCCCGGGTCAGTAACCAGATAAATAGCGGCGCTCCCAGCGTAGCGGTCACCACGCCGATCGGCAGTTCGGCCGCCAGCAGCGCAACGCGGGCAATCACATCGGCCACCAGCAACACGCCGGCCCCCGCCAGCGCGCAGGCCGGCAACAGATAGCGTTGGTCGGTCAGGCCGGTGAGCCGCAAAATATGCGGGATCACCAGCCCGACGAAGCCGATCACCCCGGCGAGCGCCACGCTGACGCCCACCAGCCAGCCGATCGCCAGCACCAGCAGGTTGCGCCACAGATGCAGCGACAGCCCGAGCTGCCGCGCCTGCACCTCGCCCAGCGCCATCAGGTTAAGCGCTCGCCCCTGGCCGCACAGCCACAGCAGCACCGGCAGCAGCGCCAACACCAGCCACTTTTGGCGCCAGTCGACACCGCCGAAGCCCCCCATCATCCAGTACATCAACTGCCGCAGATCGAGACTGGTGCTGAAATAGACCGCCCAGGTCATCAGCGCGCTGCACATGATGCCCAGCGCCACTCCCACCAGCAACAGCCGCGCATTGGTCAGGCGACGCCGGCGAGCGAAGCCCAGCAGCAAGAACGTCATCGCCAGCGCGCCTGCTATCGCGGCGGCGCTCATCAGCGCTACCGGCAGCAGACCGTGGCCCAGCAGCATCGTCAGCACCAGCGCGACGCCGGCGCCGTTCGCCACCCCCAGCAGGCCAGGTTCCGCCAACGGGTTTTCAAACAGCGCCTGCATCACCGCCCCGGCTACCGCCAGGGCCGCGCCGACCAACATCACCGCCAGCGCGCGCGGCAATCGCAGTTGCCAGACGAACAGCTGCGCCCGATCGCTGAACCATTCTGACGGCCATATCCATCGATCGCCGGCGCAAAGGCTAAACAGCAATGCCAGCACCACACCCAGCGCCAACAGAATGACCTGGCGTTTATCGCGGTAACGTTGATGTTGCAACAGTAAGGTGAAGGTACGGCTGGTTGGCATGGCGCGGCGATTCCCTGCCGGCCGCTGTCGTGGCCGGATAATTGACGTCTGAGTCAAATATTAGGGGGTTAACGCCGCAAGGGGAAGCCTTGCGTAAGCGATGGCGCAGGAAAGCAGCGGCTGGCCCTGCCCGTCATCGCCAGGATGATGGCAAAACCAGCCGCCGATAAACTCAGGGGTTAACGATGCTGACCGGGGTTGCCCTGCGGATAGGGCTGGCCACGGCCGTCATCGCGCCGGTCATGGTCGCCGCGATCGTCATGGCGGCCATCATGATCGCGATTATCGCGATCGCCGTGGAAAGGATTGCCGCTGCGCGCCGGCTCGCGATGCTCATAGCCGCGCGGCGGCGAAGGCTGCCAGCGCCCGCCGTCCCAGTACAGGCCGCGCGCATTGCGCTCCCCCAAACCGCGGCCCTGGTGTGCATGCCACCATTGCGGGGGACGCCAGTCGTAGCCATCCCAGTAGTAACCACGGCGGTCCTGATCCCCCAAATGCAGGGAAACGCCCGGCACGTTGATATCGACGGAGACATCGGCCTGTGCCGCCAGCGGCAGCAACAGCGGAAAACACACCAGCAACAGGATCTTTTTCATTTTGCCTTCTCACTCTATTTTTCTTGCTGCAGTGGTTATATCAGTGCGCTTATTTAGCGACTATCTCACCGGTGCCTATTTTCAGATCGTTTTCGACGGCCTTACACAATCCCGACACTGTTTGCCGACGTCTTTAATTATTATTACCTCTGCCAAAGCTTAACGAATAACTGACATCGCTTAAGCGGCGCGACAATGATAATTAAACGGATCCCCACCGGAGGATAATAAGATGATTAAACGACTCGGTATGCTGCTGGCCGTGGTCGCCCTGGCCTCAACCCTCAGCGCCTGCTGCTGGGGCCCTCACGGAGGCGGCGGCCACCGTGGCGATGGCCCTGGCCATTATTACGGCCGTTATTGAAGTGAGAAATTAAAAGCCACGCATTACATGAAATAAGATATAAGAATATTCCGCAATTAAGGGCAATGATTTTCGCCGTACCGACTTAACGGCTCAATGAAGTCATGTCTTATCGATTAGGAATAAACTGAATTTTGTCCCAGAAAAGAAAAAGGCCGCGCAAGCGGCCTTTTTTGATGTCACGTCACTCACCCTTTCGGGCTGGCGTTTTCTACCCGGCTTTTCAGCTTCTGCCCCGGACGGAAGGTCACCACGCGGCGCGCCGTAATCGGAATGTCTTCGCCGGTCTTCGGGTTACGCCCCGGACGTTGGTTCTTGTCACGCAGATCAAAGTTGCCAAAACCCGACAGTTTTACCTGTTCGCCATTCTCAAGAGCCCGACGGACCTCTTCAAAGAACAGTTCCACCAGGTCTTTGGCGTCCCGTTTGCTAAGCCCAAGCTTCTCAAACAGGTGTTCTGACATTTCAGCTTTAGTAAGCGCCATAGGTTCAATCCCTCAAGGATGCTTGGAATCGCTGTTTTAGAGCCTCTACGCATTTTGCAACGGTAGCGGCTATCTCCTCTTCTTCCAGTGTACGAGCGGTATCCTGCAATACCAGACTGATAGCCAGGCTCTTGTCACCTTCTGCCACGCCCTTGCCACGGTACACGTCAAACAAGTTTACGCCAACTACCTGATTTGCGCCAACTTTCTTACACTCGGCCAAAATATCTTCTGCGGGGACGTTTTCAGCCACCACAATGGCGATATCACGGCGGTTTGCCGGGAAGCGCGAAATCTCCCGCGCCTGAGGCACGGCGCGGCTCGCAAGCTTGTTCCACTCCAGTTCAAACACCACGGTGCGGCCGTTAAGATCCAGTTTACGTTCAAGTTCCGGGTGAACCACACCGATGAAACCAACGCGTTCGCCGTGCAAATAAATCGCCGCACTTTGCCCTGGATGCAGGGCCGGATTGGCTTCCGCCCGGAACTGAATTTCGGATAATTTACCGGTCAGCTCGAGGACAGACTCCAGATCCCCTTTTAAATCATAGAAGTCGACGGGCTTGCGCGCCAGATCCCAATGTTCATCGTGCGTATGGCCGGCGATCACGCCCGCCAGCATGACATCCTGACGGATACCCAGATCTGCCGCACTATCAGGCACAAAGCGCAGGCCGCTTTCGAACAGACGCAGGCGCGTCTGCTGGCGGTTCTGGTTATACACCACCGCGGACAGCAAACCGGTCCACAGCGACAGACGCATCGCCGACATTTCGACCGAAATCGGGCTCGGCAGGATCAGCGCTTCTTCATTCGGGTGCAGCAGCGCCTGCACTTTCGGATCGACGAAGCTGTAGGTGATCGCTTCCTGATAACCGTGATCGACCAGCATGGTCTTCACGCGCTTGAGCGTCAGATCGGCTTCGCGATGCTGGGTCATCACCAAATCGGCGCGCACCGGCACATCCGGAATGTTGTCGTAGCCGTAAACGCGCGCCACTTCTTCCACCAGATCCTCTTCGATCTCCATATCGAAACGCCAGCTCGGCGCGACCGCTTGCCAACTGTCGCCCTGTTCGGTCACCTGGCAACCCAGGCGACGCAGAATGTCGCTGACCTGCTCGCTCGGCACCACGTGGCCGATCAGGCGATCCAGCTTCTCGCGGCGCAGCGTGATGGTAGCGCGTTTCGGCAGTTCGTTCTCGTGAGTCACGTCGATAATCGGGCCTGCCTGGCCGCCGCAGATGTCGAGCAGCAGGCGCGTGGCGCGCTCCATGGCTTTGTACTGCAGCGCCGGATCGACGCCGCGCTCATAGCGGTGAGAAGCATCGGTGTGCAGGCCGTGACGGCGCGCGCGGCCGGTGATCGACAGCGGGCTGAAGAAAGCGCACTCCAGCAGCACGTCCTGGGTTTCGCCGTTGACGCCGGAATGCTCGCCGCCGAAGATGCCGCCCATCGCCAATGCTTTTTGGTGATCGGCGATCACTAAGGTGTCGGCGTTCAGTTTGGCTTCGTTGCCGTCCAGCAGCGTCAAGGTTTCCCCTTCTTTCGCCATGCGCACCACGATGCCGCCGTCGATGCGGCTCAGATCGAAAGCGTGCATCGGCTGGCCAAGTTCCAACAGCACATAGTTGGTGACGTCGACGACGGCATCGATAGAACGGATACCGCAACGACGCAGTTTTTCACGCATCCACAGCGGGCTTGGCGCCTTGACGTCGATGCCTTTCACCACGCGGCCCAGATAACGCGGGCACGCCTGCGGCGCGTCAACGCGGATCGGCAGCGTGGCGTCAATCGTCGCGGGCACCGGGCTCATGTCCGGCTCGGTCAGCGCAACCTGGTTCAGTACGCCCACGTCACGCGCGACGCCGATGATGCCCAGGCAGTCGGCGCGGTTCGGGGTGACGCTGATCTCGATGGTGTTGTCGTTCAGTTTCAGATAGTCACGGATGTCGGTGCCGATCGGCGCATCCAGCGGCAGTTCGATAATGCCGTCATGATCGTCAGAAATGCCCAGTTCGGAGAACGAACACAGCATGCCTTCCGAAGGTTCGCCGCGCAGTTTGGCGGCCTTGATTTTGAAATCGCCCGGCAGCACCGCGCCCACGGTGGCGACCGCCACTTTCAGGCCGGTGCGGCAGTTCGGCGCTCCGCAGACGATGTCGAGCAAGCGATCGCCGCCCACGTTAACTTTAGTGACGCGCAGTTTATCGGCGTTCGGGTGCTGACCGCACTCGACAACCTCACCCACCACGACGCCGTTAAACGCGCCGGCAACCGGATCCACGCCGTCCACTTCCAAACCGGCCATGGTGATTTGATCGGATAATGCTTCGCTGCTGATGGCCGGGTTTACCCACTCGCGCAACCAGAGTTCACTGAATTTCATGTGATATTCCCGCCTTACTTAAACTGTTTGAGGAAACGCAGATCGTTTTCGAAGAATGCGCGCAGGTCGGTGACGCCGTAACGCAGCATCGTCAGGCGCTCCATGCCCATACCGAAGGCGAAGCCGGAGTAAACTTCCGGATCGATGCCCACGTTGCGCAGCACGTTCGGATGCACCATGCCGCAGCCCAGCACTTCCAGCCATTTACCGTTTTTACCCATCACGTCCACTTCGGCGGACGGCTCGGTGAACGGGAAGTAGGACGGACGGAAACGAACCTGCAGGTCTTCTTCAAAGAAGTTATTCAGGAAATCGTGCAGCGTGCCCTTCAGGTTGGTGAAACTGATGTCTTTATCGACGATCAGCCCTTCCATCTGGTGGAACATCGGGGTGTGAGTCTGATCGTAGTCGTTACGATAAACGCGGCCCGGCGCAATGATGCGGATCGGCGGTTGCTGGTTCTTCATGGTGCGGATCTGCACGCCGGAGGTCTGAGTGCGCAGCAGGCGCGTAGCGTCGAACCAGAAAGTATCGTGGTCGGCGCGCGCCGGGTGATGCCCTGGAATGTTCAGCGCGTCGAAGTTATGGTAATCGTCTTCAATCTCCGGGCCGGTAGCGACGGAGAAGCCCAGCTCGCCGAAGAAGGTTTCGATGCGGTCGATGGTACGGGTCACCGGGTGCAGGCCGCCGTTTTCCATGCGACGGCCCGGCAGGGAGACGTCGATGGTTTCAGCCGCCAGGCGCGCGTTCAGCGCGGCGCTTTCCAGCGCGTTCTTGCGCGCGTTCAGGGCGTCTTGCACCTCTTGCTTGGCCTGGTTGATCACCGCGCCGGCCGCCGGACGGTCTTCCGCCGGTACGTCGCGCAGAGACTGCATCTGCAAGGTGAAATGACCTTTCTTGCCAAAATATTCGACGCGCACCAAATCTAACGCGGCAACATCCTGGGCATCTTCTACGGCTGCCTTGGCATTGGCAACCAGCTCTGCGAGATGTGGCATTGCTTTCCTCTTCCTCTGGCCGGGATGGCCCTAAGTAATTGTTATCTATTATTCGAACACGCCTTTGAGCAATCTTCAAAGACTTTTCAATGCGTTGCCGGCCAGGCGGCTCGCCTGCGCGGCGCAGGGCCGGCTGAGTACCCGCCGTTCTCACCGCAACGCTTTGCAAGGCGGGACGATGGCCAAAAACAAAAAAGCCTCCACGAGGGAGGCTTAGGCGCTACTTTTCGTTTCTTTTCTTACGCGCAAAGCCTCCTGAAGTCAGGCGCTAAAGTAAAAAAAGAAACGAAAAATAGCTGCGTGCATGATTGCGGTACCTTGTCGATGATTGTCCACCAGTGATATAGCGGCGGGCAATGAAAGTCAATATTTGTCGCTGAAAACAAAGATTAAAAGAGGGAGCAAGCTCCCTCTTCTACTGACTTACGCCAGAGCTGCTTTCGCTTTCTCAACCAGTGCGCCGAAGGCCACTTTGTCGAAGACTGCGATGTCAGCCAGGATCTTACGGTCAATTTCGATCGAGGCTTTTTTCAGGCCGTTGATGAACTTGCTGTAAGACAGACCGTTCTGACGAGCAGCTGCGTTGATACGTGCAATCCACAGCTGACGGAACTGACGCTTACGTTGACGACGGTCACGGTAAGCATACTGACCTGCTTTGATTACTGCCTGGAAGGCAACACGATATACGCGCGAACGGGCACCGTAGTAACCTTTCGCCTGCTTCATGATTTTCTTGTGACGTGCGCGTGCAATTACACCACGTTTTACGCGAGCCATATGCTCTCTCCTAAAGTCTTATTCTAAATTCAAAAAAAATGGCTTATGCGTACGGCAGGCACGCGGTAACCAGGACCAGATCGTTTTTAGACACCATGCCTTTCGGACGCAGGTGACGTTTACGCTTGGTTGCTTTTTTGGTCAGAATATGACGCAGGTTGGCATGTTTACGCTTAAAACCACCGCTGCCGGTTTTTTTGAAGCGCTTGGCTGCACCACGTACAGTTTTAATCTTTGGCATTTTAATTAAATCCACTTCGCATTGTTAAACAACGAATCAGTTGGGCGAATAAAACCCACACAGCGCAAGCGCCGCGCGGGTTCCATTACTTGTAAGCCTTACTGTTTCTTCTTAGGAGCGAGCACCATAATCATCTGGCGGCCTTCGATCTTCGTAGGGAAGGACTCGACCACTGCCAGATCCATATCTTCACACAGGTCTTTACGGACGCGGTTAAGCACTTCCATGCCGATCTGCTGGTGCGCCATCTCACGCCCGCGGAAACGCAGGGTGATTTTGGCTTTATCGCCATCTTCCAGAAAGCGAATCAGGTTGCGTAGTTTGACCTGATAGTCGCCATCATCGGTGCCAGGACGGAATTTGATTTCCTTAACCTGGATAACTTTTTGCTTCTTCTTCTGTTCTTTCGTCGACTTGCTCTTCTCGTAGAGGAATTTGCCGTAATCCATGATTCGGCAAACTGGCGGTTCGGCATTTGGGCTGATTTCTACTAAATCAACGCCCGCTTCCTCAGCTTTTTCAAGAGCTTCATTCAGACTGACAATACCAATCTGCTCGCCATCGACGCCGGTTAGGCGAACTTCTTGCGCGCGAATTTCTCTGTTAATGCGATTAGGACGCGCCGGTTGAACTCGTTTTCCGCCTTTAATACTTTATTCCTCCAGTTGATGAAGACTACGGCTGCGAATCTCTTTCAGCAGCTTGTCTACGACTTCGTTTACGTCCAGGCTTCCCAAGTCTTTGCCACGGCGGGTACGAACGGCAACTTTGCCTGCTTCGACCTCTTTGTCACCGCACACCAACATGTAAGGGACTCGACGTAAAGTATGTTCGCGAATTTTAAAGCCAATCTTCTCATTTCTCAAGTCCGCTTTCACGCGAATACCTGCATCCTGCAGTTTTTTGGTCAATTGCTGGACGTAATCAGACTGGCTGTCGGTGATATTCATCACCACCACCTGCACCGGAGCGATCCAGGTCGGGTAGAACCCGGCATATTCTTCGGTAAGGATACCGATGAAGCGTTCCATGGAGCCCAAAATGGCGCGGTGAATCATTACCGGCACGACGCGATCGTTGTTTTCGCCAACGTACGATGCGCCCAAACGGCCCGGCAAGAAGAAATCGAGCTGCACGGTACCACATTGCCATGCGCGATCCAAACAATCATGCAGGGTAAATTCAATTTTCGGTCCGTAGAAGGCGCCCTCGCCCGGCTGGTACTCGAACGGAATGCCGTTCTCGGTCAGCGCGGCGGCCAGGTCTTCTTCCGCACGGGTCCACATGTCGTCGGTGCCGATGCGTTTTTCCGGGCGCGTGGACAGCTTGACGGCGATCTTGTCGAAGCCGAAAGTGCCGTACACGTCATAGACCATGCGAATGCATTCGTTCACTTCGGCGCGCACCTGCTCTTCGGTACAGAAGATGTGGGCGTCATCCTGCGTGAAGCCGCGCACGCGCATCAGGCCGTGCAGGGAACCCGAAGGCTCGTTGCGGTGGCAGCTGCCGAATTCGCCCATGCGCAGCGGCAAATCGCGGTACGACTTCAGGCCCTGGTTGAAGATCTGCACGTGCCCCGGGCAGTTCATCGGCTTGATGCAGTATTCGCGGTTTTCCGACGCGGTGGTGAACATGGCGTCTTTGTAGTTTTCCCAGTGGCCGGTTTTTTCCCACAGCACGCGGTCCATCATGAACGGACCTTTCACTTCCTGGTACTGATACTCTTTGAGCTTCATGCGCACGAAGGCTTCCAGCTCGCGGAAGATAGTCCAACCGTCGTTGTGCCAGAACACCATGCCCGGCGCTTCTTCCTGCATGTGATACAGGTCGAGCTGTTTGCCGATCTTGCGGTGATCGCGCTTGGCCGCTTCTTCCAGGCGTTGCAGGTAGGCGTTCAGCTGCTTCTTGTCTGCCCAGGCGGTACCGTAGATACGCTGCAGCATTTTGTTTTTGCTGTCGCCGCGCCAGTAAGCGCCGGAGGTTTTCTGCAGTTTGAAATGGTGGCAGAAACGCATGTTCGGCACGTGCGGGCCGCGGCACATGTCGACGTATTCTTCGTGGTGATACAGGCCCGGACGATCGTCATGGCTGATGTTCTCATCCAGGATCGCCACTTTATAGATTTCGCCGCGCTCAGCGAAGGTGTCGCGGGCTTCTTGCCAGCTGACCTTCTTCTTGATGACGTCGTAATCCTTATCGGCCAACTCGTGCATCCGCTTTTCCAGCAGATCCAGGTCTTCCTGCGTCAGGGTGCGGTCGATATCCACGTCATAATAGAAACCGTTGTCGATCACCGGACCGATCGCCATTTTGGTATCCGGCCACAGCTGCTTGATCGCATGACCCAGCAGGTGCGCGCAGGAGTGGCGCATGATTTCCAGACCGTCTTCGTCTTTGATGGTGATGATGGCCAGCTGCGCATCTGATTCGATCAGATCGCCGGCGTCGACCAGCTCGCCGTTGACACGGCCGGCGATACAGGCTTTCGCCAGGCCAGGGCCGATATCGCGCGCGACATCCATCGGGGAAACGGGGTGGTCGAAATGACGCTGACTTCCGTCAGGAAGGGTAATAACAGGCATTAATAATTCCTTATCTACAGTGGTGACCCACACGACAGATCACATGCAGTACGAAAATTGGATTTTGGGTTTGGTCAGCCAGGTTTCAGATCTCGCCCACAATTGCCAGATTGAAACCTCACTGGGTATACAGAATGGAACGCATACCTTCTCAGCCGCATTCGGCTAAGCGAATAGTATCACTAAAATTGTTCCGGATAAATAAAGCGCCGCCGCCCTCACACTTTCGCTCTATCCGGCGCAAACACGCCTTTCAGGTAGCTAAGGGTGGCCAGCAGGCACAGGCCGTAGCCCAGCAGTTCGCATCCCTCTTCCACCATGTTTTTCACCACCCGGTTGTAACCGTCCAGCATCAGCGTTTGCCACAGCGCGCTCATGCCGAACAGGCGTGAAAACACCAGGATGCACAGCAGGCCGGCGCACATCATGCCGTAGCCGGGGTGCGACACGATATAGACCAGGCCGCGCGCCGTAGCCGCAATATGCCTTGCGGCATGCCACAGACAGGCCAAGGCGACCGCCAGCGCGAACCACACCCAGGCGCCGTGCCACAACGCATCGAAAGCGAAGTCCATCTCGCGGATCAGCATGCAGAGAAAGAAGCCGCCAACCAGCAGCCAGGCGGAACGACGCTCGGCCTGTCGCCGAGCCGCGGCGAAGAAACCGCCGGAGATGGCGAGCAGCAACAGCTCCTGCGCCGCTTCGGTCAACGAGGTTTCATGCACGAAGTTATGCAGCCAATGCACATCGATAAACACCAGGCCGACCAATGCCGCCATGAAGGCGGCGGAAAGCGCGAATGCGCCGATTTTCCCCAGTAAAATATGCAGTTCTTGTTTCATAATCACACTCATTATTATTTACAGCGCATCTATGGTATCCACCTGTTCTCAGGGATCGTGGCAATTGATGCCTAATGCCCTGCGCCGCGCGAAAGGTGGTCGTTAATTACGCCGAAACAATAAAAAACCCCGGCACCTGGGCCGGGGTAAGGCCAGTCTTTCCTGGCAGTCACTTCATCGTCGTCAGTATTCCAGGCTCTCATCCCTATATCATCGAGACGCGCAAAGGAGCCTGAAGATTACGCCTGCGCAGGTGATACCGCGATACGGCGGACATTGGTGTTAACGCCCCACAAGCCGGCCAACGCACTGACCACTGCGCCAATCAACAGCGCAAAGAACGACCACAATGCGGCCCGCGACAATTCGTCCGCAGCAGCGGCAGCCTGTTCGCGCGCCTTCTGTTTCAGCTCCACATACTCCTGTTTTGCCTGATTGATTTTTGCTTCGGCGTCATCCAAACGCTGATTAACCAGCTGCGCAGTTTTATTTTTGGCTTCGACCAAATTCTTCACCGTCTGGTCCACTTCCTGCGGCGTCATATCGGTATTTTCCGCCAAGGCCTTTTTCAGGGCGTCTTGATCCACATCTTGCGAGATGGCCTCACCCTGTTTTTTAAGCTTGGCGACCAGTTGATTAATAATGTCGTCGCTATTGGCAGGCTGAAGTGCCAGAGCTTTTACTGCGTCCGCCAAATCAGTTTTGGCCGCATTCAACTGCTGTTGCATGAATTCAGGCTGCAATGACGGGATACCGCTTTTTTTAAGCGCCGTAACCACATCGCCTTGCAGCTGTTCAGGTTCCAAGGTTGTGTCAATGCCCAACTTGTCAAACACTTTACCGCCGGCGTCCGCCAATCCGGATGCCCCTATGCCAATCGCTGAACCGGCGCCGGAGAGCAAGCTGCCGGAGGTCGAAGCGATAGCGCCCAGCGCATTGCCGGTCGCCTTCACGGCAGACCCGACCAGCATCCCACCCAGCACCGCCGCCACAATCAGTGAGGTCGCCCATACCAGGAAGCCATGAATAAGTCCGTCATTAGCAGCCAAACGCCCGGCAATAAAAGCGCCGGCGGCCAAACTAATAATGATTGAAACAGCGGACCAAATCACTACGGTGGTACCGGCGCCGTTTATCGGATCGTCTGATGTCGGATCCACGATGGAGAATCCAAGACTGGTGCCTAACGTCGACAGCAACAGTGAAACAGCCAATACGGTGATCACGCCGCCGATGACGCTGCCCCAGGAGATTTTTTTCGCCGCTACCCATTCTTTTGCCACTTCCATAGTAAAACTCCTTTTAAGTTTTCGATTATAAAGAAATGCCAGAAAGCCTTACCATTATAGACTCGCTTCATCAATCAGGCGGTTAAAGGGTGAAAACAGTTAAAAATAATTAATGATAATGACATCAGACGTGCGTTTACTTTCAGCGGCGCTACGCTGACAGACCGCCTTAGCGTCACTATTCTTACGCTATCCACCAATGAACAAGGTCTTAGCGCACAACATGAACCGGTTACTCGCAGTCCTCGTCGTGCTATGCGCGGTATTAGCGACGCTGTATGGGCGAGTGCATTTTGGCGCACGTTCGGTGCCGCGCGCGATTGCGGTCAACGAGGCGCCGCTGGGGTGTGAGGATGAACCTGAGCTCGCCGGCGAGTGCGGCGATGACGAAGAGGCTCCCGCCGACGAATTTCGCCGGCCGGCGACGCTGAACGCCCGGGCCGACGGTTAATTAACGTTACGAGCTATCCCCATTGCCGCCAGGCGTACGGCAGGCTAGGCTGTTCAGCTCATGGGCCGCCGTTTGGCGGCTTGAACGTTGCACAGGGAGTCTATTTTATGACGGGTATTTTGCAGTTATTCCAGGCCATCGGACTGGGTTTGGTGCTGCTGTTGCCGCTGGCCAACCCGCTGACCACGGTGGCGTTGCTGCTCGGGTTGTCCGGCAATATGACGCGCGAAGAGCGTAATCAGCAGTCGCTGATGGCCTCGGTTTATGTGTTCTGCATCATGACGGTGGCGTTTTACGCCGGCCAGGTGGTGATGAACACCTTCGGTATTTCGATCCCCGGCCTGCGCATCGCCGGCGGCCTGATCGTCGCCTTCATTGGTTTCCGCATGTTGTTTCCGCAACAAAGCGCCGATGAGGCGCCGGAGGTGGAGAGCAAGTCGCACGAGCTGCGGCATAAGACCTCGGCCAACATCGCCTTCGTGCCGTTGGCCATGCCAAGCACCGCCGGGCCGGGCACCATCGCGATGATCATCAGCTCGGCGTCGAGCGTCAAAGATAATACGCTGGGTTTTGAACCCTGGGTGCTGGCCGTGGCGCCGGTCGCCATCTTCCTGACGGTCGCGGTGATCCTGTGGGCCTGCCTGCTCAGTTCCGGCGCCATCATGCGGTTGGTCGGGAAAAGCGGCATCGAGGCGATCTCGCGCCTGATGGGCTTCCTGCTGGTGTGCATGGGCGTTCAGTTCATCATCAACGGCGTGCTGGAGATCATCTCCACCTATACGCCGGCCGCCGCTTAAGAATCAAAAACGGGCGCGACATCGCGCCCGTTGCCGTTATTTCCCCGCCGGCGCCTGCGCGCCCAAAATGCCCTTGCCTTCCGGCACTTCGGTAAAGCGACTGAGGATCTCGCTGTAGGTCTTGGCCGGATCCAAATCCAGGAACTGCGCCGGATAGATAAACTTCGCCAGATACTCCAGCCCGACGATGTTGTACGGGTGGTTGTAGAAGTTATGGTAGATGCCGTAGAACCGCCCTTCCTTCACCGCCGACACCTGCGAGAACCCCGGGCGCTGCTTCATGCGGTTGAAGGCCTCATCCACCTGCTGCTGCGTCACGCCATAGCCGAACGGCACCGCGGCATTGGTCTTGCTGGCCCACTGCGAGCCGGAAACGATATACGCATCCGGTTTCATGCTGATCACTTTTTCCAGCGCCACGTCGCCGGTCGCGCCCGGCAGCAGCGCAGAACCGATGTTGCGCGCGCCGACCGCCTCGACCAACGCGCCCCAGCCGACGTGCGCATGGGTGAAGCAGCAGGATTCCAGGCCATTCAGGCCGGCCTTGGCTTCGAAGAACACCAACGGTTTGGGTTCCACCGCCTGCGTTTTGGCCAGAATGGCCTGATAATGCTGCTGATAATAATCGGTATATTGCTTGGCTTCGCTTTCACGGTTGAGGGTTTCCCCCAACAGCGTCACGCTTTTCGGCGTGTTTTCCACCGGCTTGAGCATGGTATCGATAAACAACACCGGCACGTTCAGCGCCTTCAGCTTATCCAACACGCCGGTTTGGCTCAGCGAAGGCTTGGAGCGCAGCTGGGCGATCATCAGATCGGGGCGCTTGGCGATCACGCTCTCCAGATTCACTTCGCCTTTATCGCTGAATCCCATGTCGATGATGTTTTTCGCCGCCGGCCATTTGCTCTGCAAGATTTCCCAGGTCGCCGCGTCGCTTTTCTTCAGTAGGTTATTCCAAGCCACCAGCCGGCCGAACGGGTTAGCGCGATCGAGCAGCGCCAGCGTGAGAATGTCGCGCCCGTCCTGCACCACGATGCGTTTCGGCTCCTGCGGGAGGGTAACCGTCTGGCCGGAGGTGTCGGTCAGGGTCAACGGATAGGTAGTGGCCATCGCCGGAGAGGCGAGTAAGGCGGCGCAAACCAGCGCCGGCAAAGTGATTCGACGGTGCACGAAAGACTCCTTAGTCATGAATACATTCAGGAAATACTAATGAGAATCGCTTGCATTATCAAAGATAACGCCCGGCATGCCGGCGATTAATTGCAAAGGGATGTGTAAAGGAAGGATAAAAGGCGCGCCGGAGGCGGCGCGCCCAGGGGATCACATCAGGCCGTAGATCAACGCCGAGAGCGCGATCAGCCCCATCACCAGCACGAAGACGTTGCTCGCCGCGCGATATTGGCGCATGGCCGGCACCGCACGCACAGCGTACATCGGCAGGATGAACAGGATCGCCGCAATCAGCGGGCCGCTGATGGTTTCGATGATATGCAGCGCGCTGGGGTTCCACACCGTCGCCGCCCAGGTGAGCAGGAACAGCGACACCGCCGAGATGCGGTGCGTCATGCGCGAGCTGAGCGGCTTGCCGACCGCGCGCGTGACGCCGTCGATCAGGCTGGTCGCCCCTTCAGTCACCCCCAGCGAGGTGCCGAGATAGGATTTGGCCATCGCCAGCATCGCCATCACCGGGCCAAGGTAGGCGATCAGCGGGTTGGAGAACTTGTTGGCCAGCGTGGTCAGCACCGTGATGTTCTGCTCTTTCGCCTGCAGCATGTCTTCATGAGACAGGCTCAGCACGCAGCTGAACACGAAGAACAGCACGGTAACGCAGATCAGCACATAGCTGTAGCGCATGATGCGCGCACAGCGGCGTTCCGCCTTGTCGCCGTACAGGCTCTTCTGGGTCGAGGCGAAGGAAGAGATGATCGGCGCATGGCTGAAGGAAAACACCATCACCGGCACGGCCAGCCACAGCGAATGCCACAACCCCGGCGTGTCGAAGCGGGTGGCGGCCAGGCCATGCACGAAGTTGGCAGTATTCCAGCTCGGCATCAGATAGAGCGAAATGCCCATCAGGAACACCAGCAGTGGGAACACCAGCATGCCCATCGCCGCTACGATACTGTCTTTGCCGCGCAGCAGCACCAGATTGAGCACCACCACCACGGCCAGGCTCAGCCAGAGGCGAGGCAGCGGCGCCACATGAAACTGATGGATCAGGAAGCTGTCCAGCGCGTTGGTGATCGAAATGCTGTACACCAGCACGATCGGGAAGAACGCCATCAGATACAGCACCATGATGATTTTGCCGGCCAGCACGCCGAAGTGTTCCACCACCACATCGTGAATGTTGCCGTCGCGGCTGGAGCCGGAAAGCACGAAGCGGCTGAGCGCACGGTGCGGCAAATAGGTCAGCGGGAAAGCGAACAGCGCCATCAACAGCAGCACCAGCGGGCCGTTCAGGCCGGCGTTGATCGGCAAGAACAACGTACCGGCGCCCACCGCAGTCGCATAGAGACCGAACATCCAGACGGTGTCGGTTTTGTTCCATTTGGCAGTCTGAGCGGCCGTCAGCGTGCCTGAATCGGGAGAAATCGTACTCATGAGACAGTCTACCTTAATCTGCGGCGACAACGATTGCGCCTAACGGGATATCCTTCTCCGCGAGTTTTTTAATAATAATCAGTGAATTAAAGCGATATTTCATACTTACGCCTGATGAAAGGACGGCAAAGGATAATGAAAAATCCGCTGCGGGTCTATGTTTTATCGGCTGAACGGACGATTTGCGAACACAATCTGCTGAAAAAGCAGGCGGAAGCAGAAAAACTAAGGGCCCCTTGCGGAGCCCTTAAACGGTTTACTTCTTCGCGTCCGGATGGTCCGGCACCTCGGCGCTGCCCATCTCCTTCTCATCGCGGATCATCGAGCGGTCTTTGCGCACGTCGGCCACGTCGGAGGCGCTCACCGGTTTGGCGCTGTTGCCCCAGCTGGAGCGGATGAAGTTCACCACGTCCGCCACCTGCTGATCGTTCAAACGCCAGCCAAACGGCGGCATGGTGATGTTGGACACCGCGCCCTGCACCGCCGGCGTGGTGTTGCCGGTCAGCACGATATGGATCAGCGAGGTCGCGTCCTCGGTCTGCACCACCGGATTGCCCTTCAGCGACGGGAAGGCGCGCTTGTAGCCCACGCCGTCGGTGCGGTGGCAGGCCGCGCAGTTATCGACATACAGCGCCGCGCCGGGCTTGCTGTCATTCCCGCGCCACAGATCCTTGGCCACGCTGTCTTCGACCGGCGCCGCCTGCTGCTTGCCGTCTTTCGGCGGCAGCGATTTCAGGTAGCGCGCGATGGCGGTCAGATCGTCGTCGCTCAGGTATTGCAGGCTGTGCTCCACCACGTCGCTCATGCCGCCGAACACGATGGCTTTGTCGTTACGGCCGGTTTTCAGGAACTCGGTCAGCTCGGCTTCGCTCCAGCTGCCCAGGCCGTCCTTGCGCTCGCCACGCAGGCTGGAAGCCACCCACCCGTCGATCGGCGCGTTGCTGCCGGACAGGTAGTCGTCGCTTTCGCTGTTGCTCAACGCTTTCTCCTGCATGGTGATGCTGCGCGGGGTATGGCAGGCGCCGCAGTGGCCCAGGCCCTCCACCAGGTAGCGGCCGCGCTCAATCACCGGATCGGCCTTGGCGTCGGCGACAAAATCCGCCGGCGACGGCGCAAACATGCCGCGCCAGATGCTCAGCGGCCAGCGCATCGACAGCGGCCACGGGATGTCGGAGTCCTTGTTGGCCTGCTCCACCGGCTGCACGCCGTGCATGAAATAGGCATACATGGCGCGCATGTCGTCCTCTTTCACCAGCGCGAACGACGGGTACGGCATCGCCGGGTACAGGGTGCTGCCGTTTTTGGCTACGCCCTTACGCACCGCGTTGTCGAAATCCTCGAAGCTGTAATCGCCGATGCCGGTTTTCTTGTCCGGCGTAATGTTGGTCGAGTAGATGGTGCCGATCGGCGTCTCCATCGCCAAGCCGCCGGCGAAGGTCTTGCCGTTCTTGCCATCGGTATGACAGGCCACGCAGTCACCGGCTCGCGCCAGGTACTCGCCACGCTTGATCAGCTCGCTGCTGACGGTGGCGTCCTGCGCCCAAACGGAGAAACTCACTGCACTGAGAACCAGTGCCGGTACAAATGCTTTCATCGTTCGCCGTCCTTATGCCTGCACCAATGGGCCTGGGTTTTTCAGATACTGCTCGCGAATGGCGCGGGCAGACCAGTAAGCCAGCGCCGCCACGGTGCCGGTCGGGTTGTAGCCCAGCCCTTGCGGGAAGGCCGATGCGCCGATCGAAAACACGTTGTGCACGTCCCAGCTCTGCAGATAGCGGTTGACCGCGCTGGTCTTCGGATCTTCCCCCATCACCGCGCCGCCGTTCATGTGGGTGGTCTGGTAGCTGGTGGTATCGAAGTGGCTGTTGGCGTTTTTCGGGCTGCCGGCGATCAGTTTCGGGTTCATCGCCTTGGCGATCGGCGCCATCTTGTCGTACATGAACTGCGCCATCTTGATGTCGTTTTCCTGCCAGTCGAACGTCATGCGCAGCAGCGGCTGGCCGAACACGTTCTTGTAGTTGGGATCGAGATCCAGATAGTTGTTGCGGTACGACTGGTGCGCGCCGTGGGCGTCCATCGACACGTGGTGGGTGTAGGCATCCGCCACCGCCGCTTTCCACTTGCTGCCCCAGGCCGGGGTGCCCGGCGGGGTCGGCAGGCCGGAGATCGGCTTGGTGCCCGCCTGGTTGACCCAGAACGGCGAACCGCCGACGAAACCTTCTTTGGCGTGATCGAAGTTGTCGGCGTTGAAGTCATCCACGCCTACGCCGTTGCCGCCGGCACCGATGAACGGGTTGGTAAAGACGTCTTTATCAAAGAACGCCTTGATGGTGGTCATGTTCTGGTAGGCGAAGTTGCGCCCGACCACGCCTTCGCCGGTCACCGGATCGTAAGGCTTGCCGATGCCGGACAGCAGCATCAGGTGCACGTTGTGGAACTGGAACGCGCCCAGGATCACCAGGTCGGCCGGCTGTTCAATCTCACGGCCCTGCGCATCGACGTAGTTCACGCCGGTGGCGCGGGACTTGTCATCGGTCAGGTTGACCTTCAGCACGTTGGCGTTGGTGCGCAGCTCGAAGCGTTTCTCCATGCGCAGCGCCGGCAAGATGTTGACGTTCGGCGAAGCTTTGGAATACATGTAGCAGGCGTAGCCGCTGCAGAAACCGCAGAAGTTGCACGGGCCCATCTGCGCGCCGTACGGGTTGGTGTAAGAGTCCGAGGTGTTGGCGGACGGCAGGTTATAAGGGTGATAACCCACCTCCAGCGCCGCTTTCTCGAACAGCTGGGCGGAGTAGGTGTTTTTCTGCGCCGGCAGCGGGAAGTCGTCGGAGCGATCCGGCGCAAAGCGGTTGCCGCCCTTCTGCGCCACTTTCTGCCCTTTGATGGTCCAGGCGGTGCCGGAGGTGCCGAACACTTTCTCCGCTTTGTCGAAGAACGGTTCCAGCTCGTCGTAGGTCACGCCGAAGTCCTGGATGGTCATGTCCTTCGGAATGAAGTTTTTGCCGTAGCGCTCTTCATAGTGGCTGCGCATGCGCAGTTCGATCGGATCGACACGAAAATGCACGCCCGACCAGTGCAGGCCGGCGCCGCCGACGCCAGTGCCCGGCAGGAACGCCGCCAGCTGGCGGTAAGGCACCGCGGTCTGGCTGCTGTTGTGGCGAATGGTGACGGTGCTTTTCGACAGATCCTGGAACAGCTTGCGTCGAATGTTATAGGTCAGCTCGTCGATCACCTGCGGATAAGAACCGTCCGGATAGGTGTCGCGCATCGGGCCGCGTTCCAGCGCCACCACGTTGAGGCCGGCCTCGGTCAGCTCTTTGGCCATGATCGCGCCCACCCAGCCGAAGCCGACGATCACCGCGTCTACTTTTTTCATTACCGTTGCCATGGTTAGCCCCTCTCCCCACGAATCGAGACCGGCGGGAAGGGATAACGCTCCCCTCGCTCAACCCAGTCCATAAAATCGGCGCGCGCGCCCGGAAAATTAATCAGCTTCCAGCCAACCATGTCTTTGTTGCCGCCATGGATCGGATCGCTGAAGAAACCTTCACGGGTGTTTTGCAGCAGATAGGAGAAGAACAGTTTCGACGGCAGTTGCTGGAACTCCGCCTCGCCGGACTCGAACTTTTGCAGCAGGGCGTCTTGCTGCGCGCCATCCAGTTCGGCGAAGGGTTTGCCGGCGGTTTTCTTGCTGTAGGCGTCGGCGTCTGCGATGCCGAGGTTGTAGATTTGCTTGGGCACCAGCGGCAGCTGGTAGCCCATTTCCTTCGGCACATCGGGGTTGAACGGCCCCTGCATGTACCAGATGGAACCGGTGGCGTACGGCGTGTTCATCTGGCGATCGATAAACTCCGGCACGCCGGCTTCCAGCGCGCCAGGGCCGCGTTCGTCGGCCGGGATCAGGCGCGCGACGGCGGCCTTGATGAAGGCCCACTCTTCCGGGGTGAAAAAGGTCGGTTGGTAATCGTTCTGCGTTGAAGTGTTCGAGGCAGCGACCGCTGGTGCCGGGGCCGTCAGCGCGCCAACGCCGCTGCCACCAATTACCGCCGCAGGAATTAAGGTCATCGATTTCAACAAGAAATCGCGACGCGAATTGTTGGTTTTATGATTCGACATGTCACATTCCATCCAAAGATAGTCACAACTATTTAACCGCAACCTTGCGATCGATACGGGTTTTTAAAATAATTTGTTACTTATTTGTCTATTTATTGAAGGTCAGAATGCGAGCAAAAGCAAAAATGTTACCGGTAACTTATTGAATGAACGTAAAGATTTATCTGCTAACGTAAATTTAACTTTTTGTGCGGTTTTTCTGATAAGCGATGAGGAAATAACGAAAAATGCGAGGCGGGTCGCGCTCTGAAGCGACAACGGAAAGCAAATCGGCCGCGTTTTGCGGCCGATTCGACAGGATGAAGGGTTACTGCGACATCGCCTGATAAGCGGTGGTCACTTTCCATAAATAGCGCGGCGCCTGCGGTGCCGGGTGCTTTTTCTGGATGTGCTGATAAAACTCATCCGGACTCATCTGATTGATGCGATTAACCGCCACGCGCTTGTCCGAGGAAAAAGTGCGCAACATGGCGCCCGCCCCGTTCACATACGAAACGATGGTGGCGTAACGCAAAGTCTGTGGGTTGTTGATCCCGGCTAGCTGCTGGCTTTGAAGAATATTGATATAGGCCGTTCCCAGATCAATATTGACCGCCGGATCCTTCAGCTCACGCGAGCTGGGTTGCCCGCTTCGTCCTTTCATGCGATAGGCGTCGCGGCCGGCGGTAGAAGCCTTCAGCTGCATCAATCCCACTGCGTTCGAGGTGCTGACCACGTTCGGGTTAAACCCGGACTCCACCTGAATAATCGCTTTAATCAGCGTTTCGTCGACGCCGTAGTTGCTGGCGGCCTGACGAATGTAATCGTTATAAACAACCGGCGTGCCTGTGCGGTTTACCGGTGCCTGCGGAGGGGGTTTTAACCAACCGCCGCGCGTTGTGCCACTGCCTGAAATATTGCTCGCCGTTTGCGGGTCTTTGGCGCACCCCGACAAAAGCAAAATTGCCGTAAGGCAACCTATTTTTGTTTTCACAGAATCCCTCACTCCTTTCAATGAGTTGCGTAGCATATACAACTTGTAAGGACACCTGCAGTAATTTTTTGGACTAATCTCAAGCTATCCATATACCAAGAGGTGATTTATGAGTCAATCTGCAACAAGCTGCTTTGTGGTGACTTTTCGCTATCAGGAAGCGGGACTGACCGACCTGGCCAAGCTGACCGGGCAATTGACCCGTGAAGGTTTTGTCACGTCGGTGACAGACGAAAATGGCGTTCATCATGAGCTCGGCAGCAACAGTTTTGCGTTCATAACCGTTCTGGATCAAGAGGATGTGCAGCGACTGGCGCAGGGGTTCGGGCAGTTGGCGTTAGGAAAACAGCCGGAGGTAGCGATCTGCACCTGTAAGGACTACCTTCAGCGGTTACATACTGATACATAAAATGCTATAACTCCCCGGACGGTATTATTTTTCAGTTGGAGAAATAGCCCCGCCGGCGGTGGGCAAGTGACGCTTGACTTCGCTTCAATTGATATTGATAATCATTTTCATTTGAACCAGGAGACGTCATCATGCCATTGATAACTTGCGCTTTTCGTCGCAGTCGCCCTCCCCGCGCTGCCGCACTGTTACGCCCCTTCACGCTCGCCTGTTTGCTGCTCGGCGCCGCTCTGGTCAGCCAAGCCGCGCTGGCGGAAAAAAAGCTGCGCGTGGTGACCACTTTCACCATCATTCAGGATATCGCCCAGAACGTGGCGGGTGACGCCGCCGTCGTGGAATCCATCACCAAGCCGGGCGCCGAGATCCACGATTACCAGCCCACCCCGCGCGATATCGTCAAAGCGCAGCACGCCGACCTGATCCTGTGGAACGGCATGAACCTGGAACGCTGGTTCCAGCGCTTCTTCGAGAACATCAAGCAGGTGCCGGCGGCGGTCGTGACCGAAGGCATCACCCCGCTGCCGATCCGTGAAGGGCCCTATAACGGCAACCCGAACCCGCATGCCTGGATGTCACCGAGCAACGCGCTGGTCTATATCGAAAACATCCGCAAAGCGCTGGTGGCGCACGATCCGGCCAATGCGGAAACCTACAACCGCAACGCCAAAGCCTACGCAGAGAAAATCGGCGCGCTGGACGCTCCGCTGCGCGAACGCCTGGCGCGCATTCCGGCCGCGCAGCGTTGGCTGGTGACCAGTGAAGGCGCCTTCAGCTACCTGGCGCAGGACTATCAGCTGAAAGAAGTCTATCTGTGGCCGATCAACGCCGATGAGCAAGGCTCGCCGCAACAGGTCCGCCGGGTGATCGACGCGGTGCGCGCCCACCATATTCCGGTGGTGTTCAGCGAGAGCACCATTTCCGACAAGCCGGCCAGGCAGGTGGCGAAAGAGACCGGCGCCAAATACGGCGGCGTGTTGTACGTGGACTCGCTGTCCACCCGCGATGGCCCGGTGCCGACCTATATCGATCTGCTTAACACCACCGTGCAAACCATCGCCAAAGGATTCGATCAATGACCCATGAGCTGTTTGTCCGCCCTGAATTGAATGTGGACGACGTCACCGTGACCTACAACAACGGGCACACCGCCATTCATAACGCCAGCTTCACTCTGAGCGGCGGTTCTATCTGTGCGCTGGTGGGCGTCAACGGCAGCGGTAAATCGACGCTGTTCAAAAGCATCATGGGGCTGGTCAAGCCCACCAGCGGCCGGGTGTCGCTGAGCGACAAACCGGTGGCGGACGCGCTGAAAAAAAACCTGATCGCCTACGTGCCGCAAACCGAAGACGTCGACTGGAACTTCCCTGTGCTGGTGGAAGACGTGGTGATGATGGGCCGCTACGGCAAGATGAATTTCCTGCGCATTCCGTCGCGCGAGGATCGCTTGCGGGTCGACAAGGCGCTGGAGCGCGTCGGCCTCAGCGAGCTGCGCGGCCGGCAGATCGGCGAACTCTCCGGCGGTCAGAAAAAGCGCGTGTTTCTGGCGCGCGCCCTGGCGCAGCAGGGCACGGTGCTGCTGCTGGATGAGCCTTTCACCGGCGTGGATGTGAAAACCGAGAATGCCATTATCGATCTGCTGCGCTCGCTGCGCGACGAGGGGCATCTGATCCTGGTTTCCACCCATAACCTCGGCAGCGTGCCGGAGTTCTGCGATCGGGTGATCCTCATCAACCGCACGGTGTTGGCCGCCGGCCCGACCGAAACCACCTTCACCCAGAGCAATCTGGAGCTGGCATTCGGCGGCGTGCTGCGCCATATCAACCTCTCCGGCCCGGATCTGCACGACGACAACGATCCGCGCACCGTCACGGTGTTGACCGACGATGAACGCCCGGCGGTGTTCTATGGCCACACCAAGAGCGATCCGCCTGCCAACAGTCAGGCCAGGGAGAAACAATCCTGATGCTGGACCTTCTGCTGCAACCTTTCAGTTATAACTACATGGTGAAGGCCATCTGGGTCAGCGCCATCGTCGGCGCCGCCTGCGCGTTTCTGTCCGCCTACCTGATGCTGAAAGGGTGGTCGCTGATGGGCGATGCGCTGTCGCACTCGGTGGTGCCCGGCGTGGCCGGCGCCTATGCCCTCGGCCTTCCCTACGCCGCCGGCGCCTTCTTCACCGGCATGCTGGCGGCGCTGGCGATGACGCTGGTGCGCCACATCACCCGGCTGCGCGAAGACGCCATCATCGGCTTTATCTTCTCCACCTTCTTCGCCGTCGGCCTGCTGATCGTGTCGCTCAACCCCACCTCGGTCAACGTACAGTCGATCATCTTCGGCAATATCCTCGGCATCGCCGACGAAGACGTGCTGCAGGTGGAAATCATCATCGGCGTTTCGCTGCTGATCCTGTGCCTGGTGTGGAAAGATCTGCTGGCGGTGTTTTTTGACGAAAGCCACGCGGTGTCGATCGGCCTGTCGCCGCTGAAGCTGAAGATCCTGTTCTTCACCCTGCTCAGCGCCTGCACCGTCGCCGCGCTGCAAACCGTCGGCGCCATTTTGGTGATCGCCATGGTAATCACGCCGGGCGCCACCGCCTATCTGCTGACCGACCGCTTCAGCCGGCTGGTGATCATCGCCATCATCATCGGCGCATTGACCAGCGGCATCGGCGCCTACCTGAGTTTCTTCCTCGACGGCGCCACCGGCGGGGTGATCGTCACCCTGCAAACACTGGTGTTCCTGGCGGCGTTCTTCTTCGCGCCGAAACACGGCCTGCTGGCGGCAAAACGTCGCGTAGCACAGTCACCAACCGGAGGCCGCTGATGGACACGCTCTACCAACTGCTCAGCGAACCCTTCGCCTACCCGTTCATGCAGCGGGCGATCGTCGCCGCCATCGTCACCGGCGTGGTATGCGCCGTGCTCTCCTGCTATCTGGTGCTCAAGGGCTGGTCGCTGATGGGTGACGCCATCTCGCACGCCGTCTTGCCCGGCATCGTAGTGGCGTTCGTCATCGGCATTCCGCTGGCGATCGGCGCCTTCCTCTCCGGCATCTTCTGCGCGGTGGCCACCGGCTACCTGAAAGAGAACAGCCGGGTGAAAGAAGACACGGTGATGGGCATCGTTTTCTCCGGCATGTTCGCCTTCGGCCTGGTGCTGTTCTCGCGCATCGACACCGACCAGCACCTGAGCCACATTCTGTTCGGCAACATGCTGGGCATCACCGACGGCGAGCTGAAGCAAACCCTGCTGATCGCCGGCCTCACCCTGGCGGTGGTGTTGCTTAAACGCAAAGACTTCATGCTCTACTGTTTCGATCCGCACCATGCGCGGGTGATTGGCCTGCCGGTCAAGCTGCTGCACTACGGGCTGCTGTGCCTGCTGGCGATGACCATCGTCGCCTCGCTGCAGGCCGTGGGGGTGATCCTGGTGATCGCCATGCTGATCGCCCCCGGCATCATCGCCTTTATGCTGTGCCGCCGCTTCGATCGCATGCTGATGGTGGCGACGGTGGTGTCGGTGTTCTCTTGCGTGCTCGGCACCCTGATCAGTTTCCACATCGACGGCGCAACCGGGCCCTGCATCGTCATTGTGCAGGCCGTGCTGTTCGTTATCGCCTTGCTGTACAGTAAACTGCGTCCGTTACAGCGTAACCAAACCGCCCTGAGCGACAGTTAAACGCCCTCCTCTGATGCGGCGGCGCTCTCCGCCGCATCCTGTTTCCTCCGCCCGCTTATCCGTTGTCATCAAGTTGCAACCGGTATTGCGCTTAAATTAATCAATAAGGTATATACTGTGAGCTGGCGGGATGCTGAAAAAATCGCCGCCTTTGACGCCGGCTGTGCGCCGCGTCGTGTTTTCACCGCAGGAAAGACGCTAACCTAATGAATTATCAGGCAGCACAGAGGGGGAAATACCATGTGGCAAGCCGTTAGCCGTCTGTTAAGTGAACATCTTGGCAGCGCAGAGATACGCGAAAGGATTGAACTGCCCGGGGGCGACATTCACCCGGCGTGGCGCGTGAGTTACGGTGACAGCGAGGTGTTCGTGAAATGCGACGCCCGTGAACAACTGCCGATATTCACCGCCGAGGCCGATCAGCTGGCGCTGCTGGCGCGCAGCAAAAGCGTGCGGGTGCCGGAAGTGTACGGCGTCGGCAGCGATCGCGACTACAGCTTCCTGCTGCTGGAGTATCAGCAGTTGAAACCCCTCGACGCCCATGGCGCCTATTGCCTGGGGCAACAACTGGCGCATCTGCACCAGTGGAGCGAGCAACCGCAGTTCGGTCTCGACTTCGACAGCGATCTGACCACCACCCCGCAACCCAACGCCTGGCAACGCCGCTGGTCGGAATTCTTCGCCGAGCAGCGCATCGGCTGGCAGCTGCAGCTGGCGGCGGAAAAAGGCATGACCTTCGGCGACATCGACGACATCGTCGATCGGGTGTATCTGCGCTTGCAGCACCACCAGCCACAGCCTTCCCTGCTGCACGGCAACCTGTGGCCGGGCAACTGCGCGATGACCGCCAACGGGCCGATACTGTTCGATCCGGCCAGCTACTGGGGCGACAGAGAGTGCGATTTGGCGATGCTGCCGCTGTATCCGGAGCTGCCGCCGCAGATCTACGACGGCTATCAGAGCGTGTGGCCGCTGGGGGCCGGATTTATCGAACGCCAGCCGCTGTATCAGCTGTACTACCTGCTCAACCGCAGCAATCTGTTCGGCGGCCAGCATTTGGTGGCTGCCCAACGCGCGGTGGAGGCGCTGTTGCAACCCGAAGCGTCATAACGTTCCGGGGCGCCGAGCGGCGCCCCGTTCAGGGTTCAGGCCGCGCCGGCCAACTGCCCCAACAGGCGGATCACGAACCAGGCGATCACCGCAATCACGATCGGCAGGATATACAGCGGGAAGTACTGCAGGAAGATGGTGTGGTGCGGCAGCGTAATGCGCTCCTCAAGCTGTTGGCGCGTGTGCCCTTCGCTGCCCTTGGCCTGCTCCAGGATCATCTGGTCTTCCAACCCTTCGCGGATGAACTTGACCTGACGCGACATGCGCGCGCCGGAAGCCTGCAGCGCCAGCCCGACGAAGATCAATATATAGATGATGATGAACATCAGATTGGCGCCGCTCAACAGGCTTTTATCCACGTCGGGCACCGGTGAGTTGTACCAGAAAAGGTTCAGGAACGGCGTGTTGAAACGCACCATGTCCACCATCACGTGAACGAAATCCAGCATCACCGCGTTGATGCCCTTGGTTTTTTCACTGTGCTGATAGATAAAACCCAGCACGGAAATCAGCGTCGACAGCAACGCCGGGATAAAAACCACCCATCCGAGAATGCGTTTCAAAATGGCGAGACGCCCGGCCTGTTGATACGTCATGTGTTCCCCTTGTTAGCGACGTAACCGAATCGGCTAAGTCTACCTGCTGTTGGCGAAACTCGCCCACCGTTTTCTTCACTCCCGCTGTGCTACAAGCTTAGCCGAATTAGTCGAAATCAAAAACTTAACGGCGCCGGCACACTATCATTGAAGAGATAACGTTATCCATTCGGGCAGAGGCCGCCATGATTCGACTGATTATCTTATTGCTGGGCGCGCAGGCGCTGCACGGTCAGCGCCGTCTGCTGGTGCTGTTCGGTTGGCTGTGGATAGCCGCAGGGGCGCTGATGCTGTTCGACATACTGCAGGATGGCCGGTCGGTGCTGGCGCTGGATGCGCTGGCGGTCATCCTGGCGCTGGAGGGGCTGGTGGCGGTATCCGCCGCGCTGGTGATCGGCTCTTCGGCCAGCAGGCCGGTGCTGCTGAAAGGATTGGGTTTTGTCTTTATGGCCTTTTTAATGCTGGACGTGCCTGCAGACGATAACATCGTCGCTACCGTGGTGTTTGGCAGCGCGCTGCTGCTTGACGGCGCCGTGCGCATCGCCTCCTCCACGGTGATTCAACACAGTCGATGGAAAGGCGTGGCGCTGGCGGGCGGCGGCGAGATCCTGCTTTCGTTGATGATTTTTGTCGGCTGGCCGGCGCCGCATCGGATGACGGTGCCCTTTTGCCTCGGCGTGATGATGGTGCTTTCCGGCTGGGCCTTATTGCGTATCGCCCGGAGACTGGCAAGCTTCTCTCTGAATCAGCACCCCGCGCGGCAGCCGCCGCAGGCGGCGGATGAGACTGCGCCGCTCACGGTGTATGTCTGGACACCGATTGGTGCGGCTAAAGATCCGCGCCGGCGTTACATCGTCGACCGATACATCGCGGCGGTCGACGGCGGCGGCAATATCTCCACCGGTCACGCCGCCCTGGCGCTCGCGCCGGATGTGTATATCAGTCACTACCCGCTCAACGACATCAGCCATTCCGTTCAGGATTTCCGCCAGTTGTTGCATGCCGGCGAACAGAACAACGTCGACGGGCGTTTCCTGCCCGATCTGGCGGGCGAGATCGCCGCCTGGTGCCCACCGGACAAGAAAATTCAATTCTACCGCTATAACCCGGCGGCGCTGCGCGCATTCTGGCTGCGTTATCGGCAGGACGCCACCTACAATCTGACCCGGCGCAACTGCTCCACCACGGTCATCGGCGCGCTCGACAGCGCGTTGGAAGGCGTGCTGGGCGATAAACATCTGTGGCGCCGTTTTCTGCTGCTGGTGCTCGATCCCAACCTGTGGATGCTGGCGGTACTGCGCAGCCGCGGTGAAAGCATGACCTGGACGCCGGGGTTGGTGCTGGACTATGCGCGCATGTTGCAACAGGTCACCGAGCGTCAACACCAGCGCTGGTGGCTAAAATTGCGCGAGGTGTGGAATATCCTGCGTTTTGGCAAAAGCCAAACGCGCAGGCAAAGGTTTTAGTCTCGTCACCGGCGATGATAAAGTGTCGGGCACATTCACCCGCGCCGGTAGGAGTTAACCGTTAATGGCTTATTCGCAACGCATTGAAACCGCAATTTTTGATATGGACGGCTTGTTGATCGACTCGGAACCGCTGTGGCTGCAGGCTGAGTTGGATATCTTCGGCGCGCTGGGTTTGGATCTGTCCGACCGTCACAAGCTGCCGGACACGCTGGGGCTGCGCATCGATCTGGTGGTGAAGATGTGGTATCAGGCGATGCCGTGGCAAGGGGTTTCACTTGATGAGGTGTCGGCGCGGATTATCGAGCGCGCCATCGAGCTGGTGCACGAGACGCGCCCGCTGCTGCCGGGCGTTCAGCAGGCGCTGGAGCTGTGTCGCAGCCAGGGGCTGAACATCGGTCTCGCCTCCGCCTCGCCGCTGCACATGCAACGGCAGGTGCTGAAGATGTTCGAGCTTGAAGGCTACTTTGATCAATTGGTTTCCGCCGAATACCTGCCGTACAGCAAGCCGCACCCGGAGGTCTACCTGATCGCCGCCGAACGCCTGGGCAGCGATCCGCTGCGCTGCATCACGCTGGAAGACTCGTTTAACGGCATGATCGCCACCAAGGCCGCACGCATGCGTTCCATCGTGATCCCGGCGGCCGAATACCGTCACGATCCGCGCTGGGCGCTGGCGGACCACAAGCTGGACACCCTGGAACAGCTCACCGCCGCCCACTTTGCCTGACCTGCGGCGCCGGCCATCGGCGCCCTGGGTTTGCCGCTCTGCGTCATAAAAGGGATCCGCACCGCAAAATAAACGAAACGCCGTTTCATTTTATTGAATTGGCATGACGTTCTCATTATGCTGCATGGCAGGGAAAGCGACGGCCCGCGGCGCGTTGTCACTGCCACGCAGCGCGATTCAAGGCCGCCGCTTCCTCCCGCCACACGCCGAGCAACCGTCCTTTTTTCTCACCGCCATCCCCCCCCATCGCCCGCTTTTTGTTCTCGCCCGTCAAAATCGATGCTTTGTTACCCATTGCCGTAACAAGCCGTTGTAAAACAGGGAAAAATAAACAATTGGTTACAGGGTAACTGCTTCCACTACTGGGAATTTTCCCATATACTGGATAAATTAACAGTTTACCAGTCGGAATCGCAACAGCATGACCGCGGAAGGACACCTTATATTCTCTGTCGCTTGCGCGATCTTCGCCAAGAAGGCGGAAGTGACGCCAGAGCTGGCTACCGGCGACTGGTGGCACATCATACCCGCCGCGCTGCTGACCTCACTGCTGCCGGACATCGATCACCCCAAGTCGGTGCTGGGCCAGCGTCTGCGCTGGATCGCCATTCCCATCGCCCGCGCTTTCGGCCACCGCGGTTTCACCCACAGCCTACTGGCGATCGCCGGCGGCATGGCGCTGTTTCAGCTTGATGTGCCGCGCAGTTGGCCGATCCCGGCCGACGCGCTGCACGCCATGATCATCGGTTACTTCAGCCATCTGCTGGCCGACATGCTCACGCCCGCCGGCGTGCCGCTGCTGTGGCCGTGCCGCTGGCGTTTTCGCCTGCCGCTGCTCAACTCGCAAAAAGGCAATCAGTTGGAACGCGTGCTGTGCCTCTGCCTGGTGGCGTTTGCCATCTGCTGGCAAGGTGATTTCACCCTCCCGGTGCAATCCTACGTAGAGCAAATCAGAAATATCAGACTCTGATCACAAAAAGTCGCTCAATACATCACCCATGCGTATATAAAACGAACAAAATCACACAAAAAGCTATATTAAATTCCATTTGGATATAAGTGAGCCCCTCAGCAAACTGTTACGATATTTACATCGCGACATACGTGATGCGTAGTCGTTTTTATAAGAAAGATTATTGGAGACATTGGGGATGAATCTTCCGCTCGTGATTAACGTGCTGGTGTTTGTCGCGCTCCTTTTGCTGCTGGCGCAAACCCGCCACAAGCAATGGAGCCTGGCGAAAAAAGTGCTGGTCGGCCTGGTGGTCGGCGTGGTGTTCGGTCTGGGCCTGCAGCTGGTGTACGGCTCCGACAACCCGGTGCTGAAAGAATCCATCAGCTGGTTCAACATCGTCGGCAACGGCTATGTGCAACTGCTGCAAATGATCGTCATGCCGCTGGTGTTTGCCTCGATCCTGAGCGCGGTCGCCAAACTGCATAACGCCTCTTCTCTGGGTAAAATCAGCGTTCTGACAATCGGCACGCTGCTGTTCACCACGCTGATCTCGGCGCTGGTGGGCGTGCTGGTCACCAACCTGTTCGGCCTGACCGCCGAAGGCCTGGTGCAGGGGGCGCAGGAAAGCGCGCGCCTGACGGCCATCCAGACCAACTACGTGGGTAAACTGGCCGATCTGACCGTGCCGCAGATGGTGCTGTCGTTCATCCCGAAAAACCCGTTCGCCGATCTGACCGGCGCCAGCCCGACCTCGATCATCAGCGTGGTGATTTTCGCCACCTTCCTCGGCGTGGCGGCGCTGCAGCTGCTGAAAGACGACAAGCCGAAAGGCGAGCGCGTGCTGGTGGCTATCGACACCCTGCAGGCTTGGGTGATGAAGCTGGTGCGTCTGGTCATGAAGCTGACGCCGTACGGCGTGCTGGCGCTGATGACCAAAGTGGTCGCCGGTTCCAACATTCACGATATCGTCAAGCTCGGCAGCTTCGTGGTGGCCTCGTACATCGGCCTGGCCATCATGTTTGTGGTTCACGCTGTCCTGCTGGCCTTCACCGGCGTTAACCCGCTGAAGTTCTTCCGCAAGGTGTGGCCGGTGATCACCTTCGCGTTCACCAGCCGCTCGAGCGCCGCCAGCATTCCATTGAACGTGGAAGCGCAGACCCGTCGCCTGGGCGTGCCGGAATCCATCGCCAGCTTCTCGGCGTCGTTCGGTGCCACCATCGGCCAGAACGGCTGTGCGGGCCTCTACCCGGCGATGCTGGCGGTGATGGTTGCGCCGACCGTCGGCATCAACCCGCTGGATCCGGTGTGGATCGCCACTCTGGTCGGCATCGTCACCCTCAGCTCCGCCGGCGTGGCGGGCGTGGGCGGCGGCGCCACCTTCGCCGCGCTGATCGTGCTGCCGGCGATGGGCCTGCCGGTGACGCTGGTTGCGCTGCTGATCTCGGTCGAACCGCTGATCGACATGGGCCGTACCGCGCTGAACGTCAACGGTTCCATGGCGGCGGGCACCATCACCAGCCAACTGATGAAGCAAACCGACAAAGCCGTGATGGACAGCGAAGACGAAGTCGAATTGGCTCACCGTTAACGCCTTTCGCGAACGAAAAAACCGGGGATGATCCCCGGTTTTTTTATGCCCTGCGTTCGGTCGTTACGGCCGCTCGCCGTTCGCCAGCCGCCGGTTGATATCGGCGATCACACCCGGCAATTGCGCCAGCGTGTCTATCACATAGTGCGCGCCCGCCGCGTACAGCTTATCGGCGGCGGCCGTGCGACGGCGCTCGATCTCCCCTTGCGGCATTTGGCGATACTCCTGCCAGGTGGCGCCGAACTCGTTGCCGGACAGCGCCAGCCCGACGCTCCACATCCCGGCGTTCAGCCCTTCGGCAATGCCCGGCACCGCGTCATCCACCTTCACACAGTGCGCCACCGCATCAATGCCAAGCGCAATCACGTTTTGCAACGCCATCCACGGCCCCGGTCGCCCGCCGGCCGCGAGATCGTCGGTGGCGACCCAGTAATCCGGCGCGTAGCCGCGCTGCGCAGCGGCAGGCGCCAGCACTTCCATCACCGCGCGCGGATAACCTGAGCAGGAACCGATTTTAATCCCCAGCTCGCGCAAAGCGGCAATCACCTGCGGCACGCCCTCGATGGGATCGGCGAAGTCGACCACTTTGGCGATTTGCAGCGGCATAAACGCTTGATACAGCGCGTCGATATCCTGGTGATTCATCGAGCGGCCCAGCTTCTGCCGCCAGCGCGCGTCAACCGCCGGCAACTTGCCCAGCGCCTCGATGTGTTGCCATTTGCCGAGCCCCATCGGAATGCGCGCTTCCGCCAGGCTGATATCGATATCGAAAGTGCGTTTGAACGCCTCGACGAAAATCTGCGTCGGCGCAAAGGAGCCGAAGTCCACCGTGGTGCCGGCCCAGTCGAGGATTACGGCGTTGATCTGTTTCATGGTCAATCCTTATTGATTCCAGTACATCGCCTGCCCGACGGCCGCCAGCAAACGTTCGATATCCTGCGGAAAAATTTCGCCGATGTTACCGATGCGGAAGCAGTCGCTCTGCGACACTTTGCCGGGATAAATCACGAAGCCCTGCTGCTTCAGGCGCTGATAAAACTCGGCGAAGCGGTAAGTGTCGGCCTTCGGCGAATAGAACGCCGTGATGATCGGCGAATGCAGCGCATCCTCCAGCAGGGTCTCAAAGCCCAGTTCACGCATGCCCGCCACCAGCCGACGCTGATTGGCGTGATAGCGGTTGTGACGCGCGGCAATGCCGCCCTCTTGTTCCAGCTCTTTCAGCGCCTGCGCGAAGGCCAGCACGGTGTGAGTGGGCGACGTAAAGCGCCATTTGCCGGCCTGGTCTTCCATACAGCGCCACTGGGCATACAAATCCAGCGACAGCGAGCGCGAACGGCCGGCGCATTTCTCCAGTTCGCTGCGGCGGGCGATGACGAAAGCAAAGCCCGGCACGCCCTGAATGCATTTGTTGGCGGAGCTGATCAGAAAATCGATGCCCAGCGCGTCCACATCCAGCGGGATACCGCCGAAGCTGCTCATGGCGTCGACGATAAAGGTCTTGCCGTTGCGCGCCGCCAGACCGGCGACCTTCTGCAGCGGGTTGAGCATGCCGGTGGTGGTTTCACAGTGCACCATGGCGATATGGCTGATGCGCGCATCGCTTTTCAGCACCGCCTCCATCGCCGCCACGTCCGGTTCGTTCACCTCGCCGCAGTCGAACGCGTGGTGGTCGATATCCATCAGCCGCGCCATTTCGATCATCCGCGCCCCGTAGGCACCGTTGTTGACGATCAGCAGCTTGTCGTGCGGGCCGATGACCGTGCCCAGCACGCCCTCTACCGCAAAGCTGCCGCTGCCCTGCAGCAGCACCGAGGTATAGCCGGCGGACGGCGTCGCCAGCGCCACCAACCGTTGGCGAACGCGCTGCACCACCCCGAGGTTGTAATCTTCATCCCAGGTGCAGCTGTCATACAGCATCGCCTCTTTCACCGTTTTCGACGTGGTCAACGGGCCGGGGGTCAACAGCAGGTAGTTACGGTCGGACATGTTATTCACCTATTGGTCTATACCAGATTACGCTGATTGTGGCGGCAAATTCCTTCCCAGGTCAAACGGCAAAGCGCGGTGAAACAAAAAATTCATCTGGCTATGTATAATAAGCGGGCCGGAATGCCAGGCCGATGCCATAGCGAGATGAAATGAAAGAACATCCGGGCGATATGCCCCACTATCTGCAGATCAAGGATCAGCTTCAGGCGCGCATCACCCGCGGCGCGCTGCAGGCCGGCGACAAGCTGCCTTCGGAGCGCGAGCTGTGCGCCATCTTCTCCACCACCCGCGTCACCATCCGCGAGAGCCTGGCGCAGTTGGAAGCCACCGGCGCCATCTACCGCGCCGATCGTCGCGGCTGGTTCGTCACGCCGGAGCGGCTGTGGCTGGATCCGACGCAAAACACCAACTTCCACCGTCTCTGTCAGGAGCAAGGGCGCACGCCGCGCACCGCGCTGCTGTCCGGCGAAAAAACCACGGTGCCGCTCGACGTGATGCAGCCGCTGGCGCTCGAACCGTTCGATCAAGTGTATCTGCTGCGCCGGGTGCGCTATGCCGACGGCCGCGCCATCTGCTATTGCGAGAACCACTGCCTGCCGCAACGGGTGCCGGAACTGCTCAGCCACGATCTCAACGGCAGCCTGACCGAGGTTTATCAGCAGCATTACGATTTGATTTACAGCAACATGCACCTGTCGTTCTACCCGACCGCCCTGCCTTATCGCGCCGCCAACGCGCTGGGTGCCATGGTCGGCCTGCCCGCGCTGCTGTTGCGCCGCTTGAATTACGATCAGCACGGCCGCATCCTCGATTTCGATATCGAATACTGGCGCCACGACAGCCTGCGCATCGAAGTCGATACGCTTTAACCCCATGCCCAACGGGGCCTGCGCACGCAGGCCCGCCTTTCTCTCCCGCGTCGTCCTCCCCGTTCCCGGCAATGATATTTTGCTGATTTCATTTGTTTGTCATATTCGCCGATTAGCGTGGCCGCATATCTGGTGTATACCAGTTTCGCATTAACCCGTAACAGTGAGGCTGAAGCTATGAAATTTTCTCGACTGGTCGTGATGACCGCCATCGCACTCGGCTCCGCGCCGCTCTGGGCCGCCGAGGCGGTGGTGACCGTCTACTCCGCCGATGGTTTGCACGACGGCGATCACAGCTGGTATCAAACCCAGTTCGACGCCTTCACCCAGGCGACCGGCGTCAAGGTGCAGTACGTCGAAGGCGGCTCCGGCGCCATCGTGGAACGCCTGTCGAAAGAGCGCAGCAACCCGCAGGCCGACGTGCTGGTGACGCTGCCGCCGTTCATTCAACGCGCGGCGGCGGAAAAACTGCTGCAGGACTTTACCCCGCAGGCGGCCGCGCAAATCGCCGATGCGCAGCCGCAGTTCGTGCCGCTGGTGAACAACTACCTGAGCTTCATCTATAACGCCAAACTGCTGCCGCAGGCGCCCGCCAGCTACCAACAGCTGCTGGACGCGCAGTTCCGCAATAAGCTGCAGTACTCCACGCCGGGCCAGGCGGGGGACGGCACTGCGGTGATGCTGCAGGCGTTCCACAGCTTCGGCGGCAAAGACGCCGGTTTCGACTACCTCGGCAAGCTGCAAAGCAACAACGTCGGCCCTTCCGCCTCCACCGGCAAGCTGACCGCGCTGGTCAATAAAGGGGAGCTGCTGGTGGCCAACGGCGATCTGCAGATGAACCTGACGCAGATGCGCAGCAACCCGAACGTGAAGGTGTTCTGGCCGGCCGGGCCGGACGGCAAGCGCAGCACGCTGGCGCTGCCTTACTACATCGGCCTGGTGCAAGGCGCGCCGCAAAGCGCCAACGGCAAAAAGCTGATCGATTTCCTGCTGAGCAAAGAGGCGCAGAGCAGCGTCAGCGCCATTTCCTACGGCATGCCGGTGCGTAAAGACGTGACCCCGACCGACGATAACTTCAGGCAGTCGCAGGCTGCGCTGCAGGGCGTGGATATCTGGACGCCGGACTGGAATCAGGTGGTGAGCAGCCTGTCCGCCGACATTTCCCGCTGGCACAAGGTGACAGAATGACGCTGACCATGCCTTCTCTTCTCGCTTCCCGCGCTGAGGCGCGGGATAACAGCCGGGACATCGCCGGGCCGTCGGGCATTCAGCTCGACCGTGTCAGCGTGTCGTACCGCGGCACCGAAGTGCTGAAACCCCTGACGCTCACCATCGCGCCCGGCGAAGTGCTGGCGCTGATCGGCCCCTCCGGCTCGGGCAAAACCACCGTACTGCGAGCGATTGCCGGTTTCGTGCAGCCGTCCGCCGGACGCATCGCCATCGGCGATATCGATGTCACCGACGTGCCGCCCTATGAACGCGGCCTGGGCATGGTGGTGCAGAACTATGCGCTGTTTCCGCATATGCGCGTCGAAGACAATGTGGCGTTCGGCCTGCGCGCCCAGGGCAAGCCGCGCGGCCTGACCGCCGAGCGCGTCGAAGAAGCGTTGGCCATCGTCGGCATGTCCGCCTACGCCAGGCGCTATCCCAGCCAGCTTTCCGGCGGCCAACAGCAGCGGGTGGCGATCGCCCGCGCCATTGCGGTGCGCCCCAAGGTGCTGCTGCTGGATGAGCCGCTGTCGGCGCTGGACGCGCAAATCCGCCACAGCATGGTGGAAGAGATAGCCCGCCTGCACCGCGAGCTGCCGGATCTGACCATCCTGTACGTCACCCACGATCAGGGCGAAGCGCTGACGCTGGCGGACAAGATCGGCATCATGCGCGACGGCCATCTGATCGCCCACGGCGAAACCCGCGCGCTGTATCATCATCCGACGAACCGCTTCGCCGCCGAGTTCCTCGGCCGCGCCAACCTGCTGCCGGCTACCGCCCTGGAGACTACCGCGCAGCAAGGCATGACCACCGTCAGCTGCGCCGGCAAAGTGATCGGCTGTTTCACTTATGGCGCACAACGCGGCTTCGACAAGCTGCTGTGCATCCGGCCACAGCACATTGCGCTCGATGCCGACGCCCAGCGCAGCAACTGCCTTATCGGCACGCTACGCGATATTCATTGGCAGGGTGAACTGACGCACCTGCAGTTCGACGCGCAAGGCCACCCGCTGCGCGTGGTCACCACCCATCGCAGCCGGATGCCGCAGATCGGCGAACGGGTGCCGCTCTATTTCGCCCCCGACGATGCGGTACTGATCGAGGACTGACATGACCGACTCTACGCTTATTCGCCCGGCCCAGCGGCTGCGTTTGCCGCGCCGCCTGTGGATCCTGTTACCGCTGCTGGTACTGGCGACGCTGTTTTTCTACCCGTTGGCGCTGATCGTCAAACAGGCGTTTACCGATGACCAGGGGCTGTTCAGCGCCGCTGCGCTGCAGCAGGTGTTCGAATCCCGCCGCTTTGTCGGCGCCTTTCTCAACACGCTGCAGATCGCGCTGCTGGCGACGCTCGGCTGCCTGGTGCTCGGCACCCTGCTGTCGCTGCTGCTGGTGTTCACGCCGTTCCCCGGCAGCCGTCTGGTCGCCCGGGTGATCGATACCTTTATCGCCATGCCGACCTTCCTCATCACGCTGGCCTTCACGTTCATCTACGGTTCCGCCGGTCTGCTGAACGGCACGCTGATGGCGACCTTTGGTTTCACCCTGCCGCCGGTGGATTTTCTTTACTCCATCTGGGGGGTGATCCTGGCGGAAATCACCGTGTTTACCCCGCTGGTGATGCGCCCGCTGATGGCGGCGCTGTCGCAGATCGACCGCAGCCAGCTCGAGGCCGCCAGCATCCTCGGCGCCCGGCCGGGACGGGTGGTGCGCCAGGTGATTTTACCGGCCGCGCTGCCGGCCTTGCTGGCCGGCGGCAGCCTGTGTTTGTTGTTGACCACCAATGAGTTCGGCATCGTGCTGTTTATCGGCGCCAAGGGCGTCACCACACTGCCGATGATGGTCTACGCCAAAGCGATTCTGGAATCGGACTACGCCGTCGCCTGCGCGATCGCCGTGGTGAATATCGCGCTGTCGCTCGGGCTGTTCTCCCTTTACCGCTACGCCGCGGCGCGCGCCGGGCTGAGGAACTGACGATGTTGATTTGGTCTCGCACCGGCCGCACCCTGACCTGCACGCTGACGGTCACGCTGTTCGCCCTGTTCTTCTGCCTGCCGCTGGCGGTGATCCTGATGTCCAGCCTCAGTGAACAGTGGAACGGCGTGCTGCCGAGCGGCTTCACCCTCAGCCACTTTCGCCAGGCCTTCAGCGGCGCCTCCTGGGACGCGCTGGTCGCCAGTCTGGCTATCGGCTTCAGCGCCAGCCTGTTCGCGTTGTTGTGCGGCACCTGGGCGGCGTTGGCCCTGCGCCACGTGCCTGAACGCGGCCGACGGCTGCTGGACACGCTGTTTTTCATTCCCAGCGCGGTGCCTTCGGTCTCTATCGGTTTGGGGATGCTGGTGGCGTTCAGCCAGGGGCCGCTGCAGATGAACGGCACCTTCCTGATCGTGCCCGCCGCCCACTTCGTGTTGATTTCCGCCTTTACCTTCGGCAACGTGATGGCCGGGCTGACCCGGCTGCCTGGCGACTACGAGAACGTCGCTGCCAGCCTGGGCGCGTCGCCGCTGTTCCGCCTGCGCCACGTCACCCTGCCGATGATCGCCCCCTACATGCTCTCCGCCTTCGCGCTCAGTCTGTCGCTGTCGATGGGGGAGCTGGGCGCGACCATGATGATCTACCCGCCGAGCTGGGCGACATTGCCGGTCACGATCTTCAGCCTGACCGATCGCGGCAGCATCGCCAATGGCGCAACGCTGACCATGATCCTGGTAGCGGCCACGCTGTTGCTGATGTTGGTGTTGGAGCGGATTTCACAGCGGCTGACGCCCGGCGCGAAATAACAGCAAGGCGCTGCCATGGCGGCGCCTTGCTCATCGAAACGCAGGTCAGAACGGGTAGTCGTGATAGCCCTGCTGTTCGGAAATGCGTCGGGCGGCGACATGCAGCAACGCCACATACTCCTCCCGCGCCGCTTCGGAAAAACGCAGCGTCGGGAAAGAGATGCTCAGCCCGGCGATCGCCACCCCGAACCTGTCAAAGACCGGTACCGCGATGCAGCGGATCCCCGCTTCTTGCTCTTCGGCATCTTCGCCGTATCCCTGCGCACGCACCCGATCCAGCACCGGCAACAGTTCGGCGGCGCTGGTCAGGGTATGCTCGGTGCTGCGGGTAAATTCAATCTGCGACAGGATCTGCGCCACCTCATCCCGCTCGCGCCAGGCCAGCAGCACCTTGCCGATGGCGGTGCTGTGCAGCGGGTTGCGGCGGCCGATGCGCGAATACATGCGCAGGTTGTACATCGCGTCGATCTTGTGGATGTAGACGATGCCATCCTCGTCCAGGGCGCCGAGGTGGATGGTTTCACGGGTATGATTCGACAGCTCGCGCATCTGCACGTCGGCGCTGCGGATCAGATCGACGTTCTGCAACGATTTGGCGCCCAGCTCGAATAGCTTGAGCGTCAGCGCATACTTTTCCGTCTCGCCTTCCTGAGAAACGTAACCCAGCGCTTTCATGGTCTGCAGAAATCGGTAGACGGTGCTTTTAGACATCATCACCCGCTGGGACAGTTCGGTAATGCCGATCTCGCGCTCATCGCCGAGCGCCTGCAAAATGCCGAACACTTTCATCACGGATGAGACGGCATCCGGTTGCTTGTCTGAATCTGCGTTAGCCATGGCGAATACCCTACTTAACGGTTTTGTTTCAGGAAATTTAAACAAGGGTTTCAGTATAATCGGAACAGATCGCGACGCGCAACGCAGCTGAAGGCTAAGCGATTGAAGCCAAATGAATAACCGCCTGCCGCTCACCGCCGTTTACAATTAAGCGGACAAGGGGCATGCAATCGCAGGCGAATATGATTAGCATGATAATACTCTCCTGAATAAATACCGCTGAGACCTGCATGCGTCCTTGTTCCGACGGCCTCCCCGTCCCGCAACGCTATGGGGCGATCCTCGCCATCGCCCTCGGCATTACCGTATCCGTGCTCGACGGCGCGATAGCCAACGTGGCGCTGCCCACCATCGCGCGCGATCTCAACGCCAGTCCGGCCAGTTCCATCTGGGTGGTCAACGCCTATCAACTGGCGATCACCGTCTCTTTGCTGTCGCTGGCGTCGCTCGGCGATCTGGTCGGCTATCGCCGCATCTATCAGGCAGGATTGCTGGTGTTCAGCATCACCTCGCTGTTCTGCGCCCTGTCCGACTCGCTGCTCACCCTGACCATCGCCCGCGTGCTGCAGGGCTTTGGCGCCGCCGCCATCATGAGCGTCAACACCGCGCTAATCCGCATCATCTACCCGCAGCGTTTTCTCGGCCGCGGCATGGGCATCAACTCGCTGATCGTCGCCTGCTCCTCGGCGGCCGGGCCGACGGTGGCGGCCGCTATCCTGTCGGTCGCGTCCTGGCAATGGCTGTTCGCCATCAACCTGCCGATCGGCATCGTCGCGCTGCTGCTGGGGATGAAATTCCTGCCGGCCAACGGTCAAAAAAGCGATAACCGCCGTTTCGATCCCACCAGCGCCGTGCTGAACGCGCTGACCTTCGGCCTGCTGATCACCGCCATCAGCGGCTTCGCCCAGGGCCAGAGCCTGACGCTGATCTTCAGCGAGATCGCCGCGCTGCTGGCGATTGGCGCGGTGTTCGTTCGCCGCCAGTTGCGCCAGGAATTTCCTCTGCTGCCGGTCGACCTGCTGCGCATTCCGATCTTCGCCCTGTCGATGGGCACCTCAATCTGCTCGTTCGCCGCACAGATGCTGGCGATGGTGTCGCTGCCGTTCTTCCTGCAAAGCGCGTTGGGCCGCGACGAAGTGGCGACCGGGCTGCTGCTGACGCCGTGGCCGCTGGCGATCGTGGTGATGGCCCCGATCGCCGGCCGGCTGGTGGAGCGCGTGCACGCAGGCCTGCTGGGCTGCATTGGACTGGCGGTGTTCGCGGTCGGGCTGTTCTCGCTGGCGCTGCTGCCCGCGGCGCCGTCGAATATGGACATCATCTGGCGCATGGTGCTGTGCGGCGCCGGTTTCGGTCTGTTCCAGTCGCCCAACAACCACACCATCATCTCAGCCGCGCCGCGCAACCGCAGCGGCGGCGCCAGCGGCATGCTGGGCACCGCTCGCCTGCTGGGGCAAACCTCGGGAGCCGCGCTGGTGGCGCTGATGTTCAACCTGTTCCCGGCCTCCGGCACCCACGCTTCACTGATCCTGGCTGGGGTGTTCGCCACCCTGGCGGCGGCCGTCAGCAGCCTGCGCATCACTCAACCGACGACGCAAACGGCGCAGCCCAGCCGCGAGGTGAAATAGAGGGCATAGAAAGAGCCTGGCCCCAATCCAATGTGCCCTGCCTGAGCCGGGCCACGTCGAGTGCGATGCAGGCCAGGCGTCAGTCGCCGCGCCTCAAAGGGCTGCGGCCTTGTCGTAAACAGGCTAAATAGGCGTCGTCATCCGGATACCAGCCAACAATGCGTTGACCGTCGTTACCCATCCCCTCGAAGGCCTTCAGCAGGCCGGGGGCGAACATGCGCTTTATCAGATCTTCGGACTGCGCGCTGTCGATGCGGCAGTCGCAGCGCGTCTCTCCGTCAACCTGAACGAAGTTCTGCAACGAAGCGAGACATCGCACGTCGAGATCGCCATGGACATGGATAAACTCCCCCGTTTCTACCAGGGTGAGCGCGGTCAGGTCTCCCCCCACCACGAACGCGCCGTCGTTTCCTGAGCTGCAATAGGCATGGCGTATGCGGACATCGTCACGCACGACCAGCCCGCCCCAGCAAATCAGCGTATCCGCCTGCAGCCGCCCCAGCACGACAATGCCGCCGTCCTCTCGCTGCGGTGACACCGCCAGGCATCCCTCGACGATCACATCGCCGTCCACGATCAGGTAATCGTAATCGTGGCCGTCGTGCTCGGCGGGGAAAAACGCCGGCAGGCGCAGATCGCCTGAATGCCAGCGAATAACCGGCGGTTCATCATCGTCATCATGCCGGTTCAACAATTCCGCAACCGCATCGGCGACACCGCCAGCCAATGCGGCCAGGCGCGCCGGCACCTCATCACCGTTGAGTAAGGGAAGGTGGTTGATTTTCATAGGGCCTCAGGGACAAATGTCATTGTGCCAAAGCATATAACATGCGCTTCCAAAGCCAAACAGGCGGTCGTGACCGGGCCCGATGCGGCTTGCCCTCTCACCGGGTGATCTGGCACCGCGCCTGCCCAAGCTGAGAGGCCGAAAGACGCGGTTTGCAGGTGGGATTCAGGGACTTCGGGCGCTGCTGCACGGCATTAACGCCCGCAAACTTTGGTGAAGCGCTCACCCCATTCATTGCCGAATTTCATTGCTGAATCCGTCGCCGCCGCTGTAAAAGCGGTTCAGGCATGCCATAAAAAAACCCCGGCAAGCCGGGGTTTTTCATTTCATTCAGCCGATTACTTCAGGTACTGACCGGTGCGCAGCGCTTCGATGCGCTTGTCGAGCGGCGGGTGCGACATGAACAGCTCGCTGAACGACTTGGATTTGCCGTTGATGCAGAACGCCATCATGCTGCCCGCTTCCTGCGGTTCATAGCTGGTTTTCAGACGCTGCAAGGCGGCGATCATCTTCTCGCGGCCCACCAGTTTGGCGGAACCGGCGTCGGCATAGAATTCGCGGTGACGCGAGAACCACATGGTGATGATGCTCGCCAGGATGCCGAACACCAGTTCCAGCACCATCGACACGGCGAAGTAAATCATCGGGTTGCCGTTGCCTTCCCCTTCACCGTCGCGGTTGCCCAGGAAGCCGGCGGCAACCTGTGCGATCAGGCGCGAAATGAAGATGACGAAGGTGTTCACGATCCCCTGGATCAGGGTCATGGTCACCATATCGCCGTTGGCGACGTGGCTGATTTCGTGCGCGATAACCGCTTCCGCTTCGTCGCGGCTCATGCTCTGCAGCAGGCCGGTGCTGACGGCGACCAGCGAAGCGTCGCGGCGTGCGCCGGTGGCGAAGGCGTTGATGTCCGGCGCGTGGTAGATAGCGACCTGCGGCATGGCGATGCCCGCCTGCTGCGATTGACGGCGCACCGTTTCCAGCAGCCAGTTTTCGGTTTCGTTACGCGGCTGTTCAATCACTTCCCCGCCTACGGAGCGCAGCGCCATCCATTTGGACATCAGCAACGACACGAAAGCGCCGCCGAAGCCGAACAGACCGGCCATGATCATCAGGCCCTGAACGCTACTGGATTGGATTCCTGTCAGGCTGAGCACCAGCCCGAAAACCAACATCACCGCCAGGTTGGTGAGCAGGAACAGAGCTATACGCATCATAAAATGTTTACTTCCTCATAAATGTTAACAAAACACTGTCCAGATACCCTGAATCGTATGGGCATTCGTCACAGTTTCAAGAGTTGCGCGCCATTAACCTACTAAAAATACGAAACTTTACAAAAACGACGCGCGACCGGGATTTGGCAAATTGTAAACGATTGTTGCGCAAGGCGGAGGGATTTTGCAGAAAAATTTCTTTGCCCGCACGCCATGACAACGAGAAACGTTATCCTCACGCTTTATAGGTCAATATTCGCTCCGCACGTTTCATCATGCCCCGCCTGATTCAGCGGCGACGAAAGTTTGAATCTCGCGATTGATTGTTACATTATAACATCACAAATAATCGTAAAGGGATGTCAATCATGTTATCGCGTATCGTCTGGATACTGGCGACGTGGCTGCTTTTCTGCCAGGTCGCGCACGCTGAAATTCACCTCACCGACGTTGAAGGACGCCAGGTTACCCTGACCGCCCCCGCACAGCGCGCCTATATCGGCTTTTACTACGAAGATTTTCTGGCGGTGAACGGCCCGGAGAGTTATCAACAGGTCGTCGCCTTCTCCAAAAGCGACTGGGCGTTGCGCGCCAGCCAATGGGCGCGCTATCAGGCGGCGCTGCCACGGCTCGCTCAACTGGTCGATGTCGGTTCGCTCTATAACCAGAGCTTCGATTTTGAACGCCTGCTGACCACGCGACCAGACCTGCTGATCCTGGCGAAGTGGCAGCTCGACGGCTTCGCCAACTACCTGCCGGTGCTGCAACAGCTCAACATTCCTTACATTGTCGTCGACTTCAATCAGGGCGTTGAAGTCAAGCTCGCCAGCATCCGGTTAATGGGCCAGGCGATGGGCCACGCCGAGCGAGCGGAACGGCTGGCCGACGAATATCGCCAAAGCCTCGAGGATACCCGGCGGCGCATCCGCCAAGCGCAGCTGCCGCCGCCGGTCACCTACATTGAGCTGGGGGACAAGGGCCCCGGCGAGTACGGCAGCAGCTATGGCGCATCGATCTGGGGGCCGCTGCTGCAGCTGGCCGGCGCCGACAATATCGCCGCCGGCGTCGTCGGCAGCCCTTCCCCCTTGCGCGCCGACTATGTCCTGACCCAACGGCCCGAGGTGATTTTTCTCGCCGGTGGCGACTGGGAAAACATGCCGAACGCCGTGCCGATGGGCTACGGCACGCAGGCAGCCCCCCTACAGACGCGCCTGACGCAATACGCCCGGCGGGCGGGATGGCCGCAACTGCCGGCGGTAAAAAATCAGCGTCTTTATGCGCTTTACCATGGCGGCGCGCGCACGATTTACGATTTTATCTTTGTCCAGTATCTGGCGAAAGCGCTCTATCCGACCGCGTTTGCCGATGTTGATCCCGCGCGCAATCTGGCGCAGTTCTACCATCAATATTTGCCGATAGAAGCGGACGGCGTCTTCTTGCAACGCTGGCAAGGAGAATAACCGTGGCCCACACAGGACGTGCGTTTTTGCGACGGCGCAGGCTGCGCCGCGGGCTACTGTCGCTGGCGCTGCTCGGCGCGCTGCTGGCGGCGACCGCCATCGATCTCACCGTCGGCGCCGCGCAACTTGGCCTCACGGATATCGTGCGGATGCTTTGGCCCGGCTCTGCGCCTGGCAACGCACTGCATCAGGCAGTTTTCTGGTCGATTCGCTTGCCGATGACGCTCACCGCCTTGGTGGTCGGCGCCAGCCTGGCGCTGGCGGGCCTGCTGATGCAGACCGTGCTGGCCAATCCCCTCGCCAGCCCCTATACGCTGGGGATCTCTGCCGCGGCGGGGTTCGGCGCGGCGCTGGCGATCCTCACCGGCTTCAACCTGGGCGGCGCGTTGGCGCTGGGCACGCCGCTGCTGGCTTCGCTGATGGCGTTGCTCGCCTGCGTGCCTGTCTATCTGCTGGGACAACGCCGCGGCATGACGCCGCAAATATTAGTATTGAGCGGCATCGTGGTGCTGTTTTTCTTTCAGTCGCTGCAATCGCTGCTGCTGTTTCTGGCCTCGCCGGAAGCCATGCAGCAAATTGTCTTTTGGCTGTTCGGCAGCCTGCTCAAAGCCAATATGCACGGCGTGGCGATCACCGGCGTCGTATTGTTGTGCGCGCTGTTCGTCAGTCTGCGGCTCGCCTGGCGGCTGACGGCGCTGTCCGCCGGCGAAGAACAGGCCCAGGGGCTGGGCATCAATGTCAGCGCCTTGCGCAAGCTGGCCTTTCTGCTGGCGACCTTGCTGACGGCCGCCTCGGTCTCGTTTGTCGGCACCATCGGGTTCGTCGGGCTGATCGCCCCGCATTTCGCCCGCTTTCTGGTGGGTGAGGATCAGCGCTACCTGATCTGCATTTCCGCCCTCTGCGGCAGCCTGCTGCTGCTGTGCGCCTCGATCGTCGCCAAGCTGGTGATGCCGAACGGCGTGGTGCCCATCGGCATCGTTATCGCCCTGATCGGCGTGCCGGTGCTGTTTTACTTCGTCACTCGACAGGTTAAACGCCCATGACTCAACTGACCCTCACCCGCGTCAGCGTCTCGCTGCATCGCCGCTCGCTGTTGACAGACGTTTCATTGAGCTGGCCGGAGGCGCAGCTCGGCGGCATCATCGGCCCCAACGGCGCCGGCAAATCGACGCTGCTCAAAGCGATTAATCGCATGGTGCCGTGCAGCGGCAAGATCGCTTACCGCGAACGCCCTCTCGATCCGAAAACCTGCCGTATCGCCTATGTGCCGCAGCTTAATCGCTGCGATTCGGCATTGACCGCTTTTGACATGGTGCTGCTGGGCAAGGTGCGCCAGTTGAGCTGGCGCGTCAGCGCCGCCCAGGCCGATGCGGCCGAGCAGGCGCTTACGGAATGCGGCATTTCCGCGCTCGCCGATCGCCCCTTCAACCGTCTCAGCGGCGGCCAGCGACAGTTGGTGATGCTGGCTCAGGCCTTCGTCTCTCAGCCGCAGATCATTTTGCTCGACGAACCCACCAGCGCGCTGGATATCCACCACCAGCTGCGCGTGCTCAATCAGATCGCCGACTACGGTCGGCGCCACCGCTGCATCACGCTGCTGGTGATCCACGATCTGGGGCTGGCGCTGCGCTATTGCCACTCACTCACGCTGCTCGCGCACGGACGCGTCGTTTGCCACGGCGATACCCATCAGATGATGGGACATCCGATGGTGTCTCGCGTATTTGGCGTCGGCATCGAAAACGGCGTCAGCCCGCAGGGCTACCCCTATCTGCTGCCGACACAGCTGTTACACGCACACGGAGAATCCCCATGTACACTCTGACCAAGGCGGACATGCTGGCGCAACTCGCCGGCTTGCAACAGGAAATTCACCAGCTTCACCGTTCCGCCCGGCAAGATCGGCGCCATTTTTCCCTGCTGGAACGTCGTTTCAGCCGCCTGCAGGCCTTTAACGACGAACCGCAGCTGCAGGCCTATCGTCAAAAGCTGGAAAACGACCGTTTGATCACGGCGCAGATCACCCAACTACGGGCGACGGCCAACGCCGCGTTGTGCGACTACGAGAAGCATCGCGTCTCGGCGCTGTGCCGGGAACCGGCGCAAACCAACGCCTACCTGAACAGTTTCGACCGCGCGCTGCAGCTGGAGATCGCGGCCGCCGACATTAAACCCGGCGAACGGGTGCTGCTGGTGGGCAGCGGCGCATTGCCCACCACGGCGCTGGCGCTGGTCGCCAGGCTCTCCGCCACCGTCATTTGCTACGATTGCGATCCGGCGGCCCAGCGTTTTGCCCGCCGGCTCACGCGCCACCTGGGGCTGGTGCAGCAGATGCCCTGCATCGACAAGCTGAACGGCCTGACGCGCAACGATATCGATCACATCATCATCGCCTCCCTGGTGGCGGACAAACAGGGTTTGCTGAAGGCGCTGCGGCCTTTGCTGCCCCAGTGCGGCAAATTGCTGGTGCGCTATGGCAATGGCCTCAAGTCGATCTTCAACTGCCCTTACCACCACCAGGCCGCCGGCTCGCCCTGGCGCGTCAGCGGTAAACCGCTCACCACCCCGCTGTACGACCTTTTGATTTTGGAGCCTCACCGCCATGAATAATGCCTTTCCCACCCTGATCCTCGGCGCCGGCCCGGCGGCGATCCAACTGGCTGCGGACATCAAGGCCGCGGGCAATGCGCGCATCGGCCTGTACAACCGCCCCAGCGAAAAAGGGCGCCGCCTGAAGCAACATCTGGCGCACACGCCCAGCCTGTGGCTGACGGGCGCCGGTAAGGCGCAGCGCACCCAAGACGATGCGCAGGTGACGATTGATCGCTATTGCGATGATCTGGCGCTCGTCGGCGGCGACTGGCGCAGACTGATCCTTGCCGTCCCCGCCGATCAATACCATGACGTGCTGCGACAGGTGCCATGGGCGGCGTTGCCCCAACTGCGCTCACTGATCCTGCTCTCTCCCTCCATCGGCTCCGGCCTGATGGCGCAAAGCCTGCTGCAGGACGCCGGGCAATCCCACGTCGAGGTCATCAGCCTGTCGAGCTACTACGCCGATACCAAATACCAGAACGCCGAGCAGCCTTGCCGCGCCTACACCAAGGCGTTCAAGCAGCGGATTTATCTGGCCGGCGCAGGCGCAAGGTCAGACTGCGCCGAACTCGACTGGCTTTGCTCGCTGCTGGCGCGTCACGGCATTGACGCCCAACGCTGCGACAGCCTGCTCGCCGCCGAGCGCTTCAGCATCACCAATTATGTTCATCCTCCGCTGGCGTTGGCCAAAACCACGCTGCAGGCGATATTCCAGCCGCAGGCGCCGATCCAGTACCTGTATAAAACCCACCCCGAGGGCCCCATCTGTCCCGAGGCGATCGCCGACATGCTGGCGCTCTCGCAGGATTACCAGCAGTTGCTCAACCGGCTCGGCATCGAGGCCATTAACCTGCTGCGCTTTTTGAATGACGACAACTACCCGGTGCCACCCCGCATGGTGAGCCGCCGCTGGATTGACCAATTCCCGCAGCTCACGCCGACGGAGCAATGCTATGCGCTGTTTACGCGTTATACCGCGCTGCTGGTCGACCCCTATTCCGAGCCGGACGCGCAGGGCCGCTACTATGATTTTTCCGCCGTCAGGGTCGCCCGCGTCTTCCAGGATGCCCAGGGGCGCTGGCGCCTGCCGCGCGTGCCGCAAGAGGACGTGCGCAAACTGCGCGTCCTGGTCTTGCTGGCTCAGCGGCTTGACGTCGAGATGCCCGCCGCCCAGCGTCTGTTGGCGCGCTTTCAGCAGGCGCTGCAGCACTTCGTCACCCGGATCGGCGCCGAGCATTGTCATCGTTCGTTGCTGGACGATACCTGCGACGAGCAGGCGGACATCATTTACCGACAATGGCGGAGGCAAGCATGAATCAGGGTGCGCTACTGGCCATTTTTGCCTCGTTGATTTTCAGCGTCATGAACGCGCTGGTTAAAACCATCTCCGATGCTATTCCCACCGGTGAAATCGTGTTCTTTCGCAGCAGCATCGGCTGTGTGCTGGTTCTGCTGCTGATGTACCGCCACCGCATCGCCTTCAGCCGTGAAGACCGGCCGCTGCTGGTGTTGCGCGGCACCATGGGCGGGCTGTATCTGATCTGTTATTTTTACAGCATCGCCCACCTCACGCTGGCCGACGCCAGCATGCTGGCCTACCTGTCGCCGTTTTTCTCCATTTTGCTCTCCTTGCTGGTGCTGCGTGAACGGGTCAACGCCAATACCGCGTTTTGGCTGGCGATGGTCATCATCGGCGCCGTGCTGCTGGTGCGGCCGTGGCACTTCTCGGCCTATACCCTGGCGTCACTGGTCGGCGTGATGAGCGCGGTGTTCTCCTCGATCGCCTATCTGTCGGTCAACAAACTCAGCAAGCGCCACCACAACTACGAGATCGTGTTCTACTTCCTGTTCATCGCAACGCTGATATCGCTGCCGCTGATGTGGAACGCGTTCGTTTGGCCCAACGCCTATCAGTTCGCCATTCTGCTCGCCATCGCCCTGGTGTCGCTGTTGGGGCAGGTCGTCTTAACCCAGGCCTTCTCTTCCGATAACCTGATCGTGGTCTCGGTGGTGCGCTATATCGGCATCGTGTTCAACATCGCCTGGGGTTGGCTGTTCTGGCATGAGATCCCGCTGCTGCTGTCGCTGTTCGGCTGTCTGCTGGTGGTGGTTTCCTGCATTCAGCTCGGGCTGCGTCACCGCAAGAAACCGGCTTAAGCCGGGCTTGCCGCAACCAAAAAAAAACGCACCCGAGGGTGCGTTTTTCACAGGCAAAGCCGTGGCCTTATTTGGCCGGCGTCGGCTGCTGAGCGGGCTGATCCTTTTCCAGATGAGCCAGGTCCAGCGCGATATGCACGGTTTCATCCAGGTACGGATCCGGCTCCTGGTAATCCTTCGGCAGATCGTCAAGCGATTTCAGCGGCTTCTTGCCCGCACGTTCCAGACGCTCGTTGATGCGTTTCAGACGGGTCGCGTCGTCATCGTGGTTCTCTTTCTCACGTACCGCCAGATTGAGAGACACGATGTTGCGTTTATCCTTCAGCGCCTTGTAATGCGCGATATCCTGCGCGATGTACTGGAACTCCGGATTTTGCGCGATGCGCTGCTGGTGATCTTTCAGCAGCTCCGGCTCGAACGGCGCCATATCGCCGGTCTTGCTGTAGGTCGCCGCATTGATGCTGTCCCACGGCATGGCGTTGTCTTCAAACGCTTCGCCGGTTTCCGCCGGATCGACGCCGGTCGGCATCAGAATGTCCGGCGTCACGCCCTTGCGCTGGGTGCTGCCGCCATTGACGCGGTAGAACTTCTGAATGGTGTACTGCACGGAACCGAGCGCCGGCCACTCAGGGCGCAGCATCTGATCGTAGATACGGTTCAGCGAACGATACTGCTGCACGGTGCCTTTACCGAAGGTCGGCTCGCCGACAATCAGCGCGCGGCCGTAATCCTGCATCGCCGCCGCGAAAATTTCGGAGGCGGAGGCGCTGAAGCGATCGACCAGCACCACCAGCGGGCCTTTATAGTAAGTCACGCCGTCGGTGTCGGCGTCTTCGCGCACTTTGCCATTGTTGTCGCGCACCTGCACCACCGGGCCGCTCGGAATGAACAGGCCGGACAGCGACACCGCTTCGGTCAGCGCGCCGCCGCCGTTGGTGCGCAGATCGATGATCACGCTTTTGACGTTCTGCTTGGCCATCTTCTGCAGTTGCACTTTCACGTCATCGGTCAGACCGACATAGAAGCCGGGGATGTCGAACACCGCCACCTTCTCTTTGCCGACGGTCTTGATGGTCATTTTCACCGCGCGGTCTTCCAGACGGATGCGCTCGCGGGTCAAGGTGACCACGCGGGTTTTGGTGCCCTTGCCGGCCGGCAGGATCTCAAGGCGCACCTTGCTGCCCTTCGGCCCTTTGATCAACGACACCACGTCGTCCAGGCGCCAGCCGATCACGTCCACCATCGGTTTGCCGGCCTGGCCGACGCCGACGATGCGATCGCCCACGGTGATCGCCTTGCTCTTCGCCGCCGGACCGCCCGGCACCATCGAGTTGATCAGGGTGTAGTCGTCATCCATCTGCAGCACCGCGCCGATGCCTTCCAGCGACAGGCTCATCTCGGTGTTGAACTGCTCGGTGTTGCGTGGAGACAGATAGTTGGTGTGCGGGTCGATTTCATGCGCAAAGGCATTCATCGCCAGCTGGAAGACGTCTTCGCTGTTGCTTTGCGTCAGGCGCTTGATGGCGAACTGATAACGCTTGGTCAGCGTGTCGCGGATTTCTTTGTCGGTCTTGCCGGTCAGCTTGAGGTTCAGCTCGTCATAGGTGACTTTCGCATCCCACAGGCTATCCAGCTCGGCCTTGTCTTTCGGCCACGGCGCTTTGCTGCGATCGAGATCGATAGTGCCGTTGCCGGTGAAGTTCATCGGCTTGTCCAGCAACGACAACGCATAGGTGTAACGCTCAAAGCGGCGTTTCTGCGCCAGATTGAACAGCGCGTAGAAGGTGTCCAGCTTGCCGGTTTTCAGCTCTTCGCCAACCTGATTGCGTTTGCCGGCGAACTGCGCCACGTCGGAGGCCAGCAACACGTTATGGTTGTAGTCCAGCATGTTCAGGTAGCGATCGAAGATCTTGCCCGAAAATTCCGCATCGAGGGCGAACTGGCGGTAATGAGAGCGAGTGAAGCGCGAGGTGACGCGCTCACTCACCGTAGCGTGCTGGGGTTCCTGTTGCAGTTGGGGCAGTTGGCCGATGCGGATGTTGGCTGTTTCCGCGCCGTAACTGACACCCGCCCACAGCAGCCCTGCAATCGCTGTTAATCTGACGAATTTGTTCATGCCTGGGTTGGCCTCCGTATCAGAACTGCAAGTGTTCTGCGCGCACAATCATCGCCAGACCGGAAGAGAGCTGCACACGTACGCCATCTTTAGCGATTTCGAGTACGGTAGCATCCATCGCGCTCTTGCCTGCTCTGACTTTGATTTCCTGGCCAATTTGCAGTTTAGAGATATCCGTGACTGGCGCATAACGCGGCTGGCTTTCCTCTTTGGCTGCACGAGGTTGGCGAGCGGGCTGTGGGCGAGTTTGTGGGCGCGGCTTGCGGTTTTCCGGCGCGGCTCCGCCTTCGCGACGCGCAGCGGGCTTTTTACCGGCTGGACGCGGACGGCGCGGAGCGGCATCGGCGGATTCGCCGGCGGCTTCACGTTTTTTGGCGTTTTGTTCGGCACGCTGTGCCTGAACGCGCGCTTTGGCTTCTTCAAGCTGCTGGCGAGCATGATCGACATGCTGTTGCTCCAGTTCACCGCACGGATTGCCGTCCAGGTCGACGCGCTGCGCGCCAACCTTGACGCCGTACAGGTAACGCCAGCTTGAGGTGTATAGGCGCAGGGCAGAACGCAATTGCGTTTTGCTGAGATTCTCTTCCCCCTGCACGCGCTCTACCAAATCCTGAAAAATACCGATTTTCAGCGGACGAGCTTCGCCTTCGGCGCTAAAGCAGAGCGGAAAACGCTCGGCAAGAAAAGCAATGACTTCTTTACTAGAGTTCAACTTAGGTTGATTTTCCATGAAATTTCCTGATTACAACGGTATTGCCAACAAGCCACAGGCATGAACAGGCGTCATTATAATGACGCCATCGGTAATTGCCACGTTAACCGTCGATCAACTTGCCGCCACAGTCACATATTTCGCACTGTCACACTGTTCCAGTTGCTCACAAAGCCCCGCCACCACTGCTTTCAGGCCCACTTCGTCCTGTTCGTCGAAGCGTTGATAAACCGTGCTATCGATATCCAAAACGCCGATCGCCCGGCCGCCAACCGCCAGCGGCAGCACGATTTCCGCGTTGCTGGCCGCATCGCAGGCGATATGGCCCGGAAACGCATGCACGTCGCCGACGCGCTGCACGCGATTTTCCGCCACCGCCGTGCCGCATACGCCCTTGCCCACCGGAATGCGCACGCAGGCGATCTTGCCCTGGAACGGCCCCAGCACCAGTTGGTCGCCATCCATCAGATAGAAACCGACCCAGTTCACGTCATCCAGACGCTCGTTGAGCAACGCGCTGGCGTTGGACAGCGCCGCGATAAAGTTGGTTTCCCCGCCGAGCAACGCGCTCAGGTCACGTTTTAATTCCGCGTAGAATTGTTCTTTTGTCATGTGTTAACCATTGAAACAGTGAAGATGGCCAGAAGCCCAAAGCTTAGGCCCTATAAAATAAGCATTAAATGCGTATAGCCACAAGGTTAATCATCTGTTGCTTCACAAAACCCCGTCGCTCGGGGTATGTTTGCCGCTCAGAATCCCGGTTTACCTCGTTTTACCGTCCGGCACCCGATCGCCGGTGACGCGGCCGGTTTATTTTTCAGCTACGCTGACAGTTCCGGCGGGCTCAAGGGCAGCTACTTGTCAAAAATGAAAATACACGCGATCACCGCCCCCCTTTCCAAAGCGCGCCACCAACGCTGCTGCGAGTGCGACCTGCTGTTCGTGCTGCCGCCGCTCAGCGGTAATCAGGCCGCTTATTGTCCGCGCTGCAACGCCAAGGTGGTGCACGGCCGCGACTGGTCGATGACGCGTCTGACCGCCATGGCGATCACCATGCTGCTGCTGATGCCGTTCGCTTTCACCGAACCGCTGATCAGCATCCGCCTGCTCGGCACGCGCATCGACGCCAGTTTGCTGGAGGGCATCTGGCAGATGAGCCGCCAGGGCGATCCGCTCACCGCCAGCATGGTGGCATTCTGCACCATCGGCGCCCCGCTGACGCTGGTGCTGTCGCTGCTCTACCTGCGCTTCGGCCATGCGCTCGGCATGAACCTGCGCCCGGTGTTGCTGATGCTGGAGCGGCTCAAAGAGTGGGTGATGCTGGACATTTATCTGATCGGCATGGCGGTGGCGGCGATCAAAGTGCAGGATTACGCCGACATCCAGCCCGGCAGCGCGCTGATCGCTTACCTGTCGCTCACGGTGCTGAGCATCCTGACGCTGATCCACGTCAACCTGGAACAGCTGTGGGAGCGCTACTATCCGCAGGAACAGCCGGAAGGCCCACCGACGGCGCTGCACATTTGTCTGTCCTGCCACTATACCGGCTATCCCGACGCGCGCGGCCGCTGCCCGCGTTGCCATGTGCCGATGTGCCATCGCCAGCCCTACAGCCTGCAGAAAACCTGGGCGGCGCTGATCGCGGCGATGATCCTGCTGATACCGGCCAACCTGCTGCCGATTTCCATCATTTACGCCAACGGCACGCGGCTGGAAGACACCATTTTCTCCGGCGTGGTCTCCCTGGCCACCTCCGGCAACGTGCCGATCGCCGCCATCGTGTTCATCGCCAGCGTACTGGTGCCCTTCACCAAGGTGATCGTGCTGATCATGTTGTTGCTGAGCATCCACTTTAAAACCTCGCACAGCCTGAAGACGCGCATTCGTCTGCTGCGCCTGGTCACCTGGATCGGCCGTTGGTCGATGCTCGATCTGTTCGTTATCGCCTTGATGATGTCGCTGGTAAATCGCGATCAACTGTTATCTTTTACTATGGGACCGGCCGCGTTTTACTTTGGCTCGGCGGTCATTTTGACTATTCTTGCCGTTGAATGGCTCGATAGCCGATTGATTTGGGATGCACATGCAACAGGAAACGCCGACTACACCGACTGAAGCGCGGGTCAAGAACAAACGCCGCATTTCACCGTTCTGGTTACTGCCGTTCATCGCCCTGCTGATTGCCGGGTGGCTGGTCTATAACAATTTCCAGGAACGCGGCACCACCGTCACCATCGATTTCCAATCGGCGGCGGGCATCGTCGCCGGCCGCACGCCGGTGCGCTACCAGGGCGTTGAGGTCGGCACGGTGCAAAAAATCAGCCTGAGCAAAGATCTGCGCAGCATCGTGGTGGAAGCCAGCATCAAAAGCGATCTGGAAGACTCGCTGCGCGAAGGCACCCAGTTCTGGCTGGTGACGCCCAAGGCCTCGCTGGCCGGGGTATCCGGACTCGATGCGCTGGTCGGCGGCAACTACATCGGCATGATGCCCGGCGGCGGCAAGGAGCAAACCCACTTCACCGCGCTCGATACCCAGCCGAAGTACCGTCTGAACACCGGCGAACTAATGATTCACCTGCACGCCGACGACCTGGGTTCGCTCAACAGCGGCTCGCTGGTCTATTACCGTAAAATCCCGGTCGGCAAGGTATATGACTACACCATCAGCGAAGGCAACAAGGGCGTAACCATCGACGTGCTGATCGACCGCCGCTTCGCCAACCTGGTGAAGAGCAACAGCCGCTTCTGGAATGTCTCCGGCTTCAAGGGCGATTTCAGCCTGTCCGGCGCCACGGTGCAGATGGAGAGCCTGGCGGCGCTGGTCAACGGCGCCATCGCCTTCGACTCGCCGGCCGATGGCCAGCAGGCCAAAGGCGATCAGAACTATACCCTTTACCCGGACCTGGCCCACAGCCAGCGCGGCGTCAATATTCTGCTGGATCTGCCGAGCGGCAACAATTTGAGTGAAAACCGCACGCCGCTGATGTACCAGGGGCTGCAGGTCGGTACCCTGACCAAGCTGACGTTGCAACAGGACAGCAAAGTCATCGGTGAACTGACCATCGATCCTTCGGTGGTCGATCTGATGCGCAGCGGCACCCGCATCGTGATGCGCAGCCCGCGCATCAGCCTCAACGACGCCAAGCTCAGCCAACTGCTGACCGGTACCACGCTGGAGCTGGTGCCGGGTGAAGGCGAACCGCAGCAGCGCTTCAACGTGCTGGACAGCAGCGAAACGCTGTTGCAACAACCGGGTGTGTTGACCGTCACGCTGACGGCGCCGCAAAGCTACGGCATCGACGTCGGGCAGCCGCTGGTGGTGCACGGCGTGAAAGTCGGCCAAATCCTGAGTCGCACCTTGACCGCCGGCGGCGTGGTATTCACCGCCGCCGTTGATGCGCAATATCGCGGCCTGCTGCACAAAGACAGCAAATTCGTGGTCAACAGCCGCCTCGACGTCAAGCTGGGGATCGACGGCATGGAAGTGCTCGGCGCCAGCGCGCAGGAGTGGGTAGACGGCGGCGTGCGCATTATCCCCGGCAGCAAAGGGGAGCCTGGTGGCCAATACCCGCTGTACGCCAACAGCGAAAAAGCCGAGGAAGGCATCGTCGGCAACGCCCCTTCCACCACCCTGACCCTCAGCGCCACCAGCCTGCCGGACGTGCAGGCCGGCTCAGTGGTGCTGTACCGTAAATTCCAGGTGGGCGAGATCGTCAACGTTCGGCCGAAGGCCAACGAGTTTGAGGTGGACGTCTACATCAGCCCGGAATACCGTAAGTTGCTGACCCGTGAAAGCATCTTCTGGGCCGAAGGCGGCGCCAAGGTGCAGCTCAACGGCAGCGGCCTGACGGTGCAGGCTTCGCCGCTCAACCGCGCGCTGAAAGGCGCCATCAGCTTCGACAACCTGCAGGGCGTGACGCTGAACAAAGGCGCCAACCGCGTACTGTACGCCAGCGAAACCGCCGCCCGCGCGGTGGGCAGCCAAATCACGCTGAAAACCTATGACGCCAGCAAGCTGTCGGCGGGCATGCCGCTGCGTTACCTCGGCATCGACGTCGGCCAGGTGGAGTCGCTGCAGCTGGCGCCGGAGCGCAACGAAGTGTTGGCCAAAGCGGTGCTGTATCCGGAATACGTGCAGACCTTCGCGCGCCTCGGCAGCCGCTTCTCGATCGTGTCGCCGGAGATCTCCGCCGCCGGCGTCAGCAACCTCGATACCCTGCTCCAGCCTTATATCAACGTGGAGCCGGGCCGTGGGCGCGAGCTGCGCACCTTCGAACTGCAGCAGGCCAGCATCACCGATTCGCGCTATCTCGATGGGCTGAGCGTCGTGCTCGACGCCGCCGAAACCGGCTCGCTGCAGATCGGCACGCCGGTGCTGTTCCGCGGCGTGGAGGTCGGCACCATCACCGGTTTCTACCTCGGCGCCATGTCCGATCGGGTGCACGTCGCGCTGCGCATCAGCAAGAAGTACCAGCATCTGGTGCGCAACAACAGCGTGTTCTGGCTGGCGTCGGGTTACAACCTGCAGTTCGGCCTGACCGGCGGCGTGATCAAGAGCGGCACCTTCCAGCAGTTCATTCGCGGCGGCATCGCCTTCGCCACCCCGCCGACCATCCCGCTGGCGCCGAAAGCCACGCCAAACAAGCACTTCCTGCTGAATCCGGAAGAGCCGAAGGACTGGAAAACCTGGGGTACCGCCATTCCGCGCGATTAACTTTCGCGTTTCCCTCAGGGCCCGGCAATGCCGGGCCCTGTTTTTTTCCGCTTTGTGATAAACTCTCGCCCTTGTCTTTATTGCACCCTGAGAGTTCGCCCCGTGGCCAAATCCACCGCCGTTTTTCTGCCCCCCGCTTTCCTTGACGCCACCCGCGCCATCATGCCCGCCGAACTGGCGATGGACGATTTTATCGCCGCCTGCCAGCGCCCGCTGCGCCGCAGCCTGCGCGTCAACACGCTGAAGATCGGCGTCGCCGACTTCCTGGCGCTGGTGCGGGACTACGACTGGCGATTGGAACCCATTCCCTGGTGCGCGGAAGGGTTCTGGATCGAGCGCGCCGATGAAGAGCTGCGATTGGGCAGCGCCGCCGAACATTTGAGCGGCCTGTTCTACATTCAGGAGGCCAGCTCGATGCTGCCGGTCAGCGCGCTGTTCGCCGGCGGTGCAGTGCCCCATCGGGTGCTGGACGTGGCGGCCGCGCCGGGCTCCAAAACCACCCAGATAGCCGCGTTGATGGATAATCAGGGCGGCATCGTCGCCAACGAATACTCCGCCAGCCGGGTGAAAGTGCTGCACGCCAATATCAGCCGCTGCGGCGTGAAGAATACGGCGCTGACCCACTTCGATGGCCGGGTGTTCGGCGCCGCGCTGCCGGAGAGTTTTGACGCCATTCTGCTCGACGCCCCCTGCTCCGGCGAAGGCGTGGTGCGCAAAGATCCGGACGCCATGAGCAACTGGTCGCCGGAAAGCGTCGCCGAGATCGCCGCCACCCAGCGCGAACTGATCGACAGCGCGTTTCATGCGCTGGCGCCGGGCGGCGTGATGGTTTATTCCACCTGCACCCTCAATGCGCAGGAAAATCAGCAGGTGGTGCGCTGGCTGCTGGACACCTATGGCGACGCGGTCAGCATCGAGCCGCTGGGTGAGCTGTTCCCCGGCGCCGACAAGGCGTTGACCGCCGAGGGCTTCCTGCACGTCTTCCCACAGATTTACGACAGCGAAGGGTTTTTCGTCGCCCGCCTGCGTAAAAAACACGCCGTGGCGCCGTTGGCGAAGCCGACCTATAAAGTCGGTAAATTCCCGTTCAGCCCGCTGTCCGGCAAAGAGGCGGCGCTGATCGCCCAAGCCGCCGCCGCATCCGGCTTAACCTGGGGCGATGACAGCCGGCTGTGGGAGCGCGACAAGGAAATCTGGCTGTTCCCGGCCGAGCTGGAGCCGCTGTTCGGCAAAGTGCGCTTCTCGCGTATCGGCCTCAAGCTGGCGGAGCGCTTCCCGAAAGGTTTCCGTTGGCAGCACGAAGCGGCCATCGCCCTCGCGGGCGCCGACGGCAAACAGCATTTCGAGCTGGACGCCGCGCTGGCCCAGGAGTGGTATCACGGCCGCGATCTCTACCCTGAGCAGCCGCCGGCGGGCGACGAGTGCATCGTCACCTATCAGGGGCAACCGCTGGGCATCGCCAAACGCATCGGCAGCCGCATCAAGAACAACCTGCCGCGCGAACTGGTGCGCGACGGCGCGCTGGATTTTCACCTGTAATCGCCCTGGCGCCGGGGAGCCGCTTTCCCCGGCGATAAATAAAGATAACAATATTCCCATCACCATTCGTTATTATTCTAATCATTTCACCATCACGTTATTTCACCCGCGCACGTTTGCCCTGTGCCAATTAAAAAGTTTTGACCTTTGATAAAGACAATTTCACGTTCTTATCCTATTAATTTAAATGTAAGTAAATAAATGCGTGCAACTCAGCTCTGGGTGGCGTTTTTGCGGACTTTCTCTGACATGGCAAGGAATCATGATGAAAAAAACTCTGCTGGTTTTGCTCTCGTTAACACCTCTGCTGTGCATCAGCGGCGCAGCCAACGCAGCGGGCACCATTCAGGGCACGGTGGGCGTCACTTTGACCATCGGCGCCGGCTGCGTGGTCACCGGCGGCAACAGCTCCGGCACCACCAACGACTTTGGTTCCATCAGTTTCGGCACCTACTCGTCGCTGGCTAACGTCATCACCGCCAGCGCCACCGGCAGCGGCGGCACCGGCACCTTGGGGCTGAACTGCACCACTGGCACCAACTACACCGTGGCGCTGGACAACGGCCTCAACGCCTCCGGCAGCCAGCGGCGCATGGCCAGCGGCGTGCCCGCCTACATCAGCTATAACCTCTATCAGGACAGCGCCCACGCCGTGCCGTGGAACAGCACCACCGGCGTGCTGACCGGCACCGGCACCGGTTCAGCGGTCCCGCTGATCGTCTACGGTCTGGTGCCCGCCGCAGGCACCACCCCGGCCGCCGGCGTGTACAGCGATACCGTCACCATGACCGTGACCTGGTGATGCCTGCCGACACGGGGCGCCACCACGGCGCTCCGTTATTCATTAATATAATAATATTCCTATCCACCCTCTCGTTATCTCAAACACGATTCCCCCTGATGTGTTTACGCTGCACTCAACCTGCGATCTCGCTTAAAAATAAATAAAATTTTTAATCTTTCCGCAAGACATTCTCCCGTTCTTATTCTATTAATTAATCTGTAAATAGATTAATGCATTTGACTCATTTTTCGGGCTTTTTGGCAGGCTTCTCTACTACGGCAAGGAACCATGATGAAAAAGACTCTGGCGGCATTAACCTCGGCAGCGGCCCTGCTGTGCACCTCTGGCGCCGCCTTTGCGGCAGGCACCATTCAGGGCACGCTGGGCGTCACTTTAACCATCGGCGCCGGCTGCGTCGTTACCGGCGGCAACAGCTCCGGCACCACCAACAACTTCGGCTCCATCAGCTTCGGCACCTACTCGTCGCTGGCTAACGTCATCACCGCCAGCGCCACCGGCAGCGGCGGCACCGGCACCCTGGGGCTGAACTGCACCACCGGCACCAACTACACCGTGGCGCTGGACAACGGCCTCAACGCCTCCGGCAGCCAGCGGCGCATGGCCAGCAGCGTGCCCGCCTACATCAGCTATAACCTCTACCAGGACAGCGCCCACGCCGTGCCGTGGAACAGCACCACCGGCGTACTGACCGGCACTGGCACCGGCTCGGCGGTCCCGTTGATCGTCTATGGTCTGGTGCCCGCCGCGGGCACCACCCCGGCGGCAGGCGCGTACAGCGATACCGTCACCATGACCGTCACCTGGTAAGCATGACGCGCCTGGCCGTCACCTGCATGCTGCTGTCGTTGGCGGGCGCTTGCCGCGCCGACGTCAGCACTGCGACGGTCGGCGTCAGCGCTACCTTGGTCAAATCCTGTGTCGCAGGCACCACCAGCGGCGGCAACACCACGTTCGGCACTTTTAACTTCGGCACGGTCTATTTCCTCAATACGGCGATAAAAGTGACCGGCCAGGCAAACGCCGGCGCACTGCAGATCAACTGCAACAACGGCACCAGTTACACGGTGCTGCTCAGCGGCGGACAGAGCGGCAATACCGCTTCGCGCTATCTGCAAAGCGCGGCGGGCGCCCGCGTGAACTACAACCTGTATACCAGCGCCAGCTACGCCACCGTCTGGGATAACGTCACCGGCGTGACGCAGACCGCCATCGGTCAAAGCGTCTGGCTGCCGGTGTACGGCATGATCCCGGTGCAGGCGACGCCGGCGACGGGCACTTATACGGACACGGTACAGGTGACGATAAATTGGTGATTAACGGAACGCTGCGCACCCTGCTGCTGACGGCGCTGCTCGGCGCTCAGGCGGCACATGCCGATACCGTCAGCCAAAACTTCACGGTAAACGCTTCGATCATCAAAGGCTGCGTGCTCGGCAGCGGCGTCACCAACGTCACCTCGTTCGGCAGCATGAGCTTCGGCCAGGTGGCGTCTTTAAGCAGCCCGATAAAAATTGTCTCGAGCGCCGGCGCGGGCTCAATCCTTATCCGCTGCAACCCCGGGCTCAGCGTCACCCTGGGATTGAACGTCGGCAATAACGTGACCGGCTCCATCGCCGGCGGGCGCAAGCTGTTGAACTCGGTCACCTCGGAAACGCTGATTTACCAGCTCTACCAGGATGCCAACTACGCCGTTTTGTGGGGAGACGGCGGCAACGGCGGCGCCGCCCAAACCGTCTCCTCCACCGGCAGTACGCAGGAAATAAAAATCTACGCCAGTTTAATGGCGAGCAGCACCTTGCCCACCAGCGGCACCTACAACGATACGGTCTTAGTGACGGTGAGTTATTGAGCTTTTAAAAGGATCACATTATGCGTAGTACTCTGCTCCGCCTGCCCCTGCTGGCAGGATTGTTGTTAGCCGGCCAGCCGCAGGCCTTCGCCGCCGCCTCCATTCTGATTTGGCCCATCGATCCGGTTATTGAAGACAACCAGCAGGCGACGGCCCTGTGGCTGGAAAACCGCGACAGCAAGCCGGTTTACATGCAAATTCGCGTGCTGGGCTGGCAACAAACCGGCGGTAAGGACGATTACCGCAACCAGAGCGACGTGCTCGCCAGCCCGCCGGTCGCCACCATTCTCCCCGGCAAACGCCAACTGATTCGCCTGATCAAGCAGACGCCGGCCGCCGCCGGACAAGAGCGGGCTTACCGCATCCTGGTCGATGAAGTGCCGATCAAAGATAAAGATGGCGCAGCGCCCGACAAAGGCGCGCAGATGGGGCTGAAATTCCAGATGCGTTATTCGGTGCCGCTGTTCGTCAGCGGCAAAGGCGTCTGGACCAAGCAAGACTTCGAACACCCGCGCGACTACGCCACCGCCAACCAGCCGAAGCTCAGCTACCGGCTGCTGCAACAAAACAGCCAGCGCTGGCTCGACGTGCGCAATGACGGCATCGTGCATGCTCGTCTGTCGCAGGTCAGCATTCAGGGCAAGCCGCTCAACAACGGGCTGCTGGGCTATGTGCTGCCGGGTGCGCAAATGCGCTTCGCCCTGCCGCCGTCGGGCAGTTTCGCCGCCGGCAAGCTGCAGGCGATGGTCAACGACAACAAGCAGCCCGTAACCCTTCCGTCTTACTGAGCCCGAGGCGCAGGTGATGCGGATGTCGCCATCGCCCTCACGCGGCATGCAGCTCAAGCCGCTGGCCCTGGCCGTACTCTGTATGGCGGTAGAACTGTGCCCGCTGCCTGCTGCCGCCGACGATTTGCCACCGCCGCCCCGCGCCGTCAGCATGCCGGATACCACGCTGTATCTGGAGCCGGTGGTGAACGGCCGCCCGACCGGCAGAGTCGTGCCGGTCGCCTACCGGGGCGGCCATTACTATTTAACGCCTCAGCAGCTGATCGATGCCGGCCTGCCGGTGACGGACAAACAGGTGAAAGAGATCGCCGTCGATCAACTGGATAAGGTCGACGTCACCTACAGCGGCGAAACGCAGCAGTTGCTGATCTCGGTGCCCAACGACTGGCTCCCCAGGCAAACCCTTGGCGACGCCAACCCGGAGCAGCGGCTGCCGGCGCAAAGCAGCCTGGGCTTCTTGCTGAATTACGACGCCTACGTCAGCCAAAGCGGCGGGCGCGGCAATCCGGGCTATTTTTCCGCCTGGAGCGAACAGCGGCTATTCGACGGCTTCGGCGTTATCGCCAACACCGGCATTTTCCGCAGCAGCTTCAATGGCGAGACCGCCGCGCAGCAGAACAATCGCTATATCCGCTACGACAGCAGCTGGCGCTACAGCGACGACGACACCATGCTCAGCTATACCGCCGGCGATCTCACGACCGGCTCGCTGCCCTGGACCAGTTCGGTGCGCGTCGGCGGTCTGCAGGTGGCGCGTAATTTCGCCACGCGGCCGGATCTCATTACCTACCCGCTGCCGCAGTTCTCCGGCCAGGCCGCCGTGCCGAGCAGCGTCGATCTGTACATCAACAGCTATAAAAACACCTCCGCCAACGTGAATCCCGGCCCGTTCACCCTGAATACCGTGCCCTATATCAACGGCGCCGGTCAGGCGACGGTGGTGACGACCGATGCGCTCGGCCGCCAGATCAGCACGACGGTGCCGTTCTATGTCGCCAGTTCGCTGCTGCAGGCCGGGTTGAGCGATTTCAGCCTGTCGGCAGGCGCGCTGCGCCAAAACTACGGTTACCGATCTGCGGACTACGGCCAGTGGGTGGCCAGCGGCAGCGGGCGTTACGGCGTCACCGACTGGCTAACGATCGAAGGGCGGGCGGAAGGTGCGGCGGAATTGGCGGTCACCGGCGCCGGCGCCGGCGTGCGCATCGGGCAGTTAGGGGTGCTCAACGCCTCCTACAGCTACAGCCAGGCGGGCCGCGACGCTTTCAACGCCCCGCCGGTCACGCCGCGGTATTACGATCCGGTCACCGGCCAACCGGTGCAGCAACCGGATGCCGAGCCGGTCTATCAGTACGCCGGCCGCCACGGCGATCAAACCAGCCTGAGCTACACCTACAGCAATCAGTATTTCAGCCTCAACGCTCAACGGGTGCTGCGCAGCGCGGACTTTGGCGATCTTTCCACCTATAAGAGCAGCTATCGGCTGAGCCGCCGCACCGATCAGCTGACCGGCAGCATCGGCCTGAGCCGCTTCGGCAGCCTGGGCGCCGGTTATTTCGACGTGCGCGACGCCATCGGCCAGCGCACTCGCCTGGTCAACCTGTCGTACAGCCTGACGCTGTGGCGCAACATCAGCCTGTACGCCTCGGCGAACCGCGAGATTGGCGGTGACGGTTACAGCTCTCAGCTGCAGATCAGCATTCCGTTCGATACCTGGGGCACCGCCAACGTCAGCACCGCCCGTGACGCCGGCAATCGCTGGAGCGAACGCGTGGCTTACAGCCGCGCCGCGCCGACCGACGGCGGTTTCGGTTGGAATCTGGCCTATGCCGGCGGCCAGGGCAGCAACAGCGATTATCGTCAGGCGGATGTGACCTGGCGCACCTCGCTGTTGGAAACCCGCGCCGGGCTGTATGGCAACCGTAACGACTACACCCGCTGGGGCGAAGTCAGCGGTTCTCTGGTCGCGATGAACGGCGGCGTTTATGCCACCAACACCATCAACGATGCCTTCGCGCTGGTATCGACCGACGGCTACGCCGGCATTCCGGTCAGCTACGAGAACCAGCGCATCGGCGTCACCAACGACAAAGGTTATCTGCTGGTGCCCACCGTCACCTCGTATTACCACGCCAAGTTCCAAATCGACCCGCTCAATTTACCGGCGGACGTTAACCTGCCGGCGGTCGAAAAAACCGTCGCCATCCGCGATCACAGCGGCTACCTGGTCGAATTCCCCGTCCAGCGCCTGTCCGCCGCCGACGTGGAGCTGGTCGATGCGCAAGGCAAACCGCTGGCCAACGGCAGCCAGGTGGCGGTGCTCGGCGGCAATCAACAAAGCTACGTCGGGTGGGATGGCATGACCTATATCGATCCGGTGCAGCAACACAACCGGTTAAGCGTAATCCCGGCCGACGGCGGCCCGCCGTGCCAGGTCAGTTTCAGCCTGGCCAACCCGCAGGGGCTGCAACGCGTCGGCCCTCTCGTCTGCCAGTAACACACGGAGAAGAAGAATGATGTCTCGGCAAGTGAAAATCTTTTTGGCGGCGCTGCTGTTGATGTGTGGACAACGCGCGCTGGCGGACTGCGCCACCACCAACGGCACGGTTACCCTGCCCAGCAGCAACTCCTTCGCCGTCTACAACGGCCAGATAAGCGCCCAGGGCACCGCGGGGCTGAACTGCACCGGGCTCGGGCTCAATTTGCTGTCGCAAAACACCGTCACGGTCAAGATCGCTTCCACCACCAACAACATGGCTCTGCTGAATGGCAACGGCTCAGGTGATAAAATTTCTTATTTGATCTACCCGGATTCGAACTACCAGTATCCGTATAGCGTCGGCCAGACCATCGATTACAGCTCGCTGAATCTGCTGTCGCTGATCCTGATCTCTTCCAACGTCAACTTTCCGGTGTATATCAAAACCGTCGTCGGCGCGAACGTCAGCGCCGGCACCTATACCGATACCATCAACCTGGTGTGGAACTACCATATCTGCGGCCTGGGCGTGATAGGGCTTTGCATCTGGTGGGACGGCACCAATCAACCCAGCACCGTGACAGTCACCGCGGTCATCACCAAGAGTTGCCTGATCAACACCGCCAACAACGTCAACTTCGGCAGCATGGCCTTAGTGGGGCAATTCAATCCGATCAACCAAAGCATCACGCTGACCTGCACCAAATCCCAGTCTTACAGTTCCTACTTCACCAACGGCAACAACCCGGTCACCGGTTGGCGGCAAATGCTCAGCGGCACCAGCAACTTCCTGCAGTATCAGATCTATTTACCCAATACCAGCACCGTGTGGAGCAGCACCAACGCGCAAAGCGGCACCGGCACCGGGTTGGCGCAAAGCATTCCCTTTACCGCCGCCATCAACCCGGCGCAGACCGAAGTGCCGGTCGGCACCTATCAGGATAACGTCAGCTATGTCGTGACCTATTAGGGCGGCCGCTAGCCGCTCAGGAAGAATGTTGCCAAAATGTATTTTTTATGTGGCATTTTTTGCTCATTTGGCTATGCTCATACCGATGGCCTAACTGGTCTAACCTCCTACCACATCATTGAGCAAGGAGTTCCCATGAGCAAAACCGTCGTAAAAATTGGCAGCTTCGAGGTCGATGACGCGCATCTTCACGCCACCGCCGACCGTGCAGGCACCCTGAGCATCCCCTGCAAGTCCGATCCGGATCTGTGCATGCAGCTCGACGGCTGGGATGAACACACCAGCATTCCGGCCATCCTCAACGGCAAGCAGTCGCTGCTGTACAAACAACACTACGATCGACAGACGGACGCCTGGGTGATGCGGGTGGCATGAAAATGCATCCAGTCGGCTGACGACGCGCTGCTTTATCAGAAACAGCGCGTTTTTTTATGCGATGGCGATGCCGCGGCCGGCAAAGAAGTGGGCGAAGCGGTTGAGTGACAGCTGTACTCGCTCGCGCGTCGCCGGGCTGTCGCCCGAAGGATTATGGAAGGTCACGCTTTGCGCATCGGCGGCGGTGATCAACACCAGATGCCCGCCCCGCTGCGGCGGTATACTCTCGGGCCGGCGAATGGCGGGATGCACCGAGGCGATAAAGTAGCGGCATTCATGAAGCAGCGCCGGCACATCGGCGGCCGCCATCCCCACCGTCACCTCCGCCTGCAGCGCGAACTGCTCGCGCACGTACTCGACGAACGGCGCGTAAATCAGGCCCTTTATCCGTTCACCCTCGCGCACATAGGCGCCGTAGGGCAGGCTGCGGCGCGCCAGTTCCAACAGCGGCGGCGCTTCGCCATCGCGGTGGCCCAGCACCATTTTCAGGCAGGCCATGCCGCACACGTGGTTGGCCCACTCGACGTACTCCGCCCGATCGCGGGCGCCGCTGCGCGCCCAATTCTCGTCTTGCGCCAGCGTCGCGCGGCCGGCGATCAGATCGGCGGCCATCTCCGGGCTCGCCCACTGGCACTCGTAGGGAACGGCGCGCATCAGTTTAGAACTTGTCGACGACTTTGAAATTCATCAGCACCAGCGTCATGTCCGGCGAGAACAGATCGTACTCTTCGAAGAAGCGCTGCAGCTCTTTGCGCCAATGCGCCAGCGAACGGTCGCCCTCGCCTTCGGCAAAGGCGTGTGCTTCATCGACCTGATCGTAGGTTTTCATTTCCACCGCGGTCAGCTCAACCGCGCAGACCGGCTCTCCCTTGCCGTCCACCACCAGGAACCGATCGCCAGCCTGCGGAATGCCCTCGCCGTCCAGATTGGAGCAGGTCGCCGTTTTGGTGCCGTTCAAAATCAATTGCACCACTTCATCGGCCTGCTGTTCGGTATCGCCGAACGCCCAGCGCTCAAGGTGCTCGTATTTCTGTGGAATTGCCGTCGCCATGATTATACCTTTTGGAAAAATGCCTCAATGCAGACAGGATAGTACAACGTATTGGCGGCCGTCTGCATCCGTCACAAGCGCGACTGCGCGTTACGCCAGCGCCGTCTTTACGAGTTTTTACCGTTCTTCGCTGTGCCTTCAACGCTACGGGGCGCATACTGTGAACATTATTCACTCAATAGCAACGCCAGGCGGCAACATGCGGCAAGACGATTTCGATGCTGACGATACCTTCAGCGATTTACTCAACAGCGTCGCGTTGGCGACGCTGTTGCTCATCGCCATCGCCGGCGGATGGTATCTTAGTTAAGAGAGGGTGACGTGGCGACAAAACGCATGGGCAACAAGCTCAGTAAAATGGTGGTGGTGCTGCTGCTGATCTGCCTGGCGTTGCTGCTGTTGCGTTGGGCGGCGATAGCATTCGGTTAATCCCATAAAACGACGCCGGCCAGCCGCCGGCGCCCTGCTCACCGCCGCGGCGCCGCGGTCGGCTCCAGTAACTCGCGCAAATAGGCCAGACGCGCTTCCCCCTGTGGCAACCAGCGACGGCACAGCCAATGTTGCGTTTCACCCGTGCGGCTGAGGCGGTAGTACTCCGCCAAGGTTTCAACCCAGTTCATGATGTGTTCTCCTGCTTTTCGACACTGCAAGTATTGAGCGCAAAAACCAGAAGAAATACTGATGGCTTGTTTTTTATGCTTCCTGTTTTTGGCCGTCGGTAGCGAAGCCGCAGTTCAACTGCTACATTGGGCGAAAATCAACCCACCGAGGTGTAGGCCATGACGTTCTCGGAACAGGAGATTAAACCCGTATGGGATGAGGTCGCCCGCCTGATCGGCGACGGCGTGATGCAGCTGCGCCATCGCGGCGAAGCGCTGTCGGTGGAAACGCTGGAGAAACATCTGGCGCGGCAGTTGGCCGACAGCAACGACATCGAACGGCGTATCCTGCTCGGCGCCGCCATCAACATGCTGAAAGGCGGAAAATGAATCGCCAACCGAAAAGGTTGGCGATCCGACAGAAGCCCGAGGTATGCAAGCCCGGCCTTCTGCGCGCTACTATGTCACGCTAATATGACGTAATTAATAGGAATTGTCGGGTTTTTGCCCAAAACGCCCTATTTTTGTTGCCTGCATTACGCCAACACGAAATCGCTGGCATCCAGAGGCTGCCCCACCACTTTCACCAGGAAATCGTTGCCGTCAAAAGCGCCGCCCAGGTTGATCGCCACATCGCTGACGTGATTTTGCACATCGTAGCTCAGCTTCGCCTCGCCCGCCTTGCCGCTGAACTGATCGACGAAGCGGATGCCGTCGGCGCTGCCGGTGTTGAACAGCGTCAGATCGATCTTGTCCTCGCCGCGCACGAAGTCGCGGATCCAATCCGGCGCCGCCGCCGTCGACTCATCCGCCGCGAAGTAGACGAAGGTGTCCTTGCCGGCGCCGCCCCACAGCTGATCCGCCCCTTTACCGCCGTACAACACATCATCGCCCGCGCCGCCCTTGAGCACGTTATCGGCGGCGTTCCCGACCAGCACATCGTTACCCGCCCCGCCGATGGCGTTTTCAATCGTTACGCCCGCCGCGATCGACACGTTGCCTTTCAGGCCGCCGACGTCCGAGAACGCCTTTTCATTCAGGTTGATGCGCTGATTTTGGCCGAAGCCGGAGAAGTCGAAGGTGTCGTTGCCGCCGGCATCCCAGGCGGTGAAGATTATCTTGTCCTGCGCGCCGGTGGCGGTGAGGAAGTCGCGATCGGTGTTGGAATTGAAACCGTAAACCGTGTCGCCGGTGCGGGTGTTCATGTTGGCGCCGTAGAAATGCTGGATCGCCGTGATGTCATTGAGCAACGGCCCGGAAGAGTAGGCGCCTTTAAAGTCCTGCCCAGTGTTGCTTTCACTGAAATAGCTCATCAGGCTGTGGGCGCGGCTGTCTTCGAAGTAGGTCGCGTCTTTAGCGTAGGTGATGCTGACGCCCGGCGCGGCGTTATAGTCGCCCGGGTGTTGCAACCCCAGCGCATGACCGATCTCATGGGTGAAGGTCTGGCGGCCGTACTCGTTTTCATGGATCTGGTTGTTGACGAAGGTGTGGTTCTTGGCGTTATACCAGGTTTGACCGGCGACCGAAGGCGATGAATCCGGGTTATACGCAAAGGCATAGGAGCCGCGCGAGCTGTAATCGAACAGACCGAATTTGATGTTGGCGGCGGCGGTGTTGCTGGTCTCGGTGAAGGTGATGTTGGCCACGTCGGACCATGACTGCAGCGACAGTTTGGCCTGTTCGCGCTGTTCCGCGTTAAAGCTGCTGAAGCCGCTGATGCTCATGCTCGACATATTACCCGGCGCCTTTTCCCAGAAGCTGTAGGTCAGGGAGACCGGCTTTTCGGTCACGCCCTTGTCGTGCCAACTGCGATCGCCGCGCACCAGTTCCAGGCCGGCATTCTCGAACGTTTTCGACGGATGAAGCACGGTAATGGTGTCGTCTTCATCGGGTTTATAAGCGCCCAGCAGGGCTAATACGCCTTCGGCCTTAACGGAAGCATTGCTTGATGACATAACCTTATCTCCATATTCGTCAATTCAATCGGGGTGATGCCCCAACTGGCGGATTGCCTGAACGGCAGCGGCCCGGTGTTGAATCAATACGGGGATATCGGTAATGCGCTGGCGCCTTCCATCGGCACTCTGAATGAGAACGATAATCCCTTAAGAGAAGAGAATAGACACATTTTACCGAGAACAGATTTTTCTTATCAAAAGTGTGACAGGGATTTTCCGCCATGCGAATGATTTTAAAGGTAATAATCAGCATTATCACGATGTCGAAAAAAGTATAAAAAAACCGGGGCAATCCAACCCCGGCTATCCATAACACACTCTGGACTCAGACTAACCAACCGAGCAACAGCGTCGCGCCAATGACCGTGGAAGCGCCGCCGATGCGCGTAGCGATTTGGGCGAACGGCATCAGCCCCATGCGGTTGGACGCCGACAGGATCGCCACGTCGCCGGTGCCGCCCAGGCCGCTGTGACAGCAGGTGACGATCGCCGCTTCCACCGGGAACATCTTCAGGTAAGGCGCAATCAGGAAACTGACCAACCCCATCGACAGCACCACCGAGCCGCAGACCACCACATAGCCGACCGAGAACACCGCAACCACGCTTTCCAGCGGCACGTACAGCATGCCCAGACCGATCATCAGCGGCCACACCAGCGCGGTGGAGACGAACTTATAGAAACTGTGCGCGCCGGTCTCCATCGAAGCCGGGATCACCCGGCAGTATTTGCACAGCACCGCGAACAGGATCATCAGCACCGGGCCAGGGATATGCACGATATGCTCGAACAGGCCGCCGACGATAAAGAAGGCGCAGATCACCAGCAGCCCGCCGCCCATCAGTTGGAAATCGACGTTGCCGCTTTGTTCCTTGATGGCGAACATCGCGTTCTCCTGCGCCGAACGGATCAGCATGCCGTCGCCGCTCAGCGCCTTGCGCTGCATGCCGATGCGCGCCAGCACCCCGGCGGTGACGATGGCGAAGATATTACCCAGCACCGCCGCCGGCGCCAGCTGCGCGACGTAGACGTCCGGCGTCGATCCCAGGATCGCCGAATAGGCCAGCGACAGCGGTAAAATGCCCTCGCCGATGCCGCCGCCGATGATCGGCACGATGATAAAGAAGAAGGTGTGATAGAAGGTGAAGCCGAACAGTTTCCCCACCAGCAGCCCGGTGATCACCGCCGTCACCGTGCCCACCACCAGCGGCACGAACATGCGAATCATCCCCTGGATCAGGATCACCCGGTTCATGCCGAGAATGCTGCCGACCACCAGACTGGCGATGACGAAATAAAGCAGGTTGGCGTCTTTCATCAGCAGATGGACGGTGCCCATGACGTTGGGCTGGAACACGTTGAAGTAGACCAGCACCGACGGCACCATCAAACACAGAATGGCCGGCCCGCCGATATCGCGCAGCACGGGAATGCTTTTACCCAACTGCGCCAGCGCAAAGCCCAGCGTCATTATCACCGCCAGGCCGCCGATCATATTCTTCGGCAGGAAGTTGGCATAGGCGGAAATCGCCACGATGGCGCAAATCGTGATAAACAACGCGATCGGCACCGCACCGATATCTATTTGACGAAGTTGATTAATTAATCCTGATGATTCGGACGATGCCGTATTTTTATCACAGGCTATTTCTGCATTTATCTGTTTCATTATTCACCCTGCTGACAAGCGTACAGTACGGTTAGATTCACCTGGCGCAACAATCCCGCCATAGCCAAGTGAAAACAACTAATTACAAAAATCCTATTGCGGATTTCGCTTTTTCTAATAAGAAATAAAACAGTAGACAGCACTGACAATATGATAAAAAATAAAAATGCAAAACTAAATTACGCAGAGGGAATTCAATATTGTGACCCTCCGCCAAGGTTGGTTTTAATTAATTATCGTCAGCATTTTGTAATTAAAGTAATCAGGCTTAAATTCGCTGCTATGCTATAGGAGGGCGAAAAAGCCCCCTGCTTTATTAATAAAGAACCGGAAACGCCATTAGCTGAATCCGGTCAGCTTGATCCGAACCTTAATCCTGCGCGCGGCACCGCACGGGAAAAAGGCATAATATGACTCATAAGGAAGTAGAATATGTCTTCACGCGCTGTTACCCCACAAACCCTCGCTCGCTACGGCATCCATCAGGCCGCCGACATCGTCTATAACCCCAGCTATGAATTGCTGTTCGCCGAAGAGACCCGCGCCGACCTGCCGCCGCTGGAACGCGGTACCCTCACCCAACTGGGTGCGGTCAACGTCGCGACCGGCGAATTTACCGGCCGTTCGCCGAAAGACAAATACATCGTGCGCGACGACACCACGCGCGACACCGTCTGGTGGTCCGACAACGGTACCGGCAAGAACGACAACCAGCCGCTGTCGCCGGAAGTCTGGCAGCACCTGAAGACGCTGGTGGGCAACCAGCTCTCCGGCAAGCGTCTGTTCGTGGTGGATACCTTCTGCGGCGCCAACGCCGATACGCGCCTGAAGGTGCGCTTCATCACCGAGGTGGCCTGGCAGGCGCACTTCGTGAAAAACATGTTTATCCGCCCAAGCGACGCCGAGCTGGCGGACTTTGAGCCGGACTTCGTGGTGATGAACGGCGCCAAATGCACCAACCCGGACTGGCAGCAGCAAGGGCTGCACTCGGAAAACTTCGTCGCCTTCAACCTGACCGAGCGCATGCAGCTGATCGGCGGCACCTGGTACGGCGGCGAGATGAAGAAGGGCCTGTTCTCGATCATGAACTATCTGTTGCCGCTGAAGGGCATCGCCTCGATGCACTGCTCGGCCAACGTCGGCGAGCAAGGCGACGTCGCGGTGTTCTTTGGCCTGTCCGGCACCGGCAAAACCACCCTCTCCACCGATCCGAAACGCCAGCTGATCGGCGATGACGAGCACGGCTGGGACGACGACGGCGTGTTCAACTTCGAAGGCGGCTGCTACGCCAAAACCATCAAGCTGTCGCCGCAGGCGGAGCCGGAAATCTATCAGGCGATCCGCCGCGATGCGCTGCTGGAAAACGTCACCGTGCGGGCCGACGGCAGCATCGACTTCGACGACGCCAGCAAAACCGAGAACACCCGCGTCTCTTACCCGATTTATCACATCGAGAACATCGTCAAACCGGTGTCCAAAGCCGGCCACGCGCGCAAAATCATCTTCCTGACCGCCGACGCCTTCGGCGTGCTGCCGCCGGTGTCACGCCTGACGCCGGAGCAGACCCAATACCACTTCCTGTCCGGCTTCACCGCCAAGCTGGCCGGCACCGAGCGCGGCATCACCGCCCCGACGCCGACCTTCTCCGCCTGCTTCGGCGCCGCGTTCCTGACGCTTCACCCGACGCAATACGCTGAAGTGCTGGTGAAACGCATGGAGGCCGCCGGCGCCCAGGCTTACCTGGTCAACACCGGCTGGAACGGCAGCGGCAAGCGTATCTCGATCAAAGATACGCGCGGCATCATCGACGCCATTTTGAATGGCGACATTGAACAGGCCGAGACCTTCACACTGCCGATCTTCGGGCTGGCAGTGCCGACCGCGCTGCCGGGCGTCGATCCGTCGATCCTCGATCCGCGTAAAACCTACGCCGACGAATCGCTGTGGCAGGAGAAAGCGCAGGATCTGGCGCAGCGCTTTATCGATAACTTCGCCAAATATACCGTCACCCAGGCGGGCGAAAAGCTGGTGAACGCCGGGCCGAAGCTGTAACGCAGACGTTTTGCATCCTGCTGTTTAAGGGCCGAACTTTCGGCCCTTTCTTGTTTTCATTCTTCCGCCAGCAAACCCGGCATCACCAGCGCTACCGCCGCCGCGATACGCTCGTCGATCGCGCTGCCGGGCGGCAACAGCCCCAGCGTCATCTGCCGCAGCGGTTCGGCGATGGCCATCGCCAGCAGCAGATCGCTGGTTTGCGCCCAGTCGCGCTCACGCAGCCACCCGCACTGCTGCTGGCGCCGCAGCCAGTCCGCCACCGTCGCCCGTCCGCGCTGAATGCCGTTGCGCTGATAGCTGTCCAGCAGCGCCTCGCGCCCCGGAAACTCGCTCTGCAGCAGCCGAAACATCCCCACCGCTTCGGCGCTCAATACCTGCTGCGCCACCGCCTTCAGCCCTTTTTCCAACAGCGGCGCCACCGCCTCCCACCGCCCGGCATCCTGGGCGAAGGCCGGCTGAAACGCCTCGGTCCAGCCGCTCACCGCCTGTGCCACCAGTTCGTCGCGATTGGCGGCAAAGCGATACAGGGTTTTTTTAGCCACCCCGGCGCGTTTCGCCACCGCATCCACCGTTGCCGCGGCATAGCCGCCGTCGAGCAACAGCGCCAGCGTCGCCTGCGCCAGCGCGGCGCGCAGCGCCGTTTCCGGCGTGGCCGGCCGGCCGCGAGCACGCAGCGGTTCTTCATTCGGGTTCGCCATATTTATTCCTCACAAGCATTGACAGACTCAGCATAGCGGCATAGCTTTATTTTGGAAACACAATTCGTTTCCAAAATAAAACAGGAACCCATTATGACACATCCTTCCCTGCTGGCGCCGTGGGGCGTTAACGATATCAACGAGTTGCTCAAACCTGAACCGCTGCGGCTGGAGATGGGGCTGAGCCGCAGCGCCGACGGTTTGCTGACCGTCGCGGTCCGTACCGATCTGCACGGCTGCAAGGGCCGTATGCTGGACTGGTGGTTCACCTTCTTTGAGAACACGCAGCACATCAACTGGTGGCACCCGCACGATCACGTCGAACATCGCGGCTGGGATCGCCATTGGAAAAAAGGGGAAAGCTACGTCGGCGCCAGCATCGAAGCGGTCGAATGGCTGGCGGAGCTGCCGCCGGTCGCGGCGCGCCTCAAATTCCACGCCGCCGAGGACTTCTTCGCGCCGCAGCCGCTGCGCCAGGCACGTGACGCGCAGGCGCTCTCCGCCGCCGTGTGCGCGCGCATCGGCTTCGGCGACCAGGTGGCGTTGGATGACAACGGCGATCCCTGCGACGGCGAAATGCTGCATCTGGCGCGCGATACGCCCTACGGGTGCGTGCTGCGCAGCCGTTTCCTGCTGGGTAAAGCCTGCGCCAACGCCCACGACGAACTGTCGGACGACATCGGGTTTAACCTGATGCGCCACTGCTACAACGAGTTCAGCTATCTGGCGCAGTTCCTGCCCTCGCTGTACTACGCCGAAAACGGCCGCGAGCCGGCGCCGTTGCTCTGGTGAATCGCGCCTCACAGTTCCCGCTGAAATCAATTGATTGTTTTGTCGTATAAATTTAGAACTGACGGACAATAATTCAAATGTATGGGAACGGGGATGAATCAACAGACTCTCGACGCGCGCCGGTCGCGTCAGGCGTTGCTGGCCGGCTCGGTCGGTAACTTTATCGAATGGTATGAGTTCGGGGTATACGGTTTTCTGGCCACCGTCATCGCCGCCAATTTTTTCACGCTGCAGGGTGAAAATGAAATCACCAGCCTGATCCTCACCTACGCCGCCTTCGCGCTGGCATTTTTCTGCCGGCCGCTCGGCGCGGTGATCTTCGGCCGCATTGGCGATCGCATCGGCCGTCGTCCGACGCTGATTGCGGTCCTGCTGCTGATGACGCTGGCGACGGCGTTGATCGGCGTCATGCCGACCTATGCCTCGATCGGCGTCGCCGCCCCGCTGCTGCTGACGCTGCTGCGCATGTTCCAGGGGCTGTTCGCCGGCGGCGAATTCGGCGGCGCCGTGTCGCTGATGACCGAGTTCGCCCCAAAGGGCAAGCGCGGGCTGTTCGGCGCCTGGCAATCGCTGACCGTCGCGCTCGGCCTGTTGGCCGGCGCCGGGCTGGTGGCGCTGCTGGCCGCGCTGCTGAGCGTGCAGCAGTTGCATGACTGGGGCTGGCGCATTCCCTTCCTGCTGGCGCTGCCGATGGGCGCCGTGGCGCTGTGGCTGCGGCTCAAGCTTGAGGAAACGCCGACGTTTACCCAGGCGCAGCAACGCGCGGAACAGGCCGCCACACCGCAGGAAGCGAAACTGAGCGGCGTGGTGAAAACCATTCTGATCGGCATCGGCCGCATGATGGGCTGGTCGGCCGCCGGCTATACCTTCCTGGTGGTAATGCCTTCCTATTTGCAAACTTCGCTGCACGCCACCTTCCAGCAGGCGCTGGTGGCGACGGTGCTGGCCAACGTCGGTTTCGCCCTGACCATCCTGCCGGCGGGCATCATCAGCGACAGGCTGGGGCGTAAAACGGTGATGCTGACGGCGGTGGCGGCGGTGATCCTGTTCACCTTCCCACTGCTGCACCTGTTGCAGGATGCGCAGAGCTCACTGTGGATCAAAGGACTGGCAGTGATGATCGCCGGCGCCGTGGTCGGCCTGCTGGCCGGTCCCGGCCCAGCGATGCTGGCGGAGATGTTCCCGACCCGGGTGCGCTATACCGGCCTGGGGCTGGCTTACTCGCTGTCCAATGCGGTGTTTTCCGGCTCGGCCGGGCTGATTATCACCGGCCTCATCAAACAGACCGGCAATATCGACATTCCCGCCTACTACGTGGTCGCCACGTCGGTGGTCAGCCTGTTTGCGCTGATGACGCTGCGCCGCGACGATCACCTGCGTTCGCTGAACGAACGTTAATCCTTCGGGGCGCATCGCCCCCATTCCAACTCGTGACAATGATCACAACGCAATAATGTTAACGTTAACTTTTGTGATTAACATCGCACGCGTGATATCTGCTAGCTTCATCCCTTTGCGAGTTAACGTTAACAATAGAGCTAACTTCACTCACCGGGGCCCTACCCATGAACCGCGAAACAAAAAAATATTACGTGCTGCTCAGCGGCCTGCTGTTCTTCTTTTTCTTCACCTGGTCTTCCAGCTTTTCGCTGATCTCGCTGTGGCTGAATCAAAAGATCGGGCTGAAAGGCGCCGAGACCGGCCTGATCTTCTCCGCCATCTCGCTGGTGGCGCTGTGCGCACAGCCGTTGTACGGCTTTATTCAGGACAAACTTGGGCTGCGCAAACACCTGCTGCAGTTTCTCGGCGTAATGCTGCTGCTGACCGGCCCGTTCTTTATCTACGTTTATGCCCCGCTGCTGGCGAGCAGCCTGCCGCTGGGTGCGTTGGTCGGCGGGCTGTTCATCGGCGCGACCTTCTTCGCCGGCATCGGCGCGCTGGAGTCTTATACCGAGCGCGTCAGCCGCATCAGCGGTTTTGAGTTCGGCCGCGCCCGCATGTGGGGCTCGCTCGGCTGGGCCAGTGCCACCTTTGTGGCCGGTTTTATCTTCAATATCAATCCGAACATCAATTTCTGGCTGGCCTCCGCCGCCGCCGTGGTATTCCTGTTGCTGCTCAGCCAGGTGCGCGAGCTGAAGCCGAACGCCATGGCCGGCCTGGCGTTCGGCAAACCGGAGAACCTGCGGCTGCAGGATGCGCTGGCGCTGCTGCGTATGCCGGGCTTCTGGGCGCTGGTGGTGTTTGTGCTGGGGATCAGCGTATACAACGTTTTCGATCAGCAATTTTCGGTCTACTTCGCCTCACAGTTCGCTTCTCGCGCACAGGGCAACGAGATGTACGGTTTTCTCAACTCGCTGCAGGTCTTCCTCGAAGCCGGCGGCATGTTCCTGGCGCCGCTGCTGGTGAACCGCATCGGCGCCAAGCAGGGGCTGTTGCTGGCGGGCAGCGTGATGGCGCTGCGCATGTTCGGTTCCGGGTTGGTCAGCGGCGCCCTGATGATCTCCGCCATGAAACTGCTGCACGCCGTAGAGTTGCCAATCCTGCTGATCGCTATCTTCAAATACATCGCCAGCCGCTTCGACAGCCGACTCTCCTCCACGCTGTACCTGGTGGGCTTTCAGTTCATCACCCAGGTGATGGCCAGCTTCCTGTCGCCGCTGGCGGGCTACGGTTATGACCGCATCGGCTTTGCCGATACCTATCTGCTGATGGGCTGCGCGGTCGCCGCCACCACGCTTGTCTCCTGCTTCCTGCTGCGCGGCGAACGCTCCGCCACGGCAACGCCCTTTCCATCCGCCATTAAATCAAGTGAGTCTGTCCAATGAACACTGCTTTAGCTCAAGCCGACCATGCGGTCGAAGCCCTGTGCGCAGAGCGCCGAGACGATTATTATCCGCAGTTCCATCTCGCACCGGCCGCCGGCTGGATCAACGATCCCAACGGCCTGATCTGTATTGACGGCGTCTATCATGCGTTCTTCCAACATCATCCCTATAGCGAGCACTGGGGGCCCATGCACTGGGGGCATGCGACCAGCCGCGATCTGATCCGCTGGCAGCGCCAGCCCATCGCCCTGGCACCCGATGCGCCCTATGACCAAGACGGTTGTTTTTCCGGCTGCGCCGTGGATGACAACGGCGTGCTGACGCTACTTTACACCGGCCACGTGTGGTTGGGCGAACCCGGTGACGACAGCCAGGTGCGGGAAGTGCAATGTCTGGCCACCAGCGAAGACGGCATACGCTTCGTCAAGCACGGGCCGGTGCTGGCCCCGCCGGACGGCATTCAGCATTTTCGCGATCCGAAAGTCTGGCGCGAAAACGGCGAATGGTGGCTGGTGGTCGGCGCCAAAGAAAACGGCCTGGGCCAGGTGCGCCTGTACCGTTCTGCCGACCTGCGCGCCTGGCGCTTCGATCGAGTGCTGGCCGGCGCGCAAACGGCGCATCAGGGCTATATGTGGGAATGCCCGGATTTCTTCCCGCTGGGCGAGCAACACCTGCTGCTGTTTTCGCCGCAGGGGCTGGCGGCGCAGGGTTACCGCTACCGCAATCGCTTCCAGAGCGGCTATCTGCTCGGCCATTGGCGGCCGGATGGCAACTTTACGGTGACCCAGCCCTTCTGCGAGCTGGATGCTGGCCACGATTTCTATGCGCCGCAGACCTTCTCCGCCGCCGACGGCCGTCGGCTGCTGTTTGCCTGGATGGATATGTGGGAATCACCGATGCCCAGCAAAGCGCACCGCTGGGCCGGCGCCCTCACCCTGCCACGCGAGCTGACGCTGGCCGCCGACGGCAGCGTCCGCATGAATCCGGCGCGTGAACTGGCGGCGTTACGCCGAGGATCGCAGACGTTGTCGGCGCAGACGCTGACCAATCAGCATTTGCCGCTGACGAACGATATGCAGGAGCTCATCCTGACGTTGAGACCGGCCGACAGCGACGCCGAGCGGTACGGGCTGGCCATTGGAAGTGCGGCGCGGCTGTTCGTCGACAATCAGTCACACCGACTGGTGCTGGAGCGTTTTAATGAACACCCGGCGCTGTGCACCTGCCGCAGTGTGCCGCTGCCGGAGGGTGACATCCTGTCGCTGCGGATCTTTATCGATCGCTCCTCGCTGGAGATCTTCGTTAATCAGGGGCAGGCCTGCCTGACCAGCCGCATCTATCCGACGGCGGGCGATCGCCGTCTCAGCCTGTTCGCCGAAGGCGGACGAGCGCTGTTCGAGCCCATCACGGGATGGCAGTTGGCAAGCATCTGGGGGTAATGGGAATGAGCACCGGGCGCAGCGACGCCCCCGGTGCGTTTACAGTGAACCACGTTCCAGCAGCGGGCAAGGCACTTTCACCGTATCACGCTGTTCCCGCCGCTCAATCACATGCAGCGCCGCAAGGCGACCCAGTTCATAATGCGGCAGCTGCACCGTCGTCAATGCCGGCAGGAACAGCTCGCCGGTGCCGACCATATTGTCATAGCCCAGCACCGCCACCTGCTGCGGTATCCGCCAACCTTGCACCAGCAATACCTGATACGCCAGAAACGCTATCCGATCGTTCCCACACACCACGACATCGCAATCGCGCCGGCCGGCGGAAAAATGCCGCTCCAGCAACGCTACGCAGTCGCGATAGCTTTGATCGCCGGCGCTTAGATCGAGATGATACTGCCGCAGCTGTTCAACATCGCGCCCCGCTTCGCGCCAGGCGCGTTCCAGACCGCGGCGGCGCAGCCCCGCCGCCAGCGTATCCGCCGGTAAATGAATGCACAAAGGCGCGCGATAGCCTTTGGCGATCAGCGTGCGCGTCGCGTCATACTGCCCTTGCTCGTCATCAGGAATGTAGCTGGCGATCGAATGCGCCGGGCTGACGCAGTTGGCCAACACCAGCTTTTTGTCCAGCAGTTTGGCCGGCAGCGTCACCTCACGCAGCCCCATGGTGGTGAAGATCACCCCATCCGGCCGATGCGCCAGCAGCAGATCGACGGTCTGTTCGGCGTTGTCGTCGGCGAACAGGTTGACGACGAAGCTGTTCCAGCCGCGCTCGCGCGCGGTTTTTTCAATCGACAGGATCATTTCCACCGAGAACGGCGTCGTGGCGGTGTCCAGCGCCAGCACGCCGAGCGTCTGCACGCGATTTCCGTCACCGCGAATACGCCGCGCCGACAGATCCGGCACATAGTCCAACCGATCGATAGCCTGTTTGACGCGGCGGTAGGTTTCCGGCCGCAGCTTGCCGGGGTCATTGATGGCGCGGGACACCGTCATCAACGAGACTCCGGCAAGTTTTGCGACGTCTTTCAGCGAAGCCATGCGCCCTTCTTTATGATTAATGGGAAAAAGTGAATAATCCCATAACCGGGCGCAGGACTCTACTCTGCGTTAACGGGGTGTGATGTTCGCCCACAGGATAGCGCTACCGGCCCTCAACGGCGCCACGTCGCCCCCCGCCGCCGATGCCGTCCACCAGACGCCCTCGCGCGCGCTCAGTTCGCCGCCCCCCGGCAGCGACCAGAGCCCGCTCAGCACATACAGCACCCCCGCCCGCCCCGGCGGCAAGGTTAGCGGCTCGGCGCTGCGTTGCACCTGCGCCACCAGCCGACCGCGGCGCGTCATGATGTTGAAATCCTGACTGGCGCCGCCCAGCAGCGTCGCTTCCAGCGCCACGTCGCCGGAAAAGGCGAACGGCTCCCCGATACGCGCCAACTGATGGTCGATATGCCCGGCGCTGAACAGCCGCACGCCGTCGCCTTCCAGCAGCGTGATCGAACGATCGATGCCCGCAAAGGCGGAAAACGGCCCGTCCTGCGCGATGGTGGCGATGCTGGCGCGCCAGTCGAAATCCGGCTCGCCCGGCGGCCAACTGACGATTTCACGGGTTTCCCCGCCGCCGTTGCGCCACGGGCTGACCGGCAACCCAGCGAAATTAAAACGGGTCTGGCTCATCACGCCTCCTGCTGAAAGGTTTTCAGCACCTGCAGGAACTCGGCGCTGCTCTGCTGCTGCAGCGCGTGCCGCCCCTGCTCGATCACCTGTCGGCCGCCGACGAACACATCGCGAATTTGCTCTTTGCCGCCGGCGAACAGCCAGCGGTTGAGGATCGAGGCATCCGGCGCCGCCGCCAAATACGGATCGTCGCCGTCCAGCACCAGCCAGTCGGCGCGATAGCCGCTCTGCAAGCGGCCGATCGGCGCGCCGCACGCCTGCGCGCCGCCTTGCAGCGCCTGGTGATACAGCACATCGCCCACCGCCGATTGCTGCGGTGTCGTCAGGCGATTGCGGCGCTGATCGCGCAGCCGCTGGCCGTATTCAAACCAGCGCAGCTCTTCCACCACGTTGAGCGAAACGTGGCTGTCGGAGCCGATGCCCCAACGCCCCTGCTGCTGCAGATAGGCGTCGCCGGGGAAAATGCCGTCGCCGAGGTTGGCTTCGGTGGTTGGGCACAGGCCGGCCACCGCGCGACTGCGCGCCAGCGCTTCCAGCTCATCGCGATCCAGATGGGTGGCGTGCACCAGACACCAGCGCTGATCCACCGGCAGATGGCCATACAGCCAGGCCACCGGTCGCTGCCCGCTCCACGCCAGGCAGTCGTTCACCTCTTTTTGCTGCTCGGCGATATGAATATGCACCGGCAAGGTGCGATCCGACGCGGCCAAAATCTGTTGCATCTGGCCAAGTTCCACCGCGCGCAGCGAATGGAAACACAGACCGTGATTCTGCAACGGGCGATCCGCCAGTTGGCGAGCAATCACCTGCTGCTGTTGCAGATAGCCTTCGGCATCCTGGATAAACCGTTTCTGCCCCGGCTGGGCCGGCTGGGCGCCAAAACCGGCGTAGCTGTACAGCACCGGCAGCATCGTCATGCCGATGCCGGCCTGATGCGCGGCCTCGCTGAGGCGGCCGCTCATCTCACCGCGATCGGCGTAAGGCTTGCCGTCGGCGTCGTGATGCAGGTAGTGGAATTCGGCCACCTGGGTATATCCGCCCTTGAGCATTTCGATATACAGTTGACGGGCGACCACCTCCACCTGCTCCGGCGTCAGGCGCTGCACCAGCCGATACATCAGATCGCGCCAGGTCCAGAAGCTGTCCTGCGGGTTGCCCGCCACTTCCGCCAACCCGGCCATCGCGCGCTGAAAGGCGTGGGAGTGCAGGTTCGGCATGCCCGGCACCGCATCGCCGTGCAGCCGGGTGCAGCCTTGCGGTTCAGCGTTGGCGGTAACTTGAGTCAGATAACCTTGCGCATCGACGTCCAGCCGGACGTTATGCGCCCAGCCCTCAGGGAGCAAAGCGCGTGGGGCAAAATAAGCAGGCATGGCAGTATTCCACGGTTAATGTAACGGCGAATAAGGCGCGGCGATGGCGCGTCTTCAGGAATTTTTGGCGGTCGCCGGCAAGTTTCTGGCGCGACGGCCACTAGTTGTATATACATATACATACACCGACATCAACAGTAAACTGGTGTTATTATTTTTTTATTTGACGAGGTTAACGTCGTGGCTGAACAACAGACCGTGTTACAACTGGCGGCTGCAATGAGCGATGCCCCCGCCCCGATCTACCAACGGGTCAAACAGGCGATCGTGAATCAAATCCGTGCGGGGCACTGGCAACCGCACCAGCGCGTGCCCTCCGAAAGTGAACTGGTGGCGGAACTGGGCGTCAGCCGCATGACCATCAACCGCGCGCTGCGCGAGTTGACCAGCGAAGGTTTTCTGATCCGCATGCAGGGCGTCGGCACCTTCGTCGCCGAAGCCAAGGCGCACACCGCGCTGCTGGAAGTGCACAACATCGCCGATGAGATCGCCGCGCGCGGTCATCGCCACAGCAGCAAAATCCTTGAGCTGAAAGCCCGCCCGGCCAGCGAGGAAGAGGCGGCGGCGCTCGGCATTCAGCCCGGCCAACGGCTGTTCTATTCGCAGATCGTGCATTACGAAAACGACGTGCCGGTGCAGGTGGAAGACCGCTGCGTCAATCCGCTGGTGGCGCCGGATTACCTGAAGCAGGATTTCGACCGCGTCACGCCCTACACCTATCTGACGCAGGCCGCGCCGCTGACCGCCGGCGAACACATCGTCGAAGCGGTGATCCCGACCCGGCGCGAACGCGAGCTGCTGCAGCTGGAGGACCACGAACCCGGCCTGCTGATCCACCGTCGCACCTGGTCCGGCAAAACCGTGGTGACCTCGGCCCGGCTGCTGTATCCCGGCAGCCGTTACCAGCTGTTCGGCCGCTTCACCAGCGAAGTCTGATCCCCGGCGGGCGCGCCCTGCGCCCGCATCTCCGTTGTCGATCACATCCTGATAACAAAATCTCTCCCGCCTCTTGTGACATCCCGGTGAATGCGTTAGGTTGTTTTTAATTGTATATACAACCATGTGGGAGCTGCGGCTCCGACGGAGGAAAGCAATGACGTCTGAGATTCACTGTGACAGCCTGTGGCACGGCGCCGATATCGTCACCATGCGCGACGGCAAATATCACACCCTGACCGACGGCGCGATCGCCGTACGCGACGGTAAGATCGTCTGGATTGGCGAACATGCGGCGCTGCCGCCCGATCTTATCGCGGACGAAACGGTGAAATTCGACGGCGGCATCATCACCCCCGGCTTTGTTGACTGCCACACCCACCTGGTGTTCGGCGGCAATCGCAGCGGCGAGTTCGAACAGCGGCTGAACGGCGTAAGCTACGCCGACATCGCCGCGCAGGGCGGCGGCATCATCTCCACCGTGAAAGCCACCCGCGAGGCCGACGAAGCGTTGCTGCTGGAGCAGGCGCTGTTCCGCCTGCGGCCGCTGCTGGCGGAAGGCGTCACCTGCGTGGAAATCAAATCCGGCTACGGTCTCAGCCCGGAAAGCGAGCTGAAAATGCTGCGGGTGGCGCGCAAACTGGGCGAGCTGCTGCCGGTCGAGGTGAAAACCACCTGTCTGGCGGCCCATGCGCTGCCGCCGGAATACGCCAACCGCGCCGACGACTACATCAATCTGGTCTGCGATACCATCATCCCGCAGGCGGCCGCCGCCGGCCTGGCGGATGCGGTTGACGCCTTTTGCGAACATCTGGCGTTCTCACCGGCGCAGGTGGAGCGGGTCTTCGCCGCCGCCGAAGCCGCCGGTCTGCCGGTCAAACTGCACGCCGAGCAGCTCTCCGCCCTCGGCGGCAGCACACTGGCGGCGCGCCATCACGCGCTCTCCGCCGACCATCTCGAATACGCCACCGAACAAGATGCCCGCGCCATGGGCGACGCCGGCACCGTGGCGGTGCTGCTGCCCGGCGCCTACTACCTGCTGCGCGAAACCCAGTGCCCGCCGGTGGAGCTGTTCCGCAAGCACCACGTGGCGATGGCGATCGCCAGCGACGCCAATCCCGGCACGTCGCCGGCGCTGTCGCTGCGCCTGATGATCAACATGGCCTGCACGCTGTTCCGCCTGACGCCGGAAGAAGCGCTCGCGGGCGTCACCACCCACGCCGCCAAAGCGCTGGGGCTGCAGCACAGCCACGGCACGCTGGAAACCGGCAAGGTGGCGGACTTCGTTCACTGGCCGCTGTCGCGGCCGGCGGAACTGGCTTATTGGTTGGGCGGCCAGCTGCCCTGTACGGTGATTTTCCGAGGAGAAGTACGTCAATGACCATTCGCGATCCTTTTAGCTTCCAGACCGGCAGCCTGCCGCTGCTGATCAGCATCCCGCACGCCGGCACACAACTGACACCGGCGGTCGAGGCCGGGCTGACCGACGACGCTCGCCCGCTGCCCGATACCGACTGGCACATTCCGCAACTGTACGACTTCGCCCGGGCGATGGGCGCCAGCGTACTGGTCGGCAACTATTCGCGCTTCGTCATCGATCTGAACCGCCCGGCGGACGACAAACCGCTGTACACCACCGCCACCACCGGTCTGTATCCCGACGTGCTGTTCGACGGCCGCCCAAGCTTCCTGCCGGGCAAAGCGCCGACGGACGCAGAACGCGCCGGCTATCTGCAGCAGATTTGGCAACCTTATCATCAGCAGCTGCAAAACGAGCTGGCGCGCCTCAAAGCGCGGCACGGTTATGCGTTGCTGTTCGACGCGCACTCCATCGCCTCGGTGATCCCGCGGCTGTTCGACGGCAAACTGCCGGATCTCAACCTCGGCACCAACGGCGGCGAAAGCTGCGCCCAGGCGCTGAGCGATCGGCTGGTCGCCTGCTGCGAGCAGCAACAGCAGTACACCCACGTGCTGAACGGCCGCTTCAAGGGCGGTTACATCACCCGCGCCTACGGTCAACCGCAGCAGCAACAGCATGCGATCCAGCTCGAGCTGGCGCAGGTCAACTACATGTCCGAACAGTATCCTTTCGCGTTCGAACCGCAGCGCGCCGCCTCGCTGCAGCGTCTGCTCAAGCAGATGATTGAAAGCCTGTTGGACGGCGCCGCCAGGCTGAACTGATCCCCCTTTACAGGCGCCGCCGGGCGCCTGTTTTTCTGCTGCCTTTAACCGCAACGCCAGCAGCAATCTGCGCGCTATATCAAAGTTTCGCGTGATTCCCCGCTAACTGGTCCAAACAGCGCACAAAACAGCGGCCGACGAAAAACGCACTGCGCCACAATCAGCCCAAAAGCCCGTGCTCATCGTCAGCACCGGGCGGCCTGTGGCCAATTGGCCCGTTTCGAATATCTCTCTGGAGGCCCTATGTCTGTAACACCGTTAAACTGGCGCGCTGCCGGCGCCGTCGCCGAACAACTGCTGGCCGGCTGGCAACGGCGTGGCGAACCCGGCGGCGCCATCACCCTGTTTGACGCCGAACAACTCCGCGCCACCGCCTGTGCCGGCCTGGCCGATCTGGCGCAGAACACCCCCTTCACCGCCGACAGCGTGGTGCGCTACGCCTCAGTGACCAAGCATATCTTCGCCGCGCTGGCGCTGAACGCCACCGATCGCACCGTTCGGCTGGAGCAACGCCTGGGCGATCTGCTCCCCGCCCTGCAGCCTGCGCTGGCGGACGTCACCGTCGGCCAGGCGCTGGACATGACCGGCGGCCTGCCCGACGTGCGCGAAACGCTCGGCTTGCTGGGCATATCGCTGCACGCCGTCAGCGAAGCGCAGCCGGTGATGCAGTTTGTCGAGGGGCTGGAAAGATTGAACTATGAGGCCGGCAGCGAGATCGCCTACAGCAATACCGGCTATCGGCTGCTGGAGGCCGCGCTGCGCAGCAAAGGCTATGATTTCGACCAGTTGGTGCAACGGCATATCGCCCAGCCGCTGCAGGTGCAGATGCGGGCGCCGGAAAGCTGGTTCGACGTAGTGCCGGGGTTGGTGCCGGGTTACTGGCGGGCGCCGCAGGGCTGGCAACACGCCAGCGCCGGCCTGCACCTTTCCGCCTCCGGCTGCCTGACCGGCAGCGTCAACGCCCTCACCCGCTGGCTGCAAACGCTATTGGCAGACCAAGGCCCCGGCCAGGGCGTGCTGGCGCAACTCAGCGCGCCGCGCCGCCTCAATCAGGGCCAACTCAGCGCCTATGGCCTGGGGCTGGCGCGCACGCCGCTGGGCCGCCGCAGCCTGCTGGGCCACGGCGGCTCCCATGCCGGTTACAAAACCTATTTCCTGCTGGCGCCCGACCGTCAGGCCGGCGTCGCGCTGGTGGCCAACCGCGAAGATTGCGACAGTTTCGGCATGGCCTTGCAGGTGATGGCGACGCTGCTGGGCGAACCGCTGCCGCAGCGCAGCGCGGCGATCCCCGACGGCCTCTACGCCACGCTGGCGGAGCCGCACTGGCTGGAAGTCAAAGACGGCAACCTGGCCTATCTGGGCAGCGGCGAACCGCTGTATCAGGGCGAAGACGGCTATGCGGTGTCGCTGTCCGCCCATATGCCAATCAAATTGAAGTGGACCGGCGAAGCGGTCGAGGGCGAGGTCGGCCACGTGGCGCGCCGTTTCCTGCCGGTCACGGCCAACGGCGACTGCCTGAAGCATGTGCAGGGGCTGTGGTACCACCCGCACTATCGCACCGCCTTTGAAATTCGCGGCAATCGGGTGCATATCGGCGTCGGCCCGGCGGCACAGACCGGCACGCTCAGCCCGCTGGGCCAGGGCCGCATGCTGGTGGAGTGCCAGGACGGCCCGTGGTTGAAACGCTTTTGCCTCTATTTCCGCGGTTACAACGTGGATCTCATCGCCAACCGCAGCCGGATGCTGACCTTCCGCCGCAGCACCGTCGGCCGCGACTGACGATCAGCGCGCGCTGTCGGCTTTGACCGCCAGCAGCGCATCCGCCAGCCGCCGTTTGTCGGCGGCGCTGAGATTCACCTGTTCCACGGACGCCATAAACGCCGCCCGATCCGCCGCGTCGAGCGGGCCGGCGCGCAGCTGCGCCGCCAAACGCTGCAGTATCCGGCTGCTCAGTTGCCCGATCTGCACCCGCACCTGCGCCAGCGGGCGCGGCTGCCAATCGTTTTCCGGGCTCGCCAACCAGTCGGCGCGATAGCGGTACTGAATCGCCTTGGCGGCGTCCATCTGCGCGGTGATAAAAGGCCGCACCGACGCCGGCTCCAGCCCCAAACGCCCCGCTTCCGCCTGCGCGTTGGCCAACACCTTCGCCTCCTGCGCCAGATCTTCGATCGGCAAATGCTGCTGCGCCTTGTAACCGGCCACGTCTTTCATCAACGACAGCCGTTGGTTCACCAGCTCGCCGATAGCGGCGCCGCCGCCCGCCAACGCCGGAAAACTGGTCAGGCAACACGCTATCAATAACGCCCTGAACATGGCGCCTCCCTTATGATGCAGTGAAAAGGTCAGGCGCCAAGTTCACCACGTCAGCCCCGCGCGGGCAAATAAAAAAGGCCCCGCCGCAGCGAGGCCCGATGAGACCCAACCGGCGTTAGTCGAACACGCCGTTGATGACGGAAGCCACAATTGCGGTGCTGAGCGCGACCAGCACCAGATCGTCGCCGGCGATGCGCCATTCATAACCCGGATACTGCGGCAGTTCACGCAGCATCGAAGACGGCACCATTTTTTTGGCGATGCCCGGCGGCAGCGGTTTGCCGCGCGCCAGATTCTTGGCGATGCCCGGCGGCAACGAGCGGTAGCCGGTCAGCCCGTAGGTGTGCGCCAGCGAACGGGCGCGGTCGCGCGAGAGGCTGACGGAAACCAGATTGTCGTCGTTTCTATAGTCTCTATAGTCGCCTTTATCTTTGTTGCCGTGATTGCCATTGTTGCCGTGGTTACCGTTATTGCCATGATTGCCGCTGTTGCCATGCCCGTTGCCGTTACCATTGCCGCCTTTGTCGGCCATGGCCGGGGCGGATGACAACCCCAGCGATGCAATCAGTGCCAACACCGTGAGAGTCGTACGACGTTTGTTCATGTTGTGTATTCCTGCGTGGGGGACTCTGTTTACTATAGTTGGCCTTTTCCGGGCAAAGTATAAGGAAAACTCCGAGATGACAGTGCGGTTTTACGGCATTCGCGCCACTCTCTTGTTTTAACGCAAAACGCCTCGAGAATTCCGAAATCTACCCCCGATTTTTCTTGAAGAAAAATAAGCCTTCCGCTAGCGTGGGACGGTAACAAAAAAGAGTTAGCGTGCTCTTTTTCGTCGCACCTCAAATCTTATTCTTATCATCCAGAATGATAATATCGAACACTTCCCGCCTTTCCGTGCGGGATTCTTTTTCCCACCGGCGTCGCCCCTATTTGGTGCTTTATGTTGAGATTTCGTTGCCGATAATTTACATTCGCTGTCTGAGAAACCTTAACCTCCCGCGGTGGCCAGGCTGGCAACGGGTGGGCGTTCAGGAGCAAAAGACGTGCAAATGACCCTCATGGAATACATCACTCGGCACTTTAACGGCGATCTTCATCGTTATGCGCAGTCGGAAGGCGTCAGCCGTGAACAAATCATTAGTTGGATAAATAATGAATGTCACGTGATCAAAGGCAGGCTGTTTATGCCGGTGAGGCATCTCCCGGTAGAACAAGCCCAGTGATGACGAAAAAAAACCCCGCCAGGCGGGGTTTTCTGTTTCTGATAACACGGAAAATCAGAAGTTATAGCCGACCACGAGGTAGTAACCCCAACCGGTAGACTTGATCGGGCCCTGCGGCGTACCGATATCCGCGCCATCCTGCCACTGGCCGCCGTTATGGAAATAACGCGCCACGAAAGAATAGTGCCAATGATCGTAGTTCAGCGCCAAAATGTGGCTGGAGGCGATCGAGTTGCCGGTGCGTACCTGTTTGCCGTTGATCGCGTTACCACTGTCCTTGCCCAGATCGGAGCCGAAGTCGAAGTTGGTGAAGCCGATGTAGCTCAGGTTGCCGCCCCACACCTGGGTCAGCGGCACGAAGTACTTCACCTTGAAGCGGTAACCGTCCCAGCTGTTCTCATTGGCAGCCTGGTAGTTTTCCCACTGGTACTTGGCATAGATGTTCATCGACAGGCTCATCGGCAGGCCGGTGTCGATATCGGTACCCAGGCCCATGTACCAGGTGTTTTGACGACCGTCGGCGTTGTGGCCCAGGTCATAGATGTAGTTGTTGGCGAAGTACCACTCTTTGAACGGACCGAAGCTCAGGTCGGTGCCGGTCAGTTTGTCGATGGAGAAGCGTGGTTCAATCTCCATAAACAGCGGGGAACCTTTGTTCCAGATGCCGCGATCCGGGGTGTTGCCCACGCCGAAGAACTTCGGCACGTCAACGTAGCCGTAGAAATCGAACCAGTCTTTCTTGGCGAAGGCTTCGTATTCGAGATACACGTCGTTGTTCAGTTGCGGCCCGAAACGGGTGTGGTAGCTGCCCACCACGTTAACGCTCTGGTGCCACCAGTCGGAGACATATTGACTGTCTTTGCTATCAGCCATTGATGATGCACTGTAAGACGCTGCGAGCAGTACACCTGCTGCGAGAGCTATTTTTTTCATTTTATTACCACATGCTTAAAGGGCCATTTCCTGCCCGTTTAGAAAAGATGACAATGAGTCTGCCGACACCTGGCGTTGTCTTCACACAGAAACTCGGATGACGCGCGCATTATAGAAACCACTGACTGTAAGAATCTGTGATCCAGTTACGCATTTCGCGAATAGGTAATCGATTGCGTTCACATTTGTCAAATTATGTTTCATGCAAATTCACATTCGCTGTGATTTTTGTCATGTGTCGCGTTTTTTAGCGCAGTTTTTGAGCCAAATGACATCAGGACGTCATCACGAGGTGGAAAAGAAAAAGCCGACGCGCGAGCGTCGGCCTTCATCAGCATCAGGAGAAAGTGCGGAACGTGAAATCAGTTTACCGCCGGCACCGCTTTGGCGATGTTTTCCTGGCGAAACACGACCTCTTCACCGTTTTTGACCTCCCAGCTGGCGACCGGAATATCGGTTTTGGGCGCCGCCGCGACGACCGAACCGTAAATCAGCTTATCGTCGCGGCGCAAAATATAAACATCGAGCTGATATTCATGCCGCAAATTCGCCGTGGTCAGGCGCACGGTATCGCCGCGTTCATAATGATGCACGTCGATTTCAGGCTGCTGAATAAATTGAATGTCACTTCTCATTGTCGTCGTTCCTTCAGGCAACATGGCTAGTTAAATTCTAGTTCAACATTGCGGCGATGGCGGATAATTTCCGTTAATTTCCGCGAGTTGCCCGCCAACAGATCAGCGAACCCAGGGTGACCATCGCCACGCCCTGCCAGAAATTGACGGTCAGCGAGGTGTGCAGCACCAGCGCGGCGAACACCGCCGACAGCACCGGGGTAAAATAGGAGACGGTCGCCAGCAGCGTCATGTTGCCGTGCAGAATGCCGACGTTCCAGGCGGCATACCCCGCCCCCATCGCCACCCCGGCGCACAGCAGCGTCACGGTCACGCCGACGCTGAACTGCATGCCGCTTTCCGCGCTGAAGGCGTACTTCAGCCACAGCGCCAGCGCGGTCAGCGCGATAAACAGCACCACGCCGTTGCTGCCCCGGGCGATCTTCTTGGTCAGATTACAATACAGCGCCCAGATCACCGCGCCGCTGAACGCCAGCGTATAGCTGAGCGGATTGCTGCGCACGTTGGCCAGCATCTGCGCCGGTGACCAGCCGCCCTCGCCGCTCATGATCCAGCCGATGCCGAACAGCGACAGCAACAGCCCCGGCAGCAGCCACCATTTCGCCTTTTGCCCGTTGAGCGCCAGCGCCATCAGTACGGTGAAACAGGGCCACAGGTAGTTGATCATGCCCACTTCTATCGCCTGCAGGCGGGTATTGGCGTAGCCGAGCGACAGCGACAGGCAGATCTCGTAGCTGACGAACAGCAGGCTGCCGACGATCAGATAAGGCCGCGGAAAGCTGCGCCATTTCGGCACGCCGAGCGCCACCAGCAAGAACGCCGCGCTGACGCTGTAGATCATCGCCGCGCCACCGACAGGCCCCAGCCCTTCGCTGACGCTTCTGATCAGGCCGACGACGCTGCTCCACAGCACGATGGCCAACAAACCGAACAGCGTGGCGCGGGTACGCGAGGGCAAAACGGGCATAAGGCAGGTCCAATAGGTTATTTTTTATCAGGTTTTTCACTCTACTGCCGCTCGCGCCAAAAAGGAAGGCGGGAAACTCCCGCCTGTGAATTTATTGCTGCGGTTGCCGCTCCAGCTGCGGCGGCGGTTGGCGAAAACGCCGGGTCAGCCAGGCCAAATAGCCGAAGCCCAGCGTCGCCCAGATCAATCCCATGGTCAGCGAGCTCTTCTCCAGATTCAGCCACAGCACGCCCACCGTCAGCGCCCCCACCAACGGCAGGAACAGGAAGTTGAAACGATCCTTCCAGCTTTTGTTGCGCCCTTCGCGAATAAAGAAGTGGCTGATCACCGACAGGTTAACGAAGGTAAAGGCCACCAGCGCGCCAAAGTTGATCAGCGCCGTGGCGGTCACCAGATCGAACGACAGCGCCGACAACGCCACCAACCCGACCATCAGCACGTTCAGCGCCGGCGTGCGCCATTTGGGATGGATATAGCCGAAGAATTTCTCCGGGAACACGTTGTCGCGCCCCATCACGTACAGCAAGCGCGACACGCTGGCGTGCGACGCCAGGCCGGAGGCCAGCGTATTGATAAAGGTCACGCACAGGAAGATCGACTGGAACAGTTTGCCGCCGACGTACAGCGCAATCTCCGGCAGCGCGGCGTCGGGCTGGTGAAAGCGTTGAATGGACGGGAAAAACAGCTGAATGAAGAACGACACGCTGATAAAGATCACCCCGCCGTACAGCGCGGTCAGGAAGATGGCGCGCGGGATCACCTTGGCGGCGTCGGGCGTCTCTTCGCACAGCGTAGTCACCGCATCGAAGCCGAGGAACGAAAAGCACAGGATGGTGGCGCCGGTAATGATCGGCAGCAGGTGCGCATTCTCGCTGAGGAACGGCCGCAGGCTCCACACCGTGCCCATCCCCTCGCCGTTGTGCAGGCCGCGTACCACCAGATAGATGAACACCAAAATGATCGCCACCTGCGCCAGTACGAACAGGGTATTGAAGTTGGCCACCAGATTGACGCTTTTCAGGTTGATGGCGGTGATCAGAATCACGAAGCCCACCACCCACACCCAGGGCGGCACCTCCGGGAACAGCGCGGTCAGGTAGATCTTGGCCAGCAGCGTGTTGATCATCGGCAAGAACAGATAGTCCAGCAGCGACGACCACCCCACCAGGAAACCGACGTGCGGATTGATCGCCTTCTGCGCATAGGTATAGGCAGAGCCGGCGGTGGGAAACTGGCGCACCAGTTTGCCGTAGCTGATGGCGGTGAACAGCACGCCGGCCAGCGCCAGCAGGTAGGAGGTCGGCACATGGCCGTCGGTGAGGCCGGAGACGATGCCGAAGGTGTCGAACACCGTCATCGGCGTCAGATAGGCCAGGCCCATCATCACCACCTGCCACAGCTTGAGGGATTTGCGCAGCTGCGGTTTGCCCGCCAGGCCGCCGTCGATGGCTTTAGTCGTCATGGCATTTCCCCTTTTGGTCCTCTGCTGTCAACCGTGCAACGTCATTCAGAGAGGCCGCGGGGAAACTGCTGCTCAGGCGGCGGGAAAAACGGGTTGGGATCGCTGTCGGGCGGCCGACGACCGGCCCGTCGGCACTGCGGCACAGGCAAACGTCTGCGCAGGGGGATGACTGAGTCATGGTTATTTCCTCGTCGGCGTCCTGTACGCCGTGATAGAAGAAATTCTGTACCGCAGCGCGCAGCCTCACCGGCCACAGGAGAGCCGATGAAATGCGCCGGACGCGCGCGGTCATGGTTGGGCGAGCGGGATCAGGCGTTTTTCAGCATCCACTCGATCTCGGTTTCGGTGATCAGGCGCTCGAACTGCACCAGCTCATCGGTTTTGCAGGCCAGGTAGACATGGCTGAAGCGTTCGCCCAGCAGCGCATTGAGCACCGGCTGGTGTTCGAACTCGTACAGGGCGTCGCTCTGGCGGATCGGGAACGGCAGCCCGTCCTGCTCCAGCCCGTTGCCGGTCACCGGCTCAGGCAGCGGCAAGGCGGTTTCCAGGCCGTAGACGATGCCGGCCAGAATGGTCGCCATCACCAGATACGGGTTGGCGTCGGCGCCCGCCACGCGATACTCCACCCGGTGGTTATCGCGATCGCCGCAGGGAATGCGCAGCGCCACGGTGCGGTTGTTATGTCCCCAGGAGGCCTGGGTCGGCACATACATGCCGGGCTGGAAGCGGCGGTAGGCGTTGACGTTCGGCGCCAGCAGCGCCATCGAGGACGGCATCAGGGCGATCATGCCCGCCAGCGCCTGTTTCAGCAGCGCCGAATCTTCGCCGTCGTCATCGGCGAACACGTTGTCGCCTTGCGCATTCAGCATGCTGATGTGCACATGCATGCCGCTGCCGGCGTGCTCTTCATACGGCTTGGCCATAAAGGTCGCCTGCATATTGTGGTTCTCGGCCACCATGCGCACCAAGCGCTTCAGTGCCAACGCATGGTCGCAGGCCTGCAGCACATCATCGGTATGGTGCAGGTTGACCTCGAACTGCCCCGGCGACGCCTCCGCCACCGCGCCGTCCGCCGGAATGCCCTGCAAGCGCGCCAGTTCGTCGATCTCGCTCAGCACGTCGGCGAAATGGTTCAGGTTATCGACGGAGTACACCTGGCTTTGGGTGTTGCGCTCCTGGGTGCCCGGCGCGCACGGCGGCTGCAGATAGCCTTCCGCATCGCGTTGACGATCGATGAGATAGAACTCCAACTCTACCGCTACCACGGGGGAGAGCCCGCGCTGACGCAAACGCTGCCACACTCGGTTCAGCACATTGCGCGGTTCAACGTCAAAGGGAGTGCCATCTTCATCCAACATGGTGAGCAGCACCTGCGCGATATATTGCGGATCCGCCGCCGACGGCGTCAGCGTGCCCGGTACCGGCACGCACACGTGATCCGGCTCGCCCAGCTCCTGCCCCAACCCGGCTTCTTCCACCACGTTGCCGAGAATATCCATCGCAAATACCGACGCCGGGAAGTAACAGCCTTTTTCCAGCTTATTCAGACCGCCGACCGGGATGCGTTTACCGCGGAAGCTGCCGTTCAGATCGGTCAACAGGACGTCGACATGTTGGGTTAACGGATAACGTTCCAGGTACTTCTTCACTTCGCGCTGGAACGCGCTACTTCGTCTCTCTTCACTGTGCTGAACAAAGTTTTCCACTTCTACGATGTTGGTCTGCATGGTTCACCCGCCGTTTGTGTTTTGCTGTCGTCGATGTTTATTGACCGTATTGTTCAATATAATGCCCACAATTGAAACGTAGATGAAACAAATTTGTTTTGCAAGTGTTACTTTTGGTTTGAATATTGGCCAATCGACTGCTAGATTTATAGAATATTGAACGAAATCGGCGGTGGAGAAGCTTATCGTTCATAATTTCGAACGTACCAAGGGGATAGCATGGACAATATATTTAACAGACCAGTCATCGGCGTCGTCATGTGCAGGTATAGGTTAAACGGGCACCTCACACAGACCTTGCAAGAAAAGTACCTGAATGCCGTTATCACCGCCGGCGGCTTGCCGATCGCCCTGCCGCACGCGCTGGCGGAGCCGGAAATGCTGGCGGAACTGTTGCCGCGCCTCGACGGCATTCTGTTGCCCGGCAGCCCCAGTAATGTGCAGCCGCACCTTTATGGTGAAAACGGCGATGAGCCTGACGCCGATCCTGGCCGAGACGCGTTGAGCCAGGCGCTGATCCGCCAGGCATTCGACAGGCGCATTCCCCTTTTCGCCATTTGCCGCGGCATGCAGGAAATGGTGGTCGCCACCCAAGGCACCCTGCATCGCCGCCTGTATGAACTGCCCGAGCTGCTGGAGCATCGTGAAGATCACGACCTGCCGCTGGAACAGCAATACGCCCCCGCCCACGAGGTCACCGTTCAGGAAGGGGGGCTGCTTTCGCAACTGATACCGGATTGCAACAGATTCTGGGTGAACTCGCTGCACGGCCAGGGCGCCAAAACCCTGGGCGCGAGCGTTCGCATCGAGGCGCACGCCGCCGACGGGCTGGTGGAGGCGATCAGCGTGCGCGATCAGCCCTTCGCGCTCGGCGTGCAGTGGCACCCGGAGTGGAACAGCGACGAGTACGCCCTGTCGCACCTGTTGTTTGATGGTTTCATTACCGCCTGTCGGAACTATCAAAAGGAAAAACGCCCATGAGCGACGTCAGCTTGGCACCGGGAAAACGTCTGTCGCAGATCCGTCAACAATTGGGGTTGTCGCAGCGCCGGGTCGCCGAACTGTCTGGGTTAACCCACAGCGCCATCAGTACTATCGAGCAGGACAAGGTCAGCCCGGCCATCAGCACGCTGCAAAAGCTGCTGACGGTATACGGTCTGTCGCTGTCGGCGTTTTTCGCCGAACCGGAAAAACCGACGGAGCCGCAGATCGTTATAGACAACGACGACCTGATCGAGATCGGCAGCCAGGGCGTATCGATGAAGCTGATCCATAACGGCGATCCGAATCGCACGCTGGCAATGATGATCGAGACCTACGAACCGGGCACCACCACCGGCGAGCGCATCAAACACCAGGGGGAAGAGATCGGCACGCTGCTGGAAGGCGAAGTGGTGCTGCAGGTCAACGGCCAGAGCTATCACCTGCAGGCCGGGCAGAGCTACGCCATCAATACCGGCATCCCCCACAGTTTCAGCAACACGTCGGCGCGCATTTGCCGGATTATCAGCGCCCATACGCCGACGACATTCTGATCAACGGAGCCAGGCATGAACTTTCACCATTTGCAGTATTGGCAACAACGGGCGCAGGCCCTGAAGATTGAGCACCAGCTGTTTATCGACGGCCGCTACCAGCCGGCCGCCGCGGGGAAACGTTTCGCCGTCGAAGATCCCGCCGGTCGCCGTGAGCTGGCGCAGGTCGCGCGCGGCGAAGCCGCCGACATCGATCGGGCGGTCAGCGCGGCGCGCACCGCCTTTGAACGCGGCGACTGGGCCCAGGCCGCGCCGGCGCAGCGCAAAGCCACGCTGCTGCGCTTCGCCGAGCTGATGGAACAGCATCACGAAGAGCTGGCGCTGCTGGAAACGCTGGACACCGGCAAACCGATTCGTCACAGCCTGCGCGACGACGTGCCGGGCGCTATCCGCTGCATCCGCTGGTACGCCGAAGCGATCGATAAGGTGTACGGCGAAATCGCCCCTACCGGTCGCGACGCGCTGGCGCTGATCGAACGCGAGCCGATCGGCGTGGTCGGCGCCATCGTGCCCTGGAACTTCCCGTTGCTGCTGGCCTGCTGGAAGCTCGGCCCGGCGCTGGCCGCCGGCAACAGCGTGGTGCTCAAACCCTCCGAAAAATCGCCGCTGAGCGCCATCCTGCTCGGCAAACTGGCGCAACAGGCCGGGCTGCCGGACGGCGTGCTGAACGTGGTGCCCGGCTACGGCCACGATGCCGGCAAGGCGCTGGCGCTGCACCGCGACGTCGACGCCCTCACCTTTACCGGCTCTACGCTGGTGGCGAAACAGCTAATGATTTACGCCGGCGAATCGAACATGAAACGCGTCTGGCTGGAGGCCGGCGGCAAAAGCGCCAACATCGTCTTCGCCGACTGCCCGGATCTGGATCAGGCCGCCCGCAGCGCCGCCGCCGGCATCTTCTACAATCAGGGGCAGGTGTGCATCGCCGGCACTCGCCTTTTGGTCGAAGCGAGCATTGAGCAAGCGTTCCTGCAGGCGCTGCGCAAACACGCGGCGGCCTTCGTGCCCGGCGACCCGCTCGATCCCGCCACGGTGATGGGCACGCTGATCGACAGCGGCCACTGCGAGAAAGTGGCCGGCTATATCGATCGGGGGCTGAGCCAGGGCGCCGCGCTGTTCCTCGACGGGCGCGACCATCCGCAGGGCGACCACGCCGGCTATCTGGGGCCGACCATCCTCACCCAGGTGGACAATGCCATGAGCGTAGCGCGCGATGAAATCTTCGGCCCGGTGCTGGCGGTGACGGCGTTCGACGACGAGCAACAGGCGCTGCAGCTGGCCAACGACAGCGACTACGGCCTCGGTGCCGCGGTCTGGACCCGCGATCTGGCGCGCGCGCACCGCATGGCGCGCCAACTGAAGGCCGGTACGGTGTTCGTCAACAACTACAACGACGGCGACATGACCGTGCCGTTCGGCGGTTACAAGCAAAGCGGCAACGGCCGCGACAAATCGCTGCATGCGCTGGACAAATTCACCGAATTGAAAACCACCTGGATCTCGCTGGAATAAGGGCTTACATCATGACTGAACACGTAAAAAGCTATTATGCGGCCACGGCCAACGCACATCAGCCCTATCCGCAACTGAATGAATCGATCGAATGCGACGTCTGCGTGATCGGCGGCGGCTATACCGGCCTCTCCTCCGCGCTGTTCCTGGTGGAAGCCGGTTACGACGTGGTGGTGTTGGAAGCGGCGCGCATCGGTTTCGGCGCCAGCGGCCGCAACGGCGGCCAGTTGGTCAACTCTTACAGCCGCGACATCGATGTGATTGAAGAGCGTTACGGCGCGGAAAGCGCCCGCCTGCTCGGCAGCATGATGTTCGAAGGCGCGGAGATCATTCGCAGCCGCATCAGCCGCTACGCCATCGACTGCGACTACCGCCCCGGCGGCATCTTCGCCGCCCTGAACAACAAGCAGTTCCATGCGCTGATCGAGCAAAAACGCAACTGGGAGCGCTACGGCAATACCCAGCTTGAGCTGCTCGACGCGGACCGGGTGCGCCAGGAGATCGCCAGCGATCGATACGTCGGCGCGCTGCTCGATCACAGCGGCGGCCACATCCATCCGCTCAATCTGGCGCTGGGCGAGGCCGAGGCGATTCGCCTGCAGGGCGGGCGCATCTTCGAGCAATCGGCGGTGACGAACATTCGCCACGGCGAACCGGCGCTCATCAGCACCGCCAATGGCCAGGTGAAGGCGCGCTTCGTCATCGTCGCCGGCAATGCCTATCTGGGCGATAAGCTGGAGCCGCGGCTGGCCAAGCGCAGCATGCCGTGCGGTACCCAGGTGGTGGCCACCGAACCGCTGGCGCCGGAGATAGCGCAGGCGCTGATCCCGCAGAACTACTGCGTGGAGGACTGCAACTACCTGCTGGATTACTACCGCATCACCGCCGATCATCGTCTGCTGTACGGCGGCGGCGTGGTGTACGGCGCGCGCGATCCGGATGACATCGATAACCTGATCCGGCCGAAGCTGCTGAAGACCTTCCCGCAATTGAAAGGCGTGCGTATCGACTATCGCTGGACCGGCAACTTCCTGCTGACGCTGTCGCGCATGCCGCAGTTCGGCCGGCTGGAGAATAACGTGTACTACATGCAGGGATACAGCGGCCACGGCGTGACCTGTACCCATCTGGCGGGCAAGCTGATCGCCGAGCTGATGCGCGGCGACGCCGAACGCTTCGACGCCTTCGCCAAGCTGCCGCACCTGCCGTTCTTCGGCGGACGCAATCTGCAGATCCCGTTCACCGCCATCGGCGCGGCCTACTACACGCTGCGCGATCGCATCGGCGTCTAAAACAACAGGCCCGGTCATAATGGCCGGGCCTGCGCATTAACGCTTAGACGATCTTCGGTTGGCCGTCCGAGGCGGTCGCCCCGCCATCGACCGGAATGTTGGCGCCATTGATAAAGCTGGCGTCGTCGCTGGCCAGAAACGCCATCACCGCCGCCACTTCTTCCGGCTCCGCCGCACGCCCCAGCGCGATGCGCTCATTGAACTTGTCGCGGATCTCCTGCGGCCAGCCGTTGGTCATGTTGGTTTTAACCAGGCTCGGGCAGACCGAGTTGATGCGCACGCCGTCACCGCCGTGATCCAGCGCCATGGCGCGCGTCAGGTTAACCACCGCGCCTTTCGCCGCGCAGTAATAGGCCGCGCCCCAGTCACCGCCCAGGCCGGACACCGATGCGGTATTGACGATGCAGCCTTTAGTTTTCAGCAAGTGCGGCAAGGCGAATTTGGAACAGAACACCACGCCGTCGATATCGACCCCGGCGATGCGACGCCAGTCGTCGATGCTGGTTTCCAGCACGCTGCCCGCCACGTGTACGCCGGCGTTGTTCAACAGGACGTCGATGCGGCCAAGTTTTTCCGCCACCTCGTTCATCATTTTTTCAACCGCCACGTGATCGGAAACGTCGATATGCACCGCCATCGCGCGGCCCTTCGGCAGCGAAGCGGCAACCTTGTCTACCGCTTCCTTGGCCCAGTCGGCCAGCACCACAATGGCGCCCTCGGCGGAGAAACGGCGCGCCGCCGCTTCCCCCATGCCATTGCCCGCACCGGTGATAACCACGACTTTATTGTCAAAACGCATGAGACCTCCTCCATGTAAACGCATTTATATAAGTCATACAAATCTCATTGCCCCGAGGATAAGACGCAGGCTCCCTGAGAGCCAGTCAAAACGTGCGGTTTATTAACCAAAAGGAGGTATGCGAGTCATTTCAATGCGCTGGGTTAATCTTTATCGGATTTTGTCCAACATATTGATGGAGATAATAAAATTGCGGCCAGTCACTATTTTCCTGGCGGATTGTCAGCCAGCGGGATTATTGCAGATAGACAGTTATGGCCGCTCAGAGATAAGCGATGCGAATGAAATAGCAGCCGCCCGCCGGCGGCCGCGACTATTTTTTCTCGATGGGGACAACCAGCAGATCGACGTTCAACTCATTGATCGCCTGACGCGCCGAAGAAACCAGCCGGCTCCAGACATCGTGGTGATGGCCGAAGATCACCAGATCGAACCCTTTTTCCTTCGCCACCCGATTCAGCTCTTCCGTCAACGCGCCACGGCTGACGATCACCTCTTCCACCGGATAGGAAGACTGCCCTTTGATTGCATTGAGCATATTCTTCACCCGCTCCGAAAACGTGCGATCGGTGTAGTTGTAATCTCCCACGCCCAGATCGACATAATAACCGGCGCGGTGAATATCGATATAAATCAGTGAAAGTTTGGCCTGGAGCGCGGCGGCCAACCTGGCGCCCTTGCCCAACAGGAGCTCGGCGTCTTCGCTGAGATCCGTGGCGACAACGATATGCTGATAAGCCATGACGGCGGCCCTCCGCGTCAAACCCATGAACAGGATGGCGTTCCTTGCCGCATGTTTCTCATGCACCTTAAGTTTAGCCCAGCGCCGGCCCCCGCGCCTGCTGCAGTGTCGTTCTATTAATGGAACGATGCATCCCGGCTTTAGGCTCTACCGGATTTCTCTCCTCTCCCTACACTGTAGGCAAGTGCTGATTTTCAGCCTTATCAATCAAAGAAGATACCCTCTGACCTCACGACGAAAAAAGGAAGACACCATGAGCACTCCAGCCAACTTCAACGGCCAGCGTCCTGTTATTGATGCTAATGACGCGGTCATGCTCCTGATCGACCACCAAAGCGGTCTGTTTCAGACCGTCGCCGATATGCCGATGACCGAACTGCGCGCTCGCGCCGCCGCCCTCGCCAGCATCGCCACCCTCAGCAAACTGCCGGTGATCACCACCCTATCAGCTGCTGATCGAGAGCTACCTCAAGGCGCAGGACGTGGTGAAAAATAACGAACTGCTGGACTCGCAGCGTTAAGATCGCGGGCATAAAAAACCCCGGCCAAGGCCGGGGCTATTAATCGTGTGCCGGTGACTTTCCCGGCTGTCATGTTATGGCGTAAGCGTCCATCCCACACTCCAACATTACGCAGCCTAAGCGCGACTTTTTCACAACAGAAAAATAGACTGAAACGCAGCGTTATTAATTCTGCGGCAATCTGTTTTTCTGTTGCCAATAATCATTAATTATTGGAACGTCATCGAGGAATCGAACCCCAGTCCGCCAACAAATAATTTCGCTGCCGCTCTTCCTGCTGAGCTAATGACGTATCGAGAAAGACTCCGGGCGAACCCGGAGTTTATTCAGGCTGAGGATTTCATTGCTTAACTGCTCCGGCTTAAACCCTCATCGCTGTCGTAAGAAATTGCACCTCGGCCAAAAATTATAACGCGACCACGTTGCCGGCAGAAGGCCCCTTCATGCCATTTTCGATAGTGAACTCAACCTGTTGGCCTTCGTCCAGCGTTTTGAAATCGTTGCTCTGGATAGCGGAGAAGTGTACGAACACGTCTTTGCCGCCGTCTGCCGGGGTGATAAAGCCAAAGCCTTTACCTGCATCAAACCATTTTACCAAACCAGTCATTTTATTGGACATAGAGATATTTCCTTTATATTTTTGCGACGCCACATGGCGATAGAGGTCTGTTTTTATTGGAAACTTATGGGGCACTAGAGAAGAGAATTCGCGGAAGAAGAGGTATCTGAGGGATATCGCTAATACTGAGAACTGCTTTACTAAAACTGCTTTCATAAGGTCTGTACTACAAACCGATGACGCTATTTACACACAGCTAAATTATTTAATCAAGATATATTTTAAATTATATTCATCTGCCTCATAAATTTATTACCGCAAAGTACCGCCTGCATCTGCCGCCAGCTCAGGGTTATCTGCGCGGCGTTCGGGGTGAAAAATAACGAACGCTTGGACTCGCCGCGCCGGGGCCGATCATGAACGCGCAAACAGCCGCCGATTCCGCGTTCTGCTCTTCCCTTCACGCGAAACCACTCCCTGCTATAACACTGAAGAAAACCGCTTAATCGTCATGAAAGAGAAATAAAAGCTTAATAAATCAATCTGTTCTCGACACTGGCGCATTATCGTTGTTAGGATAATTATTTTACTTTACAGGAAATGACCTCAAGGATGGCTATGATGGGCAAAAGAACACTGATGCTGACGGCGCTGACGCTCAGTTTGGCGGGCTGCCAGCCGGCACCGCCAAGCTATGTGGAAAACGCGAACGCCTTGATAGCCAAACAAATCAGCGCGATTGGCCCTCAAGCGGTGCAGTGCAAATTTGCCCAAGACGGCGATTATTGGATTTCGGCTTGCTCATTGGGCAACGCGCGTCACGCGCCGGTATTCGCCCTGTTCGAGCAGGAAGGCGTCATGCAGGCTAACGACAATCTGGCGATCGCCGTCGTGCCGCTCAACGAGCAAGCTCGGCACTTTGTGCGCGATCCGCGTTTCACTATCCCGGTAATGCAACGCCGCATTCCCGTGGACGCGGATCAAGCGTTCAATCGCTTATTTGCCCAACCATCGCGTTAACCCTCCCCTTCAGCCGATGATTGCGATCCCCAGCCGTTCCAGCAGTTGAGCGGCCTGGTGACTGTCCATTTTAACGCCCTGCAGATCGGTGGTGCGCAAATCCAACTCGCCCAGTTCCGCGTTGCTCAGATCGCACTGGGTGACATCGGCGGCGCGCCAGTCAAAACCGGAGAATTCGCCGCCGGACAGATCGGAGCCGCTGAAGCTGGCGCCGAGCACCTGCGCGCCGTGCCAACGGTTTTCCCACAGCTCGCATTTCTCCAACACCACTTTGGCAAAATTGGCGTAGCTCAGGTTGCTCTTGGTGATATAGGCGCTGCAAAACCAGGTGCGGCTGGTGATCATATTCATAAAGCTGGCGCCGCGAAAATCTGCTCCCTGCGCGCGACATTCGCGGATCTCCAACCCCAATGCGTCAACGTGGCGGAAATCGGCCATCGATAAATCGCAGCTTCTAAAACTCGCGTCTTTCAGGATCGCGCGGCTGAAGTTACCACCCTGTCGACTGTCGCGATCGTAAAATTGACAGCCGATGAATTCGGTGCCGGTCAGATCGGCGCCCGAAAAATCGCACAGCATAAAGTTGCCGTTTTCAATTTTTTCGCCGGTAAAGCGGTTACGGTCAATCTTTTCACCCTTCAATATCAGACTCATCGCAGCAAACCTGTTTATTTATACAGTTATCATGACATTTAACCCTATTCCGCCAGGGTTGGCAACCGGCGTCGTTCGGTCGGGAGTTCGCTGTAATAACCGCAAAAAAAACCGCCCGGGACGGGCGGTTTAGCTGACGACAAGCCGTTACTTCAGGGCTTCCTGAATAGCGTCGGCCATCGGGCCGATGTGCTTCTCCGCCGCCTTCAGCTGGAAATCAACGCCGTTGCCGTCGTTGGTGTCTGACAGCGTAGCCTTGATAAGCTCCAGCGCCGCCTGCACCGCCACCAGCCGCTTGTGCTGTTCGTCCGTGACCGGTTCGGCGCCCATGTTTGCCGGATAGTAATGCTCTAACATCGCGATCTCCTTTTGATGACGTTAAACCTTAACCTACCAGAAAACCGCGCATTTATTAAGGAAACCGCGCCCGGCACGGCCAAATGGCGATAAATTGCACTATACTGGGCAAACTGGGCAAACCCGCCCTCCTGCCACAGGATCACCGTCATGTCATTCCAGGGAAGCTGCCACTGCGGCGCCGTTACCTTCTCCGTAGACGCCGAACTGCCGACCGAAGCCCTCAGCTGCAACTGCTCAATCTGCCGCCGCAAGGGGCTGTTGCTGTCGTTCTTTCCCCTCACAGCCTTCACGCTGCACAGCGGTGAAGATCAACTCAGCGCCTATACCTTCAATCGGCACCGGATCCGCCATCAGTTCTGCCGAGTCTGCGGCGCTCAGCCCTTCGCCTACGGCACCGCGCCGGACGACGCCGCGATGTGCGCCGTTAACCTGCGCTGCGTGCCTGACGTCACGCTGGATGCGTTACAGATCCACAGCTACGACGGGGCCAGCGTCTGAGCGAATCGCGCGCTCAGTCGAAGGCGACCCAGCCGGCATCGGCTTCGGCGGATTGCACGCAGCGCGCCACCCACTTCACGCCCAGCGCGCCGGCCTGCACGTCCGGATACCAGAAGTCGGCCAGGAAGGCTGCGTCGCGCCGATCGGTGGCGTCCATCGCCAGCGCGAAGCGGCGGTAGAGATTCGACCAGGCTTCAAACAGCCCCTCCGCATGGCCGCCGCCGATGCGATCGTCCGCCAGCGCCGACGCGGCGAGATACGGCATGCCGCGCTCCAGGATCCGCACCGGCTCGCCCTGCACTTCGAAGCGCAACTGATTGGGTTGTTCATCCCACCACTCCAGGCTGGCCTTTTCACCGACAATGCGCACCTTTTGGCCGTGCATCGAACCGCAGTTGACCGCCGAAGCCCACACGGAGCCGATGGCGCCGTTGTGATACTCCATCAGCACATAGGCGTTGTCCTCCAACGGCGCGCGCGACGGCACAAAACTTTGCCGGCTGCAGAGTAGCCGCCGGATCTTCAGCTGCGGCGCCATGGTTTCCGCCAGGAACAGCGTGTGGGTCGCCAGATCGCCCAGCACATAGCTGGGGCCGACAAAGCGCGGATCGACCCGCCAGCGAGTGCTGGGATTATCCTGCTCCACCGGCGCGGCGTGAAAGCCGTGGGCGAACTGCATATTCACCAGCCGAATTTCCCCCAGCCGGCCATCGGCAATCATCTGCCGCGCCTGCAAAATCATCTGGTGCCCGGCATAGCCGTAGGTCACGCCGATGACTTTGCGCTGCCGCTCGCACAGCGCCGCCAGCGCCTGTGCCTCTTCGACGCTGAAACACAGCGGCTTCTCGCATACCACGTGCAATCCCGCCTCCAGCGCCGCCCGGCAAATGGCGTAATGGGTGTTGTTCGGCGTGGCGATCGAGACCGCTTCGATGCCGTCCGCCCGCGCGGCTTCGGCGCGGAACATTTCGGCATAATCCGCATAACAGCGCTCCGCCGCCACGCCCAGACTCCGGCCAAAATCACGCCCGCGTTCGGCGTCAATGTCGAACGCGCCGGCCAACAGAGTAAACGCGCCGTCGCGCAAGGCCGCCGAACGATGGATGTAACCGATCTGGCTGGTGCCGCCGCCGCCGACCATGCCCCAGCGCAACGATCTCGCCAAAGGTTTGCTGCCGTTGATCATCGTGTTTCTCCTGATTAAAAGCCGAGGCCGCGCAAGTAGCGCAAGCTGGCGGTGACGTCCTGCAGGCTGCCCTGCACATTGCGCGGATCGCGCTCCTGCTCGATAGTGATCCAGCCCCGGTATCCGCGCTCGGCCAACAGCGCGCGCAGCTGCGGATAATCGATCGCCCCGCTGCCTAACGGGCACATGACGCCCTCGGCGCAGGCGGTGAAAAAATCGACGCCGCGCGCCAGCACCTCTCGGAACACCTGCGGATCGACGTCTTTGAAGTGCAGATAATCGATACGTTCAAAGTGCTTGCTCAGCCAGGCAGCCGGGTCCAGCCCGGCGTAATACAGATGGCCGGTATCCAGGCACAATCCGGCGGTGTGATGCGGAATGTCCGCCGCCAACCGGTCGATTTCGTCGGCGAACTCGATGCAGCCGCCGGCGTGCGGATGCACCACCGGCCGCACACCATATTCCCGCCAGGCCAGTTCGCTGATGCGCGTAATGTGCCCGATCATCCTCTGCCACTCCCCCTGCGACAAACGCGGCGCTAAATCTGAACGCCCGGCGAACCTGGCGCGTTGCGGATTGCCGAAATCGATAATCACCAAGAATGGCGGCGCGGCGCGATCGCCCTCGGTCGGCTCCGCCCTGGGCGCCCGCGAGAGGTTGCGGCATATCCGATGCGTCAGGGCCAGCAGGCGCTCAATGTTCGCCTCGCTGACCAGATCGTCAAAAATCGTGCCGGCCACCAGCGACAGGCGATGCTGCTCCAGCGCGGCGCACAGCGCCTCGCTCTGCGTCGGCAGATAGCCCCACGGCCCCAGCTCGATGCTGCGGTAGCCGGCCGCCGACGCTTCTTGCAGAACCGTGGCGTAGGGCGGCAAATGGGGGTTGTTCGGATCATCCACGCCCCAACTGCAGGGCGCATTGGCGATAGGCAAAGTCATGGCGACGGCTCCTTTTTTGCGGGGAATGCCGTCAGTATCAAATAAAAATTCCAAAGCCATCAATAATGAAAATTTTATTTTTTGATAGAGATCGCGCTATTTTTGATAAATTATTTGATAGTTTTTTATCAAATTCAAGCGGCGCCTTGTTGCGCGCTGCTCTCGGCAAACACCACTCAGCGGCCGTCAGAGGTTTTCTTTGGTGATCACATCGAAGCGATTAATGATGTGGCGTAATCCCGGTTGTTCATCGGCGGCGAGTAACGTCTCGACGATCGTGGCGGCCAATTCGGGAATGCGGTGGCACAGCAGCAGATCCACCGTGCCGTCGAGCAGCGCCATTTCACCGCCCTGCATCGGGCCGTGGCACACCAGCGTGATGTCGCGCTGCCGGCCGCTCTCTCGCAACGCCTGAATAATGCCCTCCACACCGCCGCTCGGCGCGTAAAGCGCCGCCAGCTCCGGGTGGTTCGCCAGCAGTTCACGCGTGACCCGGCGCGCCGTTTCCGCGTCCTCAAGGCTGCGCACCGGTTCCAGCACACGCTGGCCGCTCATCTGTTCACGCAGGTAGGAGCGAAAACCGATCTCGCAGGCTTCCTGGCAAGTAAAACGGTTGTCGCCGATGATCACGCCGACGTCGCCCTGACGCCGGCACAGACGATCCACCGCCCAGCCGGCGGTGCGGCCCGCTTTTTGATTATCCAGACCGATGTAGCCGGCGCGGCTGGGCACCGATAAATCCGACAGCAGCGCGAAAACGTTGATGCCCGCCTGGGCGGCTTCTTCTACGGCATAGTGGATCAGGGGGTGATCCAGCGCCAGCACGCCGATCGCTTCCACCTGGCGGCTCAATTGGCTAATGGCGGCGGCGGTGTCGCCGATGGCATTGAGAGAGTGGAAGATGAACTGCGGCGGCTGACCCGGCTCATGATACGGCGCCGCTTGCGCCATCAGTTCATCAGCCAGTTGCGCATAGAAAGAGTGTTCGCGCCGCAGCAGGATGAACCCCATTCTCAGGCGGCGTTCCGGCCTGCCCAGCACCGCCGACAGGCAGTGGGACTTCTCCAACGCGAACCCCAACTTTTTCGCCGCCTCAATCACCCGGCGCTGGGTGGCGGGCCGCACCGACGCGCGTTGGTTGATCACCCGATCGACGGTGGCGATGCCGACCCGCGCCTCTCTGGCAATGGCCGCCATGGTGGTTTTCTTGCCGCTCATGTTCATCTCCATCAACGATTTGATGGAAAAATATCATAGCCGTTGCCGCCCCTGATGTGACGCCGTTCGCGATTAACGGTAGACGGAGAACTTCTTGGTGAGCGGCTTAAGCTGCTCAGTGTCGCCGTAGAGCGCTACCGCCACGAAGTCCAACTGCTCGTAGGGGGTATTGGCGGTGTCGGCGATCTGCTGCTCGGCGGAGTGCGACAGCATGGTGGTGGTGAAGAAGTTGGACAGCACGCCCTCCTCCTTGCATTTGAGGATCAGGTTGCTGAGCTGGCTGCTGTTCTTGGCCTGCAGGATGACGATCGGGTAATGGCTCATATTGGCGCTGACGCCGTCGAGGCTGCTCGGGTAGTGGTGAAACTCGCGCTGCTCGATTAGATCGGTGATGCCCGCCGTCAGATGGCAGGAGGCGTTAAACAGCGTGGCCGGTTCGTGGTTGCGGTTGAGGATGATGTAGAATTTTTTCTCGTTGTCGCTGTACATACTCTTCTCCTTGAATAGACAACCCTTTTTACCCAAGCCAAGGGCGGTTTTCAAGGCGAGATAAGGGCCGCGTCCGGCCCCGTGATGACGTTTCAGCCTCAGATCCCGCCTTCGCCCGGGCCCTGCGCCTGCGCCACCTGATGCAGCACGGTGATGTTCTGCAGGACAGTGCCGCCGTCGATCGGTTTCATCTGGCCGTCGCGATCTTTATAGTGCGTCGGTTTGGCCCCGTGGAAGAACAGGCCGGCGTTGACCTGCACGCCCAGATAACCGGCGCTTGGCGGCAGGCGCTGCACATCGGTCCAGGGGTTGGAAACCGGCACGAACTGGAATCCCTCGCCCGTCTTCGCATACAGCGGGCGCAGCAGCGTGACAAAGGCCATCAGCGGCGACAGCGCCTCTTTGAAGATCTGGACCGGCCGATCGACCGTCATCAGGAAGCCATGCGGCTGTTCCTCTACCGTGTCGAAGGTCAGGCTGCTGCTGATATCGTCACCCCGGCCACCGTAGCTCCACTCCATCACCGGCGCTCCGTTTTCATTCATCATCTCTGACATACACTGCTCCTTATAAATAAAATTGATCGGGCACGCTCGCGGCGTGCCGGAACAGTAAACCGCTGAACGGCCGCCCGCGTCCACGCAGGGCGGCACACTGGCGAACCAAACAACGAGGCGCGCAAAATAAAGCTCGAAATGAATAATTTCCCCGCGTGACAGCGCAGCATTTGAACGACTTCTGTCGTAGCGCAGACGCATAGTGAGGGCGTTACCGCCACTGGAGAGTGTTATGACTGCGATTAAACCGGACGCCATCGACCGCATTTCCCCCGCCGCCACGCCCTGGCTGGCCGTCATCAACGTGCTGTTCGCCGGCATCGCCGCGGCGCTGCACGTGGGCAAGGCCACCATTGCCTTGCCGGCGCTGCAGGCCGAGTTTGGCCGTTCACTGGAGACGCTAAGCTGGGTCATCTCGGCGTTTCCTTTCGTCGGGGTGTTCGGCGGCATCGCCGCCGGGCTGCTGGTGCGCCGCTGGGGCGATCGGCGCCTGCTGGCGCTGGGATTGCTGATCGTCAGCGCCGCCAGCTTTACCGGCGCCACGCTGCACGACTTCAGCGGCTTGATCGTCAGCCGCTTTGTCGAAGGCCTCGGCTTCGTCATCGTGGTGGTCGCCTCGCCGGCGGTGCTGAACCGCATCGTCGCCCCGGCGCAGCGCAGCCTGGTGTTCGGCATCTGGAGCACCTTCATGCCGGCGGGCATTGCCATTTCGCTGTTTTTCGGCCCTCACCTGGCGGGCTGGCAACAGAACTGGCAGGCCGGTGCGGCGCTGACACTGCTGGCCGCGCTGCTGCTGCCGCTGACCACGCCACGCCGCGCCGCCGACGCGCACGCTGCGCCGTTGCCGCTGCGGCAAGCGCTGGGCGCGATACTGCGGGCGCGCCAGCCGCTGTTGCTGGCGCTGATGTTCACCGCTTACAACCTGCAGTTTTTCTCGGTGATGACCTTTTTACCGATCTTTCTGATGCAGCGCATCGGTCTGACCCTGGCGACCGCCGGCGGCATCAGCGCGGCGGCGGTCGCCGTCAATATCTTCGGCAATCTCGCCGCCGGGTTCTTGCTGTCGCGCGGTCTGCGGGCCGGGAGCCTGCTCGCGGCCACCAGCCTGATTATCGGCATTTTTGGCATCGGCATATTCCTGCCGCTGACGCCCAATGGCCTGCTGATCCCGCTGTGCTTCCTGTTCTGCGCCATCGCCGGCATGCTGCCCGCCACCATTCTGGCCGCCACGCCGGCGGCGACGCCAGAGCCCACGCTGCTGCCGCTGAGCCTCGGGCTGGTGATGCAGGGAAACTACCTAGGCCAGGTGATCGGCCCGATCGCGCTGAGCGCCATCGTGGCCGCGGCCGGTTGGGCGGCGCCGGGGTGGCTGGTGCTGGCGGCAGCGGTGTCAGGGGCGGTATTGGCGCTGATTTTTCGCCGCGGGCCGCGCAATGCGGCGTAATGGCGCAATAATGAGAAAGGGGGTTCTATTTATTATTAGCAGTGCTGAATATTCCCTGGTGCGGGTGCGTGCTTATCGTGAAGGATAAGGCCAGTGATGATCCAGGCCCGACAATGACAAGGCGCCGGTCGCAACAAGATAAATCAGCAGACCGGCGAAAGCGATCAGCAATGCCTTTTCGATAACGGCAAGTCGTTTGTGTTCTGTCATTTGCATACTCCTTCGGGTATCGGGCGAACGGCCGCCCTCATCAACACTAGGAAAGCCTGGCTCAGGGGGCAAGCGCAACACACAAAATGAAACACAATCAATAAATTTTGTTAACTATTTAGCATTCTTTCTTTCCTTGCGCCGCCGCCTGAGCCTCGCGCGGCGCCCTCCTTTCCCCTTAGTAACCCTATGGAATACGCCGTTAAAAATCCCCTACCGGATAAGCAAAGGTGATGATAGTGTTGTTTTCATTCAGTTCATCTATGCTGAAAATTCATCTTTTGAGGGACGACTATGATGTCTAAAGGCATTTCCAAGGGATTCTTTATTCTGATCCTGTTTATCGTCACCGCCGCCTTTCTCGACGTGCTGGGGCCTTATTACTCCTCGGTGCTGTGGGCGGTTATTCTGGCGGTGATTTTCCATCCGGTGAAAAAGAAGTTGAAGCAGTACGTCGGCGAACGCAACGGCGTGGTGTCGCTGCTGACGGTGGCGCTGATCTGCCTGATCGTGTTCACGCCGTTAGCGATCATCGCCTCATCGCTGGCGATGGAATTCAACATGATTTACACCAAGCTGCAGACCAATAACAGCCAATTGCCGACCATGCTGGCGGACTTTATGCGGCATCTGCCCGGCTGGGCGCAGCGCTTTCTGGCGGAGCATAACCTCAACAGCGCCGCCGAGATCCAAAAACAACTTTCCGAGGTGGCGCTCAAGGGTGGGCAATACCTGGCGGGCAGCGTGTTCCTGATCGGCAAAGGCACCTTCAACTTCGTCGTCGGCTTCGGCGTGATGCTTTACCTGCTGTTCTTCCTGCTGAAAGACGGCCCGTACCTGGTGAACCTGGCGCTCGAAGCGCTGCCGCTCTCACAGCACGTGAAGCACCACCTGTTCGTGAAGTTCGCCGCCGTCTCCCGCGCCACCGTCAAGGGCACGGTAGTGGTCGCCGTGGTGCAAGGCGCGCTCGGCGGGCTGGCGTTTTACTTTACCGGCATTGACGGCAGCCTGCTGTGGGGCGCGCTGATGGCGTTCCTGTCGATCATCCCCGCCGTGGGCTCAGCCATCATCTGGGTGCCGGCGGTGATCTACTTCTTCGCCACCGGCATGCTGTGGAAAGGCATCTTCCTGGTGGTGTTCTTCGTGGTGGTGATCGGTCTGGTGGACAACATTCTGCGCCCGCTGCTGGTAGGCAAAGACACCAAAATGCCGGACTACCTGATCCTGATCTCCACCCTGGGTGGCATGGAGATTTACGGCATTAACGGCTTCGTCATCGGGCCATTGATCGCCGCCTTGTTCATCGCCTGCTGGAACATCCTGTCCGGCCGCGACAGCAAGGAAAACATCGAAGAGATCGACGAAGAATTCATCGAAGAAGGCAAGAATCATCCCGACGCGGCGGAGTAAACCTCTCGCGCCGTATCGCACCGGGGCCCGTTTGGGCCCCTTTTTTGTCTGTGGTATCCTTGCCGCGCTCACAAGGAAGAACGGGTTTCGTTATGCTTATTCTCTACGCCACGCTGGCCATCGCCTTCACCCTGCTGTGCCTGTTGGCCTTTATTTATTGCGCCTATCAGCTGTCGAAGCACGGCGACGTCAAGTTTTTGGCCTCGCTTTCCGTACTGCTCTTCGCGCTGCTGGCCTTCTCTGCCGCTTACGGCTACGTCAGCGCCTGGCTGCAACAGCAGGCGGTGGATGTCAGGCTGTATTAGCGCGCTGGGATAAAAAACACCTATAGAGTGACTGAAACACACGCCAAGAAAGGAAAGCATTTCCCGATGAGATTACCGCCAACATCCGTTATCCCCCTGCTGTTCACCCTGCTGCTGGCGGGCTGCCAGTATCACAAAACCGTGTTCCCGCCGCCGTATATCGGCACCCCGCAAGAGATCGGCACCTACGAAGTGAAAGGGCTGACGTTCGTCACCACCGTCACCTTCAGCGGCCTGTTCGCCGAAGATCTGGTGCGCGAATACGCACAGAAACACCACTATCGCTACTATGTGGTCACGATGCGCAGCAACGGTTTTAAAGACCGAAGCGAGCGCGTAAGCGCGATGATGTATCGGTAGAGAGTGGTGCCGCATGCCGTGAAATAATGCCGAAAAAACGGGCTTTAGCATGAGGAAGCGCTATACGAAATATTGCACAACCCAATATTCACAGGCCGCATGAAAATACGGCCTGTGACTTTGGTTTAATTGTCTGGCATAGCAGTTTCCGCCCTGCATTTTCACTGCGGGCGAAATTCCAATACGCTGCTTTTGACCGCTTCGTAAACCGCGGCCGTTGGCGGTTTAGGCAAACGTGCATTGACGATTGCCTTTATCGCGGCCTGGCAAAGTTCCGGATCCCCTTGCTCAGCCCGAATGCTGATCAGCAGGCCATCCGGCGCCAGCTTGATGCTTAATGTGCAACTTCTGCCTGAGTAGGTCTCGGCGTCTTTAAAATGACGTTGAATCTCAGCTTGCACCTGAGACAGGTAATGTAATTTCTCTTTCCCCGGCGCCTTTGGGTTGCCAAGGTTGGCGAAAAGATCGTCAACCTCTTTATTCACCGGGTCGGTTTGGCTGGGGGTTGTGCTCTTGGCACACCCGGTTAACGCCAGTGCGAACATTCCCGCCAATAGCGTGGCGACGCCGGTTTTATAGCCTGAATGCGTGATTTTCATATCCCTGTCCTTATGGATGATAGTCAGCCGAAATCAACGTGGTATTCGACAAGATCCCCGGCGAATACTTATACAGAATTAACGCCAAACCGCCAGAGACATTATTAGTATCAAGCATCGGCATGCGGAGAATCGTGGGCCGATGATGACATGAAGCCATAGCCCCCGGGCGGGGGGGGGGTACGCCTGCGTACCCTGACCTATCGATAACCTTGTTATCCGAACGAGCAATCACTCCATCAATAAATTAAGTTATTCTTAATTTTTTATCCCATTAGAAGCACTTTCACCCCTGGCAATCTGGAAAATCTGCCTATACTTACTTTCATGATATTAAATTTGTTTAAGTAACCAGGATGGTAGGTATGAAAAGCAAACGCCCCTTTGCCGCGCTGCTGGCGGCAACAGCATTGATGTCCCTGGTGGGCTGCGCTTCCAATCAGGCGATCAAAACGACGGACGGCAAAACCATTGTTACCGACGGCAAGCCCCAGATCGATAAAGATACCGGATTGGTCTCCTATCGAAATGCTGAAACGGGCAAAACGGAACAGATCAATCGAGACCAGATTGCAAACATGAGTGAGTTGAATAACTAAAAGGAGCTTCAAATGAAAAAAGCGCTTGTTCTTCCCGCGATCGCCTTGGTTGCCATCGCCGCACTGTCAGGCTGCACACGCACCAGCTACGCTATTCATACCCACGATGGCCGAACGATCATCAGTGACGGCAAACCGAAAGAGACTTCTGCCGGGTTGATCGGGTATACCGACGCCAATGGCGTCAAACAGCAAATCAACAAGACGGAAGTCAAAGAGGTGTCGGAAATCCCTCATTAAGAGTCCGATAATCTCAGCCAGCTAAAACCAAGGGAGCCGATGGCTCCCTTTCTATTCAAACAGTAAGCGCGCCCATTGGCGTTTAACGATAACGTCGATAAACGCCTGACATTTCAGCAGACAACGTTGCCAGGTTTGCCATACGGATCTCCCCTTTCCCGGCGTCGAACGGCTATAATCCGATAAGTGGAGTTTTTTAAAACGATAAGGAGGGAGTATGTACAAAACTATTTTGGTTCCCGTGGATATTACCGAGCCGGAATTAACACAGCAGGTCATCCCGCATGTCAACGCGCTCGCCAGGCTCGAAGACTCCCACGTCCATTTCCTGGCGGTGATCCCGTCGCGCGCCACCTACGCGGCCTTCGGCTTTGCCGCCACGGCGGCGGTGGAAACCAAAGATGAAACCATTGCGATAGCGACCGAGGGGCTGGCGAAAGCGGCAAAACAATTCAGCGTGCCTGAAGATAGAGTGACCACGCATGTCGCTGTCGGCGATCCCAAAGATCAGATCCTGGAACTCGCCGATGTGCTTAACGCGGAGATTATTGTGATGGGTTCCAACCGCCCTTCTGCAATGACTTACCTCCTCGGCTCGAATGCCACCGCGGTAGTGCGCCACGCCAATTGCCCGGTGTTGGTGGTGCGTGAATCGGCTAACGCTTAAAATCTCTTGCTCATTTGAACAATAAAAAAACGGGAGCCCTTAGGCTCCCGCTCTTATTCAAGCGCTGAACACACTTACATGTGCTTAACGATAGCGTCGCCAAACTCTGAACATTTCAGCAGCTTAGCGCCTTCCATCAGGCGTTCGAAGTCATAGGTCACGGTCTTGGCGGCGATGGCGCCTTCCATGCCCTTAACAATCAGGTCAGCCGCTTCGAACCAGCCCATGTGACGCAGCAGCACATACCATGTCAAAATTAACACACTGAATTATATATATAAATATCACAATTACCGATTGTGGTATTTCAAACGAATCGTGTTTAACGAACCTTTATTCATGGTGGTTTCAGTTGAGTTTTGCAGAAAGAACCGCCCCAGCGTCAAAGTAGGCAATCGGCACAAAATGGTGACCGGTCATTTTTATTTTTCGCGGACTAATGCAGCTGCATCCCGCAATACGCCCTTGTAAAGCGTGTTGCCGACAGTCTTGCGCCTGATCTCTATTAGTATGGTGACTCCCGATTGCCACAGAATAGACAACTAAATTTCCTCTCGTTCATGCATGGTGATAGAATGATGCAGATAAAAATTTATTTACGTGGTTCATTAATGAAATCAATTACCATAGAGCAGTTTATAAAAAGAGATAATAACAACCTAGATTTAATAAGAATAATGTGCGCTTATTTTGTTATTTATGCACACGCATTTGCACTATCCCCAGCTGATGGAAGTAATGATATTTTATATAAAATGACATTATTAGGATACGTCTCATTTGGTGGGGTAGCAGTAAAAACTTTTTTCCTAATTAGTGGACTGCTCGTTACAAACAGTTTATTGTCAAATGGGAATATATTAAATTATATATCATCGCGTTTCTTCAGGGTCTTTCCTGCTTACGCCGCAACCATCATAATAACAGCGATAATATTTGGACCTTGGTTAAGTAATTTTAGCCTTAGAGATTACTTTTCGTACGATGATGTTTGGTCTTACATTTTTAAAACCTTAAGGTTGGATGTCCAATATAATCTCCCAGGTGTATTTGTCGATAACACATTAAGTGCCGTTAATGGTTCGCTTTGGACGATACCAATGGAGATAAAATCATACTTTTACCTGTTATTAATATATTTAACCAGCATTATATTCAGGTCATACAAGAAAACATTTATTGCCATTATATCGATAGCTATACTCATTGAGCCGTTTACTCCATTAAAAGGCCATTTGATAGCAAAATCGGAAGATCCAAGTATCTATTTGCTTTACCCATTTTTCTCTGCTGGGTGTCTTCTGGCAATACTAAAAAACCGAATCACTACCAGTATGTTATTTACTTTGGCGATAGCTGCTATCATTGCATTTTTCTTGTCTGACAGTGATAAGGCAAAAACAGCATTATTTTATATTTTTGCGTCCATGTCATTACTATATGCATCCTCTCTTTCGCTTATCAGAAGATTAAAAATCAAAAATGACATATCGTATGGTGTTTATTTATGGGCCTTTCCCGTTCAGCAAACCATAGCATCATTATTTGTAGCATCACCATACGTTAATATACTACTATCGGTTGTAATATCGAGTGTTTTTGCATACTTTAGCTTTAAGCTAATCGAGAGCCCAGCAATGAGATTAAACAAAAGAATGCTACAGAGTAATTTCTTCATTCAAAGACAACGTTCATAAAAGAAAGCCCGGAGTCCGGGCTTTCTTTTCCTACGGTTTTTCAGGCCATTCGATGTTAGGAGCCATCGACGCATCAATGCCTTGTACGAAATCAATGTAATCCAGCATTACGTTTAGCCTAGCCGTCTCTCCAATAGTCAGTTTCCTCCCTGCCTGCAACTTTAGTTGGATAGTGTTGATTGATTGTATGGCATCATCAATCAATGTCTGCTTATGCTGCTCCGCCGACGCTACTAACTGTTCCTGCGTTGGTTCTGGTGGAGCTGCAAGGTAAGGTTTTCCATCGTCACCAGCAACAATGACTCTCCCAATGGCCTGCCAGTCAAATAACAATTTATATTCATCATTAGTTATCGCGACAGCATCCGCTGGCCAGCCTTTGATAGAGTTCTCATAGACACTCTTTTCTGATGCATCGTAAAACCCACCTGTTTTAGCACTGTAGTAATATCTATTCTCTTTCATAAGAGACCTCAGAAGCCAATTGCCAGATATTTTCCACCGCGAGCATCAGTGTCCCCTTTACCTTTTGTGAAAGTAACAGTCGTATTTGTTCTTCCGCCAACCCCAACTTGTTCAGTTGCAGCGGCGGTCGATAGAGAAGAATCTGGCACTGGAATAGCAAAAATACAATAGTTAGGAAATGCCTTTGGAAACGAGACTGTAACGGATGAACCTGGGGCTGCACCTATTGACCAGGTACCAACTTGTATACGCAACTGCGAACTAAATGCATCCCACCACATGCTCGTGCCATCAGTAGAGAAACCATCATTAAGCGCCACAGCGCCACTACGGCCATTAACGCTGGTTACCGGGTAAGGTGGTTGGCTATTGGTATTGTATAGCAAAATGCAGTTTTCTGACGTATGGGACGGCCACCTACACGTTGAACAGATAAAAACCGGGGCTAAGGTCGCGATCCCCCTATCCCTTCGCTGTGATGCCATTGGCATGACCCTGGAACAGATAATCACTCAGTGCCGGGATCATATCGTCAGCCCTTACCTCGTCCACTACACGCACAATACGGCGATGGCCAGACGGGGAGGAATGGTTAAGCCCAACACTATCAGCACAAGTTTTAAAAAAATTCGTGAGCTATCGGGATTGTCTTGGAGCAAAGGAACTCCGCCCAGCTTTCACGAAATCCGTTCGCTGGCCGAACGCTTATACCGGGAACAAAAAATCAATACTCGGGATTTACTTGGGCATAAAAGCCAGCGTCAAACCGATCGATACAACGATGATCGAGGAAAAGAATGGAGAGTTGTTGGGGCGTGAAATTCGGTCATTTTTCATACCATTTTGCAGAAGAGTTTTGCAGAAGATTTTTTAGGCGGGAAAAAATACGGGAGCATTATGCCCCCGTTAACATTCGCTACAATGGAGTAACTTACATGTGTTTAACGATAGCGTCGCCAAACTCTGAACATTTCAGCAGCTTAGCGCCTTCCATCAGGCGTTCGAAGTCATAGGTCACGGTCTTGGCGGCGATTGCACCTTCCATGCCCTTAACGATCAGGTCAGCCGCTTCGAACCAGCCCATGTGACGCAGCATCATCTCTGCAGACAGGATGATGGAGCCTGGGTTCACTTTGTCCTGGCCGGCGTACTTCGGCGCAGTGCCGTGAGTCGCTTCGAACAGCGCGCAGTCAGAGCCGATGTTGGCGCCCGGCGCGATGCCGATGCCGCCTACCTGGGCCGCCAGGGCGTCGGAGATGTAGTCGCCGTTCAGGTTCATACAGGCGATCACGTCGTATTCCGCCGGGCGCAGCAGGATTTGCTGCAGGAAGGCGTCGGCGATCACGTCTTTAACCACGATCTCTTTGCCGGTGTTCGGGTTCTTGATCTTCAGCCATGGGCCGCCGTCGATCAGCTCGCCGCCAAACTCTTCACGCGCCAGCTCATAGCCCCAATCCTTGAAGGCACCTTCGGTGAACTTCATGATGTTGCCTTTATGAACCAGGGTCACGGAGTCGCGGTCGTTGGTGATGGCGTATTCGATCGCCGCGCGCACCAGACGCTTGGTCCCTTCTTCGGAGCATGGCTTCACGCCGATACCGCACTGCTCTGGGAAGCGGATTTTCTTCACGCCCATTTCGTCGCGCAGGAATTTGATCACTTTGTCCGCTTCGGCGGAGCCGGCTTTCCACTCGATGCCGGCGTAGATGTCTTCGGCGTTTTCGCGGAAGATCACCATGTCGGTCAGCTCAGGCTGTTTCACCGGGCTTGGAGTGCCCTGGTAGTAACGCACCGGGCGCAGGCACACGTACAGATCCAGCTGCTGGCGCAGGGCCACGTTCAAAGAACGGATGCCGCCGCCGACCGGGGTGGTCAGGGGGCCTTTGATGGCGACACGGTAGTCGCGGATCAGGTCCAGAGTTTCGTCCGGCAGCCACACGTCTTTACCGTAAACGTGGGTAGATTTTTCGCCGGTGTAGATTTCCATCCAGGAGATTTTACGTTCGCCGTGGTAAGCCTTTTTAACGGCCGCATCAACCACGTGGATCATGGCAGGAGTCACGTCAACGCCGATGCCGTCGCCTTCGATGAACGGGATGATCGGGTTATGAGGAACAACCAGTTTACCCTGGGCGTCAACCGTGATTTTTTTACCTTCTGCCGGAACAACTACTTTGCTTTCCATCAACCTCTCCTTCAAGCGCAATTTTGTTAATGCTTTGTAAGATGCGTGTAGATACTACTTGAATATTCGGTCCGCGCCAATCCGAAACGGATTCGGTTATAATGCGCTTATCATCCGTAATCTCAACTGTTATGAAAAAATTCTCTGTTAGAAATCACAACGTTAAACGATTCAGCAAGCCGAATGCCGCCAAACCCGCCGCGCCGAAGGGGCCGCGCCGAATTGTGTTATTCAACAAGCCCTTCGACGTGCTGCCGCAGTTCACCGATGAAGCTGGCCGCGCCACGCTGAAAGAGTACATCCCCTTCCCCGACGTTTACGCCGCCGGGCGCCTGGATCGCGACAGCGAGGGGCTGCTGGTGCTGACCAACGACGGTCACCTGCAGGCGCAGCTCACCCAGCCGGGCAAACGCACCGGCAAAATCTATTATGTGCAGGTCGAGGGCGCGCCGCAGGAGAGCGATCTGGCGCCGCTGCGCAGCGGCGTCACGCTGAAAGACGGCCCGACGCTGCCCGCCGGGGTGGAGTTGGTGGCCGAGCCTCAGTGGCTATGGCCGCGCAACCCGCCGATCCGCGAGCGTAAATCCATCCCCACCAGTTGGCTGAAAATCACCCTGTTCGAAGGGCGAAACCGCCAGGTACGTCGCATGACGGCGCATATCGGGTTCCCTACCCTGCGCCTGATTCGCTACAGTATGGGTAATCTTTCGCTGGGCTCACTGCAGCCTGGTGAATGGAAAACCATCGATTCCCTGTAGACCGACAATTGAAGGAGGCGCAATGAAACCCTCTCTGATCGCGCTGCTGTTTACCGCCCTGGCGGCCCCGCTCGCCGCCCAGGCCGCCAGCTTCGACTGCGCCAAGGCGGCAGGCAGCGATGAACGCGCCATCTGCGCCGACCGCACGCTGAACGATCTGGACGTGCAAATGGCCACCCAATACCAATTCCTGCGCGGCCTGTTCGCCATGGGCGCGCGCGGCGCGATGCAGGACAGCCAGCAGGCCTGGCTGGCAAAACGCCAGCGGTGCGGCGGTGACACCGCCTGTCTGTTCAAAAGCTACCGCACTCGCATCGCCGAGCTGGACGATATCTATCGGCGCATCGACAAACCGCTGTAAGGAGACCGCATGTTCAAACCGCACGTCACCGTGGCCTGCGTAGTGCACGCCGCCGGCAAATTTTTGGTCGTCGAAGAGACCATCAACGGCAAAGCGCTGTGGAATCAGCCGGCCGGCCATCTGGAGGCCGACGAGACGCTGGTGCAGGCCGCCGAGCGCGAGCTGTGGGAAGAGACCGGCATCCGCGCCACGCCGCAGGCGTTTTTACGTCTGCACCAATGGATTGCGCCGGATCGCACGCCGTTCCTGCGCTTCTGCTTTGTCATCGAGCTGGAACAGCCGCTGCCGACCGAGCCGCACGACAGCGACATCGATCGCTGCCTGTGGCTGAGCGCCGACGAGATTTTGCAGGCGCCCAACCTGCGCTCCGCACTGGTGGCGGAGAGCATCCGCAGCTATCAGCAGCCGGAGCGTTACCCGCTGTCGCTGGTCGGCAGCTTCGCCTGGCCGCATTAAGCGCGCTGGGCAGCACAAGATGAACAGTGCGCCGGCGCGGCCAACGTGGTAAAATCCTGCGCTTGTTTTTATCAGCACGGTTCGTGTTCAAGTTCGTGAGATCCCCATGTCAGACAACAGCCAGAAAAAAGTAATCGTCGGTATGTCCGGCGGCGTCGACTCTTCCGTTACCGCCTATCTGTTACAGCAACAGGGCTATCAGGTCGCTGGGCTGTTCATGAAAAACTGGGAAGAAGACGACGACGAAGAGTACTGCTCCGCCGCGACCGATCTGGCCGACGCGCAAGCGGTCTGCGACAAGCTGGGCATCGAACTGCACACGGTGAACTTTGCGGCGGAATACTGGGACAACGTGTTTGAACTGTTCCTGGAAGAGTACAAGGCCGGCCGCACGCCGAACCCGGACATCCTGTGCAATAAAGAGATCAAATTCAAAGCCTTCCTGGAGTTCGCCGCCGAAGACCTGGGGGCCGATTTCATCGCCACCGGTCACTACGTGCGCCGCCAGGACGTGGACGGCAAAAGCCGCCTGCTGCGCGGCGTCGACGGCAACAAAGATCAGAGCTACTTCCTCTATACCCTGAGCCATGAGCAGGTAGCGCAAAGCCTGTTCCCGGTTGGGGAACTGGAGAAGCCGGAGGTGCGCCGCATCGCCGAGCAACTGGAGCTGGTCACCGCCAAGAAGAAAGACTCCACCGGCATCTGCTTTATCGGCGAGCGCAAATTCCGCGACTTCCTCGGCCGCTACCTGCCGGCGCAGCCGGGCCCGATCGTCAGCGTCGACGGCCAGACCGTCGGCGAACACCAGGGCCTGATGTATCACACCCTGGGCCAGCGCAAAGGGTTAGGCATCGGCGGCCTGAAAGACAGCAGCGAAGATCCGTGGTACGTGGTGGATAAAGACGTGGCCAATAACGTGCTGGTGGTCGCGCAAGGGCACGATCACCCGCGCCTGATGTCCGTCGGCCTGATCGCGCAGCAGCTGCACTGGGTTGATCGCCTGCCGCTGACCGGCCCGTTCCGCTGTACGGTGAAGACCCGCTATCGCCAGCAGGACATCCCTTGCACCGTGACCCCACTCGACGACGAACGCATCGAAGTGCGTTTCGACGAGCCGGTCTCCGCCGTCACCCCCGGCCAGTCAGCGGTGTTCTACCAGGGCGAAATCTGCCTCGGCGGCGGCATCATCGAACAGCGCCTGGCGTAGTTCGCCTGCCGCCCAAGAAAAACGCTGCGTTATCGCAGCGTTTTTTTATTCAAAATTCCACCTGCGCCCCCAGTTCGATCACCCGGTTCGGCGGGATTTCGAACAGATCCGGCGCCCGCAGCGCGTTGCGCTGCAACAGCTGGAACACCTTGCCGCGAATGCGCAGATACCAGGGCCGTTTGCCCAGCACCAGCGTATCGCGCGACATGAAGAACGAGGTCTCGTTCATGGTGAAACTCATCCCCTCCAGGCCGCAGCGATAAAGGATGTCGGTCACGTTGGGCGTTTCGCGCCAGCCGTAGCTCGCCACCACCCGCCAAAAGCTCGTCGACAGCTGTTCGATCGTCACCCGCTGCACGTTATGCACATACGGCATGTCGGTGGTGACGATGGTCAACAACACCACGCGCTCATGCAGCACCTTGTTGTGCTTCAGGTTATGCAACAGCACCAGCGGCACCGCATGCGGCGTGCGCTCCATAAATACGGCGGTGCCCGGCACCCGCTTCGGCGGCGCCTTCTCCAGCGACTCGATCAGCGCGGTCAACCCCTCCTGATTGTCGCGCAGCCGGCGGATCAGGCGCGAACGCTCGGTCTTCCAGGTCAGCATGATCAGCAGAATGGTCAATCCCAGCGCCACCGGCAGCCAGCCGCCGGTCGCCAGCTTGATCAGGTTGGCGCCGAACAGCGGCACGTCGATGCACAGCATGACCAGCAGCATCAGTCCGCCCAGATAGCGCGGCCAGCCCCAGTTTTTCACCGCCACGATGCTCAGCAGAATCGATGACAGCAGCATGGTGCCGGTCACCACGATGCCGTAAGCCGAGGCCAGGTTGCTGGAGTGTTTGAAGCTGATAATCACGATCAACACCGCCGCGAACAGCAGCCAGTTCACCACCGGAATGTAGATCTGCCCGGACTCCTGATCGGAGGTATAGATGATGCGCATCGGCGGCAGGTAGCCCAGCCGCACCGCCTGGCGCGTCAGCGAGAAGACGCCGGAGATCACCGCCTGCGAGGCGATCACCGTCGCCAACGTGGCGATCACCAGCAGCGGGATCAGCGCCCAGGTGGGCGCCAGCAGGAAGAACGGGTTATTGATCGCCGCCGGGTTGGCCAACAGCAGCGCCCCCTGGCCGAAGTAGTTCAGCACCAGCGCCGGCGCCACCAGCGTAAACCACGCCAGGCGGATCGGTTTTTTGCCGAAGTGGCCCATGTCGGCGTACAGCGCTTCGGCGCCGGTGACCGACAGCACCACCATGCCCAGCGCGAAGAACGACACTGCCTTGTACTCGAGGAAGAAATTCACCGCCCAGTAAGGGTTCAGCGCCCGCAGCACGCCGGGGTGATGCAAAATGCCGCCGATGCCCAGCAGCGCCAGCGTCAGGAACCAGATGACCATCGCCGGGGCGAACAGTTTGCCGACGCTGCCGGTGCCGTGTTTCTGGATCGCGAACAGCGCGGTCAACACCAGCAGCGACAGCGGCACGATAAAGCTGTCCAGCTCGGGTGCGATAATCTGCAGGCCTTCGATAGCCGAGAGCACCGAAATGGCCGGGGTAATCACCCCATCGCCATAAAAGAAGCTGCCGCCCACCAGCCCGACCAGCACCGCCGCCGGCACCCAGCGCGCATCCAGCTTGCGGATCGCCAGCGACATCAGCGTCAGAATCCCCCCTTCACCGTCGTTGTCGGCGCGCATCACGAAACAAATGTATTTAATCGACACCACCAGCGTCAGCAGCCAGAAAATCAGCGATAAAAAGCCGTAAATCGAGGCCGGCGTCAGGGTGATGCCCTCCTCCGCCGTCAGGCATTCGCGCAGGGTATACAGCGGGCTGGTGCCGATATCGCCGTACACCACGCCGATGGCCGCCAGCGTCACCGCCGGCAGTGGCTGCTTGTTTTTTACGTGCATATAAAGGTCTTTATTTGAGGGTTCACGTTGGCAGTATAGATGCAGCCGCCGCACTTTATTTGCCGCAGCAACAATAAGTTCGCGCCGCCGCGCCGGCGATTTTCGTCGCCTATTTGCGCAGTTCTGCGCCGCACGGCGCCTCCGCCTCACCGCAGACGTATTAGACGCTGGGTTTACCCTCGATTTTGTGGCATGATCCGCGGCATTCGTTGTCATCGTTGTTACAGCCACGCCCGATCGTTACCGTTCGCGGCCGCCGCCGTTACCCCTGCGATACACACAACCTTATGCAGTAAGCCATGTACCGTTCACCGCGTTTACAGGAGTCATCGTGGCGAAGAATTATTATGACATCACGCTGGCCATGGCGGGTATCAGCCAGTCGGCGCGTTTGGTTCAGCAATTGGCCCATGAAGGGCAATGCAACCGCGAAGCGTTTCAGACCTCGCTGAAAAGCCTGCTGCAGATGGACCCACCCTCTACGCTGGCGGTGTTCGGCGGCGAGGAACGCAATTTGATGGTCGGCCTCGAAACCCTGATGGGCGTGCTGAATGCCAACAACAAAGGGCCGGGCGCGGAACTGACCCGCTACACCATCAGCCTGATGGTGCTGGAGCGCAAGCTGAACGCCAACAAACAGGCGATGAACACGCTCGGCGAACGCCTCGGCCAGCTCGAACGCCAGCTGGCGCACTTCGATCTTGAATCGGACACCATCATCAGCGCGCTGGCCGGCATTTACGTCGACGTGGTCAGCCCGCTCGGGCCGCGCATCCAGGTGACCGGCTCGCCGGCCATCCTGCAGAACCCGCAGGTGCAGGCCAAAGTTCGCGCCACGCTGCTGGCCGGCATTCGCGCCGCCGTGCTGTGGCAACAGGTCGGCGGCAGCCGCCTGCAGTTAATGTTTTCCCGTAATCGTCTGTTCAAGCAGGCGCAAAATATCGTTGCTCATTGTTAATCGATCCCAGGAGTTGCTACCGATGGAATTATCCTCACTGACCGCCGTTTCCCCCGTTGATGGACGCTACGGTGATAAAGTCAGCGCACTGCGCCCCATTTTCAGCGAATACGGTCTGCTGAAATTCCGCGTACAGGTTGAAGTACGTTGGCTGCAAAAACTGGCCGCCTGCGCAGAAATCAAGGAAGTTCCCGCTTTTGACGCCGACGCAAACGCTTTCCTCGACAAAATCGTCGCGGAATTCAATGAAGAAGACGCTCAGCGCATCAAAACCATCGAGCGCACCACCAACCACGACGTGAAAGCGGTCGAGTATTTCCTGAAGGAAAAAGTGGCGGCGGTGCCTGCGCTGCACGCGGTGTCCGAGTTTATCCACTTCGCCTGCACCTCCGAAGACATCAACAACCTGTCGCACGCGCTGATGCTGCAAAGCGCTCGTCAGGACGTGGTGCTGCCTTACTGGCGTAAAATCATCGATGCGCTGAAAGGGCTGGCGCTGGAATACCGCGATATCCCGCTGCTGTCGCGCACCCACGGCCAGCCGGCTACGCCGTCGACCGTCGGCAAAGAGTTCGCCAACGTGGCTTACCGCATGGAGCGCCAGTACCGCCAGCTGGAGCGCGTGGAGATCATGGGTAAAATCAACGGCGCGGTCGGCAACTACAACGCCCACATCGTCGCCTACCCGGAAGTGGACTGGCATCAGTTCAGCGAAGCGTTCGTGACCTCGCTCGGCATCACCTGGAACCCGTACACCACCCAGATCGAACCGCATGACTACATCGCCGAGCTGTTCGACTGCGTAGCGCGTTTCAACACCATTCTGATCGACTTCGACCGCGACATCTGGGGCTACATCGCCCTGAACCACTTCAAGCAGAAGACCATCGCCGGCGAAATCGGCTCCTCCACCATGCCGCACAAGGTCAACCCGATCGACTTCGAAAACTCCGAAGGCAACCTGGGCCTGGCCAACGCCGTGCTGGGCCACCTGGCGGGCAAACTGCCGGTCTCTCGCTGGCAGCGCGACCTGACCGACTCCACCGTGCTGCGTAACCTGGGCGTGGGCCTGGGCTATGCGCTGATCGCCTATCAGGCCACCCTGAAGGGCATCAGCAAGCTGGAAGTGAACCAGGCGCACCTGCTGGACGAACTGGATCACAACTGGGAAGTGCTGGCCGAACCGATCCAGACCGTGATGCGCCGTTACGGCATCGAGAAGCCTTACGAGAAGCTGAAAGAGCTGACCCGCGGCAAGCGCGTGGACGCCGCCGGCATGCAGGCGTTCATCGACGGTCTGGCGCTGCCGGAAGAAGAGAAAACCCGTCTGAAGGCGATGACCCCGGCCAACTACATCGGCCGCGCCACTACCCTGGTCGACGAGCTGAAGTAAGCGCGTTAGACCCACAACGACAAGGCGGCCCGCGGGCCGCCTTGTTGCTTATTATTCGCCGCGCAACACCTGCAGCCGGGCGATCTGCCGCCCCTGCGCATCGAAGTTCTCGGCACTCAGCCAACGCGCCAGCGCCTGCCGCACCGTCGGCCAACGGTCGGCGGTGATGGCGAACCAGTCGGTATCCCGGCTGCGCCCCTTGACGATCACCGCAAAGCGGAAGTTGCCCTCGTAACGGAAACCAAAGCGCAGCGCGGCCTGGCGCGACGGCGCGTTGTGGCTGTCGCACTTCCATTCGCAGCGGCGATAGCCCAGCGTATCAAAGGCGTAGCGCAGCAGCAGCGCGATGGCTTCGGTGGCGCTGGAGCGCTGTTTCATCAACGGCGACCAACTGACGTGGCCGATCTCCAGCACGCCGTTGGCCTCGTCGATGCGCATCAGCGCCACCGTCCCCACCGGCGCGTCGCTGGCGGCGTCGAACACCGTCAGATTGACCAGCCCCGGGTTGGCCTGCAGCGTCTCCAGATGCTGCAGCATCGCCGCCGGCGTATCGGGCCGTTCGATAGACAGATAGGTCCAGTCGCGGCCGTCCGGCGCCAGCTGGAAAGCATCGTACAGCGCGGCGTAATCCCGCTGCGGCTCGAGCGGCGCCAGTGAACAGAAACGCCCGCCGAGCGTTGCGCCGCCCGGGCGGCGAGCCGGCTGCCAATCCGGCATCGGTTCGCCAATCGGCTGACCATAACGATTCATTGCCATACGCGCCTCCTGCGGTTAACGGGTATAAACGATAAACGAGCTTCTTCTGCCGATTTTGTCGTACAGCGAACGCGCCGGCGCGTTGTACTCCTGAGTCATCCAATAGACCCGATCGCTGCCGCGCGCCTCCGCCAGCCGATACGCCTGTTCGAACAGTTTTTCCGACACTTTATGGCCGCGCGCCTGCGGCGACACATAAAGATCTTCGATATAACAATAGCCCACCGCGCTCCAGGTGGACGGATGGAATACCAGGTTCATCAGCCCCAGCAGCCGGCCGTCGGCATCCTCCGCCACCAGCCCGTACACCTGTTCATCCTGCCCCAACCGTTCGAAGGTGCGATCGGTCACCTGCGGCGCCACGTCGGCGCGGTAGAAGTCGAGATAGCCCTGCCACAACGCCAGCCATTGCGCTCTGTCGTCGCCATTGATTCTGCGGATAGTCACTTCACGATTTGATGGGTTCATAGCGCCTCACGGGGTTAAGATATTATTTCCATTAGGGAAATAACCGAATAGCGGCAGAATACACCGCGCAGCGACGGTGTAATACGGACCAATTCAAAACGCCGAGCAGACCAATTTTAACCGCCGTTTTCCCGCGGCAGCGCGCTGAACACCTGAGCCAGCGTGGCGATAAAGCGAACGATCTCGTCCGGCGCATAGGCCGAGAAACCGAGCACCAGCGCCCCGCGCTGTGGCGCGCCGGTGTAGAAATCCGCCAGGCCGTACAATCGTATTCCCCGCTCGGCCGCCGCCGCCACCAGCCGCCGCTCCGTCGCCGCATCCGCCAGCGGGCAAACCAGCTGCAGGCCGCCCTGCGGCAAGGCCGGGCGCGTCCAGGGCGCGAGATGCCGATGCACCGCGTCGTACAGGACGTCCAACCTCGCCTTGTACAGCGTGCGCATATTGCGCAGATGCTCGGCGTAGCCGCCCTCGTGCAGGCAGTGGAACAGCGTCATCTGCGCCAACGCCGACGTGTAGCCGTCCTGAAACTGCCTGGCGGCGACCAATGGCCGCACCAGCTGCGGCGGCGCGATCATGAAACCGATGCGCAGCCCCGGAAACAGCGTCTTGCTGAAGGTGCCGATGTACAGCGTGCGACCGCCGCTGTCCAGCCCCTGCAGCGCCGCCTTGGTTTGTCGATCGTAGTTGAACTCGGCGTCGTAATCGTCTTCGATGATCCAGGCCCGCCGGCGCTGGGCCCACTGCAACAGCGCCAAGCGCCGCTCGAGACTCAGCGAGTATCCCAGCGGGTAATGATGGGACGGCGTGATGTAAACGCCCCGCCCGCCGCACGAAGCCTGCATCAGTTGCCCGACGTCCAGCCCCTGCTCATCGATGCCGATCGGCCGCGCCTGCAGCCCCGCCGACTGCACCAGTTTTTTCGCCCCCTGGTAACCCGGCTCTTCGACAAATACCGCATCGCCGGGATCGAACAGCACCTGCGTGCACAGCGCCAACGCCTGCTGAGAGCTGGTGACCACGATCACCTGCTCCGCCGTCGCCTTGACGCCCCGCTCCCGCTGCAAATAGTGCGCGATCTCCGCACGCAGCTCCGGCAAGCCCTGCGGATCGGCATAGCCCAACAGCCGCTCGCCGTGCCGCCGCAGCGCCTGCTTTTCCCACTGCAGCCACGAATCGATGGGAAACGCCCGCAGATCCGCCAGCGAGGGCGTCAGCGACGCCTGACGGCTGGTGTGCGGCGTATGGCTGACCGCCAGCAGCGCCCGGCCGCGATCGCTTAGCTCGCGCTCCGCCAACTGCGCCTCCTGGCCTGCCTGCGTCGCCAGCAGTTCACGGCCGAGCAGCGTATCGCAGCGATAGCGAACATAGCTGCCGCGCCCCACCGCCCGGCTGATGTATCCCTCCGCCTCCAGCCGCGCGTAGGTCTGCTCCACCGTATCGCGCGCCACCCCCAGCCGGGGTGCCAAGGCGCGGCTGGGCGGCAGCTTCGCCCGCCACGGCAGTTCCCCGGCGGTGATGAGCCGCAACAGGGCCTGATGCAGCGCCGAACGTCGGGTCAGCCCCTGCTGACGCTGCTGGGTGAAGGCCGTCAGGATTGCCGCGTCGTCCGCGCAGGATGGGTGGTCACTCATGGGCTGTCTGTTTCTCCAAACTCGGGGCGATTGCACACTACTCTACCTTATTTCATCCCCTCGGCGGCGGCAGTTGCGCTGCCCGGCGAAATCCCCTTAAATAAGCCATTGCATTGAGGCTACAGGATTTCCGTCGGCTATGAGCAAGGAGACCAACCAGCGTCTGCTGGAAAAACTGCTGCAGGATCTGGCCAGCGCGGGCGCGATGCCGCTGTATCTGCGCTTTAACGCCTCGGTGCGCCAGGCCATCGAGCAAGGATTGCTGAACGCGGGGGATTTCCTGCCCAGCGAGCGTCTGTTTACCGAACGGCTCGGCATCTCGCGCATCACGGTGCGCAAAGCGCTGGCCTGTCTTGAGCAAGACGGCATCATCGGCCGTTCACGCGGTTACGGCACTTTCATCCAGGCGCAACGGCCCGCGCCGAAGCTGCACTATTCATTAGCGGACGTCAAAGGGTTCTCGCGCGAGGTGATGCAACAAGGGCGCCGGCCGGACACGCAATGGCTCAGCCGCGAACGGGTGCCGGCCAGCGCCGAACTGGCGGAAAAGCTCCAGCTGGCGACCGGAACGCCGATCTATCAACTCAAACGCATTCACTTGATCGATCGGCAACCGATGTCGGTGGCGGTGTCCTACGTGGTGGCGGCGGCGATTGCCAACGTCGACGAGATTGGCATCTCGCTCTATGACTACTTCCGCCGAAATAACGTGGAGATGGGATCGCTGCGCAGCCAGGTCAGCGCGGCCATGGCCGATGACGACATCCGCCGGGCGCTGCAATTATCAGAACCGATGCCGCTGCTGATCGTGCGCCAGACGCTGTTCGACCACCGCAAGAAGCCTATCGAATACAGCGAAAGCTTCTGCCGCAGCGACATGTACGAGTTTACCAGCGAAAGCTGATCCGTTACGCCTCGCCCTGCCGACGGCGGCGAAAACGCACGAACGCCTGGGCATACGCCTCGACGTCCAGTGGATTCACCCGCTGCAACTGCGCCAGCAGCGCAGGATCCATCGCTTCGGCGCCGTGCAGCGCGCCGCAGACAGCGGTGGCCATCGCGCCGATGGTGTCGGTATCGCCCCCCAGGTTGGCGCACAGCACGGCGCAACGGGTAGGATCGGTTTGCGCCAGCTGCACCATCGCCAGCGCCGCCGGCACCGACTCGATGGTGCTCACCCCGGCGCCAATCAGTTGATATATCCGCTCGGATGCCTGTTCGGGATCGACCGCCTCATCCACCACCTGAAACGCCAACTCGATGCGCGCCGCCAGCGAAGGGCTGAACGTCGTCACCTGACGACGCTGGGCATACTCCGCCACGCCCGGCAATGCCAGGCGAATCGAGGCCCAGTCCGCCCCTTCCACCGCCCGCGAAACCGCCCAGGCGATCGCCACGGCACCGGCGACGGCGATGTCGGATTTGTGCGTCGGGCTGGAGGCCAGCCACACCTGCTGACAGAATCCCTCCAGCGGCGCAGACGGCAGCACGCAGCCCAAAGGCGAAATGCGCATCGCCGCGCCGTTGGTGATGCCGTTGTTTTCCAACGCGGCGATCGGCGTGCCCGCTTTCTGCTCGCTCAACGCCAGTTTGGAACTGGGGCCGAGAATGTTCTTGTTGAAGGCGTCAAAACTGTCCACCCAGCGGATCACGTTGCGGGCGATCAGTTCTGGCACCACCTCGCCTTCCGCTTCCAGCAGCGCATCGGCCAGCGCCAACGCCATCGAGGTATCGTCGGTATATTGCCCGGCCTTGAAGTAACAGGCGGCCGAGTTCTCCGCCGGCCCATCGAGGAAGCCGTCTATCCAGCCGAAGTGGCGCTTAACCCGCTCGCGCGGCCACAGCTCGGAAGGCATGCCGAGCGCGTCGCCCAGCATCTGTCCGTAAAATGCGCCCGCTATGCGTTCTGCCTGGGTTAATTGCTTCATCCATCGCTCCTGAGAAAATATGCCGATACCTCAATAATACCTTATTAGTACCTTTAAAGCTTATCAAGCTCCCCGGTTCACACTTTCCTTTCGCGGCAATGCCCGACGCGTTTAAGTTGCGTTTAACGTTGCCCCGCCGCTGTTTATCCGACGTTTATCAGAGCTTGTCGATAATGTCGGCGAACAAATTGATAACGCTTATTTTAATACATTGCTTCGGCTCTCTTGCGGGCCGGGCGGGTTATACCTACCATAACCTCAGCATTTTTTGCCAAAATGGTTCAGGTGGCCGCGTTATCCCCTGACACGCCGCAGAGCGTGTTCCCTTTTATCGCGTGGGTGACAGGACATTCACCCGCACAGTCACAGGAGTTCGCCATGCGAGTACTGGTTGTTGAAGATAATGGTTTGCTGCGCCACCACCTTTCCGTTCAGATGCGCGAGATGGGCCATCAGGTCGATGCGGCTGAAGACGCCAAGGAAGCCGATTATTTCCTGCAGGAGCATGCGCCGGATATCGCCATCGTCGATCTCGGCCTGCCGGGCGAAGACGGCCTGAGCCTGATCCGCCGTTGGCGCGCGCACCAGACCAAGCTGCCGATCCTGGTGCTGACCGCCCGCGAAAGCTGGCAGGACAAAGTGGCGGTGCTGGAAGCCGGCGCCGACGACTATGTCACCAAGCCGTTCCACCTGGAAGAAGTGATCGCCCGCATGCAGGCTTTGATGCGCCGCAACAGCGGCCTGGCATCGCAGGTGATCGTGCTGCCGCCGTTCCAGATCGATCTGTCGCGCCGCGAACTGAGCGTCAACGATCAACAGATCAAGTTGACCGCCTTTGAATACACCATCATCGAGACCCTGATCCGCAACGCCGGCAAGGTGGTGAGCAAGGATTCGTTGATGCTGCAGCTTTACCCGGATGCCGAACTGCGCGAAAGCCACACCATCGACGTGCTGATGGGCCGCTTGCGCAAGAAGGTGCAGGCGGAATACCCGCATGAAGTGATCACCACGGTACGTGGCCAGGGCTATCGTTTTGACGCGAAGTGAACATGATGTTCAACAAGAATAAAAAACCGTTTTCGCTGCGCGCCCGCTTCCTGATGGCGACCGCCGGGGTGATCCTGGCGCTGTCGCTCTCTTACGGTTTGGTGGCGGTCGTCGGCTACATCGTCAGCTTCGACAAGACCGCCTTCCGTCTGCTGCGCGGCGAAAGCAACCTGTTCTTCAGCCTGGCGCAGTGGAAAGACAACAAGCTCACCATCGCCATTCCTCCCGATATCGATCTCAATTTTCCCACGCTGGTGTTTATCTACGACGATAAAGGCAACCTGCTGTGGAGCCAGCGCAAGGTGCCGGAGCTGGAGAAGCTGATCAACAAGGAATGGCTGGAGGAGTCCGGCTTCTACGAAATTGACACCGATACCCGCATCAGTAGCGAAGTGCTGGGGGACAACCCCAAAGCGCAGGATCAGCTGAAGAATTATGACGATACCGATCAGAACGCGCTGACGCACTCGGTGGCGGTCAATACCTATGCCGCCACGGCGCGGCTGCCGGCGTTGACCATCGTGGTGGTCGACAGCATTCCGCAGGAGCTGCAGCGCTCAGACGTGGTGTGGGAGTGGTTCAGCTACGTGCTGCTGGCCAACCTGCTGCTGGTGGTGCCGCTGCTGTGGCTGGCGGCCTACTGGAGCCTGCGGCCGATCAAGGCGCTGGTCAATCAGGTGGGCGAGCTGGAGAACGGCGAACGCGATCAACTGGATGAGAACCCGCCCAGCGAACTGCGCGGCCTGGTGCGCAATTTGAACATTCTGGTGCGCAACGAACGCCAGCGCTACACCAAATACCGCACCACCCTGTCGGATCTGACCCACAGCCTGAAAACGCCGCTGGCGGTGCTGCAAAGCACCCTGCGCTCGCTGCGCAGCGGCAAGCAGACCACCATCGAAGAAGCCGAGCCGATCATGCTGGATCAGATCGGGCGCATCTCTCAGCAAATCGGTTACTACCTGCATCGGGCCAGCATCAACTCCGGCCAGACGGTGTTGACGCGCGAGATCCACTCGGTGCCGGCGCTGCTCGACAGCCTGGTGGTGGCGCTGAACAAGGTTTACCAGCGCAAAGGGGTGGTGATCACGCTGGACATCTCGCCGGAAGTGACCTTTATGGGCGAGAAGAACGACTTTATGGAAGTGATGGGCAATGTGTTGGAAAACGCCTGCAAATACTGCCTCGAGTTCGTGGAAATCACCTCGCTGCACTCCGAGAAAAACCTCATCCTCGTCATCGACGACGACGGCCCGGGCATCCCGGAAAGCAAGCGCCAGCTGATCTTCCAGCGCGGCCAGCGGGTGGATACCCTGCGTCCCGGCCAGGGCCTTGGCCTGTCGGTGGCGGCGGAGATCATCGAGCAATACGACGGCGAAATCGTCATCAGCGACAGCCCGCTCGGCGGCGCGCGCATGCAGGTCACCTTCGCCCGCCAGCACGATACCCACCACAACGAGTAAATTATGCCTCTGCGGCCCCGATCCACGGGGCCAAACTTCCGTTATAATCGCACTCAGGCTCACTCCTCTATCCTGGAATAGAACATGGATTATCAATTAGACCTGGACTGGAACGATTTTTTGCAACGTTATTGGCAAAAGCGTCCGGTGATTCTGAAGCGCGGCTTCAAAAACTTTATCGATCCGATCTCCCCGGATGAGCTGGCCGGGCTGGCGATGGAAAACGAAGTGGACAGCCGCCTGGTCAGCCACCAGGATGGACGTTGGCAGGTCGCGCACGGCCCCTTCGAGAGCTTCGATCACCTGAGCGAGAACAACTGGTCGCTGCTGGTGCAGGCGGTGGACCACTGGCATGAGCCTTCCGCCGCGCTGATGCGCCCGTTCCGCCAACTGCCGGACTGGCGGATGGATGACCTGATGATCTCCTTCTCGGTGCCGGGCGGCGGCGTCGGCCCGCACCTCGATCAGTACGACGTGTTCATCATTCAGGGCACTGGCCGCCGCCGCTGGCGCGTTGGGGAAAAAACGCCGCTGAAACAGCACTGCCCGCACCCGGATCTGCTGCAGGTAGAGCCGTTCGACGCCATCATCGACGAAGAGATGGAGCCGGGCGACATTCTCTACATTCCGCCGGGCTTCCCGCATGAAGGTTACGCGCTGGAAAACGCGCTCAACTACTCGGTGGGCTTCCGCGCGCCGAACGGCCGCGAGCTGGTGAGCGGCTTCGCCGATTACGTGCTGGCGCGCGAGCTGGGCAGCAAACGCTACGGCGATCCGGACGTTACACTGCGCGAACACCCGGCGGAGATCCTGCCGCAGGAAGTGGACGCCTTACGGCAGATGATGCTGGATCTGGTGCAACAGCCGGAACACTTCCAGCACTGGTTCGGCGAGTTTATCTCCCAATCGCGCCACGAGCTGGATCTGGCGCCGCCGGAGCCGCCGTATCAGGCCGGGGAAATCTACGAACTGCTGCAACAGGGTGAAGCGCTGCAGCGCCTGGGCGGGTTGCGCGTGCTGCGCATCGGCGATCGCTGCTTCGTCAACGGCGAACTGATCGACACCGACCAGCTGCAGGCCGCAGACGCCCTGTGCCAGCACTTCAGCGTTGACGCCGCCCTGCTCGGCGACGCGGTGGACGATCCGTCATTCCTGGCGCTGCTGACCGCGCTGGTCAACAGCGGCTATTGGTACTTTAACGACTGATTGCGAGTACGCGAACAAGCCACCCCATCGGGTGGCTTTTTTATGCTTGCCGCGCCTGCGCGCGAAAACCGGCCAGCGCTTCATTCGCCATGCCCGCCTGCTCCGCCGCCGCGCAAATCTGCCGCCAGGTATTGGCGTCTATCGGTATGCCCTGATCCAGCCGCGCCGCGCGGTTGGCCTCTTCCCATTCTCCCGGCACCGCGATCGGCTGTTCGCCGCTCGGCGGCGACGCCTTCACCCAGCCGATAAACGCTTCGGCCTCGGCCTGCATTTGCGGGGCGTCGAAGGCCTGAGGATCGAGGATCAGGGTCGTCATGCAGTTGAAGATGGCGTCGCTGTCGGCTTTCAGCGTGGCGTCGTGGGTGGTGCGGCCGCCGGAGAGCGCGCCGCCGAAGATCTCGCACATCGCCGCCAGCGCATAGCCTTTGTGCAAGCCGAACGGCAGCAGCGAACCGAACGGCGCTTCATGCATCACCTTCGGTTCGGCAGTTGGCCGCCCCTGTTCGTCGATCAGATAGCCCGGCGCCACCGACAAGCCTTTGTTATAAGCCACCCGGGTCTTGCCGAAGGCGATGCCGCTGGTGGCGAAATCCAACAGCAGCGGCGTGCGGCCCGGCCGCGGGAAAATGGCGCAGAACGGGTTGGTGCCGAAGCGGCGATCGCTGCCGCCGAACGGCGCCACCATCGGATCGCCTACCACGTTGACGAAGTGAATCGAGATAAAACCGGCGCGGGCGCACTGTTCCGCCCAATGGCCGATGCGGCCGATATGGTGCGCGTTGTGCAGCGCCACCGCCGCCAGGCCCAGCTTGCCGGCGCGTTCAATGCCCAGCGCCATCGCTTCGCTGGCCACCACCTGGCCGAAGCCGCGCGCGCCGTCGAGCGTCAGCACCGCGCCGGCGTCGCGCACCACCTCGGCATGCTGATTGAGCTGCAATTGCCCCTGCGCCAACGACGCCATGTAGCTGGGGATCATGCCGACGCCGTGCGAGTCGTGCCCGGCCAGATTGGCCTGCACCAGATGGTCGGCCACCAGCTCGGCTTCACGCGCCGTGCTGCCGGCCTGGCGCCAAATCGCCTGAACGAACTGCGCCAAATGCGGGCTGGCGATACGGTATTCGGTGCTCATCATGCGGTCCTTATGCGTGGGGAATAGGCTTCAACACTATGAGCAACGCCTTGTTACGGCAAGCGATTATGCCGATCGCAAGCGTCCCGTTTTAACTATGGTATCCGCACGTTAGCCCAGGCGACGAAAAGAGCGGGCGCCGCTACTTTAGCCACCCGGCATAAAGGCTCGCGTTATGGCGCCCCACCAGCCAAAAAAGAAACCCCCAACAAAATTTCGTTTGCCGGGGGTTAAAGATGCACTAATCAGACCATAACTATGGCTATTCGATACCGTATTTTTTCTCAGTTACGAATTTCGGCTCTTTCCAATTGGGGCCTTTAACTACTTTTCCATTTTGATCTTGAAGCACCCCTTTTTGGAATAATGCATCGTAAGTAGAAGAGAGTTCCCCGCTGGAAATTGCATCAAAGCGATTATAGGTATATAGACGATCCAATTTACGGTAATCAGAGGTCGGCCCCAAAAAAGTTAGCACATCTTCTACACTTTCATTTTTAACGATATCTTTTAAAGGCATTATTTCTTCCCTCCCATAGCATCTTTCAGCTCCTGTTCATATGCGGCTTGTAGGGCCCCATCTGTATAAAGTGCCTGTTCTTTTTCATTTATTCTATAGTCTTCAAGCGTAGCAGTATGTGTATTATTCCATACGGCCTTCTGTTCTTGAACACTGTGCGGAACCTCACCATCTTTTATGCCAAGATTCCTGTACCTTTCCAACTCTCTGATTTCATGAGTATAAAATCGCCTATCAGTGTCAGTTGGTTGTAGCTCCCCTTTCAAGATTTTATCCAAACGGTCAATCATCACTTGGTTTTCCGGAGTCTGTTCAAAACGCCCAGTATGCAGCTTCACCTTATCCACGCCGGCACGGTCGATGCTGGCCCCTTTCCAATCCAGATTCTGAATGGGGCCTCCGGCTTTATTGGTGTTGTATTCACGACCGCTGTATTTGCCCCTGGCGTTGGTTTCACCATAGGGCTTGCTCACCATCACATAGATGGCCTCTACACCAATCTCCGTCGCATCCGGCTGCCACAGGATAAAATCTTGCAGATCCTGCACCACATCCGCCGGGAAGGTGGTGACCACGATGCTGTCCGCCTGCCTGATGCCGGTGCCGGTATGCACTGGCGACTTAGGCCCCGGTGAGCCGTTGCCGGTATGCGCCGGCGCTGCCGGCCCGGTCGGTACCGGGTTGATCAGTATCGTTCTGGCCGGTGCGCCTGCCACCGCCGGCAGCGTGATTTTGTCCAGCCCCGTCAGCTCATCGCGAACGGGTCTGAATACCGGCACGCTCGGCGATACGCCGCCAACGCCCGTCCTGACAAAGTTGACGCTCTGTCTCCCGTCGTCGTCGGTGGTGATAAACCCGCGCACCGGCAAATCGACCGAGGTCATGCCGGGCTGGATAGTCGCCCGGCCCGCCGCCGCCAGGCTCGCCTGGAGGGCAAACAGATTGACATCCCGCCCGGGCACCTGGGCACTCCCGGCTCCGGCCTCCGTCGGGTAGAAGCCGAGGGCAAAAGCCCCCAGCACCGATCCGGCGGCGACCGCGGTGCCGGCGCGTATACTGCCGACTTCGGAGGCCGCCCGCCACGACGCGCTCGCTGCCCAGCCGGCCAGTTCGCTCGTGGTCGTCATCACACCTTGCCCGACCATCGACGTCTGCAACATCGCGGGCGCACGGTTGAGCACCATGGCACCTGCTGCCGCCAGCGCCGCATTGGCCGCTTTTAGCTTTTCTGGGGAATAGGCCGGTGCATCCAGAATCCCCGCTTTGGCGAATAGCGCTTTTCTTGCTGCTTCCGCCTTGCGGGTCTCTTCAGCCTTACGGGCTTCCTCGGCTTTGCGAGCCTCTTCGGCTTTGCGAGCTTCTTCGGCTTTGCGGGCCTCCTCAGCTTTGCGTTGTTCCTCAGCGACATCTCTGAGCATCTGTTGCCACTGTTGGTAAGCACGGGTGAGCGAAGGAACTTCTACTGTGGTTTTCCGGTATCCCGTCCGACTGTCTCCTTTCCCCCCACCGTTAATCTCATACTCAATCACAACCTCGGTCATGACTTTATTGTTATTCAGCCAATAGCCCGGTGGTATCTTCCCTTGCAGAACAGATGAATAGGCACTAAACGTGACGTTGTTTTCCGCCACCGTATTGGCATCACCATTGTTACCACTGGGCCCTCGCTCGTAATCACCGAGTCGGTAACCGGTTTCAACCTTTCCTGAGTAAAACGTCTTTTCATTTACTGTGCCCGCGTCGGCGGTAATTGAAAATATTGAATCTCTTTCTATTTGCGGTCGCACTGACTGAAAAGCCATCTCTACGGCGAGAGACTGCTCACGACGCATACCCGAAAGTCTTATACTCAACAGACCGCGCGCATCTACACTGACTAACTCGACTTTCGCCGATGGACTAATGCGCAGAGCCCGCTTTTGCAAATCCGCCAGCATGTTTTTAATCGCCGGATCATTCAGCACTGCGGTCATCTGGCGTTGGAAAGCACCCGCCTGAGAGTTGTCGTTGCCACTGTCTCGACCGCCATTGCCATTGGAGCCGCCACCGGGTTCGGGAGTATCTCCTTTTTCAGAACTCCAGTCAGTCCCATCCCCTTTTCCGCCGCCATAGTTAAATCCGCCCATATCTTTCTCCTTGTTCGAGACAGGCGGAGCAAATATTGCTTTATTCAGCCGCAATAATTACTCCGTTGAAAATCCCGTCAGTTGGCCGTGACTCAAGCATTTTGAGACGTTGAAATCATGCCTTCCAACGCCGCCAACCGCGCTTCCAGCCTTTCTCGAGCCGATCGCTCTTCCTTAAGCGCCTCAACCAGCAGCGCCACCACGCCGTTGATATTGATGCCCCGGGCATCTTTCAGCACGCTGCCGTCGTTGAGCTTCAATTCGGTTTGGGTTACCGACTGCGGCAATACGCTCTCCACTTCCTGAGCGATCACCCCGGCCTCCGGCACGCCCTGTTTGAGGTAGGTGTAGCCGCCGATATTGGCCAGCTTGTCCAATGCGCCGGCAATTTGGGTGATGTCCGTTTTCATGCGGGCGTCGGAGCTGCTGTGCCAGGCGCCGTTGGCAAATGCGTTGCCATCATGACGAAATTCGTACCAGCCATTGGCACCACCATTACCAACATGGACCCCCATAAAATGGTGCTGACCGATACGTTCATAGTGGTAGAGATTGGTGAACAGATCGCCGGCGCCCTGCAGATGTAGCCCGTTGGTCACCCGCTCGGCATTGTTATTATTTTTGTTTCCGCTAATCCAAATCCATCCATCGGGGTTACGTTTAGTCAGTTGGCCCACAGACAGTTCCGCATTCGGCCTGACCTGGAGTTCGTTCCAGTTTCCCTGCCAATCGCGGTAAGAGAGCAGGCCATAATCCTCTTTGCCGGCGACCACGCGTGACCCCATCAGCATGGTCGTGGTGACGTTACCGCTGGTGAAATTGGTATGTACGGCGGCCGCATCATAGACTTGCCCATTAATAAGTGGTGCTGGACCGGTGGTCACGGTGGAGATGCCAGCATTATGCGATACCATCGCCCCACCGGAAATATCAACGCCGTTACCGAGTGCAACCCTGCCGGAAGCCAGGCTGAAAGCGAAAGGACGCAAGGTGTTCCATTGTCCGTTTTGAGCTTGTCCAGCCTGGGTTGTCAGTAGGTAAAAAGCTTCGCCGTCGTTGCGCAGCATCACGCCGGTATTGCCATTTGCCAGCCGAAAACCGTTGGCCGATTTGGAGACGATTTCACCGTCGCTGACCACGCGCTGGCGCAGCGTAGACAGCGATTTCAGTTCGGCAATATCGTCGTTAACGCCGTTAATCACCTGAGCATTTTTCTTTTCTTCTGCCATGATTGTTACCCTCTTACGTCCTGTTTTATGGCGGTTAACAGCGCTCATTCCCCCAACATTCCCTGGCCACTGGGCTCACCGCACCGAAGCTGTAAAACCGGTTAAGCACACAGAAAACTGTATGCATAGCCAGCACTCTATATCGAAGGATAACGGGATTCCCTCACCGCGGGTTGTATGGTGAAGGGGACAACAATGAGGCAGGGAACGACAAGAAAACGGCGGGCGCGCTGAGCCCGCCGGGCGTATCAGAAAAGGGAATGCGGGCCGACGCAAGCCGGCCGGGGAACGAAGGGGTTTACCGCGCCCGCTCGGCGGCCAGCGCCGCGATGCGCATGATTACCGCCACCGCTTGCTCCATGCCCTCCAGCGTCACGAATTCGTGCTTGCCGTGGTAGTTGTAGCCGCCGGTGAACAGGTTCGGGCACGGCAGGCCGCGGAACGACAGCTGCGCGCCGTCGGTGCCGCCGCGGATCGGTTTCATCACAGGTATAATGTCGCAGTCGCGCATCGCCTGCTGCGCCAGCGCGATCACGTGCGGATGCTCCGCCACCTGTTCGCGCATGTTGTAATAACTGTCTTCGATGCTGACTTCAATATAGCAATCGCGCGGCAGGCCTTTGCCGACCTCGCGAGCGATATCCACCATCTTGCGTTTGCGCGCCTCGAATCCCTCGCGCTCGAAGTCGCGCAGGATGTAGTGCATTTCGGCGCGTTCCACGCTGCCCTTGATGCTGCTGAGGTGGTAAAAGCCCTGGTAACCCTCGGTGGTCTCCGGCGTTTCGTCCGCCGGCAGCGCCTGATGAATGCGGGTAGCCAGCGACAGCGCGTTGACCATCACGCCCTTGGCGCTGCCGGGGTGCACGCTGTTGCCGAGGATTTTGATCGTCACCGAGGCGGCATTGAAGTTCTCGCACTCCAGCTCACCGACGCCGCCGCCGTCCACCGTGTAAGCCCATTCAGCATTGAAGGCCGCCACGTCGAACAGCTGCGCCCCCTTGCCCACCTCTTCATCCGGGGTGAAGGCCACGCGGATGTCGCCGTGCGGGATTTTGCGCGCGCGCAGGCGCACCATGGCGGTGAGGATCTCGGCGATGCCGGCCTTGTCGTCGGCGCCCAGCAGCGTTTTGCCGTCGGTGGTGATCAGGGTCTGCCCCAACATCTGGTGCAGGATCGGGAACATCACCGGCGAGAGAACTTCATCACCAATGCCGAGCGCAATGTCGCCGCCGCGATAGTTCTCGACGATCTGCGGATTGACGTGTTTGCCGCTGAAATCCGGCGAAGTATCCAGATGGGCGATAAAACCGACCGCCGGCACCGGCCAGGCGACGTTACCCGGCCAGGTGCCCATCACGCAGCCGTGCTCGCTGAGCGACACCCGCTCGAAGCCGAGCGCGATCATTTCCTGCTGCAACGCGCGCGCCAGCTTCAACTGCCCGTCGGTGCTCGGCACATGCTTTACGTTCGCTTTGGACTGGGTGTCGAAAGAGACGTAGTTGAAAAAGCGGTCAAGTAATTTATCCATGGTAGCGGCCCCTCAGAATATCGCGTTTCATTATGCTGAACCGATCAGGATCAAATATTGCGTCAGGTCATTTTTAACCAGAATTCGCCAATATCATTAATCTTTGTGATGATTTCAGAGGGAAATAACGCTGTCATCACAGGGTCATTTGTCGCTATCATGATGAAAAACGCGGCATCTGGGCCGGATCGGCTTTCAATTCCGGCATTCAGCGTCTATCATGCGCGCTCGAAAAATTTCCATTGGCGCAACTGGTTTGAGCTTCTTTTGAATCGCGGGCATACCCGCAAGCTCCGGCAGTCTTTTCCAGTTGCGGTTCTATCTGCATTAGCCCACGGGATAGAGTAAGACGATAAATGACTGAGACATCCTCTCGAGCACCCCTTGTTGAACTGCATGCCCTGAGCAAAGCGTTCGATGGCAAAACCATCATTGCCGATCTGGATCTGACGATTAATCACGGCGAATTTCTCACCATTCTAGGCCCCTCCGGCTGTGGCAAAACCACGGTGCTGCGCCTGATTGCCGGTCTGGAAGACGCCGATCGGGGCCGCATCGCGCTCGACGGCCAGGACATCACCGCAATCCCGGCCGAGCATCGCCACGTCAACACCGTGTTTCAGAGCTATGCCCTGTTTCCGCACATGTCGGTGTTCGACAACGTCGCCTTCGGCCTGCGCATGCAAAAGGTGCCGGCGGCCGAACTGACGCCGCGCGTCGAAGAGGCGCTGCGCATGGTGCAGCTGGATGCGTTCGCCAAGCGGCGGCCGGGCCAGCTCTCCGGCGGCCAACAGCAACGAGTGGCCATCGCCCGCGCGGTGGTCAACAAGCCGAAAGTGCTGCTGCTGGACGAATCGCTGTCGGCGCTGGACTACAAGCTGCGCAAGCAGATGCAGAACGAACTGAAAGCGCTGCAGCGCAAGCTGGGCATCACCTTCGTGTTCGTCACCCACGATCAGGAAGAAGCGTTGACCATGTCGGATCGCATCGTGGTGATGCGCGAAGGCCGCATCGAGCAAGACGGCACGCCGCGTGAGATCTACGAAGAGCCGAAAAACCTGTTCGTCGCCAGCTTCATCGGCGAGATCAACATCTTCGACGCGGTGGTCTTGCAACGCCTCGATCCGCAGCGGGTGCGCGCCAACGTGGAAGGCCGCGAGTGCGACATCTACGCCGATCTGCCGGTAGAACCGGGCCAAAAGCTGAAGGTACTGCTGCGCCCGGAGGATCTGCGGGTGGAAGAAGTGAACGACAGCGCGCAGCACGACGGGCTGATCGGTTACGTGCGTGAGCGCAACTACAAAGGCATGACGCTGGAGTCGGTGGTCGAGCTGGAGAACGGCAAAACGGTGATGGTCAGCGAGTTCTTCAACGAAGACGATCCGGACGTCGATCACTCGCTCAATCAGAAGATGGCGGTGACCTGGGTCGAAAGCTGGGAGGTGGTGCTGGCCGATGAAGAAATCGCGTAAAGTCTTCCAGAATGTGGTGATCGTCGGCGTCGTCGCCTGGCTGTTGCTGTTCGTGTTCATGCCGAACCTGATGATCATCGGCGCCAGCTTCCTGACCCGTGATGACGCCAACCTGGTGCAGATGGTGTTCACGCTGGATAACTACCGGCGCTTGTTCGATCCGCTGTATGCCCAGGTGCTGCTGCACTCACTGAACATGGCGCTGATCGCCACCCTGTGCTGCCTGGTGATCGGCTATCCGTTCGCCTTTATTCTGGCGCGCTTGCCGCAGAAGGTGCGGCCGCTGCTGCTGTTTCTGCTGATCGTGCCCTTCTGGACCAACTCGCTGATCCGCATCTACGGCCTGAAGCTGTTTCTCAGCACCCGCGGCTATCTCAACGACGCGCTGCTGTGGATCGGCGTCATCGACAAGCCGCTGCGCATCATGTACACCTCGGAAGCGGTGATCCTCGGCCTCGTGTATATCCTGCTGCCGTTTATGGTGATGCCGCTCTACTCCAGCATCGAAAAGCTCGATAAATCCTGCCTGGAGGCGGCGCGCGATCTCGGCGCCAGCAAGCTGCAAACCTTTATCCGCATCATTGTGCCGCTGACCATGCCGGGCATTATCGCCGGCTGCCTGCTGGTGGTGCTGCCGGCGATGGGGCTGTTCTTCGTCGCCGATCTGATGGGCGGCGCCAAGAATCTGCTGATCGGCAACGTGATTAAAAGCCAGTTCCTCAACATCCGCGACTGGCCGTTCGGCGCGGCCACCAGCATCTGCCTGACGCTGGTGATGGGGCTGTTGCTGCTGGTCTATTACCGAGCCGCCCGCCTGCTGAACAAGAAGGAGGATCTGGCATGATCGGACGTCTGCTGCGCGGCGGCTTTATGACGCTGGTATACGCCTATCTGTATATCCCGATCGTCATTCTGATCGTCAACTCCTTCAACGCCTCGCGCTTTGGCATCAACTGGCAAGGGTTCACCACCAAGTGGTACAGCACGCTGCTGAATAACGACAGCCTGCTGCAGGCCGCGGGCCACTCGCTGACCATGGCGGTGCTCTCCGCCACCTTCGCCACGCTGATCGGCTCGCTGACCGCGGTGGCGCTGTACCGCTACCGCTTCCGCGGCAAACCGTTCGTCGGCGGCATGCTGTTTGTGGTGATGATGTCGCCGGACATCGTGATGGCCATCTCGCTGCTGGTGCTGTTCATGTTGCTGGGCATTTCACTCGGCTTCTGGTCGCTGCTGTTCTCGCACATCACCTTCTGCCTGCCGTTTGTGGTGGTGACCGTCTACGCGCGCCTGAAAGGCTTCGACGTGAAGATGCTGGAAGCCGCGCGCGATCTCGGCGCAAGCGAGTTCACCATTCTGCGCAAGATCATCCTGCCGCTGGCATTGCCGGCGGTAGCGGCCGGCTGGTTGCTGAGCTTCACCCTGTCGATGGACGACGTGGTGGTCTCCTCCTTCGTCACCGGACCGAGCTACGAGATTTTGCCGCTGAAGATCTATTCGATGGTGAAAGTCGGCGTCTCGCCGGAGGTTAACGCGCTGGCCACCATTTTGCTGCTGCTGTCGCTGACGCTGGTGATCGCCAGCCAGTGGGTGATGCGCGATCGCTCGCCCAAGGCCGAGTAATCCTTCCCGCCGGGCGCTGCGGCGCCCGTCTCTTTCATTGACCACAATGATATGAAAGCGGCCTTTGGTGATGGCCCTGACTCGGTTAACCCGCTGATTTGCCGCTGGGATAACCGCCTTTACCCACCCCGCCCCGGCCCCTATAATGGCCCCTTTCTGGGGTATGGCGCGGCCGAAAACGGCGGCTCATACGGGTTCGGCTCACTACTGCTGAAGGATACGCTGCATGAAAAAGTGGTCACATCTGCTCGCAGCCGGGATGATGGCGCTGAGTTTCTGCTCTGCAAACGCCTCTGACGGCAAAACGCTGTATTTCTATAACTGGACTGAATATGTCCCACCGGGGCTGCTGGAGCAGTTCACCAAAGAAACCGGCATCAAGGTGATTTATTCCACCTATGAATCCAACGAAAGCATGTACGCCAAGCTGAAGACCTACAAGGACGGCGCGTACGATCTGGTGGTGCCTTCCACTTACTTCATCGCCAAGATGAGCAAGGAAGGCATGCTGCAAAAAATCGACAAGAGCAAGCTCAGCCACTTCAAGGATCTTGATCCTACCCTGCTGAACAAGCCGTTTGATCCCAACAACGACTACTCCATTCCTTACATCTGGGGCGCCACCGCCATCGGCGTTAACAGCGACGCGCAGGATCCGTCCACCGTCACCTCCTGGGCCGATCTGTGGCAACCGCAGTACAAAGGCCGCCTGCTGCTGACCGACGATGCGCGCGAAGTGTTCCAGATGGCACTGCTCAAGCTGGGTTATTCCGGCAACACCACCGATCCGAAAGAGATCGAAGCCGCCTACCGCGAACTGCAAAAATTGATGCCGAACGTGCTGGCCTTCAACTCCGACAACCCGGGCAACCCGTTTATGGAAGGGGAAGTCAACGTCGGCATGGTGTGGAACGGTTCGGCCTTCGTGGCGCGCCAGGCCGGCACGCCGCTGGAGATCGTCTGGCCGAAGGAAGGCGGGATCTTCTGGATGGACAGCCTGGCCATTCCGGCCAACGCACGCAACGTCGAGGGGGCGCTGAAGCTGATCGACTTCCTGCTGCGGCCGGAAATCGCGGTGCAGGTGGCGGAAACCATCGGTTACCCGACGCCGAACCTGGCGGCGAAAAAGCTGCTGTCGCCGGAGATCGCCAACGACCCGTCACTCTACCCGGATAAGGCGGTGATTGAGCACGGCGAGTGGCAAAACGACGTCGGCGACGCCAGCACGCTGTACGAAAGCTACTTCCAAAAGTTGAAAGCCGGGCGCTAACACGCCCCGCCATCCCATCAGGGCGCGCATTGCGCCCTGATGTCTTTAGGGCTTATCGGCCCGCGCCACCTTGCCCACCAGGAATTTGTGCACAAAACGCGGCACCACTTCGCTGGCCAGGCCGTAGTGTTTCTCGTCGAACTGGCTTTCCACCTGACTCGGCTCCAGGTTCAGCTCCATCGCATAGGCGCCGCCTAGCCGCGCCTCATGCACGAACCCGGCCGCCGGATAGACATGGCCGGAGGTGCCGATGGCGACGAAGAAATCGGCTTTGCTCAGCGCCTGGTAGATGTCGTCCATGCCCAGCGGCATCTCTCCGAACCACACCACGTGTGGCCGCAGCGGCGCCGGGAACTGGCAGCAGTGGCAACGCTCGTCGACGCTGAGATCGCCGGGCCATTCGAACACCTGCCCCGACTGGGTGCAGCGCACCTTCAGCAACTCGCCGTGCATGTGCAGCACCCGCTTGCTGCCGGCGCGCTCATGCAGGTTATCGATGTTTTGCGTGACCAGCAGGAAGTTGTCCCCCAGCCACTCTTCCAGATCCGCCAGCGCGCGGTGCGCGGCGTTCGGGGCAATGTCCTCCGTCTGCAGCTGGCGGCGGCGTTCGTTGTAAAACGCCTGCACCAGCGCCGGATCGCGCTGAAAACCTTCCGGCGTGGCGACGTCCTCCACCCGGTGCTCTTCCCACAGCCCATCCGCGGCGCGGAAGGTGCGAATACCCGACTCGGCCGAAATGCCGGCCCCGGTCAACACCACCACAAACGGCTTTTTCAGCTCGGCCGCCGCCATGGTGTCACGGTGAAAAATGCGTGAACGAAAGCGCTGATGCAGCACATGCTTACTCTTGCGAAACTGACACAGCCGATGGCGAGTGTGCATTAACTCTCTCCTTACTTTTCCCTGTTTACCAAATTGAGGAACGCTGCGCCGCGCACGCCGCCGGCGTCGCCATAGCGCGCCTTCTCGATGCGCGGCAGCCGAGCCACCCGCAGCAGGTGCGCCGGCAGCCGCTGCGGCAACGCCTGGTAAATGGCGTCGAAGTTCGACAGCCCGCCGCCGATCACCACCAGGTGCGGATCCAGCACCGTCAGCAGGTTACCCAGGCAGATCGCCAGCACGTCCATAAAGCGATCGACATGCGCCACGGCCTGCGGCTCACCCGCCTGATAATGCGCAATGATCTCGGTGGCGGGCAAGCGCCGGCCATAAAAATGGGCGTACATCCATTCGAAACCGCGGCCCGATATGTAATTTTCAATGCAACCCTGATGCCCGCACCCGCAGGCAACGCGAGGCACATCACGCCCCAGCACCTCGAGCGCGTCCACCGGCAGACGCAAATGGCCGAACTCGCCGGCGATATAGTTGCGCCCGGGCATCGTCTTGCCGTCGACGATCAGGCCGCCACCTACGCCGGTGCCGAGGATGATGCCCAGCACCGTCGGGTAGCGGCGGAACTCGTCGTCCCAGGCCTCCGACAGCGCAAAGCAGTTGGCGTCGTTATCGACCCGCACCTCGCGCCCGATCAGCGCCGCCAGGTCGCGCGGCAGCGGCCGCCCCATCGCCGCCGGCACATTGGCGGTAAACAGCGTGCCATCATCGTCGTTGGGCAGGCCCGGAATGCCGATGCCGACGCTGCCGCGCCGGCCGCAAAACGCATCCGCCTCCAGGGTCAGATCGCACAACGTGGCCAGCAGTTGCCGATAATCGTCGCGCGGCGTCGGCACCCGTTTTTGCCAAATGCGCTGCAGGTTGTCGTCGAACACCCCCAGCTCAATTTTGGTGCCGCCCATATCGAAACCGTAGTACATAACCCATCCCCAGGCTAAAAAAACGGGGCGGCATCGCTGCCTCCCCGTCGGTGTCATTGTCCGCTCAGCACCCGCGCCGGATCGATGCGGCTGGCGCGCCTCGCCGGATACCAACTGGCCAACAGGCTCAGCACGATGGCGGTCGCCAGCACGATCAGCACATCCAGCCAGTGCAGCTCGGAAGGCAGGAAGTCGATGAAGTAGATATCGCCCGACAGGAAGGAGTGACCGACCAGTTTCTCGATGCCCCGGATGATGTTGGTCAGCTGCAGTGAAGCGATCACCCCGATCACCACGCCGCTCAGGCTGCCCAGCAGCCCGGCCAGCAGCCCATACCAGATGAAAATGGCGCGGATAAAGCCGTCTTTGGCGCCCAGGGTGCGCAGCACCGCGATGTCGGCGCTTTTGTCTTTCACCGCCATCACCAGCGTGGAGACGATGTTGAAGCAGGCTACGCCGATCACCAGCACCATCGCCAGATACATGATGGCGCGGATCATCTGGATGTCGCGGTACATATAGCCGTACTTGCCGATCCAGCTCTTGATGTAGATGTAAGCGTTGGTGACTTCGCCGGCGTCGCGCACCAGCTTGTTGGCGGCGAACACGTCGTTCATCTTGAGCGCGATGCCCGTGACGCTGTCACCCATGTCGAGGTACTGCTGCGCATCGGCCAGCGGCACCAGCGCCAGGCTGTGATCGAGCTGGCCGCTGAGCTGCAAAATGCCGGTCACGTGCAGGCGAATGCGCTTCGGCTGCAGCAGCTTCATCTCAGGGTCGCTGTTGGGGATCATCACCGTGACATAGGCGCCCTGCTTGACGCCCAGCGCGTCGGCCACGCCCTTGCCGAGGATCACCTGCTGCTCGCCAGGCTTGAAGTTGGCCCAGGCGTCGCCCTGCACATACTGCGGCAGCGCGCTCAGTCGGCTCTCCTGCTGCGGATCCACGCCTTTGACTTCCACCGCGCGCAGCTGCGCGCCGTTCTCCATCAGGCCGGTAAAGTTGATGTACGGCGCGGCAGCCACAATGCCCGGCACCTTTTCCACCCGCTGCAGAATCGACGGCCAGCCGCTGAACGGCTGATTGACAGGCTCGAGTTCGCCGTGCGGCACCACCGCCAGAATGCGGTTCTTCAGCTCGCGCTCAAAGCCGTTCATCGCGCTCAGACCGACGATCAGCACCGCCACTCCCAGCGCGATGCCAATGGTGGAGATGACCGAGATCAGCGACACCATGCCGCCGCGTTTACGGCCGCGGCTGAAACGCAGGGCCGTCAGGAAGGACAGTGAGGCTCCCGCCATTACTCGGCCCCCATCAGGGTCAGCTGCGCCTGCAGGTGGCCGTCGGCCATTTCCAACTGGCGGCTCAGGCGCTTGGCCAGCTGCAGATCGTGTGTCACCACCAGGAAAGCGGTGCCCTGACGCACGTTCAGCTCGCCGAGCAGATCGAAGATACTGTCCGCGGTGCGCTTGTCGAGGTTGCCGGTCGGTTCATCCGCCAGCACCAGCGCCGGGTTATTGACCAGCGCACGCGCGATCGCCACGCGCTGACGCTCGCCGCCGGAAAGCTCGGACGGACGGTGTTTGCTGCGCTTTTCCAGCCCGACCGCCGTCAGCATCTCCCGCGCTTTCTCCTGTGCCTGCGCCGGTTTGGCGCCGCCGATCAAGAGCGGCATGGCGGCGTTTTCCAGCGCGGTGAAGTCCGGCAACAGATGGTGGAACTGATAGATGAAGCCCAGCTGGCGGTTGCGCAGCTCGGCCTTGGCCGCCGAAGACATGGCGTTCAGCGATTCGCCCTTGAAGATCACCTCGCCGGAGGTCGGCGAGTCCAGCCCGCCCAACAGGTGCAACAGGGTGCTCTTGCCGGAACCCGAGCTGCCGACGATCGCCATCATCTCGCCCTGCTGCATGGCAAAGCTGACGTTGCGCAGCACGTCGGTGTGCAGGTTGCCTTCCTGATAGGTCTTGCACAGGTTGTCACACTGCAGCAAAAGATGGTTACTCATAACGTAAAGCCTCAGCGGGTTGTACGGCGGCAGCGCGCCATGAAGGATAGAGCGTGGACAACAGGGAAACCGCCATCGCCACCACGGCGATGATCGTCACCTGCAGCGGATCGACCGCCACCGGCAGCGAAGCGCCGTCGATCAAGGCGCCGAGGATCGGCATCAGGTTGTTCAGGTTGGTGGCCAGCAGCACGCCGAGCAGCGTGCCGAGCAGCGAACCGATGATGCCGGCGCTGGCGCCCTGCACCATAAATACCGACATGATCTGGCGGCGGGTCAGCCCTTGAGTCTGCAGAATGGCGACCTCGCCCTGCTTCTCCATCACCAGCAGGCCGAGCGAGGTAATGATGTTAAACGCCGCCACCGCCACGATCAGGCTGAGCAGCAGCCCCATCATGTTCTTCTCCATGCGTACCGCCTGGAACAGCTCGCCCTTGCGATCGCGCCAGTCTTTCCAGACGGTGCCCGCCGGCAGCGCCTGCTGGCTGAGGGTATCGACCGTCAGCGGCTGTTGCAGGAACAGGCGCCAGCCGGTGATGTTGCCGGCCGGGTAGCGCATCAGGCGCGAAGCATCCTGTTGGTTGACCAACAGCTGATAACCGTCCACCTCGCTGTTGGCGTGGAAGGTGCCGATGAGGGTGAACAAACGCTGGCTGGGAATGCGGCCCATCGGCGTGAACTGGCTGGCGCTCGGCACCATCACGCGCAGCGAATCGCCGCGCTTGACGCCGAGTTGCCCCGCCAGCTGTTCGCCGATGATGATGTTGTATTGGCCCGGCTGCAGCTGTTGCTGCTTGACGTTGACCAGATACGGGGTCAGCGGGTCGGCCTCGTCGGGATTCACGCCGAGCATCACCCCGACCGCCACGCTGCGAGCGCTTTGCAGCACCACGTCACCGGTGGTCAGCGGCGCAACGCGCGTGACGCCCTGCAGCTTCTGCACCTCGGAGGCCGGCAGCTGCTGCGGGTTGACCGATCCTTGCGGACTGGTGACCAACGCCTGCGGCATCAGGCCGAGAATGTTGTTCTCCAGATCCTTTTCGAAACCGTTCATCACCGACAGCACGGTGACCAACGCCATCACCCCCAGCGTAATGCCGATGGTGGAAAGCCAGGAAACAAACCGCCCGAAGCGGTCTGAGGCTCGCCCGCGCATGTAGCGCAGGCCAATGAATAACGCGACAGGTTGATACATGAAATCCGTTTGATAGCCGTGGCTTAAGCAAAGTGATCATGGATAATAAAGGCTCTCCCTCGTTTAGGGAACACCCGAGGGCCTTTTATTGCGTGGCGGCGAAGAGGGAGACGGCGGCAGCTTCGCGCGTTATTTATCCTCAGCCGCAAAAAACAGACGGCATTAACCGGTTAAATAACCGGCAGAAAATTGATGAGCAGCGCTTTTTGCTGTGTCAGTTTGCCGGCCGCTGGGCTACTATAAACAGCATAAAGGCGCTGGGTTATCCGTGCCGGGACGCCATCCAACACATTGATTAAAGATACCTGAATGAGCACTTCCGATAGCCGTAACCGTTCCTCATCCCCCCGTTATTCTCTGCCCGATCGCGCGGGCGATCTGCGCCAGCTGGGGCAACTGACCGGCGCGGCCTGCGCCGTGGAGTGCGCCGAGATCGTCGAACGTCACCCTGGCCCGGTGATGCTGATCGCGCCGGACATGCAAAACGCCCTGCGGCTGCGCGACGAGATCCAACAGTTCACCGATCAGATGGTGACCACCCTGTCCGACTGGGAAACCCTGCCGTACGACAGCTTCTCGCCGCACCAGGAAATCATCTCCGACCGTTTGTCGAGCCTGTATCACCTGCCGACCATGGCGCGCGGCGTGATCATTCTGCCGGTCAATACCCTGATGCAACGCGTCTGCCCGCACGAATTCCTGCACGGCCATGCGCTGGTGATGAAAAAAGGCCAGCGCCTGTCGCGCGACAAGCTGCGCGCGCAGCTGGAACAGGCCGGCTACCGCAGCGTCGATCAGGTAATGGAGCACGGCGAATTCGCCACCCGCGGCGCGCTGCTCGACCTGTATCCAATGGGCAGCGATGAGCCTTACCGCATCGACTTCTTCGATGACGAGATAGACAGCCTGCGCATCTTCGACGTCGACACCCAGCGCACGCTGAGCGAAGTCGAGGCCATCAACCTGTTGCCGGCCCACGAGTTCCCTACCGACAAAAACGCCATCGAGCTATTCCGCAGCCAGTGGCGCGAGCAGTTTGAGGTGCGTCGCGACGCCGAGCACATCTATCAGCAGGTCAGCAAGAGCGCCTGGCCCGCCGGCATCGAATACTGGCAGCCGCTGTTCTTCAGCCAGCCGCTGCCGTCGCTGTTCAGCTACCTGCCGGCCAATACGCTGATCGTCAACACCGGCGATCTGGAGAGCGCCGCCGAGCGCTTCTGGCAGGACGTCAACCAGCGTTTCGAAAGCCGCCGCGTCGATCCGATGCGCCCGCTGCTGGCGCCGGATACGCTGTGGCTGCGCGTTGACGCGCTGTTCGGCGAGCTGAAAGCCTGGCCGCGCATCGCGCTGAAAACCGATGAGCTGCCGGCCAAAGCGGGCAATACCAATCTGGATTATCATGCCCTGCCCGATCTGGCGGTGCAGGCGCAGCATAAATCCCCGCTGGATAATCTGCGCCGCTTTATTGAAAGTTTTGACGGCAGCGTGATCTTCTCCGTCGAGAGCGAGGGGCGGCGTGAAACGCTGCAGGATCTGCTCGGCCGCATCAAGCTGGCGCCTGCCTTGATCCAACGACTCGATCAGGCGGAAACCGCGGGCCGTTACATGATGGTCGGCGCCGCCGAACACGGCTTCCTCGACGGCCTGCGCCGGCGGGCGCTGATCTGTGAAAGCGATCTGCTCGGCGAGCGCGTCAGCCGTCGCCGGCAGGACAACCGGCGCACCATCAACACCGATACCCTGATCCGCAACCTGGCGGAGCTGCATCCCGGCCAGCCGGTGGTGCATCTGGAGCACGGCGTGGGCCGCTACGTCGGCCTGACCACGCTGGAGGCCGGCGGCATCAAGGCCGAGTACCTGATCCTGTCTTATGCCGGTGAAGACAAACTGTACGTGCCGGTGTCATCGCTGCATCTGATCAGCCGCTACGCCGGCGGCGCGGACGAAAACGCCCCGCTGCACAAACTGGGCGGCGACGCCTGGACGCGTGCGCGGCAGAAAGCCGCCGAGCGGGTGCGCGACGTGGCGGCCGAGCTGCTGGATATTTACGCCCAACGCGCCGCCAAGGCCGGTTTCGCCTTCAAACATAACCGCGAGCAGTACCAGCTGTTCTGCCAGAGCTTCCCGTTCGAAACCACGCCGGATCAGGAACAGGCGATCAACGCGGTGCTGAGCGACATGTGCCAGCCGCTGGCGATGGACCGCCTGGTGTGCGGCGACGTCGGCTTCGGCAAAACCGAAGTGGCGATGCGCGCCGCTTTTCTGGCGGTGGAAAACGGCAAGCAGGTGGCGGTGCTGGTGCCGACGACGCTGCTTGCGCAGCAGCACTTCGACAACTTCCGCGATCGCTTCGCCACCTGGCCGATCCGCATCGAGATGATGTCGCGCTTCCGCAGCGCCAAAGAGCAGCAGCAGGTGCTGGACGACGCGGCCGAAGGTAAGGTGGACATCATCATCGGCACCCACAAACTGCTGCAGAGCGATCTGCGTTGGAAGGATTTGGGGCTGCTGATCGTCGATGAAGAGCACCGCTTTGGCGTGCGCCACAAGGAGCGCATCAAGGCGATGCGCGCCGATGTCGATATCCTGACGCTGACCGCCACGCCGATCCCGCGGACGCTGAACATGGCGATGAGCGGCATGCGCGATCTGTCGATCATCGCCACTCCGCCGGCGCGCCGGCTGGCGGTGAAGACCTTCGTGCGCGAATACGACAGCCTGGTGGTGCGCGAGGCGATCCTGCGCGAGGTGCTGCGCGGCGGCCAGGTTTACTACCTCTATAACGACGTGGAAAACATCGAGAAAGCGGCGCAGCGCCTGGCTGAGCTGGTGCCGGAAGCGCGCATCGCCATCGGCCACGGCCAAATGCGCGAACGCGATCTGGAACGGGTGATGAACGATTTCCATCACCAGCGCTTCAACGTGCTGGTGTGCACCACCATCATCGAAACCGGCATCGATATCCCCAGCGCCAACACCATCATCATCGAGCGGGCCGATCGCTTCGGCCTGGCGCAGCTGCATCAATTGCGCGGCCGCGTCGGGCGTTCGCACCACCAGGCTTACGCCTATCTGCTGACGCCAAACCCGAAAGCCATGGGCACCGACGCCCATAAACGGCTCGAGGCCATCGCCTCGCTGGAAGACCTCGGCGCCGGTTTTGCGCTGGCGACCCACGATCTGGAGATCCGCGGCGCCGGCGAACTGCTGGGCGAAGACCAGAGCGGCCAGATGACCACCGTCGGCTTCTCGCTCTACATGGAGCTGCTGGAAAGCGCCGTCGACGCGTTGAAAAACGGCCGCGAACCGTCGCTGGAAGATCTCACCAACAGCCAGACCGAAGTGGAGCTGCGCATGCCGGCGCTGCTGCCGGAAGATTTCATTCCCGACGTCAATACCCGCCTGTCGCTGTACAAGCGCATCGCCAGCGCGAAGAACGACGGTGAATTGGATGAGCTGAAGGTCGAGCTGATCGACCGCTTCGGCCAGCTGCCGGACGCGGCGCGTAACCTGTTGCAGTGCGCAGCGCTGCGGCTGCATGCGCAGAAGCTGGGGATCAAACGCATCGAGAGCAACGAGCGCGGCGGCTTTATCGAGTTCGGCGACAATAACCGCGTCGACCCGGGTTATCTGATCGGCCTGTTGCAGGGCAATCCGCAGGTTTACCGCCTGGATGGCCCGAGCAAGCTGAAGTTCACGCTCGATCTGGCCGATCGCCAGAAACGCCTGACGTTCACCGAAGAGCTGCTGAACGCCTTCCGCGAACACACGCTGGCGGCCTGAACCAACGCCCCCGCCGTGGCGGCGGGGGTGCTTATTCGCGCGGGAATCCGGCGCCCAGCGGCGCCAGCTGCATCACGCGGCTGGTCACCACCCGGTTCTTGCCGCTGCGCTTCGCCTCATACAAGGCCTCGTCGGTCATGGCGATCGCCTTGTCCAGCCTCATGCCTGGCAGATACAGCGACACGCCGATGGACATTGTGATGTGCGCTTCGTCGTGCGCATTCAGCAAGAACGTCGAGCTTTCCACCGCGCTGCGAATGCGCTCGGCCACCCCGCCGATCACCTGCGGATCGTAGCTGGCGGTGATCACCATAAACTCTTCACCGCCGTAGCGCCCGACGAAGTCCTCATTACGCACGCTGTTTTGCAGCAGCCGTCCGACGCTCGCCAGCAGCACGTCGCCGGCCGGGTGACCGTAAGTGTCGTTGATGTTTTTGAAGTTATCCAAATCGAGGATCATCAACCCGCACGGGCGACGTTCGGCGCGCTGCAGCATCAGGTGATAATCGACGCTGGCGCGGTTGTTGATGTGGGTCAGGCTGTCGGTCGTGGCGCGCGCGCGCATCGCGAAATAGGCGTAGATGTGGCGCTCTTTGAAATTCAGCGCATGATAGCAAATCGCCAGACAGAGCGCCGAAGCCGCCTGGTACAGCAACACATCCGGCCACAGCCCGCTCAGGTCCACCAACAGCCACACCACAACGATGCGATACAGCGCGATGACGCCGATCGTCAGGTAAAACACCCGATGGGATTTCTTCAGCCACACCCGCGACAGCAGCAGCGGCGCGACGATCGAAGCGATGAACAGGTTATCGACGGTGAAGCCGCCGGTCAGCGCCATAGCGAACAGAAAGCTCACCAGCCCGCTGACGCCGCCGCCGAAGAACGTCACCAAAATCATCGGGATCATCGCAAAGCTGTAGTGAACCTTATCGCTCAGCTCCAGGCGGTCCTGGCTTAAGTACAGCACCGCCACACCGGCCAGCAGGCCGAAAACGACGCGCTTCCACCGTGCGGATTGATAAGAAAAAGGGGCATTCTTGCTGAGCAGGAAATAGCTTATCGACAGCGTGGCGTAGGTGATGCAGGCGTCGCTGTAAAGGGTGGAAATGGACGCAATGTAAGTCATAAATAGTCAGCGCGCTCCTCGGTGTCGCCAGGGGGTAATATGCAGACGTTGAATAACGCATCCCTGTCGTCTCCGCTTCGGCGGCGGCCATTTTACACGGTCTATTAATAGAGTAGCAGTTCTATCTTATCGCTAAGCCGTCTATCTCATCGCGAACGCTTCAGGCTACTCTGTGCTTTGGGTTATCTTGGGAGAACCGCATGAATATCGACGATGAACTGCACGCACTCAGCGAGCAGGAAGCGACGCTGGCGTTTGCGCATTTTGACGCCGCGACCGCCTGGGAACTGGGCGCGGCGCTGAAAATCGCCGCCGAGCGGCGCGGCCTGAGCATCGCCATCGAGATCCAGCTGGCCGGGCAAACGCTGTTTTATTACGCCATGCCGGGCGCCACGCCGGATATCGCCGACTGGGTGCGGCGCAAGCGCAATCTGGTGAACCATTTTCACAAAAGCTCTTACGCCATCGGCCTGCGCCTGCAGCAGCGCCAAACGTCGCTGGAGGAGCGTTACGGGCTCGGCGTGCGCGACTATTCGGTACACGGCGGCGCCTTCCCGCTCAATCTCGCCGGCCTCGGCTGCGTCGGCAGCATCAGCATTTCCGGCGCGCCGCAGAAAGAAGACCACCAGCTGCTGGTGAGCACTTTAGCCCATTTTCTCGGCTTATCCCTGCCCACCCCGCGTTAACCGTCAAAATCTTGATTATTCACTTCCTTTCCAGCCGCAGATTCTGCGGCTGACTTACTCATCAGCGGCATTTAGCGCCGGATAAAACGGCGACTCTCTGATTTCCTGCGCCAAATTGATACAGGTCTGGTAATCCGCTGAACAAAAGGCGTATGGTATCTGTCACGTGACAAGACGGACCTCATCGGGCCCGCCATTCCTTTCACTTTTGAAGATTTGGTACGCACCGTAGATGAAAACCCATGAAATAAACAAAATTCGCCCCTTCAGCGCGCTGATAGACGCCTGCTGGCGGGAACCTTATAGCCTGGCGCGGTTGCTGAAAGACGCCATCGCCGGGGTGACGGTCGGCATTATCGCCATTCCGCTGGCGATGGCGCTGGCGATCGCCAGCGGCGTGCCGCCGCAGTACGGCCTGTATACCGCCGCCATCGCCGGCATCGTCATCGCCGTCAGCGGCGGTTCGCGCTACAGCGTCTCCGGCCCCACCGCCGCCTTCGTGGTGATCCTCTATCCGGTCTCGCAGCAATTCGGCCTGGCCGGCCTGCTGGTCGCCACGTTGATCTCCGGGGTATTCCTGCTGCTGATGGGGCTGGCGCGCTTTGGCCGGCTGATCGAGTACATTCCGCTGCCGGTGACGCTCGGTTTTACCTCCGGTATCGCCATCACCATCGCCACCATGCAGATTAAGGACTTTTTCGGTCTGCAGCTGGCGCACACGCCGGAAAACTACGTCGGCAAGCTGTACGCCCTGCTGCAGGCGCTGCCGACGCTGGATCTCGGCGATACCCTGATCGGCGCGGTGACGCTCTTGATCCTGATCTTCTGGCCCAAACTCGGCCTGCGCGTGCCCGGCCACCTGCCGGCGCTGCTGGCGGGCACGGCGCTGATGGGGCTGCTGACGCTGTTTGACCACCCGGTGGCGACCATCGGCTCCCGTTTCAGCTACCTGCTGGCCGACGGCAGCAGCGGCCAGGGCATCCCGCCTATCTTGCCGCAGCTGCTGCTGCCCTGGGATCTGCCGGGCGGCGGCGAGCAGCCGTTCACCCTCAGCTGGCAAACCGTTTCCGCCCTGCTGCCGGCGGCGTTTTCGATGGCGATGCTCGGGGCGATCGAATCGCTGCTGTGCGCGGTGGTGCTCGACGGCATGACCGGCAAGAAGCATAACTCGAACAGCGAACTGATCGGCCAGGGCGCGGGCAACATCATCGCGCCGTTCTTCGGCGGCATCACCGCGACCGCCGCGATTGCCCGTTCGGCCGCCAACGTGCGCGCCGGCGCCACCTCGCCGGTATCCGCCATTATCCACGCGCTGCTGGTGCTGCTGGCGCTGCTGGTCCTGGCGCCGTGGCTCTCTTATCTGCCGCTGGCGGCGATGGCGGCGCTGCTGTTGATGGTCGCCTGGAACATGAGTGAGGCCCACAAGGTGGTTTACCTGCTGCGCCGGGCGCCGAAGGACGATATTTTGGTGCTGCTGCTGTGCATGTCGCTGACGGTGCTGTTCGACATGGTGATCGCCATTACCGTGGGCATCGTGCTGGCGTCGCTGCTGTTTATGCGCCGTATCGCCCGCATGACGCGGCTGAGCGAACTGAGCGCCAACGATGGCCGCCTGGTGCTGCGAGTGAACGGCCCGCTGTTCTTCGCCGCCGCCGAGCGCATCTTTACCGAACTGCTGGCGCGCAGCGAGGGCTATCGGACTATCGTGTTGCAATGGGATGCGGTGCCGGTGCTCGACGCCGGTGGCCTGAGCGCCCTGCGTCGCTTTATCGACGTGCTGCCGGCGGATAAAAAGCTGGTGATCACCGACGTGCCGTTCCAGCCGCTGAAAACCCTGGCGCGCGCGCGGGTGCAGCCGATCGAGGGCCGGCTGCAGTTCTACCCGACGCTGCCGGAAGCGCTGGCGGACACCGGCGCCTAAACGTAAAAAAGCCCGACGAGTCGGGCTTTTTTTTGGCGATGAACGCTTAGTTGCTGGTATCCAGCTCCGGGAAGCTCTTCACCAGGTCGTCGATGGCTTTCATCTGCGCCAGGAACGGCTCCAGCTTGTCCAGCGGCAGTGCGGACGGGCCGTCGCACTTGGCGTTGTTCGGATCCGGGTGCGCTTCGAGGAACAGCCCCGCCAGGCCAACCGCCATGCCGGCACGCGCCAGCTCGGCCACCTGAGCGCGACGGCCGCCGGACGCGGCGCCGAACGGATCGCGGGTCTGCAGCGCGTGGGTCACGTCGAAGATCACCGGATGGCCGCCGGTCACGTTCTTCATCACGTTGATGCCCAGCATGTCGACCACCAGGTTGTCATAACCAAAGTTGCTGCCGCGATCGCACAGGATCACCTGGTCGTTGCCGCCTTCTTTGAATTTGTCGACGATGTTGCCCATCTGCCCCGGGCTGACGAACTGCGGCTTCTTGACGTTGATTACCGCGCCGGTTTTCGCCATCGCTTCCACCAGATCGGTCTGACGCGCCAGGAAGGCCGGCAGTTGGATCACGTCAACCACTTCGGAAACCGGCTGCGCCTGCGCCGCTTCGTGAACGTCGGTGATGATTTTCACGCCGAAGGTTTTCTTCAGCTCTTCGAAGATCTTCATCCCTTCTTCCAGGCCCGGACCGCGGTACGAGTGGATGGAAGAACGGTTGGCTTTGTCGAAAGAGGCTTTGAAAACGTAAGGAATGCCCAGTTTTTGCGTCACGGTGACGTAGTGCTCGCAGATGCTCATCGCCAGATCGCGCGATTCCAGCACGTTCATACCGCCAAACAGCACAAACGGCAGGTCGTTTGCTACGTCGATGTCGCCAATGCTAACCACTTTCTGTTTCATGCTTTCGCCTTTGTTAAGGTTGTAACCGTCGCCTTGCAAACTGCACGGAGTCATTGAATTAATGCAGCGTCACCTGTTTCGGCTCAATCGAATGGATCTGCACTTTGATCACTTCGCTGACCGGGTCTTCAGGACACTGCTCGACAAAATAGTTGAGATCGGAAATCGCGATATGGTTGCACTCCAGCTGGGCGTAAATCAGCCCGCGATCGCGGATCTCGTACGGATCTTCCGGATCGAAGCACAGCACCGTTTCGCTGGTGCGCAGCGCCATTTCCAGCTGCTTTTCTTCCATCAGGGCGGCCTTCAGCGTATCCAGCATCTTGCGCACCACCATGATGTTCTCGGATTCGTCGAGATCGTCGTCTTCCAGCTCGGCGCCCAGCCCCAGGTTGCCCTTGATCCACACTTCCAGCTGGTGTTCGCTCAGGGTTTCGCCGTTCAGCGGGTTGATCAGCCACAGCTCTTCATCCAGCCAATCGGCGCGCAGGATCAGCTGAGTGGGGAAAATCACCGGCAACAGCGGCAGATCCAGCGCGTTGGCGATATGCAGGAAGATGGTGCCGAGCGAAACCGGCGTGCCCTGCCGCCCCTCCAGCACCTTGTCCAACCAGATGGCGTCCGACAGGCGATAGACGCCGCTGGCGCCGCCGAATCCCCAGGTTTTATAGAACAGTTCGATGAGCGCATCCAGTTGCTGCTCCTGTGTGATGTCGGCCGGCACCGCCGCGCGCGCTTCGTCCACCAGCTGTTGCAGCTTGCGCTCCACGTCGGCGACGGGGAAATCACGCCTTACCGACTGCGACACCAGGATCACCCCTTCGCTCAGCGGCGAGGTGTTAAATTCAAAATCAGCAATGCTACTCATAGGTATCCCATCAGAAACGGTATTTTCGTCGTGGCAAGTTTAATTATCAGATACAGACAGCCCAACGCCAGCACGAACGCCACGGTTCGCAGCCGCTGACTTTTGGTCTTCTTGCCCAATGCGACGTAGCCAAGCAGGATATAGATAATAACGCCAAACAGCTTCTCGGTCAGCCATGAGTCCATACCCAGCAGCGGATAAAACCCGAACGTCACCACCAGCGCGATGCCGCTGACGAACAGCAGCGTGTCGTTCAGGTGCGGCGCTATCTTGACCCAGCGGCGCCCCACGATCGGCGAGCGGCGCCACTGCCAGTAAAAACGCAGCACAAACAAGGTAATACTGATGGCGACCGTCAGCAAATGGAAATGTTTCAACGCGGTGTATGCAGTCATGATGCTCCCTTAGATGGCCCGGGCGTCGTTATTATCAGGGGCGCTTATCCCGGCCATTGGCCGAGCGTCACACGATCGTTGTCGCCGTAATCACGGTGGGTGGCGACAGCGGAAAATCCGGCGGCCTGCAGCAGCGCGCGCACGCTCTCACCCTGCTGCCAGCCATGTTCCAACAGCAGCCAGCCCTGTGGCTGCAGATAGTGCGGCGCCTGGCGCACGATGGCGGCCAGATCGGCCAGCCCTTGCTCGGCGGCCACCAGCGCGCTGCCCGGCTCGAAGCGCACGTCGCCCTGCGACAAATGCGGATCGGCGGCGTCGATATAGGGTGGATTGCTGGCGATCAGCGCGAAGCGTTGCCCGGCCACGGGCGCAAACCAGCTGCCCTGTAAAAATCGAACGTTGTCGATCTTCAGCTTGTGCGCATTGTGCTGCGCCAGCGCGACCGCGTCCGGCTGCACATCGACGCCGATTGCCGAACAATCCGGGCGCTCGCTGGCCAGTGCCAGCGCGATGGCGCCGGTGCCGGTGCCGAGATCGAGGAAGTGGCAGGGTTGCGGCGGCAGGCGCGCCAGCGCCAGTTCCACCAGGCATTCGGTATCCGGGCGCGGGATCAGCGTCACGGGCGAGACCGACAGCGGCAGCGACCAAAACTCGCGCTCGCCCACCAGATAGGCCACCGGCTCACCGCGTTCGCGGCGCGCCAGCAGCGTCTCCAACTGCTGTTGCTGCAGCGGCGTCAGCAGGGTTTCCCCGAACGCCATCAGGAAGGTTCTGGCCTTGCCGGTCACGAAACCCAACAGGATTTCCGCGTCGCGCCGGGCGCTGTCGCTGTGGGTCAAACGCGCGGCGGCGGCTTTCAGCCAGTGTTGATAATCCATCACTCTTGCTCGGCGGACAGCGCAGCCAGTTGATCGGCCTGATACTCCTGCACGATCGGCTGGATCAGCATGTCCAGTTTGCCTTCCATCACTTCGTCCAGGCGGTAAAGCGTCAGGTTGATGCGGTGGTCGGTCACCCGCCCCTGCGGGAAGTTGTAGGTGCGGTTGCGATCGGAACGATCGCCGCTGCCCAGCAGGTTGCGGCGAGTGGACGCCTCGGCTTGCTGGCGCTTGGCCATCTCGGCGGCGCGAATGCGCGCGCCCAGCACCGACATCGCCTTGGCTTTGTTTTTGTGCTGAGATCGTTCGTCCTGGCACTCCACCACGATGCCGGTCGGCAGGTGGGTAATGCGGATCGCCGAGTCGGTGGTGTTAACGTGCTGGCCGCCGGCGCCGGAGGAGCGGAAGGTGTCGATTTTCAGATCGCCCGGGTTGATGTCCGGCAGCTCGGCTTCCGGCACTTCCGGCATCACCGCCACGGTGCAGGCGGAGGTGTGGATGCGCCCCTGGGATTCGGTTTCCGGCACGCGCTGCACGCGATGGCCGCCGGATTCAAACTTCAGCTGGCCGTACACGCCGTCGCCGGAAACTTTGGCGATCACTTCTTTGAAGCCGCCGTGCTCGCCTTCGTTGGCGCTCATCACCTCGACGCGCCAGCGGCGGCCTTCGGCGTAACGGCTATACATGCGGAACAGATCGCCGGCGAAGATCGCCGCCTCATCGCCGCCGGTGCCGGCGCGCACTTCGAGGAAGCAGCTGCGCTCATCATCCGGATCTTTCGGCAGCAGCAACACCTGCAGCTGCTGTTCCAGCTCTTCGCTGCTCGCCCGCGCCTGTTTCAGCTCTTCCTGCGCCATCTCGCGCATCTCCGGATCGTCCAGCATCATTTCCGCCGTCTCCAGATCCTCCTGCACCTGACGCCATTCCAGGAAGCAGCGGCTGACGTCGGTCAGCTGCGCGTATTCTCGCGACAGCGCGCGGAACCGGTCTTGGTCGGCGATGACGCCGGCATCGCCGAGCAGCGCCTGCACTTCTTCATGGCGCTCTTGTAACGCTTCCAGTTTGGCAACAATAGAAGGCTTCATGCGTGGTAATAAACCCTGTTAATAGAGAAAACTAATGCTGATCCAGCCCGAGGCTGTCGCGTAATAACTGCAACCGCTCCACGTCGCCGTCGCCGGCGGCCTGCTGGAGGGATTTGGTGGGGGCATGAATAAGACGGTTGGTCAGTTTATGGGCCAGCTCGTGAATAACCTGCTCCACGTTGGCGCCCTGCGCGATGGCGGCCAGCGCTTTGGCCTCCATTTCTGCGCGGATCTGGTCGGCCTGCGAACGGTAGTCGCGGATGGTTTCCACCGCGCCCTGCGAACGCAGCCAGGCCATGAAGTTGGTACTTTCCTGCTGCACGATCGACTCCGCCTGCACCGCCGCCGCTTTGCGCTGCGCCAGGTTGCTTTGAATGATGGCGTGCAGATCGTCCACGCTGTACAGATAAGCGTTGGCCAGTTTGCCGACCTCCGGCTCGATATCGCGCGGTACGGCGATATCCACCAGCAGCATCGGCTGGTTGCGGCGCGCCTTCAGCGCGCGCTCCACCATCCCCTTGCCGATGATCGGCAGCGGGCTGGCGGTGGAACTGATGATGATGTCGGCGTCCGCCAGGCGTTCGTCGATCTCCGGCAGGGTGATCACTTCCGCGCCGACTTCGTCCGCCAGCAGCTGCGCGCGCTCGCGGGTGCGGTTGGCGATGATCATGTGCCGCACTTTGTGTTCGCGCAGGTGGCGCGCCACCAGCTCGATGGTTTCACCGGCGCCCACCAGCAAGACGTTGAGATCGGCCAGCGATTCGAAGATCTGCCGCGCCAGCGTACAGGCGGCAAACGCCACGGAGACCGCGCTGGCGCCGATTTCGGTTTCGGTGCGCACGCGCTTGGCGACGGAGAAGGATTTCTGGAACAGGCGCTCCAGTTCGCCGGACAGCGACTGGCCGCGTTGCGACTCGGCGAAGGCCTTTTTCACCTGGCCGAGGATCTGCGGTTCGCCCAGCACCAGTGAGTCCAACCCGCTGGCCACCCGCATCAGATGACTGACCGCGTCGTTGCCTTGATGCCAGTACAGGCTTTTCTTCACCTCTTCCGGGCGCAGGTTGTGATACGCGCACAGCCAGGCGACCAGCTGCTCGTGCATGTGTTCCTGCTGCTCTACGCTGAGGTACAGCTCGGTGCGGTTGCAGGTGGACAACACGACGCCGCCCTGCACCAACGGTTGTTGGAGCAAGCTGGTCAGCGCCTCATCGATGGACTCTGGCGAGAAGGTCACCCTTTCACGCAGAGAAACCGGAGCGGTTTTGTGATTTATACCTAACGCCAGCAGGGTCATTGCTTCGAGTAATACTTATGTTGGTACGGGTTCTCGTTGAACGGCATTCTACTTGATGCGCGGGATCAATAAAAGTAACAACCGCATCTTCCGTTCAATCGCTGTCATAGATGACATCAATTAATGAATAAGCAATAAATACAGCAGGATAAATAGTCATAGGGTAGGTTGATTGCTTAAATTTTAGCGCAGTCTGCGATAACGCGCACGCTATTCGGCGTACGCAACGGCGGCGTTTGCGCAACTCCGGCGCCGCTTATCGGGCGCGCCTCCCCCGCCTTCAGCCGATTGTGTTAATCTTAATGGCGACCCCGACGCGCGCGCCGGGTTGGCATTGCGCCGGCAAAAGCGGCAAGATTCAACGCGATGCAGCAAAAAATTGACGCGTCGCCGCCGCCCCGTTAGCGTGAGCGCTGAATCCGGGTTTCGTCGCGCATGCCCGCAAGGACAAAAGGACAAGAGAAAGTTATGCCAATACGCAAAGTTAGTTTGCTCCGTCTGATCCCGCTGGCCAGCCTGGTGCTGGCCGCCTGTACCACCACCAAGCCGACCGGCCCGGCCACCAGCCCAACCTCACCGCAGTGGCGCGCCCATGAGCAGGCGGTGCAACAGCTCAGCACCTATCAGACCCGCGGCTCCTTCGCCTACTTGTCTGATCAGAAAAAAGTTTACGCCCGCTTCTTCTGGCAGCAGTTCTCGCCGGAGCGCTACCGCCTGCTGCTGACCAACCCGCTGGGCAGCACGGAAATGGATCTCAACGTGCAGAAAAACGTGGTGCAGCTGACCGACAACCAGGGCAAACGCTACGTCAGCGACAACCCGGAAGAGATGATCCGCAAGCTGACCGGCATGGCGATCCCGCTGAACAACCTGCGCCAATGGATGCTCGGCCTGCCGGGCGAAGCCAGCGATTTTGCGCTGGATGACCAATATCGCCTGAGCAAACTGACCTACCAGCAAGGCGGCCAGACCTGGAAAGTGGATTACCAGGGCTACAGCAACGAGGTGCAGCCGACGCTGCCGAACCGCCTGGAGCTGCAGCAGGGCGACCAGCGCATCAAGCTGAAGATGGATAACTGGACGCTCAAATGATCCGCCAGTGGCCCTCCCCCGCGAAACTCAACCTGTTTCTGTACATCACCGGCCGTCGTGAAGACGGCTATCACCTGCTGCAGACGCTGTTCCAGTTTTTGGACTACGGCGACACCCTGACCATTGATCCTCGCCAGGACGGCTGCATTCACCTGCTGACGCCGGTCGAGGGCGTGCCGGATGAGCAGAACCTGATCGTGCGCGCCGCCCGCCTGCTGCAGCGCTATTGCGATGAACGCGGCCTGCAAACTGCGCCGCGCGGCGCCGACATCAGCATCGACAAACGCCTGCCGATGGGCGGTGGCTTGGGCGGCGGCTCCTCCAACGCCGCCACCGTGCTGGTGGCGCTGAACGAATTGTGGCGCTGCGGTCTTGGCGACGACCAACTGGCAGAGCTGGGGCTCAGCCTCGGCGCCGACGTGCCGGTGTTCGTGCGCGGCCACGCCGCCTTCGCCGAAGGCATCGGCGAGCGCCTGCAGCCGGCCGAGCCGCAGGAAAAATGGTATCTGGTGGCGCATCCCGGCGTCGGCATCCCGACGCCGGTTATCTTCGGCGACGCCGAATTGAAAAGGGACACCCCGGTTCGCTCCTTAAGTGAGCTGTTGCAGGCGCCGTACGCAAATGATTGCGAACCGATCGCAAGAAAACGTTTTCGCGAGGTTGAACAGCTTCTTTCATGGCTGTTAGAATACGCCCCGTCACGCCTGACTGGCACAGGTGCTTGTGTGTTTGCTGAATTCGACACAGAAATCGCCGCCCGTCAGGTGTTAAATCAAGCCCCGGAGTGGTTGTGTGGTTTTGTAGCGCGCGGCGTTAACGTCTCCCCACTACATCGCATCCGTTCCGGGCGGTTTGAGTCGTAGCTCAACGTTTCGCTGCGCAGGGTCATGCACACCTGGCCCTGTTATCCCTGCGCTGCCTGCGGTCTCAATTTTAGTTTTACATACCCGTATGTATATTGCGCCGGCGTCGCCGACTGCCCCTTGGCGATGTCGCATGACAATATCTTCTCTGGACGCAAGCCTGAGGTTCTTCTCGTGCCTGATATGAAGCTTTTTGCTGGTAACGCCACCCCGGAACTAGCACAACGTATTGCCAACCGTTTGTACACCAGCCTTGGTGACGCCGCTGTAGGTCGTTTTAGCGACGGCGAAGTGAGCGTGCAAATCAACGAAAATGTACGCGGCGGTGATATTTTCATCATCCAGTCCACCTGTGCCCCGACCAACGACAACCTGATGGAACTGGTTGTGATGGTCGACGCCCTGCGTCGCGCCTCCGCAGGTCGTATTACCGCCGTTATCCCTTACTTCGGCTATGCCCGCCAGGATCGCCGCGTGCGTTCCGCGCGTGTGCCAATCACCGCCAAGGTTGTCGCCGATTTCCTCTCCAGCGTAGGGGTTGACCGCGTTCTGACGGTGGATCTGCATGCTGAGCAGATTCAAGGCTTCTTCGACGTACCGGTAGACAACGTGTTCGGCAGCCCGATCCTGCTGGAAGACATGCTGCAGCAAAATCTGGAAAACCCGATCGTGGTTTCTCCGGATATCGGCGGCGTGGTGCGTGCCCGCGCTATCGCCAAACTGCTGAACGACACCGACATGGCCATCATCGACAAACGTCGCCCGCGCGCGAACGTTTCTCAGGTGATGCACATCATCGGTGATGTGGCAGGCCGCGATTGCGTGCTGGTCGACGACATGATCGACACCGGCGGTACCTTGTGTAAAGCGGCTGAAGCGTTGAAAGAACGCGGTGCCAAGCGCGTATTCGCCTACGCGACGCACCCGATCTTCTCCGGCAACGCCGTGGACAACATCAAGAACTCGGTGATTGATGAAGTGATCGTCTGCGACACCATTCCACTGTCGCCGGAAATCAAGGCACTGAAAAACGTTCGCACTCTGACCCTGTCCGGCATGCTGGCTGAAGCCATCCGCCGCATCAGCAACGAAGAGTCGATCTCTGCGATGTTCGAGCATTGATTCGTCGTCTTTCCGGTGCGGCGCCCACTGCGCCGGAAAGATAGCGAGCCCGAATGCAGAAAAAGAAAAACCCGTTGGTGCGCGAGCAACAACGGGTTTTCTACTTGTAGTCCGACATGACCTCAAACCTTAATGCACGGCAGATGTTCCCTTGCCCTGCTCTTGCTTCCCTTCTGCTTTTTTAATCAATGCGACGAACGATGTTGATCGTTGCGGCACCGTTTATCAAAGTGTTTTACCCACCAGTAGCGATCCGCTACCTGCTCGCGGCCGCCGATACGCGCGCCCACCAGCCACAACAGCGCGCCGACGAAGATGCTCATGATGGCGCCGTGGGCGAAAAATTGCGGTAAATTGAACTGCGATACTTCAGCAAGAATGGAGTATCCGACGCCGCCGATCATCACGACCAGGCCCAGCCCCATAAAAAAGTTGCCCATTCTGTCCGCGTTTCTACGTTTCATATGCCACCTCCATGATTGCCATGTGCCAACCGGGATAACGCTGCAACTTGTTAACCCACTTTGATAAGTTAAGTATAGCCCTTGCTGCGGCAAGGGGATTGCGGAGGCGATCACAAATGGTAAAGAATTATTGACACTTCTTAACACACGGCTGAAAATTAGCGGACAAATTGAATTATTTAGCTAATGAATCATTCATCTTTCTTACCTGCGACGACGGCGGAGATCGGATTTTGTCATTCGCCGCCCCGACAGGTAGACTAAGGCCCTTTCCATTACCCTGATCATAGCGAATCACTCAGTGAGCAGTATTAAATTGATAGTCGGCCTGGCAAACCCGGGCGCGGAATACGCCCAGACGCGCCACAACGCCGGCGCCTGGTACGTCGATCTGCTGGCCCAGCGCCACAATCAGCAGCTGAAAGAAGAGAGCAAGTTCTTCGGTTATACCGCCCGTTTGAACCTGGCGGGCAACGACGTGCGCCTGCTGGTGCCGACCACCTTCATGAACCTGAGCGGCAAAGCGGTGCTGGCGATGGCCAACTTCTACCGCATCGAACCAAGCGAAATCCTGGTGGCGCACGACGAGCTGGACCTGCCGCCCGGCGTGGCCAAAATCAAGCTCGGCGGCGGCAACGGCGGCCACAACGGCCTGAAAGACATCCAAAACAAGTTCGGTAACAACCCGAACTTCTATCGTCTGCGCATCGGCATCGGCCATCCTGGCGACAAGAACAAGGTGGTGGGCTTCGTGCTCGGCAAGCCGCCGGCCGGCGAGCAGAAGATGATCGACGAAGCGATCGACGAATCGCTGCGCTGCACCGAGATGCTGATGAAGGACGGACTGGAAAAAACCGTTCAGCGCCTGCACAGCTTCAAGGCGCAAGCCTGAACCTTGCCGCAGCGGGCGCACTGCCCGCTGCCGGCTTTTAGCCACGCGGGTGGAAGGTCTCCTCGCCCACGCGGCGTCTCCTCTCCTGCTGCGGTTCGCCCCGCCAATCAAGTCTGATCGAGATAAACGCCCATTACGTGTATAATGGCGGCATTATTTTGCCCTTTATGCAGTCGGTTAAATCTAACCGGCTGATAGTTAAGATATTTAAGGTGATTACAACATGGGATTCAAATGCGGTATCGTCGGCCTGCCTAACGTAGGCAAATCCACCCTGTTCAACGCGTTGACCAAAGCGGGCATTGAAGCAGCCAACTTCCCGTTCTGCACCATTGAACCGAACACCGGTGTGGTGCCGATGCCCGATCCGCGTCTGGATAAGCTGGCCGAGATCGTCAAGCCGCAGCGCATTCTGCCGACCACCATGGAATTCGTCGACATCGCCGGCCTGGTGAAAGGCGCGTCCAAAGGTGAAGGCCTGGGCAACCAGTTCCTGACCAACATCCGCGAAACCGAAGCCATCGGCCACGTAGTGCGCTGCTTCGAAAACGACAACATCATCCACGTCAACAACAAGGTCGATCCGGCCGAAGACATCGACGTGATCAACACCGAGCTGGCGCTGTCTGACCTGGACACCTGCGAGCGCGCCATCCACCGCGTGCAGAAGAAAGCCAAAGGCGGCGACAAAGACGCTAAAGCCGAGCTGGCGGCGCTGGAGAAATGCCTGCCGCACCTGGAAAACGCCGGCATGCTGCGCGCGCTGGATCTGACCGCGGAAGACAAGGCGGCGATCAAATACCTGAGCTTCCTGACGCTGAAGCCGACCATGTACATCGCCAACGTGAACGAAGACGGCTTCGAGAACAACCCGTACCTGGACACCGTGCGTAAAATCGCCGACGCCGAAGGCTCCGTGGTGGTCGCCGTGTGCGCCGCCGTGGAATCCGACATCGCCGAGCTGGAAGACGAAGAGCGCGACGAGTTCATGGCCGAGCTGGGCCTGGAAGAGCCGGGTCTGAACCGCGTGATCCGCGCCGGTTATGAACTGCTGAACCTGCAAACCTACTTCACCGCCGGCGTGAAAGAAGTGCGCGCCTGGACCATCCCGGTAGGCGCCACTGCCCCGCAGGCGGCCGGCAAGATCCACACCGACTTCGAGAAAGGCTTTATCCGCGCCCAAACCATCTCCTATGACGACTTCATCACCTACAAGGGTGAGCAAGGCGCCAAAGAAGCCGGCAAAATGCGCTCAGAAGGTAAAGACTACATCGTCAAAGACGGCGACGTAATGAACTTCTTGTTCAACGTCTAAGCCTCTCTCCGCAGCGCTTTTTTCCGCTGCCGGAAACGGAAAAATCCACGCTTCGGCGTGGATTTTTTTGTCCTGATATCCCCAGACTCAACCCATCCCCCCCTTCCACACCGAAGGCCGGTTATCCTTGCGCCACTTCTCTCCTGCCGCCGTCCCCGGCGCCGGCGGTTTTAAACCTTCGATAGTCCACAGCGAGAACGGCGTTTCGTCCACGTGCAGCTCCCAACGCAGCCCGCGGGCGGCGATGTAGGGTTGCAGGATGCGGGTGCAGGCCGCCAGAAATTGCTGCCGCTCCGCGTCGTTGTCCATGGCGCGCGCGATATGGTCGATGGTCACCCGCACGAAGTCATCGGCCGGTTCGCCGCCGAGATAAGCCGTGCCGGGCGGCAACGCATGGAAGAAGACGTTGACGTAGAAACGTGGCAAAAAGTCCTGGTACAGGGCGGTGACCTTCTGCGCAATCGCGCGTTTATCGGCAGCGCTGAAGGCCGGTTCGGGGTGGTAGATCTGCCACAGTGGCATCGCATTGTCTCCTAGGGTTTCCGGCCGGCGTTCAGGCCATCAGCCGCTGTTAATGATAAACTCCAATAATAAGAGTAATAACTCCAATTATTGAAGTTATCAAGCCGAGGCGATAACATTCTCGGCAATCAGGCGGCAAGCGGAGGTAAAGCAACGTGAAAGCAAAAGGGTTTGAAGGCATGACGTGTTCGGTGGCCCACGTGCTGTCGGCGTTGGGCGATCGCTGGGGCGCTATCCTCATGCGCGATCTGCTGCTGGGGCTCTCGCGTTATGACGATCTGCGCCAGTCGACCGGCATCACCAACAGTACGCTGGCCAATCGGCTCAAAGCGCTGGAAAGCGAAGGCCTTATCGAAAAGCGGCAATACCAGACCCGCCCCGATCGCTATGAGTATCTGCCGACGGAGAAGGGAAAAGATCTCGGGCTGCTGGTGATGGCGATGATTCAGATTGGCGACAAATGGAATCTGTCCGAGCTGCCCGGGCCGCCGCTGCGCGTGGTTGACCGCGTAACCGGCCACCCTGCCACCCTGCGCGCGGTGGATGCCGTGACCGGCGAATCGCTGCCGGCGCAAAACCTGGCGCTGACGGCCGGGCCGGGCGCCGACGAAATGACGCAATGGCGGCTGGCCGTCGGCCAGGCCCGATAACGGCGCTACAGCAGCGCAATCATTTTCAACAGTTCCACCCGATTGCGAATGCCGAACTTCTTGCCGGCATTGTTGAGGTGCGAATAAACGGTTTTCGGGTGCAAATTCAGCCGCCGCGCGGTCAGGCGGATATCTTCCGTACGGGCCGTTTCACACAGTACCGCCGCCTCGCCGGGCGTGATCGCCGCCGCTCGATGCCTGTTCAGCGCGCGCCGTTCACCCGCCTTTTCCCGGCGGCTCAACGCCGCGCAGGTCTCCCGCACCACCTGTAGCGCTTCCCGTTTGTGCAAAATCGCATCCGGCTGCGCCGCCGCGATAAACGCCAGGATCAGCGGCGAAGTCTTATCGACGAAGAACAGTATCCGGACGCCTTCATATTCAGCACGTGAAGCGTGAATAAATCGCAAATACGCTTCGAACCGATAAATTTCATGGGGAAAATCCATGATAATTAAATCAGGCGCAGGGCTTATATTTTTAATAATATTAATATTGGGCGAGGATAAGGTTATCACTCCTTCTCCCAATAATGTTTTCACCCCCAAACGGCACAGCGGCGAACCGTCGATATAAATCACTCTCACTTTAATTCTCCTTATCAGCGTGAAAGTATGCTTCCACACCTCAGTCGGCTTGTCGCTGCTCTTTTTTGGGGTAATTCGCCTGCAAAGCACACCGATATAAAACATCTTGATAACATGTTTTTCAAATAATCACGCAACAGCCAGTGCTTTGATTAATACGCAAAAAAGGCATGAATGTTTCAAATTATTTCATTCACAAAAACTGACAATTCAATAAAAACGCAACGCAATGATATAGATCTATTTTCTATTTTGTATGATATAAGCGAAAATGAAAGTAAATGTAACAACAGGAGCCATCACCTTATTGCCTTATTCAAAATATCTATAGGGAAAATTCTTAGTTTGTTAGGATGAAAATCCATGTTTGCCGACGCGTTTAAAAAACAATTGCGCAACATGATTAATCAACAACCGCACGTCAGTAAATTATTACTGTCAGGAAAGCTTTTCTCTAAAGTAAATTAAAGGGCATTTCACATGAATGTTAAATTAGTCGCATTATCCATGCTGACTCTCTCCGGCGCCTGTGCGGCCGCCTCGTCCAATACGGTGCAATTTAAAGGCGAAGTCAGCACGCAAACCTGTTCGGTGAATATTAACGGCAACCAATCCAACCCGGTTGTTCTGCTGCCGACCGTCGCCGCCAGCCAGCTCGCCACCAAAGGCGCCACCGCCGGCGACACCACCTTTACCGTTAACGTCACGGGCTGTGCGGCGGCAACCAGCGATACGGCGATCAAAACCGTGCTGGCGGGCAACAACCCGACAGTTAACGGCAACCTGGGCAACGCGGGCGATGCGGCCAAGGTTTCCATTCAACTGCTGGACAGCGACGCCACTACGCCGTTGTCATTCGCCAGCGGCTCTACCGTCACCACGTCGGCGATGACGCTGGCGAAAGACGCCACGTCCACCTCGCAGAACCTGGTGGCTCGCTACTACGCGGAAGATACCGGCGTAGCGGCCGGTTCGGTGATCGCCACCGCACAGTTCGCCATTACCTATAGATAAGCCGGCGTCAGGCGCCATACCTGTTGATGACAGCGCCGTTCCTTAGCGGACGGCGCTGAATGACTCGCTCCCTTTATCGGTTCACGTTTATGCAGCAGATAACCCGTTACGCCCGCCGTTGGGCCGCCCTATCGTTTTGCCTGATGAGTTTTGCCGCCAGCTACGCGTCGGCCAGCGTCACGCTGCTCGGCAATCGCGTGATCTACCCCGCCGAGGCGCGGGAAAAAACGCTGCAATTCACCAATGACGACGGCGCCCCGGCGCTGATGCAGATCTGGCTCGATATTAATAACCCCAAGTCCACGCCGGAAAACGCCGACGCGCCTTTTGTCGCCTCGCCGCAAATCTTCCGCATGAATCCGCACAGCGGGCAGATGGTGCGGCTGTCGTTCGTCGGCCAGCCGCTGCCGCGCGATCGCGAATCGCTGTTCTACCTCAACTTCCTGCAGGTGCCCGCCGTGCGTCAGACGGACAGCGACAAGAACAAACTGCTGCTGGTGGTCACCAATCGCCTGAAAGTGTTCTATCGCCCGGCCGGGCTGGCCGGCGACGCCAACCACGTCATCGATAAGCTCAGCCTGCGCCAGGTCGGCAACGCGCTGCGCGTCGATAACCCGACCGGCTACTACGCCAACGTCAGCCAGGCCGCGATACTCAGCGGCGCAAAACGCACCCTGATCCCGCAGGCGGACCTGATCCCGCCGTTTTCGCAGGCCAGCTGGCCGGTGAACGGTGAGGTGCGGCAGATCGCGCTGCGCGTCATCAATGACTATGGGGTGGAAATCACACGCACCCTGAACGTCGCGCGCTGAAACCAGACAGGGAGGTTTTCATGTTCGATGCTCGCAAGGCGACGCCGCTTCCCGCACGCTGGTGTTGCGCGCTGCTGGCGCTGCCGCTGGGCTGCGCCGCCGCCGATGGCTACACCTTCGATCCCGCGCTGCTGCGCGGCAGCGTGCTGAGCAACAGCGCCCTGAGTCAATTCAACCAACAGGACGCCGTCGCCCCCGGCAGCTATCAGATCGATCTGTACCTCAACGGCCAGTTTCTCGAGCGAGATCAAATTCGTTTCGTGCGCGAAGGCAAGCAGGTGCTGCCCTGTTTCGATCGCGCACAGCTGACGCGCTTCGGGCTGAAAAATCCGCCGGCGGCCGAAACGGCATGCCTGCTGCCCGGCCGGGATCTGAAGGACATCACGGTGAACGCCGATATCTCGCGGCTGCGCCTGGATCTGAGCATTCCGCAGGCGCTGTTGAACGGCCAGCCGCGCGGCAGCGTCAATCCCGCCAGCCTGGACGGCGGCGAATCGATGGTCTTCGTCAATTATAACCTCAACCAATACCACGTCAGCTACCGACAGGGGCAAACCCGCGACCTCGACTCGACCTACGCCAACCTGAACGGCGGGTTCAACCTCGGGCTCTGGCGCTACCGCCAGCAATCCAGCTACCGCTACGATCGGGAATTCGGCGGCCACCTGGACACCAGCCGCCGCTACGTGCAGCGCGCGATCTTGCCCTGGCGCAGCGAAATGCTGCTGGGCGAAGGCTTTACCGACGGGCACTTCTTTTCTGGCCTGGGCTTTCGCGGCATTCAGCTCAGCTCGGACGATCGCATGCTGCCGGATTCACAGCGCGGCTATGCGCCGGTGGTGCGCGGCGTGGCGAAAAGCAACGCGCGCGTGACGGTGCTGCAGGGTAAAAGCACGCTGTACGAAACCACCGTGGCGCCGGGGTCGTTCGCCATCAACGATCTGTACGCCACCAACTACGCCGGCGATCTGACCGTGGTGGTGACCGAAGCCGACGGCAGCGTCAGCACCTTCACCGTGCCGTTCGCCGCGGTGCCGGAATCCATCCGCCCCGGCCAGTCGCGCTACTCCGCCATCGTCGGCCGTTCCCGCTACGTCGGCGATAACGATCTGTTCAGCGAACTGACCTGGCAACACGGCCTGACCAACGCCCTGACCTTCAACGTCGGCAACCAGCTGGCGGACGGCTATCAGGCGATGATGCTGGGCGGCGTGTACAGCAGCGAACTGGGCGCCTTCGGCATGGACACCACCTATTCCCACGCCAGCCTGCCGGACGGCGGCGCCTCAGGCTGGATGCTGCATCTCTCTTACAGCCGAACCTTCAGCCCGACGGACACCACCTTATCCATCGCCGGCTACCGTTATTCCACCGAAGGCTTCCGCGATCTCAGCGACGTGCTCGGCGTGCGGCGCGCCGCCGTCACCGGCCAACGCTGGCAGTCCGATTCCTACCGCCAGCGTTCGCGTTTCGAGGTGGCCGTCAATCAGGGCATGGGCGCGTTCGGCAGCCTGACGATGTCCGGCTCGACCCAGGACTACCGCGATCAGCGCGGCCGCGACAATCAGCTCCAGCTGGGCTGGGGGAAAACCTTCGGCAACGGCGTGGCGCTTAACCTCTCCGTCACCCGCACCCGCACCCGCAGCCTGGGCTACAGCAACGACGACTATCGCGGCTACGGGCCGTTGGATAACGTCTACAGCGCGCCGTTGGCGCAGAACACGCAAACCGTCACCGCCCTGTCGCTGAGCTTCCCGCTCGGGCGTTCGTCATCCGCCCCCAGCGTCTCGCTGCTAGCCAACCACAGCCAGGGTCAGGGGGGCAACTATCAGGCTGCGCTATCGGGCAGCGTCGGCGACGAACAGCCGGTCAGCTACGGCCTGAACTTCACCACCGACGACGATCGCCAACAAAGCATCTGGGGCGGCAACCTGCAAACCCGCCTGCCTTACGCCAACGTCACCGGCTCGTTCTCCACCGCGCGCCAGTATCGACAAGGCTCACTGTCGCTGCAGGGCGCGGTGGTGGCGCACCGCGGCGGCGTGACATTAGGGCCGTATGTCGGTGACACCTTCGCCCTGATAGAGGCGCCCGGCGCCAACGGCGCGCAGGTGATGGGCGGCCAAGGCGCGCGCGTCGATCGCTTCGGCTATGCGCTGGCGCCGGCGCTGGTGCCCTATCACTACAACACCGTCGCGCTGAACCCCGAGGGCATGAATGATAAAGCGGAACTGGAGGACGGCCAACAACGCGTCGCCCCGTACGCCGGCGCCACGGTGCGCCTGCGCTTCAACACCGTGCGCGGCCAGGCGCTGCTGATTACCGCACAGCGTCCCGACAACGCGCCGATCCCGATGGGCGCCAACGTGTTGGACAAAGCGGGTAACAGCGTAGGCATGGTTGGCCAAGCTAATCAGGTGTATCTGCGCAGCGACCGGAATGCCGGCACGCTGACGCTGAACTGGGGCGACGCGCCCGGCCAGCAGTGCACGCTGCATTATCGCCTGCCCGCCGCGGAAGACAGCCCGATTCAGCGGCTCAGCGCCCCGTGCCGCTAGCCCGTTTAACTTATCTCAGGAGAGACGATGAAACGCATTTCTTATTTGGTCGCCGCCCCGGCGCTGTTCGCCCTGTCGCTGTTCGGCGCGCCCGCGGCGCTGGCGCAATGCTCGCGCGTCGCCCCCTGGATCGACTCCGGCTGCGATCCTTGCGGGGTGGGCACGGCGCTGGGTCGGGTCAACCTGACCAGCACCTATCTGCAGCCCGTCGGCACGCCGCTCGGCACCAGCGTGTTCGATCTGACCTCCGGCACCCGCTATCCCGACCCAAACAAAGTGCTGTATGAATGCGATGCCGGCGATGTCGGACAGATCTATGAAGTCTTCGCCACCAACGGCGACGATCGCGTCGGCGGCTATTACGATCTGGGCGCCAGGGACGGCAACCCCAACTATTACGCCACCTACTTCCCTTACGTCGGCATTCGTTTGACCCATCTGGATTCCGGCAAGGTTTTTACCCGTTACTGGCAGTCGGCGCCGATTACCCGCTACGCCACCGTCGGCAACAAAATCCAGATCCGGGTGAAAGACTTCAGCGCCATCCGCGCCGATCTGATCCGCATCAGCTCGCTGCCGGGCGCGGGCGCCAGCAACTACTGCGGCTACAGCGCCGGCAACCCGCTGGTGGGCATGGCGTCGACCACCGGCAATTCGAACTATACCTGCACGCAGCCGAACGGCTATGTCACCTTTCAGGGGCCCGGCATCGCCTCGGATCCTATCGGCAGCGACTCCGCCACCAACTACGCCACCTGGGGCACCGGGCGCTGGAACGCGATGGGCATGGGCACTGCACCGATCTCTTCGCTGACCTATACCGCCACCTGCGTGGCGCGCAACGTCACGCCGCTGGTGATCCTGCCGACCCTCTCCGTCAGCCAACTGACCGCCGGGCAAACCTCGCAGGCGCAGTTCACCCTCAATATCGAATGCGACAACGCCGCCGTGTCCGGCGTCAGCAGCAACAATACCGCTCTAGGCCTGCAGGTGCCGTATGAAAGCTATGTCGCGGCGCAGCGGCTCGGGTTGGTCAGCGCCAACGGCGGCGTAAGTTACCTGCTCTCCAGCGGCTACGGCACCGACAGCAGCGTCGCCACCGGCGTGGGCATCGCGCTCGCCAACGCCGGCAACGGCGCGCCGATGAACTTTGTCGGCTGGGCGCGCTGCAGCGCCGGGCAATGCCCGCAGGGCAGCGACGCCGGCTGGTATCCGGTGCTCAACGGCGCCAGCGGCGGCGGCAGCACTGCAGCGGGGTTTACCCACTACACCACCCAGCTCACCGCCACGCTCGCCCGGCTGCCTGGCCAAACCGTCACCGCCGGCAAGGTGGACGCCAGAGCCTACGTCTGGGTTAAGGTGCAATGATGAGAAAGAAATACCTGATTATGGGATGCGCCCTGCTGATGGCGCTGGCCTCCATCGGCGCGCAGGCGGGCATCATCGCCTCCGCCACGCGGGTGATCTTTCACGAGGGCGAGACGGAAAAAACCCTGATGCTGCTCAACACCAACGGCTACCCGATCGTGGCGCAAACCTGGGTCGATAACGGTGACGTCAACGCAGCCCCCGAACTGTCCCGCGCGCCGTTTGTCGCCCTGCCCAGCGTGTTCGCCCTGCAGCCTTCGGCGCTGAAAGGGCTGCGGATCCTGTTTGCCGGCGCGAACCTGCCCGCCGACAGAGAGTCGGTGTTCTGGCTTAACCTGTATGAGATCCCGCCCACCCGGCCGACCACGCCGCCGCTGGCGTCGCGCGTGACGCTGGCGATGAACACCCAGATGAAAATCTTCTACCGGCCCAGGGCGCTGAAGGGGAAAGCCGAAAACGCGGCCGAGGCCGTCTCATTCACGCTGCAAAAATCGCCGGACGGTTATCTGCTGCGCTGTCAAAACCGATCGGCGTTTTATCTCTCGTTCGCGCGCATCGCCGTGCACGCCGACAGGCGCGATTACCCGGTGCGGCAAGAAAGCGACATGATGACCGCGCCATTCAGCTCGCGGGATTATCACCTCGACGGCGTTTCGGCATCCGCGCTCCCCTCTCGGGCCACCGTTCAGGCCACCCTCATCAACGACCAGGGCCAGCAGATCGTCAAGCCATACACAGCAAACCCATAACGATAAAAAGCAGCGCATTTTTTTAAGTACAGGAAATAGGGAAAATGAGTCTAAGCAGATTCCAGCTACAGTTTCATCTGGAGAAACAGGCCAACAACATCAGGCAGTCAGCGGCGTTTCACACCGCCATCGTCAAACACGGGGAATTATTGAGGGAGACCTACAAGAAGCATCCGCTGTTTTACAAAATCATTTTCAGGAACAGCCGGTTCATCATCTGCTCCACCATCCTGTCCATTTATTACCACCAGCCCGCCGCCGCGCTGAAAGACATCAAAGCCTTTTTTAAAGGGAAGAATATGATCAGCGAGAACTCCCTGGATTCCTTTCTGTTCTTTTTACGGGTCGGGCGCCGGCTGGAGGTCAAACCCTGCGAGCATGACAAACGCCAGTTGCGCTATAAGCCTACGCCGCACGCGCTGGCGGAAACCCAGGCGCTGATCGCCTCAATGGCGCGGCCTTATCAGGCGCTGGCGCCGCAGATGCCCATCGCGGCGCTGCTGGCAGCGCCCGACTTTCTGCCGGCCTTTTTCGCCGCCTACGGGCAGCTGATGCTCAAGGAGATCTACCTGATCGATCTGGTGCCGCAATCCGCACTGTTTATCAGCAAAGACGCCGGCCACATGGTGTTGTTGATGCTGTTTATCGAAAGCATCCGACAGGACTCCCCCTTTCTGCTGCTCTCCTCGGCGAAAATCGCCAAGTCGTGTTCCGTCTCTCGCGCTCACGTGAACCGCATTCTGCAGGCGGCGGAAAAATCCGGCCTGCTGACCACCACCAATAATGTGGTAATCGAACTCAACAGTTCGTTTTTCATCATGGCGGAGCGCTATTTCAGTCTCTATTTCGCGATGGTTGAATTCGGGCTTGAACACATTTGGCAAACGCAACAATCCGCCACGCACTCCTGAGCCCTTTACCGGGCCCGCAATACCCGATCGATCAGCCCCCAGGCCGCCGCTTCGTCGGCGGTCATAAAGCGATCGCGATCCAATGCCCGCTCCACCGCTTCATCGCTCAGGCCGCAATGTTGGGCGTACAGCCGGATCACCCGATCTTTGGTGCGCTTCATCTCTTCGGCGTGGATCAGGATATCGGACGCCTGCCCCTGAAAGCCGCCCAACGGCTGGTGCACGTGCAGGCTGGCGTTAGGCAGCGCCATACGCTGCCCCGGCTCACCGGCCATCAGCAGGAACGAGCCCATCGAGCGCGCGGTGCCCATGCACAGCGTATGCACCGGCGCGCGGATGTACTGCATGGTGTCGTAAATCGCCAGCCCGCTGGTGATCGCCCCACCCGGCGAGTTGATGTACAAGTGGATCGGTTTTTCCGGGTTTTCCGCCTCCAGAAACAGCAGCTGGGCGCACAGCATTTCGGCCACGTCGTCGTTGACTTCGCCGTTGAGGAACACGATCCGATCGCGCAGCAGGCGCGAGTAAATGTCAAAGGAACGTTCTCCCCGGCTGGTCTGCTCCACCACCATCGGGACGAGCATCATCTTCTCACGCATCGGTGAACTCCTGGGTTGGCAACAAAGAGAAAGGTGTTTAACGCGTCAGGCGGCGCGCATTACCGTCGTCGGGCCATCGTTGGCGGCGTCGAGCTGCTGGATAATCCGCAGCAGGCTGCCGCCGCCGGCGTCCGGCACTATCTGCAGGGTGACGACGCTTTCGAGAAACGGCGGTTGGTCGTCGCGCAGGCGATAGCTCACCGCCTCGCCCGGCGTGGCGGTCAGCGGCTCGGCCTGCGCCAGATCTCCCGTCGGCAGCCACTGCTCGCGCAATTCGGGCACGCTGAGCGCTCGCCACACTTTTTCCGGCGGCGCATCAAGCGAGTATTCCAACACCAGCCGTTCCTGCGGCGGCAGCTCGGCCTGTTTGTTCATTGATCCATGTCCTTCAGCAAGGTTTGCAGCGCGTCGATGCGCGCCGGCCAATAAGCGCGGTACTTCGCCAGCCACTGCGCGATCTGCGCCAGCCCGTCCGAGTCGACCTGGTAATTGACGCAGCGCCCCTGTTTCGCCTCGCGCACCAGTCCGGCATTGCGCAGCACCGCCAGGTGTTGCGACATCGCCGACTGGCTGATGGTCAGCCCTTCGCGCAGCGCGCTGGCGTTCATGCTGCCGGCGGCGAGTTTGTCGAAGATGCGGCGGCGGGTCGGATCGGCCAGCGCCTTGAAGATGTCATTTTCGTTCATATAAACACATTAGTATTCACTTATGTATCATGCAACCGAGCAAGGCATTTTTTGCTGCAAAAGAAACTCCGCGCCGCAGCGCGGAGTGAATGGACGAGGCATGATCGCGCTTATGAACGGATCGGGATCACCAGCACGTCGATATTCAGCTGGTTGATGGCGTTGCGGGTGGAGGAAAACAGGTTGCTCCACAGATCGTGGTGATGGCCGAACACCAGCAGATCGATGTTCTTGTCCACGACCGCCGTGCGCAGTTCGTCAACGAAGCCGCCGCGCCCGATAATCACTTCCGCGATCGGGTAATTGACGTTTTGCGTGGTGGGCTCCAGCTCTTTGCGGATCTTCTCTTCGAACGGTACGCCGTCATAGCTGCGCTCCGAAAAGCCGATCGCCGCGTGGTAGGTGTCGTAGTGAACGTCCACATAGATCAGCGAGAGTTTGGCCTTCAGCGCTTCCGCCAGCAGCGCCCCCTTTTCGACCAGCCGTTTGCCGTCATCGCTCAGATCGGTGGCGATGACAATATGGTGGTAACACATAGCGCCTCCTGTCATGGACTCGGTAGAGCCGAGGCTCCGATATCACGCCGGGGTCATATCGTTATGGTTAATTTTAGTTCAGAAATGGCGCTCGTGGCGGGTGGTGATGCGGTGGGAAAGCCCCGTTGCCGGGGCTGAAGGCAGAAATTACTTCTCGCGCTGCACCTCAAACCAGACGTTGCACAACGACAGGATCAGCGTGTTGGCATTTTTCACCAGCACGTTGTCGCCGGGCACCCCTTCGGTGCCTTGATCGGTGATGCCTTTGATGGCGGTATCGGCATGCTGAATGGTCACACGCTCGACCGACGGCGTGCTGATGCCCAGCATCGGGAAATCGATGTAGGAACTGCTGCCGGCGTTGTCCTCAACAAACTCCTGCGCCTCTACGGTGCTGACGGTAGCCCCCTCGCTTTTCAGCGCCGTGCCGTTCCAGCTGAACGCATCCGCTTTATAGCTGATCTTGCCGCCAATCAGGCTCTGCGCCTGCTGCTGATCCCAGCAGCCGGTGGTTTGGGTCGGCACGATTTTGCTGACGCGCCAGTTGCCCAGCAGCTGTTTAGGGATCGGTCCGGTATCGCTCTCCGCCGCCCGAACCTGAGTCGCCGAGACGCAGGCCAACACCACCAGCGGCAGCAGCGCCTTGCTCCAAGTGTTCAATCGCATTGTCTTTTCCTTCGTTTCAGTACCCAGTCTGCCCTCGCGGGCCAGCGGCTATCATAATAAGCCCGCCGATTCGCCGTCAAAGCAATCCGCATCGCGCCGGGCGGCGGCTACTCATAGCCAATCGCTATTAGTCATAGTGAATCAGTATTTTGTTTTAGCTCAGCGATTATCTACAGTCACTGCCACTATTCTGCCCGCCTAAATTAGCAGGCAATGTTGACAAGGACTCTGGGAAAATGACATTTACGCTGAAAAACCTCACGCTGGCGCTGGCCGCCGCCGGCACGCTGTTGCTGACCGCCTGCGGCCCGACCGCACAGGACGATCACCACATCAAGGTCGGCATCAGCGCCGGCATCGATCAGTCGCTGTGGGCAGTGGTGCAGAAAGTGGCCAAGCAGAAATACGATCTGGACGTGGAAGTGGTGACCTTCAACGATTACGTGCTGCCGAACGAAGCGCTGAACAACGGCGATCTGGACGTCAACGCCTTCCAACACAAACCCTATCTGGACAAACAGATGCAGGAGCGCGGCTACAAGCTGGCGGCGGTAGGCAACACCTTCGTCTACCCGATCGCCGGCTATTCGAAGAAAATCACCGCGCTCAGCCAACTGCCGGACGGCGCGCAGGTGGCGGTGCCGAACGATCCAACCAACCTGGGCCGCTCGCTGCTGCTGTTGCAAAAACAGGGGCTGATTGCTCTGAAAGACGGCGTCGGCCTGCTGCCGACCGCGCTGGACATCGTCAGCAACCCGAAAAAGCTGAAAATCGTCGAGATTGAAGCGCCGCAGCTGCCGCGCGCGCTGGACGACCAGCAGGTAACGCTGGCGATCATCAACACCAACTATTCCAGCCAGATCGGTCTGTCGCCGGCGAAGGACGGGCTGTTTGTCGAGGACAAAAACTCGCCTTACGTCAACATCTTCGCCAGCCGCATCGACAACAAAGACAGCGAGAAAGTGAAGGATCTGGTCAAGGCCTATCAGACCGATGAAGTGGCGGCCAGCGCCGCCGAAATCTACAAGGGCGACGCCGTCAAAGGCTGGTAACCCTCTCCCGTATGCCCGTGGCGCCAGGCCACGGGTTTTGCATTTCCCCTCCGCCGCACCGTTCACTTTTCACCCACCCAGATCACAAATCAAACACTGCGCTTTAGGTGAATAAAGCTGCCATGTTGTATACAAGTTTGCGTAAATGTTTTCTATTTGTTTCAAAAAACCGCTGGGGAAAATAATGAAAAATAGAAAAATCAAAACGTTGCTTGTTACCTGTGCCGTGGTCGGCGCCGCGTTGCTGGCCATCGCCGGTAAAGCGGAAAACGCCGATAAAACCTTTCTCTCCGTCGCCACCGCCTCCACCGGCGGCACCTACTACCCGATGGGCGTCGGGCTGGCCAACGTCTGGAGCAACCGGCTGAAACATCAGGGGATCCAGGTGACCGGTCAGTCCTCCGCCGGTTCGATCGAGAATATCGACCTGCTGCAAAAAGACGAGGCGCAGCTGGCGATTTTACAGAGCCTGATCGCCGTTGAAGCCTATCAGGGCGTGCGCAACTTCAACGGCCGCGCCGACGGCGAGCTGCGATCCATCTCCATGCTGTGGCCCAACGTCGAACACTTCGTGATGCTGGAAAGCCGGGTGAAAGACGGCACGCTGAACGATATTGCCGGCACGCGCTTTTCCGTCGGGCCGCAGGCCAGCGGCACCGAGCAGTCGACGATGATCATCCTGCAGGGCGTCAAGCTGAGCAAAAAATCGCTGTCGGCGGAATACCTCGGCTACGGCGATACGGTGTCCGCAATGCGCGACGGGCGCCTGGACGGCGGCGCCCTGCCCGCCGGGGTGCCGGCGGCCGCCGTCACCGACATGTACGCGAGCGGCGTGCCAGCGCGCCTCCTGGAAGTCACCGACGAGCAGTTGGCCAGCATCAACGCCATCGCCAACTCCTGGTTTCGGTTCGACATCAAAGCGGATACCTACCCGCGCCAGCCCAAAGCGGTCGCCACCATCGCGCAGCCCAACATTCTGGTGGCCCTCAGCCGGCTCGACGAAAAGCTGGTGTACGACCTGACCAAAACGATGTTCGAGAACCTGCCGGAAGTGCACCAGGTGCACAGCTCGGCCAAATACATCTCGCTGGAAAACGCGCTGAAAGGCGTTTCGGTGCCGCTGCACCTCGGCGCCTATCGCTACTATCGCGAAGCCGGCGTCGAGATACCCGATTATCTGATCCCACCGGAAGCCGCCGCGCTGGCCGCCAACCCATAATCCAGGAGGTCGTATGAGCACTCACTCTTCTTCACCGCAGCCCGCCGTCGATCTGGACAAGGAAGCCGGCGCCGGCAGCCGGCCGCTGAGCGGCGTCTATCTGCAGCTGGCGACCGTCCTGGCGATCGCCATTTCCGCCTACGCCATCTACGCCAATGCGCTGTCCAACACTCAAGAGTTCTATCGCAACACCACCTTCCTGAGCGGCATTCTGATCCTGGGCTTTATCCTGTTCCCGTTTTCAGCTCGCCACGCCACCCGCGGCTTCAATCGTTGGGACTATCTGTTCATCATCCTGACGCTGGTCAGCTACGGCTATTTCTACGTTAACTATGTCGATCTGCACGTGGTGCGCAAGAGCATGCCCAACACCACCGATTACGTCATGGCGGCGATCGGCATCGGCGTCCTGTTTGAAGCCGCGCGCCGCACCACCGGCTATTTCATTCCCGGCCTGGCGACTTTCGCCATCGTTTATGCGCTGTTCGGCCAGTACTTCATGGGCATTTTCGGCCACGGCGGTTTCTCGGTGGAGCGCCTGCTGTACCGGCTGTTTATGACCAGCGAAGGGATTTTCGGCATCACCCTGTCCACCGCCTCCACCGCCATCGTGGTGTTTATTCTGTTCGGCGCCTTTCTCAGCGTCAGCGGCGCGACCGCGCTGTTCAACGATCTGGCGCTGGCCGCTGCCGGACGCCGCCGCGGCGGCCCGGCCCAGGTGGCGGTGATCTCGTCGGCGCTCACCGGCTCGTTGAGCGGCAGCGCGGTGGCCAACGTCGCCACCACCGGCACCTTCACCATTCCGCTGATGAAAAGCATCGGCCTGTCGCCTCGCTTCGCCGGCGCCGTTGAGGCCACCGCCTCCACCGGCGGCATGATCATGCCCCCCATCATGGGCGCGGCGGCATTTATCATGGCCGGCTTCCTCGGCATCTCATACACCACCATCGTCATCGCCGCCATCGTGCCGGCGCTGCTCTATTACGCCGCACTGATCATGGCCATCGATCTGGAAGCCAAGAAACAGGGCCTGAAGGGCATCAGCAAAGAGAACATTCCCCAGGTGCGCGCGGTGCTGAAGGCGCGCGGGCTGTTGCTGCTGCCGCTCGTCATCGTCATCGGCACGCTGCTGCTGGGCAAAACGCCGATCTACGCCGGCTTTCTCGGCATCATTTCGATTATCGTCGCCAGCTGGCTCACCCCCGACAGCTCGGTGCGCATGACGCCGAAAAAAATCGCATTGGCCCTGAACGACGCGGCGCGCGGCTCGATTCAGGTCACCATCGCCTGCGCCGCCATCGGCGTGATCATCTGCGTGGTGACCATGACCGGCATCGGCTCGACGCTGGCGTTCAACATCGTCGCCATGACCGACAACACCCTGTGGATGATCCTGCTGGTGGTGATGCTGGTGTGCATCGTGCTCAGCATGGGGCTGCCTTCCACCGCGCTCTACATCGTGGTGGCGGTCACCGTGTCGCCAATCCTGATCAAGGCCGGCGTGCTGCCGCTGGCGGCGCACTTCTTCGTGTTCTGGTTCGGCGCACTGTCCAACATCACGCCGCCGGTGGCGCTGGCCAGCTACACCGCCGCCAGCATCGCCCGCGCCGATCCGATGCAAACCTCGTGGGATGCGGTGCGTCTGGCGCTGCCGGGCTTTATCATTCCGTTCATTCTGGTCTACAACCCGATGCTGCTGATGCAGGGGGACGATCTCAATCCGCTGTCGGTGCTGCATATGGTGATCAGCGCGCTGGTGGGGATCTACGCGCTGTCGATCGCCAGCGCCAATTTCTGGCTGATGAAAACCCATTGGCTGGAGCGAGTGCTGTTTACCGCGGCGGCGATTTTGCTGATCAAACCGGGCCTGATGACCGATCTGGGCGGCGCGACCCTGATCGCCGGCGCCGCCGCCATGCACCTGCTGCGCTATAAGCAGCGAGCCGCGCTGCCGGGTGGCGCGTCATGATCCGCAAGGTCACGCGCCAGAAAGCCTCTCATCAAGTGCTGGCGCAGCTGAAAGCCGGCATCAGCGACGGCACCTTTCCGATCGGCGAGAAGCTGCCATCGGAAAATGTGTTGGCGGACGCGTTCGGCGTCAGCCGGGTGCCGGTGCGCGAGGCGCTCGGCGTGCTGGAGGTCAGCGGCATCATCTCCTCACGCCAGGGCGGCGGTCATCGGGTGGAACAGCATTCGCTGCTGAGCAAATACGAGCCGCTGGTGATGGAAATCGCCGACCGCCGTGAGGTGGAGGCGCTGTTGGAAATGCGCGAAGTCATGGAGCAACAGGCGGCGCGCATGGCCGCCGAGCGCCGCACCGAACAGGAATTGCAGGCGATCGAACAGGCGCACCTCGCCTTTCGTGACTGCACGCTGAACGACGGCCAGATCGGCTATCGGCAGGACTACCTGTTTCACCGCGCCATCATGCAGGCTTCGCATAACCCATTTTTCGTGCAGATCCTCGATAACATGCACGAGCTGTACCTGGGGGTGCTGGTGTACTCGCTCAGAAAAAATCTGGGGCGTCAGGCCGAGCGCCAGCGGGTGATCGACGAGCATGAACGAGTGTTTATCGCCATTCGCGACGGCGATGCGGCGGCGGCCACCGCCGCCATGCAAAATCATTTGAACAACGTGCGCGGCAAATTACGCCGCCTGGAAAACGAGGAGCAAAAGCCGTGATGTACGACGCGATCGTGATCGGCGCCGGCCTGGTGGGGCTTGGCGTGGTGAATGCGCTGCAGGAGGCGGATCCGCAGCGGCGCATTCTGGTGTTGGAAAAAGAGCGCGGCCCGGCGGCGCACCAAAGCGGCCACAACAGCAACGTGGTGCACTCCGGCATTTACTACGCGCCCGGCAGCCTGAAAGCGCAGTTGGCAAAACAGGGCAACCGCAGCATGTTCGCCTTTTGCCGCGAACACGACCTGTATCACGACCAGTGCGGCAAGGTGATCGTCGCCACCCAACTGAACGAGCTGGAGCGGCTGGAGAATATCTATCAGCGCGGCCTGCAAAACGGCCTGCAGGTCACCCGGCTGTCGCAGGCGCAACTGCGGGAGCGTGAACCGCACGTCAACGGCCTCGAGGCATTGCTGGTGCCCGACGCCGGTATCGTCAACTACGCGGAGGTGGCCGCCAAGCTGGCGGAGATCATTGTGCGGCGCGGCGGCGAAATCGCTTACGGCCATCAGGCCGAGGCCATTCGCGAGCACGCCGGCGGCGTCACTGTCACCGCCGCCGGCGACACCTTCGAAGGGCGGGTGCTGGTCAACTGCGCGGGGCTGTTCAGCGATCGCATCGCCAAACTGGCCGGTTACGAAACCGGCATGAAGATCGTGCCGTTCCGCGGCGAATACTATGTGCTGGACGAGGCGAAAAACCACCTGGTCAACCATCTTATCTATCCGGTGCCCAACCCGGACTTCCCGTTCCTCGGCGTGCATTTCACCCGCATGTACAACGGCAAGCGCGACGTCGGCCCCAATGCGGTGCTGGCCTTCAAACGCGAAGGCTACCGCAAATGCGACTTCAGCCTGCGCGATCTGAGCGAGGTGCTCGGCTATCGCGGCTTTTGGAAAATCGCCGGCAACTACCTCGGCGAAGGGCTGGCGGAAATGCGCCGTTCGCTGTCGCGCCGCCGTTTCGCCGACAACGCCCGCCGGCTGATCCCGGCGCTGCAGGAGCAGGATATCCGGCCCGGGCCGGCCGGGGTGCGCGCCCAGGCGTTGACCGCCGACGGCAAGCTGGTGGACGATTTCCACTTCGTGCAGGGAAAACGCTCGCTGCACGTGTGCAATGCTCCCTCTCCGGCGGCGACCGCCTCGCTGGAGATCGGCAAAGAGATCGTGCGCCGCCACCTGTCCACTTTCTGACGCCCGCTGAAGCCGCGGGCGCCCGTGGCCTCAGCCGCGCTGGATGGAAACGCCGCCGTCCACCAGCATTGCGGTACCGGTGACGAACGAGGAAGCGTCAGACGCCAAATACAGCGCCGCCTGCGCGATCTCCTCCGGCATCGCCAATCGCTTCAGCGCGTGCAGCTGGGCCACCTGCGCCAATGCTTCCGGGGTATTGCTCATCTGCCGCCCCATCGCCGTGTCAGTGCCCCCCGGCAGCAGCGCGTTCACCCGAATGCCGTGTCCGCCAAACTCCACCGCCAGCGCCTGCGTCAGGCCGATCAGCCCCGATTTGCTGGCCGCATAGGCCGCCGTACCGGGAAACGCCGCGGTGTGGCCGACGAATGTAGAGGTGAAGATCACCGAGCCCGCGCCGCGCGCCTGCATGGCGGGAATTTGATATTTGGCGCTGTAGTAAGCACTGGACAGGTTGGTTTCCAGCACGTCACGCCATTCTGACGCGCTGAGCGCCAGCGACGGCCCCAGCGGCCCCAACGTGCCGGCGTTGTTGAAGGCGATATCCAGCCCGCCGAATTCATCGACGGCCGTCGCCGTTAACCGTTCGGCGAAGGCTTCGTCGCACACGTCACCGGCTACCGCCAACGCCCGGCCGCCCTCGCGCCGAATGTCCCCCACCAGTTCAGCCAGCAGCCGCTCGCGCCGGGCGCCCAACACCAGCGCCGCCCCCTGCCGGGCGAACAACAGCGCCGCCGCCCGCCCGATCCCCGAACTGGCGCCGCCAATCAACGCTACCTTACCGTTCAATGCGTTCATCTCTTATCCTCACACCGTAAAAGAGCCTCAGTGTGACGCAACATCCGGCGCAGCGCTGGCCGCAAGCGGACATGCAATTGGCGCCATGAAAAAGGCGCTGCAAGCAGCGCCCCGGCAACGCGGATCCGACGGCGAACTCACGGTTTGGCCGCGTATTTCTCCTGATTGGCCGGCGTCACCAACTCGAACGGGATCCAATAATACGGCTCAAGCTTTTCGCCGTTGATCATGCGCTGCGCCACATCGACCGACGCCTTGCCCTGGCCGACCGCATCCTGGAACACCGTGACCTGCATCTTGCCGGAGGCCAGCGCCTTGAGGCCGTCGGGCGTGGCGTCGATGCCGCCGATCAGCACGTTCTTGTCCGCTTTGCCGGCCTGCTGCAGCGCCATGATCGCGCCGATCGCCATCTCGTCATTGTTGGCGGCGACGATGTCGATCGTTTCGCCGTTGGTCAGCCAGTTCATCATCAGATCCATACCTTCACTGCGTGAATAGTTGGCGCTCTGTTTCTGCACCACCTTCATCTTCGGGTATTTGGCCACCACCTGCTCCACGTCTTGGGTACGCTGCAGCGCGCCGGCGTCGGTCAGGTTGCCGATCATCACCGCCACATTGCCCTGATAGTTGGCCAGCCGCGCCAGTTCTTCCATCTGCAGCGTGCCGGACTCCCGCTCGTCGGAGCCGACGAACACCACCCCCTGCGGCAGCCTGGCGTCGCCTGGCGTGCGGTTCACGTACACCAGCGGCACGCCGGCGGCCTGCACCATTTTGGTCATCACCGGCGTGCTGGCCGAGTTGACCGGATCGACGATAATCGCGTCCACCCCGGCGCTGATAAAGCTCTGCACCTGATCGGTCTGGCGGCCGACGTCGCCGCGCGCATCTTCGAACTGCACGGTAATGCCGCGCGCTTTGGCCTCCTTGTCGATCGCCTGGCGGATAATGGTGAGGAAGTTCTGGTCGAAATAGGCCATCGATACGCCGATGGTTTGCGCCCATGCCGGCGCGGAAGCGCACAGCGCCGCCGCCAGCCACAGCCCTTTCAGAAAGTTCATGATATGTCCCCCCGGGTAAAAAAACGCCGCCGGCCAACCCTGGCGCCGGCGGCAATTCACGGCAATCAGTGTTTTTTGCGGTTGCGACGCATGTCGATCGACACGGCGGCGACGATAATCACGCCTTTGATGATGTCCTGAATGTAAGAATCGACGCCGATAAAGGTGAAGCCGCTTTTGATAAGGCCAAGGATCACCGCGCCGATCAGCGTGCCGGTAATGCGCCCGACGCCGCCCATCAGGCTGCTGCCGCCGATCACCGCCGCGGCGATGGCGTCCAGCTCATAGGACATGCCCATGCTCGACTGGCCGCTGCTGACGCGCGCCGCCAGCACCACGCCTGCCAGTCCCGCCAACCCGCCGGCGATGGTATAAACCGTCACCAGGTACTTATTGACGTTGATGCCGGAAACCCGCGCCGAGGTCATGTTGCCGCCGATGGCGTAGATGTATTTGCCATAACGGGTGTGCTTCAGCGCGATGTGGAAGATCACCGCGATCACCAGGAAGATGATCACCGGCATCGCCCCCTGGCCGATCGCCGTGAAGCCATCCGACAGGAAGCTGACCGGGTTGCCCTTGGTGTAGTACTGCGCCAGACCGCGCGCCGATACCATCATCCCCAGCGTGGCGATGAACGGCGGAATGCCGGTGCGGGTGATCAGGAAGCCGTTGATAAAGCCGCAGACGATGCCCACCCCAATCCCCGCGCCGATCGGGATCGCCGCCGGCAGATCGAGCAGCCCCGGATACATCGGCGAAATGCTGTCCGAGGTCTGCGCCAGGCTGGCCGCCACCACCGCGGTCAACGCAATCAGCGAACCGGATGAGAGATCGATGCCGGTGGTGATGATGACCTGGGTGACGCCCACCGCGATGATGCCGATGATCGCCACCTGCAGCACGATCAGCAGCAGGCGGTTCGGGTTAAGCAGGAACGACTGATCGCGCATGTACCAGCCGAGGATTTCGAAGATCAGCGCAATGCCGAGCATCACGATGAAAATACCGGTGTCTTTCGGCATTTTGCCGCTCAGCCCGGAGAACAGCGATCCCTTGCCCGTTGAATCGGCGGAGAGCGGCTTCTCAATCTTTACGTTACTCATGATGTTCATCCTTCGTTATTCTGAGGCCAGCGCCAGGATCTTTTCCTGGTCCGCGTCGTCTTTGTCCAAAATGCCGGTGATGCGGCCGCCGTGCATCACCATCACCCGATCGCTCATGCCGAGGATCTCCGGCAGCTCGGAAGACACCAGAATGATGGCGACGCCGCGGTTGGCCAGCTCGCTGATCAGGCGGTAGATTTCCGCTTTGGCCCCCACGTCGATGCCGCGCGTCGGTTCGTCGAGTATCAGGATTTTCGGCTGCGCCAGCAGCCAGCGCGCGATCAGCACCTTCTGCTGGTTGCCGCCGCTGAGGTTATTGATGATCTGATCCATGGTCGGCGTTTTGATGTTGAGCTTCTTGATCTGCGCCATGCAGTCTTTGGCCATCTGCACATGGCTGACGAAGCCGTTCTTGCCGATGTATTCCGACAGGTTGACGATGCTCATGTTCTCGACCACCGACAGCACCAGAAACAGGCCGGACTTCTTGCGATCTTCGGTGAGAAACGCCAACCCGCTCTCGATCGCCTTCGCCGGGGAATCCACCTTCACCGCCTGGCCTTCGATAAAGATCTCGCCGCCGTCCGCCGGGTGCATGCCGAACAGGCTTTCCATCACTTCGCTGCGTCCGGCGCCCACCAGCCCGGCGACGCCGAGGATCTCGCCGCGTTTGACGCTGAACGAGACGTCGTGGAACCAGCCGCTGCGGCGCAACCCGGCCACCCGCAGCACTTCCTCGCCGATGTTGTTGTTGAATTTGGGGAACATCTGCGTCAGCTCGCGCCCCACCATCATGGTGATCAGCGACTGTTTGGTCAGATTTTCGGTTTTGTCGCAGGCGATGAAGGTGCCGTCGCGGAAAATGCTCACTTCGTCGGTGATGGCGAAGATTTCGTCCATCTTGTGGCTGATGTAAATGATGCCCTTGCCCTGCTCGCGCAATTCGCGAATGATGGCGAACAGATGCACCACTTCACCTTCGGTCAGCGCCGAGGTCGGCTCATCCATGATCAGCACGTCGGCGTTGTAGGATACGGCCTTGGCGATCTCCACCATCTGCTGGCTGGCGATGCTCAGTTCGCCCACCAGCGTTTCCGGCCGCAGTTTGATGTTCAGCCGCGCCAGCAGCTCGCGGGTTTGTTCATTCAGCTGTTCGTGGTTGACGAACCCCAGCCGCGCCGGCTCACGCCCCAGCCAGATGTTTTCCGCCACCGTCATGTAGGGCACCAGGTTCAGCTCCTGGTGAATCATGGAAATGCCCGAATGCAGCGCCTGCAGCGTGTCGCTGAAGGTCACCGGCCGGCCTTTGATTTTGATCGAACCCTCATCCGGGTGATAGATGCCGATCAGGCATTTCATCAGCGTCGACTTGCCCGCGCCGTTTTCGCCCATCAGCGCATGCACGCTGCCGGGTTTGATTTTAATCGAGACCTTATCCAGCGCTTTGACGCCGGGGAACTGCTTGCTGATGCCTTCGGCCTCAAGAACATAAGGGTACATACCGCTTACCTCCGCACTGACCCACGTTTTCTGCCGCAGGCGCTGCACCTGAGCGCCCGCGGCAGGCTTCAAGGCTTATTTTTTGTTTTTATCGGCGAATTGCTGGTAATTGGCCTGGGTGATCAACTGATAAGGGATCAGCACGTTGCTCTCCACCTTCTCGCCTTTCACCAACTGAACGGCGGTTTGCACCGCGCCTTCGCCCTGGCCTTTGGCGTCCTGGAACACGCTCAGCGCCAGATCGCCTTTTCTGATGAATTCCAGCGCATCGGGCGTGCCATCCACGCCGGCCACCCGCACGCCGGACTTTTTAGCCTGCTTGAGCGCCAGGATGGCGCCGATGGCCATTTCATCGTTGTTGGAGGCGATGGCGTCGATCTGCTGGCCGGTCAGCACCCAGTCAGTGGTGATATCCACCGCATCTTTACGCGTCCACTTGGCGGTTTGCTTATCGACAATCTTGATGCCGGGATAGTTGGCCGCCACCTCTTCCACGCCGCGGGTGCGGTCGCGGGTCGATTCATTCGACAGTTCCCCCATCAGGATCATCACGTTGCCCTTGCCATTCATCAGCTTGGCCAACGCTTCCATCTGCAGTTTGCCGGCCAGCTTGGAATCGGAGCCGACGTAGGCCATGCCGGCCGGGAGCGTCACTTCCGGCTTGCGGTTGACGAACACCAGCGGGATCTTGGCGTTCTCGGCCAATTTGATCATCGGTTTGACGCCCTGGGTATCCACCGGGTTGAGGATAATGGCGTCGACGCCCTGGCTGACGAAGTTTTCGATTTGTTGAATTTGCTGCGCGATGTCGCCCTTGGCGTCTTCGAACTGGCCGCTGACGTTGCCGTCGGCTTTCATTTTGTTTTGCATCGACTGGCGCAGAATGGTGAGGAAGTTGTCATCGAAGTAAGCCATGGAAACGCCGATCTTGATGTCTTTCGCCAACACGCTGGCCGGCAGCATGCACATCAGTACGGAGGCGGCGATCAGTTTCTTCAGCTTCATGTTCGTTACCCTTTAATCGTTAGAATGAAGTGGTCTGTTGATTGACAGCTAATGAAAGATATTTTTTACATTCAAACAACATTACGGTCGGTGTTATCCCTTTGATACGGCGAAATTACCGCGTTATCGTCGTATTAAGGCCGTGAACAAAATGGTGATCGGTATCTCAAAACAGATTAAAAACAATCAATTGAAATAAACCTCTGGTAGAGCAAGCCGCGTCCTCGCCGCTTTTTTAAATGTTTATTTCATAATTGAGATTATTGAAACTTTTTAACCCAAACAAGCGAAACATGCGTTTTGGAATGGCTTATTAACAAAAACATGACACGGATCTAACAAATGCAGTGAAAACCATCGGGTAACGCGCCCCGTGCGTGCGCCACGCCGGGCGCTGGCAAAAACTGCGAGCGGGCGCGCAGTTTGCGGTTTCCGCGTTTCCCGACCATCCTTACTCGGCAATAATGGACATATCCCTATCTCAGGAGGACCTGACATGCAGCTCAGCAGTAAGGTGCGGATGAACCGCCTGTTCAATAACGGCAAGTGCCTGGATGTGGCGATCGATCACGGCATCGCCAACGAACCGGATTTCTTAATCGGTCTGGAAGATATCGAACGGGTGATGGGCAACCTGATCGCCGCGCGCCCCGACGCCATTCAGGTCAACTACGGCCAGGCGGAGCTGCTGCAGCGCGCGCCGCAGCGTGAAAAGCCGGCGCTGGTGATGCGCACCGACGTCGGCAACGCCTATAACGCCGCGCGCCACCGTGAGATGTGGGCGGTGTTGCACAACCCGGAAGCGCCGATCCTCGCCGCGCTGCAAATGGACGCCGCCGCGGTGGTGGTCAATCTGTATATGATCCCGGATGAACCCGGCATTTTCCGCCAGTGCGTGGAGAACATCGGCCGCCTGCGCCACGCCTGCGATCGCTACGCCATGCCGCTGATGATCGAACCGCTGGTGATGGCCCCGGCCGGCCAGGGCGCCGCCTACGGGTCGCTCGGCGACGTGGAAAAGATCGTGCCGCTGGTGCGGCTGGCGCGCGAACTGGGCGCCGACATCATCAAGGCCGACCCGACCGAACGGGTGGAAGATTTCCACCGCGTGGTGGAAGCGGCGCGCTGCCCGACGCTGGTGCGCGGCGGCGGCAAGGGGGAGCTGGGCCCGGTGCTGGAGAAATCCGCGGCGCTGATGGCCCAGGGCGCCTCCGGCATGGTCTATGGCCGCAACGTGTATCAACACAGCAATCCGTCGCAGGTGGTGCGCGCCCTGATGGCGATCATCCATCAAGGCGCCAGCGGCCAACAGGCGCTGGAGATCTACCACCAACAGTGACCCGCTTTTGTAACTAAAATAACCCCTTCGCGACCCGGCAGCATGCTATAACCTGCTGCCGGTAACTGCAGCTTGCCTCATTCCTCGCTAGAATACGCCGTGATATCGCCATTCGGAGAACCGCCATGCCAAAACAACGGGTGCCGCTCAAGCTGAGCACCTCCATCACGCTGATGGTGTCCGCCATCATCGCTTCGGTGCTGCTGGTGGTGTTTGCGCTGTTTTTCGTGCAGATGAGCCGCGAAGGGCAAGATCAGCTGCAGCAAAAAGCCATCGCTATCGCCAACACGCTGGCGCTCTCGAGTACCGTGATAGACGGCCTGCAGCGACGCGATCAAAGCGGCGCCGTGCAGCGCTTCGCCGAGCAGGTGCGCCATCAAAACGAGCTGCTGTTCGTGGTGGTGGTGAATATGCAGGGCGTCCGCTATTCGCATCCCAAACCCTGGCTGATCGGCAAACATTTCATCGGCGAAGATCTGGCGCCGGCGCTGCAGGGCAACGTCAACAGCGCCATCAACCGCGGCACGCTGGCCCCGGCGCTGCGGGTGTTCGTGCCGGTGTATGACGAGCAGCGGCGGCAAATCGGCGTGGTGGCGCTCGGCATCGCGCTGGACACCGTGCAGCGGGTGGTGGCGGAAAGCCGCTGGATCATCTATTGGACCATCGCCTTCGCCGCGCTGGTCGGCAGCCTGGGCACCTTCTTCCTGGTCTCCGCGCTCAAACGCATCATGCTGGGTTTCGAGCCTTACGAAATCTCCAACCTGTTCGAGCAGCGCAACGCCATGCTGCAGTCGATTAAAGAAGGCGTGATCGCGGTCGATAATGATTCCCGCATCACCATCGTCAACGACGAGGCCAAGCGCCTGCTGCGCCAGAGCGGCCCGGTGGAAAACCTGCTGCTGGACGCCGCCAGCAAGCATTGGCCGGCGCAGCTGCATCTGGCGGAAGTGCTGGCCAGCGGCAAACCGCTGCGCGATCGACAGATCAGCTTCAACGGCAGCGAACTGCTGACCAATACCGTGCCGGTGATCGTCAACGGCCAGGTGACCGGCGCCATCGCCACCTTCCGCGACAAGACCGAGGTCAGCCGGCTGCTGCAGCGCCTGAGCGGCATGGCGCACTACGCCGATGCCCTGCGGGTGCAGTCGCACGAATTTATGAACAAGCTGCACGTGATACTCGGCATGCTGCACATGAAGGCTTATCAGCAGTTGGAAAACTACATCATCAATACCGCCAGCAACTACCAGGAAGAGATCGGCGCGCTGCTGCGCAAGATCCACTCGCCGGAAGTGGCGGGCTTCTTCATCGGCAAGATCAGCCGCGCCCACGAAGCCGGCATCGAACTGACCATCGAGGAAACCAGCCTGCTGCCGGAAACCGACGACGCGGAAACCACGCACGTGCTGATCAGCGTGCTCGGCAACCTGATCGAAAACGCCATCGACGCCATCGACGGCGTTGAAGGCCACGAGATCGGCCTGAGCTTCCATCACCACGACGATCAATTACACTGTATCGTCAGCGACGACGGCCCCGGCATCGATCCGGCGATCGCCGCGCACATCTTTGAACACGGATTTTCCACCAAGGGAACGGGACGCGGCATCGGCCTGGCGCTGATCCGCAGCCATCTGGAAAAACTGGGCGGCGGCATCGATTTCGAGTCCGAACCGGGCGAGCTGACCCAATTTTTCGTGCACCTTCCCTATCAGGCCAAGAGCGGAACCCATGATTAACGTACTGATTGTCGACGACGACCCGATGGTGGCGGAGCTGAACAAATACTACCTGAGCCAGATCGGCGGTTTTCACTGCCAGGCGACGGTCGCCACCCTGGGCCAGGCGCGCGCCCTGCTGGCCGACGCCAGCGTCAGCATCGATCTGGTGCTGCTGGATATCTACATGCAGCAGGAGAACGGGCTGGATCTGCTGCCCGGCCTGCGCGAGCTCGGCGAGAAGACCGATGTGATCATCATCTCTTCCGCCAGCGATGTGAACACGGTGCAAAAGGCGCTGCACTACGGCGTGGTGGATTACCTGATCAAACCGTTCCAGTTCAGCCGCTTCAAGGAGGCGCTCAGCCACTATCGGCAACAGTCGCAGCTGCTGGCGCAGCGCGAGTTTTCGCAGGCCGACGTCGACAGCCTGTTGCGCCGCCAGCCCGGCGGCCAGGAGAGCAAAAAGCTGCCGAAGGGCCTGACCAGCATCACCCTGAGCACGGTCTGCGAGTGGATCGAACAGCAGCACGACAGCGAATTCTCCACCGACAACCTGGCCAACGCCATCGGCATTTCGCGGGTGTCCTGCCGCAAGTACCTCATCTACCTGGCGGAAAGCGGCATTCTCGGCACCCGCATTCTGTACGGCGCGACGGGCCGCCCGGTTTATCTGTATCAGCTGAAGCCGGACGCGATCGCCATGCTGAAAGAGTATTGCCGCCCGGCATAAACGACGCCGGGCGCTGCAAGCGCCCGGACGTTGAAAGCTAGAAGTTGTACATGTAACACCTCGCCTCGCGGTGAGGATCTTTCGAGTGTATCCGCAGGCAGCGCTGCTTTTTCTGCTGTTGCTCCAGCTGACGCTGCTGCCGCTTGGCGGCCTCTGCGGCCTCGCGCTGCTGCTCACGCGCGATCGCCTGTTCATTGGCCTGCGTCAGGCTGTCGACATTCCACACCTTGTGGCGCAGCGCGCTGCGTTTTTTCTGGTACTCCTCGGGGACTTTATTGTCCTTCGGCGGCGGCGCGTGGTATTCCAAATCCACCCGCGCCTGCGCAAAGCAGGCGCAACACAGGGCCACGCCGGCCAACACTAGCCTTTTCATCGATAAACTCCTGACAAATCCCTGTTCTCATCTTTAGCAATTCAGCGGCCGGCCATTCAGCCAGGCGCGGCAATAAACGCCGACAAACGGCCGATGCGGCCCCGTCAGAGACGTCCGCCGCAGACGCAGCGACAGGCAGCGGACGATATCGGCACCCTGCTCACAGGCCGTTCGGGCGCTCTGATGCCCCTGCGCGGAAGGTCTCGCCGCTTCCTGCGTTTGCAACCGGACTTCCAACGCTTCCCGCTCCGCACGCAGCCGCGCCAGCTGCATGCGCTCCGCCTGAATCTGTTCAGCCAACCAAATATGCTGCAACAAGCCATCCAGCCGCGCCGGACACCCCGCCGCAGAGGGACTTTCCGTCGAGGCGCCGGGCGAGGAATGGCGATCGATGAACGCCTGACTGCAAAATGAGGCCAGCAGCGCCAGCGCCGCAGTGATTAACGAAGGTAGTTTCAATACACAAGCTCCATGAATAAGCCGACTGGGCGCGCCGCGAAAAACGACGCAGAGAACCTTTCAACAGCCGTTGAGTGAAGACACCTGAGGCTCCGCGGGATCGGGCGCATGTTGCCCTCCCGTCGCCGGCGCTTTCGCGTTTTCGGCATCGCATTCCGCCAGACGCGCCAAGGTTTCGGCCTCATTCTCCGTGGGCGGGGTCGGCTCAGCCATCTCTTGTCGCAGGCCATGCGCCAGCTCTTTCAATTTCTTCTGAAACAGCACGGGAGAAATTCCCTCGCATTGCCGATCGTAACGGGCCGCATTTGCTTGCAGACTCAACAACGACATTATCAACATGACGACAATACGCTTTGCCATTGAAAACTCCTGTAAGGATGTCTGGGTATGTTGATATATATTCAACAAGCAGAGATTCATCGTTTAAAGATAAATAACGCATCGGAAAAACAGAGTAGCGAATTAATAATAAACCGTTCCACAATATCTTTGAGATAACGTCTGCCGCCCCGCCGAATAAAGAGCGGTGGTTAGCGCCCCCCTATTTTCGACCAGTCCAGCGTACCGCCGATACCGACGCGGCCTTCATTCAGCACGGCAGCGGCGGATTCGCCGGCGATAATGCGCTGTTTTTGTTCTCGCGTTGCGGGCTGCGGTGTTCCCCAATTCCCCCAGTGAGTGGAGGAGGATGAGGATGAAACAGTGGGGTGAATGGCACTGCATCCGTTTAATACAAGACACAATGCCAGAAGAGAATTACGCCATGTCATACTATTTCCCTTAAAATAACGCTATTGGTAGTGACGGTAAATGAAAAACGAGTTTATTTAGTTTAATAACTTTCACCGCATGCAATCGCCTGCGACAAAAAGAATACGCAAGTGTTAATCACCCGTTATTTTAATTAACCTGAATCAAACAAATATCGTTCAATAAGACAACGCTAATCGCAGAAATGGGCCAGCAGGCTCAGCGCACTTCCGAGTGCGCTGGGATCTTACTCTTCGCCGTCCGGCTGCCAGGCCAGCAGATCGCCAGGCTGGCAGTCGAGAATACGGCAGATCTTGTCCAGCGTTTCCAGCCTGACTCCCTTGACCTTGCCGTTTTTCAACAGAGACAGGTTTTGCTCGGTGATCCCCACCTGCTCCGCCAGCTCCTTTGAACGCATCTTCCTTTTGGCCAACATGACATCAAGACTTACGATTATTGCCACTCTATTCTCACACGAAAGAAAGCTGTTCTTCATTCAGCCGCAACGCTTCCAGAAATACCCGGCTAAATACCAGGATTGCGCAGCCTACGATCAGCGAGCGCACCGACTCGCTATTGACGCCATAATAAAGGATAAACAGCATTTTTTCATCGGCGGTCAATACCATCACCTGCAGCAGACCGGCTAACGACGGGAACAACACATCGACGATCAGCAAGATGCCAATGATCTGCAACAGCACCATATTGTTGCGATGCCACACGTTGCCGCGGAAGAATTGATAAAACAGCCCGGCGCCGCACAGCAGCGCGCTGTAATAGGGCAAATAACCGAGCATGTCGATAACCAGCGTGGCGAACAGCGCCCAGCGTTGCTGCGGGATCGCGTAGGTGAGCAGCTCCGGGTAATATTCCCGGTAAGAGGCGACGATATCGCGATAGGCTACGCCCTGCAGCCAGTCCCGCACGATGATGAACATCTCAACGCCGGTGCTGACGATCAGCATCGCCATAATGAGCAAACACAGACAACGCACATACAGCGGCAGATGGATCCTTGGCGCAGCGCCCATAATTTTTTATCCCTTAATCAACAGCAATAAATTATCGTAAAACGATAATTTATTGCTGTCAATGATCAAGTGGACTGATGAGTCAGGCGGTGGTCGCCAACGCGCGGACAATAAAAAAGGCCGGGCTAACCCGACCTTGTTTGACCGCTCGACGCGCTTAGACCAGTTCGATCACTTCGAAGTTGGCTTCGCCGCTCAGATCGGCATCGTAATCAACGCCCTGCAGACCGAAGCCGAACAGGCGCAGGAATTCCGCCTTGTAGCCCTGGTAATCCGTCAGTTCGTTGATGTTGCTGTCGTTCAGCTGCTGCCAGATTTTACGGCAGGTTTCCTGCACTTCGTCACGCAGTTCCCAGTCATCCAGGCGCAGACGGTGTTTCTCGTCGGTATCCGGCGCCGCACCGCTGTACAGCTTGGTGGCGAACAGACGCTGGATCTGCTCGATGCAGCCTTCGTGAATGCCCTGCTCCTTCATGATTTTGAACACGATGGAGATATACAGCGGCATCACCGGAATGGCGGAAGAAGCCTGCGTCACCACCGACTTGAGCACCGCGACGTAAGCTGCGCCGCCTTTGGCCTGCAGCTTCTGGTTGATGGCGTGCGCCGCGCGATCCAGATCCTCTTTCGCCTTGCCCAGCGTACCGTGCCAATAGATTGGCCAGGTCAGATCGGTACCGATGTAGGAGTAAGCGACAGACTGCGCGTTATCCGCCAGCACGCCCGCTTCGTCCAGCGCGTCCATCCACAGCTGCCAGTCCTGGCCGCCCATCACCTTCACGGTGTCGGCGATTTCTTGCTCGTTGGCCGGCTCGACCACGGCCTCAACCAGCACGTCTTTGTTGGTGTCCAGCGCGACGGATTTGTACGGCTCGCCGATCGGCTTCAGTGCGGAACGCACCACTTCGCCGGTTTCCGGCATCTTACGCACCGGCGAAGCCAGCGAGTAAACCACCAGGTCAACCTGACCCAGGTCTTTCTTGATCAGATCGATAACGGCCTGACGGCACTCGTTGGAGAATGCGTCGCCGTTGATGCTTTTCGCGTACAGGCCTTCTTCTTTAGCTGCCTTGTCGAAACCGGCGGAGTTGTACCAACCGGCGGAACCGGTTTTGCCTTCGCTGCCAGGCTTCTCGAAAAATACGCCGATGGTGGCCGCACCGCTGCCGAAAGCGGCATTGATGCGCGAGGCCAGACCGTAACCGGTGGATGCACCAATGACCAGCACCTTTTTAGGCCCGTTTTTCAGTTCGCCGCGCGACTTAACGTAGGCGATTTGCTCACGGACATTGGCTTCACAGCCTGCCGGGTGAGCGGTGGTGCAGATAAAACCACGAATTTTAGGTTTGATAATCATAGTAATTTTTTCTTGGTAGCTAAAAACCGAAGGACAATATACCTGATTTTCTCGATATACTTAAGAAAGTGCGCAAACAAGCGCAGTGACCAGACCAGTCAACGGCCCTGCGACACAGGCAAGGGATAATGATAGCAGGCCAGGTTGCTATTGCCCGGTCTGTTGAGGGTCATGCCTTGTGCTTTTCCAACTGCTCGATCAGCGTGTAACGCAGCGATGAGGCATCGGCCGGTACGTTCTCCACCGGGGTGACGCGCACTTTCAGCCGATACTGATAGCCCGGTTCGAAGGTGAAACCCTCGATGCCGGTATAGAACAACTCCCACGGCTGCTGCGCGGAGCGGCGCACCTGCATGCACTTCATCGGGCCGACGCCCACGCAGTCCACCAGCGCGCTGTTGACCAGCAACACTTCCGTTTGGCCTTCTTTCGCGTTTACGGGTTGATTCATCGAGGTTCCTTCTTGGCTGCAGCCGGCCAGCGCGGCCAACGCAACAAATAACAACGCTTTAATTTTCAATGTACTGCACCAATAGTCATCCAGGGGCTCCATGCTAACAAATTAACCGGCTCAAGAGAACGGATAGCGATACGGATCCACACGCCCAAAATATCATTCCTCGGTGCTCTATCAGTCTGGAAAATATCGCAAAATAAACCCCCGGTTCTTATCCGAACCGGTAATTACCCCCACTATTTTTTCTGTTAAAAACAGCTGGCTTGCGCAAGCTTTACTGAATTTAACTGAATCGATAAAGAGGGAATTTTATGCAAGAGATCGATACCAAACACTTTCACCTGATCGCCGGCGCCGGTAACTTGCCGACAACCGCGGCAGCAATGGCCGCGTCAACAACAACGGCGGCAACAAGAACGGGGGCGGGTCATCCAATCAGGGATTCTACGGCAAGCACACCTCGCCGGATTGCGTTAACGGCGTGATCACCGGTTCTCTGGGCGGCCTTGGCGGCCTGGCGGTGGGCGCGCTCAACGGCGGCTAGGCGGCGGCAACGTCGGCATGGGGAAAGGCGGCAACAAAAACAGCGGCAGCAACTGCAATAGCAATAAAGGCGGCAATACCTGTTCGCGCTAAGCGGTTTTAATTAATCAAAGCCCCGGCTGAGCCTCTCCATTCGGTCGGTGCTTTCCGTATTTTTGGTGATAACCATGTTTAAACTGTTTCGTACCTTATGCCTGCTGCTCGGCTTCTGGATCGCCACCCTGCTGCTCAGCGGCGCGGGGGTCTCCTTTACCCACGGCTACGCCGCGCCTAAAAATCTGTCGCATTTCCTCGTCTCGCTGGTGGTGGTCGGCGCCATCCTGCTGTGGATCCATAAATTGCTGCGGTTCTTTTTTGCCGAGAAATTTGAGAAGAAATCGCGTTAAGCCGTATTCTCGTTGGGGGCGCAGCCCGCAACGATAAAACCGGCATCGCGAATCGCCGCCTTAACCTGCCTGGCGTCCAGCACGGCCGTTTTCACATAGCCAAAAAAGCCACACGTGCGCTGGGCAAACGGATTGGCGTCGCCAGTTGGGCCATCAGCTCACGATTGCGCTGCGCCATCAGCTCGGCGCGCGCATGCCAAAAAGCGGTGGCATCGGCGCGTGTTTCGGTGGCGGTGTCGAACCGGGACGCCAACTCGCTTAGCGCCTCCCACTCAGCCAACAGGGCGGCAACCACTTCAGGATTAGCCACCTGCTCCCAGTCAGAGGGTAAGGCCCCCTCACGCCACGCATTGAGATAGCCGGGCAACATCATCTTTAATTGACTCAGTTGCTCGTTCACTGCGGGTTACCTTTTATAGCGCCTGATGCCGGGATATTTCCCATAATGACACTCTCGTTAAACCGTTGATGGGAGCAATGGCCGAAGCTTATCAGCGCCATAGATGACGTAATGACTTTTGGTGCGGCCAAATTAGCGATAGGTGCGGTTGGGGAGTGAGACAGGAGCTCGGGCTGATAGCTATTGACGCGAAAAGAGAAACGGGGATTGTTGCTGGCGTCTTAGGTGAAATTTACTTATAAATCAATCACACAAAAAAAGACCGAATACGATTCCTTTATACGAAGAAGAATGAAAATATCCTTTTTTAACAATGCCTTATCAACCTTTCAGTCTTTGCAATCCCTTGCTATACCTTGCATTCCATGCTTTTAATTTCAGATAGTTACCAGAACCCTCGGAGCAATTCGGAATAATTTAGGTACTAAAACTCTCAATCACAAACGCTAATATACTCGCGCACGCGGCAGATCACTCAGCCGTGTCGTGTATGCCGGCGACAGTAGCTCACGCTTCATTGACCACACCTGATGCGCCCCTTGTCCTGCGAACCACAGTTTTGCCTTCCCCGAGTTATTGATCCGATCAAGCACCCCCATCAGTTGTTCGCTGTTATGCCGTGGTTTGTACTCATCGAACAACCCCAACTGAGCCACGCCCTGACTGTAAAAATCCTGCAGCATCACCCCGCCTTTTTGATACCGATGACCGGGTTGCCAAATCGCATCAAGGCAACGCATAGCCGCGGCAATAATATCGCGAGTATCCTGTGTGGGTACGCTCAGTTTTATGCTTGCAGTATTGCCGTAGTATTCCTCATTGATGGCAAATGGGCTGGTTTTGAGCCACGCGCTGACATGCCGGCAATACTGATGCTCCTCCCTCAACTTCTCCGCTGCACGCGTCGCGTACATGCAAATAGCCTGATGCATCTGGTCATACTCGGTGATCCGATCTCCGAAGCTGCGGCTGCAGATGATCTGTTGTTTTGTCGGCGCAAACTCCTCCAGCTCGAGACAAGGCTGACCACGTAGCTCGCGGACGGTTCGCTCTATCACAACGCTGAAATGCTTGCGGATCATCGTAGTGCTTGCATCGGCCAGTTGTAGTGCCGTTTCTATACCCATCATGATGAGCTTTTTCGATATCCGGCGTCCGATACCCCAGACCTCATCGACAGGCACGAGGCCCATCAATTTGCGCTGGCGCCCTTCATTGGACAGATCCACTACTCCGCCAGTCTTGTCCCACTTCTTCGCCGCGAAGTTTGCCAGCTTGGCTAACGTCTTGGTTTGGGCAATGCCAACGCCTACAGTTAGCCCAGTGTTGCGCAGTACCTTGGCCCTCACCTGGCGGCCGAAAGTATCCAGATCAATGCAGTTACGAACTCCAGTCAGATCAAGAAAACTTTCGTCAATTGAATACACCTCTACGCGTGGCGCCATCTCTTCTAAAACAGCCATCACACGCTGAGACATGTCGGCGTATAGCTCATAGTTGCTGCTGAACGCGATGCCCCCTGCGCGCTCAAATTCCCGCTTAATTTTGAAATAGGGTTCTCCCATCTTTAACCCTAACGCCTTCGCTTCCTTGCTCCTGGCTACGACGCATCCGTCATTATTCGACAGAACGACGACAGGACGCCCTCGCAGATCTGGGCGCCACAACGTTTCGCAGCTCGCGTAGAAGCTGTTCACATCAGCAAGCGCGTACATCACTTGAGCCTCGTTATCGAAGACACAACAACGCCCATCACCTCCAGATCGTCACCGCCATCATGAAGCAGGATCGGCGCATACTTCGGGTTCATGGGTTCCAATTGCGCGCGAGGATGCAAACAGAGACGCTTCACGGTGAACTCGCCGGCTATGCTGGCAATAACAATATCTCCATGGGCCGGACTGATGCTGCGGTCAACAACAAGCATAGAGCCCTCAGTGATCCCGGCCTCAAGCATGGAATCACCTGTCGCATAGAGAAAATAGGTCGCATTGGGATGGCTGATGCAGTACTCGTTCAGATCGATGCGCGAACTGACGTAATCTGCTGCAGGACTGGGAAACCCCGCCGGCACCTTGTCGGCGAAAAGCGGGATTTTGAGCTTGGTTGGGTTTGGTGTTGGATAAAAGAAAGTCATAATGTTGCCTTGTTACTGTGTTTTTATACAGTATATGCGCAAAATTTTGACGGGGGAAAGTTCGGAATTTTGTTAGAACGGTAGGATATTGATCGGTAAAGAAAGATAGTTTCGATGAATGGCCGAGTTCCCTCCAGGCTACAACTCACGATCGAAGTTCGACCTTCAGCGCGTTTTCGCATCCACAAGTAGAACACTGTGCTGATGTTTATCGCGACATTATCCCTTGAGATATCAGTCTGAGAGGAGCGCCAGAACCCAACTATCAGGTGGCGTGAGGCAACGCTGACGGACGGCGTGCTGGGAGTCATACGTTGTTACTACAGTACGTCACCATGCCCCAACGATAGTGATTGTGCTTACTTATCATCTTGATGGGCTAGAAAATTTTGCCATCAATATCATGCGATGGCAGAATATAGCAAACCAACATTTAAGAATTTTACGCATTGAATACTTTTATACGTTATGCATCTGTAGGGGTAATGAATACCCTGGCTCACTGGGCTGTTTTTGGGCTCATGCTCTTTAGCGGTTTCTCACAATCAGTTTCAAATGTTGTCGCTTTTGGCATCGCTGTAACCGTTTCGTTCTTTGCTAACGCCAAGTGGACGTTCAAGGCACAAGCTACAACTTACCGCTATATGGTGTATGTGTTGTTTATGGGAGGTATGGCATTCTCTGTCGGTTGGGCAGCAGATACGCTACATGCAAACCCAATTGTAACTCTCGTTACTTTTTCAGTGATCAGCCTAATCTGTGGCTTCATTTATTCTAAGTTAGTTGTCTTCAGGGAAGATAAATGAAAATTTCACTTGTAGTTCCCGTATTCAACGAGGAAGAAGCAATTCCTCTATTCTACCAATCTGTGCGTCAGTTTAAACCTTTTCAGCATATAGATGTAGAGATCGTTTTCGTCAACGATGGTAGCTCAGATAGAACGGAAGAAATACTGTCTTCCTTATCTAATGATGATCAAAATGTTAAATCGATAAATTTTTCCAGGAATTTCGGGAAAGAACCTGCATTATTTGCTGGTTTGGAAGCCGCTACCGGTGATGCTATTATCCCAATTGACGTTGACCTTCAAGATCCAATTGATGTTATCCCACTATTATTGAATAAGTGGCAAGATGGTGCAGACGTGGTGTTGGCTAAACGTATGGATAGGCAATGCGATGGCCGAATGAAGAGAAAAACAGCAGAATGGTTTTATCGAGTACACAATAAAATAAGTAAACCGGCCATAGAAGAGAATGTAGGTGATTTTAGGCTGATGACCAGGGAAGTGGTAGAAAGCATTAAATTACTTCCAGAGAGAAACCTATTTATGAAAGGTATCCTTAGCTGGGTTGGCGGAAATGTTGAAATTGTTGAATACTCTAGAGCCGAGCGAGTCGCAGGAACCAGCAAATTTAATGGCTGGAAGCTTTGGAATTTGGCAATAGAGGGAATTACAAGTTTTTCCACCTTCCCTCTTCGTGTTTGGGCTTACATTGGATTTTTTGTTGCTGCAATTTCCTTCATGTATGGTGCATGGATGATCATAGATAAGGTTATTTGGGGAAACCCGGTAGCTGGCTACCCTTCAATTATTGTCTCCATTCTTTTCCTTGGCGGTGTACAGCTTATAGGAATCGGAGTGCTTGGGGAATATATTGGTAGAATATACATTGAAACCAAACGTCGCCCACGCTATATAATAAAGAAGTGAGATGAGAATTAAAATGTTTTGTAAAATCGACAAAAAAGCACTGCTCCTTTACTCAGGGATTGCTCTTCTTTTTATTTATCCATTAATCCAAGCTGGTATTTTTTATAGGGATGATCTAGATAGAGCCATAACTGGTCAGTATGGATGGAGAGGATTAGGTCGGCCTGTTGCAGATATTCTCATGAAAGTTTTATCCGCCAGTGGCCACTATAACCTTGATCTATACCCCTATACTATGATTGCTTCCTGCTTGTTTATCGGTGGGGCATCGCTTTTACTTAGCGATCATTTATGGAGGTTAGAAGTTCCTTCACACAAATTAGTTGCGGCTCTTCTAATTTTTAATCCATTCATGCTGCAAAATATCGCTTACAGATATGACTCTTTAGGCATGTCCATCGCTTTTTTCCTAGCGGTTATGGCTTATACCTATACAGCCAGTAATCCTACAAGACAAACTTTAGTAAAACTGTTCGCTGGCGTACTATCTTTAACCATATACCAACCATGTGCAAATGTATTTATTGGTTTACTTGCTGTAGACGTAATGATCGCAGCAGTAAAAAATGACTGTAAAGCTACTGATATTATAAAAAGAATACTTAACAAAACGGCTTTATTCGTCTCTTTTTACATGGTTTACATGTTATTCTTTGCTGCAAAAAGTAATTCACGCGCAGAGATCATATCAGCTAATACTGAAGGGCTAGAGCATTTAGCCTCTACGCTTAGTTCATTAAAAAACATGGCGCTATTATATTTCCATGGCCCAGTTTATATTTATTTTTTGATTCCAGTTATTGCTGGCTTGATTTTCATGTTGTTTGCAAATCGCCATAAGAAAAAATCTATATTATCATTCAGTCTTTATTGGGTTATTTCCCTATTTATATTTTTAGTTTCACTGATGGGGCCAACCATATTTCTTAAAGATGCTCCGGTATTCCCCAGGACTTTGGTTTCCTTCTCAGCGTGTCTTGTTTTAATTTCGATTCCCATTGTTTATTTTTTACCAAAAATGAAATATTTATCACTAATTCCTGTTATTACAGCAATTGCATTCAGCGCACAATTAGGCAGTGCCATTAAATCACAGCGCGAGTATGAAGATTTTATTTTTAACATGATCAGTCGTGACTTGCTCACTCACAATGAAATTACCACCATCGGAACAGTTGGCCAGGTCAATATAAATGAAAGGGCTAAATTGTTAGTGGACAACAAACCATTAATAGGCTATTTCCTTAGCCCTGCATCTGAGTTTTTAGCTTCTTTTCAACTAATTAACAAAGGGTTCCCGCAGACTCTGCATGGTTATGGAGATGAACAAAACAATAAAAATGTGCTTTCTCGTATGATTAGCAGTGGGATTAAACCAATCTCAACTAATAAGGAATATTCTCTGTTCATTTCAGGTAATACAGCCATTGTATCATTGGGAACGGATAATAATTGATCTATTCAGCCCTCTACCATGAGGGCTTTATTTTCGGTTCCGGCCACACGATTTTTTCAAGATCTGTGTTATCGCTGATCTTCTCGATCTCGTTAACGTAGTCCATCCATACCCGCAATTTGGCTTTCTCTTCATCGGTAGCCATACCCAATAGCAACTTGCTATTGAGGGTTTGCGTAACCTGGTTAACACGTGCGATACGACGTTCTTTCTCCCCCTGTAACATCTTGCGCTTTTCAGCAGAGCTGTAGGTGCGCTTAATCACCCTTCCGTCACGATATACCCACGTCATATCGTTGCACGCTTCAGGTGGGGTTTCGCTAATCGCCACCTCTGCTACTGAGTAACCAGGAGGGAAAATTGCTGTGACGTCTTTTGATATACAGACGATAATACCATTCTCGTCATACATGACCTTCAGCGTGTCTGGACTAAAATCCGCCTGACAGGCGTACCAGTCTCGCCCATTTTTATCTCTGGCGTAAAGAATATCAGGTCTATATGCTGGCTCATTCTCTTCGGTGGATTTAAAATCAGGCTTGTAAATAGCAAAGTTTTCAAATTTAACCATGATTAAGAAGTCCCTATATTTCGCCAAGAGCCATTAATTAAAACTTGGATATATGAATAAGAAGCCCAAATAGATGGGTTATAGTTGGCCCCAGACATACCAGTAAACACGCAACCGTCAGGAGCTCTAACTTGCCCCCCGGTATCAGGCTGGTTAATTCGTCCAGTGAGCCTGACGTTTTGGACAAGATTTTGATAAGCCCAGTTTTGTGCGTTATTTTGCGCGTTCGATATATTTTGATTCAGCCAGTTGCTAAGGTAGCCTCCCCATTGAGGGCCTTCGACATTGCCGTCTGGGTGCCATGTAGTCCCGGCGGAGTTGCTTATAGCTGGCCAGCCCCCATTAAGAGAAAGCGAACCATTATTGTTAAATGCCGGATAGGCATCCAATCCCCCTCCGTGGATATGGAATGATAATGATCCATATTTCCCTACAGTCTCAAGATAATAAATATCTCCATATTGGTCACCAGCACCTTGGATATGCAGTCCGTTTGTTTGGTTAAAACTTTGCCCGTTACTTGTATAGGGGTTAACCCCTAACTTATTAATATATCCAGTATAATTAACCGAAAAACTTGTACCTACATTTATGGAGCCGTCACTGGTGGAGACAGCAAGCGGTCGCAGGTTATTAAATGTCCCCCACTGGTCACCAGCATTGGTGAGCATGAGATAGAGGGCATTGCCGTCATTACGCCAGAATGTACCGTATTGACCTGCAACGATCCTATAGGTGTCGGTATAAGTCGAACCTAGCGCACCACTCATTCTATCGCCAGTCTTAGCAACAGCGTTTACATCGGCAGCAGTAGGTTTAAACCTATCGGTATAAATTCTCGCCCAGGTAATCCCGCCAGCCTCTGCTTGTGAAATGCCGACATACGCCGCCAAATTACCGCCAACAACAGCAACGTAGCCTGAGGATGGTGCCGCATCCATAGGCAAGCATACAACGCCAGCTGATACGTTTCCGGACACTGCAGGAGGCTTATTGGCTGACGAAGCATTTACGCGGAAAAACTGCGCGATGTTACTGTAAGCGTCGCTTTTGGCTATTGGCCCGACACCCAAACCCGCCGTGCCCATTTCCATTACATTACCACTGCCAGTGCCGACGTTTTTCGTCGCAGCAGTACCGAGCTCAAGATTTTTCCGGCCCTCCGCTTTATTTTGTAAATCCGCCAGGTTTTGAGACTTTTGAAGAAACAGCCCATTGGGATCCGCCAACAGATTTTTCCAGCCCGCTGCACTGGCGCCATCCGGATCCGTTGTGTTCGCTTCAACTGTATTCCACCAGATTTTCGAGCCGTCAGCGCTTAATACCGTTGCGCCTTTTGCATATCCGCCGATAGCCTGAGCAAAAGCAGAATCAAAGGTATAATGGCCGCCGGCTTGAGAAAAACGAATTGCCGCAGTGATGTCGTTCAGCAGTCCGTTAAAATCCTTCCCGTGCGGTGGGATACCGCCGGCCGCGATTGCTGTCATTGTGAGTGGCGGAAAGCCAGAGTCATAGGCAGCTTTGCCCTTTTCCTTGGTTTCCTGCGTGGCATTATTGGGGATCGTGTTTTTGTCAGCTGTACCGCTGGCGAACGGCACTGCAATCTGACGCGGTTTATCTGTCAGTTTCATTTTATGCCTTCTGAATTATTGAAACGTTAATACCTGGCGGCGCCGGCAGCGCGCCGGAGGACTGGACGATAGCCAGCTCTGCGGTCGACAGTTCAAACTCGAACACATAGCTCATCTTCATTCCGCCATCGTTCTGGATATAGGCGCGCCCCCGATCGCCGAACATGTAACGCAACATCCGATTGATATTCGGTATTGAACAATCGGTGATATTGCTCATGGCTTTCATCATGATCAGACGGCGATAGATCGGGTCCGCAAGTTCAATGGTCTGCGTTGTGCTCTCACCGCTATAGAACGGCGCCTGGTCAAATGGGCGGGGATCTGTCCGCGTTGGCGTATCCAGCCGCGCCTCACTGAACCCCAAATAATTAAAGTCGTCGTCGACCGTTAGCCGCCGGCTTACGTCCACAATTTTTCCCCACATATCGAGGCCATAGGTCTCTGCGGTTTCGATGTTCCAGATCAGATCGTAAAAATCATCGACGAACTTGTCGGGGGAAACGGCTTCGTTGAAGCTGCCTATCAGGGCGTTAAGGCGGGGGCTGGCGGCGTACTGTGCGAGCACAGTGGCGGCCACATTCTGCAATTTAGACCTCCTGCAGCTTTACGCTGATATTGTTCGGATCCAGCGTCGGAATTTCGTCGATTCCAAACTGGAGGGATGAGGAAAAGGCGTTACCATCCCTGCTCAGCGCCAGGCTGAGAATATCGATGTTTGAAGGGTCAATGCTGTAAATGCCCGCATAGAATCGCCCGGCGGCCAGCGCAGCCGCTGCACGCGCACGATTGCCCCCATCAGCGCCATTGAATGCCGCGATCACTTTACCCTTTACCTGATCGGTAATGTCCGATGGTAAATATTCGCTTTTTTTCAGGATAACCCTCACTGACACGCTCACCGGCTTCAACCCTTGCCAGGTGATCACATACTCCGGGTATGGCGGCTCATAGCCGTCGGTATCTGCAATCGTGTATGAAGAATCACCGTTCATGTCGACACCGGGCGGCGCCTTGCGCCAGATAGCATCCGCGATATCCTCAGCCTTTCCGCCATATACGCCAACGTAGAACGAGTTTTTCTTCAATGTATATTTGGATGAGCCGACTTGTCTGTCTACCGGGGTCGGGTTATGCGTAACGTATACATCCACTACGTTGGGAACTTTTGCGAGGATCTCGCCGCGGATCGCGTTCAATGTATTCCGGGCATTGTTGGCAACGGAATTGCGTCGGCGGTGCTCAAAGTCGGCTCTGCTCTCCTCATTGTTGCCCGGCACCCCGGCGGCGCGGTTCGTCACACCAGACCAGCCAGGGATCGCTTTGTAGACCTTGCTGAGCGCACCAATGGGGCAACCGATCGGGCCTGCCGTGAGGTTCTGGAAAACCACATCTACGCTACCGGCGGCACCGATCGTGGCGTCGGATAGGCTGGCGTAGAGATACCCCGTATCATCCTGCGCCAGGCTTCCGGCAGGGATCAGCGTATCCACCAGCCCTGAGCACGTCCCGGTTACTGTCGTGCCGGTGGCACCGATGCGATCGAGGAAATAAACCCGGCCAATCGCATCCTGAAACCTGCCGCTGCTGTAGTCCGCGTTCACCTGGTTCGCGATCGCCAGCAACTGATCGTTCTTATCGGCGATGATGGCCGAATCGCTCATCGCCAGCTGTCCCTGTGGGCTCGTCAGGCTGGTCCCCATCGAGCTCCCCAGCGCGGTGGAGAAATCGGTTAGCCGGCCGTTTAATATGTCCGCTTCATCCGGCACCAGCAGCCCCGTTTTTGAAAACGTAACCGCCGGTACCGCAGTTGTGTAATTGGTGTTTTCATCCGTCATAACAGCACCGTGTAATCGTTGAAATTGGTATCGGTGATCGTCATTACGCCACCAATGCGGCGATCTCCATCAGAGACTGCCGTACACAGCGCGCTGGAGACCGTCTGCAGTTTCATCGCCTCCTGCTGCATTTTGGTGTTAATCAGCTGCGTGCCGGGCCAATGGCCGAGGATCCGCGGGTAATAAGGAATTCCGAGCGTGTTGTCATACCAACACTCGCCAAGGAAAGTGCTGCAGGCGCACGCCACATCCTGCGCCACCGCATAAGGATTGTCTGTGACCGCCAGGTTGCCTTTGTCGTCCAGCATCAGATCCCAGGTATTCGTATCGAGAAGAAGTGAGCGAGTTTGCATCATGCCCCCTATTGCGGTTTATTCGTCTGCGCGCTGCCTGATTGCACGCCACCATGCACGTGGTCACCAAACTCGATACCACTAATCATGGCGCCGGCGGACAGGTCCGCTTTGCCTTTGGCTGTAAACTTCTGGCTCACCTCGGTCGCGCCGTTCAGTGCGATTTCCGGCGAGTTAACGGCAAAGCGCTTCGATGCATTGGTTTCAACATCCGGCGCATTCAGCGTGATTTTCCAGGGTGAAGTTACATTGATCTGCTGATCGGCAAACTCGACAAATTGCACCGGGTCGCCATTCAGCACACCACCCAGATAGATCGCGTCTGACAGGCTGTGCGTGCGCCTTGATCCCGGCATAGCGGGCTGGCGCGTGGCTTTAATCCCGCTGATATCCCGATCGCAAATCGCTATGAACCCAATATCACCGGCTTTCGGTGGCATGATCACCGCACTTTGACCACCCTGTAGACGCCACACCGGCACGTTGTAAATTACCTCATGCGGGATAGGTGAGCCGTCGCCAGCGACGGCCATCACCATAGGGCGAATGTCCACGTGCTCCCCGTTGGCATTGATCACCCTACCCAACGTGATAAACGCATGACGCCCCAGAAACTGGCGCATAACGAAGTCCTGCGCGTTGATATCACCATTCAGATCGGAGCCGTTTACATGAAAATTTTCCATATCAGCCCCCGGGTTGCCGCAACAATTCGCAGGATGTTGAACATTGGCCGCCCTCAATCCATGAGGTTAACGTGTGCATTGCACCGAGCACCGCATAGCGGCCGCTGGCGTTCGGGAGTGAGGTCACCAACGACAATTTGCGACCAATAAAAATATCAGGACAGAACAGACACGAAATGCTCAGCCCAACATTGGTAAAAATGGGATACCCGATTAATCCGTGGTCGGGAGAAACGAGCAATACCGACTCTTTTCGGGATACTCCCTTTGGCCAGATCGTCACCTTCTCCACGTTGATATCGATTTCGGCATCAACAGCCCGTGCCGCCTCGATCATCTGCTGCGTGATATCTCCCTGGAAATACGGATCGGGCAGCGTGCGTTTAACGCCCTGATTCTCATATTTCAGCCCCACTGATGATGCCATTGGCATCAAAATGTCATCGATCGAGACGGGGCCTTTCGCGCTGAATGGCGACACCTTTTTCGCCCGCAGATAAAACATCATGTTCGCCGTAATAATCAGCGGCACATCCGGAGCCTGGTTGTAATCCGCATATGCATCGCTGATAAACCCTTCGAAAATCAGACGGTCAGCAGCCCATACGCGGATCCGATTAGGCTTGGCCCCATCAATCCAAATCCCTTTGTAGCTCAGCGCCGCCATCTGCTGGGCCACGAGCCCCCACAGATAAAGGGTAATTTGCGTGCCGGCAATCCCGCCATACGCCGCCAGGCTTATATAGCAGCGCGCATTCTTGACGGTAAGCACGTTACCCCGATCGTCAAACGTTCGCCCCTCTGCCAGGGTAAACTCCACCCTGATATCCCGTTGTTGATAGCTCACGGCATTTCCTCCGGCGCAAGGTAGTAAAGTTTGAAACGCTCACCCAGGCCGGACCATTCAGGATCCGCGTTTCCCGCCAGGTCAGCGAAAAATAATTCGCCGGCGAATGGCAGATAGACGTAACGCACGATCTTGTTGCCGTTCAGGCACAACACCCCCTGCAGGCAGGGAGTGCCGTTAACGGTCAGATCGATATATAGCCCCGTGGTACGCTGTGCCAGACGAATTTCACAGGCCTGATTATTCAGGGAGACGGTGAATCGTTGAGACTTGAGGGGCTTGAGTACAATTTCCAGCATCAGGTTAAACTCCGCGCCAATTGCTTAACCGCCGCATCCAACTTTTGCGTCGCGCTGACGGTGACCTCTCCGAGAGGTTTGGTCACATCCTCGACCGCTGACGAAACCTTATCGGCAATGTTCCCAACCAATTCCGACGCCGAGCGCTGCACGCCGGAGATCGCTTTCTTCACATCAGAAAGGGTGGAACCACTCGTTGAAGAGGTAACGAGCTCCGTTTTGGCGCTCGCTCCCTGGGTGATTTGATTATTGGTAGTGTCGGCCTGCGATGTCTCGCTGCTGACGGTCACCTCGGCCACGTCCTGCACGTCCTGAAAAACCGCCGTTACCGTAAGCAACGTCGGGCCGCCGTCGCTTCGGATCCGATAATCGTATTTGGTCAGGTCATAGGACGAATAGGTTTTGTCGGGGGTTTCGATGTCATAAACCTCCGCCGTTGTGCGCATCGTCTCCAGGGTGGCCAGCACGTCCGAGCGGGATGTCAGCGTGAGATTGGTCAGGTTCGGAAGCCCGCCTGAAAACCCTGTCCAGCCTTCCACGGTAAACGTAATGTGTAATTCTGCCGGCCGCTGCACCTTGTTGAATGAGGTGTAACCACCTCGCTCGATCGGCGCCGTGGTGATCGACGCTTCGCCCCCCACTTCGATAACGACAAATGACGTTGGCGAAAAGGGCTTCGTGCCGACACTGGCGCCGGAGGCATAATAAACTCCGTATCCCGGTGCCAACACGCTGTTAACGACAGACAGCAGGCCACCGCCCCGCACAGCATTCAGTACAGTGGCCTGATTCAGGGAAAACCTCATGTCGACACTCCCGATGCATACGCGCCCACAAAGCTGGAGCGATTAATTTTTTGCCTTGCGTCGTCGATGATCCCTTTCGTGCTGTCCGCCGGCGAATTCACCTGCAGAGTGCCGATATGGGTTGTTTCGGTGATCGTGGATTGCGAACCGCCGACCGGCTGGCGCGCCTGCGCCGCCATGCCTGCGCCCGGCTGAGGCAAATTCGACAACACCTTCGGCACGTATTCCCGCGTTTCCTGCGGGGCCGCGCCGAGCCCTTTGCGCTCAACATTACCCTGGCCCCAGTTATACGCCGCCAGCGCCTTACCCAGATCACCATCGAACATTTTCAGCAGCTGCGACATGTAGCGCGCTGCGGCATAGGCTGATTTCTCCGGATCAAAAACGTCATCGCCGACCAGCCCAAAGTCCTTCGCCGTGCCTGGCATGAACTGAAACGGCCCTTTGGCGCCCGCTTTCGATATAGCCTGAGTATCGCCGCCTGACTCCGTGATCACCATGCTGCGCAGCAGCCCGGCAGGGAGCCCGAACGTTTCCTCCAGCTTGCTGAGTTTCGGCTGCAGCCACGCCAGCATTTCCTCACCGGCCTTTGTTGGCTGTGGCCGGCGTACAGATTGAGCAAACTGCGTCGGAGCCTGGTCTTGCCCGTAACCATCACCACGCGGAAGATTGATCCCGAATGTATCCTTAACCCAATCGTGAGCGGATTTTCCCCACCCCTCTACCTTGTCAATGAATGGCAGATTGTTCAGGGCATCCGCAACGGGGTTATTTTTCAGCGCAGGGTATTTTTCCTCGAGGGGTTTAATGACAAACTCCTCAAGCGCCACCAGAGCTGCAATAAGGCCGGCAGGCCCCATCAGCGCCCCGCTGAGCCCTTTAAACAGGGAAAGCAGCTTGCCACCCACCGATGCGCTAACCAGCAGCAGAATGGCGTTCTGCCAGCCTCCTACCGCATTGGCGGCTTCACCGGCGATACCGACAATGCTCGACAGAACATCGAACACGCCCTGCACTGCGGCTTTGATTTCATCCGGGTGCTGTGCCATCCAGCTCGCCAGATCGTTCAGCCACGCGTTGAACTGTTTGATGTAAGGCAGCAGCGCGTTAAAGAGGATGTATCCCGTTTTCTCAAAGGCCTGGCTGATCTCTGCCCACTGCTGGCGAAACTTTCGCGCCGCCGCGATTGACTGATCGTCAACGCCTGAGTGCGCTGTAAATCGGTCAACATCGCGCAACGCATGGCCAGAGCCGAACCATTGCTGCGCGGCGTAGCCATACCCCAGCTCACTGCCATAGGCCTGCTGCTGATCCTTATTCAGGTTTGGAAACGCGGCTGCCAATTTGCGGACAATATCTTCAGTCCCATCCCGGCCCAGATCGATATTGGCGCCCGCCTGGTTGGCGGCCAGTAGCAGGCTTTGAAGTTGTGGATCCAGCCCAAGGCCAGATTTTAAGCGTGCCTTTGCATCGTTGATGCGGGAGAACGCGCCAACAATCTCATTGGCACTGACACCGAACGCCTCGCCCGCCTTGGTCCAGCCATCCAGCGATTTGGCCGACATGCCAAAAGCATCGGCCGCCGTCGCCAACTGGTTCAGGTTACTGGTGAACCCGGTAACAAAGCTTTTGAGGCCGCCCAGCGACAACGTGACGCCGGCCAGCGCCAGCACCTGGGCGCGAATACTGGAAAAGAACGACGCCGCCTTTTTGCCGCTGGCTTCCATGTCTTTGGCGGTTTTGTCGGCTTTTTTCCCGGTTTTATCCAGCGCCTCGCTGCTTTTCTTCTCGCCGGTGTCGAACGCCTGCGCAACGTTCTCCATGACCGCTGTCAGGCGGTCAAGCCCTGCCACTACCGCCTGCTCGCCAGCGCTGAAGTTTTTGTCGTCAATACCCAGGGCGAGGACGAGCTCGTCAAGTACCATTGCCACTATTTCCCCTCCTGCATTACGCGTGCGTTATGGGCGTCCACCTGGATGATTTCCAACAAATCCCACAAGTCCTGCACACCAAGCACCGCATCCAGCTCGGCCTTGGAGGCTTTGCTGGCGGAAATCACGGTAGCGATGGTGTGCGGAACGTTGGTGTAATCGACAAGCCCAAACGGCCTGTCAGGATTGGCAAAACGAGGCGGTATATCTAGCGGCCGGCGGTAGCGAAAAAATCCACGTGCAGTTTGAACACCTCCGCGCGCAGGTTAAGGCGTGTGGCCACTTCATCGATATCGGCTTCAATCAAAGGGCGAACCACGGTTTTATCCGCTGGATTCGGCACGGCCTGAACACAGGTCATCAACTCATCAAGCAGCGGCTTGGCCTCATCCGGGGGGATCTTCGAAATCGCCTTTAAGCCCTCAACAGCCATCGCCGCGATCCCCATGCTGCGTAAATTATCGGGGATCTCGACGCCGCCGCGCCCCATCGCCATGAGCGCCCGCAAAGCCCACCATTCAGCCTGTGACGCCGACATTTCCTTGATATAGAAAACCTTGCCCTGATCGCGCCCGGCGGCGTCGATAGTGATAAACGTCTCTTTACGTGCCATCAGTTAAACGCCTCCGGAGTGATGGATTCCCATTCGATGATCGCCTGGCTGGCCTGCAGAATGCGGCCGGCATCCGGTAGCGCCTTCCACTGCTTCAGCACGCCGTTCACGCATTTATATTTGCGCTTGAGCGCCGGCAAGATAACCGTTGCATTGCAGCGGAACACCGCCACGCTGGCGCGCGATGTGGTCGCCCAGGTATCGAACACGTCCCGGCTTTCCGAATCCGGCATAATGTAGATCGTCTGGTTGATGTTGCCGTAAATGAAGCCGGCCGATAACTTGCCGTCGGCGCCGCGCACCGTTTCCGCCAGGCTCAGCGCGTCGGTCCCGTAGATATTATCCGCAGCGAAGCCCTGCAGCTGCACGCCTGACGGGTACAGGTTCATTACCGACAGCGTAATAATGGCGTCGGCAGAAGTGATGGTGTTGGACATTATTGAACCTCCGTCGATGCAATATTCAATTTCTGGATGCTGCCGCCGTCGCTGTACCACAACGCGCAGTTCGGGCTGGTGCGACCTGGTCGAAGGGCCGGCAGCATTTCACCGACATAGAGGTAGTACCCCGTCGCGAAAATTGTCGCCGACACGTCTTCCCCTACTGCGTTGCTGATCTCCAGTTTTTGCGCCGCGGACAGTGTCACCCCGGCACGAATGCCGCCCCATGCTTTAAACTGCTCGATCACATCGGTCATCGAGGTTGCAACCAGCGCGCGCCCGGCGTTGTTGTAGGGGATAGTCTTGTTGGATTTGAACAGCGCCAGCACCGCGCCCTGCAGGTTGGCGTTCAGCCAAATTTGCCCGGCGAAGCTGTCCAGCCATTTGAAATCGCCGGTGATCGAGCCATCTGCCCAATAATCCTCGACGATGTTATTGGCGGCGTACTTGCCGTAGAAGTTATAGCCATTGGCGATCAGCACGTCGTACTCATCCCCGCTGGTCACATCGGCCGCCAGCCCGTTGTATTCGCGGAATTTGAACGGCACGCGCCCTTCTGTGCGGGTAAAGTCCAGCGCAGCGGCATATCCCAATACGGATGCAGGTTTTTTCACGTCAGTGCAGAACACCGGCACGACACTCCCGTAATTGTTCACGGTGATGATCTTGTACGCGATGTGATCCTGATTGCCCGTAATTCGGGCTTTTTCGTTGGTGGTCCACGCCACATAGAAAAAGCGCTCCTCCTGCGCGCTGGCCCATGCGGACAACGCCAGGTGTTCATCATCCTTGCACTCGAAAACGGTCGAGAATGAGGCCCACTGCTGCGACTTGGCGATGATTGCCGTGAACAGCGCGGGAACCACTGCCGCCGGCGCCCCCTGGGAGATCTTGGCGCCGAGATCGCTGGTCATCTTCATGGGTGCCGCTGCGGTGCCGGTCGCATACGCGATAGTCGTCGCTTCCGGCTTGGTGCCTGCAGCAGTGATGATGAAGGCATTGTGCGTGGTGTCATATACCACCGTCGCCACGGCGGCCGTCAATGAGGTTTGCAACGCGGCGGCCGCCTCCGCAAAACTGGTTACCGCGCTGAAATTGACTTCCGCACTGGCATTCTTCCCGCTGATGCTGATCGTGAGCGTACCGGAGATTTTTTTCAGCTCCTCGACCGTCACCCCTTTAAACGATCCGCTGCGCAACCATGCGGCCGCCGGCGCGCGGTTGAATCGGGCGAACAGCAACGCCCCCGGAGATTTTGTCGCGTTGTTGTAGCCCTGAAAATACATGGATGCCATAACGTATTCGTCAGAGTCACCACCGAAATAATCGGCCACGCTCGAGGGTGACGAAAACGAAGGGACGTCGCCGATCGGTACGTAAGGGCTGTCGGTTAAAAGCAGGCCGTTGAGGTCGACCGCATTACCCACGGCGGATAGCACGCCCGGTTTGATTTTTACGTCTTTACTGATTGGAATTGCCATCGATGGACTCCGTTGTGGTCGTTTTGATGGTCACGTTGTCGAAGAACGCCAGAGGCGCACTGACCACCGGTTTGATTTGCGCGATGAATTCCAGCGTCCAGCGCGGCTCGTATTGCCACTCGCCGTTAATCATCGTGGTCTGACGGGGATCGCTACAGTAGAGCGGCGTTAAGACGCCCCCGGAGCAGCGAAAAGCGGAGGTGCCAAACTCCGAGCGGATCAGCGTGGCGAACATCAGGGAATTTCGCTCCGCGCTGTCGCCAAAGAAATCAAGCTGACATTCCCAGCGCGTGGTGCGCGTAATGTGTTGCGTACCCAGTCCGGCCTCCAGTGGCGGCGAATACTTCACCACCGCCGTAGACAAACCGGCGGAATTCAGCGAAGTCATCGCGATAAATTCGCCCTGTGGCATCGGCACCCCGTTTTGCTGAGTGCGCTCGATCTGCGCATCAACAAAAAGCCCCTGGAGAAAATCGCCAAGGGCTTTATAGAGATCGCTTTCAGTGATCGAGAGCGTTACGTTTGCAGACATGCAACAACCCTCGTCCAATCCGGCCAGTTCTCCGGCACCGCCACCACAAGCCACGTTTCGCCCGCGATGACGAATTTGTCACCGCCGACCTGCTTCGGTCGGCTCACACCGCACCAGTTCCCGTTCGTATAGATGGACGTGAACACCCCCTGAATATTCAGGTTGTCCAGGTGGCGGATATCGCCCTGGGTAACAGCCTGTTTTTGTACCATCATCGGAATAGGCGCGTCATAGGCCGGCGCCCGGGAATAATCCTCACGTTTTTCGGCACCTAGCGATCGATAAATCTGCGCCTCAACGAAGGGATTAACTGCGCCGACGGCGCGCGAAACAATACCGTGCAAATTCACTCATCACCTCCATCAACGGCATAGTCGACGCTGTTCTGCATGTGGCCAGTGTCGACCAGCGGCTTATCGAACCCTTTGCGCTTAATGGTCGACTCCGCCAACGGCGGAGAATTGAGCTCCCGGATAGAATCCTGCAGCTGGCTTTTTATCCGCTCCCCCATCAATCCAAGCGCTAACCGCGCGTCATAATTTGATGAACAGATAAGCTGCGAAAACTCACCGGGCCACTGCGTACTGTTGGCTGAAATCATGTTGCGGAAAAAAGGCCGCGGCAGCTGAAAATAGGACTCCCCGGCCTTGGTCATCACCATTTTTCCGAACTCGTTCGCGGCGGCCACCAGCGCAACCGGGGTCCCGTCCTCATAGGTCGCATCGGCCAAAAAACCCACCTTGAGGCGCTTGCCCGAAGACAGCCCTTCGGCAATTTGCGCCAGGCGCGCTTTAAACGCGGCACCGCCGCGAACACTGGCACCCATTTAGCGCCCCCGCCTGACCGGCCGATAGTAGTGGTCTGGATAGCGCGATGGCGATGAGCCCGGGTGATAAACCATCGTCCTGTAGGGCGCGGTCGCTTGCCAATAATCCGCGCCATAGGGAGTCTGCAGATACCACCACGACTGATCGTTACTGCCGGCGCTGTCCACCGATACAGAAACCGATCCCTCTGAGGCACTGGTAATGCGGCCAACAAGGCCGCTTCCCTGACCGCCCGACTGTCCTGAACCAAATCCGCGCAACGCACAGAGATGAGCAACAAGCAGGAAAAATAACTGCTCGCGCTCTTTCAGATCCTGCACTTTGCTTTCATCGGTATTATCGAGGTAGAGGGTCGAGGCCTGATTGAACAGCGCCTCGAGCAGGTCATCACTTGGCGCCGATCCGCATCCCGTTGCAAACGCCGGGTAAAGCACCCGAAATGCCTTGATGTTGAAAACCACGGCGCCCATGCATTACTCCTTTTTATTCATCGCTTCATCATCACGCTTGATCCCCGGTGCCGGGTTGTTTTGCGGCAATGGGTCAAGGCCTGACTTCAACTTTTCCTGCTCTTTGGCCTGCGCACGGGCGCTGTTGCCATTGTCCTGCGCGAAGATCACACCGTTTTTTACATACGGCTGATCTTTGTGGATCTTCAGCCAGGCGTCCCACAGTTCCTTATCGACCGGTGTGAGGCCATAGCCGCCGATAATTCGCACATCTTCGCCGCGGTAACCCGCGACCGCCTGCCGATGGCCGTCGACTTCCAACACCAAACCGTTCGGCAATTTGCAGCCAACTGTTACTTGCTCTGCCATCTTTTAAACCCCCAACATTTGTGCGTAAGCCAGCGGTTGGCGAATGATCGCCCCCCAGGTACCGGCGGATTTTTTCTGGTGCCAGGCTGAAGACTCCGTCACCACTGCATGCGCGCGCATTTTCTCGGTGAACGCACAGTAACCGGTGTCGTTCTCCCCGAGACGCTCGGCGATCAGCTGAACCACTTCACCCGCGTCGCTGGAATATTCCACCGCCGTTTCGATGGTCATATTCGGGAAGTTTTTCTGCAGAAGATCTGAAACGTTGACCTTGTATTGGTTGGTCTTCGTCAGGTTGGCTTCTGATGTCGGGGACATATTCAGCTTCATCTTGTCGGTTCGCTCGACATGCCCTTTGGTCTGACTGACGAGCTGCTTGTACAGCTTGACGATGTCGTTATAAATCGCCTCGGCGTCCTTATCGTCCCATTTCAACTTGCCGCCAACGTCAATCGGGGTAATCGGCGCCGACAGCGATGGATCGTTCAGCAGGCCGTAGTTCTGCAAGCCCTCGATGCCGTAGAAGTAGGATTTATTCTGGAACTTGTTCAGCACCAGGGCAGACGCGACATTCAACTCCGCCGCCCAGCCAATGCGCGCCGCGCCGTACATGTCCAGTTCGCGTTCACCCCAGCGGGTGTGCGTCTGGTAGTGGTAGCTCTGGCGCTGCACCCAGTTTGCGTTCGCGGTTACCATGCCGTTGTTGTTGTAGTCGCCGTAAGAGCTGGTGTCACCGGCTGATTCCACGATCGGGAATTGAGTGGTCAGCGTCGTCCAGTCGCCCTTTTTGGTTTCGCCCAGGATTTGGGCCGCTTTCATCGGTGTCACCAGCACGCGAATTAATTCTGGATCAACGTAGTTGGTGAAATAGGCCGGCACGCCGGAGTTTGAGACCGTTACCAGATTAGGCTGCGCATCCATCGCCAGCGCGAAATCGCTCGCATACTCCGGCGGCAGGTAAGCCTGCGCGCCCGGCAGGATGATGCCGTAATCGCGGCTGGCGGTAGCGTAATGCTGCTTAAATTTATTCATCACTTGCTCCAGATGCTGATTTTGATACGTTCTTTGGCCGCCGCGGCGCTGGCCACCGAGAATGCCGTTTCCGCAAAGCCTTCAATGGTCGCGCCGGCGGCACCGGTAGCAATCTCGCCGGTGGTCAGTGACGCAAACACTTTTTGGCCGACAGTGGCCGCTGTCGTGGTAACCGCCCAGTAATCACCGCCGGTGTGCAGCGTGCACTCTCGCCCCGGCTGGATCACGTTAGACGCCGCGCCCAGCCATTCAACGATTGACGCCTGGCCATCGCGAGGAACAAACCCCGACGGTGCGCCAGTGCCTTTGTTCGATGCCACGCCCTTCACCACCCAGGCAAATCGCCCAATGGTTAACCCGTCGGCGCCGGTGACCAGTGCCCCCTCACCGGCCACATAGCTGGTGTACGGGTTGTTACTGGCAAAAGCCCCCTCAATACCCGGAGCCGGGTATTGGTTAATGCTCGTCTGAAATCCTGACATGTTAATAACCTTTTTTAAGTTTGCTGGCGGTAGGGAAATCGGCAGCGAAAGACGATGCAGCCGCGGAGTCATGCGCCAGTTTCGGCGCCTTGACGGCCTGTTTTTGCTCAACGGCATACTTCACCATGCTGCGGTAAGCGCTTGGGTGTACGTCGGTGATATCGATCCCGGCCTGTTCGAGAGCAGTGCGGTAAACCTCCTCGGCGGAGTCCATCGCCACCACGTCACCAATCAGAGGACGCACCTCACTTTCAGCGGTGCGAACCGCCTGGAAGTTTTTCGCCGCCACCTTGGTGGCGTTGTCAGCCGCCAGCCTGATAGCAGCGTCCATCGCCGGTTTGCTGACCATATCGGGATTCGGTTTTACCGGGTCTTTTGCTGGATCGTCCGGGGTGTCATCCGCCGCCGGCATCAGTACCGCTTTGATTTTTTCCAGCACTTCCTCCGGCACTTTGTCGGACAACAGCGCCAGGATGCTTTCCAGTGAGTTTTCCGTATCAAACGCTGGCCCGTTCTCTTCCGGCTCGACCACTTCTTCGGCGGCCTCCATCAGTTCGGCAAGCTCGGCCGGCTCGATTTCCATATCCTGCGCCAGGCGGCCGGAAAACGCGGATTTGACCGCATTCGCGATCGCGTTGGGGCGTTTATGCTGGCCCACCAATTGCGTGAGGTCTTTCGGCGAGGCGTCTTGCGCCAGGCGAGGTTTGAGATAGGCGCCCAGCGCTGCGCGCATGGCGACACCCTTACGATTTAATTTCATGTTTTGTAACTCCTTCGGGAGGCAATCAAATACCAGCACATCGGATCCGGCCCGGCCGTCGCCGACCAGCGCCACGTGGTTACCGACGATATCCCGCATCACGCCGTCAAATTTGACGCCATCCGGGGTAACGCCTGGGGTCATGTCAGCGACGTACGCATACGACGATGACAGTTCTCGTTGCTCGTCGGTCTCGATACCGGCGATGGCGGAGTTGTCCCAAATCGACAATCCGTTTGTTAGGTAGGTGCCATCAAAATCACTGTTGGCGTGCGTTGTCCCCACCCGAAGCTCACGCGCGGGCGCGCCTGGGTAATCAGGCTTGTGTCGGCAAAGGATGGGGATGTTATTGAAGGTTTTCGCTGCCTTGCGCAGCTCGTCGGGGTCGCGGTACAGCATGTACAGCCGGTCGGGCTCAAGTCCCAGCGCCTCGGAATTCGGGATTTCTCGCCCGTAATAGCCGCACACGTTGGCCTTGCTGATGTTGCTGCGTTCTACCTGCAGCCGTCCGACCTTATCAATTTGCCGTACCGAACCCCGGTCAAATGCCAGTCGTTCAGTCGTCATTCATTACTCCAGTCCCGGTAAAATCGCCTCCCATCCACACCTGCAACGAATTTTTTCCCCTGGCATGATCCATTCGCCATCGATAAACATGCCTTTGTCCAGATCGAATTCTTTGCCGTCGGCTTTCACATGGGAGATGCGCGGTTCTTTCCCTGCGTGGGAATGGCGCCAGCGCCCTCGGCGGATGCCAAGCGCACGCTGGCGCGCCGACTGCATGGCAGACGTTGCCTTGTTGTTCTGATCCAGCGCGATAAAAGCCGCCCGGCGCCGGGTGACGCCATAGCGCTGTTGCAGCTCTTTGGTCAGGGTGCCGAGATCACGCCCACGGGATACCGATTGCATTACCAGCGTTTCGACCTGCGTGAGGTACTGCTGCGGAATGGAGCGGATCAGGTTGACGTTCTCGGTGATGGTCGCCTGCAGCGCGTTGTTCATTTCCGCCGTCATTTTGAATGGCACCGTGAAACCTGCCTGCTGCAATGCAGTGGAAAGCGACGCATCGCTATTCTTCATCACATCAGAAGCGAAACGCTCAGCCAGTTTTCCGGCCAACACATCGAATTTTTTTCGCCAGCGCCGCGACAATTTGCGCATGGCATCGCGCATCATGATCGCCGGTGAGGCATCCTGCGCCAGCCCGGTCTGCCGGTATTCGGCGCGCAGCCAATAGAGCGTGCTGTTGTGTAGCTCCTGCACCGCCTTATCCAGCTGCCGCCGGTACCAGGCCTCAATCCCCGCGTTGGGTCGGATCTGACGGAGGGTCTTTTTCCGACGCGCTTTCCTCGAGGTTGAAGTTTTCGTCGTCTTCGTCGTCAATCTCAATCTCCCCGCTTAAATCCAGACCGCTGTAGGGGCTGTTCGGATCAGAGGCCAGTTTTTCGCGCACCTCGTTATTCGTCACTGAGCCAATGGCCTCGTAAATCTGGTCCGTCTCCGCTTCTGTTTTGCGGATGGCGGCCTGCTGTTCACGCGTCATTTCGTGCAGGGATTCGAATTCAAAGGTGATGTCCGGATCGATGTCGCCAAACTCCGACAACTGGATAATGTCCATCACGCGCTTTATCGGGTGCTTGAGTAACCTGGACGCGCTGGCCGCTATCGTGTCGTAGAACACCTTGATCTCGCCCTCGCTCGAGGCATTCAACCCCGCGGGGCTCAGGCCGGCGAACTTCACCGACGGGATCGCGCTGACAAAGAACATGTGCTCTTGTGCCTGCGCCTGCAGCGTATCCAGCCCACTCAGTGGTGTGTTGAACTGGAAGAACTCCTCCTGTTGCTTGTCCAGAATCAACAAGCCGCGCGTGTCCCGCGTGCGGTTATACAGCTCCGCGCGCTTGGCATAGTTGGGATCGTTCTTTCCGCTTAACGCATTCGTCATGTTCGTGCTGATGCCGCTCAGGGAAAAGGAATGAAGCACATCCCCCACGCTATCGCGGGTACGCAGCCAGTTATTGACGTAAGGCTCGGCGATTTGTGTCAGCGACAAGCCGCCGAAGTTATAGGCCGGCTTCAACATGTCAGGCACCGGCCTGGAAATCAGATCCAACATGCGGCTGGCGTGTACGGTCTTACCCATCACGAACCACTCCGCCGGCTTGTAGAAATCATCGCTCAGCGGGTTATCGGCGTTGTAGATGCCTGGGTAGGTCCATACCGGCTCAATCACGCGAAAGCCCACCAGCGAGCCGGGTGTGATTTTTTTGTTGGACAGGAACAGCCGGGATTGCAGCTCCTCCGGATCCGTCCATGCGGACAAACCGCGCGGGGAACGCACATCGATGTATATCTGGCCGCGGCCGAAAAATCCGTCGTGCTCAATAGCCAGGCGGAAAACATCCTGCACCTTGTAGCGCTCCATCGCCTTAACGAGTAGCGCGATGCGGTCAGCCTTGCTTTCATCCCCGTCACTGGCCGCTTTAACCTTGATCCATTTGCGGGTCATTTCCTCGGCGATCACGCTCACCATCCGGCGATATTCCGGCAGCTGGGCGAGTTGCGCCAAATAGGGATAGCCAGGGAAGCCACCGAAAACGTAATCGGGGTAGCTGCCGTTCAGTGAATCGTATGGCGTTGCATCCATCGCAAGAATCGCACTGCGGATACCGTCAGGGATAACCCCGGCCGGCGGTTCGTACTTCTCGAACTCACGCCGCTTTTTGTGTCCGACCTCTGCGAGCATCTCGTCGCTGATCGTAATCCCTGGCGATTTTGGCGCCTCCTGCACTGGCGGCGCCTCGCCACTCGTTTTTTTTCGCTTAAAGGGCCACATCAAATACTCTCCAAAAAGTCGTCGGAAATGAGCATTGGCATTTCCATTGGGGCGTAGGCGATCATTGCCGAGTCGGCGAGGTTTGGTGATTTGGTGCCGTCAGGCTTTTTATCAACCACGATTTTCCCCACACCATTCACCGTGTAAGTGGGCTGGGATAATTCAATAACCAGCTTGTCCTTTTTTTTCATCGTCCCAGAGATGGAAATAATTTCGTCAGGATCAAACTCCATCCCTTCAGTCACTGCGCGATAGGTTTTTTGGAACCGGGTACGCAGTGACCACCACCCCTGTGCTTTGGCATTGGCAAAAAAGTCCTTGTTAAGGCGGGCTGGCCGTCCGTTATCGCCACGAACGGCCTCGCCTTCGGGATCGAATACCGCTCCGCTACCGCGGAATGGCACAGCGACAATTGTCGGTATGTCCTCAGCTTCACGGTTTTCATTTATTACCCGCGCGTCGCCGCGTGCCCCGGCCCCCAGACCGTCTGAGTCAAACCGGAAGTGATCAAGCAGTTGCTGATCGCAAATGTTAAAAGCTTTCTGAACGGTTCCAAAAATGTCGTCGCCCTTCCCCGACCACTCGTCGATATCCTCCAGGAGGAAGCCGTGACGGGACGTAAAAGCGTTGGTGTCCTTGCCCTCATCGGCAACATCCAGCGCCCCCATGCGCACGCCCGTTGGCTCGATGCCAAGCACGATGTGAGCGTCGATAGCCGCCTGCACCCATGCAGACGGGATCAGCACACCCTCAACGGATGCGCTGTAGTTGATGTCGATTTCCTGTGCCACGGTGACAGCGTCGAGCTCCTCTACCTGCTTGTCGTACCAAGCCTGGTCTTTGCGAGGGTCATCACGCCAGTGGAACGTAAACACGTCAATCTTGCCGCTATGACGGCGCTCAGCGAAGGAATTGGCCATGCCGTTCGGCGTTGAAATGTCCTGCCGGCAGTTGGTGGTGGCAGACAGCGACGCATCAACCAGATAAGGCCGCTCCAGGAACGCGGATTCGTCCACGATGTAGAAACTGGTGCGGTCACCACGCCCGATGCCGTCGCCGGCCTCACCGGTCATTGCTGATTGGGTTTCCGGGAACAGGATGCGCATGTGCGGCGCGTGCTGTTTGGCACTCCAGCCGCCGCGAAACTCTACCGGCAACAGGCTAATGAAGTTACGGGCTTTGTCGAACAGCGACTTCGGTGAGCCGATTTTATCGACGTATTCTTCTTTGCGAGAGCCGAAGCCGGCGAAGACGCCCCGGTTGAACAGGCAGAGCGACGAAGCCATCCCCACCGTCAGCCACGACATGCCCATGTCGCGGGTTTTCTCCGTGATGCCGGGTTTTGATGCCCGCCAGTGCTCAACAAACCACTGGATCCACTCCTCCTGCTTTGGGAACAGCAGAAATGGGATGCGCGCCGGTAAGCCGCGCTCGACGTTGCGCGGGTCAACCGTCATTCCCCAATCAATGATGAACTGAGCCGGGTTGTCCTTATAAAAGGCCTTCATGATTGGGAGCGATTCAGGATTAGCCCTGATGCGCTGTAGGCGCTCCATCCTCCATTCAAAAACTTGTGTATAATCAGGACGCTTAAAATCAAATGGAAATGGTATAGGCATTTCTGATTTACCAAATTTAAGTCAGGCCAGCACAGCATGAGGAGCTTATGAACATAAATAATTTGTTGAATCATCTAGTTGTGATAAAAGAAACGTCCATCGGTAAAACCACCTTCAGATTGGTAGTAAACAGAGCTGATCCTAACGGCAATAATAGATTTGTTCTCATCGACTTATCTCATCAAATACGCACCCAAGCCAACTACCTTTCCAGCCTTACTTCGGTAATGCAGGAATGGCAGTGTTGGAAGGTCATGCTATATCTCAAGACTGCGACTCCAGGTCTCACCAGTAATATCCCAGCACAACGTTGGCAGTTAGTTAGCGCAAATCATTCTCCTTTGAGGATTGGGCAATATGAGCTTTTCCCGCTACTCTGGCAAACTGATAGCAGCAATCTAGAATGCTGGGTTCCACAGTTGAGAAAAAACTATACGGAACAACAGGTTTGGGACATTATTAATAACAATTAAATTAGATAGGGCAGTTACCTGCCCTTTTAACATAATGATGTTTCGGGTCGTTTCCGGCAGTTTTACCCCATCAGCTTGCGATAGGCTTCGGCCGCTTCTTCCGGCGTCATATTGACACTTTCAGTTTTCACCGGGCCACCATCCGGACCACTTAGTTCCGTCTTGTTTCTCACCATGCCCAAGTGCTGCGCCACCATCTTCAGCGCGTCATCCTGATTGCGGGTGATCACTTCAATTCCGAACTTGCCCTCTTTAATTCCAGCGAACAGCCGCCGGGCGGCGCCGGTCAAATCTCGGGAGTCGTGGAAGTGCGCGCGGCCAACGCCTGCGCCATTGCAGCGAGGGCATTCAGGATTGGGATCCAACATCGCATCAAAGCCGTAACCACCTCTATCGGATGGCTCAGGCTTATTCGCAGCTTTAGCCTTCACCGCCGCCTCCTCGTGCTCCACCGCATCCATCCACTGATACTGGTGGCCGAAGCCCCAACAATAACGGCAACATAACCGGCGGTACTCAGTGATCTGGTTGACGTCGGCCGTGGCGATGTCCCACCACATTTTCAGGACTGCATCTTGGGTGATCTGGGTGCGGCGTTCGCGAGCAGCCAGCGCGTCGCTGATTGCCCTGTTCACCTTAGCGTTTCTATACATGCGGCTGGCGCTGACGTAGGCCGTGTTGGCCTCGCCTTTGCCTCCCGCACGTTTGTATGCTGCCGTCCTGTTTAGGTCGATGAGATATTCATTGACGAAACGCCACTGCATATCGCTGAGCCCGTACTTACGCGAGTCTATGGAAAATTCTTCCTCTCCTTCTACAGCATCACGATGCAGTTCCTCTATCACCTTTTCAGGTGTTGAGTTCTGCATTTTTTCCTCGGTACGCACCTTAGCTTTTTGCGTACCTTTTTTGCGTACCTGCGTACCGGGTTGCGTACCTGTTTTCTCACTGCGTACCCAACCATGCTTTTTGGCCCGCTTTCTAATGGCTGCTTCACTGATGCCGTAAATCTTTGCCATCTCACGGAGAGAAAGCTGACCGGCACAGTAATCGCGCTCAAGGCCGCTTTCTTCCGGTTGTGACATAACGTTCTCCGAGAATAAAAAAAGCCACGGGCAACCATGATCTGAGTGATCGGTGGGTGTCGCCTGTGGCTTTGCTTGCGCATTACGCAGCACCTGGATAGATGCTCTGTGATGGGCAATAAAAAAACCCGCCGAAGCGGGCTCACTCATTGGGAGATTGGGCTGCTCATTTTAAAACGAACGGTAATCTCCAGGTTCTTATATGGTTTATTTTTTTCGAACCGCCACTTTGACATTGCCATAACAAGCGCATTATCGAACAAACCCCGAGGGCTTGACTCTATGATTCTTATCTCACTAATTTTTCCATCTTTATCAACGTCATATTTTACTTTTGCATATCCCTCTATCTTATTGTCATAAGCATAAATTGGGTATACAGGATTAACTCTGGATACAGGCTTCGGTTTAGGCTCTTCAGCTACACAAGCGTTGAGGGAGAAGACCGTTAGTATGGTTAATAAAAACTTGAGCATGACAAAATCCTTTTGACAAAATGTATAGTAGTCGCCCCTCACAAATGATAATGATTTTCAATAACCACGCAATTGTTATTCAATCACTTTAATCTAGTGGTAGCTCGCCGCCAGGCGTTGAGCGTATCCACCTGGCCGGTGCAGATTAATAAAGCCGTTTGCAGCGCCAGCGCATGGCTGCCAATGTCGCCCCATGTGTCACCCTGCAATGTTGGCACCTCGCAGGGGGTGAACACCGATTCAGGGGGAAACAGCACGAGCGGCGCCGGCGGCGGCGGTGTCCGTTCCGCGCAGGAGGCCAAGAACAGCACCAGGAGCAGTGCGGCGGGCGCACACGTCATTTTTAATGGCATCCTGATATTTCCTCTGGTAGTTTTCGCCCTGCTGGCGCAGCTGCTGCTCTCTCCGTTGCTGTTCGGCCATCATTGCGCGATTACGGGCGTCATCCGCGCGCAGTGTGGTGATCAGTCCTGTCTGCTGCGCCAGCGTCTTTTTCTGCTCTGCAACCTGCTGACGTGCCAGCTCCAACCGGTGCGACAACAGCGAGCTGTAACCGCCAAGAAAGATAGCCACCAGCAACAGAAGCACCAGGCTGCCGCCGGCGATCTTGCTCATCCAGCCGTTCATGATTGGCCCCAGGTGCAGACGGTGTTTTCGACCTCACGCCGGGTGATCAGCCCTTTCCACTCTTTGCCGCCGGCATACTTCCAACACTTCAGTTCACCGCACGCGCCAGCCGGGTCGCCGGCATTCAATTTTTTCAGCATCGTGGAACCGATAAACGCATACGGGCCGACGTTGTACGAAAACGAGTAAATAGCGGCGCGCTGGGTTTCCGTGGTTTTCACCTTGATCTCGGGATCGACAATCCGTGCGACTTTCTGCAGGTCAGATTTCAACAGCGCATCGCATTCTGCGTCGCTGTATCGCTTGCCGAGGATAATATCGGTGCCGGTATGTCCATCGCAGACCGTCAGAACGCCGACAACGTCGCGATAGGCCACATACCGCCGCCCCTCTAACCCATCGTGGCCGCCGAGCATTGCAGTGGCGATCGCAATCGCCCCGCCGCCACCGGTTATGGCAACAATGATTTTATTTCTCAATTGTGGGTTCATGGCATCACTCGCTCATCGCTTTATAGGCTGCTTTCGCGCGCTCTTTGTCATAACCGACAGCAGTGAGCTTATTGACCAATTTGCGTTTGTAGTACCAGTTCACTCCCGCGGTAAAAACGGCAACGAGGATCCCCACTAATACGGCCCAATCTTGCAATGTCATGGCGCCAGCAGCGGCCAGAAGTGATGCAACCCAGTACGAAAGCTGAGAGCTATATTTGTCCATTCTCATAACCTCCCCCTGCCGGGGCTAGCCCGAACATCGGGTGGTAGAAACAAAAAACCCCGCTGAAGCGAGGTTTCTGCTTAATTTAGTGACGTCCAGCAAAACTACTTCTTATCACGATACAATAGATTTTGCGTACGCGTTAGAACTCCGTTAAAATAAAAGAATCAAGCAAACATCATTAATAGTTTCATTTGTATATATTAGAAGGTTAGGTATGTTAACTAGTATCGGTGTTAAAAACCTTAGGAGCTTTTCAGAGCATACGTCGATAGAGCTCAAACCCATAACCGTATTAATAGGTAGAAATAGCAGTGGGAAAAGTTCTTTAATTCGATTGTTTCCTCTTTTACGCCAATCATTTGAAACAACAACAACTGGCCCCATACTATGGTATGGAAGGTTCGTCGATTATGGTGACTTCAATCAAGCCATTTCAAAATCCAGCCAAGACAATGAGCAAATAGAATTAAGTTTTGGTCTTACGTGTGACACTGCACCAAGGATGAGAAGATTTAAAGAAGGTATTGGAAAAAAATTTCCATCTTTAAACTTTAACTTGAACCTTGCAATCACCGAAATCAATCAAAAGACAATAACCGAGTCAATTAGTTATACTATTGATAATACAAAAGTCACCGTCATACCTAATTTCTCTGATAGTAGCGCCACTATAATAAGCGAAAATGATAGCATCTATTTAGAGACAGAGCATATGCTAGACGCTATCGTAGATGATAAATTTTTTCCCTCACTTTTTTGGCCTGCAAATGTAGACAACAAGAGACAACAAAAGGATATTGAGTGGAGTGATGTAGATTCATTTATCTCATATGCTGATTTTGGTTTTAGACGCCGTCAAAGATTTGCCGAAAGACAGCACAAGTTAAATATTAGTCAACTGGCAGCAGAGGCAGTTAAAGAATACTTTCATCACAATGCCAGCAAAGATAACATCGCAAAAGAGTTGTCATTCATTGGTTCTCATTCAAAAGATAGACTAGAACACGGGTTGAGAGCTGTGTTTAGTAAACATAATAGATTCATTAGCAACCTCAACAACCCAGATCTCAAACAAGAAATAATAGATACTTTGCATGCATACATACTTTTGAAAAATTACAATTCGACTGCATCTATGCTAAACGAAAACCTAAAATCATCATTCTCATCTATAAAATACTTGGCACCAATTCGAGCAAATACTGAAAGATATTATAGATTTCAAGACTTCCAAGTTGAAGAGATGGACCATACTGGTTCTAACTTAGCCATGATATTAAACTCATTTCCAGAACATGAAAAGCAAAATTTCCAATCATGGACTCTTGATAACTTTGGATTTGTAGTTTCAGTAAGTGTGGTAGGTTCACATTATGCTATAAAAATAAAAACAGTTAATGATAGTGATGAGCATAACATTAGTGATATGGGATTCGGATATTCCCAGGTCCTTCCTATCATCATGTCAATTTGGCTCGAGATGCAAAATATTGAAAGTAACGACGAAGAGGTCATATTTGTTATAGAGCAACCAGAGCTCCATCTTCATCCAGCATATCAAGCTAATGTAGCAAAACTTTTTGCCAAGGTAATATTTTCCGCAAAAGAGAATAGCAAAAATATAAAGATAATTTTTGAAACACATAGTCAATCAATGATTGATGCTTTAGGCGAGTCAATAGAAAACAAAATCATTGATAAAGAAGATGTTTCAGTCATAATCTTTGACAAAACAAAGGAAAGTGGCACTTCAGCCACACAGACATTTTTTGATGATGACGGTTATTTTGTAAACTGGCCTGTTGGTTTCTTCTCTGGTAATCAATAATGATAATAGAAATTATAAACACCGAGCGAATTGATCTTCATAATGAACCAGTTCACTCAGCGATTTTAAACCTATTTAATTCATTTAAAGAAGGAAAACACATATTAATTGCCCCTCCCGACTTCCTCAAGGAATTATCTAACGACGTTAGGTTTGGCACTGCCATAAGAAATTCCGCATATTCAGCGTTAGGTAAGTTAAGAGAAAATAAAAGCCTTCTTAATATAGTGAACTATTATTGCAAAGTGGATCTTTTTCTGCCTAACTCACAACCTCAAAAAAGGGAAGGCGATAACTTTTTCACAGTTGGATGTCATTTCTTTCACGATAGTTCATCTACTCAATGCACAAGACTACTTTGTGAAGATATTCGTGACAATAAATTATATTCTATAATCGCAAGTTATTTCAAAAAAATGCAAGGATTAGAATACATGAACATCTCCTTGGATGTAATTAATGGTGGTGGTGCCAATACAAAACTAAACTTTGACGAAATCACATCCAAAGGTTTATTCTGCTTATGCATACTAGATAGCGATAAAAAACACCCCAATGCAGGTTACGGAGGAACATCGAAAAAATTCATTGGAATCACCCCCCCAGCCTTTGCAAAACATATAATTTTAGAGTCTCATGAAATTGAGTCACTTATTCCCATGGATACAATTAAGATAGCACTAGAAAGGAAAGAACTTGATAGTAAATACAATGATTCTTTTGAAGCTTTAAACTCAATAGTCAAATACAATCCTTTGACAAAGAAATACTTTGACCATAAAGATGGATTAAAAATCAATGATGCAGTAAATCTTGACGAAAAGTATCAACATAAATTCTGGACTGACTGCATCAAAAACTCACCTGGTTTAAAGCGAAAAAAGTGCCTAACAAAACTAGAATGCACATGTAAAAAACCTTGTTATGCTATAAATGGTTTCAGCAATGGTTTTTTAGGTTCGGTATTATCTGTAATTGAAAAAACTTCTTTTCATAATCTTGACCTTCAACTTAGCGAGCAAATAAAAAAGGAGTGGGCTACTATCGGCGTTAACTTATTTAGCTGGGGATGTTCCCCAAGTAAACGAGTTCGGTCTTCCTGATCATAACCTCACTACCAAAAGCTATGAGGTTTTGAATTTAACATTGCAGAGAGATGCCAAGTACTTGCATAACTCCTTCTACAAATCCCTCTGCAATTTTCATTTCCTTTCGAATGGTTCCATCCGAGCACTTACGCCTTTTGGCAATCTTACGCAAAGAAATTCCGTAAACATGGTGCGCAATCACCAGGTCGTACTCGTCCGGCTTGTACTGCTTCAGCCTTGCCACACATCCGTCTATCACCAACCCATCATCATCGCAGCAGGACAGCTTACCATTGGACGGGTGAGGCAATAGCCCCTTGAAGCCTGCAGCGATTGGCGAATAATCAATGCCACTACTTTCTCGTGCCCACACTCCCCAACGGGACAGCACTTCGTACATGTCCAATTTCATAGCTTTCCTTCCTTTCTCAAAATTTCTTGCGTGCGCATGACGCCTTCGGCGTGCATCAGTCGGGCGTCGTTCGCGTCGATAAAGCGCGTGCGACGGTCTACTTCATCGTGGCATGCACTGCATGCCCAGGCAGCCTGCGTGTCATCTGGCTTTATTGCCGTGCCGCAGGTTCCGGCCAACCGGTAATGCGCCAACACAGTGGTTTCTGGGTTGAAATTGCATACGCCAGGGATCCGCACCTGACACTCTCGGCCGCGAGCCTCTTTGGTTAATTTGCTCATGACGTGTACCCCCTCAGCTGGGCGGCAGCGTTTTCTGCAGACTGTTGATCGGGGAAAGTGCGAAACAGGATGTAGTTCCAGAGCACATCAAGGACGGCTTTATAGAATTCGCCGAATTCGATGTCGTCCATTTTTGCGAACGAGATCGACTTTGGCTCATTACGAGTGGTTCCGTCAGGCATGATGAATTTGGTGTAGAAGCCCGCCTGAATAGTTACCCATGCTCGGAAAGCTTCGAATGATTTTGCGACGCTGATATTCCCGGCTCGCTTTTCTGCTATATCCGCAAGATATTCATCGGCGGCGGCCTGCAACACATCTTCACCGCCGGCGTAATATGCGAGGAATTTTACATACCCATTCACAAGCGCTTTGTCTGCGGGGGATATGGCGCCACCGGTCGGCTGCCAATAGTCGAAGCCGAGATTCAGCAACGAGAACAACTTGCGATGAAATGCCGGGTTTCTGGCCTGTTTGAAATCGGCGTATAAAACAGAACCGACTTTTTTGGATCGCAGAAAATCCTTGGCATCCCTGGTTGCGGGTACCAGCAAATCACCTGCTGCTTTGATATACGAATACTGCGCCATAGAATGTTCTCCAGTAGCGCAGCAGTTGCTCAGAATATGAATGGGCTGGGTGTTCAGTCCAGCCTATTAATTATAGCGCGTTCTTATCAGGTCTTACAACTGAATAACCTGCGGACTTTGCCAAATCAATCAACGCGTTAATTGAGGCTATATACTCGTCTTTCTTGACGATACGAGTTCCGATTATAGTACCGTTATCACAGGTGATAACTATCCTACCGGTGCTTGGCAATAGATAATGAAAATCTTTAATATCAATCAATTAACTATCTCTTATTGTGTATTGCAGTGATATTGCATCAAATAACTGTACAAATAAACAGTATTTGTTTTTGTGCCAAGCATTAAACAAAAAACCGCCTTACGGCGGTTACGTTATAGGTGAGAGGCAGACCAAGCTTGATGCGGATTACCCTTCTTCAGCACCCGTGTGCCAATTCAGATGTTACCTGAGCCTCTTGGCTTTTCACGCATTGACCATACCCCACAACAGGCATGGCGAGAGTCTCTCAGGTCACAAACCCAAGATAACAGCCCCAATACGGCCTAACCGTACCAGGCAACCCTCTTCTCGCTATCCACTCTTTTTCAGTTTACCCCTGGCTCAGGCACCTAGATGTTGTGCTCCTCGGAAGCATAAGGGGGAGTTCAAAAACTGGGTCAAAAAAACCTCCAGAACTCCGATGGGTTAACTGAGCGATGATAACATTAAATATTAAAAGAAAACAATGGGGACATGTGAAAGCGAAGATATCATTCAACAAAAAATAATTATAAATTGAATTTTTTACTGTATTTTTAAACATATAACACTCACAGTAAGTTACTGGTATTATATAAAAAAACTCAAGGTTATAAACATGCCTATTACTAACCAAAAACTCCACTCAGCAACCTTTAAAAAATTAAAGAATCTTACTAACACCGAAGAAATTAATTTTGACAATACACTAATGACTGCAATTATGGGGCCAAATGGCTGCGGGAAGTCAACTATAATTCATGCGTTAGCTTGCTCTTTCAAACCATTGGAACAACCTGAATTAAACAGAGATAACTATAAATTTAGCACTCATTTCTTTTTATCTACTTCAGACTACAACTGGAGTGGGAGTGCCTTTACGCTAAAAATTTCATATAGAAATGAAAGAGCCGTTCACAATAGGGTTGATGTTGAATATGCAAAGGTAGACCGATGGACACCAATTTATGATCGACGTCCAGAAAGACATGTTGAGTACATAGGAATATCTTCCTGCGCCCCTAGGATAGAAAACGAATCAAGCATTAGCATTGTGCTATTTGAGAGAGAAGAAACAGATGTCGATTTAAAAAACTGGATAGTCGCAAAAGCTGGTTTTGTTTTCAACAAAGCGTACACTGATTACTCCAAGAGACTCAAAACAAGAAAGCAATATATAGGTGTTAGATCTGGAGATATTGAATATTCTTCTTTGGCAATGGGTGCGGGAGAGCAAAGAGTATTCTTCATGCTAGAAAAATTATATTTATCTCCTAAAGGCACACTCTTTTTGGTTGATGAAATTGATCTTTTGTTACATACTGATGCTCTCAACCGATTATTAGACGTGATCTATGAACGTGCATTAAGCAAAGATATACAGGTGATTTTCACAAGCCACCGCGAGTCTATATTAGATTATCGCAAAGATCGTTTATCTATAATTCATTTATATCAGTCGCAAAATAGAACCCTTTATTTTGATAGGACAACGCCGGCTGCAATCCAGAGATTAACTGGGCAAGTTCCTAGAGATATATCTGTTTATGTCGAAGATGATCTTTCAAAATTCATCATAGAGAAAATTGCAAGTGAGTTTGGGATAAGAAGATATTTGAAGGTTAGTTTGTATGGCTGCGCATCTAATTCTTTCACTATCGCAGCGGCCTTAATTATGCAAAATAAAAACATTGAAAACACATTAATAGTGCTGGATGGGGATGAATACCCAAACATTGAAGAAAAACAAAGGCAGATTAAATCAAAGCTAAGTGGAACTGAAGTTGATAATCCACAAAAAAGAGAAAGCGCGTTGGGTATAATCCGTCAATACAATCTGCAAGAAAATGAAAAACCCGAGCAAAGAATAAGCAAATTGATATTATCTCTAAATGAAAATGACCATGAGACCTCTGAAATTCAAAATACAGTAAGGGGTATAGTTAATCCTAGAGATACTCATGATTTTGTTGATCAGGCAATAGAGCAACTAGGATACGGCAGGGAGCCTGGTTTAACAAAAATTATTGACAAAGCTGCTATAGCAGATGATTGGCCTGAGTTTACAGCACAAATAAGAGAATGGATGGAAGATATAGCGCCACGATTTAGAGAGTAAACTTAACAAAATCTCGCAGTAAAAAAACGTAAACTAAACGCAATTAAACACGTTTAGTTTACGTAATTATCTCACACCCTACTCTTCTTTTGCGCCAGTAATTCAGGCGTGTTCTGAAATGTTCCCGGTATTTCTCCGGCGCCTCTTCAATCGCCACCAGCACCTTTGTGCGGGTGATCTTCCGTGCGTACAAGTCACGGATCAGGCCGCTGGCGCGCAGGTCGTACTGCTCTAAATCGCGGTATTCCTGCGGCCACTGACCTCGATTGAATGGCAGGCCGGGTGGAAGATAATCCGATTGCCCGGCCATGGTTTATGCCCTCGATTCAGCCGCCAGACGGCGCATGACGTCTTTTTCGCGTGGAGGTAACCCACTCGCCACGCTTTTCTGTATCTCGCGGCGTACGGCCGTTAGAGGCTTCAGGATGTGCAGTACCCGATCGAGAGGCATGCGGAGCATCGCGCTGATGCTTTCGGGAGAGCGCCCCAGGCGCTGCAGCTCGTATATACCGGTCATCACCCGGCGGCCGTAGCTGATACGGTCACCGATTTTGACGATCGGGGCGGATTCGGCTGCCGGCCGGGCGACGCGCTGGGGTTTCGGAGGTGGGCAGTATGGCGCGCGGGAACGGGCGCGGGCCGCCTGGTTGATGCGGTCGAGAATCGCCGGCGCGTGGTCGCATCCGTCGTCCATCACAAACCGCTTATCGCGGATCATTTCGTTGATAGTACTCATGGTCTTTCCTCGTTTTGGTCGTTCAAGCGCTGGTCAGGCGCCGGTTAAAATGGCTTTGTCGCGTAACGTCGTTCTTTCGGTTTTGGTTGCTGCGCCTCCTTCTGAATGCGGGTTGCTTCCTGTGCCACTACTTGATCGCAGGCGACGAAGTGGCCGTTTTTAAACTCCTGGTAAACCGTACCGCCGGGGCCGAATCGGTTTTTACCAACGATTATTTCTGCGTAGCGTGCCGCCGGGCCGTCCGGGTTATAAACCCCGTCGCGGTACAGCAACACGATGCTGTCGGCGTCCTGCTCAACCTTGCCGGATTCGCTGAGGTCGGACATTGTCGGCCGCCGGGCAGTGACCGGGCGATCATCGACTTTTCGCGATAACTGGCTCAGCGCCAGCACCGGTGTTTTACTCCGCATAGCCATAGTTTTCAGGCTGCGGGAAATATGGCCCATGGCCAGATCATTGCGCTCTGCTTTGGGCTTGGCGATCAGGCCGAGATAATCGACCATGGCGACGGCCAAATGCGGGTAGCGGCGTTTGTGGGTTTCGGTGATTGCGCGGATCTGGTCAACGTTCAGATCGGTTGCGTCAACGATCCAGATATCGCGGTTATTCAGCACTTCAAGCGCCGTGTGTATCCGGCCCCAATCCTCGTCGCAAAGCGATTCCGGCTTGCGCAGCTTCGACACTGACAGGTTTCCGGCCCCGGCGACGGAGCGCTCAACCATCTGCAGCGCCGCCATTTCCATGCTGAAAATCAGCGCCCCGCCACCGTCGCACGTGGCCCCTTCGATCACTTTCAGGGCGAATTCGGTTTTACCCATCCCGGGGCGGCCGGCGACCACGATCAGATCCTGCGGGTTCCAGCCGCCTGTTATCGCGTCCAGCTCAGCAATACCGCTGTACAGGTTGCGCATTTCGGCGTCGCCCTTCATGCGGCGATCCATCAAATCCATGTAACCGCCCAGCAGCTCACCCAGGTGAACCGGCACCACGCCGCCGGTATCGGCAGACATTTCGATCAGCTTGGTTACGGACGACTGGATCGCTGCGTCGCGCTGTTCTTGGTTTCTGGCGTTGCGGATGCTATCGGCGCCATCCTGCAGCAACGTGGCCATTTGGCGGCTGCGCCAGCCCTTGGTTGCCAGCGTCGCGAAGCCTTTCAGGTTGGCCAGCGTGCCGGGCATGCGACTGATTTGCACCAGCGACGCCAGGCTATCGCCGCCGAGTGACTCGCTGATCAGCACCACGTCGATCACGCCATGCGTCAGCGCCTGTTTTTTAATTTCCCGGTAAGCCTCGCGGTAAAACCGGATGCTGAATGCGTCCTCGGGCATGGTCGCAATTACGTCCAGCGCGTCAGGCGTGGCGCCGCCAACCAGCAGGCCGCTCAGCACGGTCGCTTCCATCTCCTGTGGCGTCATAGCGAACCCTCGCGGGTTTTAACCAGCACTTCGGAGCGGAGCAGGTAATCGAACCCAGCGCGCCAGCCGCGGTTGTTATCGCCGAAGTAAAACGGCCCAGCAGTGTCGGCAAACGTCTCGAGGTAGGCTTTCACTGCGTCAAGGGTCGGTTCATGCAGCTCACCCAGCAGGCGCTTGATTTGGCGTTTGCGCTTGTCGTTGAGCTCCTGCACCTTCGGCAGCCGATCACCCAGGATTTCGTTGTAGGCGTCAGCCACGTCCTGATATTTAATTTTTGACTTATCCGGCGCGCCAGCGTCGTCCCCCTCCTGGGGGTTAGGGGGTATTGGTTCAATGACTGGTTCTAAACTGACTGATTCTGGGTGCAGCTCCTGCACCCTCCCCCCTGCAGCAGATGCACCCATGGGTGCAGGATTTGCACCATAGGGTGCAGCATCTGCACCATAGTTATTCAGCACTAAGTGGTAGATGTTTGAGCGATTCAGGCCGTTCTCGGCTTTGCGCTCTTCGATACGCACCAGACCGTCTTTGACCAGCTGCTGAATGTGATTTTGGGCAGAGCGCTTGGAGATTTCGCACTGCTCAGCGATGTACTGAACCGCTGGCCAGCACTCCCCCTGATCGTTGGCGTTGTCGGCCAATTTCAGCAGCACCAATTTGCGCAGCGGGTTGCCGACTTTGATTTTCATGGCCCGCACCATCAGTTCCATGCTCATGATCAGATCCCCAGCGAGTCTGCAAGCTGGCGGCACGCGTCCTGGTACTGCTCCGGCGATAAGTTTTCTTCACGCAGCGCGGCCTTGCCCTGCTCGTATTGTTCCCAGACAGCATGCGCGGCAGCCTGTCGATCTTCAAAGATCGGTCTGATTTCTGCGGCGTCGGCAGGCATGCCATTCAGGCGCCAGCCGTTCCGGTATGTGATGTGGTTGGCTTGCATTGGTCTTTCCTCGGTACAAAGTTTTACGCGGCGCTGGTCAGGCGCTGGGTTTCCTGCAGGGCGACAAGTGCGCCGGCAATGCGCTGCGGCGAGTCACAGGCGCCGAGCAGGATTGCGATAATCGCGGCGGCAAATTCACGGATGGCCACCGAAAGCAAATACTGTTGAGTCGGGCCGGCCAGCCTGGCGCGCCGTTCCGCCGGCAGCGCGGCAAGCATAGCGTCGGCCAGTTCCCGCACCTTCTCACGCGCGGCTTTCGACTCGCTGCGCATATGGCGAAATATCGCCTGCCGGTTGGTGTTGATCGCTCGCCAGTCGGCGGCACCGGTTTCATCCTCAATCGGATACAGCCGAACCCGATCACCGTCGGCGCCGAGCTGGAACCATGCGCGGGTGATCTCGATGGCAACGTGTTCCTGCCCCTGCTCCGCCGCCCAGCCCACGATCTCGTTTTTCAGTTTCTCGATGTTTTCCACTTCGCGTCTCCTGTCGCTCGAAAACCCATTTTGCTTAATCGGATTTCGGTGGGGTTGGTTGTTAAGCTGCATCCGTTGATTTCGGGTGCTGGTATGCCGCGGGGTCGTAAGACAGCTCACCATCAGTTAAGCGATCTAAACGAGCAGCGCGTCGTTCGGGAATTTGCTTCCCCCAGCGCGATACTGAAGCCTGCGAAACGCCCGCGGCTTCAGCGAGTTTGGTTTTATTTCCGAAGAATTTAACTGCGTCTTCAGTAAGCATTCTTGCCTCCTGTGATTAACATTTGTTTGAAAATTACAACTTAACAAAAGCTAAGTCAAATTAATTTATAGTAACTGGATGAAAATGACCTCATTAAGCGACCGCATGAAGATGCGCAGGACAGAACTGGACATTTCACAGCAGCGGCTAGCTGACGCTGTGAAGGTTTCTCACGTCACAGTTTTTAAATGGGAGAACGGAGACACTGAACCGAAAGGCAAAAACCTTTTTCTGTTGTCTAAGGCTCTACGCTGTACTCCTACCTGGTTGCTTTACGGTGATGAAGATCAAACCCCACTCCCTGCCGATCAGCTGCCTGTAGAGCTTGACGAACGACAAGCCAAGCTCATCGAACTATTTGATTCTCTTCCTGAATCAGAGAAAGATCGTCACTTGGCTGATCTAGAGGCCAAGGTCAACGACTTCAATGCTCTTTTTGAAGAGCTTTTGACTGCAAGAAAAAACTCAAAGAAAAAATAATATAAATATCAGTAAATTACTCAATTCGATGCAGAGACTTAACTTTTTGCAAGTAATTTTTATTGACCATTAACTTACCTTTAGTTAAGCTAATTTCATCAACAGCGCACTAACCCTGCAGCGGTTGTTCAGAAATGTTCCGCCAGCCGGGCGATACGCGGCAAAGAATTTAAACGTGGTGGTCGTAACTTCGGGGCGTTGTTCTCGGCCACCACAACCCGAAAGACATTGCTGTGTGTAGTCTTTCGCCCCGCGCGCCGGGGCAATTTTTTCACCCAGCAAATAGAGGAAAGACCAGCGGCCTGACCAGCCTGACAGCCGGGAAAGACCGGCAACCACCAGACGTAAAAAAACCCGCCGAAGCGGGTTCTTTTACCCCGGCGCCGACCAAAGCAACCGGGAATGATACAGGGGACCAACCCTGTATCGAGGAAAGACCAATAACCCATGGAGCTACTGATCAGCTCCGATTATATCAGGAGTCGCTATGAAAGCACTACAGATACCCGTCACGCTGTTTATCCACGCGAACGTTAGCCAGTACACGCAAGAGAAAATCTCTGTGTTCACCATGGACATGTCTCAGTACCCGGAATACGTGCTGCTGGAAACCCGCACAATTCACATCGACGTTAACCAGCCTGAACCGATCGACATCATCGGGAAACAGGTTGAAGCGTTGAAGCTGGAAAAAGCCCGTCTGGCCGACGCCACTTACAAACGCATTGCCGAGATCGACGATCAGGTGCAGCAGCTGCTTTGCATTGAGCACTGCCCTGTCGACGCCGACGAACTCCCGTACTGAGGGCGTGGCCATGGATATCGAAATGGATAACCTGAAATCAGAGCTGGTGCTGTGGTATGGAGTCGATCCAGCAAGCCAACGCGATCAGTTCGAAGCCGCGGCGACGCACGGCTATTCCGACGAGGCGATCGAGGTTTTCACCTACATCGACGGCAACGCCGCCGACACCCGCGACCGCTTGCTAATGGCCGTAATGATGGCGACGTCTGACACCCTGCAGCAGCGCCAACGTGAGCTTTACAGCTGGTATTGCGACAACGTGAAAGCCGTAGCGCGCGAGAAGTTTTAACCCACCCCGGCGCCTGACCAGCGCCGTTTTTAAACAGAGGAAAGACCAAAAATGCCTATCTACATTTCACTTTTTGAGCCGAAGAAAAAGGCCCAGGTTAACGGCGCCGTACCGCTGGTGATCGCGTTGGAAGCTCCAAACAAGCGCGCGGCCGAAAGCATCGCCACCGGCAAACTGTACGAATCCTACCCGGAGGGCGGCGACAACTTCTTCAATCCGAAAACCGTCGAAGATCAAACTGGACACCCTCGCCCGGCTGTCGGTCAGTTCGATGAAAAATTTGCCGCTGATAACGTGTTCGACGGCAACGCGTGGACGCCAAAAGAGCCAGATCCAGAATTGCCGGCCGGGCCTATCGACCTGATGGCGCAGCCTGCGGATATTCGGATCGCCGCCGTCGTCATGTACTGCAACACCGAGATCGATAACCATCAACTGTCGATGGCTGCGGATTTCATCAACGACGAAGAAACCCCGGACGATACCGGCATGCGCGACCTAATCACTGGTCTGCAGTCGGTAAAAGCGGTCGGTGCAATGTCACCAGAGGCGATTTTGCGGCTGGCGCAGGCTGTCATTCAGAGCTTTGGGGATGATATGCCGTCGCATGACGATGTTGTCGAGTTTGCTCAGGCCTGGGTGGATAATCCGCGCGATCGCGAAAACTTTACTCAAACCAGCACCAGCACCAGCACCAGCACCAGCACCGACAATACCGGCGGTGCGGCCGACTACAACACCCTGAGCATGCACACCGCACTGTCGATCATGGGCGTTAATCCTGCGGATGCGAAAGCGGCTGACGTGAAGAACGCCAAAGAGATTATCGCAAACCGCGATAACGCTTGGCGCGCGTGGGACAAAACGCTGCGTGTGATCGTCGGCATTCTCAACGTCGAAACGGACGTGCGCCACGGCATCATTTCCGACGGCCTGAAAAACCTCAAGCTGATCAGCGACGACGCAGAACGCCTGCACTTTGTGAAATCCCGTCTTGCTGGTCACCCTGCATGCGCCGAACTGGCGAACTATGGCAAGGGCGACGAGAAGCCGGTCGAGGTGGCCAACCTTGGCGGCGGCCGCTTCTCTATCGAAGGTCTGATCGGAAGCGGTGAGCAGCAGCATACGGATCCAGACACGGCGCAACCTGCCGCCTCAAATCAGGGTGAAAAAACGGAAGTGGCGCAGCAGCAGGTTACCGACGCCGCGGCTGCGCAGGCCAAGCAGCAACTGGATCAGATGGGCTATGGCGTTTACGCCAACGCGCCAGCGGAGAAATCCCCGCAACTGCAGCAGGCGGAAGAAAACGCCGACCGCGCCGAAGCGCTGGCGCAGCAGCTGAAAGCCGACGATTTCCAGCAGCGTGCCGCGCAGGTTGCGCAGGTGATCGCCGAGCAGCCAGCGGAGGCCCAGCAGAATCTCGATATCTGGAAGCGCGTTATGCGCACAGATCCTCGATATACGAAGCCGATCGAGGGGGCTGGCTATGTAGGTACAAGCATCAACAGCGAATACATGTTTATGCGCGCAACCGAAATTTTTGGCCCTATCGGTACGGGCTGGGGCTTTGACATTGTAGAGGAGAAGATGATCGCCGGCGCACCAATGAGCGAGGCCGTATTCGAGGGCGGGAAAATTATTGGTAACCGCATTCTTCGCGATGCCGACGGCTCTATCTTGTTCGAGCAGAACCACAGCCTGCTGATCGAGTTTTGGTATGTCCTGAACGGTACCAAAGGCCGAGTTACGGCATATGGCGCCACGCCATATATGTACAAAACGAAACGCGGTTTTATGGCTGACGGTGAGGTGATGAAAAAGAGCCTCACCGACGCGATCAAAAAGTCGCTGTCCATGCTGGGCTTCTCCGCCGACGTGTTCCTGGGTTGGCATGACCTGCCGGAATATCGCGAAGAAAACGCCACCGAGTTCGCGATCAGAAATGCCAGTGACAAGGCCGAAGACGTAACGCGCCTGCGTGAAGAACTGGACGAGAAGCTGGCAAAAGTCGCCGACACCATCACATCTGCTGTAACAGTCAACGAGGCCAGTAAGGTTCACGCCTCCATCGCTCGCGAGGTCGAAACGCATCGCAAGGCCGCTGAGGAAAAAGGCGATGCCGATCACGCCAAGTACCTGACCGGCCGCCTGCGCCGCCTGACAACCCTGAAAGATGAACGTATCGCCGCGCTGACCGAGGAGAAAGCATAATGAGTATTAACGCCATTGCATTAGCAGCTGATTACGCCAAGTTTCAGGAGCTGATCGAAACCTCCGACGATCTGACGCCGGAGATGATCGCCGACACGCTGGAAGGTATCGAGGGGGCGCTGGGCGACAAACTGGACGCGGCTTTTATCCACGTTCGTAATATCGAGGGGCAAGCCGACACGCTGGCGGCTGAAATCAAACGCCTGACAGACCGTAAAAAATCATTCGAGAACCGCGCCAAGTCGATCCGCAAGTATGTGCTGGCGTGCCTGCTGGCCAGCGGCCAGGGCTCCATTAAAACCACCGCAAATACCTTCACGGCGCGCAAAGGATCCGCCGGTGTGGTGGTCGACAATGCCGACCTGTTGCCGGATGAACTGGTGACGGTGCAAACGGTGGTAGCGCCGGACAAGAAAGCCATCAAAGAGGCAATCGAGAACGGCGTGGAAGTCAAAGGCGCGCATATCGAAATCGGCGAACCGTCGCTGCAGGTGCGTTAATCATCCGGCCCCGGCGACGGGGCCAATACTGAGGATCTCACATGCTGAGAATGTACCTGGCCAAAGGCGATGCGGTGCACGTGACCTTCCCTGACGGTACCACCGGAATCATTGAGGCCGAGAGCCGCGGCGAACTGGCTTTCCACTTCCCGCAATCTGTACGCCTGACACGCGAGAAAGAAGCCTTTAAAAAACCGATTACGCCTAATCAGAAATAACCACCCCCGCCATGTTTGCATTGTTGGAAACCACACAACGGGGAACAGCAATGCAACCATGGCAACCAGGCGCCCGCCTACTCTCTGATTTCGATATCAAGATCGGCCGGCTATCTGCCAGCGTCAGAAAAGCGACGCTGAGCGATGACGATATCGCCCGGGCGTGTCGTGTGACCGACGACGCAATCGCCCAATCACTGAAGCTGAAACTGAGGAAAGACCATGTCCAACAAATTGATCCAGGGGAGTTGCAATAGTCATCTTCCAAACACAATCAACAACACTAGCCACGCCGTATTTTTGACCTTAGAGGAATGGTGCAATAGCACTTATCCTGGGAAAAAACCGTCATTGCAAACTCTTCAGCGCTGGGCTCGAAACGGCAATTTTTACCCGGCGGCTGAAAAACACGGTAAGCAATACAGGCTTGTACCTGGTGCCATATACATAGACCCAAGCGATCCTCGCTTAGGCAAAAAAATAAAAGAAGCTCGCAGCATCGAGCCAGCAAGAACAGCGTTTATGGAGAAAGTGATTAATGACTCGGCAAAGGGGGGAGTATGACATGAGACTGCCTAAAAACCTGACATTCCGCCGAAACCGGAACGCGTTCTACTGGCGCAATCCAGTCACCAAAAAGGAGATCTCTCTCGGTCAGATTTCGCGACGCGAGGCTATCGCCCAGGCGATTGAAGCCAACCACTATATCGAACAAAATTACTCTCCCGTTCTGCTCCTGGAGAAAATCAAGGGCAGCCACGAATACACGCTAAACGCCTGGCTCGATCGGTACGATGTCCTATTCAAGCGGCGAGAACTTGCCGAGAACACATACAAAGTGCGCGCCGGCCAAATTGCCATTATCCGGGAGCGCCTGGGCGACATGGTGCTGACAAAAATCACGACACGCCACATCGCCGAATTTCTCGAGTTTTGGATCGCCCAGAACAAAAAGACAATGGCCGCAACCATGCGATCGGTGCTGTCTGATATTTTCCGCGAGGCGATCGTGGAAGGTCACATAGAAAATAACCCTGTGACCCCTACCCGCGCGGCGAAAGCTGTCGTGATGCGCGAACGTCTGGAACTGAAGCAATACGGGCCGATTCGAGAGGCCGCGGAAACAATGCCGCCTTGGTTCTGCCTGGCGATGGATCTCGCTCTGGTCTCCGGCCAGCGCCGCGAGGATCTGACACAAATGCGCTTTAGCCATATCGTTGACGGACGCCTGCAGGTTGAACAAGGCAAGACAGGGGCTTTGCTCTCCCTCCCCCTTGATCTTGAACTGAAATGCATGGGCCTGCGGCTTGGCGCCGTTATCGACCGATGCCGATTGGTCAGCACGACGGACTTCATGATCAGCGCCGGCATCAGGAAAAATAGCCCAGATGGTTCGATCCATCCCGACGGGTTAACGAAAAAATTTGTCGCCGCGCGGAAAGCATCGGGTTTGGAGTTTCAGGAAAGCCCACCGACGTTCCACGAGATCCGAAGCCTGTCCGGCCGCCTGTACGAAAAGCAGAACGACAAGGCATTTGCTCAAAAGCTGCTGGGGCATACAACGGAAATGATGACGCTGAAATATCTCAAAACGAGGGGGAAAGAGTACGTGATGCTGTAAAAGACCGAATATCAAAATTCGGACATATTTCGGACATTTTCGGACAAGCGAAAATAAACCCTTTAAAATCAACAACTCAAAAAAAGACCGAATACGATTCCTATATTCGGTCTAGGGAAATGGCTCTTGGGAGAGAGCCGTGCGCTAAAAGTTGGCATTTAATGCAGGGCTTGTTCAGCCGTGCACTTTAAGAGTAGCCTACCGCGCCAGTTTTGCCAGCCGCCCGGCGGCCGCGTGATAGTTTCGTGACGAAATAACTATGCGGCAAATGCGCATCAATCTGCGCGCGCTGGGCAAGGCGTTGGCAAACAAGCGGTTAGTCAGCGCACAGCTTCTCGGCGCGTTCGATAAACGGCGCCATGCTCATTTTCTTCCCCGGTTCAGCGGGATCGTCCAGCAGGATCACGTCCAGCGGCTGCGCGCGCTGATGGCCCTTCTTCACCTGCTGCTCCGCCGCGTCGTTGAGCGGGTATTGCATCAGGGTGCTGTTATTCAGCACGAACAGCGCGCCGCCGCTGCGGCACTGCAGCGTCACCTCTTCCTTGGTGAACGCCCACTGTTTGCCGTACTCCAGTTTGGTGATGTTAACCAGTTTGTCTGCCGCCAGCGCGCCGGTCGCGGTTGCCAGCAGCGTAATGCCGAGTAATACCGATTTCATGTGATGGCCTTAAGGTTGCTATTCGCGTCGATTTTCCCGCAGCTTGCCGGCCTGCGGCAAGCTGAAATGTCAAACCGGCGCATAGGTTGCAAATAAACTGACCAGCAGCAGCACCGCCATCCCCAGCCCGACTTCGAGCCAGCAGGCCAGCACCACGCCGCGCTGCGCCAGCGCCAGCGCCGGTACGCGGCTCATCGCCGGCACGATGGCGTAGCGATTGGCCAGCGCCACCATCACCATCAGCGCCACCAGCGCGGTTTTGATCAGCAGCAGGCGCTGATAAGGCGAGCTGAGATTAAGCGGCCAACCGCCGAGTATGATCAGGCTGTTGACGATGCCGGTTACGATCACCGCCGCCACCGCCAGATGCCCCCAGCGCGAGAAACGGATCAGCGTGGTGATGGCGTCGCTGCGCCATTGCGGCGGCTGCAGATAGCGCAGGCAAACCAGCAGCGGCGCCAGGCTGCCGAACCAGTAACCGGCGGCCAGCAGGTGCACCGCATGATTGGCGCGGTGCAGCGCGCCCAGCGCGCCTTCGTGCATCGCCGCATGGCCGATGAACGCCAGGCTCACCAGCAGCAGCGCCGAGCACAGCGCCAACGCCTGCGCGCGCGGCCGTTCAGGCAGCAGCAGGCTCAGGATCGCCAGCAGCGACAAGCCCAGATGCCAGCGCCACACTTCGCCGAAGGTGGTGCCGAGCACCGCCCACCAAACCTCCAGCCGCCAGGCGTCATGCCAACCGTCGCCCATCTGCCCGGCCTGAATGGCCAGCAGCGCCACGGCGGAAAGCCCGGCAGCCCAGGTGCCGGCAAGCAGCAGCGAACGCACATCGCGGGAAAGGATCGGGGAAAGGCGCTGCGGTGCCAATAAGGCGGTGAACAGACTGATGCCAAACATCAGCATCACCGCCGCAAAGTGCACCAAGCGACACAGAACGAACAGAGTCGCCAGACTCACGATCAGTTTACGGTGAAGCTGTACTGGCCTTTGGTTTTATGCCCGTCGACCGAGACCACATGCCAGCTGACGTTGTATTTGCCCGCGCTCAGCTCGCCGTCGATCGGCACGTTGACCTGGGTGTTGTTGTTCGGATCGAGCTGCAGCTTGCCGGTTTTCACCACGGCGTTGTCCGGGCCGGTGATTTTCACGCCGCTGAAGTTCGGCTCGATGCCTTCGGAGAAGCTGAGGGTCAGCGCCTTCGGCGCCGGGCTGACGCTGGCGTCGGCCTTCGGCGTTTCCACTTTCAGGTGGGCGTGCGCCAGCGCTTGCTGAGAAGACAGGCCAACGAACAGAACGAAAACGGTGGAAAGCAGGCGACAGGAGGAACGAATTTTACCGATCACAGTGGTATCCCTTAACAGTATAAAGAGGGTCATAAGGGTTAGGGCCACAGCCAAGGCGATGTATCAGCGGCCCCAACCCACCGCAAATGATTGCGCCACGGGTAAACAGAAAAACGGGTTGTATCGGCTAACCCGCTGTTTTGACTCTACCATCCCTGTAGCGTATCGCGGTAAATCATAGCGAGCACGCCTCAGCAAGTCGAGCGCATCACTGGCATTTTGCGATCCGGCAGCACGTATCGCCGCATAACCGCGATAAACGCAGGGTAAAAAAAACCGCGCGTCAGGCTCGCCCGCGCGCGGTTTTTCAATGCTCAGTCAGGGATCAGGCCTGGCCGTTGCCGCCCTGGCCCATCGCGCCCATTTTCTTCAGGTCTTTATCGATGAAGAACAGGCCTTTGCCGCTGGTGCCCACCAGCGCCAGCTTATCCAGCACGGATTTGAACAGTTTCTCTTCTTCATGCTGCTCCGCCACATACCATTGCAGGAAGTTGAAGGTGGAGTAATCGTGAGAGGACATTGCCGCGTGCGCCAGCTCGTTGATCTGACGGGTGATCAGCTTCTCGTGTTCGTAGGTCTGCTCGAACACGTCCGCCAGCGACTCAAACGCCACCGGCGGGGCCGCGATGGTGCCCAGCAGCGGCAGAGAGCCGGTGTCGCTGAGGTAGTCGAACAGACGTTGCATATGCTGCATCTCTTCCTGAGAGTGCTCTTTAAGAAATGCGGCGGCGCCTTCAAAGCCTTTGTCGCTGCACCATGCGCTCATCTGCAGATACAGGTTGGCGGAGTAGAACTCCAGATTCAGTTGCTCATTCAGCTTTTGAGTCATTTCTTGCGTCAGCATAATCATTCCTTTTATTTTGCAGGTCATGAATTTAATTTTCGCGCATTATGCCCTGTCGCCGTAAAAATAAAAACACCTTATTTACATTCAAACCAAATCAATTACAAAAACAAATTATATCAATAAGTTAAAATATCATAAAATCATTGGTAATTAACATGAGAATTATTTAGATCTTTTATTTTAATCAAAAAGCGAATCATTCTTATTTAAAAGAATAAATAGATTACATTACTCTTGGATAAATATCGCCCGCCGCCGCGGCGCAACGGGCTTGCCAAGCGCCGCCGGGTGGATTACCTTCTGCGCAGATTCAATGCGGCAAAGTAAGGAGCATAAGGTGGGTTACAATCTGGCCGAGTTGTCCAAAGAAGAAATGGACAGGGTGAATGTGGATCTCGCCGCCTCAGGCGTGGCGTACAAAGAGCGTTACAACATGCCGGTGATCCCGGAAGTGGTGGAGCGCGAGCAGCCGGAGCCGCTGCGCGACTATTTTCGCGAGCGCGTGGCGCACTACCGCGCGGAATCCCACAAGTTTTCGCGTCTGCCTTACGAACCGAAGACCAAATAACAAAACCCGCCGTTACGGCGGGTTTTTCGTGTCACTTGCCGGCGAACCGGTCGGTGGCGATCATCAGCTGGTGCAAAATGCCCGGTTCATCAAACGAATGCCCCGCCCCTTCCACGATATGCAGCTCCGCCTCCGGCCAAGCCTTGGCCAGATCCCAGGCGTTCTGCACCTGGCAGGCCATGTCATAGCGGCCGTGGACGATCACCGCCGGGATATGGCGGATCAGCGACACGTTGCGCAGCAGTTGGTCATCGCTCTCCAGGAACCCCAAATGCGTGAAGTAGTGGTTTTCAATCCGGGCAAACGCCAGCGCGAAATCATCCTCGCCAAACGAAGCGGATTCACGGCTTGGCAACAGCGTCACCGTTTCCCCTTCCCACACGCTCCACAGTTTGGCCGCTTCGAGCTGCACCTGCGGATCGGCTGAAGTCAGCCGCTGCCGATAGGCGGCAATCACGTCTTTGCGCTCGTCATCCGACAGAATGGACAGCACGCGCTCCCACTTGTCCGGGAAGAAGCGCGAAGCGCCGTCCTGGTAATACCAATGCAGCTCCTGCTTGCGCAGGGTAAAGATGCCGCGCAGCACCATTTCACTGACGCGCTCCGGGTGGGTCTGTGCATAGGCGAGCGCCAGCGTAGATCCCCAGGAGCCGCCGAACACCAGCCACTGCTCGACGCCGGCCATTTCGCGCAGCCGCTCGATATCGGCCACCAAATGCCAGGTGGTGTTGTTGTCCAGACTGCCGTGCGGACGGGAGCGGCCACAGCCGCGCTGATCGAACAGCAACACCTTGTAGCGCTCGGGATCGAACAGCTGGCGATGATGCGCAGAGATGCCGCCGCCCGGCCCGCCATGAATGAAGACCGCCGGTTTCCCGTTCGGGTTGCCGCTCAGCTCCCAGTAGATCCGGTGGCCATCCCCAGTGTCCAGCCAACCGCTGTCGTATGCCGCTAACGGCGGGTACAAACCTCGTAATTGTTCCATGGCGCTTTCCGTCTCTCTGTGAGTCATGCTTTCATCAAAGCGGAAGCCGCCCGGCAGGTCAACGGTAAAACCTGAAAACTCGAACGCGCGCCGGGAACTCGGCGCGCGTTTGCTCAAAATCGCAACGACCCGCCTGCAAAACACCCACAGGCCCGATCAGTTCACGCCTTGTTACGCCTACACGCCTTTACGCATATGCGGCTCGCGCATCTCCTGTGCGGTTTTCGCCTCGATGCTCAGTTCCGCCGTCGGGCGCAACATCAGGCGCGCCAGCCCGATAGGTTCGCCGGTTTCCCGGCAGTAGCCGTATTCGCCGTTCTGCAACCGCGCCAGCGCCGCATCGATTTTCGGCAGCAGGCGGCTTTCGCGATCCAACTGGCGGAACAACAGGCGCAGCTCTTCTTCGCGCGCCGCCTTGTCGGCTTCATCGCCCGTCGCTTCGCCGCTGTCGATCGCCTTCTTCAGCTCATCGATGTGCAGCAGCAGTTTTTGCCGCTCATCCTGCAGCAGCTGGCGGAAAAAAGCCCGTTGAACCGAGTTCATGTAATCAGAATCCGGCATGGCCAGCAGTTGCTGCGCATCCGGTAATGTCATCACTGTCATAGCGTTCTCCGAACCTTAAAAGTGTAACATTATAACATAATAATTATTTTAAGCACCCGGTCATCCAAAAACAAAATTTCACGTGCAAACAGCCGGTTACATACTACTTGCACTTTGTCGCTTGCATCCTGTCGGCTTTAGGCGGTTAATGGCTGAGCAAGCCACCCAATCATAGGTAACGAGAGGCCATCATGAGTAAGGGAATGGATAGCAAAAAAAATGCGAAGAAGAAGCCGTTGAAAACCCCAGCAGAGAAACGTGCGGAGAAACGCGCCAAAAAAGCGCATCCGTCTGGTGAGTAAGCGTCCTTCCAGCCGTCATTAAACCCGCCAAGGCGGGTTTTTTATTGCCTTACCGGAGAGATGGCCAATGCCCTGCTTCACCCTCGCCGCAGCCCAATACCCCGCCGCTGCGGCCAATATCGCCTGCAACCTTGAACGTCACCTTGAATTTGTCGCGCAGGCAGCCGAACGGCAGGTGCAACTGCTGGTTTTTCCCGAACTGTCGCTAAGCGGCTATGAGCTGGCCGATGCCGCCGAATTGGCGCTGACGCTGGGCGATCCGCGTCTGCAACCGCTCGCTGCGGCGGCGCAATCGCATCAGATGACGATCATCGTCGGCGCGCCCTTGCGCAGCGGCCAGGCGCTGCATATCGCCGCCTTGATCTTTCCCCCCAACGGCGCGGTGGCCGCCTATACCAAGCAACATCTGCACGGCGCGGAACAGCAACGGTTCTTGCCCGGTAATGGCGGCACGCTGCTGGAAATACATCGGCAACGCATCGCGCTGGCTATCTGCGCCGACACCTCGCAACCCGGCCACGCAAGCGCCGCCGCGCTGGCGGGCGCGCAGATTTATGCCGCCGGCGTGCTGATCTCTGAAGCCGGTTACGCGAAAGACAGCGCCGCGCTGGCAGGCTATGCCCGTCGTTATGGCATGGTCACGCTGATGGCCAACCATGCGGCGCCGACCGGCGGCTGGATCCCGGCGGGCCGCAGCGCCATCTGGGATGACACGGGAGCGCTTTTGGTTGCCGCGCCGGATGATGCCCCTGGTCTTATCATCGCCGACAAGGCCCGCGACGGTTGGCACGGCCGCCTGTGCCGGTTAAGCTGAAGCCTGACGGCAACGCGGAGGAAAGCATGACGTTACGCGTAATAGATACCGAGACCTGCGGGCTGGACGGCGGCGTGGTGGAAGTGGCCTCCCTCGATCTGCTCGACGGCCAATTGACCAACCCGATGAGCGACCTGATCAGCCCGGACCGCCCCATCAGCCTCGACGCGATGGCGATTCATCACATCACTGAACAGATGGTGGAAGGCAAACCGCGCATTGCGGTGGCGATCGGCCGCTATCAGGGTAGCCCCTACTATGTGGCGCACAACGCCGCCTTTGATCGCGGGGTATTGCCGGAGATGAACGGCGCCTGGATCTGCACCCTCAAGCTGGCGCGCACGCTGTATCCGGACATCAAGTACGGCAACCAGTATTTGCGCTACGCGCTGAATCTGGACGTGCAGTTGCCGGCAGACGCCACGCTGTACCCGCACCGCGCGCTGTATGACTGCTACGTCACCGCCGCGCTGCTGCAACGCATCATCAAGGATTCGGGCTGGACGCCGGAGCAAATGGTGCAGATCACCGAACAGCCGGTGCTGCTGAAGAAGTTCAAGTTCGGCAAGTATCGCGGGCAGGAGATCGACCGCATCGCCCAAGAGGACCCCGGCTATCTGCGCTGGATGCTGAAATCCATCGACGATCTGAGCCCGGACATGAAGCACACGCTGAAATACTATCTGATTGGCTAACACAGCGGGCGGCGCAGGCCGCCCGCCGCACGCTATTATTCCGCCAGCGCCAGAATGAAGGCGTACTCCAACGCAATATCCTCATAGGCCTTGAAGCGGCCGGATTTGCCGCCGTGGCCGGCATCCATGTCGGTATACAGCAGCAGCTGCCGATCGTCGGTTTTCAGCTCGCGTAGCTTGGCCACCCACTTGGCCGGCTCCCAATACTGCACCTGCGAATCGTGCAGGCCGGTGGTCACCAGCAGATGCGGGTACTCCTGCGCTTTCACCTGATCGTACGGGCTGTACTGCTTGATGTAGTCGTAATAGGCCTGCTCGTTCGGGTTGCCCCACTCGTCGTATTCGCCGGTGGTCAGCGGAATGGACTCATCCAGCATGGTGGTCACCACGTCGACGAACGGCACCTGCGCCACCACGCCGTGGAACAGCTGCGGCGCCTGGTTGATCACCGCGCCCATCAGCAGGCCGCCCGCGCTGCCACCCATCGCGAACACCCGCTTGCCGTCGCCGTACCCCTGGGCGACCAGCGTTTCGGTCACGTCGATAAAGTCGTTGAAGGTGTTCTGCTTGTTGAACAACTTGCCGTCTTCATACCACAGCTGCCCCAGCTCGCCGCCGCCGCGAATGTGCGCCAGCGCGAACACGACACCGCGATCCAGCAGGCTCAGGCGGCTGGCGCTGAACGCCGGATCCATGCTGCTGCCGTAAGAGCCGTAGCCATACACCATCAGCGGGTTGGCGCCGCGCTGGAAGCTGTCCTGGCGATACACCAGCGAAACCGGCACCTCGACGCCGTCGCGCGCCTTCACCCACACCCGCTCGCTGCGGTAGTTTTCCGGCGTGAAATTCTTCACTTCCTGCTGTTTGAGCATCGTCCGCTCGCCGCTGTCCATGTTCAGCTCGTACAGCGTGGTCGGGGTGGTCATCGACGAATAGCCGTAGCGCAACAGCGCGGTTTCCGGATCCGGGTTGTACGCCAGCCAGGTAGTGTAGGTCGGATCGTCGAAGGCGATGCGCTTCTCTTCGCCGCTTTGCCAGTGGATCTGGCGCAGCAGCGTCAGGCCAGCATTGCGCTCTTCCACCACCAGCCAATCGCGGAACAGGCTGAAGCCCTCCAGCATCACGTCGGCGCGCGGGGCGATCAGCGTCTGCCACTGCGCTTCGTCCGCCTGCTCGCTCTGGTACAGGCCGAAGTTCTTGCCGTCCTTATTGGAGCGAATATAGAAATGCTGGTGATAGTGATCGATGGCGTACTCGTGATCCTTGCGGCGCGGCACGAACAGCTGCGGTTTGGCGTCCGCCCGATCGGCGTCCAGCAGCAGGATCTCCGAGGTGGTGGTGCTGCTCAGGTGGATCAGAATAAAGCGCTCGGAGGTGGTCTTCTCCAGCCCAACGTAGAAGGTATCGTCCTGCTCTTCGTAAATCAGCTCGTCCTGCTGCGGATCGCTGCCGACTACGTGGCGATAAACCTGATACGGCAACAGCGTCTTGGCGTGCTTGCGCACGTAGTACACCGTCGAGGAATCGTTGGCCCACTCGAAGCTGCCGGAGGTGTTTTCCAGCACTTCGTCGGCCCAGCTGCCGTCAGCCAGGTTCTTGAAGCGAATGTCATACTGGCGGCGCGACAGGAAATCCTCCGCCACCCCCAGCCGCTGATTGTCGGGGCTGACATCCAGCCCGCCCAGGGTGTAAAACTCGTGGTTCTCGGCGCGTTGGTTGCCGTCGATAAGCACATCCCACTGCTCGCTCTCGGCCTGCGGCTGGCGCACATAAATCGCGTATTCGTTACCCGACTCGTAGCGCGTCTGATAGCGATAGCCGTGGCGCACGTAAGGCACCGAATGTTCCTGCTGCGGGATGCGCGCCACCATCTCTTCGTACAGGGTTTCGCGCAGCGCCTGCTGCGGCTTCAGCATCGCATCGGTGTAGGCGTTCTCCGCCTGCAGGTAGTCCAGCACCTGACGGTCTGCGCGCTCATCGTCGCGCAGCCAGTAGTACTCATCCACGCGCGTATCGCCGTGGATAGTGATGGGATAAGGCCGTTTTTCCGCTTTCGGTGGGGTCATCATTGCTAAATCATCCGCTTACATAGATTGCGGCAAGAGTGACACGATTCCCCCCGGCTTGCCAAGCGGCGCTATGCCAGCTCGCGCTTTTTCTCGTTGACGTCGCTCTCGATGCCCTGCTTAACGTCCGCCGGGATCTTCAGCGCCTGCGCCAGCGCATCAAGATAGCCGCGCTCCATAAAGTGATCGACGTCGATCACCAGGCAACTCAGGTAATAAACCTCCAGCGCCTCGTCTTCGTTTTGCACGCTGCGGGCGATTAACTCCGGGTTGAGCGGTTGGTCGAGCGCTTCCTGCACCCAGCCCTGCGCTTCTTCCCCCACCTGCAGTTGCGCCAGGCTGTGATCGATGGCGCGCTGCTCTTCGGCATCGATATGGCCGTCGCTTTTGGCGGCGAACACCAGCGCCTGCACCAAACGCTTGGCGCGCAGATCCACCGGCGTGGTTTGCAAACCGAACTGCGGTTCGTCCTGATGGGTCTCTTTCACCCTCTGCTTGTACTTGTTCCACAGCACCGCACCCACCGCCGCGCTGCCGCCGATAATCAGCGCATTCTTGCCGAACTTGCCCACCAGCTTGCGCGAAGATTTGTTGGCCAACAGCACGCCGACCAGGCCGCCCAGCGCCGTGGGCGCCAGCAGCTTGCCGATGCCTTCTGCCCCGCCCATCGCGCCGGCCTTCTGCCCGATCAACGTTTGAATCTGCTGCATCCAGTTACTTTTCATCATCTACCCCTTGCGTGAGAAAACGCGGCGCGCAAGCGCGGCCGAACCGACGTTAAACCGCCAGATTAGGGGATCTTTTGTCAATTTACGTCCGGGGGATGCAAACCTGTGTTTAGCGGGCCGGGTGGCCCGCCAGGATGGCTGCGGCGTTACGCGTCTTCGTCGCCCGCTTCATCGTCCTGCTCGTACTCGGCCAGCTCGTCGCGCATCGCCTGGATGGCGTCGCGGGTCATCAGCGCCAGCGTGCGGTAGAAACCGGTGGTGGCGTGCGCTTCCACTTTGCCGAGGAAGCGGCCGCACCACGGCAGCAGGAACTCGTCGAACAGCGCGATCTGCGCCTGCGCTTCATCTTCCTGCGACTGATCTTCCAGCCAGGACGCCGCCAGCAGCAGCTGGCCGAAATGGTCGGCCGGCGCCTCAGCCAGCGGCATGCCGCGCTGCTGCAGGAAGGCGCGCACTTCAGCCTCGCTTGCGCCTTCGACATAGTCGGAGCGGAACGGCGGCACGCTGCATTCGCTGCCGACGAACATCGCATTGAAGTCGGTCGCCAGTTGGTTGACGTCGCCGCCCTGCTGCAGGCGCTTGAGCAGGTCATCCTGCTCCAGCGGCCAGTGCTGCTGCAGCTTGCCCTCTTTAATCAGCGCGAACAGCGGCACCAACAGCGGATCCTGCGGCTGGCGGTAGAACAGCGTACCCAGCACGCGGCAGACAATCGAAAACTCATTCATGATAAAGCCTTATTCAATACGGAAAATTTTGCCGGGACGATGTCACAAATCGGCCAATTCCGCAATCGCCGGCTTGCCGCGCCGCTCGAGAAAATCCAGCAGCCGGCGCGGGCTGACGTTGAGAATGCGCGCCTGCGGGAAGCCCACCTCTTCGATAATGCGCTCGCAGTGCTCAAAGTTACCCAGCGAAAAGGCGACGTGCGAATCCGAGCCCAGCGCCAGCCAGCCGCCGGCGTCGCGCACCGCGGCGGCGATCGCCCGGCAGTTGGCCTCGCTGCCCTTGCGGGAGTGGGTGAACGACGAGTTATTCAGCTCCAGCGCCACCTCGTATTTGGCCGCCGCCGCCGCGACGGCGGGAATGTCGATCGGATAACGCGGGTTGCCGGGGTGGCTGATGATATGCACGTCCCCCTGCGCCATCGCGGCGATCATCGCTTCAGTATTGGACGCTTTATCCTGCGGCGCAAACACCGGCTCATGGAAACCGGCGATGATCACGTCGGTGGCGGTCAGCATCGGGCCGGTGCAGTCGATGTCGCCCTGCAGGTTTTTGATGTTGGCTTCGATACCGCGCAAAATGCCCACGCCGTTCACCTGGCGCGGCCACACGTGCATGTTCATGAAGTGCCAATAGTGTGGCGCATCGGCCATGTCCGGGCCGTGATCGGTGATGGCGAACAGCTTGATGCCCTTCTGCTGGGCTTCGGCGATGTAATCGTGCAGCGTGCTGTAGGCGTGGGTGCTGGCGACGGTGTGCATATGCAAATCAACGGGGTACATTGTTTCTCCTTCCAGAGGGCCCGCCCGCAAAGGTACGGGCAGGCGCGATGACGATAACAGCTTATCAGTTACCGAACGGCGGCTGAAGGATCAGTAACCCCGTTGCCTGTCGACCACACCGGCCGGGGCATGCCCCGCCTCCAGCGCGCGAATGTTGGCGGCGATCTGATCCATCGCCTGCTGCGGCAACGTGATGGCAGCAATATGCGGGGTAATGGTGACACGCGGATGACGCCAGAATGGGTGATCCTGCGGCAGCGGCTCGCGGGCGAACACGTCCAGCGTGGCGGCGGCCAGTTGCCCCTGCTCGAGCGCCGCCAGCAGATCGGCTTCCACCAGGTGCGCGCCGCGCGCGATGTTGATGAGGTAGGCGCCCGCGCTCAACTGTGCGAATAGCTCGCGGTTGAGGATGCCAACGGTCTCCGGCGTATTGGGCAGTAGATTGATGAGCAGTTTGACGCCGTCGAGGAAGGCCGCGCGCTGCGCCTCTCCGGCGAAGCTTTGCACGCCGTCAATCTGTTTGGCGCTGCGGCTCCAGCAACGCACGCTAAAGCCAAACTCGGTCAGCTTGCGCGCCACGCTCTGCCCCAGCACGCCGGCGCCGAGGATGCCGATGGTGAAATCATCCAGCGAGTGCGGATCGAGCGGCTGCCATTCCTGCCGCTGCTGCAACGCCTGATACTCGTCGAAACGGCGGAAATAGCGCAGCATATAGCTCAGCGCATATTCCTGCATCTGCTGCGCCATGCCGGTATCCTCCAGCCGCAGCAGCGGAACGCCGGCGGGCAGCGTGCCGGGGTGTTTGCGCTCCTGATCGAGAATGGCGTCGACGCCGGCACCGAGGGCGAACACCGCTTTCAGATCGCGGCGGTTGGCTAACATCTCGTGCGGCGGGCGCCATACCAGCGCGTAATCCGCCGGCCGCTCGTCGCCGCGCTGCCATTCGCGGATCTCGGCCTGCGGCAGGCGTTGCTTGATGCCGGTCAGCCATTCCTGGGCGTTAAATAAGGGATGGTAATAGATGATGTTCATACTGCGGGCTCCCGTTTGTTTTTATTGGTTTTCCTTCAGCCTTCCGCGATTCATCGCCGGATGCAAGCGTTAAAGCCCAAAATAAAAACAGCCCCGACCAGTGGGGCTGTTGTGCATGTGCGCAAAATCAGGCGGCAGACGCGCCGTCGCGCCGGATAAGACGCCGCAGCAGCGGAATTAAAATCAGCATCGCCACGCCGACGCCCGTCGCCCCCCAGCCCAACGCGCTGAAGATTTCGCTGTAGCCGGGATTGGTTTGCAGCGGCGTACTGCCGCTGTTTTCCGGCATCAGGCCGGATACGTAGCCCGCCAACACCGAAGCGACGCCGGTCACCATCATCCAGCAGCCCATCATCACGCCCTGATAGCGCGGCGGCGCCAGCTTGCCGATCATCGCGTAACCGATCGGTGAGATCATCAATTCGCCGACGCTTTGCAGCACATAGCTGATGACGATCCATTTAAACGCCACCAGCCCGTCGCCGCCCGCCATGCTGATGCCCAGCGGCAATACCAGCATGCCGAGCCCGATGCAAAACAGCGATCCGGAGAACTGCAGCGGAATGTCGATGTTGCAACCGCGGGCGCGCAGGCGGTTGAACCACCAGGCCAGCAGCGGGCCGCCCACCACGATCACCAGCGTGTTGATGTTCTGGATCCACTGCGGCGCCACCTGAATGCCGTAAACGTTCAGATTGATGTTGTGCTCGGAGAACAACATCAGCCCCATCGGCGCCAGCTGATACAGCGCCCAGAACACCAGCGACCCCAGCGCCAGGATCAGATAGGCCGCCATTCTGCGGCGCTCATCGCGCGGATGGTGGCGCAGCGTCACGACGCACAGCATCAGGAAGATCAGCGCGCCGAGCACGATCACGAAATGGCCGCTGAACTCGGCGTGGGTCAGCATCACGCGGATAATCGGCACCAGCGCCACCAGCACCGCCAGCCCGACCAGCATGCGCCAACGGTATTGACTGCGACTGGCATCGTGCAGCGGCGTATTGAGATCCGCCAGAATCCGCCAGCGGCAGACGGCGACGATGATCGCCGCCGCATTGCCCAGCGTGGCGAACAGGAACAGCGCGCGATAATTTTCCGTCAGTTGGAAATACCCGGCGACGGTAAAGCCAACGAAGAACCCGAGGTTCATGCCGGCGTAATTCCACAGGAACGCCGATTCGCGCCGATCATCGTCCGGTTTGAAACGCTGGGTGAGCATCATATTGATGCAGGTCACGTTGAGACCGCTGCCGGTCAGGAACATCGCCAGCCCCCAGTACAGCCCCCACACGCCCGCGACGGCAATCAGCGCGCAGCCGAACACCTGCAGCACCATACCAAGCACGAACAGGTTGCGGTTGCTGAGGAAACGGCCGCCGAGGTAGCCGCCGAACATGTGCAGGCCATAGTTGAAGGCGCCGAACACGCCCATCATGGCGTTGGCGCTGCTTTCGTTGAAGCCCAGCCGCTTGGTGGCGTACAGCACCAGCGTAGAGTAAAGCACGGCGAAGCCCAGCGTGGCGAAGATCTGGATGAAGAACAGCGCTCCCGCACCGGGCGGAATGGCATGGCGCGCTTGCGGCGCCGGCATGGCTTCTGAAGGAGTCAAAACGAACCTCTACTGCATTATTATGTAATGAGTCTGTCCCTGTCTGCGGTATCGCCGGCCTGTCACCCGGCAATCTGCGCGGCGACGTGATGTTCCTTGCCAAAAACGCCGCGCCGACATGATTCCATTTAGCGACACATCTGACTAATAATCCAGTATTAATGCATATAACATCAAATAGATCGTTATCACTGGCGATATATTGAGCTACTCGCACAAAAAAAGGTCAAACAATCATCTTTCACGCGTTTTGAACGTAGTCCGCCCTGCCCGCCGGTGACCAAGAGAGGGAATATCGTTCGGTAAATCAGCAAATTGCTGCAAGTTTGGCTAAACAGTCATGAGAATGAAATAAGAGGGTTGACGCTGAGATCAGATTCTCCTACATTAGCGCCGGTCGACAGCGCAAGGCGTTATCGGCAACAAAACGGTGAGGTGTCTGAGTGGCTGAAGGAGCACGCCTGGAAAGTGTGTATACGCGAAAGTGTATCGAGGGTTCGAACCCCTCTCTCACCGCCAAATTCAAAGAAAAAGCCTGGATTCGCGTCCAGGCTTTTTCTTTTGCATGGCGCACCGCCGAGAGGGGTGAGAAGCCTCGACAGGGTTCGACAAAACGCCCGCGTTTTGGACCGCCAACGGCGGCCCGCAGGGTGAGCGCAGCGAATCAACCCCTCTCTCACCGCCAAATTCAAAGAGAAAGCCTGGATTCGCGTCCAGGCTTTTTTTTGCATGGCGCACCGCCGAGAGGGGCTTTCGCAGCGCATCTCCCACCCTCTGTGACCGTGATTCCCATTTACGCCGGTTATCCACGAACCTTACCGCTGATGTTCTCGCTCTTTCATGGCTTCCGCCGTGCCGTTCGCCGCAGTTTTCAGCAAAGTGCGCACAGCTTGAGCGGACAAACAAAAACACAGAAATTATTCTTGACCGGATCGGCCCCACTCCCTATAGTAGCGCCCCGTTGCAGCGATGATTTCGCAACAAAAAAATATGGTGAGGTGTCCGAGTGGCTGAAGGAGCACGCCTGGAAAGTGTGTATACGCGAAAGTGTATCGAGGGTTCGAATCCCTCCCTCACCGCCATATTCTACGAAGAAGCCTGAACTCACGTTCAGGCTTTTTTGTTTGTATAGCGCACCGACCGGGAGGGTGAGAACCCTCGACAGGGTTCGACAAAACGCCCGCGTTTTGGACCGCCAACGGCGGCCCGCAGGGTGAGCGCAGCGAATCTATCCCTCCCTCACCGCCATATTCTACGAAGAAGCCTGAACTCACGTTCAGGCTTTTTTGTTTGTATAGCGCACCGACCGGGAGGGTAAGAACCCTCGACAGGGTTCGACAAAACGCCCGCGTTTTGGACCGCCAACGGCGGCCCGCAGGGTGAGCGCAGCGAATCTATCCCTCCCTCACCGCCATATTCTACGAAGAAGCCTGAATTCACGTTCAGGCTTTTTTGTATGCATAGCGCACCGACCGGGAGGGTGAGAATCCTCGACAGGGTTCGACAAAACGCCCGCGTTTTGGACCGCCAACGGCGGCCCGCAGGGTGAGCGCAGCGAATCTATCCCGCCCTCACCGCCATAAAAAAGCCCGAACGCAAATTCAGGCTTTTTTATTCCCACTGCCAAACCGCTCAGTGGTGCGTGCATCTCACCGCCGTCGGCTGCGCCAGCGCGCGGCGCCAATCGCCCGGCGTTTGGCCGAATTGGCGTTTGAAGCTGCGGTTGAACGACTGCTGTGAGTCGAAGCCGAGCGAGATCGCCACGCTGACGATCGGTTCGCCGCTGTTGGCCAGGCGCTCCGCCGACACCTTCAGTTTTTGCATGCGGATATACTCCCCGAGCGCATAGCCGGTCTGGCGCTTGAACATGCGCTGCAGATGCCATTTGGAGTAGCCCGCGCGGTCCGCTACGGTGTTGATATCCAGTTTTTCTTCCAGATTGTTGTCGATCCACGTCTTCAAATCGGTAATGAAACCCGTCGTGTTCATGCTGATGCTCCCATCATGTCGGCAGGGTCAATCACTGCCCAGTGCGCATACGTTGCAACAGTTTCGCTTTAAATGCAATTTTTATTATTGCATTTACCAGAAGGCCGCCTCTATACTCCACCCAATTAATGTAACCGATATTGATACATTAATGTGACACCAATATGTTTCAAAACCTAACGTTGCGCCATGACAAGGCGCGGCGCCCCTTCCGCCGAACGCCGGCATGAAGGGAAAAGCCCGGAAAACAGGGCTGGGTATGGGGCCAGACAGCGCTTACTTATCGGAATAAAAATAATGCCAAATCAACCAAACTCATCGTTCAACGCCGGCGGCCGCACGCGCGCCTTCGCTCTGGGCCAGCGGCTCTCCGGGGTGGCGCTGCTGGCCGCCCTGCTCGCCGGGTGTGACAACAGCGTCGCGCACAACGCCCCGCCACCGCCGCCGGTGGTCAGCGCCGCCAGCGTGGTGGTCAAACCGATCAGCCAGTGGGATGCGTTCAATGGTCGGGTCGAAGCGGTGCAAAGCGTACAGCTGCGCCCGCGGGTTTCCGGCTACATCGAGCGGGTCAACTACACCGAAGGCGACGAGGTGAAGAAAGGCCAGGTGCTGTTCACCATTGACGATCGCACCTACCGCGCCGCGCGCGAACAGGCACAGGCGGAGCTGGTGCGGGCGCGCAATCAGGCGGCGCTGGCGCGCAGCGAATCCTCGCGCACCGAGAAGCTGATCGGCACTCAGGCCATCTCGCAGGAAGTGTGGGAACAGCGGCGTTCGTCCGCCGCGCAGGCGCAAAGCAACGTGCTGGCGGCGCAGGCCCAGCTCGATATGGCGCAGCTTAATCTCGACTTTACCCGCGTCACCGCCCCGATCGACGGACGCGCCAGCCGCGCGATGATCACCGCCGGCAATCTGGTCACCGCCGGCGACAGCGCCAGCGTGCTGACGACGCTGGTATCGCTCGATAAGGTTTACGTCTATTTCGACGTGGATGAGGCGACGTTCCTGCGCTATCAGCAGCAGGGCCGACACGACGCGCGCCTGCCGGTGAAGGTGGGCCTGGTGGGCGAAGACGGCACTCCGCATCAGGGGCTGGTGGACTTCACCGACAACCAGTTGAACGCCGGTACCGGCACCATCCGCATGCGCGCCCTGCTCGACAACCGCGATCGCCGCTTCACGCCGGGGCTGTTCGCCCGCGTGCAGATGCCCGGCAGCGCCGAGTTCAACGCCATGCTGATCGACGACAAAGCGGTGATGACCGATCAGAACCGCAAGTTCGTTTACATCGTCGATAAAGACGGCAAGGCGCAGCGCCGCGACATCGACGTGGGCCGGATGGCCGAAGGTATGCGCATCGTGCAAAAAGGCCTGGCGAGCGGCGATCGGGTGATCGTCGACGGCATGCAGAAAGTGTTTATGCCGGGCATGCCGGTCGACGCGAAAAGCGTCGCCATGACCACCACCGCCTCCGCCCTTAACTAAGCTCCCAGCAGAGAATTCTGACCCATGGACTTTTCCCGTTTTTTCATCGACCGGCCGATCTTCGCCGCGGTGCTGTCGATACTGATTTTTGTCGCCGGGGTGATCGCCATTCCGCTGCTGCCGATCAGCGAGTACCCGGACGTGGTGCCGCCCAGCGTGCAGGTGCGCGCCGAATACCCGGGCGCCAACCCGAAAGAGATTGCTGAAACGGTGGCGACGCCGCTGGAAGAAGCGATCAATGGCGTCGAAAACATGATGTACATGAAATCGGTCGCCGGTTCCGACGGCGTGCTGGTGACCACCGTCACCTTCCGCCCGGGCACCGATCCCGATCAGGCGCAGGTGCAGGTGCAAAACCGCGTGGCGCAGGCCGAAGCGCGCCTGCCGGAGGACGTGCGCCGCCAGGGCATCACTACCCAGAAACAGTCTCCGGCGCTGACGCTGGTGGTGCATCTGGTATCGCCTTCCGGCAAGTACGACTCGCTGTACCTGCGCAACTACGCCACCCTGAAGGTCAAGGATGAACTGGCTCGCCTGCCGGGCGTCGGCCAGGTGCAGATCTTCGGCGCCGGCGAATACGCAATGCGCATCTGGCTCGATCCGAACAAAGTCGCCGCGCGCGGGCTGACCGCCTCCGACGTGGTGAGCGCCATGCAGGAGCAGAACGTGCAGGTCTCCGCCGGCCAGCTTGGCGCGGAGCCGATGCCGACGCGCAGCGACTATCTGCTGTCGATCAACGCACAGGGCCGCCTGCAAACCGAAGAAGAGTTCGGCAACATCATTCTTAAGAGCGGCGATAACGGCGAGATCGTGCGGCTGCGCGACGTGGCGCGCATCGAAATGGGTTCCGGAAGCTACGCGCTGCGCGCCCAGCTCAATAACAAGGATGCGGTCGGCATCGGCATCTTCCAGTCGCCGGGCGCCAACGCCATCGAGCTGTCGGACGCGGTGCGCGGCAAGATGGCCGAGCTGGCGACCCGCTTCCCGGACGGCATGAGCTGGAAATCGCCGTACGATCCGACGGTGTTCGTGCGCGATTCGATCCGCGCGGTGGTGGACACCCTGCTGGAAGCGGTGATCCTGGTAGTGCTGGTGGTCATTCTGTTCCTGCAGACCTGGCGCGCCTCGATCATTCCCCTGTTGGCGGTGCCGATCTCCGTGGTCGGCACCTTCGCCGCGCTGTATCTGCTCGGCTTCTCGCTCAACACCCTCAGCCTGTTCGGGCTGGTGCTGGCGATCGGCATCGTGGTGGATGACGCCATCGTGGTGGTGGAGAACGTCGAGCGCAACATCGAAGAGGGGCTGTCGCCGCTGGCGGCGGCGCACCAGGCGATGCGCGAGGTCTCCGGCCCGATCATCGCCATCGCCGTGGTGCTGTGCGCGGTGTTTGTGCCGATGGCGTTCCTCTCCGGCGTTACCGGCCAGTTCTACAAACAGTTCGCCGTCACCATCGCCATCTCGACGGTGATCTCCGCCATCAACTCGCTGACCCTGTCACCGGCGCTGGCGGCGCGCTTGCTGAAGCCGCACGGCGCGCCGAAAGATCTGCCGTCGCGCCTGATCGACCGGCTGTTCGGCTGGCTGTTCCGGCCGTTCAACCGCTTCTTCGCCAGCGGCTCGCAGCGTTATCAGCACGGGGTATCCCGCGTGCTGGGTCGACGCGGCGCAGTGTTCGTCGTCTACCTGCTGCTGCTGGTCGCCGCCGGGGTGATGTTCAAGACCGTGCCCGGCGGCTTTATCCCGACGCAGGACAAGCTGTATCTGATTGGCGGCGTGAAGATGCCGGAAGGCGCCTCGCTGGAGCGCACCGATGCGGTGATCCGCAAGATGAGCGCCATCGGCCTGAGCGTGGACGGCGTCACCGATGCGGTGGCCTTCCCCGGCCTGAACGCGCTGCAGTTCACCAATACGCCGAATACCGGCACGGTGTTCTTCGCGCTGGAGTCATTGAGCACCCGAACCCGCACCGCGGCGCAGATCAACGCCGAGATCAACGCGCGCATTTCGCAGATCCAGGAAGGGTTCGCCTTCTCGATCATGCCGCCGCCGATCCTCGGCATCGGCCAGGGTTCCGGCTATTCGCTGTACGTGCAGGATCGCGGCGGGCTGGGTTACGGCGCGCTGCAGACCGCGATCAACACGATGTCCGGCGCCATTATGCAAACGCCGGGCATGGGCTTCCCGATCTCCTCTTATCAGGCCAATGTGCCGCAGCTGGACGCCAAAATCGATCGCGACAAGGCCAAGGCCCAGGGGGTGCCGCTCAATGCGCTGTTCAGCACGCTGCAGACCTACCTCGGTTCGTCTTACATCAACGACTTTAACCGTTACGGCCGCACCTGGAAGGTGATGGCGCAGGCCGACGGCCAGTTCCGCGACAGCGTGGAAGACATCGCCAACCTGCGTACCCGCAACGACAAAGGCGAAATGGTGCCGATCGGCAGTATGGTCAGCATCGGCACGACCTACGGCCCGGATCCGGTGATCCGCTACAACGGTTTCCCGGCGGCGGACCTGATCGGCGACGCCGATCCGCGCGTCCTCTCCTCTACCCAGGCGATGAGCGCGCTGACGCAAATGGCCGGCAAGCTGTTGCCGAACGGCATGAACATCCAGTGGACCGATCTGAGCTACCAGCAATCGACCCAGGGCAACGCCGCGCTGGTGGTGTTCCCGGTCGCGGTACTGCTGGCGTTCCTCGCGCTGGCGGCGCTGTATGAAAGCTGGACGCTGCCGCTGGCGGTGATCCTGATCGTGCCGATGACCATGCTGTCGGCGCTGTTCGGCGTGTGGTTGACCGGCGGCGACAACAACGTGTTCGTGCAGGTCGGGTTGGTCGTTCTGATGGGGCTGGCCTGCAAGAACGCCATTCTGATCGTCGAGTTCGCCCGCGAGCTGGAAATGCAAGGCAAAGGCATCGTCGAGGCGGCGCTGGAAGCCTGTCGCCTGCGGTTGCGACCGATCGTGATGACCTCCATCGCCTTCATCGCCGGCACCATCCCGCTGATCCTCGGCCACGGCGCCGGCGCCGAAGTGCGCGGCGTCACCGGCATCACGGTGTTCTCCGGCATGCTGGGGGTCACGCTGTTCGGGCTGTTCCTGACGCCGGTGTTCTACGTCACCCTGCGCCGCCTGGTGGCGCGCAAAACGCAGACGCAGACGGCGTAATCCTCGTCTTAACATGCAAAAAGGTCGGGCATTGCCCGACCTTTTTTTATGCATCAGAACCGCGATTATTTATCGGCGGTTTCGGCCTCTTGCGCGGCGACGTATTCCGCACAGGCGCGCTTGTCGCCCCGCTCCAGTTCGGCCAGCGAGTCAGCCACGGTGTGGCGCGCCAGCACCGCGAGCGAAGCCTGCTCGGCCTCGTTCACCACCGATTTGAAATACCAACAGGCGTTGGCGCTCACCAGGCAGCGGGCCGGCACTTCAGGGCGTGAGGCCCAGATGCGCTTGTCGTCGATCACCGCCAGGTAGATATCCCGCAGGGTAATCTCTTCCGCCGGGCGGCCAAGGTGGATAGAGCCGTTTCGGCCCAGGGTGGAAACGATGATGCCGTCTTTGGTCAGCGGCACCATCAGTTTGCGGATAAAGCTCGGGTTAGCTTCCAGAGTGGCGGCGAGCGTGGCGCTCGTCGAACGCATGCCCTGCTTCTCAGCTACGGCGACGCTAAGGACCATTTGCAACGCTGTCGGAAAGCGAAAATCTAACATGTCGTTATCTCTGCGAGACGAAATACTCGGGTTTGGCCGGTGCGGCGATTAGCGCCGAACACACCGCTTAATCGCACAATAATATAACAAACGCGGGGGCTTTTTTGAAGTTTTGTCCAGTGATATCGCACGCAGACATTAGAACGATCGTCGAATTCGCGGGCAGACAAAAAGCAGAAACCCGCGTCAATGTTAACGCCGCTCGCTTAACCGAGTTAAACGATCAGAACTAACACTGCCCGCGGGTTTAATTCGAATGCGTCGATCAGGCTCTGTTCAGCACCAGTTGGCCGTTTTTATCCAATGGGATTTGGGTGCCCGGATCGTGATCCATGCGGATCTTGCCCTGCTGATTGCCGATCTTGTAGGTCACGTCATAGCCCAGCATTTTCTGAGACTTGTCGTAGACCGTTTTGCAACGCTGCTGAACGCTGGTGGTGACGTCGTTGTTCTGCATCGCCCCTTGCACCTGGTTACCGGCGTAGCCGCCGCCCAATGCGCCCACCACGGTCGCCACGTCGCGTCCGCGACCGCCGCCGAACTGGTGGCCGATCACGCCGCCCGCCACTGCGCCCAGCACAGAACCGGCGATGCGGTTTTCATCCTGCACCGGTGCACGGTGCGTGACGGTGACGTTGCGGCATTCCTGACGCGGCGTTTTGATGGTTTCTTTAATCGGCGTTGCGGCGAGCACCTGCGCATATTGCGGACCGGCAGAAAAGACGTCCAGGCTGGCTACCGCGGCAATCCCCAGAGCGGCAGCGATGCCAATCCCAACACCGGCTAACATTGACTTGTTCACAGGAAACCTCCTGAAAGTGTTACCACGCATTTTTTCCGGGTCTGTTACCGGCATGGCACCGCGCTTATTATTTTGCGCATGGGCGGCTTGCGGTATCCCGGTTTACGGCGTGCGCGACGCGCCGTCTGTAAACGAGGTAAAGTCTGCACAATGATTTGAGGGCTCGCAATAAGACAAGGGGACCAAAAATGCGGGAAAACGGCCGTTTTGCCGTTGTTTAGGAGGAATCTTAAGAATTTTACCCATGTCGGCGACAACTTATGCTGAAGAATCAAGCAACCGCCGCCGTTAGCCTCGCGCCGCCATAAAAAAACCCGCGCGGGCGAACCGGCGCGGGTTGATCGACAACGGCGGGATCAGTGCATCTTCAGGCGCGGGCGGATCACCCGGTTAATGCCGCCCACCAGCATCATCAGGCCGGTTTTGATGTAGCCGTGCAGCGCCACCTGGTGCATGCGATACAGCGAGATGTAGACGAAACGCGCAATGCGCCCTTCCACCATCATCGAGCCGCGCATCAGGTTGCCCATCAGGCTGCCGACGGTGCTGAAGCGCGACAGCGACACCAGCGAACCGTGGTCTTTGTACACGTAAGGCTTCAGCGTCTGGCCGTTCATCAGCGCCAGAATATTGGTGGCGCAGCGTGAGGCCATCTGGTGCGCCGACTGGGCGCGCGGCGGCACGAAACCGCCGCCCTCTTTCGGGCAAGAGGCGCAGTCGCCGATGGCGAAGATGTTCGGATCGCGCGTGGTCTGCAGCGTCGGCTCCACCACCAACTGGTTGATGCGGTTGGTTTCCAGGCCGCCGATGTCCTTCATAAAGTCCGGCGCTTTGATGCCTGCCGCCCACACCATCAGATCGGCGTCGATGAACTCGCCGCCCTTGGTATTCAGGCCTTTGGCGTCCGCGCTGGTCACCATGGTGTTGGTCAGCACGCGCACGCCCAGCTTGATCAGCTCCTGGTGCGCCGCAGCGGAAATGCGCGGCGGCAGCGCCGGCAGAATGCGCTCGCCGGCTTCGACCAGCGTCACGTTGAGCGCGCTGTTGTCCAGGCCTTCAAAACCGTAGCTGTGCAGCTGTTTCACCGCGTTGTGCAGTTCGGCGGACAGTTCAACGCCGGTGGCGCCGCCGCCGACGATGGCGATGTTGACCCGCTCTTTTTGCCCCGGCTGCGCCGAGAACTTCAGGAACAGGTTAAGCATTTCGTTGTGGAAACGACGTGCCTGATGCGGGTTATCCAGGAAGATGCAGTGCTCTTTCACGCCCGGCGTACCGAAATCGTTTGAGGTGCTGCCCAGCGCCATCACCAGGATGTCGTACGGCAGTTCGCGCGCCGGCACCAGCTCGCCGCCCTGCTCGTCGCAGATCTGCGCCAGCTGCAGCGTTTGCGTCTCGCGGTTGATGTTGGTCAACGACCCCAGCTGGAAGCTGAAATGGTGATTGCGCGCGTGCGCCAGGTAGCTGAGCGCATCCACGCCGTCATCGAGGGAGCCGGTCGCCACTTCGTGCAACAGCGGTTTCCACAAATGGCTGTGGTTGCGATCCACCAGCGTGATCTCGGCTTTGTTCTTGCGGCCAAGTTTATGGCCCAGGCTGGTCGCCAGCTCCAGACCACCGGCGCCGCCGCCGACAATAACGATTTTCTTCTTTGGCGTTGTCAAAATAACCCCCTAAATGTGAACCATTTGTTATCTCAGGGTAAATAAATAATATCCTTAGAATACATAGGGTTCGCGTAAAATAAATCGGCTCTCTGCAGCCAGAATAGCATGTGAGGTTATTTGGTCATACCAAAATTGACGTACATCAATTTTATTTGGTTAAAGGCTGGACGAGGGCATTTTTTGGGGATTGCGATTCAAATAGTTAGCGCTGAGTCACAGTTTTAAATTTTGCCGATTGCCACGCAAAATCTGGCTTTGGCGCACAAAAAAGCCGCACTTTCCGTCGGTGAAAAACGGGGAGCGCGGCTCGCGGCAGCGTTATGAAACTGTTAACCCAGCGCCTTGAACGCCTTGAGCCGCTGCAGATGCGGCGAGATGTTTTTGAACTTGTGCGTCTGCTGTTCATCCCACACGATCTCGTAGTAGTGATGCAGCAATTCGGCGCTGCGCCGGTTATCCAGCACCTCGTCGTGGCGCGACAGCACCACCAGACAGCGATCGCGGTTTTTCTCGCGGAAATCCTCCACGCACTTGGTGGCGATATCGCGATACTCTTCCGGCCGGTCTATCTTGCCGTGCATGTGCTCTTCCGGGTACAGGTTGGGATTGAACATCGCCTGGCGAATGCCGCACAGGAAGCCGATGCGCTCCGCCCAGAAGCCGCCGAGGCCGACCCCGCAGATCAACGGGTGCGCATCGCCGCCCTGCTGCACCGCCTTGTCCACCTCTTTCAACAGATGCTGCATGTCGTGACGCGGGTGCAGCGTGCTGTAGCTGATAAAGCGCACATCCGGATCGATAAACTGCAGCTGTAACACCTTTTCATGATTGCCGGGACTGGTGGAATCGAAGCCGTGCAAATAGATAATCATGTGGATCCTCGCAACAAGCCAAGGGCCGCGGGCGCGGCCCTCATCATTTCCGCTCCGCGCCGCGATGCGGCGCCTGGGTTCACCCTTGCGAACGCTGCTTGTGCTCCTCCCAGCGTTCGCTCAGCGCGCTGAGCGCCTTGTGCGCCTGCTGCCAGCGCTCGGAGTCGCGCAGTTCCTGACGGGTGAACTGACCGCGATGATATAACCGCTTCACCTTCTCTGCTTTGACCGGGGACAGGTTATCCAGCACGCTGACCGCACCTTCGCGGTGGTTGCACACCAGGATCATGTCGCAACCGGCATCCAGCGCCGCCTGGCCGCGCTCGGCGTAGCTGCCCATGATGGCGGCGCCTTCCATCGACAGATCGTCGGAGAAAATCACGCCGTCGAAGCCCAGCTCCTGACGCAGGATCTGCTGCAGCCAGTACGGCGAGCCGCTGGCCGGACGCGGGTCCGCTTCAGTATAGATGACGTGAGCCGGCATGACGGCGTCCAGCAATTGACGATTGATCAGCTCGCGGAAGATCGCCATGTCATGCTCGCGGATCTGCGCCAGCGGCCGCGGATCGCGCGGGGTTTCCTTGTGCGAATCGGCGCTGACGGCGCCGTGCCCCGGGAAGTGCTTACCGGTGGTTTTCATGCCGGCGCTGCGCATGCCGAGGATAAAGCGTTCCGCCATCGCCAACGCCTGCTGCGGATCGCTGTGGAACGAACGCTCGCCGATCGCCGCGCTGGCATGGCCGATGTCCAGCACCGGCGCAAAGCTGATGTCGATATCCTGCGCGATCATCTCCGCCGCCATCAGCCAGCCGGCCTCCTGCGCCAGGCGGCCGCCTTCTTGCGCATCGTTCAAGGCGGCGAACGATTGCGCCGCCGGCAAGCGGGTGAAGCCTTCGCGGAAGCGCTGCACGCGCCCGCCCTCCTGATCCACGGCCACCACCAGCCGATCGTGCGATTCGGCGCGGATCTGGCGCACCAGCTCACGCAGCTGCTCCGCATCGTGGAAATTACGGGTAAACAGGATCAATCCGCCAACCAGCGGGTGTTTCAGAATCTCGCGTTCTTCTGCATCCAGCTCGTAGCCGGCGACATCTAGCATTACTGGGCCCACGGGCACCTCACTTCATATTGTTCGTTCAGAATTCGGATGATGATAAACAGAATTGCCGGCGCAGCGCCGCGCCCCAGCGCAAAAATTCAACGTCGCCGCTCTGCTGCCAGCGCACTTCAAACCACAGCAGCATCAGATAATCCACCCACGGCAGCCAGCGCTGCACCTGGGCCTGCAGCCGGGCGACGTCGTGATAGCCCTGACGCGCGTAGTGCTGCAAAAAGCGCTGCTGCGGCTCAGCCGCCCAGCCGTTGCCGCGAAACAGCGCGGCGATATCCAGCGCCACATCGCCGTCGGCGGCATACTCCCAGTCGATCAGCCGCAGCCCCTCGCCGGTCGCGAGCAAATTGCCCGGGTGGATGTCCATGTGCAGCGGTGCCAGGCGTAATGGCCGCGGCGGCGCGCAGCGTAAGAAATGACGCTGCCAACGCAGCCAGGCGGGGGTTAGACGCCGCCCATCCAGCTGCTGCCAGTAACGAATGAACTGCCGCCGCAGATCCAGCCGGTAACCGCTGAGCGGCCGCCGATGCAACGTCGTCGCCATCGCCGCCAGCTCGCCGCGTTGATTCAGCGCGTCAAACTCAGCTTCTGTGACGATGTCACCTTCAAGCCATTCAAGGACAAGCCACTGATTATTCTGCGCGAAAACCCGTGGCCCCAGCCCCGACGCGCAGCGACGCAAGACCCGTGCTTCCCGCCGTCTGCTCACGCCCAGCGCGCGTTTCTCCGCGCTGTTTTGCCGCGCCAGCAGCGTGATGTCCGATCCGTCGATGCGCCAGCTCTCGCCGGTCAGCCCCTGCACCGGGCTGAAATGACAACCGGCGGTATTCACCGCCGGCAGTCTGGTTTCCATCAGTTGTCGCAGCGCGGCCTCAGCGTTTAACGGCGCCATTGCCCGACCAGACGATCTCGCCGGTTTGCACCAGCATCAACTGCATATCCAGCGCCGGCGACTTCACGTCGCCGCTGACGTCGCTGTACAGCACGTACTGCGCGCCGACTATGCGCGCCAGGCCAATCGCCTTGCTGCGCGAACCGAAGCTGTCATCCGCCGACAGGCCCAGCGTTTGTCTGGCGCTGGTCAGCTTCACTTCCGGCACCACGCTGAAGGTGGAGTTCGACGCCAGCGCCTTATACAGCGCCGCGGTGGCTTTGCCCATCTGCAGCGAGCCGTTGGTGTTGTTCTTGACGCTATCCAGCAGCAGCACGCTGCCGGCCGTGACGCCATCGGCCTTGAGCATCTGATTCACCAGCGGCTGAACGCTGCCCAGCCAGTCAAGCTGCTGGATTTTCGGCGGCTGCGGCACCGGCTCGGTGGTTGGCGGCTGCGGCTGCTCGACCGGCGGCGTCGGCTGTTCCGGTTCGACGGTGACCGGTGGCAACGGCTGATCCGGCTCAGGCGGGCGCGACAGACAGCCGCTCAGGGTGAATGCGGCCAGCGCCACTAAGACGTACTTTTTCATGCTTTTTCTCCAAACCTGGCAAGCGCTTACAGGTACAGATACAGACGCGCGCTTTTAGCTTCCAGATTACCGTTAATCGAGTAGATTTTGGCGTCCGAGTTAGGCGCCACGACGATCTCACGCGGTTTCTCGAAGGGGCGAATATCCAGCCCCTGCGCGTCGTACCAATAGAAACGATAATGCACGGTGACCGGCGTCGGTTGGCTGTTATTGAGCACCGAAGTCGCCATCACCCGCCCGGAAGCGTTCGAGACAGAGGGCGTATCGGCAAAAATGCCGGCGGTCAGCACCGAAGGATCCATCACCACCGTTTGCCCCCGGTTAACCGCGATGCCGGATGGCGAACTGCACCCCATCAGCAACGCGGCGGGCAGCGCCAACGCCATCAGACAACGCAGAGTTTTTTTACCGCGCATGATTTCCTCGCTTAACGTGACAGCAGCGGCCCCAGCGAGCGGCCACCGACCAGGTGCATATGAATATGATAGACCTCCTGACCGGCGTGGCGGTTGCAGTTGACGATCAGGCGGTAGCCGTCCTCGGCGATGCCTTCCTGTTCGGCGATTTTCGCCGCGGCGGTGATCATGCGGCCCAATGCGGCCTCATGCTCCACGGTCACGTCGTTGACGGTTGGGATCAGCACGTTGGGAACGATCAGCACATGGGTGGGCGCCTGGGGGGAGATGTCACGGAAAGCGGTGACCAGTTCATCCTGGTAAACCACATCAGCAGGGATTTCGCGGCGGATAATTTTACTGAAAATCGTTTCTTCGGCCATCTGGCGTTCCTTGTTTTACACAATTAGCTGTACGCAGTATGAGTGACAAATTCTACTGCTTTCAACCTGATTGCGCACTTTCCACGTCGAGTGCTGCAGATTCGCGCAGCCCGGCCCCCCGCTTGTGCATCTTTTCACTTTGGTTATTCACTAATGTTGCTTTACTTGCCCCGCGCCGCCGCCAATAGTAACCCCATGATTAACAAAGGATCTAGGGCGTTATGTTACCGAGAATTTCGGCGCTGTGCGCGCTGTTGCTGAGCGCCGCCGTGCAGGCGGCTCCGTCGGGCGGTATCGACCTGCAGGCTAACCGAGAGCCGATACACACGGAGAAAAACCCCGCCGCTATCGCGCTGATCCCGGCGGACTTTCACTTCGCGGTGCCCGGCAAGCTGACGGTGGCGGTAGCATTCGAGAACTCGCCGCCGCTGGCGCTGTTCGCCGAAGACAATAAAACGCTGATCGGCAGCGATCCGGACATCGCCCGCCTGGTGGCCGACAGCCTCGGGCTGGAGCTGAATCTGGTGCCCACCTCCTGGGAAGATTGGCCGCTGGGCATCAGCGCGGGCAAATACGATGCGGCGATCTTCAACATCGCCGTCACCAAACAGCGCAAAACCAAATTCGACTTCGCCACCTACCGGGTGGATACGCTGGGCTTTTACGTCAAATCCACCAGCCACATCACCGCGATCAATCGCCCGCAGGACGTGGCCGGGCTGCGGATCATCGTCGGATCCGGCACCAATCAGGAAAACATTCTGCTGGGATGGGATAAGCAGAACCGCGCCGCCGGGCTGCCGCCGGTACAGCCGATCTACGTGACCGACGACGCCGCCACCAACCTCAGCATTCAGTCCGGGCGCGCCGATGCGTTCTTCGGCCCCCACTCCACCGGCGCCTACAAGGCGGCGCTGACCGGCAAAACCAAAATGGTCGGCATCGGCCCCAACGTGGCCTACGTCGCGGTCACCACCAAAAAAGGCAACGGATTGGTGAACGCCGTCAACGCCGCGATCAATGGTGCGATCGTCAGCGGCGAATATGCGCAGGTGCTGGAACGCTGGGGCGAAGGCGACGAAAAGGTCGAGCGTTCAACCATCAACCCGCCGGGCATCGGCGACTAACCGCCGATCAGCTGCGGGGCATGCCGACGCATCCACTCGGCCAGCGAGTCCAGCGTCGGCCGCAGCGATTTGCCCAGCGCGGTGACCTGATACTCCACCCGCGGCGGCACTTCGGGATACACCTGCCGCGTCACCAGACCGCGTTGTTCGAACAGCCGCAGCTGGCGCGTCAGCTCTTTTTGCGCGATGGGTGCCACCGCCCGCTGCAGCTCGCTGAATCGCACCGGGCCATCGATTATGATCAGCCGGTACAGGATGGGTATCGCCCATTTGCCCGACACCAGATTGACGAAGTCCACCATCGGGCAGGGTTCCCCCGCCGTCGGCAACGTCGCCAAATTATTTTCCGCCGTTAAGGGCGCTTGCGTCGTCATTTCATCCCACCTCGCCCTTTAGTATCCAAAAGGTGCCTACTATGCAAAAGGAACTATAGCGCAAATAATGCCGCAACAGACGCTAAAGAGGAATCGGTTATGTCACGACTGCAAGGCAAATACGCATTGATTACCGGCGGCACCAGCGGCATCGGGCTGGAAACCGCCCGCCAGTTCATCGCCGAGGGCGCAACAGTGGCGATCACCGGCCGCAGCCAACGCGCCCTGGACGCTGCAGGCCAGGCATTGGCGGGCAACGCGCTGCTGCTGCTGAGCGACGCCGGCGACATCCCACAGCAGCGCGCGCTGGCGCAGCAGTTGGAGCAACGGTGGCCGCGGCTGGACGTGCTGTACGTTAACGCCGGCGACGTCACGCATCGCCCGCTGCAGGAGTGGGATGAGCAGAGCTATCAGCGGCTGATGGACATCAACCTGAAGGGGCCGTTCTTTTTGATCCAGGCGCTGCTGCCGCTGCTGGCCAACCCTTCTTCGGTGATCCTGTGCGGTTCGATCAGCGCCCATATCGGCCTGCCGCAGAGCAGCGCCTACGCCGCCAGCAAAGCCGGTTTGTTATCTTTGGCCAGAACGCTCTCCGGCGAGCTGCACGCGCGCGGCATTCGCGTCAACGGCCTCAGCCCCGGCCCGACCGAAACCCCGGCGCTGGGTAAGCTGGGGCTGGCGGAAGCGGATGAGCGGGCCTTGCGCGACGATATCCGCGCGCTGGTGCCGATCGGCCGCATGGGCAGCGCGTTGGAGCTGGCCAAAGCGGCGGTGTTTCTGGCGGCGGATGAGTCGGCCTTTATGGTCGGCGCCGAGCTGCAGATGGACGGCGGCGTGGGGAATCTTTAACTATCGCGCAGCACAATAAGGCCGCTTATGCGGCCTTTATCAGGTGCCACTCAGCTCACCCCTTGAATCGGGTTGGTATTAAAGGTGTAGACTACGATCTTCCACTGCCCCTGCTGTTTCTCCAATACAAATACTTCACGATTTAAATCGATCAGGGTGGCACCGTCGCTTATTCGGGTGACCGTTGCGCCGCGATGATGGTGCGTGCGTACATAGGCCATATTACCGTTCACGCTAACGCTGTCATACACGAACTCGGTTTCAAATTTCTCTTTCTTAAATAGGTCGTCATATTGTTGGCGGCGCTTTTCATTGCTGTCCGCCGTCGGCCTTTCGTTCCACTGCGAATAACTTTGTGGTGCAAAAAGTGACAAAATAGTTTGAGTATCGCCGGCATTAAGCGCTGTCTGATATCGGTTTATCAGCTGATAAACCGCCTTCTGCTCAGCCGCAACGCCCGCATCAGCGGAAACCCTGTAACTTTGTGGCGCGGCCTCGCTGCCTACGGCATACGTTTGGCCGCACAAGCCTGCTCCCGCCAATAACAATACGGCAGTTAACTTTCTCATATAAATATCCTCTTCGGCGTTATTTCATTATGGCAATACAGGATGCGATTTCAGATGAATAAAAACGCTGAAAATAAACTATCCAATGCCGCGTTAAATTGACAGCCGGCATATTTAAAAATACTCTTTTAATAATTTAAATAATTGAAGCCGTTAACATGAATGAACTGCATGCGCTACGCGTGTTCTGCCAGGTGGTAGAAATGGAGGGGTTCAGCCAGGCGGCAACCAAAATGGGGCTCTCCCCGGCCAGCGTCACGTACAGCATCAATCAGCTTGAAAAACAGTTCGGGCAGCCCCTCTTCAAACGCTCAACCCGGCGCTTCTCCCTGACCAGCGCCGGGGAGCGTTGCTACCGCACCGCGCAGGCGATACTGCAGCAGTTTGACCGGCTGAAAAACGACCTGTCGGGCGACTTTGAACAACCGCGCGGACCGCTGCGGGTCGAGATAGCCTCGATGCTCAGCAGCATGCATATCGCCCCGGCGCTGCCGGCTTTTTTGGCACAATACCCGGAATTGCAGCTCAGCGTGTCGGTCAGCGATCGCTTGGTCAATCCGGCGGAAGATCGCGCCGACGTATTTATTCGCATCGGCGCCGGCGACATCCCCGAGATGGTCAGCCGTCAATTGCTGCAACCACGCTATCTGTGCTGTGCGTCTCCCGATTATTTTACGCGCCACGGCCGGCCGGAACACCCAAAACAACTGCAACAGCACCAGCGGCTGGGATTTATCCGTTCAGGCGCGGCGGCGGCGGATGACTGGCAGTTCATTCGCGGCGACGAACGCTACTCTCTGGCGCCCAGCCCGCTGTTGAGCTTTAACCATTCCCAATCGCTGTGCGAGGTTGCCAGGAATCACCTCGGCCTGGTTTACTTGCTGGATTGCACGCTGGAAAATTATCTGAAGACGGGGGAATTGGAGCCGATACTGCAGGAGTGGGCGCCCACCGGGGCGCCGATCAATATTCTCTATCCGCGCCTGCGGGATCGCAGCCACAAAATTCGGGTCTTCGTCGACTTCATCAGCGAGCTGTTCGCCGAAAAATTCGCCAGGCCCTGATCGCGCAGCTCACCCCAATCCAGGGATATCGACGCCGAAAGTCTGCAGCAACAACACCGCGTTGAGCAGCACGATCACCACCGTGCCGACCACCGCCGCCAGACTGGTCCAGCGGCCGTTGGCGAACTCGCCCATGATGTCGCGGCGGCGGGTGAACATCACCAGCGCGATCATCGGCGCCGGCAGCGCCAAACTCAGCACCACCTGGCTGTAAACCAGCGCGTCGGTGGCGTTGACGCCCATCGCCACCACGATAAACGCCGGCACCATGGTCACCAGGCGGCGCACCCACACCGGAATGCGGAAACCGACGAAGCCCTGCATGATCATTTGCCCGGCCATGGTGCCCACCACCGAACTGGAAATGCCGGAGGCGATCAGCGACGCCAGGAAGATACCGGCCGCCGCCGCGCCGAACAGTGGCGTCAGCGTATGGTAGGCGGTGCCGATTTCGGCCACGTCGCTGTTACCGGCGTGGAAGGCGCTCGAGGCCATGATCACCATCGCAATATTCACCAGCCCGGCCAGCGCCAGCGCGATCACCACTTCAATATTGGAAAAGCGCAGCAGCTTGCGCCGCTCGCCGTTGTCGCTGGCCGGGCTGCGGTGCTGGGTCAACCCCGAGTGCAGGAAAATGGCGTGCGGCATCACGGTGGCGCCGATAATGCCGACGGCAATGGTCAGCGCCTGCGCGTCGGGCAACTGCGGCGTCACCATGCCGATGCCGGCCGCCTGCCAATCCACCGGTACGATGAACATCTCCACCAGGTAGCACAGCGCGATGATGCCCACCAGGCCGCCGATCATCAGTTCAACCGGACGAAAACCTTTTTTCTCCACCATCAGCAGCGCATAGGTGATCACCGCCGTCACCCCCATGCCCGCCAGCAGCGGCATGTGGAACAGCAGCGCCAGCGCGATCGCCCCGCCGAGAAACTCCGCCAGATCGGTGGCCATCGCCGCCACTTCGCTGAGCAGCCACATGCCGATCACCACCGGCCGTGAAAACTGGTCGCGGCACATCTCCGCCAGATTGCGGTTGGTGACGATGCCGAGCTTGGCCGACAGCGCCTGGAACAGCATGGCGATCAGGTTGGCCATCACCACCACCCACAGCAGGCTGTAGCCGTATTTCGCCCCGGCCTGGATGTTGGTGGCGAAGTTACCGGGATCCATATAGGCGATAGAGGCAATCACCGCCGGGCCGGCGAACAGCAGCGGCGTGAAGGCGCCGCGCTTGCGCCCGGCAAGGGCGGCGCCAATCGCGATGTTTGTCCGTTCGGTTAACGATGAGGGGGTTGCCGCGTCTCGCATGAAGTACCCTTAATCTTTTACTGGTTATTTTTCCACCGTTCATGCTGACAATGTAGCATCGGCTACACTTTATGCAACAGGCGAAATTAATGGGCTTTGTGTAGAGATATTTCTAACTACCACAATGCATGGCATCGAATTGATAATGTGTGCTATTTGGACTAACTTAGGGCAACCCTCCCCGCATTGCCGGGAGACGCCATTTTTATGCTTACAGGACGCCCCACGCTATGGTTACCCGCGCGCCAGATAACGCCGACCGCCACGCCCAGACCGACATGCCGGACGAGGCCGAGCACGCCCTGCGTTTTAGCCGCGCCCGCGAAGCGCAGTCCAATGCGCTGATCGAAGATTACGTTGAGCTGATCGCCGATTTGCTGCAAAGCACCCGTGAAGCCAGAACCACCGATATCGCGCGCCGCTTCGGCGTCTCTCACCCGACGGCGATCAAAAATATCGCGCGGCTCAAAAGCGCCGGGCTGGTGGAATCGCGCCCTTATCGCGGGGTGTTTTTAACGGAGGAAGGCGAGCAACTGGCGCAGAAGGTGCGCCGCCGTCACCGCATCGTGGTCGATCTGCTGATGTGCCTCGGGGTGCCGAGCGAAACCGCCGAGCTGGACAGCGAAGGGATTGAACACCATATTTCGGACGAAACGCTGGCGGTGTTCGAGCATTACCTGCAAAAACATGCCAAACCCTGACTCCCGGAGCACCGATGAGCTACGCCGTGCAGCAAGTCTACGATCAGCGCCTGGTGGTATTCGCCGAAGCCGGGCCGATGTTGAAAAGCGAAAACGACGTCAGCCTGTTTATCGCGCCCGCCTTTGAACACGAGGCCGGGATGATTGCCCTCCCCGTCAGCCGCCTCGACGCCGCCTTCTTCCAGCTGAGGAGCGGCATGGCCGGCGCCGTATTGCAGAAATTCATCAACTACCGCCTGCGTGTGGCCCTGCTGGGCGATATCACCCCTTGGTTAGCGCAAAGCAACGCGCTGCAAGACTTTGTGCGCGAAGCCAATCGCGGCGAACAGGTCTGGTTCCTCCCTTCTCTCGCCGAACTCGAACAGCGCCTTGGCGCCTGACGAAAGGCAATAAAAAAGGGAGGCTTTCGCCTCCCTTGGTAACTCCCCTGCCTGAATCAGTGATTACGGATATATTCGTCCATATCGGTTTTCAGGTTGTCAGACTTGGTGCCGAAGATGGCCTGCACGCCAGAGCCAGCGACGACTACGCCAGCTGCGCCCAGTTTCTTCAGGCCCGCCTGGTCAACTTTGGACACGTCGGCCACGCTGACGCGCAGACGGGTGATGCAAGCATCCAGGTTAGTGATGTTTTCTTTACCGCCGAAGGCCTGAACCAGCGCTGCGGACATTTCGGAACCGCCCTGCGCAGTCTGCTCGGCAGCGGTGTCTTCACGGCCCGGGGTTTTCAGATCCAGCTTGGCGATCAGCACGCGGAAGATGGTGTAGTACACCAGACCGTAGATGATGCCGACGATTGGGAACAGCCAGATTTTGCTGCTGTTGCCGCTCAGTACGATAAAGTCGATCAGGCCGTGCGAGAAGCTGGTGCCGTCACGCATGCCCAACAGAATGCAGATTGGGAACGCCAGACCGGCCAGGATAGCGTGGATCACGTACAGGATCGGCGCAACGAACATGAAGGAGAACTCGATCGGCTCGGTGATACCGGTCAGGAACGAGGTCAGCGCGGCGGAGATCATGATGCCGCCGACTTTCGCGCGGTTTTCCGGCTTGGCCGAGTGCCAGATGGCGATGGCCGCAGCAGGCAGACCGTACATTTTGAACAGGAAGCCGCCGGACAGTTTGCCCGCGGTCGGGTCGCCCGCCATGTAGCGAGGGATATCACCGTGGAATACCTGGCCCGCCGCGTTGGTGAATTCACCAATTTGCATTTGGAACGGTACGTTCCAGATGTGGTGCAGACCGAACGGCACCAGAGCACGCTCAACCACGCCGTAAATGCCGAAGGCTACAACCGGGTTCTGATAAGCCGCCCACTGCGAGAAGGTCTGGATAGCCGTACCGATCGGTGGCCAGATGAAGGACAGCACTACGCCCAGAACGATCGCCGCCAGACCGGAAATGATCGGCACGAAACGCTTACCGGCAAAGAAGCCAAGGTATTCCGGCAGTTGAATGCGGAAGAAGCGGTTGAACATATAGGCCGCGATGGCGCCGGAGATAATCCCCCCGAGCACACCGGTATCCGCCAGGTGTTTGGCCGCAATCTCTTCAGCCGGCAGGTGCAGCACCAGCGGCGCAACCACCGCCATGGTTTTCACCATGATGCCGTAAGCCACCACCGCCGCCAGCGCGGAAACGCCGTCGTTGTTGGTGAAGCCCAAGGCGACGCCGATAGCGAAAATCAAAGGCATGTTGGCGAAGACCGAACCGCCCGCTTCCGCCATCACGTGGGAGACTACCGCAGGTAGCCAGCTAAAGTTGGCGGAGCCGACGCCCAGCAGGATACCTGCGATAGGCAACACGGACACCGGCAGCATTAGCGATTTACCTACTTTTTGCAGGTTTGCAAATGCGTTCTTGAACATAGTTGAGTGTGCTCCTGAGTAATAATGCTTTGCTACTTCTTGTCGCGATTGGTCGCGCTGCAAGGGGGGGAGAAAAACCCCTGCAATTCAGGGTGTCTGAGCACCCCTTGAATTTATTACGCAGAGTAAAATAAATAGCCTGCGCAATGTTTGATGACAATCACGTTTCGATGATCGAGCCGCAGCAACTTTGCATAAACCGGCTGTTTTTTGGCAAAAAAGGCCAAAAAATACGCACCGAACAACCTGAAACGGGAGGGAACCTTACCCGTTTCAGTGATTAATTACGAGCTCAAAAAAAATTATGCAGACAATGACCTACAGCTATAGCCTAGGTCAAAGATCACAGATCGAGGTGAAATAAGCGTGAAAAGTTGGCGGTGGTCGCTTCGGCCAGTTGTTCCAGGCTAACGCCCTTCAATATCGCCATGTATTCAGCCACATCACGCACATAGGCGGGTTGGTTTTCTTTGCCGCGATGCGGCACCGGCGCCAGATAAGGCGAGTCGGTTTCCACCAGAATGCGGTCCAGCGGCACATAGCGGGCTACTTCACGCAGCTGTTCGGCATTGCGGAAGGTCACGATGCCGGAGAAAGAGATGTAAAAGCCCAGATCCAGCAAAGCTTCGGCGGTGGCCAGATCTTCGGTGAAGCAGTGCAGTACGCCGCCGCAGTCCTGTGCGTTCTCTTCACGCAGGATCGCCAGCGTATCCGCGCGCGCATCGCGGGTGTGGACGATCACCGGCTTGTTCAAATCCCGGCCGATGCGGATATGCTCGCGGAAAGAGTCCTGCTGCAGCTCAAGGTTGTCTTTCTGGTAGAAGTAATCGAGCCCGGTCTCCCCCAGCGCCACCACCTGCTCCGCCGCCGCCAGGCGACGCAGCTCGGCATAATCATAGCCTTCTTCCAGGTTGAGCGGATGCACCCCGCAGGAGAAGGCCACATCGTCGCGCTGGCCGATCAGTTCGGTCATGGAACGGTAGCCCGGCAGCGTGGTGGCGACCGCCAGCACATAGCCGACGTCGCGCGCTTTGGCCTTGGCCAGCGCATCGTCCACATTCTGGTGCAGCGTTTGATAATCCAGGCCGTCAAGGTGGCAATGAGAATCGACTAACAACATAATTTTTAACTCTTTTACTTTACAGCGAATGAGGTTGGGAATAGCCGGCGGCGCCGAGCATCTGTTCCCAGCGAAGTAACTGTTCGGTCAGCAGCAGCTCGCGATTGACGCCCACCACGCTGAGCAGCTGGTGACGGCAGTTCAGCCACTGCTGCACGATCTGCTGCAGCGAGGCGCTGCTCAGCAGGCTGGCCAACTGGTGCACCAGCGGCTGCTGATCCTGATTCAACACATAGTGATGCGCGCCCTGTTGCCACTTCATCGCGTCCACCAGCAGCGCGCACAGCCAGTGCAGGCGCTCGGCGACGTCTTCGTGGTTTAACGTCGGCAGCAGCGACAGCATATCGCGCTGCGGTAGCGCGGCGCTCAATGCGGCGCACAGGGCGCCGCGCTGTTGCCACTGCTGCGGCTGCAACAGCTGTTCGGCGGCCAGCGGCGCGCCATCGTGCAGGCGCAGCGCCGTGAGGCGGTCCGTCTGAGAGCCCGCCGCCTGTCGGCCCAGCCACTGCAGGCTGAGCTGCTCCTCCGGGCTGGCCAAATGCCAGTACAGGCAGCGGCTGCGCAGCGTCGCCATCAGCCGCGACGGCTCACGGCACCCCAGCAGGAAATAGGTTTTCTCCGGCGGCTCCTCCAGCGTTTTCAACAGCGCGTTGGCCGCCGCCTCGGTCAGCTGTTCCGCCTGCGGCAGCCAAATCACCTTGGCGCCGCCCTGCTGCGCGTGGGCGTACAGCTTCTCAATCACCTGGCGAATCGGTTCGATCCCCAGGCTGCTCTTGCCCTTTTCCGGCGCCAGCACGTGATAATCCGGGTGGTTACCCGCCAGCATCAGCCGGCAGCTATGGCACTCACCGCAGCTTTTTTCACCGTTGCGCTGCTGACAGATCAACCGACGGCTCAGGCCGTAGGCCAGCGCATCGTCACCGTTGCCCGCCGCAGCGTGCAGCAGCAGCGCATGATGGCCGCGGCCCTCGGCGTACTGCCCAACCAGCTGGCGATAAGGGCCATTCAGCCACGGATACCAGTTCATTATGCGCCTTCCTGCTGCCGCAGCCACTGGCTGACGCAGTCGCGGATCGCCGCCGTCACCTGTTCCAGCGGCTGGGCCGCGTCGACGGTGACGATGGTTTCATCCTGCGCCGCCAGCTCGAGATAACGCGCGCGGGTGCGTTCGAAGAACGGCAGCGCCTCCTGTTCGATGCGATCCAGCTGGCCGCGCGCCTGCGCGCGTTGCAGGCCGACCAGCGGCGGCAGATCGAGATAGACCGTCAGGTCCGGCCGGAAATCCCCCAGCACGGTGTCGCGCAGCGAGGTCATCAGCTGCGGATCCACGCCACGGCCGCCGCCCTGATAGGCTTGTGAAGAGAGATCGTGGCGATCGCCCACCACCCAGGCGCCGCGCGCCAGGGCGGGTTTGATCACGGTTTCCACCAACTGCACGCGCGCAGCGTACAGCATCAAGACTTCGGCCTTGATGGTCGGCAATTCGCCGTCTATGCCGCGCTTGAACAGGTCGCGCAGCTTCTCCGCCAACGGCGTGCCGCCAGGTTCACGGGTGAAGACGATGTCATTGATGCCATGTTCACGCAGCACATTGACTACCGTGTCGCGCGCGGTGGTTTTGCCCGCGCCTTCCAGCCCTTCGATAACAACGAATTTACTTTTCATTCTTTTCCTTTAACGCCTGACGGTACACGCGCACCGCCTGGTTATGGCTCGCCAGATTGGTGGTGAAGGTATGCCCACCCTTGCCGTCGGCGACAAAATAGAGATAAGGCGTTTTAGCCGGATTGGCGGCCGCTTGCAGCGAGGCCTCGCCCGGCATGGCGATCGGCGTTGGCGGCAGGCCGGCGATCACATAGGTGTTGTAAGGCGTCGGCGTCTCCAGATCCTTGCGCGTGATGTTGCCATTATAGCTTTCGCCCATGCCATAGATCACCGTCGGATCGGTCTGCAGACGCATGCCGATGCGCAAGCGGTTGACGAACACCGACGCCACCTTGCTGCGCTCTTCCGGCACCGCGGTCTCTTTCTCGACGATCGATGCCATGGTCAGCAGCTCTTCCGGCGTTTTGTACGGCAGACTGGTGTCGCGGCCGTCCCAGGCGGCCTGCAGCGCTTTATTCATGCGGGCGTGGGCGCGCTTGAGCAGCGCGATGTCGCTCATGCCGGCGGTATACTGGTAGGTATCCGGGTACAGCCGCCCTTCCGGGGTTTCTCCTGCAGCAATGCCGAGCGCGGCGGCGATCTCCGCGTCGCTTTTGCCCGCCAGAGTGTGTTTCAGGTATTTGGACTGCTGCAGCACCTGCTGCCAGTCACGCAGACGTGAGCCTTCGATAAAGCGCGCGGTGAACTGCGCCTCTTTGCCGCTGGCCAACAGTTTCAGCATCTGGCGCACCGTCATGCCCGGCGTAAACCGGTAGGTACCGGCCTTGAACTCCGCCAGCTCCGGTTCAAGTTTCAGCAGCCACTGGAACCAGCGGCCGCTGCGCACCAGTTTATCGCGCACCAGTAACCCTTCCAGCGCCACCCGGCCGGTGCCGGCAGGCAGTTTGAATATAGTCTCTTGCTGGATAGCCAGCGGCGTATCGGCAAAGCGTTCGATCTTCTGGTAGCCCCAAAACAGCAGCGCCAATGCCAGAACAACAATAACAGACAGGACCTTCAGCTTTCTTTTCTTCATCAATCAGCCATGGTTAACAGTGTGGACGCAAAAAATCATACAGCTGGCGCGAGTGATAACGCCATGATTGAGCAACGTTTACCGGCAGCAGCGGCATCAGCGCGTTGCTCACCATGACTTCGTCGGCATCGGCCAGCGTCTCCAGCGGCTCGCTGACGCAGTACAGACGGTATTCCGATCCCGCCAGCAGCGCGATCACTCGTCGCCGCATCAGCCCGGCGACGCCCGCCTGGCTCAGGTCAGGGGTAAACACCGCTTTTCCCTTACGCCAGAACAAATTAGCCGCACAGCATTCCACCAGCATACCGGCAGTGTCAAGCACCAGCGCCTCGTCGGCGGCCATCTGGTCAAGATGCGCGCGGATCAGCACCTGCTCCAGGCGGTTCAAATGCTTCAACCCCGCCAGCAGCGGATTGCGCGCCAGCGCCACCGGGCTGAGCGCAAGCGTGATGCCCTGCTCGCGCCACTGCAAATAGTGCGCAGGGTAGCTGCTGCGGGCGACGATGCGCGTCGGGTTTTCGCACCCCGTCGGGCTGTAGCCTCGTCCACCGCTGCCGCGCGTCAGTATCGCTTTGACCACGCCGAGCGAAATTGATTCTGCCGCCTGCGCCATCTCGCGCTCGAAAGCCGGCCAATCGGTGGCGGGCAGCATCAGCCGTTGGGCCGCCTGCTGCAGCCGCTCCAGATGCCAGGGCAGCAGCTCGATTTTACCGTCGATAACCCGGGCGGTAGTAAAGCAGCCGTCGCCGAACTGCAGACCACGATCGCTCGGCGCCAGCGCATCGTGGCGTTGTCCGTTAATCCAGTACATGCTTCCTCCTGTTGCCGGGTGATTTCATTACGTCCGCAGAATAGCAGGCGGCGAGGCAATACGCAGCCCTGCTGACGGCCGGACGCCAGGCGTAAAAAAGCCCGGTTAAAAAACCGGGCTTTTCATCAGCGAATAACCGCGCGAGTTACACTCGGCGGAAGATCAGCGAGCCATTGGTGCCGCCGAAGCCGAAGGAGTTACACAGGGTGTACTCCATATCGCTCACCTGACGCGCTTCGTGAGGCACGAAGTCCAGATCGCAACCTTCATCCGGGTTATCCAGGTTGATGGTCGGCGGTACCGCCTGATCGCGCAGCGCCAGCACGGTGAAGATGGACTCGATCGCGCCCGCCGCGCCCAACAGGTGGCCGGTCATCGATTTGGTCGAGCTCACCAGCACGCGCTGGGCATCAGCGCCGAACACAGATTTCACCGCCTGCGCTTCCGCCTGGTCGCCCGCCGGCGTAGAGGTGCCGTGTGCGTTGATGTAACCGATTTGTGACGGAGTCACACCGGCGTCAAGCAGGGCATTTTCCATCGCCAACGCAGCGCCAGCGCCGTTTTCTGGTGGTGACGTCATGTGATAAGCATCGCTGCTCATCCCAAAGCCAACCACTTCGGCGTAAATTTTCGCGCCGCGTTTTTTCGCGTGTTCGTACTCTTCCAGCACCATCATGCCGGCGCCGTCGCCCAGCACGAAGCCGTCGCGGTCTTTATCCCACGGACGGCTCGCCGCCTGCGGGTTGTCATTACGGGTGGACAGGGCGCGCGCTGCGCCAAAGCCGCCGACGCCCAATGGGGTGCTGGCTTTCTCTGCCCCACCGGCCAGCATCACATCCGCATCATTGTAAGCAATGATACGCGCGGCATGGCCGATGTTGTGTACACCTGAAGTACAGGCGGTGGCGATAGAAATGCTTGGGCCACGCATGCCGTACATGATTGTCAGGTGACCTGCAATCATATTCACAATGGTGGAAGGCACGAAGAACGGACTGATTTTCCGTGGGCCACCGTTAACCAGTGAACTGTGGTTTTCTTCAATCAAACCCAGGCCGCCGATGCCAGAACCGATCGCGGCTCCAATGCGGCTGGCGTTAGCCTCGGTGATGTCCAGACCTGCATCCTGCATGGCTTGCATGCCGGCAGCGATACCGTACTGGATAAAGGCGTCCATCTTGCGCGCATCTTTGCGAGAGATGAAATCCTCAGAATTAAAATTCTTTACCAGGCCAGCAAACTTGGTCGCATAGGCAGTGGTATCGAAATGGTCGATCAGGCTGATGCCACTCTGACCGGCAAGAAGAGCGTTCCACGTGGACTCTACCGTATTGCCGACAGGAGACAACATGCCCAGTCCGGTCACAACTACTCGACGCTTAGACACGTTTGTCCTCCAGGGAGGGAAAAATATGACACTAGGGATAGAAAAAACTTAGGCGGTCGAACGACCGCCTAGATATGTTCTCTTACTGCTGGCTAGCGTTGATGAAATCAATAGCTGCCTGAACAGTAGTGATCTTCTCAGCTTCTTCGTCTGGAATCTCGGTGTCGAATTCTTCTTCCAGTGCCATTACCAGCTCAACGGTGTCAAGAGAATCAGCGCCCAGATCTTCAACGAAAGAAGCGTTGTTCAAAACTTCTTCCTGTTTAACACCCAGTTGCTCAACAATGATTTTCTTAACGCGTTCTTCGATAGTGCTCATACTCTTAAATTTCCTATCAAAACTCGCTTTCGCGATGGTTTTCGTAGTGTATAAAATGCTGAAAAAGATGCAACTAAATCCCGGCTGGTCAAACCACGATTTTACGCTATTTTGCGGTTTTTGCCTCAAATAACGCAAATGGTTTTCACATTTTTTAAATCATGTACATGCCGCCATTGACATGTAACGTTTCACCGGTGATATAGCCGGCCTCATCAGAGGCCAAAAATGCAACAGCGCTGGCGATTTCTTTAGCATCGCCCAGCCGGTTGGCTGGAACTGATGACAAAATGCCTGCGCGTTGATCATCTGTCAACGCCCGTGTCATGTCCGTCTCAATAAAGCCAGGTGCCACGACGTTGACCGTAATGCCACGAGAAGCAACTTCACGTGCCAAAGATTTGCTAAAACCAATCAGACCGGCTTTAGCCGCCGCGTAGTTCGCCTGCCCTGCGTTCCCCATGGTGCCGACAACGGAACCGATGGTGATGATACGGCCAAACCGCTTTTTCATCATAGCGCGCATTACCGCTTTTGACAGGCGGAATACGGAAGTCAGGTTAGTGTCGAGGATATCCTCCCACTCATCATCCTTCATACGCATCAGCAGGTTATCACGCGTAATGCCGGCATTATTCACTAAAATGTCGATTTCGCCAAATTCGGCGCGAATCGATGCCAGCACGCTGTCGATAGATTGCGCATCAACAACGTTCAACATAAACCCTTTGCCGTTTGCGCCCAGGTAGCCGCTGATCGCTTCAGCGCCGCTCTCGCTGGTCGCGGTGCCGATAACTTTGGCGCCGCGGGCCACAAACGTTTCTGCAATAGCTCGGCCAATACCGCGGCTCGCGCCGGTGACCAGAACGATTTTACCTTCGAAGCTCATCATTTTCCTCTTTATTGTTCAAGCGCCGCCGACAGGCTGGCGGTGTCGTTCACCGCCGCAGCCGTCAGGGTGTCAACAATACGTTTAGTGAGACCGGTCAGCACTTTGCCCGGCCCCACTTCCAGCAGCGACGTCACTCCCTGTGCTGCGATAAATTCTACGCTCTCGGTCCAACGCACCGGGCTGTACAGCTGACGCACCAGCGCGCTGCGGATCGCTTCAGGATCGTTTTCGGTGCGTACGTCGACGTTGTTCACCACCGGCACCTGAGGCGCGTTGAAGGTGATATCCTGCAGCGCCACGGCCAACTTGTCGGCGGCCGGTTTCATCAGCGCGCAGTGCGAAGGTACGCTCACCGGCAGCGGCAGCGCACGTTTGGCGCCCGCCGCTTTACAGGCGGCGCCTGCACGTTCAACCGCTTCTTTATTGCCGGCAATAACCACCTGGCCCGGCGAGTTGAAGTTGACCGGAGAAACCACCTGACCCTGCGCGGACTCTTCGCACGCCTTGGCGATCGCGTCGTTGTCCAGGCCGATGATGGCGTACATAGCGCCGGTGCCTTCCGGCACCGCTTCCTGCATCAGCTTGCCGCGCAGCTCGACCAGGCGGATCGCCGCCTTGAAGTCCAGCACACCGGCGCAGACCAGCGCCGAGTATTCGCCCAGGCTGTGGCCCGCCATCAATGCGGGCGCTTTACCGCCCTGCTGCTGCCACACGCGGAAAATCGCCACGGAAGCCGCCAGCAGAGCCGGTTGGGTCTGCCAGGTCTTGTTCAACTCTTCCGCCGGGCCTTGCTGCACCAGCTGCCACAGGTCGTAACCCAGCGCGGAAGAGGCCTCACCGAAAGTCTCTTCGACGATCGGGAACTGCGCGGCCAATTCGGCCAGCATGCCAACGGCCTGCGACCCCTGGCCCGGGAAAACAAAAGCAAATTGCGTCATTTTTTATTCCTGTTCAAATCAGAAACGAACCAGCGCCGAGCCCCAGGTAAAGCCGCCGCCGAAGGCTTCCAGCAGCACCAGCTGGCCACGCTGAATTCGCCCGTCTCGCACGGCTTCGTCCAGTGCGGAAGGCACCGAGGCGGCAGAGGTGTTGCCGTGACGATCGAGCGTCACCACCACTTTGTCCATCCCCATGCCCAGTTTTTTCGCCGTTGCGCTGATGATGCGCAGGTTGGCCTGGTGCGGCACCAGCCAATCCAGCTCGCTGCGGTCCATGTTGTTGGCCTGCAACGTCTCATCGACGATGCGCGCCAGTTCGGTGACCGCAACCTTGAAGACTTCATTGCCCGCCATGGTGACATAGGCCGGCTTGTCTTGATTCTGACGATCCTTGTAAGGCAGCGTCAGCAGGCTGCCGTAGCTGCCGTCGGCATGCAGGTGGGTAGACAGAATGCCCTGCTCTTCAGAAGCCCCCAGCACCACCGCCCCTGCGCCATCGCCAAACAGAATGATGGTGCCGCGATCTTCAGGATCCAGCGTGCGCGACAAGACGTCCGCGCCGATAACCAGCGCATGTTTGACCGCGCCGTTTTTCACGTACTGATCGGCCACGCTGAGCGCATAAGTAAAGCCGGCGCAGGCCGCAGCCAGATCGAACGCCGCGCAGTCTTTTATGCCGAGCATTTGCTGCACCAGGCACGCCGCACTCGGGAACGCGTGAGTCGTCGTGGTGGTCGCCACGACGATAAGCCCGATGTCTTCTTTAGCCACACCTGCCATTTCCAGCGCTTTCTCAGCGGCCTGGAAGCTCATCGTCGCGACGGTTTCATCCGCAGCGGCGATGCGACGTTCGCGAATACCGGTACGCGTGACGATCCACTCGTCAGAGGTATCCACCATTTTTTCCAAATCAGCATTGGTGCGCACTTGTACGGGCAAATAACTCCCCGTACCGAGAATCTTTGTATACATGTACGATCAGTCACTCTTAGGTAATACAGCCTCAAGGCGCGCAGCAATCCTTTCCGGGACTTGCCGCTGCACCGCCTGCACAGCCTGTTCGATTGCGACTGCAAACGCGTGAGGGTTCGCAGCGCCGTGGCTCTTGACTACGGTGCTGCGCAATCCTAACAGACATGCGCCATTATACTGGTCGGGGTTCAGGTGGCCGAACCGCTTGACCACCCGTTTTTGCAACCAACGGCCCAACAATTTCAGCCACCAGGCTCGCTTGTTTCCATCGCCGGACGATTTCAGCAGCGATAAGAACACCCTGACCACCCCTTCCATGGTTTTCAGCGTGACGTTGCCCACGAAGCCGTCGCAGACCAACACATCGGTCTTGCCGGTGAGCAGTTCGTTTCCTTCCAGGTAACCAATATAGTTGATTGCCGGAGTATTTTTTAGCACAGCGGCCGCTTCGCGGATATTATCCAGGCCTTTGGTCTCTTCTTCGCCGATATTCAGCAGCGCCACCCGCGGTTGCGCAATGCCGATCACCTCTTCCGCCATCACCGCGCCCATCACGGCAAACTGCACCAGCATGGTGCTGTCGCACTCGACGTTGGCGCCCAGATCCAGCACCACGGTTTTGCTGCGCTGCTGGTTCGGGATCACCGTCATCAGCGCCGGGCGCTCAATGCCCTCCAACGGCTTGACCAACAGCTTCGCCAATCCCATCAGCGCGCCGGTATTGCCGGCGCTGACGCAGCCCTGCGCGTTGCCGCTGCTGAGCTGTTCGAGCGCAATGCGCATCGACGTGCCGCGGCTGGCGCGTATCGCTTGTGAGGGTTTGGCGTCGCCGGCGATCACAGACTCGGCGGGCACGACTTGCAAACGCTCCAGAAGAACCGGATCGGCGTGGGCAAGCAAAGGGGAGATGGCGTCGGGATTACCGACCAGCAAGAGATGAAGCTGTAAATTAGAGGCCAGTGCCTGCAACGAAGCAGGCACTGTGACGCAGGGACCGAAGTCCCCGCCCATTGCATCTAACGCCAGGGTTAGACGAGTCAAGGTATCGCTACTTAGCCGATAACCTTGCGACCGCGGTAGAAACCGTCGGCAGTGATGTGGTGACGACGGTGAGTTTCACCGGATACTTTGTCTACAGACAGAGTAGTCGTGGTCAGAGCATCGTGAGAACGACGCATGCCACGCTTGGAACGGGTTGGTTTATTCTGTTGTACGGCCATGGACCTTACTCCTCAATTACTTACGCTTTAAACTGGCTAATACGGCAAACGGATTCGGCTTCTCCGCCTCGGGAGGCAGTTGGCCAAATACCATGTCCGCTTCGGACACTTCACAGTGTTCAGATTCATGTACCGGAACGACAGGCAGTGAAAGAATAATTTCGTCTTCAATCATTGCCAACAGATCGACTTCGCCAAACTCGTCAACTTCGATCGGTTCGTACGCTTCCGGTAATGCCTCAGCCTGCTCATCATTGACGACCGGGCTAAAACAATATGTTGTGTGAACCTGATGTTCGAACGGGACTCCACAGCGTTGGCACATCAACGTTACCGTGACGTCCGCATGCCCTGTTATCACCGCGAGGCGTTGATTGTCGATATTAAACGACAACGATACCTCGACATCACTGTCCACACTGACCACGGAGTCGGCAACACGAGTAACCTGCTCAGGCGCATAGACACCAGCATAGTCCAGGCGTTTCTGAGCGGTACGTACCGCATCAATGGTCAAGGGTAATTTTACCTTTTGCATAGGGCGCGCATATTAACTTTGTAACGACATAGAGTCAAAGAAAAAGGCCGTAAAACGGCTCCTTTCACCAATATTCGCTTCCACAGCGGCCGACAGTTTAAAATGCCGTACCCATTTACGCTACGGTTTGCGAAAAAAATTATGCAGAGATTGCTTTTAGCCTCCACCTCCCCCTATCGAAAAATGCTGCTGGAGAAACTGCAGCTGCCGTTCGACTGCGCCGCGCCGGAGGTGGATGAAACCCCGCTGCCGGGCGAAGGCGCCGAAGCGCTGGTGCTGCGCCTGGCGGCAGCGAAGGCTCAGGCGCTGGCCCTCGCCTACCCCGAGCATCTGATCATCGGTTCCGATCAGGTCTGCGTGATCGATGGCAGCATCACCGGCAAGCCCCATACCGAGGAAAACGCCCGCGCGCAGCTGCGCCAGGCAAGCGGCCAGGCCGTGACCTTCTATACCGGCCTGGCGCTGTACAACGGCCGCAGCAAGCAGCTGCAGGCCCTGTGCGAGCCTTTCCACGTGCATTTTCGCGCGCTGAGCGAAGCGGAGATCGCCGCCTATGTGCGTCTGGAGCAACCGCTGAACTGCGCGGGCAGTTTCAAGAGTGAGGGGTTGGGGATCGCGTTGTTCGACAGGCTTGAAGGCCGGGATCCGAACGCCCTGATCGGCCTGCCGTTGATCGCGCTGTTGGAGATGTTGCGGGCTGAAGGCATCAACCCGCTGGTGTGACGCGGATTATTTGGCGGCCTGCCGGCGCAGCACTTGCAGGCAGTGACGCAGTTCTTCGTCCATCGGCGCTTCGATACGCATCGTTTCGCCGGTGGCCGGATGCTCGAAGCGCAGCGCCGCGGCGTGCAGGAACAGACGCTTCAGGCCGGTACCCGCCAGTTGACGATCGAACTCGCGGTCGCCATAGCGATCGTCAAAGGCGATCGGATGCCCGGCATGCAGGGTGTGCACGCGGATCTGGTGGGTACGCCCGGTAATTGGGCTGGCCTTCACCAGGGTGGCGAATTCGTAACGCTCCTCCACCTTGAAGCGGGTTTCCGAAGGCTTGCCTTCGCTGTTGACGCGCACGATACGTTCGCCGCTTTGCAGAATGTTTTTCAGCAGCGGCGCCTGTACGGCCTTGCAGTGGGACTGCCACTGGCCGCGCACCAGCGCCAGATAATCCTTCTGCATGCCCTTCAGCCGCAGTTGCTCATGCAGCGAACGCAGCGCGGAACGCTTCTTGGCAACCAACAGCACGCCGGAGGTATCGCGATCGAGCCGATGCACCAGCTCCAGGAAACGGGCCTCAGGGCGCAGCGCCCGCAGCCCTTCAATCACGCCGAAGCTCAGGCCGCTGCCGCCGTGCACCGCGGTGCCGGAAGGCTTGTTGAGGATCAGCAGGTGGTCATCTTCATACAGAATGCAGTCGGCCAGCGCTGCCACCTTATCCAGCTTCGCCGACACCGGCGCCTCTTCGCGCTCGGCCACGCGCACCGGCGGCACGCGCACCACGTCGCCGGCCGCCAATTTGTATTCGACCTTGATGCGCCCTTTATTAACCCGCACCTCGCCTTTGCGCACGATGCGATAAATCATGCTCTTCGGCACGCCTTTCAGGCGAGCGAGCAGAAAGTTGTCGATTCGCTGACCGGCTTCGTCGTCGGAAATCGTGATGAATTGTACTGCTGGATTGTTCGTTTTCATGGTGCGGGATTCTAAATAGAGCGCGTGAATAGCGCCACATCTTTTTCTGTGCTTAACTGTCTCTCTGACGACGGGCGAAACCCCAGCGGACAATAAGGCAGCAAGCCGATTTGAACGTTTGCGATTTCTTCCGCAGTTAAGGAAAAGTCACCTTGCTATAACGGCATCAGCAGTGGAATAATGCAGTCACTTTCCGCGTTGATTCTCGTTAAACAGGGAAAACGGTGGAATTATAAAATTTGTCTGATCGCGCAAAAACGCAGCAATGGCGTAAGACGTAATGCGAAATCAAACAATTAGCGGGCTGCGGGTTGCAGCTTGGCCGGCAAATGGAATCAGATCTGTCGACGTAAATCAGAGGCTATTCCCCTAGTAAAAGTGCTGTCTTTCACAAAGAAAAGCAGGCTTACCGAGATAATGCGCCCCTATGCAGGCGACAACCGTGAGGTTGACGGCTTTGCGAGAAGACACGGGGCTTTCGGTTTAACTCCGGCCATGAGGTTATTTTGCCCGCAGCTTTGTCGATAATGTAAAAATAACGAGTAAGTTAAGATGAAAAGAATGTTGATTAACGCAACTCAGCAGGAAGAGTTGCGTGTTGCCCTCGTAGATGGACAGCGGCTGTATGATTTGGATATCGAAAGTCCGGGTCATGAGCAGAAAAAAGCGAATATTTACAAAGGCAAAATCACCCGCATTGAACCAAGTCTTGAAGCAGCGTTCGTAGACTACGGCGCAGAACGACATGGTTTCCTCCCTCTTAAAGAAATCGCCCGCGAATACTTCCCTAGCAATTACTCTTCCCATGGCCGCCCGAACATCAAAGATGTGCTGCGCGAAGGCCAGGAAGTCATCGTTCAGGTAGACAAAGAAGAACGTGGCAACAAAGGCGCCGCCTTGACCACCTTCATCAGCCTGGCGGGCAGCTATCTGGTGCTGATGCCGAACAACCCGCGCGCCGGCGGTATTTCTCGCCGCATCGAGGGTGACGATCGCACCGAGCTGAAAGAAGCGCTCTCTTCGCTGCAACTGCCGGACGGCATGGGCCTGATCGTTCGCACCGCGGGCGTAGGCAAATCCGCCGACGCGCTGCAGTGGGATCTCTCCTTCCGTCTGAAGCACTGGGAAGCGATCAAAAAAGCCGCCGAAGGCCGCCCTGCGCCGTTCCTGATCCACCAGGAAAGCAACGTTATCGTGCGCGCCTTCCGCGATTATCTGCGCCCAGACATCGGCGAAATCCTGATCGACAACCCGAAAATTCTCGATCTGGCCAAAGAGCACATCGCCGCGCTGGGCCGCCCGGATTTCAGCAGCAAAATCAAACTGTACAGCGGTGAAATTCCTCTGTTCAGCCACTATCAGATCGAATCGCAGATCGAATCCGCCTTCCAGCGCGAAGTGCGCCTGCCGTCCGGCGGCTCGATCGTCATCGACAGCACCGAAGCGCTGACCGCCATCGACATCAACTCCGCGCGTGCAACCCGCGGCGGCGACATCGAAGAGACGGCGTTCAACACCAACCTGGAAGCGGCGGACGAAATCGCTCGCCAGCTGCGCCTGCGCGACCTCGGCGGCCTGATCGTCATCGACTTCATCGACATGACGCCGGTACGCCACCAGCGCGAAGTGGAAAACCGCTTGCGCGACGCCGTGCGTCAAGACCGCGCGCGCATCCAAATCGGCCGCATCTCCCGCTTCGGCCTGCTGGAAATGTCGCGTCAGCGCCTCAGCCCGTCGCTGGGTGAATCCAGCCACCACGTGTGCCCACGCTGTAACGGCACCGGCACCATCCGCGACAACGAATCGCTGGCGCTGTCCATCCTGCGCCTGATCGAAGAAGAAGCGCTGAAGGAAAACACCAAAGAAGTTCACGCTATCGTACCGGTTCAGGTCGCTTCGTACCTGCTGAACGAAAAGCGTGAATCCGTCAGCGCGATCGAAAAACGTCAGGGTGGCGTGAAAGCCGTCATCGTGCCGAACGATGAAATGCAAACCCCGCACTACTCAGTGCTGCGCGTACGCAAGGGCGAGGAAACCTCTACCCTCAGCTACCTGCTGCCGAAACTGCACGAAGAAGACATGGAGCGTCCGCTGGAAGATGCGCCGATGGAACGCAAGCGTCCGGAGCAACCGGCCCTGGCTTCCTTCTCCCTGTCCGCCGATGTGCCGCCGCCGGCTGAAGAACCCGTCGCCGTTGCCAAACCTGTTGCGGCAGCCGCCAAGGCTAAAGCCGCAGCGCCGGTCGCCGCCAAGCCGGGCTTCCTGGGCCGCCTGTTCGGTGGTCTGAAGAGCCTGTTCGCCGGTGAAGAACAACCTGCCGTCGAAGAAGCCAAACCGGCCGAAACGCCGAAGGCGGAAGGCAACGGTGAAAACCGTCGTCAGGATCGTCGCGGTCAGCGCCGTCAAGGCACCGGCCGTAAAGATCGCGGTGAGCGTAGCGACCGTGGCGATCGTCCGGAACGCGGCGAACGTAAAGAGCGCGGTGAAGGCCGTGACAATCGCGAACGCGATAACCGTGAACCGCGTGAGAACCGTGAAAGCCGTGAATCGCGTGAATCCCGCGATGAGCAGCGCCGTAACCGCCGCAACCAGCAGCAGAACGCGCCGGTAGCGGAGGAAACCGCCTCGGAAGCAAACGCTAAAGCACCGCGCGAAGATCAACAGCAGCGCCGTGAACAGCGTGCTGAACGCCAGCGTCGTCGCCAGGAAGAGAAACGTCAGGCTCAGCAGGAAGTGAAAGCGCTGGAAAGCGTTGACGCCCTCGAGAGCACCGACGAAGAGCAGGAAGAACGCCAGCAGCAGAACATGCAGCGCCGTCAGCGCCGCCCTCTGACGCAGAAAGTGCGTATCCTGTCCGCAGAAGAAGAGCTGCAGCGCGCAGCGGAAGAGCTGTTGGCGCCGAAAGCGCCGGTAGCGAAAGCCGAAGATGCGCAGCCAACCGCCGACGACAGCGTGAAGCTGCTGCCGGAAACCGTTGCCGCTCAGGCGGAAGACGATGCCCAGGGCGAAAACCGCGGCAACGGCGAAGGCATGCCACGTCGTTCCCGTCGTTCACCGCGTCACCTGCGCGTCAGCGGCCAGCGTCGCCGTCGTTACCGCGACGAGCGTTACCCGCTGCAATCCCCAATGCCGTTGGTGGGCGCGTTCGCTTCCCCGGAAATGGCATCAGGCAAAGTCTGGGTAAGCTACCCGGTCGCTCAGGTTGAAGAAGCCGAAGTGCAAACCGAAGCCGTAGAGCAGGCGCCGGTTGTCGCCGCAGCGGCTGAACAGCACAGCGTTGCCGTGGAAGAAACTCAGGCCGCGGCCAGCGTCAACGAACCGGCACCAGAAGCCGCCATTGAAACTGCCGCCGTCACCGTAACGGAAGAAGCGGCAGTCGTAGCGCCGGTTGCCACCACCCCGGCCGAGGAAACCCCGGCGCCGGTGGAAACCGCCCCGGCAACGGTTGCGGTTGAAGAACCGAAAGCGGAAGAGACTGCCCCTGCAGTGGAAGCTGAGCCGGTAGCTGAAACCGTAGCGGCAGAGCCAGTGGTTGAACCTGCACCTGCGGAAGACGAGCCGGTGGAGGAAGCTGCACCGGTAGAAGCCGCGCCGGCGGAAGAAGCGCCAGTAGTAGAAGCCGCACCTGCAGCGGCAGCCGCTCCGGTAGAAAAAGCGCCGGAACCAACGGCCGCCAAGCCTGCGCCTGCGGTTGCTCAGCAGCCGGCGCCGGTGAAAGCCGTGCAGGACGCGCTGTACAAACACATCGCCACTGCGCCGATGACCAAAGCGCCTGCGCCGGCCTACGTGCCGGAAGAACGCAAGCACAGCGACTGGCAGCGCCCTTCCTTCAACTTTGAAGGCAAAGGTTCAGCCGGTGGTCACTCGGCAGTGAGCCAGGCCACCGCGCCGGCCACCAAGCCGCAGCCGGTTAACGAATAAGTTAATCTGCACCCCTAAAAAACCCGCCGACGGCGGGTTTTTTCTTGCCTGCAAAAAGCTCAGGCGATCTTTTTCAGTTTTTTGATGTCCAGAACATCCAACTTGCCGTCAAGCCGACTGACGAACTGCTGAAAATGCGCCGTCTCATTATGCTTATCCAGCGCTTCGCTGCTGGCCCAACGCTCAAAGAACACGAAGGTGCCCGGTTTTTCCAGATCGCGATGCAAATCATATTGCAGGTTGCCCAGCTCCTGGCGGCTCGGCTCGATAATGTCGTGCACCGCTTCACTGACTGCGGCCTCAAATCCCGCTTTCGCTTGCAGGGTGGCGATAACGCGTACTTCCATTGTTTTCTCCCTTTCCACTTGATGAAAGTCGACGGTATTGGCGTCGGCATCGTTGAAATCCTTGTCACTATGCGCCTGCTGCGCCGTTGATTTCAACTTGTCGCCAACAAACAGATGCATCTGCGGCACTTTCCGCTTATCCTTACACCCCGGCGTGAATAAACCCATTATTCGCTTTTCATTAGACGTATTTGACCGCCGGAGCCTAGCTAGATGACCGCACAACCTCAAGTTCTGAAAATCCGCCGCCCAGACGACTGGCATATCCACCTGCGTGACGATGAGATGCTGAAAACGGTGGTGCCCTATACCAGCCAGGTATTTGGCCGGGCGATCGTGATGCCGAACCTGGTTCCGCCCGTGACGACCGTGGCCGCCGCGCGCGCCTACCGCGATCGCATTCTGGCGGCGGTGCCGCAGGGTCACAACTTCACTCCGCTGATGACCTGTTACCTGACCAACTCTTTGGCGGCCAGTGAACTGGTCAGCGGTTTCGAGCAAGGGGTGTTTACCGCCGCCAAGCTGTATCCGGCCAACGCCACCACCAACTCCAGCCACGGCGTCAGCGACGTGACCGGCATTTACCCGCTGTTCGAGCAAATGCAAAAAATCGGCATGCCGCTGCTGATCCACGGTGAAGTGACCGATCCTGCCGTCGATATTTTCGACCGCGAGGCGCGCTTTATCGAACAGGTGATGGAGCCTATCCGCCGTCACTTCCCGGAACTGAAAATCGTCTTCGAACACATCACCACCAAAGAAGCGGCGCAGTACGTGCAGGCAGGCAACCGTTTCCTCGGAGCCACCATCACCCCGCAGCACCTGATGTTCAACCGCAACCACATGCTGGTCGGCGGCATTCGCCCACACCTGTTCTGCCTGCCGATCCTCAAGCGCAATGTCCATCAGGAAGCGCTGCGTCAGGCGGTGGCCAGCGGCTCGGACCGTTTCTTCCTCGGCACCGACTCCGCGCCGCACCTCAAGCATCGCAAAGAGTCCAGCTGCGGCTGCGCCGGCTGCTTCAATGCGCCGAATGCGATCCCGGCTTACGCTGCCGTCTTCGAACAGCTCGGCGCACTGGATCACTTCGAGGCCTTCTGCTCGCTCAACGGCCCACTCTTCTATGGCCTGCCGCTCAACGAAGATTTCATCGAACTGCAGCGCGTGCCGACCACCCAGCCGGAAGAGATCGCCCTGGGCAATGAATCCGTCATTCCATTCCTGGCCGGCGAAACCCTGAACTGGTCTCTGAAAGGGTGATATTTTTGCTTCGCCCTCTTGCCCTCGCTTATGGTTAACTGTATAAATAAACAGTAAATCGCTTCGGGGGCAATTATGCGTGTTGAAGTCACTATAGATAAAACCCGGCCGCTGCCGTCAGGCGCTATTGAGGCGCTGACCGGCGAGCTGGGCAAACGGGTCAATCGCCAGTTTCCAGGCGCCGTCGTGCACGTCCGTTATGCCGGCGCCAACGGGCTCTCCGTGCTGGGGGGTGCCAAAACCGACCGGGATCTGATTGAGGAAATCCTTCAGGAAACCTGGGAAAGCGCGGACGAATGGTTCAGCGCAGAATAACACTGCAATGCTGTTTTTGCCGGGGGTCGCTCTCCGGCTTTTTTGTTTCTGGCGCCCTGCCCATTCATCGCTTACCCTTACTCTGGAACCAAATCCGCCTCAGCGCTGTATTTAACGCAAAGGAGTAAGCATGGCCCCGGACAAGGTGAAATCCGAAGACGCAATGACGTTTGGCGAATTGCTGGCGCTGATTGCCGATCAGAAAAGACGCTTGAACGTACTGGAAGTGGCCTTCTCTTACTTGGCCTTCAGCCTGGATGACAAAGCCAACCAACGGCTGATCCACAGCCTGAGGCTGGAATCGCAAAGCCAGAATCGCGACGCCGAAACGCAGAAACATTTCGCGCACTTGGCTGAAGAACTGGAAAAATGTCTGCACGGCTCCGCCCCACCCACCGGCGGCGCGGAATAACGCCACAGGCTTTACTCATCGCGCGTTCGCACTCGATTTTGTAGAATAATTGTTCAAATAAATATTTATTTTGCAATTTTAGGTGACAACCCCTCCACCGATGAAAGCGGATGCGTATACTGTAATTGCTCTCATGATGATGAGCCGCATTGATCCTCGTTAGTCACTCACGGTAGTTACTACTCAATAAGGGGTCTTTATGGACAGAAATGATGAAGTAATTCAGACGCACCCGCTTGTCGGTTGGGATATCAGTACTGTCGACGTTTATGACGCCATGATGATACGCCTTCATTACCTGTCTTCACTAGACCAAACGCCCGAAGAAGCCCAAGTAGACCGAACGCTTTGGCTGACCACAGATGTCGCCCGTCAATTAATCAATATCTTAGAGGCCGGCATCGCCAAGATTGAAGCTACGGATTACCAGGATCTTGATCACAGAAAACATTGATTCATCGTCTCCTACCCCCTAAGGCGCCGCGACCTTTCCCGGCGCCTTTTCTTCGCCTTTCGCCGTTCAATCAGTGCATTGCGTCCGCCAACCTTTTATCATGGGGGCATAAGAAATCGCTATCAGAGAGGGTTGGCACGTGGAATATGATTTGATTGTGGTGGGCAGCGGTTCCGTCGGCGCGGCGGCAGGCTATTATGCCACGCGGGCCGGCTTGAAAGTGCTGATGATCGACAGCGCTATCCCTCCGCACCGAAACGGCAGCCATCACGGCGATACCCGCATTATCCGTCACGCTTACGGCGAAGGCGAAAAGTACGTGCCGCTGGTGCTGCGCGCGCAGGCGCTGTGGAATGCGCTGATTCAACAATCCGGCGAGGAACTGTTCCAGTCGTGCGGCGTGCTCAACCTGGGGCCACAGCACTCCGAATTCATTCGCAATGCGCAGCTCAGCGCGCAAAAATTCCGCCTGAACGCGCAAACCCTCAGCGCCGCACAGATCAATCAGCGCTGGCCGGAATTCCGAGCACCGGAAGGTTATGTCGGCGTATTCGAGCCAGACGCGGGGTTCCTGCGTGCCGAGCTGGCGATAACCAGCCTTATCAAGCTGGCGAAAGAAGCCGGCTGCAGCCAGCTGTTCAACTGCCCGGTCAACGCGGTAGAACCCATCGATGGCGGCGTTGAGGTCATCACCGGCGAAGGGCGTTTCACGGCGCGAAAAGCGGTGATCACCGCCGGCACCTGGGTCAAAGCGCTGTTGCCGCAACTGCCGATCGCGCCACTGCGCAAAGTCTTCTCCTGGCATCAGGCGGATGGCCGCTACAGCGTGAACAATCGTTTCCCGGCCTTTACCGTCGAAGCGCAAGACGGCACGCACTATTACGGTTTTCCGGCGGATAACGACGGTCTGAAAGTGGGCAAACACGACGGCGGCCAGCCGATGGATGCCCCCGAGCAGCGTAAACCCTTCGGCAGCTACGCCAGCGACGGCACGGAAGTTTTCTCCTTCCTGCGGCAATTTTTGCCGGGTGTAGGTGTATGTTTACACGGTGAAGCCTGCAGCTATGATATGAGCCCCGACGAAGACTTTATTATCGATACCCTGCCGGATTGTGATCGCCTGATGGTCATCAGCGGATTGAGCGGCCACGGCTTCAAGTTCGCCAGCGCTCTGGGCGAGATCGCCGCGCTGTTCGCGCAGGACAAAGCGCCGCCGGTTGACGTCTCAAGCTTTGGTCTGAAACGATTTAGCTGAGCGAAGGATTTCGCTGTCCAAGTCCCCCTCAGGCACTGGACAGCGAAATTTGGCGGTTACAATTTATTAACCTGCTAACTCTTTTAAATACCAAGTAAAAATCCTGATAACGGAAATTTCTTATATTCAGCAGTTGAATTTCCGAATTGAACACTTGCAGTGTAAGTCCTATTTTACAGAAGATATGCTCCATCGGCTTTCAACAAGGACGTCACCATGAAACTACTTGTCGTGGACGAATGCTGCTTCACCCGGGTCGGTATAGCCAGCTACTTTGCTGATAGTGGGATCACGACGATCAAGTGCTGCCACAGCATTGAATACGCTACATCGCTGTTGGCCAGCTTCCAGCCGAGCCACATTCTGGTGAACCTCAGCAATCAATGCCGCTATAACGAAGCGGACGCGCAACTGCAGGCCTTTATGGAAGCCAGCCAGTCCGCCTTGCTGTTTATTTATCTCGATACACCTTACCCTTACAGCGAAGCGCCAATGCGCATCGCCGATAACGCCTTTCTGTTCAATAAAAGCATTCTGCCGCTCACCTTACGCACGCTGCGCGAGGATCCGCTGGCGCTGGCCGATGACGGCGAAGAGCGTTCCCTGTTCAGCCCGCAGGAGCTGACGGTAATGAAGTATTGGATGGCAGAGATGCCTAACTACCGCATTGCGAAAAAACTGCAGATCAGCTCCCATACGGTCTATGTGCACAAGCGTCACATCACAGAAAAGATCAACGCGCGCAACCGGCTGGAGTTTTACTCGCTGTATAACGTGCTGCGCTATTTCTACCCGCCGAGCACGCCGGCGAATTCAACGCCGCTGGCGCTGTTGGCCGTGTAACCTCAAGCCTGCGATAACGCAGGCTTTTTTATCACCACTTTCCCGCCACTCACGCGCGGCGCGCTATAAATGACGCCGAGAAAAGGACTATAATCAAAGGTCCTTCTCTTCAGGCGGCTGAAATGTTAAACCGAATACTGGCGGCTATCGTCAACAATGTGCGTGAGCATCTGGTGCTGTACCTTTGTCTGTGGCTGGTGCTGCTGGCGTTGGATGTCTATTTCTTCTTCGTCATGTAATCCATGCCGCCGTTATTTCCCCGATTGAGCTTCAGCCGCTTCGGCGAACCCGCCCAGGTGTTGGAATTGCAGCAGACGAGCAGACCGCTGCTGCGCCACGGACAGCGGTTATTGCAGATGCGCTATGCCCCGATCAACCCTTCCGATCTGATCCCGATCCACGGCCAATACGCGCACCGTATCGCCCTTCCTCAGGTGCCGGGATATGAAGGCGTGGGCGTCATCGTCAATCCGCAGAATGGGCATTCAGCGGGCCGACGCGCGCTGGCGGTAGCGGGTAACGGCAGTTGGCAAACGTTCGTCACGCTGCCTGAAGATCGGGTGGTCTGGGTGCCGGACGACATCGACGACGCCTGCGCAGCGCAAATCTATATCAACCCGCTCACCTGCTGGGTGCTGTTGACCCAATGGCTGCCACTCAACGCCGGCGACGTACTGCTGCTCAACGGCGGCGGCTCCGCTGTCAGCCTGCTGCTGGCGCAGCTGACGGCGCTGCGCGGCATTCGTCTGGCGGTCGTGGCGCGCAACGCCGCTCATCGCCAGGCGTTGCTGGCCGCCGGCGCCTGGCGCGTTATCGAAGCGCCGCAGCTGGCGGAAATGACGAATTTTGGCGCCCGTGCGGCCATCGACTGCATCGGTGGTGAAGACGGATTGCAGTTGGCGCGGGCGGTCCGCACCGGCGGCGATTTTGTGGCGCTGGGCCTGCTTAGCGGCCGCCAGGTAGACTGGCGGCGCGTGGTGGACGAGTTAAAGCTGCGCGCTTCGCTGTTCCACTTGCGCAAATGGAACGCACAGGCAGCGCCGGCGCAATGGCAGACGGCGTTTTATCAGTTATTCCAGCTGCTGCGACGCGGCCAGCTGGCGCTGCGCCCACCCGCCGCGATTTATCCTTTGTGTCAGTACGCAGCGGCGCTGCACCACGCCGCCCAGCCCGGCGTGAATGGCAAAATCTTCCTCACTCCGGTGCCGCCGGAGGCTGGCGCGGCGGGCGGCCGTCCCCCAGGATAACCGCCAGCCGATAGCCGCCCTCGGTGGTCTCCAGCGCGATGCGCGCCACGATCGTCAGCGGCACCGACAGCAACATGCCCACCGGGCCGAGCAGCCAGCCCCAGAAGATCAGCGACAGGAACACCACCAGCGTCGACAGCCCCAGCCCGCGTCCCATCACGCGCGGCTCGAGGATATTGCCGATCACCATGTTGACAGCGATAAAGCCGCCCGCCACCACCAGCGCATCACCCAATCCGTTGAACAACAGCGCCTGAATCAGCGGCGGAATGGCGGCCAATACCGAGCCAATGTTGGGAATATAGTTAAGCAGAAATGCCAGCAGCCCCCAGATAAAGGCAAAACGCACGCCGACCGCCGCCAGGAAGATCCAGACGATTACCCCGGTGGCCAGGCTGATGATGGTTTTAATCACCAGATAGCGCGTCACGCCATCCAGCGCCCGCCGCATCGCGGCGAGCCCCTCGTTCGGCTTATCCAGCGCCTGCTGCAGTTTGTAAGGCAGCAACTGCACTTCGAACAGCATAAACACCACGGTCATCAGCAGCAGGAAGACGTTGGTCATGGCGCCAGACAGGTGCCCCAGCATGCGGGTGACCAGATTCATCGCCGCGCTGGGATCGACATACTGCAGCATCGCTTCGCTGGAAAGGCTGATATTGAAACGGTCGGCGTAATGCTGCAGCTCGCGCAGCTTCTCGATCATCATGCCGCGGTACTGCGGCAGCGAACGAGCAAACTCGTTCAGCGAAGCCCCCAGCATGCCGATAAACAGCATCACGACCACGATCACCGCCGTCACCAGCAGCGTCACCCCGACGATACGCGGCACCCGTTTACGCTCCAGCATCGCCACCAGCGGATTCAGCACCATGGCGAGAAATACCGCCAGCAAAAACGGCACCACAATGTCGGCGGCGGCTTTCACCCCGGCCAAAATGATCACCAACATCGCCAGCAGGACGGCCAGACGCAGGCTGCTGTCGGTCACACGGGTTCGGCCCATGACGTTTCCTTGTTATTTCACTGGGTTAACCGGCGCCAGGGCGCCGGCTCTTGGCGCTAATGGTAGCAAAATCCGCCGTTGCACCGCAGGGGATTTAGCGCAACCGTTCGACAAAGTTAATATTTCCGCCCTGCTCTGCGCCGCAATAAATAGGCATAACCTTTGCCAACAAATAATCTCGCTGGGCAACTCACGAGGGGTTTACGTAAAATGACAAAAGCTGACATTAATAGATAATAGCCCCATTTTTCAATGACTAGCATAAACCTCTGGTGAGCGAAATAATATTATCTCCAACGATTTATCTGATTAACTCCGAACATCTCGAACAAATTCACTGACTAATATTTCAAAGTAGTAACATAGTTAAATTTATTATTGATTTTATGTTTCCTAAAGTTTAATTATTGCAGCCAGCCAATCGGTAATCGAAGGAAACAGGATGCTCTGGAAAAATACCGCCGATCGTTTCGGCCATGTGTCAGTGTTGATCCACTGGCTGGTGGCGCTGACGGTGTACGGCATGTTCGCACTCGGCCTGTGGATGGTCACGCTGGGCTATTACGACGTCTGGTACCATCAGGCGCCGGAGATCCACAAAAGCATCGGCACGCTGCTGTTCATCGTGATGGTGATCCGCGTGGTCTGGCGCTTTGTCTCACCGCCGCCCAAACCGCTGGCCAGCTATGGCCGTTTCACTCGCGTCAGCGCCATCCTCGCGCATCTGGCGCTGTACGCCGTGTTGTTCGGCATTCTGATCAGCGGTTATCTGATCTCTACCGCAGACGGCCAACCGATCAGCGTGTTCGGCTGGTTCAACGTGCCCGCCACCGTGACCGGCATGGCGGAACAGGCCGACACCGCCGGCACCATACACCTTTACCTGGCCTGGGCCGTGGTAGTGCTCTCGGTACTGCACGGGCTGGCCGCGCTTAAACATCACTTTATCGATCGTGATGTCACTTTGAAACGGATGCTGGGTAGCAGCGCCGATTAACCTTTGGATTTATGGAGATTGCTATGTTGAAAAAGACCGTATTGGGCCTGACCGCAGGCGCCCTGCTGCTGAGCGCCGGTTCCGCACTGGCGGCAGACTACAAGATCGATAAACAAGGCCAACACGCCTTTATCGAATTCCGCATCCAGCACCTGGGCTACAGCTGGCTGTACGGCAGCTTTAAAGACTTCGACGGCGGCTTCACCTTCGACGAGAAAGATCCGTCCAAGGACAAGGTCAACGTGACCATCAATACCGCCAGCGTCGACACCAACCACGCCGAGCGCGACAAGCACCTGCGCAGCGCAGAGTTCCTCAACGTGGAGAAGAACAAGCAAGCCAAGTTTGAATCCACCGAAGTGAAGAAAAGCGGCGACGGTTACGCGGTGGTCGGCAACCTGACGCTGAACGGCGTCACCAAACCGGTTACGCTCGATGCCAAACTGATTGGCCAGGGCAACGATCCGTGGGGCGGCTACCGCGCCGGCTTTGAAGCCAACGGCAAGATCAAGCTGAAAGATTTCGGCATCACCACCGATCTGGGCCCGGCGTCGCAAGACGTTGAGCTGATCATCTCCGTAGAAGGCGTGCGCGAGAAATAAAAAAAAGCCCGGCTTGGCGGCCGGGCTTGTCGGTTCCTCAGGCTCAGCGGGCTGGGCCTTCTTCTTCCGGTGCCGGAATGTGCATCGTGGTCTGCAACAATCCTTTCGATTTATTGAAAATCTTGACGCCGTTTTCGCGGCCGGCACGGCGCGCGCGCTGCTCTTCGCGCGGCAGCTTCAGCTCTTCGCGGCAAATCTCACTGCAGCATCCTTCAAACTTGGCGGCGCAGCTCGGGCACTGAATGAACAGCAGATGGCAGCCGTCGTTCTTGCAGTTGGTATGGGTATCGCACGGCGCGCCGCACTGGTGGCAGTTGGCGATCACATCGTCGGAGATGCGCTCCCCCATACGCTCATCGAACACGAAGTTTTTGCCGATAAACTTCAGCGGCAACCCCTGTTCTTTCGCTTTGCGGGTGTACTCGATAATCCCGCCTTCCACGTGGTAGATATTTTTAAAGCCGTTGTGCAGCATATAGGCGCTGGCTTTTTCACAGCGAATGCCGCCGGTGCAGTACATGACGATATTCTTGTCTTTGCTGTCCTGCAACATCTCCACCGCCATCGGCAGCTGATCGCGGAAGGTATCCGACGGCACCTCGATGGCGTTTTCGAAATGACCGACTTCGTACTCATAGTGGTTGCGCATATCGACGAATACCGTATTCGGATCGTCGATCATCTGATTGACGCGATCGGCCTGCAGATACTCACCGACGTTGCTCGGATCGAAGCTCTCGTCATCGATGCCGTCAGCCACGATGCGCTCGCGCACCTTGAGGCGCAGCACCCAGAAGGATTTGCCGTCGTCTTCCAGCGCGATATTCAGGCGGACCTGATCCAACGCCGGGTGCGAGGCAAATAGCGCGGCTTTGAACACGTCGAAGTTATGCTGCGGCACGCTGATCTGCGCGTTGATGCCCTCTTTCGCCACGTAGATGCGGCCGAACACCTTCAGTTTTTCGAACTGAACGTACAGGCTGTCGCGAAACGCCTTGGGATCGTCGATGGAGAAGTATTTGTAAAAAGAAACTGTGGTGCGCGGCTCGGTTTCCGCCAGCATGCGCGCCTTCAGTTCCTCATTAGAAATTCGGTTATGTAACACTGGCATGGTGTACTTTCCTGTCTTTCGGGAGGTGACTGAGTTACCGCGCGCAGCCAGCCGGCCCGCGCGCGGCGCACATCATACCCGAAAAACCGCCGCCGCGCAGCCCTGGCGCTCGCGTGCGCATACCTGCATCGCGCGCTCATCCCGGATGCCACCGTAATTTACCTTCCTGATAATGATATCGCCATGGGCTCTTGGCAGGAAATATTGTGGAAAAATTCGGCGCTCGATGCATATTTAACGCCCAAAAAGGGATTTTAATGCGTTGTGTTTTCCCGGATCGCCAGAAAAATGCCACAATAGTCGCAAACAATCGGCAGAAACGAACCTAGCGACCGAGCCCACCCGGCCGTCAGACCATGCTATGACTCTGTCATTACACTTAAACAACCGTATTAAAACAGAGAACCAATGACTCAAGTCCCTACTTTCAATCGCTCCTTATTGCACCCGCGCTACTGGCTGACCTGGGTAGGCATCGGCTTGCTGTATCTGCTGGTGTTGCTGCCTTATCCCGTCATCTACTGGCTCGGCACCTCGATCGGGCGATTTTCCATGCGCTTTCTCAAGCGGCGCGTCGTTATCGCCCAACGTAACCTCGAACTCTGTTTTCCCGACATGCCGCAGGCTGAACGCGATGCGCTGGTGGTAAAGAATTTCGAATCGGTCGGCATGGGGTTGTTTGAAACCGGCATGGCGTGGTTCTGGCCGAACTGGCGCATCGAGCGCTGGTTCAAGGTCAGCGGCCTGGAGCACATTCAAAAAGCGCGCGACAACCATCAGGGCGTGTTGCTGATTGGCCTGCACTTTTTGACGCTGGAGTTGGGCGCGCGCATCTTCGGTATTCACAATCCGGGCATCGGCGTTTACCGCCCGCACGACAACAAGCTGATGGACTGGCTGCAAACCTGGGGCCGGATGCGTTCCAACAAATCGATGCTGGATCGTAAAGACGTCAAAGGCATGATCCGCGCCCTGAAACAGGGCGATATCATCTGGTATGCGCCGGATCACGACTACGGCCCGCGCAGCAGCGTTTTCGTGCCGCTGTTCGCGGTGGATAAAGCCGCCACCACCACCGGCAGCTACGTGCTGGTGCGGATGGGCAAACCGGCGATCATTCCGTTCACCCCGCGTCGCCTGCCGGACGGCAAAGGCTATGAGCTGATCATGCAGCCGGCGGTGGAAAACTTCCCGCTGGACAACGAACTCGACGCCGCCGCCTTTATGAATAAAGTGGTGGAAAAAGAGATCCTGATGGCGCCGGACCAATACATGTGGCTGCACCGCCGCTTCAAGACCCGCCCAGAAGGCGAGCCTTCGCTGTACTGATCACGCAAACCCGCCGCCGGCGGGTTTTTTATTGCGCGCCCCTTGAGAATCGCCGGCGAGGGTGGGATGGTAATGCTTTTGCCGCCACCCTTGGAGCCGCCATGTACATTGTCAGCCTGACCTACCATCGCCCAATCGCCGACGTCGACAGCCACCTTGACGGGCACATCGCCTGGCTTAAGAAATATTTTCAGGACGGCACCTTCGTCGCCTCCGGCCGCAAGAATCCCCGCACCGGCGGCGTGATCCTGGCCAAAGGCATTGAGCGTGCTCGGCTGGACGCCATCCTGGCCGAAGATCCGTTCAACGCCGTGGCCCACTACGAGGTCACCGACTTTAGCGCCACCACCACCGCCGCCGGTTTCGAGGCGCTGGCCGGACTATAAAACGCTGTAAATTCCGCGCGCCAAGCGCGGAATACGGTTTAAACTCTATTTTTAAAACTTTATTTCATTTTTCGCCCTATCTGCGCCCCCTCGTTTGCCGTCGCCGCGCCTGCGGCGCATACTTACCACGCTAACTTTCACGTTTTGCCCATCAGCTCGCCACCGGCAAAACGCGTCACCTTTCGGCAGTGGACATTTATGGCTTCGGCAGCAGAACCCGTTAACTGGAAACGCAATCTTTTCGTCGCCTGGCTGGGATGTTTTCTCACCGGCGCCGCCTTCAGCCTGGTGATGCCGTTTCTGCCGCTGTACGTAGAGACGCTGGGCGTTACCGGCCATCAGGCGCTCAACATGTGGTCCGGTCTGCTGTTCAGCATCACCTTTCTGTTTTCCGCTATCGCCGCCCCGTTCTGGGGCGCCCTGGCCGATCGACGCGGCCGCAAACTGATGCTGCTGCGTTCGGCGCTCGGTATGGCGATCGTCATGGCGCTGATGGGCATGGCGCAAACGGTCTGGCAGTTTCTCGCGCTGCGTGCGGTGCTGGGGCTGCTCGGCGGATTCATTCCCAACGCCAACGCGCTGATCGCCACCCAGGTGCCGCGCAACCGCAGCGGCTGGGCGCTCGGTACCCTGTCCACCGGCGGCGTCGGCGGTGCGCTGGTCGGCCCGCTGATCGGGGGGCTGCTGGCCGATTTATACGGCCTGCGCCCGGTGTTTTATATCACCGCCGCGGTGCTGTTCGTCTGCTTCGTGCTGACGCTGCTGTATGTCAAAGAACAATTCACCCCGGTACAAAAGCGCGACATGTTGCACGTAAAACAGGTGTTCGCTTCGCTGAAAAATCCGAAGCTGGTGCTCAGCCTGTTCGTCACCACCATGATCATCCAGATCGCCACCGGCTCGATCGCGCCGATCCTGACGCTGTATGTGCGCGATTTGGCCGGCGTCACCCACAATCTGGCGTTTATCAGCGGGCTGATCGCCTCGGTGCCCGGCGTCGCGGCATTGATGAGCGCCCCGCGGTTGGGCAAGCTGGGCGATCGCATCGGCCCGGAACGCATACTGGTGTTCATGCTGATCGTCTCGGTGCTGCTGCTGATCCCGATGGCGTTCGTGCAAACGCCGTGGCAACTCGGGGTGCTGCGTTTTCTGCTGGGGGCGGCCGACGGCGCGTTGCTGCCGGCGGTACAGACGCTGTTGATTTATAACTGCACCAATCAGGTGGCCGGCCGTATTTTCAGCTATAACCAGTCGTTCCGCGACGTCGGCAACGTTAGCGGCCCGCTGCTCGGTGCCGCTGTCTCCGCCGGTTACGGTTTTCGCGCAGTCTTCGGCGTCACCGCGCTGGTGGTGCTGTTCAACGCCGGCTATTCCTGGTGGTGTCTGCGACGACGGCCGGGCTATATGCGGGAAGATACGCTGCAGGAAGAGCAATAGCTGCATTTATCGCCAGTTTCCGCCGTTGGCCGGATCAACGGCGCGTTTCCCCTATTTTTAATAATGCTTTCTCGCCGCCGGTGAATTTTCGCCTCACCCAGAACATTATTAATACAACATCTTGTTTATCAACAAATAATTAACTTTCAGCGCATAAAACCCGCTGTCAATCATATTCCTGTCACAACCAACAGAAAAACCAGAAAAGGAGATGCTTGTCGACTTTTCGTCTAAAAAATGGGATACAGGTACTAGACAAAACCAACGACCAGTTATCAAATGGTTAAATAATATCACGCCAGATGTGAACCATCGGCCAAGTGAAGAAAAGGTCAGCACGCTTTCCACGGTTTATCAGCGTTGCAGCCGCGGTTTTGTCGGGTAATCCGCATTGGGCGGATCGCCTTCATTAAATACACATACATACCACAGTACGGGCTGCAGCCTTGCAGCGCCTTTTATTGGGAAATCGTTATGCAATCCTCTGTCAATGAGTCAGAAAGCCGGACCTTCTTCGGCCATCCCTATCCGCTGGGTTCTCTGTTCTTCACCGAAATGTGGGAGCGCTTCTCGTTCTACGGCATTCGTCCGCTGCTGATCCTGTTTATGGCCGCCACGGTGTACGACGGCGGCCTGGGCCTGGCGCGCGAGAACGCGTCGGCGATCGTCGGCATCTTCGCCGGCAGCATGTACCTGGCGGCGCTGCCCGGCGGCTGGCTGGCGGACAACTGGCTCGGCCAACGCAAGGCCGTCTGGTACGGTTCGATTCTGATCGCGCTCGGCCACCTGTCGATCGCGCTGTCCGCAGTGATGGGCACCAACCTGTTCTTCATCGGTCTGATGTTCATCGTGCTCGGTTCCGGCCTGTTCAAGACCTGTATCTCGGTGATGGTCGGCACGCTGTACAAGAAAGGCGATGCGCGTCGCGACGGCGGTTTCTCGCTGTTCTACATGGGCATCAACATCGGTTCGTTCATCGCCCCGCTGATCTCCGGCTGGCTGATCAAGTCACACGGCTGGCACTGGGGCTTCGGCATCGGCGGTATCGGGATGCTGGTGGCGCTGGTGATCTTCCGGGTATTCGCCGTCCCGGCGATGAAACGCTATGACCGCGAAGTGGGCCTGGACTCCACCTGGAACAGCCCGGTCGCGAAGAAAAAAGGCGTCGGCACCTGGTTGCTGGCGTTGACGGCCATCCTGGTAGCGGTCATCGTGCTGATCGCCCAAGGCACTATCGTCATCAATCCGGTCGAGGTGGCCAGCGTGCTGGTGTACGTGATCGCCGCGTCGGTCACGTTGTACTTCATCTATCTGTTCGCCTTTGCCGGCCTGAGCCGCAAAGAGCGCGCACGCCTGCTGGTGTGCTTCATCCTGCTGATCTCCGCCGCCTTCTTCTGGTCAGCGTTTGAACAGAAACCGACCTCGTTTAACCTGTTCGCCAACGATTATACCAATCGCATGATCGGCGACTTCGAGATCCCGGCGGTATGGTTCCAGTCGATCAACGCCCTGTTCATCATCCTGCTGGCGCCGGTCTTCAGCTGGGCCTGGCCTGCGCTGGCGCGCAATAACGTGCGTCCGAGCAGCATCACCAAGTTCGTGATCGGCATCCTGTGCGCCGCCGGCGGTTTTGGCCTGATGATGCTGGCCGCGCAGAATGTGCTGAGCAACGGCGGCGCCGGCGTATCGCCGATGTGGCTGGTGGGCAGCATTCTGATGCTGACGCTGGGTGAACTGTGCCTGAGCCCGATCGGGCTGGCCACCATGACGCTGCTGGCGCCGGAGAGAATGCGCGGTCAGATGATGGGGCTGTGGTTCTGCGCCAGCGCGTTGGGCAACCTGGCGGCCGGTCTGATCGGCGGTCACGTCAAGGCCGACCAACTGGATATGCTGCCGAATCTGTTCGCCCGCTGCTCCGTCGCGTTGCTGATCTGCGCTGCCGTACTTATCGTGCTGATCGTGCCGATTCGCCGCATGCTGGAAAATACCCAGTCCAAGAACGCGCAAAAACCGGCGACTAACGCCTGACGGATAGCCCGTTTTATCTCGCAAACCGGCGCTCGATGCGCCGGTTTTTTTTATGCTTGCCAGGCCTGATGTTGCAATACCACCCGGTAGCCATCAGGATCTTCAAAGGTTTGCCCCGCCCGATCCCAATAAGGATTATAGGCGGCGACCGCTAAGAACCCCGCCGCCCGCATCCGCTCACACGCGGCCCGCCATGCGTTCTCATCCGGCAGATAAAATACCAGCAGATGATCCTGCGTCGGCGCCTGTCCAACCCGCACCCCGCGATGCTGCGTGAACTCCAGATGGTAGGCATGCTGCGGATGCCCGATCATTATGCCGTCGAACCCCTGATGATCGACAAACTCGCCCAGCTTTTCGAAACCCAGCCCGCGGCAATACAGCGTCGCAATCTCTTGCAACCGATCGGTCGGGCGCGCGATGCGCAACACCGCTTTGGCTATCGACATGTACTCTTCCTCCTCATGATAACGTCATACAGCGCCATGCCCGCCAGCATCGCCAGCAGGAACGGCCATACCCGGCTTATCTCCGCCCCGGCCAACACCCAGGCTGGGCCGGGGCAAATACCCGCGATGCCCCAGCCGATGCCGAACAGCGCGCTGCCCGCCAGCAAACGACGATCCAGACGCCCGGCGGCCGGGATCTGCAGCGTTTCCCCCAACAGGCTACGCTCTCGTCGCCTCGCCCACAGGAAGGCCGGCGCCGCCACCGCGATCGCTCCAGCCATCACCAACGCCAGCGAGGGATCCCACGTGCCGGTAACGTCGAGAAACGCCAATACTTTAGCCGGATTGGCCATGCCGGCGACGATCAACCCCAGGCCGAAAATGACGCCGCTCAGCAGCGCCAACAGCGTTTTAAGCATTCTCAACCTCCCGCCAGGTGGCGCATCAACCACACGGTCATAAAGCCCAACAGCATAAACACCGCCGTGGCGGCCAGCGAACGCGGCGCTAACCGTGCGACGCCGCACACGCCGTGCCCGCTGGTGCAACCGCTGCCCAATCGCGTGCCCAATCCCACCAACAGCCCTGCGGCCGCCAGCCCGCCGTTGCCGATCGCGATCTCACCGGACGGCAAAGCCGCAGCGGCAGCATACAGCCAGGGAGAGAGCAGCAACCCGCCAATAAATGCGACGCGCCAGCCGCGCTCCTGGCCACCGGCACTCAATACACCGCCGGTAATGCCGCTGATGCCGGCGATCCGGCCGTTGAACAGCAGCAGCAGCGCCACCGCGCCGCCGATAATGGCCCCGCCCGCCAGCGCGGAATAAGGCGTGAAGTGCTGCCAGTCAATAGTCATCGCGGTTCTCCGGTTGTGGGCAATAAAGCTGATACAGGGTATGGAGCAGCGCCAGCGCTTTGGCATCGGCCACCGCATAGTAAATCTGCTTGCCGGCGCGCCGGGTGGAGACCAACCCTTCCTCCCGCAGCACGCCTAGCTGCTGGGACAGCGTCGGCTGGCGGATATCCAGCGCCTGCGCCAGCTCGCTCACCGCCATCTCGCCCTGACTGAGCCGGCACAGCAGCAGCAGCCGATCTTCGTTGCCCAGGGTGCGCAGCATCGCGCCGGCCTGCGCCGCCGCCTTGCGCATCGCGTCAATATCCATTGCCCCTCCATCAATATATAAAATTATATAATATTATTTTATAGAGTATTCGCACACAAAGCCACAGGCTGGCGTGAAAATGCCTGAGTGAACGATACCGTCATTATTTCCCGCCTCCGCGCCTGCTTCTCCCGCTTTGCGGACAACCATCGTCGCAGAGCGGACAACAAAAAAATTTGCATCCTGCGCCAGTGAGACAACAATTAGTTTTGACGTTTTCCCCCACCGCGCCGGCAGCACGCCGGACGCTTTACTCTCATTGTCAACGGAGGCGAACATGAGCCTGTATGCAACCCTGGAAGAAGCCATCGAGGCCGCACGCGAAGAGTTTCTCGACACCGCCGAAGGCGGCGGCGGTGACGAACCGCCGGTGCCACAGCAGTTCAATCTGCAAAAGTACGTGATGCAGGATGGCGACACGATGTGGCAGGCGGAGTTCTTCGAAGAAGAAGGCGAGGCGGTGGAATGCCTGACGCTGCGCAGCGGTGCGGCGGCGCAGGCGATCTTCGACGGTGACTACGACGAGGTGGAAATCACCGCCGAGTGGATAGACGAAAACACCCTGTACGAATGGGAGGAAGGCGACTTCCAGCTCGAGCCGCCGCTGGATACCGAAGAAGGCCAGGCCGCCGCCGATGAGTGGGATGAACGTTAACCCGCACGACGCTTTGAACGCCAAGGAGGCAGCATGAACATTCGCCAGGCCCGCCCCACCGACTACCCCGCCATTTTGCAGCTGCAGGCGGAAAACGTGCCGGAAGCGCTCGATGAGCGCCAAAAACGGCAGGGATTTATCGTATCGCGCATGAATGAGGCGCAGCTGACGGCGATCAACCGCGGCATCGGCATATGGGTGGCGGAACAGGAAGGCCAACTGGCGGGGTTCGTTTGCCTGATGCCCGCTGACGCGCAGCCGCGGCCGCCGGTGGTGGATGCGATGCTGGCGACGCTCGCCACGCACTCATTCGCCGGACGGCCGCTGCGTGAGCAGCGGGTATTTCTCTACGGCCCGGTCTGCCTCGGCATGGCCTGGCGCGGCAAAGGCGTATTAAAGCGCCTCTACGCCGCAGTCAAAGCGCACACCCGCCATGATTACGACGCGGGCGCACTGTTTATCGACGACGACAATCCGCATTCGTTGGCCGCTCACGTGCAAGGGCTGGGGATGACGGTGCTGGCGCCTTTCCATTGCGGGCAGAAAGGCTATCAGCTGGTGGTGTTCGCCACCCGCTGAACGAAGTTACTCGTAGGGGCCATGCTGCGCATCGAACGGCAGCATAAAGGTGTCCACCACCATCGACAGCGGCACGTCTATCACCGTGACGTAGCGCCAGGGCGTATCGCGCAGATCCCACTGCACGCCGGGATAATACTGATGACCGTGCCCGGCGCCGGGCACGGTGCGGCTGATGATGCTGCCGCAGCCGGTTAGGGCCATCACGCCGGCCGTCACGCAGGCCAGGCGAAAGTAGGAAGAGAGCTTCACGACATTGACTCTGAGAAAGGGGTTGTTTCGCGAGTGAACAACGCATCGGCCGCAGTCTATCACAGTTCCCTTTTTTCACCGGCACCGGCGCGCTCAGGAAAAAGATAAAAAAAACGGGGAACGCGCCGTGCGCATTCCCCGTCTAAGCGTTGCCGTTAAGCGATTAACGCCGGCCCGTTGGGTGCGCCAGCGGGTTGTGCGGCAACTGCTGGTAGTGTTCACGCCAGGCGGCGCCTTCCGGCAGCAGCCAGACGCGCTGGTGCAGACGAGCCAGCGTGACCGGATCGCTCAGCAGTTCCAGGCGCTTGCCCTTCACCAGCTTCTCCGGCCCCAGCTGCAGCGCTTCGTTTACCCGCTCCTCGCGATTGCGATCGAGCGTCGCGCGCAGGTGGTGACGCGCCGTCGCCAGCGCCGTCGCCAACGCGTTGAAGGACGGGTTGACCACCGCGTGCATAAAGCCGTTGGTCAACGCGCGGTTGCGGTTGAGATGCAGGTACTCTTCCGTCGCCAGCAGCTCACGCGGTGGATTGTACTCTTCCGGGATCAGGAACAGCTTGGCGCGTTTGCTTTTCATCCCCAGCGTCGCGCGGCTCGACAGCACCGACACGAACGGCGACAGGATCAGCGAGAACACGATTGGCGACAGCCACCACAGGAAGCGCAGATCCAGCCACGCCATGCCGCCGGCCCACACCAGGCCCAGCAACATCTGCGAGCCATGGCGGCGGAACGCTTCGCCCCACGGCGTGTCGTCGTCGTCACGCTGCGGCGAATTCCACACCACTTCCCAACCGAGGAAGGCGCTCACCACGAACACGGTATGGAACAGCATGCGCACCGGCGCCAACAGCACCGAGAACAGCATTTCCATCAGCATCGAAATGAACAAACGGAACGCGCCGCCGTACTCTTTCGCGCCCTTGGCCCAGATCAGCACGATGCTGAGCAGCTTCGGCAGGAACAGCAGCACCAGCGTGGTGGAGAACAGCGCTATCGCCAGCTCCGGCCGCCACTGCGGCCAGACCGGGAACAGCTGCCGCGGCTGCAGGAAGTATTGCGGCTCCATCAGGGTATGCACCACCTGCAATGCGGTGGAGAGCGCCAGGAACATGAACCACAGCGGCGCCGACAGGTAGGACATCACGCCGGTGAGGAACACCGCACGGTGCACCGGGTGCATGCCCTTCACCAGGAACAGGCGGAAGTTCATCAGGTTGCCGTGGCACCAGCGACGGTCGCGTTTCAGCTCGTCCAGCAGGTTCGGCGGCAGCTCTTCGTAACTGCCCGGCAGATCGTAAGCGATCCACACACCCCAGCCGGCGCGGCGCATCAGCGCCGCTTCAACAAAGTCGTGCGACAAGATAGAACCGGCGAAGGAGCCCTCGCCCGGCAGCGGCGCCAGCGCACAGTGCTCGATAAACGGCTTCACGCGGATGATGGCGTTATGGCCCCAGTAGTGCGACTCGCCCAGCTGCCAGAAATGCAGACCGGCGGTAAACAGCGGCCCGTAAACGCGGGTAGCGAACTGCTGCACGCGCGCGTACAGGGTATCCATGCCGGACGCCTTCGGCGCGGACTGAATGATGCCGGCGTTCGGGTTGGCTTCCATCAGGCGCACCAGCCCGGTGAGGCATTCGCCGCTCATCACGCTGTCGGCATCCAGGATCACCATGTAGCTGTACTCACCGCCCCAGCGACGGCAGAAGTCGTCGATGTTGCCGCTCTTGCGTTTGACGCGGCGGCGGCGACGGCGATAGAAGATGCGGCCGTGGCCGTCGACATCGCGGCACAGCTCCATCCACGCCTTTTGCTCCGCCACGCAGATGTCCGGATCGTAGCTGTCGCTCAACACGTAGATATCGAAGTGTTCCAGCTGACCGGTCGCGGCGACGGACTCATAGGTCGCGCGCAGGCCGGCGAACACGCGTTCGACGTCTTCGTTGCAGATCGGCATGATCAGCGCGGTGCGGTGCGCCGGGTTGATCGGCTCATCGCCCTTGATGGTGGAGGAAATGCTGTATTTGTCCTTGCCGATCAGCAGCTGCAGGAAGCCCATCAGCGCGGTCCAGAAACCGGCCGAGACCCAGCAGAACAGCACGGCGAACAGGATCAGAATGCCGGTTTGCAGCACATACGGCAGCAGCTGCAGCACCGACTGCATCAGATCCTGATCCAGCATGGCGATAGGATCGATCAGCGCCCAGCCCTGGTAAGGCAAGATGGTTTTCATATACCAGGTGGCGATGCCGGTTTGCACCAGCATCAGCACCAGCAGCACATAGCGGCGCATGGAGCCAACGGTACGCCAGCGGTTCTCGGCCTCGGCCTCCTCTTTGGTGGCGTGCCGATTGTGCGGCGACCGCCCCAGCAGAGAATCCCAGAAGCGCGCCACCGGGTTGGTGCGCCAGGCTTCCGGGAACATGGTGGTGCGTTTGATCGGCGGCGTCGCCTTCAGAATGGCGCGCCCTTCGGCGTCGGTATCGAAGTCGTCATCGCTGACCGCATCCGGCCAGGCGCTTTCGATACGCGGTTTGACCGAGGCCAGCGCCACGTCATCCGCCGACAGGCTATTGACGTTGGCGTCGGCGGCGCCCATCTGCCGATGGAGCGCCTCCAGAGCCTGAGCGTCATCCGCCGTTTTAGGGGTAAGCGCCTCCGACCGCTCGGCGGTCAGAGGCAGCGCCGCAAGATAATCCTGGGCGGGTTGAGTAGGCTTATTCATTGGCAGGTAGCTGATAGCTCCAGGTTTCCGACAGTGTCTTATCGCCATTGACCAGCGCCGCGCGCATTTCTACCGGCTTCTTGTCGTCTTTCACTTTCAGACGCACCGTCAGGCGCCAGCCTTTGGTCACTGGGTTATAGCGGACGTTGTTTTCTACCATTTCACCGTTGTCGCCGATGCTGATCTGAGAAGCGACCGGCGTATTGGCGTCCAGCGCTTTCAGCACCGGGCCGACGAAATCGACCAGGAAGGCGACGCTGCCGTCAGGCTCGCGGATCAGGTTGGACTGCTTCACGTCACCGGTAGAACGCATGGTCCGCGCCACATAGGCGATGTCTTGCGAATGCAGTTTGTCTTCATCGCGGGTGAAGTTCAGACGGTAGCTCAGCGTCAGCGGTTTTTTAGCTTCCGGCAAGGTATCCGGCGTCCAGAACGCGACGATGTTGTCGTTGGTTTCATCCGCCGTTGGGATCTCCACCAGCTCGACCTTGCCTTTGCCCCAGTCGCCTTTCGGTTCGATCCAGGCGCTCGGGCGCAGATCGTAACGATCGTCCAGATCTTCGTACTCTTTGAAGTTGCGACCGCGCTGCAGCAGACCGAAGCCTTTCGGATTCTCAACGGTATAGGTGCTGACGGACAGGTGTTTAGGATTGTTCAGCGGACGCCAGATCCACTCGCCGTTGCCGGCATGGATAGACAGACCGTTGGAATCGTGCAGCGCCGGGCGGTAGTTCAGCGTCGGCGACGGCTGGTTCGGCCCGAACAGGAACATGCTGGTCAGCGGCGCCAGGCCCAATTTGCCCACCTTGTCGCGCAGGAACACTTTAGACTCGACGTCCACGGTGGTGTCACGGCCCGGGATCACCGTGAAACGGTAAGCGCCGGTGGCGCGCGGGGAATCCAGCAGCGCGTAGATCACCAGGTGTTTGTCGCCCTGCTTCGGACGCTCAACCCAGAATTCGCGGAAACGCGGGAACTCTTCGCCGGAAGGCAAAGCGGTATCGATAGCCAGGCCACGAGCGGAAAGCCCGTAAACCTGCCCTTTACCCACCACGCGGAAATAGCTCGCGCCCAGCAGGCTCATAATCTCATCGTTTTTGTCGGCGCTGTTGATCGGGTAGAGCACCTTGAAGCCGGCAAAGCCGAGGTTCTTCACCGATTCAGGATCGTGTTTGACCGAGCCGAAGTTAAAGTAATCCGGGCTGTACTTGATCTGTTTTACGCTGGTAGAGGTGACTTCGTTGATTTTCACCGGCGTATCGAAATACATCCCCTGATGATAAAACTCAAGCTTGAAAGGGGTTTTCAGCTTGCTCCAATAGGCTTTATCGTGATTGAACTGAATCTGCTGATAGTCTGCGAACTTCATCTCGCGGAACTGAGAAGGAAGGTTGCTCTTCGGGGCTTCGAAACCTTTCGCAGCCAGATCCTGCGCCTGCTTGGCCACATCATCAATAGAAAAGGCCCATGCCGGCGAACTGAACAGCGTGAACAATACGGTAGCACCTAACCAACGAACGCTCGCGGCGCGTGGTTGTCCGGATAATATATTAACTAGCACATCCCCCCCTATTCGTGTGCTCAAATCATTTAAATCCATATTAATGGATTACTCAGCTTTCCGACAACATGATAAATGGATGGTTCATGTTTACGGCTCATTGTTTAAGCAGCTGATGGAGCACCAGCGTAGCAAGCCGCGCAACAAGACGCTATGGAAAAATGCGAGGGGCTATAGTAGGGTTCCGGATAACAATTTAACGTTTGACGACTTATTAAGCGTGTTAATGAGCACCCGATTAAATCACCAGCGGTAATCTATGACTAAAGGCAGCAAACAGCGCGAGTTTTTCCTCGATTCGATCCGAGCCTATTTGATGCTGCTCGGCATTCCGTTTCACCTTTCCCTGATTTATTCCAGCCACGCCTGGGCGGTGAACAGCGCGTCGCCCTCCTTCTCGCTTACGGTGCTGAACGACTTCATCCACGCCTTCCGCATGCAGGTGTTCTTCGTAATTTCCGGCTACTTCTCCTACATGCTCTACGAGCGTTACGAGCGCCACCAATGGCTGAAGGTCAGGCTGGAGCGGGTGGCGATCCCGCTGTTGAGCTCCATCCCGCTAATTACGGTGCCGCAATTTTTCATGCTGAAATATTTCACCGATAAATTAAACGGCTGGGACGAGTTTTCTCTCTATCAGAAAATAAATGTAACAGTTTGGGAATTGGTGTCTCATCTGTGGTTCTTATTGACCCTGTCATTGTTAACCTTCGCCTGCTTTTATCTGTTCCGCAAAATCAAGCGTCAAACCCACGGGTCTATTCCAGCGTTAATAAACAGAATGCGTGGATTAGGAAACATCTCACTGTGTTTCTTTATTTATGCGGTATGCTATTCGGCCGCGCACCGTATTATTTTAATTTTCGCACCGCAGCTATTATCCAATGGCCTGTTCAATTTCGTGGTGATGGAGACGATGTTCTACCTGCCGTTCTTCATCCTCGGCGCCTATGCGTTTAAGTATGTGTGGCTTAAAGAGATTTTTCTGCGCCGTTCGCCGCTGGCGCTGCTCGGCTCGCTGCTGCTGTTTATCGCATATATGCTGAACCAGAAACTGTTGGCGCACAGCAGCTATATGTTCGAGCTGGAAGTGGTGATCAAAACCCTAATGGGGATCCTGATGACCAATGTGGTGTTCTCTTTCGGGCATAACCTGCTGAATTATCACTCGCCGCGCATCACCTATCTGGTCAACGCCTCGCTGTTTATATATCTGGTGCACCATCCGTTGACCCTGATATATGGCGCTTTCGTGACGCCTTATATCGGCAACAACCTGTTGGGGTTCTTGCTGGGCCTGCTGTTTGTGTTCTCGCTGGCCTTCGCTTTATATGAGCTGCACAAACGCATCCCGGTGCTGCGCTTCCTGTTCTCCGGCAAGCCGCAATAAGGTCTTACGCCATTTCTGGGTGATGAATTATCGCCCAGAAATTAACCGCATCAATGTTATGCTCCCTTCCATTACCGCTGCGGCATCGGCAGCACCCTGAGCATTTTCCTAATATTAATCCTAATCCCTGGGACGCATTGCAAAACGGCAACTGCCTGTTACGCTCACTATTGATACTTATAAATTAGTTACGTTACTTTCTGGGCAAGGTACACATATGAGAGAAGCATGGGTCGATTATGCAAAAGGGATCGGCATCATTCTCGTGGTTTTCGGCCACGTCAACCGCGGTCTATACAGCGCAGGCATTCAACTTCCCGGCTCGTTCTATCAACTGACAGACAGCGTTATCTACAGCTTCCATATGCCGCTGTTTTTCTTCCTTTCAGGTTTGTTTTTTACGCAGTCGCTGGAGAGAAAGGGCAAAACTCGCTTCGTCATCAGCAAGATCGATACCATCGTCTACCCCTATGTGATCTGGTCGCTGCTGCAAGGCTTGGTGGAAGTCTTATTGTCACGTTACACCAATAATCCTTCGAGCCTCGGCGATGTCCTGGCGCTGTTTACGCATCCTCGCGCGCAGTTTTGGTTCTTGTATGCCTTGTTTATGGTCTTTGTGTTAGCAACTTTACTGTATAGCAAAGATGCATACCGTTATCTTCTGCCGGTGTTGATCGTCATCAGCATGGGGCTGTATCTCTACCAAGATAACCTCACCAAAGCCTTCCATTTCGATTACATCACCCGGTTCTTGATCTTCTTCCTGCTTGGCGCTTTGGCCGTTCGTTACGCTTCTCACATCGCCAATCTGGGCTTTGGCTCGCTGTTGGCTTCCCTGTTCGCGTTTATCGCGCTGCAATGGGGATTCCACGGCTATTCCGGCTTGCTGTATACCGATGCAGGAAGTTTCTCCCTGATACTGGCGGTTGAAGCCATCTTCTTCATCGTCACCCTATCGGTTATGTTGGCTAAAACGAAGCTTTCCTGGCTGCGCCGACTCGGTGAATTGAGCATGGTGATCTATTTGATGCATATCCTCGCCACCAGCGGTTTACGCATCATACTGACCAAGTTTCTGCACGTCAGCAATTGGCCGGCGCATGCGATCCTCGGCACACTGGTTGGCTTGAGCGCGCCCATTATCGCTTATCTGCTGATACAGCGCCTGCATCTCAATTTTCTGTTGGAGCGTCCTCGCTTCAATAGCCGTCTGCAAAAAGAAAAAATCTCCTGAGGGCGGTTCCGCCGCCCCTGCCCGCTGTTCCTGACACTATACTTGATGGCGCAACCTGCCGGTTGCGTCTTCTTCCCCATGTCACACAGAGCACACATTGTTCAGCTTGACGTCGTCCGTTAAGGCAAAGTGATACGGCGGCATAGATAACCTGGCCGTTATAACTGCAATGCATAAGTAGAAATCCGGATCCCTGCCTTACGGTAGTGATTGGGCTCAACCCCCGAAGGGCTGCGCGATCGCTTGATTGATTCGATGGCGTTACCTGTCTCTCCCTTCCGTCACGACAGAGAGGATTTTGAATGACCGATAAAAATACACAGGCTCAGGAAGCCGTAGCGGAAAACGCCACCCTGCTGAAGATCCTCAGCAGGTTGCTATCCGCGCTGGATGCTTCGATCAGCGGTAAAGAACGCAGCGTTTTGGTCGCTGAGCTCTCCAACTTCAATCTCGACGGCATTTCCGAAGCGGAACGCAAACTGGCCACCGAGCTGATCAAACGCTCGCTGGAATCGCTCGACCATTAACCCTACCGCGCCTGCAAACCATTAAGCCTGCCTGCGCGGGCTTAATGGTTTTTCCCGCCGAGCAAACCCGGCATTGTTGCCAAAACCGAAATACAGTAGCCTGATAATGTTGGATAAAAGGCAGAATTTCACCTCTTCCCCTCACTTTCTTAGTTTAATCGCACCAAAGGGTAATAATTGATCGATTGTTTTCGCAATCAGCCTTGGCGTTTTACCCACTAAACACGTTATCATCGAAACACGCGCAGTGCCCCCTATCCCCCAGCCTCAGGAGAACGATATTTTGGATGCCAGCACCATTAACAGCTTGTTCGTCATCGGTGCCGTGCTGGTGGGGGCAAGCATTCTGCTCAGCTCATTTTCTTCCCGGCTCGGCATTCCGATCCTGGTGATCTTCCTGGCGATCGGTATGCTGGCCGGCGTTGACGGCCCCGGCGGCATCGTCTTCAGCAATTACCCGGTCGCTTATCTGGTCAGCAACCTCGCGTTGGCGGTGATCCTGCTCGACGGCGGCATGCGCACCCGGGTCAGCTCGTTCCGCGTGGCGCTGTGGCCGGCACTGTCTCTCGCCACCGTCGGCGTGGTGATCACCGCCGGCCTGACCGGCATGGCCGCCGCCTGGCTGTTCAATCTCGATCTGCTGCAGGGGTTGCTGATCGGTGCCATCATCGGTTCTACCGACGCCGCCGCGGTATTTTCGCTGCTGGGCGGCAAAGGGCTGAACGAACGCGTCAGCGCCACGCTGGAGATCGAGTCCGGCAGCAACGATCCTATGGCGGTATTTCTCACCATCACGCTGATTGCGATGATCGCCGCCGGGGAAACCGCGCTGAGCTGGACCTTCCCGCTGCATCTGATGCAGCAGTTCGGCATGGGCATCGTCTTCGGTCTCGGCGGCGGCTGGCTGCTGCTGACGCTGATTAACCACATCAAGCTGGCGGACGGCCTCTACCCACTGCTGGCGGTGAGCGGCGGCATTCTTATTTTCGCGCTGACCACCGCGTTGGACGGCAGCGGCATTCTGGCGGTGTACCTGTGCGGCCTGCTGCTGGGCAACCGTCCAATTCGCAACCGTCACGGCATCGTGCAAACCTTCGATGGACTGGCATGGCTCAGCCAGATCGGCATGTTCCTGGTGCTCGGCCTGCTGCTCAACCCGCATGAGCTGCTGCCGATCGCCATCCCTGCCCTGCTGCTGTCGCTGTGGATGATCCTGTTCGCACGCCCACTGTCGGTGTTTATCGGCCTACTGCCGTTCCGCAGCTTTACCCTGCGCGAACGCGGCTTTATTTCCTGGGTTGGCCTGCGCGGCGCGGTACCGGTGATCCTGGCGGTGTTCCCGATGATGGCCGGGCTGCCCAACGCCCAGCTGTTCTTTAACGTGGCGTTCTTCGTGGTGCTGGTCTCCCTGCTGCTGCAAGGCACCACGCTGTCGTTCGCCGCCAAAAAGGCCAAGGTGATCGTGCCACCGGCGCTGACGCCGATCTCCCGCGTTGGGCTGGACGTGCACCCGGAAAACCAGTGGGAACAGTTTGTGTATCAGCTTTCGGCGGAAAACTGGTGCGTCGGCGCCGCGCTGCGCGAGCTGAAAATGCCACCCAATACCCGCATCGCCGCCCTGTTCCGCGGCAAAGAGCTGCTGCACCCTAGCGGCAGTACCCGGCTGCGCGAGAACGATATCCTGTGCGTTATCGGCCATGAGCACGATCTGCCGATCCTCGGCAAACTGTTTAGCCAAGCGCCGGCCGTGACGCTCGACGAACGCTTCTTCGGCGACTTTATCCTGCAATCCGACGCCCGTTTAAGCGACATCTCGCAGGTTTATGGCCTCAATCTGCAAGACGATGTCGACGAGCAACAGACGCTGGGGCAGTTCGTCATTCAGCTGATCGGCGGTGAACCGGTGATCGGCGACCAGGTGGAATGGGACGGCCTGACCTGGACCATTGCCGAAATGGAGGGCAATCAGGTCAGCAAGATAGGCGTCAGGATCGTGACCGACTAACGCGGCCGCGCTATCAGATGAGGGAACTTCTGGCCTTAAGAACGTTCTTAATCACTATCATGATGTATGAAGTACGGCGTCGCTGAATTATATCCGTTTGATATAAAAACAATTTAACAGCGGCGCCAACGGGGATTAGGGATGTGAACGGCAAGACTCGATTTCTTTCGGTGATGATGATTATGGCGCTGGGCGTAGCGGCGCTCGATCTCAGCATCGCCGGTTTGGTCCATAGACTTTTAATTGGATAATTTCAACGTGACGCAGCGGGAACAAGAAAAAGACATTCTGGGGAAAATACTGGTGACGGTGTCCGCACTTTGCCTGATTCTGGTGGCGGCATTCCTCATCTGGGGATTCATGCTGGATTGATACCGAGGACGCTCAGAGATAAAAAAAACCGCCGCGGCGGTTTTTTTATGGGTCAGGCGATCAGATCTTGCAACCTTCGCAGTCCGCTTCGTCTTCGAGGAATTCAGGGACCTCTTTTACCTTCTGCGCCGCTTTTTCTTCGGCTTTCGCCAGTTCGGCATCGATATCAAAATCGAAAATATCATCACTCATCGCTTGGTCCTCATTCTGCTTCGCGTTCAAACGCTGAGTATAATCGACAAGCCGCCGGCCGGAAACCTTTCAGTTTGCCGCCGCCAGCTGCGATGGCTCATCCTGCGGCTTTTTTCCGTAGGCCATGTCGTACACGTCGTAGAAGTCGATTTCGCCCTTGTTGCCGATGATCACCCGCATCTTCTGTTTCAGCGCGGCGCCGATGGACGGCTCATCCAGCAGCTGCTGCACCGCATAAGGCGACAGCGCGCGGGTGAAGTACCACTCGCCGTTATAGCACACTCGCAGATCCAGCACCCCGATGTCTTCAAAGCGGTAGACCGGCCGGATCTCTATCAGCAGCATGGCGAACATGAACAGCACAAAGGCGGTGAAGCCGAGGAAGGCATACATACCCATGTACGGCACCTGATACATCACGGCGATCACCGCGAAGTAACCGGCGAACATGGCAAGGCACAAATAGCGGTGAGTGCGGGCGAATTCGCTGTTGAAGCGCGGCTTGCCGTCGCGCCCTTCGCGCCGATTGATCTGTTCAATCTCTTTAACCAAGATGCTTTTAATCGCGTCCATCGTTACAACCTTATGCTGGAAACAGCATTGCCATCAAATCTCACCGCTAAAAGTAACACAAGTACAGTTTTGCCGGGTAGATCAGTTAACCAACTTAATGGCGGCAACTGTTATAGTTCGGCTTCAGCGCGGTTGAGCGGCTTTGCCTTGCGCAAACATGAACATGCGCTGGGCGACGTCGTCGGCCTGTTTGATTTTCTGCTTTTGCGGTTCGTTGCTGCGTTGAATGGCGCGGGCGTAGGCGATTTCATGGGCCTGATCGATCATCGCGATGATGCGATCCCGTTCAGTCTTCTCCATATTGCCCAACATGGTGGTGATAATCGCCTGGTAAGCGTTGGACGCGGCGGTCAGCGCCTTCTCTCTCGCCTCGAGGGCGGCGACGCGTTGCAAGAGTTCCTGCAGTTGCTCGGAGTGGGACATATCGACCTCCTGTTGCCGGGCAGCAAGCCTGCCTGATTACAGTTTAGCAAAGGATCGAGAGAGAAAGAGGAAGGAAAGCCAGCGGTTACGGTAAAGCACACCCGAAAATCCCAACGAGGAGCCGATAGTGCAAATCAACCCGGGTGCGCTTTACGGTAAGCGCGATGAGATGAAGTGAAAGAAAGCTGGCGCGCTATGCAGGACTCGAACCCGCGTCTATCAATTTTCAAGCCAAAACAAGCCATTATAAAACCAATCACTCTGCCAACTGAGTTAATAGCGCGTTCCTTCGCTTCGGGGCGTTATTATCCATAACAACATTATGGACTCAAGCTTTTTTAGCATAATGCCCTGATTTTACGGATAAGTCTTAGGTTATCGCCAGCGTTATGGCCTTACGGCAGCTCAATAATCGGGTAATCGCCGGCGATAAGCGGCTTGCACAAAATCTTGTAGCCATCGCTGTCGAAATGGCTGGCCGCGCTCTGTAGCCGCTCCGCCTGCGCCAGATTGCCGACCGAGCCCAGATAAAACCAATTGTGAATCACATGGTACTGACGCAGCGTCTCGCCCTGCTCCTCCAGCGCCACGCGCCCGGCGAACGGCCAACAGGCGATGCGCAGCTGCTCAAGCGCCGCGCTGAGCCGCAGCGCATGCTCCTGCGCCGACTCCACGCCACAGCAGGCGCCCGCGCACTTGCGCAGGCTGTAGCGGAAACAGGCTCGCCCCGCCGGCAGCTTGTCGATCCCCAGCTTGCCGTAACATAAACGATGCTCGTCGGCGATGGCGCGCAGCTTTTCCAGCGCGGCGTGGCGATTGGCAAACAGCCCGTAGAGATGGGGCGTGACGGCGAAGTCGATCTCTTTGGCGTGAGCAATCGTCACCGCATCAGCCTGCAAGCGCAGCGCGCACAGCTGTTTCGAGCGCCGCAGACGTTTGTTGAACAGCGGCTGTTGTTGTTTGATCAACTGCGCCTCCAGCAGCAATGCGCCCAACTCGCCGGCGGTCTCGATAAAGCTGATGCGTCGGGTTTGGCGCAGCATTTTAGCCTCGTCCTGCGCGCGGAAGTGCGCCATCACCCGGCTGCGTATATTGACGCTTTTACCGATGTAAAGCGGCAGGCTCTCGCTTTGACCGTGAAACACATACACGCCCGGCCCTTTAGGCAACGGCGCCAGGCAGGCGCGCAGGTGCTCCGGGTATTGATAAATGTCGAGTTCTGGCTCGAGGCGGTTTGGCATCATGGCGGTGGCATTATCCTGCTGATGAATGAATACTGGTTTTTTACCCAGTATAACGCCCAACGCAGCCGGTTGCACACCCGGCGGATAATAACTCACCGTGATCTTTAACGGGAAAGCCTTTACTATCCCCTTTCCAGCGGGAAAGCGCCTCACGTTTAGCGCCAGTTCAAGCTGGCGCTGCCATGATGGCAGACTGGAACCGCCGCTTTTATCGTTATGGAAAACCTGGGTATGTCATCACTGAAACTCCCCTCCCGCCGTCTGGCGTTGATCGCCGCCATCGTTTTCATCGCCGTCGTCGTCGCGTTGGCCATCTTTTGGCAACGCCCGCCGCAGCAGGATTACGTTACTGCGCCGGCCCGCCTGGGCGATATCGAAAACGCCGTGCTGGCCACCGGGCGGCTGGATGCCATCGAACGCGTCAACGTCGGCGCCCGCGTCTCCGGCGAAGTCAAATCGCTGAAGGTCAAGCTGGGCGATCGCGTCACCAAAGGGCAACCGATCGCCGACATCGACGATCTGCAACAGCGCAACGATCTGCGCAACGCCGAAGCGGCGCTGAACGTAGTCAAAGCCAATATGTTAGCCAAACAGGCCTTGCTGAAACAGGCGGAGTCTCGTTTCAAACGCCAGCGCCGCATGCTGAACGACGAAGCCAGTTCGCGGGAAGACTTCGAGACCGCCGAAGCCTCGCTTGCCACCACTCGCGCCGATCTGCAGGCGCTCAATGCGCAGTTGGTGCAATCGCAGATCGAAGTCGAGAAGAAAAAAATCGATCTGGGCTATACCCGCGTGGTTGCGCCGATGGACGGCATTGTTATCGCCGTGGTTACGCAGCAGGGACAAACTGTCAACTCCAGCCAAAGTGCGCCGACCATCGTCAAGCTGGCGCGGCTGGATATGATGACCATCAAGGCGCAGATCTCCGAAGCCGACATCACCCGCATTTCGCCGGGACAAAAGGCTTACTTCACTATTTTCTCCGATCCGGATAAGCGCTACGACGCCACGCTGCGCACCATCGAGCTGGCGCCGGAATCGGTGATGAAAGACGACTCGCTCGCCGGCGCCAGCTCCGCTTCCGGCTCCGGCACCTCGAACGCCTCGGTCTATTACAACGCGCTGCTGGACGTGCCAAACCCGGAAAACCGCCTGCGCATCGCCATGACCGCGCAGGTGTCCTTGCTGCTCGGCGACGCGAAGAACACCCTGCTGGTGCCGATCCAGGCGGTGCATAAAATCGATGGCAAAGAGCAGCAGGTGCAGGTGCTGACCCAGGACCAGCGGTTGGAAACGCGCAAAGTGACCACCGGCATCACCAACAATGTCGACATTCAGATCCTCAGCGGCCTGAAAGCCGGTGAAACCGTGGTGCTGTCGCAGCCCGCCGCCAAATCGGCTGAGGATGGCATCTTCCTGTGAACGCGATCATCGAACTAAAAGGCATCAGCCGAACCTACACCAACGGCGGTCAAGCGTTAACGGTGTTGAAAGATATCGATCTGACCATCGCCGCCGGCGAGCTGGTGGCGATCATCGGCGCCTCCGGCTCCGGCAAATCGACGCTGATGAACATCATGGGCTGCCTCGACGTGCCGGATCGCGGCGATTACTACATCAGCGGCCAGAACGCCGCCCACCTGTCGCCGGACGAATTGGCCCGCCTGCGCCGCGAACATATCGGTTTTATCTTCCAGCGCTATCACCTGATGCCCGATCTCAGCGCGCTGGGCAACGTCGAAATCCCGGCCATCTACGCCAACGCCCGGCGCGATCAGCGTCGGCAGCGGGCGGCGCAATTGCTGGCGCGGTTGGGGCTTGAGGGACGCGAAGACCACAAACCCGGCCAGCTTTCCGGCGGCCAACAGCAGCGCGTCAGCATCGCCCGCTCCCTGATCAACGGCGGTGAGATCATCCTGGCGGACGAACCGACCGGCGCGCTGGACACCCAATCCGGTCAGGAAGTGCTGGCGATCCTGAGCGAACTGAATCAGCGCGGCCATACCGTGGTGATCGTCACCCACGATATGAAAGTGGCGCAACATGCGCAGCGCGTCATCGAACTGCAAGACGGCAAGATCATCGCTGACAGCGGCCGCAAGTCGGCGTCCGGCCCATCGTTGCCGCCGCCGAACCGCAGCCGGCAAAGCGGCTGGCAACGCCTGATCGACCGCACCCGCGAATCGCTGCACATGGCGCTGAAAGCGATGAACGCTCATCGTCTGCGCACCGCGCTGACCATGACCGGCATCATCTTCGGCATCGCCGCCGTGGTCACGGTAGTGGCGCTGGGCGAAGGCGCCAAACAGCGCACGCTGGAAAACCTCAAAGATCTCGGCACTAACGTGGTAAGCATCTATCCGGGCCGCGATTTCTTCGACGACGCCATCGACAGCATCCGCACCCTGGTGCCGGCCGATGCCGACGCGCTGGCGCAGCAAAGCTTCGTCGACAGCGTCAGCCCGGAAGTAGACGCTTCCGACAGCATCCGTTTTCGCAGCAAATCCGCCACCGCCTCGATCACCGGCGTCGGGCGCGACTATTTCCGCGTGAACGGCGTCGAGCTGTTACAAGGCGTGACTTTCCGCGACGATCGTAATGCGCTGCAGGAAGTGATCATCGACGACAATGCGCGCCAGGCGCTGTTCGGCGATTTCGGCGTCGAGCCGCTCGGCCAGATCGTGTTTCTCGGCTCGGTGCCAGCCCGGGTGATCGGTGTGGCGAAAAGCAATCGCAACTACGCGCCCAATCGCATCACTGTTTGGATGCCCTACAGCACGGTGATGTATCGCATGGTGGGCAAACCGACGCTCAGCGGCATCACCGTTCGGCTAAAGGACAATGTCGCCAGCGAATCGGCCGTCACCGCTATCACACAGCTGTTGACCCAACGCCATGGCGTAAAAGATTTCCGTTTGTACAACTTCGATAAAATCCGAAAGTCCATCGAACGCACGTCAATGACTTTTAGCCTGCTGATCCTGATGGTGGCGTCCATCGCGCTGGTGATCGGTAGCCTGGGCGTGATGAACATCATGCTGGTCTCGGTGACCGAACGCACCCACGAAATCGGCGTGCGCATGGCGGTCGGCGCGCGGCGCAGCGACATCATGCAACAGTTCATGATAGAGGCGGTGCTGGTTTGTCTGATCGGCGGCGCTTTAGGCATCGCGCTGTCGTTCGCCGCCGGGTCGCTGTTCACCTCGCTGGCGGGCGGCATGTTCACCGCCATCTATTCCTGGCAAGCCGCCGCCACGGCGTTTTTCTGTTCAACCTTAATCGGCATGATCTTCGGTTATCTCCCCGCCCGCAAAGCGGCAAGGATGGATCCGGTCGTTTCATTGGCCAGCGAGTAACCCATGAAAATTTTATCTCCCCTGGCGTTAAGCCTCGCCGCTCTGCTCACCGCCGGCTGCGGCAATGCCCTGAAAAGCGACTACCGGGCGCCGCAGGTCAACTATCCTGCGGGCTGGCAATACGCTGCCGACAACGCCGCGCCGACGCCGTTCGACTGGCGCGATTTCCACGATCCCGAGCTCGATCGTTGGCTGCAACAGGTGATGGCGAGCAATAACGATCTGGCCGCCGCCGTGCTGCGCGTTTACCGCGCGCGGCTCGAGGCGGAACGCGTCGGCATCAGCACCGCGCCCGGCGTCAGCGCCTCATTAAGCAGCGGCATTAATCGCCCGCTGTCCGAGTCCTCCGCGTGGAATAAAACCAGCAACGCGTCGCTCACCACCAGCTATGAGGTCGATCTGTGGGGCAAGCTGGCGCGCCAGCGCGACGCGGCCGAGTGGAGCAGCCAGGCTTCCGTGCAGGATCTGCAGGCGGCGCGCCTGAAGCTGTTGGCCGACGCCGCCACCAACTACTGGCGCATCGGTTTTCTCAATCAACAAATCAGCGTCAGCCAGGCGAGCATCGCCTATGCCAAAACGACGTTGCGGTTGGCCAACGCCCGTTATCAGGCCGGCAGCATCTCGGCGCTGGACGTAGTGAATGCGGAACAAAACTTGCTGACGCAGGAACGCAGCCTGGTGGCGTTACAACACGATGGTCAACAGGCGCTGAACGAGCAGGCGGTGCTGCTGGGCGCGCCATCAGGCCAGGCCACCATCGCGCCCGCGCGCCTGCCGACGACGGCGATGCCGCAGATCAACACCGGCATTCCCGCCAGCGTCCTGAGCCGTCGTCCGGATCTCAGCGCTCAAGAGCTGCGGTTGCGCGCCGCCCTGGCCAACGTCGATGAAAAACGTCTGCAATACTATCCTGCGTTCAGCCTGACCGGTTCACTGGGCGCCAGCAGCAGCGCGCTGCTGGAATTCCTGCGCAACCCGACGGGCAGCCTCAGCGCCGGCCTGACGCTGCCGTTCCTGCAGTGGCGCCAAATGGGCGTGGAGATCAAGATCGCCCGCAACGACTATGAACAGCAAGTTCTGGCCTTCAAGCAGGCGCTGTATAAAGCGATGGGCGATGTGAATAACGCGCTGTCACTGCGCACGCAGCTGCTGGCGCAGGAGACGCAGTTGCGCGCCTCATTGGCGTTGGCGCGAAAATCGGAGCGGTTGAACGAGGTGCGTTACCGACAGGGCGCCGTCACCATTACCGACTGGCTGAATGCTCAGGAACAGCGCCGTCAGGCGGAACTGGCGGTGGATGAAAACCGCTTCGCGCAGTACCAGAATCTGGCGAAAATCTATCTCGAATTCGGCGGTTCATCGGCGCCGTAATCTCAGCGGCCTGGCCACCCGGCCAGGCGTTTTTTTAGCGGCGAACACATCAATTTTTCCTGTTTTATCTCCCGCACTCTCTATACTTGAAGCATCGTCAATCAGACGAAAAATCGCCACATCGTACAATTATCAGACCATTCTCGCACCAAATCGGTGCAAACACTTAAGTTAAACTGCTGGATTTGATCGCCGCAAGATATAACGTTAAGCTATAGATACAAAATAATTAGTCACCTAAATGACATAACATCGGCATGAGCGACGCTATTTTGTGATCCACATCCCAACTTAAATGTGGATAATGAATCGTCTTGAACCGCGATTCGATTAGCCGATTTGATAACTCGAAAACAACAGTGAACGGAGATTACGCTTTCACGAACAACGAATAATTCATTAAGGGATGATTATATGAAGTTAAGAAAAAAACGACATAAACCGATGCACATTAACGACATCACCATCATCGATGACAGCAAACTCAAGAAAGCCATTACCGCCGCGGCCCTCGGCAACGCAATGGAATGGTTCGACTTCGGCGTATACGGCTTTGTCGCCTATGCGCTTGGCCAGGTCTTCTTCCCCGGCGCCTCTCCCGGCGTACAAATGATCGCCGCGCTGGCGACCTTCTCCGTCCCCTTCCTGGTGCGTCCGCTCGGCGGTCTGTTCTTCGGCGCCATGGGCGACAAGTTCGGCCGTCAAAAAGTGCTCTCGGTCACCATTATCATCATGGCGGTCAGCACCTTCTGTATCGGCCTGATCCCGTCCTATGCGTCGATCGGCATCTGGGCGCCGATCCTGCTGCTGCTGGCCAAACTGGCGCAAGGCTTCTCCGTCGGCGGCGAATATTCCGGTGCGGCGATCTTCGTCGCCGAATACTCACCGGACCGCAAACGCGGCTTTATGGGCAGCTGGCTGGACTTCGGCTCCATCGCCGGCTTTGTGATGGGCGCAGGCGTAGTGGTGCTGATCTCCAGTATCGTCGGCGAAGCCAACTTCCTCGACTGGGGCTGGCGTATCCCGTTCTTCATCGCCGCGCCGCTGGGCCTGATCGGTCTCTACCTGCGCCATGCGCTGGAAGAAACCCCGGCGTTCCAGCAGCACGTGGACAAGATGGAGAAAGAGGATCGCAACGCCATCGAAAATCCGCCAAAGACCTCGTTCAAAGAGATCGCGGCCAAACACTGGAAAAGTTTGCTGGTGTGCGTCGGTATCGTGATTTCCACCAACGTGACCTATTACATGCTGCTGACTTACATGCCGAGCTACCTGTCGCATAACCTGCACTACTCGGAAGATCACGGCGTTCTGATCATCATCGCCATCATGATCGGCATGCTGTTCGTGCAGCCGGTGATCGGCCTGACCAGTGACCGCATCGGCCGTAAGCCGTTTATCATCGGCGGCAGCATCGGCCTGTTGGCGTTGGCGATCCCGTGCTTCATTCTGATCAACAGCAACGTCATCGGCCTGATTTTCGTCGGCCTGCTGGTGCTAGCGGTGCTGCTCAACTCCTTCACCGGGGTGATGGCCTCCATCCTGCCGGCGATGTTCCCGACGCACATTCGCTACAGCGCGCTGGCGATTTCGTTCAACATTTCGGTGCTGATCGCCGGTGCAACGCCAACCGCCGCCGCCTGGCTGGTGGAGGCGACCGGCAACCTGTACATGCCGGCCTACTACCTGATGGTTGTTGCGGTGATCGGTCTTATCACCGGTCTGTACATGAAAGAAACTGCTAACAAGCCACTACGCGGCGCGACGCCGGCGGCGTCTGACCGTACCGAAGCGAAAGAGCTGCTGCAGGAGACCTACGACAACATCGAACAGAAAGTCGAGGACATCAACGCGCAGATCGCCGAACTGGAAAAGAAAAAACAGATCCTGATCGACCAGCATCCCAAGCTGGACTGATCGGCGCTGAAAGGCAAAAGCCACCCGCTTGGGTGGCTTTTTTACATGGGTTTCACGCGAAACAATGCGCAGCGCATTTTATGACAATCAGGATTGATGATACGCTTTGAACCACACTCTTTATTGATGAAGCACCTGATCATGAGCAAGATGGATCTTCCCGTCATCATTGGCATCCTGGTTATGCTAACCCTGTGGCTCGGCGCACTGTTCAACATCGGCGATATCACCTTCACCATTTCGCGTCTGTTTCACTGGATTGAAAGCCAACGAGGATAGCCTGCGTACGCGGTAACACGGGCGATGAGCAAACATCGACTATGATTGATAGAGGTTACGTCATTTTCCGAGACTGTCGCTCGCGATAAAGAGGACCGCATCATGACCGACTATGTGTTCTACAATCAGATCCTGACCCGACTGGCCGCCAATCATCCCGGCACGCTGGATGAGAAAACTTACGAACTGTGGAAGCAGGACGCCACCAGCCCGCACGCCTTCGCAGATCCCTTCGCCTATCTCAAAACCAAGGGGTTGATACAGGCCTACGTGATGAGCGACATCGACGAGAACAACTATGATATCGATCCGCACCAAACGCGGATCACCGCCGCCGGTCTCGACTTCATCCGCAGCGGCGGGTTCAAATAAGACGCAAAAAACCGCCCAACGGCGGTTTTTTTACCCGAAAAAGCGTCCGGACCGTTTCAGGCGGGGAAAGGCCGATAAAAAATACGCAGCACTTCACTGTCGCCCTGGCGTAAAAAGCCGCCTTCCGGCTGCCAGCGCAGATCGCGCGCCAGGTTGAGATTTTCCCAGCCGACCGCGCCTCCCACGCCGATGCAAAGATTTTTATTGCCTGCGGCAAATCCCGCGCCGGTGCCGATCATGGCATGCAGCAATCGGGGCGAGGCCGCGTCGCGCATGGAGAATATCCCGATAAAACATCCCTGCGGGGCGCGCAGCATATCCGCCATGGTGCGGATCTCGGTATCGTCAGGGCTGACGAAATGTTTGTACTGCTTATCGAACACCGTCAGCCACAGCTGCTTGTATTTCGCCTTACTGAGCGCGCCGGAACGGTGGGCGCACAGCACCACCGCATCCCAACACATCTCCCCGCTGAGCGAAAGATACTCTTCCGTATTCTCCTGCGGCTTATCGGCATAATGCCGCGCAAATTCAGCGGCATTCAGATGCGGCGGCACGGCCTGTTTGGCGACGTCACTCTTGTAGCGCTTGAAATTCAACCAATGCATGGGAAGTCTCCTCTTCACCCGATAGATTAATAAATCCGCAGCCGTGAATGAGACGAGCCATCAAATCCAGCGCGTCGTCGGCAACGGCGGTGTCGTCGTCGTTCAGCCCCTGTTCCACCGCCCGCTCAATGGCGCTCATCACCGACGTCGCGCTGGTTTCTTCCCCTTGCGCTACCACGTCCAATACGGCTCTGCCGATCGCCAGACAAAGCTCATGATCAAACTCAACCTCTTTATACGGCTGCATACTCACCCCGATAAATTTTTACCCAAGAATACTAGACCACAATGACGCATCGCGCCTGCAGCCGTATCGCGGCGATCGGTGCAGCCGACAGAGAAATGCATCAGGCCCCGGATGGGAGAACCGGGGCCTGATAAATGGCAGGTTATTGCGGCGGCTGTTCGGTAGGGCGAATGATAAAGCAAGTGGCGGTTGCCGAAGCCAGCAGTTTTCCTTCCGCCGTTTTGAGCGTGCCTTCCGCGAAAGCGACGTTTTTCGACGCATAGACCAGACGCCCCTCGGCGATCAGATCAACCTCCTTCGGCACCGGGCGCAACATTTTCACCTGCAGATCGACGGTGCCATAACCCGTCCCTGCGCCCAGCGTACTGTGCACCGCGCAACCGGTCACCGAGTCCAAAACCGTGGCGGCGAAGCCGCCATGAACGCCGCCCAGCGGGTTAAGGTGGCGTTCGTCGGCCCGCGCCACGATGCGGATATATCCCTCTTCAACTGCGGCCGGTTTCATGGGCACCGTTTCAGCGATCGAAGCCGGTGGAATTTTGCCGGCCATCGCTGCCTGTAATAACGCCAGCCCCGTCATTTTTGTCGGATCCATAACTCTCTCCTCTGGTGGTAAATCCGTCATATAGGAGAGGTCTGACCTCTTGGCTTGCTTTTTCGTGCTGATGCCGCTTTCCGCCCGCTCTCCATGTTCTTTGAATGTGACCGACATCACTCTTTAAGGTTAATAACCATAATTTATTAATGCCTTTAGATTTAAAACAACTTTCTGCTGTAAACGCCGCCGGAAACTGAACGCAGTTAAGTTCAACATTATTAAGGCGTATCTATCATGGATTTCTTTCTGCAATTAGCGGTGATATTGGCATGCCTGCTGTATGGGGCGCGTAAGGGCGGCATTGCGCTGGGGTTACTGGGCGGTATTGGTTTGATGATTCTGGTGTTCGGCTTTCACCTGCAGCCCGGCAAACCGCCGGTAGACGTGATGCTGGTGATCATCGCGGTGGTGGCGGCCTCCGCCACCCTGCAGGCCTCAGGCGGCTTGGACGTCATGCTCCAGATCGCCGAGCGGATGCTGCGGCGCAACCCGCGATATGTCTCGATCATCGCGCCGTTCGTCACCTGCATTCTCACTATTCTGTGCGGCACCGGCCATGTGGTGTACACCATCTTGCCGATCATCTATGACGTGGCGATCAAAAATAACATCCGCCCGGAACGGCCGATGGCAGCCAGCTCGATCGGCGCGCAGATGGGCATTATCGCCAGCCCGGTCTCGGTGGCTGTCGTTTCACTGGTGGCGATGCTCAGCAGCTACACCTTCAATGGCCGCCATCTGGAATTCCTCGATCTGCTGTCGATCACCATTCCTTCCACCCTGTGCGGCATTCTGGCGATCGGTATCTTCAGCTGGTTCCGCGGCAAAGACCTGGACAAAGATCCCGAGTTCCAGAAATTCATCTCGGTGCCGGAGAACCATCGCTACGTCTATGGCGACGCCGCCACCCTGCTGGACCGGGTATTGCCGCGCAGCAACTGGATCGCCATGTGGATTTTCCTCGCCACTATCGCCCTGGTGGCGGTGCTGGGGGCCTTTTCCGACCTGCGGCCCAGCTTCGGTGGCAAGCCACTTTCCATGGTCCTGGTGATCCAGATGTGCATGCTGATGGCTGGGGCGCTGATCGTCATCATTACCCGCACCAACCCGGCGTCTATCTCTAAAAACGAGGTGTTCCGTTCCGGCATGATTGCCATCGTGGCGGTGTATGGCGTCGCCTGGATGGCGGAAACCATGTTCGGCGCGCACCTGACGCAGATAGAAGCCACGCTGGGCGTGCTGGTGAAAGAGTACCCCTGGGCCTATGCGCTGATCCTGCTGCTGGTGTCGAAATTCGTCAATTCGCAGGCTGCCGCGCTGGCGGCGCTGGTGCCGGTGGCGCTGGCGATCGGCGTCAACCCGGCCTATATCGTCGCTTCGGCGCCGGCCTGCTACGGTTATTATATTTTGCCGACCTACCCCAGCGACCTGGCGGCAATTCAGTTCGACCGCTCCGGCACCACCCGCATCGGCCGCTTCGTGATCAATCACAGCTTCATTCTACCGGGCCTGATCGGCGTCAGCGTCTCCTGCGTCTTCGGCTGGATCCTCGCCGCGGCGTTCGGTTTCTTATGATCTGTACTGTGGAGCCCTGCGGGGGCTCCCTGCAGGCAGGGTGGCGGCATGACAAGAAAGGAAAAAATGCAGGCGTAATGCGAATTTCAGGCACAAAAAAACCGCCTCTCGGCGGTCTACGACATTACTACTTATTGCTTTGATTATTCGGTATTTTTATTCCCTGGTACCCGGGGCGGGACTTGAACCCGCACAGCCATAAGCCGAGGGATTTTAAATTGCTCTTGTTTTTCCTATTTATTATAGTGTTAGGAACTAAAATCATAATATCCTTGCAGGTTTACACTCTTTAAAATCATATAGTTACAAGTAATAACGATGTCTAATTATGAAAGCTTTAACGTCTTATCTTCCTTAAATTTTTCTAAGCATAATCTCCTAAGCGGATGAGTAAGTGCGCTCTATTTACACAACGACTGAATCACTCCTATTATCTAGAAATATTAAGTTCGCAATACCCTAGATATTCTCCCACTCGGCCACTGCAAAGTGGCGTATGCTAGTGCCAAGCCCACAGTAACTCTATGCATCTTGCCCCCATAGAGTGGAGTCAGACCAAGATGATGGTTAAGAATTAGAAATCAACAGGTTGTGTTTCAATCTTAACCACCCAAGAGGTCTTCACACCACGATTTTACCGTAAAGCTCATTAGTTATACCCACTTGCATAGTTATCAATAACGACATAGAATCCTAAAGACTATCAATTGATTATCGATATTAAGATGAATAGTATGCTTCCTTCATGGGTAGTGGATATTGCCACTATTGTAACAATATTGGGATTTTTTTAACAATAATGGTTTGGTATCAAGTAAAATGGATTAAACTGTCATACAAAAATAAAGCTCGACTTCCAGAAATTCATTTGGAATTGAGTGAGTGTGCATCTAAGATAAATGGTTATCTAAACGATTGGGATAACCAAGAAAGGATGGCAATTGCTGAGATGACAGCATGTAAAGGTTTATTAGATAATTTGTCTTTGAAATCCAATTCTACGCTTAAGAAGTCGGCTTCTAAATTAAAGTTAAAAATTAGCGGAAAATCAAGCTGGTATAGTTTCAAAGCATTAAAAATGAATAGTGATCTAGCTTGGGATATTTATGGGGAGTTAACATCTCTCAATAACCTGCTAGGTCAGACGATTAAAGATTCAAAGTGGGAATAGATAATGATTGCCAATGATAAAATCACTTCGCTTATAGTTAAGCTAAACAAAGATACTGTAAATAGAACCATTAAATGGATTTATGTTGATGATGATAAGTATAAAATAGAAGGCACTGATGATATTGTTCCTTTAATGTATATTTGTGCCATGACAGACAAACACATAGCGATGTATGAAAGAAAGTCGAAACATTGGCTTGATGATGTCGATTACACATGGAACAGTGATGTTTATTTAGCTATAATGAGTCATGACGGAAAAATAATATGGGATACAAAGCAGCCAACTCAAGCTCTTCGTGACTTGTTTGAAACTGTTCGTCGGCAGTCTTCAGGACTTGATGATATTTTAGATGAGCTTTTTAATAAATCATCGTAATGTTAGCAGTAAACGCCATGCGGCATATTTATGTGTATTCTGCATGACGAGCTAAAAAACACTCATGAATTGTCTTATACCCGCTCTCGGAGCGGGTTAAATGACATTTATTTCTTTCTAACTGTGTAATGCCTCCATGAAGTGCAAACATAATTCAATTCATTAAGTTTGATTATGTGCTTAAAATGATACTACTATAGTAAAATATTACTCCCTTCTCTCTACCCCTCCCCTATACTTCCCCTAAATCAGCATCAAAAAGGGTTGGTTATGTGTGGACGATTTGCCCAGATACAGACCCGCGCCGACTATCTCGACGTGCTCGCCTCCGACCTTGATTTTGCCAGCGCGCTGGACAATGTTCCGATCAGTCGCTACAACGTGGCTCCAGGCACCCGCGTGCTAGTTCTTAATCAACGCGACGATAAGTTGTACCTCGATCCTCTCGAGTGGGGATATGGCCCTGATTGGTGGCGTGAAATGAAACGCCAGCCGGTTATCAATGCTCGCGTTGAAACAGCAGCCACTAGCAGAATGTTCAAGCCGCTATGGAATCACGGTCGCGCGCTGGTGATGGCAGATGGCTGGTACGAGTGGAAGAAAGACAAGCATGACGCCAAAGTAAAGCAACCCTATTTCATCTATCACGAATCGAAAGCACCTATATTTTTCGCCGCGATAAGCCGCCATCATCCCGATGCTATAGAGCCTCCTGATGATGACGGTTTTGTCATCGTGACCAGCGCCAGCGATTCGGGCCTGCTCGATATTCATGACCGTCGGCCTGTCGTTTTGCCACCAGCAGCGGCACGCGAGTGGATGAGGCCAGACATCACATCAGCGAGAGCAGAAGAACTCGCGAACGAAGCATCCACACCTCCCGACGATTTCGCCTGGCATCCTGTAGGAAAATCAGTCGGCAATATCCGCAATGATGGCGCTGAGCTGATTAAGCCTATCGCCAACCCACTGGTTTAATAAACCCGAGCGCGCGGCAAATCACTCAGCCGTGTCGTGTATGCCGGCGACAGTAGCTCACGTTTCATTGACCACGCCTGGTGCGCCCCTTGACCAGCAAACCATAGTTTCGATCTGCCCGAATTGTTGATCCGATCAATCACGCCCATAAGTTGTTCACTGTTATGCCGTGGTTTGTACTCATCGAAGAGTCCCAACTGAGCCACGCCTTGACTATAAAAATCCTGCAGCATCACCCCGCCTTTTTGATACCGATGGCCGGGTTGCCAAATCGCATCCAAACAACGCATAGCCGCGGCGATAATGTCGCGAGTATCCTGTGTCGGTGTGCTCAGTTTTATGCATGCAGTGTTGCCGTAGTATTCCTCATTGATTGCGAATGGGCTGGTTTTGAGCCACGCGCTGACATGCCGGCAATACTGGTGCTCCTCCCTCAACTTCTCAGCGGCACGCGTCGCGTACATACAAATAGCCTGGTGCATCTGGTCATACTCGGTGATCCGATCACCGAAGCTGCGGCTGCAGATGATCTGTTGTTTTGTCGGCGCAAACTCCTCCAACTCTAGACAAGGCTGGCCGCGCAACTCTCGCACCGTTCGCTCTATCACAACGCTGAAATGCTTGCGGATCATCGTAGTGCTTGCATCGGCCAGTTGTAGTGCCGTTTCAATCCCCATCATGTTGAGCTTTTTCGATATCCGGCGTCCGATACCCCAGACCTCATCGACCGGCACGAGGCCCATCAATTTGCGCTGGCGCCCTTCATTGGATAGATCCACTACTCCGCCGGTCTTGTCCCACTTCTTCGCAGCGAAGTTTGCCAGCTTGGCTAACGTCTTGGTTTGGGCAATGCCAACGCCCACAGTTAGCCCTGTGTTGCGCAGTACCTTGGCCCTCACCTGACGACCGAAAGTATCCAGATCAATGCAGTTACGAACGCCAGTCAGATCAAGGAAACTTTCGTCAATTGAATACACTTCCACGCGAGGCGCCATATCTTCTAAAACAGCCATCACACGCTGAGACATGTCTGCGTATAACTCATAGTTGCTGCTGAACGCGATGCCCCCTGCGCGCTCAAATTCCCGCTTAATTTTGAAATAGGGTTCTCCCATCTTTAGCCCTAACGCCTTCGCTTCCTTGCTCCTGGCTACGACACATCCGTCGTTATTCGACAGAACGACCACAGGACGCCCTCGCAGATCAGGGCGCCATAGCGTTTCACAGCTCGCGTAAAAGCTGTTCACATCAGCAAGCGCGTACATTATTTGAGCCTCGTGATCGAAGACACAACAACGCCCATCACTTCCAGATCGTCGCCGCCATCATGGAGCAGGATCGGCTCATACTTCGGGTTCATGGGTTCCAGCTGCGCGCGAGGATGCAAACAGAGGCGTTTCACGGTGAACTCGCCGGCTATGCTGGCAATCACTATATCGCCATGGGCCGGACTGATGCTGCGGTCAACCACAAGCATAGAGCCCTCAGTGATCCCAGCATCAAGCATGGAATCACCTGTCGCATACAGAAAATAGGTTGCATTGGGATGGCTGATACAGTACTCGTTCAGATCGATGCGCGAGCTGACGTAATCTGCCGCTGGACTGGGAAACCCCGCCGGCACCTTGTCAGCGAAAAGCGGGATTTTGAGCTTGGTTGGGTTTGGTGTTGGATAAAAGAAAGTCATAATGTTGCCTTGTTACTGTGTTTTTATACAGTATATGCGCAAGATTTTGACGGGGGAAAGTTCGGATTTTTGTTAGAACGGTAGGATATTGATCAGCAAAGAAAGATAGTTTTGATGAATAGCCGGGATCCCTCCCGGCATCATGCTCACCCCACCAGCTCAGCTTTCAATGCGTTGAATCGCGCATAGAGCGTGTTTTTTGCGTCAACTGACAGAATGCCAGGGATGATGATTTTCGCGGCGATGTCCCCCTGGAAGCCGTGGCTTAGAGGGTTCCCTGCACCACCAACGATTAACTGACGAGATGCCGACGTTGAGAACGGCTTAGCCGGGATTTCCTTCTGTTGAAGCAGTGTGCCGTCATGCTCCCAACGATGATGCGAGCTCGTCGCCTCGATTGCTGCAATATGCCACTGATTATCACGAAACCCTGCAATCGTCGTATTGATCGGGTAGTTGCTCGGTTCACTTACCGCCGTACCACCGTGATTGATCCAAACAGCATCACCTTGGAATGAATCATTCCCGAACCGAACGCGCAACCAGTCGGGCACGGCCGCGTAGTTCCCGCAGATGTTACCGCCTGTTCCCGTATATCCCTCTGTGTTTGCGAGAGGTATGCGGTACAAAATGAATTGAGCATAAATCCCATCTGCTGGCAGTGACTCATAACTGCCCTGTGCGATCAGCGCGCCAGAGTTTGAGGCAGCACGACCGAACCGCAGCGCGAAACCTTTACCGGCGGCAATAACTCGTGGTGCAAGGGTAGCTACCGGAGCCCAGTTTGCACGTCCTGTTTTGTCGCGAACAAGAGAAACCTCCCCACCACTCGAAACAACGCCGCTTTTTGCCTCAAGCCACGCCGTCGGATTCATTTGCAAGATAGCGATCTCTTGCTCAGTGATCCCCAGCTTCGGCAGATTAGGGTTATTCGCCGGGCGATCGGCTTTGAAGACAACCATTGCGTTTGCCATTATTAATTTATCTCCCACAGGAAAGCGGCCAGCCACTGATATTCTGTCTCGCCGGTGTAAAGGTTAGTGATGCCATTGGTTGTCCGAATAAGCCCTCGGGCGCCATCTATCGGCCCAGACTGTTTATCGCTGCCAGTGCGCTTAAGCCCATACCCGATCTGCACCACTCGGGTATTCGTCGGATTGTTCACAGTTAGACGCATTCCCGTAGTTCCCAGCGGGGCAACGTCAGTGATCGTTATCTCGGAACTATCGCGCGCACGAATGTTAAACCCAGCGCCGGGGCCAAGCCCTGCAGAATTCACGATAGCGTCAGACTCGTCTTTGATGATCGATACTGACGAAGCACAATACACATCAATAGTGGTTGCGCTTGACCAGTAGACTGAACGCGCCTTGAGAGAGATAAAACCCGTGCCAAAGCATTCAAATGCGACGGCGCGAGCTAAAGCCACGCCGCGCTTATTTTGCCCCAGGCTGTTGATGTGAATAACGTCGCCCGGGTGTGGGTATTGATACCCAGGCCCGGTAAATCTGATGTTCCCAAGCCCATCGGCGTCCAATTGCCCCTGCCTAACGCGGCTGTCCCACTCTCCCCAAGGTTGGAAGCTGCACTGCTCAACAAAGATCGGCGTTTCCGGGTGATCACCTCCGAAAATACGCTTCACTTCGGTGTTATAGTTACGATCCAGATTCCTCAAAAACCGTGTATAAAGTTCGGGGAACATACCTGGTGTGCCGTCGGTATCCGTTTCGCCGGCTTTGACATCAAGCCCGAGAACTACAGGTTTAAATCCCATCCGTTCGCAAATTCGTTTCGCATCGATCAGCCCTTGCACCAATGCAGACCAGGCCGCCGTTCCTCGCGTGAGATTGCGATACGCCTTGCCGCCATCCGCCGCAACATAGCGCAGGATATGAATCCTTTTCCCCGTCAGCTTCTCAACTTCGCTGATAATGTGCGCCGCAGAAGATGAGCACGCCGTTTCTTTCCAACCCCCGTTCACCGTATCTTTCAGTGACACAATTTCATCGATCAGCCCCGCGCTGCGGTTCGGGTTTTCTTTCCCAGCGCCGCGATCCGATTTGAACATCCACGCGTTGTCTGGATAGAGCTGCGTCGTAGCGATCAACACGTCATCTGCGTAAGTGCTCCATCCCTGCGCCAGGGATTGGCCAAAGGTCGGCAGGATGTACATCACAGGGCGCAGATCATCGGCAACGGAGATACGCGTCGCGCCGTAGTTCATCACCAGATCGTTAACAGCTGTAGCCTGTTTTATTTGCTGTGCTGCTGGTTTCAAATCACCAACGCGTTTTAACCCGTCAGGAGTAGCAAAATAATACCCTCCGTCCTCAGTCCATGCTTCTGTGATATTTTTATATGGATCGACAATAATTTTCGTGCACACTGCGCCATCTGGAAGCGTATACGGCTGTGCCTCGAGGTACGGCCGCACCACGACGTCAGAATCAGCCGCAACAACTCGCAGCAACCCATTCTCATCGATGAAAGCGTGTCGCCCGTCATCCAACATCAGCGGCGCAAAATGCCCATCTGCGAACTCAACCCCAGCAGCAATCTTATCGTCGATCCCCGCCGGCGCGTTGGGAACAGTGCTCACCCGTGTTTTCATTTCATTCAGCGCATCAGTTACCGCGCCCCCGGCCATTGACCAGCGCCCCGTTGGTACAACCCGGCTATCGGTCACGGTATATTCAAGCGCCAACTCTATGGTAGATTGAGAACGCACCCAGAAAAACTGGCGAGTCTCTTTCCCATCATCCACTGCTTTTTGCGCTGCTACTTCGTCGGGATAAGCATCAGAAACAGATTGCGCCAGTTCAGATGCAACTTTGGCTTCAGCTGCAGACGCCTTTGCCTGCTCAGCATATGCAGCTGCTTCGCCCCGCATTTCATCAACCATTGCCACAATCGCGGGTGTTAATTCATCCTCACCTGGGCTGGTCAGAAAATCGTTAAGTGTCCCCGGTTTTGAGTCGCTATAAACGGTGATTTGCCCTGCTTTCTCGAATGGACGCCCATACGCCTCAATCATTACGTTATGCGTGCCAACTTCGACCGACAATGAATAACTGCCATCGGCGGTGGTAGTAGAACTGGACGGCGCTTGTTTAACAACTGACGATGAGGTTTTTACCGCCACCAGCATAATCGTTACATTCGGGCGCGGGTCGCCATTCGGGCCAATGAGTTTACCGCTGATTAAAACAGCCATATTCTCTTTTATCTCCAATAAAAAACCCGCCTGAGCGGGTTGTTATAGTTGTATTAGTGAGATACTAATTTAACTGTCTCTACCGTTAGACCAGTTACTGTTCCAAACTAAAAGCTGTATATTGAGGAGTTGAAAAAAGTTCAACTAGAAAACTCGTTGACTGCCTAGCAGAAGATGACTGATCAACCTCCCCGACGGCCAATTGCCAAAAAATAGGTTGTCCCTTTCCAATGTACTCATCAATAAATACAACCGACACCGATTTACTCGAATCAGATCCAGCTGATGACTCAGGTAAATAACCGCCACTTGTTGAGTTTTTTCTTACACCACCATAAAAATGAGGGTACGGAGAGCCGTGTCGTGTTATCTGTATCCGTCCAAATACACGAACCGGTATTACACTATTACCACTAAACCTTAAGATTCTACTATCATTTGTATATCCAGACCCCCAACTTAACATAGAGCCGTCCATTATGGCTCCTTCAATATTTGCCGCAGATAACTTACCATCAATAACGCAGTTTTCTAATATATGACAATTCCCAATCGTTCCATTATTAAAGTTTCCTGCATCTGCATAAATGCTTCCTCTAACAGTCACTTGATGGAATTCTGCGTAGCCATTTTTATTAATCGCCCAGCCACGCTGCCCACTTATCCAATTAGAAGACTGAATATGCTGTGCGATCTTTGCACTATCGATAGCCGCATCCTTGATGAATGCGCTATTCATGAAGACCTGACCATTTTCAATAGCAAAAGGAACAGAGACAGCAGATCCTTGCCCATCAGCAGTGTTCAGCACTGCGAAACGGTCAGCTAAAATCAGCACTTGGCTTTGCATCCCCTCCGGGGTGTTCTCGACGCCGACGCCGATACCGGCGGTGTAAAGTTTTCCGTCAACAGTCTTACCAACTTTTACCGACCACATATCCTTTAACTTTCCGGCATCCTCTACCGGCCCCAGCAGCTCCTGCCCCAGCTCAGTCTCTGTGATCTTCCCTTTCAGGTAGTCAAGAACCTCGCTGGCGTCTTCGCTCGATGTTCCCTGCACCCAGTTCGTCCACGGGCCGGTATTGCCGAGCTTATCCACCAGGCGCGCCTGGAACCAGAAATTCACCCCCGCCGCCAGCCCCGTCATCGTGTGACTGCGCTGTGGGTAGGCATAGTCGCCCAGGTGCATTTTATTGCTGCCGTCGGCGTTCTTGCTGTACCAGATTTCAGTCCGCTGCGTGTCCTCTGCCCCAAGAGGAAACTCCCAGTTCAACACAATGCCGAACACCTGGCCTACCGTCGTGAAACTTGCCAACGCTGGCGGTTCGCCTTGCTTACCTGTCAGCACCATTTCTGGCGCATTGGCCCAAACGCTGGAAATTTCAGAAGGGTTTATGGCGCGAACGCGGGCCTGATAGCGACCGGCATAGATACCGGGAACCTCAAACCCAAGTGTTGAAGTGCGCGGCGCGGGGATCCAGTTGCCGTTATCACGGCGCCATTCAGCCTCGTACGCGATCGCATTTTCTGCCCTGTCCCACGTGACGCGAAGAGTGGCCACTGCCATGCCCTGAAATACCGCCGACGATTCACCGATCTGCACGTTCGCAGGTGGAACCTGCGCACCAGGCGGTATAACGCTGATCGGCGGATCTTCTATACGAGCGCCAGTGTCTATGCGCGCATATTTATTCGGATCGTGTTCCACTGCTGTGATCTCGAATGAAACCCCATCTTCCCCTTCAGTGATCCCCGTAACCCGGAACTGCTGCAGAGCCAGGTCTGCGGCGTCGATTGCCCATACTGATTCCGCTACCGGAGTTTCGGAATAAGCGGTGGTTACCGTAACCGTGTTACCTGCCACAGCGGCAATAGTGCGCCCTTCGGCCTTGCCGCTTGGCAAGTTCAATACCAGGCGTTCTCCCACGGCTGCAGATGACTCTCGGTCAAGGGTAATATTCCGCCCAGATACCGAACTGATCCGCCCGCCAAGCGGCCGCCCAGCCAACATTTCATCAGCCACCGCAATGATCCAGCCAGGGAGGGGGATTTTTCCTTCCAACCCGACAGTAAACGATATACCACGATCCTTTTCATTCGTGAGCAGTAGCCATTTACCACGCCTTACTGCCTCAGATTTTCTGATGCAACCTATCGCCGTAACGTCTGCTTGTTTAATGCCCCAGCGTTTCACCAGCCGTTTTATCGATACTGGTTCTATTGCGTCCTGATACCCATTCGCAGGATCGCTCCAGCTCACCATAGCTGTGCTGTAGTGCGTTTTCTCACTGGCGCTTGCGTAGGTGAATTTGCCATCCTGTACATTGGCGCGGGTGTAAACGTAATCAACATCGCGTGGCATATCTGCCAGGGCATACATCTGATTGTTTGACCAAAAAGACATGCCGCGGTAGATAGAGGAAATATCCCGTAGAACGCTCCACGCTTCCTCCTGTGACTGAATATAAACGTCGCAGGTAAATCGCGGCTCTTTACCATCCCCACCTCGCCCGTCTGGTACCGGCTGATCGCAATATTGCCCGATGGCATAGAGATCCCATTTTGTTAAGGCAAGATTCTCAGCTTTAACGCGCGTACCGATCGAGAATCGATCATTCAGCATCAAATCGTAGGTAACCCATGCAGGGTTGTTTGTCGATGCAACTTTAAATGTCCCATCCCAAACACCGGTATATTCACGTGTCACAGGGTTGTAATTCGATGGGATACGGATCACTCTCCCGTCAGGTTCGCATGACACCTGTGGGATATTCTGGAACTGTTTAGCATCGAACTGGACAAATAGAAGCGCAGTTTCGGGGTAAGTTAGCTTGGCGTCGATCGTTTCTGTGATGGCTTCGATGACCATCTTATCTGCCACTCGGTTGCTTGTGCTGTTCGGGGTAAGGCGACGGACGCGAACCTGCCAGCCTGTTAATGCCGCCGGCAGATCAATACGGTGGCTGCGCTCATATTTGGTCGTCGTTTTGCCATCTACAGCCGTGCGCAACATCTCTTGATAGGCACCACCATCGGTGGCAATGTCGATCGCATACTCAATACGATAGCCGACCACATCACCGTTATCCTGCTGCTGCTGAAGCTGCGACCAAGAAAAACGCAATCTGACTGCTGAGAGTTGAGTATTTGAGACAGCTCGCACCCAGTCTCGATCGCTGGTTAATTCCGTGCTAACTGCAATTTCATTCTCTACATCCGGCATCCCAGGAATATACTCCTGATGCGGAGTTCCAGGCCTGAAATCCCAGCGAACTCCGGGAAAGTTTTCAGTACCATCCGCAGAAATAATCGGCGTACCATCGAGAAATATGCGAGTACCGTCAATATTTCCGCCAAATTCACCTTCACCAAGAGCCAGTAATATTTTGGCAAATGACGTCGATTGCAGGGAATCAGGGGACTCATATGGCGCGCTTGGGGTACTACTGCCGCCCTTTCGACCTTCAATTGCTACCATCATTTTCTCCGGGCATAAAAAAACCCGCTAAGGAGCGGGTTAGAAAAGTGTTAATGTTTTCTTACTGCTGGTCTTCTGCATAAATTCCAGCGGAAATAATGGCGCCGCCAATGCGGCGCTTTCCATAGAGTATGGGAACTGGATTACCCTGAGCTATTGTGTTAACCGGCCCACCGAAAGCATAGGATGGCTTATTATCCGGGTCTTGCCTCGTAGCCAGACCGCCTTGCATCGGCGAAAGCATCTGGACGACGCCGCCAACGATCATACTTGCGCCTGACATTGCGGCGACCGATGCCCAGCCTTTGGCTGCAAATGCAGCCCCAATTCCTCCCGCCGAGAACGCTGCGGCCGCAATTAAAACTGCGCCCAAAATCGTTTGAAAAACACCGGCCCTCTTACTACCAATGATGACTGGAGCAATGCGTATATCACGGCCGCTAGCCCCCATTAACAATTCATCTTTGCTTAGATTACGCTCCCCCTCAAATATTGAGAACGTTAGCCCTAGCTCTTTGCTTTCTAGCATAAATTTTTGGAAACCAGGCAAAATTACAGCGAGAGCCTTTAATGCTTCAATTGGACTTCCGACGGATAAACGATGAACTCTCCCAAATCTCGCCCCCAGAACACCATATAGGCGAATACATTTAATTTCAGGAACGTTAAAAGGCATACTTCCCCCATAAAAAAACCGCGCTTAGCGCGGCTTTCTTGACGAATATATTTTATTTGGTGAGCCAGTACTTCAACCTTTTTACAAACTCATCTTGAACGGATTTAGGGAGTTTGTATTTAATGTAAGTAATATCTGATTGATGCTCACCAAAAATATAAGAATCACGATTTGACTTTGATATTGACTTGATTTTATTTGCTAGATCCATCACGCCACTATCATTCAATGACAGTTTATCATCTTTTGAAAGCAATAAGTTATGGTCGAACCCATGAAATGAAAACTTGTTTTCTTCCTGTGCTTTCAACTGAACCGATACATCACTACCGCAATGCTTGCACTTAATTGCTTCAGGGTTTATTTTTTCAGCACAAAACGGGCATTTTACATATGCTTCAGTTGCCTTAGACGACGATTTCCCAAAGATGATCATCAAAATTGCGCAAATAGATATAACGGATGATATCAGCAAGTGATTCTGTTTAGATGCGATCAAGCCGATGTTATTGACACGTTCACCATACCCAGTGAAAACATAGGTATCCATGTTAAAAGCTATCAACAGCCAAACGACGCCTATTGCCAGCAATAAAAACCCAAACTCTCTCATTTAATCCTTTTCCTATAGAATAACAACCCCCATCAATGTTAGCAGTTGAAGTTAAGATGTTCACCCGTTAAAACGCAAAACCGTGATCGTCCGTTCTTGCCAATACCCGCCGTATGAGACACGGTTACTGAGCTGACCATACATATGATGGATCATAATCCCGTCCCCCAGGTAAACAGCGGCATGGTTCGGCTCAGGAGCCTGCACCTGCATAACGATCACATCGCCAACCAGTAATTCTCCTGATGCCGGCACGAACCCCGCCTCAGCGTAGTGCGCAATATAGAGGTTTTCACCACGATTCCACCAGCCGTCTGTCCGGGTAAAATCAGGTAACGCTATCCCTCGTTCGAGTTGATACCAGTCTCGCACGATGGCGTAACAGTCCCATATACCGTGAACGAATGGCCGCTCAAGCAGTGGTTTGACTCCCTCACGCGGGATCACCTCGCGAATATCACCTTCCGGCCAACTGGCGATGATCCACGGAAGCTGCGACAAATCACATTGCGCCAGATCCAGCTGGCTGGGTTGTGTCGTGGCGTCCGGGTGGCTATGAACAATGGCGACGATCGTGCCACTATCCTCTGCTGCAGCGTAATCGGCCGGCGCCAGGCTGAATTGCTCCGTTGGTTCCGGCGCCAGATTGCGGCAGCGCACGTAGCGTTGTCGGCGGCCACTCTGAACTACTACCCCACAACACTCCCGCGGATACTCAGCTTCGGCGTGCGCCAGTATGGCGCTGATTATCTTTTGGCGCATCGTTACCTCTTCAGTAATGCTGATCCCGGAAAGCCGCCAAACGGCAGCGGTGCAGTCGCTCCCCAGCGCTTTTTACAATCGCTAAGCTGCCCACCACACTCGTCTTTAGCCGGATCATCAACCGGGTTACCGTCTTCATCGAAATAATTTGTCCCGGTGTATCCGCAAGATGCGCCACGATATTGCCCGCGGATGCACCAGGTGCAGAGGCTGTGGATCTGCCGGGTCGGGATCTGAATACCCTGGAGATCTGCAGGGGAAGATAGCTGGAATTCGATAACCTCGTTTTCTTCGCTGGATTTGCTATCGATATAGAACACGTCCAGCTTTTCTTTCGTCGGATCAGCCTCCGGATTACCCTCCGGGTAGTTACGCGCATCAAGATATTGAGCAAAAGTGAAGTGACGGATCACTTTGGCCTGCGCCATGTTGTCGTAAACCAGACATAAGGCAGAGATCGTCCCATCCAGATTGGCAACACTGAGTGTTGGCGTGGGCGCATTGCCATCACTGGTGACTTCGAACCCCTGAGCCTGAATGGGCCACGGCTTAAACTCCCGCCCCTGCCACCAGATGGATTTAGCCGGTAGCAGCGCCGGATCACCGCCGCTGGCTTTCAATTCGTCTTCGGTATAGGGGATCGGATAGTTGTGGAAAAAGAGTTCTGGGCCATCGAACTGGGTACCGTCAACATGAAACAAATACACCTTGCTCCCCGGCCGCAGAAGCTGAAGATCCGCATTAATTGACATGGTTTTTCCTACGGGTGGTATGCGCGCGTGAATGTAACAGTGAGGGTAAAGTTTCTGCCCTGTGCGTTAGAAAATGTGGGCGTTACCGTATAACGCCCGGCAGTGTAGAGCCCCAATTTAAAAAGCGGGTTCCGCCATTGAAATGCACGATATCCGCTATGCTCTTGTAAAAAATTGACGATCTGGTTGATGAAGTGCCACGGCCCAGAAAACGTTAATGGCCAGCTCTCGTTCTCGCTGTTGATGCCATCGCCGCTTACCTGCCTGTACCCATCGCCAAATCGAACCTCTCTGATGACTGGCTCAAACTCCCCTTCAGCACCGTAGCGTGAGCGGTAATTGAACGTTTTTAGTTGTGCCATTATCCACCCCTCCCTCCGCGAATAGCCCTCGTTAATACCCCGTTCTGCCGAAGATCCTTATCCCTCAGCTCACGATATTTTTGCGAAACATAATTGCCTATATCAGCCCCAAACGATTCCAGGCCCGGCGCCGTTTGCTGCTGTGATGCCTGCCCGTTACCATCCAGGTAGATATTCACCTGTGGCGCCGTACCCGTCGCACCCACCGAGGCAGTGTTATACGCACTAACGCCCAAACGGCCATCTGGGCCACGCTTCAATGGCAATATGCCCTCTGCGCCAGCCTCACCCATCACGCCGGCTCCTTTGGCGAAAGCGAAGAACGTTGGCTGATTCACGACCTGCCCGCTATATGCGCTCAATGATGGTGACGAATAAACGCCCCCTTTGGCGTTCGCAAACATCGGAACCTGGCCGGGGTTATTGCCTCCACCACCCATGGCGCCGAACAGGCTCTGCAACCCCTGGCTCATTGCCATTCGCAACGCTATTTTTGCAAGATCAGAGAGGATCGCCGTAGTGAACTCTCTAAACCCGGCTTTTCCTGTCGTTACAAATGACGCCAATGCGTCTTCCATGCCTGAGAATGCAGAAGTGAACAGGGACTTTGTCATGCCGGCGGCATCCGATGCCTGATCCTGATAGTTGCTCCAGGCACTGGAAGCACCGGCCATCCAGTCACTGCGCAATTTGTCCTCAGCGGCATAGTAGTCCTGAGCTGCCTGCAGCTGCCGCTGATAACCCGCATCGTTCAGATCTCCTCCCTGATTTTGCCAGCCCTGTCGAAGCTGAGCGAAAGTGCTCTCCCGCTGCGCAGCTCGATCTCCCAATCCGGCGCTGCGCTGCAGCGCCTGCTGCTTTTCTGCCATTTGGGTGACATACTTTGTCGAGGCATCCTGCAATTTGTTCAGCCGTTCCTGGTGAGCAATTTGATCACCGAGTTCGGCTTTTTGCTCTGCCAGAGCCAGCACCTTGTCCTTGCTGGATAGCAGTGATTTTTCCTGAACAGAGAGCTGACGCTTGCCGGAAGCTTCTTCAAGTACTGCGAATTGCGCCTGCGTCTTCCACAGATCTTTGCGCTGCTGGCTGATCGTGTCATTCAGGCCCGTGTGCTGACGCAGCACCTGCAATTGTGCCTGAAGCGCCAGCAGTTCCGACTCTGCGCTATCCGATGCCTTTTCACCTGCCGGCGTGCGGTATTGTGGCCCCTTTGGTTTTTTCGGATCCTTGAATTGCTCGTTAATGCGCTGGATCTGTTTGTCACGCTCAGCTTCGGACTTGATCAGACCTTTTTCAAAAGCTTCGTTCGTTTGCCGGATCAGCTTCGCACGCTTTTCTTCCTTGGTTTGCAGCGTGGTTGCCAGTGCATCCTGCTGCTGTGCAAGGCGCAACCGATCCTGCTCTTCCGCTTTTTGCTGCTGCGCAATTTTTGCGAGACCTTGTTGAACACCGCGCTGCAGATTCAGGGCGTCAAGCTGGGAGTTGAGAGAAGCAAGCTCCTCACGCCACGCCTGAAGTTTCCCGTTCTTCTGGTTGTAACCTGTCCGTTCCGAATTTTCGATCTGCGCCTGCAGACTGGCAGCACGTGACGCTAATTCAGCTGCAGCATCGCCGGCGGTTTTGTCACGAAAAACACCCGTGATGGCATCCCACATACCGCCGGCCATATCTTTCAGCGTGCGCATGTAGGACTCAACAGAAGAAAGCTCGGTTTTCATTTTTTCGGCGGCGCCATGCATGGCTTGTGCCGCCAAATCAGATGCCAGCTTCACCGCGTCCATGTGCCGCCCTTGTTCTTCAAGGGATCGAATGTTGGCGTACTGTTCAGCGGTCAGGAAATGCAAACTGTCATTCAGCGCCAGAATCCCCTGGCTGGGATCCTTGGCGATAGCAGTGAATTTTCCGGCCAAGATGTCCAAGCCTTCACCACTTTCTTTCGAGAATGCAGCGATCGCCTGGCTTACCTGAGAAAAATTTGTTCCGGCCGGCGCGCCAGCTGCCAATAAGGCTTTCAGAGAGTCGGTGGCCGAGGTGAATGATTGGCCTGCCGCCATCCCCTGCTCAACCAGCCCCTGCAAACCCTGTTTTGTCAGCCCAGACACACCATTGGTTCTGGCTAGTTCTCTGTTGAGATCGGCAATTCGCGTGCTGCTGTCATATGCACCATAGGCAAGTAACCCCAATGCCACTGCGGATCCGCCAAACAGCAACCGTGCCGGGGTAAGTAGCCCTAACATGGCGCGTAGCGCGTTGCCCATACCGCCAAAACTATCTTTGATCTGGCCACCTTGCTGGATGGCCACTAACCATACCGGCGCTCCCGCGGCGAGTGATGTGGTGATATCAGTAATCTGCATCGGCAGCTGACGCATAGCCATGCGATATTGACCTGCGGAGATCGCACCACGTTTCCAGGCGTCCTCCTGTTCACGAATTTTGGCAATCAGCGGCGCCGCCTGCTGCGACACACCTAATTGCGCAGCTTTGTACTCCTGAATCTGAGCGGCCGTTTTTCCCTGCAGGGCAACCTGCTCACGCAATTTTTGCAGATAGCTTTCTTTGGCCTGTTCGGCGGCACGCTCTGCCTGAGCTAATGCTCGCTCTTTGGTAGCAGTTTCCGTAACCAGAGAAAGATAGTCGCCTTGCGTTATATTGCCCGCAGCCCTTGCGGCCCTGATCTGCTCCTGAATAACGCGCAAATCTCTGAGGCTATTTTCCTCGCCCTTAATCGCGTCGATCTGGCGGAAAAATGATGCAGTCAGACGATCCTGAGCATCACCAGTAACCTGGGTTTGCTGCTGCTCTTCTCTCAACCGGGCGCTAAGTTCTGCGATACGCTGGTGCGTTTCATCAACGGCGCGTGACGCCTCAGCCCACTTTCCCTTCATTCCATCAACGGCGATGGACTGGCTGGCCAGCATCTTTGTTGTAGCGCCCGCGCTGTTTTCTGCTATGCCGCCGATCGCTGATGCCTGCCGCTCAGCCAGGCGCCGCATTCGTTCAGTGGACACATCGGCCTTTCGGCTAGACTCAAGCAGTTGACGCTCAACGCGCCCCATCTGCTCCTGAAACGAAACTGTATTTGCATCCAGATTGACGACGAGATCAGCAATCTGCTCAGCCATAGCGAACCCCTCCGAAAATCCCCTCTCCGATCAACATAAGATCATCGTCCGTCTGCTCTATTTCCGGCTCTGGCGGGGTCAGTAAGCTGTAGTCACTGGGATAAATAGGATCATCGCCGGTAGTGTTCAGCGCCACCAGCATGGCCTTGAGTGACGAAAATTGGGTATCAAGCAAGCCATCAGAAAAATGATTTTCCCGATAAAAATCAGCCCACTCACCCAGCTCAGATGCACTGACCTCTGAAAGCATTCGCCTCCAGTCTGGGCGCTTGAATTCGCGCGCCAACCGCATGGCGAACTGGATTTCGGAGGCTAAGGCTTTTCCGGGGTGATTTCCGGAGCGTGATCAGGTTCATCGACCACGGTAGCATCCGCTGCAGGTTCAATTTCCGTTGGGATCATATCGCTCAACGTCAAAATTTTGTGGCTGCAGCCGGCGATCGCGGCGCCAGACCAGTCAACCAAAATATTCTGATGAAGATTTTCAACATCTTGTTTTTTGTCGATATTCCACATAGAGCGTGCAATCAACCAGGCGTTAATTCGCAGGCGCATAGTGGTAAATGCGATATTCTTGTCAGAATCACTGGTGTCATCAGGCATCGCATCAAACTGATCGGCCTCTTTTTTGATAAAAGCCAAATAATCAATGCGTTGCAAACCTGAAAGCTCGCTGATGTCGATCTTCTGATCGGCATATTCGAAAGTGTCTTTTTTCAGCATAAATCCGTCCATAAAAACGCCCCTTCCGGGGCGTAGTTGTAAAATTAAGCGACGGTGATTTTGGCCAGCGCCACAAACAGCCCGTCATTCGTCATGCCAACAATGTCAACGCTGCCCGCTTTTACCCCTTTCACTTTCGCCACGTTGCCGTTAAGCGTCACTGTGGCGGTTGCTGGCGCGGAGGAAGAAACCCGCAGCGTTGCATCCGTGGCGTTCGCAGGTAAAACACTGAAGGTCAGATCGACGGTAGCCCCGACCGCCACATTGGCAGTTGCGGGCGCGACCGTCACGCCGGTTACAGGTACAGATGGAGTAACTTCATCTTCTGCGAGCAGCGGGCGGCCGCTGTTAGTCACCTTGATGGTTCGTGTGATGACTTCTTTGGCAGTCACAGTTTTACCGAGGCTGCTTACCCAGCCCTTGAAAACGTCCACAACACCGTTGGGGTACTTGATTTTGTAGCCACGTACCTCACCCGAATTAAACCATTCAGCCAAACCCTGCTGACCAGTTTCACCCGGTTTCCATGCCAGCGTGAGGTTTGCTTCACCGGCCGACTTCGCCCCTTGCGACGTAGAATTCCAGTCCGAATCTTCGTCATCGAGGTAGTTGTCGTCGTTCGAGTCAGCGGTAATTTCACCGGGCTGCAGTTCTTTAATTTTGGCCAGACGCGTCCAGCCATCATCGCTTAACGGGTTGTCGTAGGGTTCACCACTACCCGTGTATACCCAAAACGTTGTCCCGGCGCCTTTTACCGGCGCCAAAGGATTTGGAGTTGCCATTATCAGGCTCCTTACATGGTATAAGTCAGTTGATAGGAAAGGTCGGCGGCGCCCCAGGTGGCCACTTCATCGTCTCGCTGGTAGTCGTAGCCAACGGGGCTCATGGTTTCAACCAAGGGGGCCAGTTCAGGGATATCGTTCAGAACGGGGTAGATCTTCTCTTCTACCCACTGATCGAGCGCGGCGTCGGGTTGAGTAGCTTTGAGATACACCACGATGTGCAGCATCGCTCGCCAGCTGTCCGTATCCAGTTCACTCCCCGTATAACGCGCGTCATCGAGGAAAACGGCGACTGCCGGCAGATCGTTCTCATCGATAAAGGCCGGGCGGCCGTCAAAATACGTCACGTCATCAGTGATCGTTGAGCGACAGCGCTCGAGCACTGCGTTGCGGATCCCTGTGTGCTTAATCATCCAATTTTCCTCACAAGATAAAGCCGCAGCTGGTTTTTCAGGGCATAGCCCATTTCCTTACCCATATCGGTTTCCAGCAAGCGCCGCGTCTCTTCCTGGTAGGCTTTGGTTAGTGGTGTCACCAGCGGGATTTTGACGACTTCGATCGGATAACGTGACCGACCGACACGTCGCATGACATGCCAGCGGCCATTAGCCAACTGCTGAATAAATGCATGACGAAAGGTAAAACGCCCGATCTTCAGTACGCTTCCCTGTTTGCCAACAAAACCTACCCGGCGAGAAAGCTGTACCCTGGCCGCCCCCAGTTTGATCGCCGGCAGATTACCGCGGTTGATTGAAAGCGTCGCCCGTGGTGGATTTTGCTCAGCACTCGCTCTTCGCAGCCTGGCGCGTTGCCGGATCAGCTTCTGCTGTACCCTCACATCCTCAGCCACCAGCTTGGTACTCCGGCTGATAGCTCGGCCTGCCACGCGGTTTAACGACTGGGCAGTGGCGCGCGGCACCATGGATTTACTGAGGGTGTTCAGATTACGAATGGCCTGCTCGATACCTTTCATCGTCATTCCCCTATTCGATCCAAATGTGAGGCTTACCGTTAAACTGTTGATACCGCGTCACAATGTAGGATTTACCGTCGAACTCCACCGGATCATTACGCCGGGGGCGGTATCCCGCGGTAAATACCACGAGCGAGATGCCATCCCCGCTGACCGCCTGCAGTTCGGGTAAAAAATGCGCCTCAACGACAATATGAGGCGCCCCACTCAACATGACAGGCTTGCCGAACCGGGATTGCGTGACGCGATCCATCCGCGCGGCCATCCTGTCAAACGGGTTAGCCATTGAGTTTTACCGCAACCACAGTGACGTCTTTCGCCGCCGCCTCCCAGGCAAAGCCGGCAGCTACAGCGTCAGTCGCGGCCAACTGCACGACGCCATCCTTGATGAATACCTTTTTGCCGGCCGGGATGACATCCGCCGCCAATTTAGGCAGTTGGAATACCCCGGAAACGAAACCATCACCGGTGCGGCCGGTTGCGATGTCCGTAATCGCTACGGCGACCAGATCACCCACGACAACAGGATCGCCGCTGGCAATATCCGCGGCGGCCGCGGTAATAGCGATGGTGTTACCGTTCTGCACAAAATTCTTAGCCATTTGAAACTCTCCATACGGCCCCAAAGGGGGCCGAATTTCAGGTATAAAAAAAGCCCGTTAGGGCCATAATGATTGCGCGGCTGGCTTATTTGCCGGACGAATACGTCAGGCCGCGGTGATCGATCGGTGCCACGCCAGCGTCAATGCGCACCTTGGTCGCGATACCGTCAGTGTTGAAACCCTCTTGCTGATCGATATATGGCACGTCAACGCCATTGAGATACGCAACCTCGATGGTGTCGCTGCCCTTGGCCGATGCCAGATACCATGCGGCCGGATCCGCGTCGTCAAGGCGCGCCTCGCCAATCACAGAGGCAAAGTTTTGGATTGGGTTGATAATGCCGGCGTTAATATCGGCCCCTTTCACACTGGCCGACTTGATAGTCTGGTTGGCAACCGTCTCCAGCGCCGTCGGCACCAGCAGGAAAGCCGGACGAATATTCAGCGAACGGCCGGTAGTAGGTTCTTTTTGCGTACGCATCAGCTGACGGGCTTTATCCAGGTTTGCCACATCAATGGCGCCGGTGGTCATGTTTTTGTGGTCGGCACTGAAGAGCTTTTTACCGTCCGACATGACTTTGTTGTCCACCAGCACGGCATAGACCAGATCGCCGATCGTTGCTTTCGCCGCCCGGCCCATCTTCATCGGTACATCGGTCAGCTGATTGAGATCGTCGTTGATGATGGCCTGGCGGGTGATAGAGAAGATCTCACCGTAGGTCGCCAGCGCAATTTTTTCGCCACGATCACCGGTGGTGACGTACTTATATTCGGCACCTTCACGCACCTGGCGCAACGATGGGAAACCGCCTAGTCCCACGCGAGTTGCGGTTTTAAAGTCGGAAAGCTGGCCTTTCTTCGTCCACTGTTCAAACGTTTCGTCGGCCTCTTCCCAACCCTGCAAAATCGACTTGTTTGCCACATCCAGCAGAATATTGCCGAAGTCTGACGTGCTGTGGGTCAGCGCCAAACCGACCATTTGAACCGGGTTTAACGTCGAAACGCTGATGCCACGTTCAGTCAGCGACATACGCGCCAACTCACGCAGCGTCATACCGTTATAGGCGTTGCTATTGTCACGATCGTCATAGCCGGCGCGCGCCATCAACATCTGCCGGACACTATCACCAACAATGTTACCGTTACCGATATGCGCGCCGATCGCGGTTTTGTCGGACGGGGTCGTCCCTTTGCCCAGCATTTCCAGCAGCTTGTCTTTTGCCGCAGAGACGGTGCAATCCAGATCAGCGATGCAGCTGGCCTGAAGTTCCTGATGCTTGCCGCCGAACATGGCAAACAGGTTATTGATGTCGGTCACACGGGCCTTTTGCTCTGCCACCACCTGCGCGCGGATCGTAGCTACATCCACGGTATTTTCGGTTACCGTCGGGGCTGGTTGTGGCTTCGGCTGCGGTGCAGGAGTCGTGCTGTTACGCGGCGGGGTGATCAGGTTACGGATATCATTTGGCATTTTTTCAAAATCCTCAATGCGTTTGGAATGAATACAGGCCATGGCCTGCAGAGAGGGGGTGACCTGATCAGCAAAACCTAAAGCGAGGCATTCTTTGCCATCCATCCAGGTTTCATCGTCAAGCATGGCGGCGATTTCATCCGCCGACTTTCCTGTTTTGGCGACATAGGCCGGGATCAACACGTTCTCGACCTTATCCAGCAAGTCTGCGTAATCCCGCATGTCGTTGGCATCGCCGCCGGCGAAGCCCCATGGCTTATGGATCATCATCATGGTGTTTTCCGGCATGATGACGGGATTGCCAACCATTGCGATCACTGACGCCATGGAAGCCGCCAGACCGTCAATATGTACAGTGATCGCGGCGCCATGATTGCGCAGAGCATTAAATATGGCGATGCCGTCAAAAACATCGCCCCCCGGAGAGTTGATATGCAGGTTAATCTGGGTAATGTCGCCCAGCGCCTGCAAATCATTAACAAACTGCCTGGCCGTGATCCCCCAGTAGCCGATCTCGTCATAGATGTAGATATCGGCAGAGCTGTTGGCCTTGGCCTGCATGCGAAACCAAGAGTTATTTCTTCCGGCGTTCGCTTTGGGACGATGACTCGCCCTGTTTCGTTGCTTCGGCACTGGTGCCTCCTTTGTCGTTGGCGGGATCGGTATCAAACACCAGCCCCAGCTTGTTGTTTTCGTCAATTTCAGCTTTGCGCCGGCGTTTCACCTCTGCCGGATTGGCGCCGCGAGAACGGATCCAATCACTTTCAGTGGCAGCGCCGCCTCTCACCTGAACTTTCCAGCCATTAGCCTCTTTCAGCGGGTCAATCCACGGCATCACCGGGCCGCTATACACGGCGTTAAACAGCGATTTTTGATCGAGATCAGCCGGGGTTTTTATCACGCCAGAGGTGATCGCCATCTGCAGCCAGTTTCGGTAATTCGGACGAGATATCGCGGCCACAAACGAATCTTGCAGGATGTTGTAACCCTCGAATGACTCCACCAGCTCTTGCCGTTGGGAGGAATAGGTGCCGTTATAGTCACGTGCGATGCTGGAGTAGCTGCCACGGCTACCGGCAGATACTGCCCGTAACTGTCCATTACGGAAGTTTTCAAGGTTGGGATTAGGACGATCCGACTTGATCATGCCGATTTCTTCACCCGGCTGAAGCCCATCAAAGAGCATGCCAGGGACGATATCCATTTCACGAGCATCATCAGGCGAGTTATCCCCATCGTATGACTGCCCATCGCCTTTTTTTACGTACATGCCAAGCGCAGCGGCAATACGGGCTGCGGTCAATTCAGCATCCTCGTAATCCTTCAGCGCACTGAGTCGGATAAGGATCCCGGAAAGCAAGCTGTTACCCCTGACCTGGTGCAAGCGACGCACAAATTTCAGGTGCAGCATGTTCTCTGCTGCGATCTCTTTGACATTTCCCAGGGCAATGCCCGACGTGATCAGAGATTTGTAAACCTGATATTTTTGGGGCCGGCCCCAATCATTAAGGAAAATCCCCTGACAAAGCCCTGCACCACTGTCATTGCTGTCCAGCGGCACAAAATCAGGCTCCAGGGCTTCCAGCCAAAACGGCACGCCGGCCTGCGGGGTCAACCCGGCCACTTTTCCCTGAACCATCTGACAGAACACCTCGCCGTCCCGCAGCCAGGTGCGTGCCAACAACCGCTCCATTACCGGGCGGGTATATTGCCCAGTGACTTCTGGCGCCACAGACCACTCCGCCCATGCGGCTCGAATCTCCTTGGCTAGATCATCCGCTACCTCACCAGTTCGCAGCAGTGGCTGAGGCTCAACGATGATCCCGCGCGCACCGACAATGCGTTCCTCCATCTTGTCCAGTAAGCCGATCACCAGATCGTGGTTGTTATCCAGCCAGCGCGCCTGCTCTCGCAAAGAGCGGCCACCAAACTGCGTCAACTGATTAGCGTTACGGTTTTCTCTGCGTGCCTTATGGGTTCGAGTCGGCATTACCGCCTCATAGGCAGCAATTTTATAGCGGGCCTGCAACCGACCAGCTTTCCATGCCGGCGAGAGAATGCCGATCACATCATCGATAAAACTCATCGTAACCTCGCCACTTTGTACATCGGCCGCCCGCGGCGCGATGCGATCAGATCGCTTAGCCTGCGCTCCCAGTACGCCCGCCCTTTGCGGATTTCTGACAGGCTTTCCATCGTCATTGATTGGCCGTTAAACGTGATCGACTTCCCCTCCAGAACCGCCTTTTCTGCAGCCAGGTAGCCCTGGATCATGTTTTCGATATCGGCCTGATTCATAGCCACCCTCCTGAAGAATTAATAGGCACCCACGCCGAAGTTTTACTTTCAGCGCCGGCGGGGTCTTTTGGTTCGGTTTCACGTACTGCTTTTGGGCGGGATACTGGTTTTGTTGCTGGTAACGGGGAGGTTGAATATTCAAAGGGTTCTGCCCACGGCGGCGGCTTCTCCCATTTGATCTTCTCGTAACCTCGCAAGATCACCAGCGCCTGTGCGTAAACCATCAAGTCGAATGCTTCGTTGGCGCCGCGGCCTGGCTTCTTCCACTTTCCATCTGGACTACGCTCTTCGTACGTCAGTTCGTCATAAAACCATTCGCCGATCCAGTCGGGGAAATGCACATAGTTAGCCCCCGGCGTACCACGAAGCAGCGCGTTATTAATCCGGTCTTTCAACGCGTTGGTTTGCAGAAGATAAAGCGGCACATCCCCACGTGCTTGCGCGCGCCGGTTTGAACGTTCTGTATTATCGGGGAATGTTTTACTGATCAGCTTGCTGCGTGCCTGGCTGTCACCCTTGAAGAGATAAACTCTCTTCTGCACCCCATCCCGGCGGCATTTGCGCCAGAATTCGTACGCATTACCCGTTACACCGTCCTCACCGCCGGAGTCAACAGCCATGGCCAGCACTGGCATTTTTACGCTGGGGTCTTTATCCAACGGCCAGCATTTATCGAGTACATCCGTACGCAATAAGTCCCAGTCTTCAAGATAGGCAGCCGGATCAACCGGCAGGCTTTCGCCGTTCTTATCAAAGCGCATCGACTGCCTGATGTTGTAACGATCCACCAGCCAGCGCTCGCCATGAGCGCCATATCCCATGACCTGCACGACAAAACGACGATTTTTCCCGCCCTGAACATCCACCGTTGCCACAAGGAAGCGTACCCCTTCGGGAACCGCGCGCTTCGTGACAGGCTCCGCCCGTGCCATCAATGCATCCGATTTTCGCTGTTCGGTTGCTGACTGTGGCAGATAAGGCAAGCCCCAGTCGGTATTGATGATCGCCTTCAGCGTTTCCTCGCTGCCATTGGCTTCAAAGTCTTGCTCAGCCGTCAGCAGTTTATAAACCAGCTGTGCCCAGGTTTGATACGCCGCCGCCGGCCCTTCCATCCAGAATGAGGCGATGCGCGATCGCCGTGGCTCGCCATAACGTTCACCGTTTGCCCTGATTTTCTCCCCATCTTTCAGCCACACACCGCGGCCGTTCAGTTCACGCTTTTGATTTGCGGTTATCCGCCCGGCACAGTGAGGACATTCCATATAGGCTGCCTCGCTGGCCACGACCGGATCGGTATGTTCGCGGAACCCCGTCATGTTCGCTTTAACAGGCTGGAAGAATTCACCACAATGTGGGCATGGCCAATACCAGCGGCGGCGATCGCCACGATTAAACAGCGACAAGATACCGGTTGTCGGCGGCGCTTCATGCAGCGAACTCGGCCGCCATTTACCATTGGTGATCTCTCGACCAGGGGAACTTTCCACCAGAGTCATGCCCGAGGACATAAACGTGGTAGTTCGCTTCGATGCCAGTGAGAAGCCATCCCCTTCTCCATCAATATCATCCGGCCAGCGGTCATAGTCCGTCAGGGCTACAAACCGATAATCCGAGGATGACATGATGTTGACCGATGGCCACCCGATCTTCAGATAGTTGCCTGCACGAAATGTTTTATCGTGGACGTTGTTGTCGTTGGTTCGGGGGCTAAGACGCTGTGCGACTTCCTTGCTGACACGAAACGTCCTGTCGAGGCGCTTTTTGGAGTGCTCACGAGCTTTTTCTTCGGTCATCTGAATGAGCAGAAAATCAGCCGGATCGCAGACGATGGTATAGACGATCCAACCGTCAATAAGTCCTAACGTTTTCCCTGTCCGCGCGGGGCCGACAAAGACCACAGCATCATACTCGCGCGATGCCAGGCAGTTCATCGGCTCAATAATATACGGGGTGAGCGTCGCATCCCATGGAAGTGAAATTCCGGCGCCCATTGGAACCTTCATATATTTAGCAACAGCCTGCGCCACCGGCATGCGCCGCGGCGGTTTTAGTAATGTGGCCACTTCACGACGCAGGGCGCTGGCCGATGCGTAACAGTTAGCTATCATCTCCCCCCTCCACTGTCACAACTTCCGCAGCCAACATTTCCCGCATTTCGTCTATTGCGGCCTGAGCTTCAGCTATCTGATCCGGGCGCCAGCCCCGGTCACGCTCCAGCTTATCTGGCCAGGTATCCAGCACCTGCGAAATGGCCTTAACCAATAACGCCATTTCCCGGTGTGCCTCTGATGCCGGGAGCAGCTGTTTAAGCGACTCCTCAAGCTTGATTCGTTCATTTTCTGACTGGTACCAGTCCTTGCGGTCTTTCGGCCCCATCTTGTTCGGATTCTGAAGATCTTCAATATCGGCGGGCTCGGGCGCGCCAAACAACACTGGCCCCACGTCTTTAAGGGCATAAACGGGGTTGCCTTTCACCGTGCCGGCGATCGGCGTATTAGCCTCAAGCAGCCGCTTTCGCACCGTGCCGCGGTTCAGCCCAAAAGCTTCAGCAATCTTCGCTACGCTCCAGTTGTAGGCGTCCCCCAGATTGCTGATGTTGGACATTGACACCTCACGTTGTCAGGTGAAGTCACGATTTATTTCGTTAACTCAAAGGGTTGCAAGCTGGTCAGATGACAGTGTTTTTCCGATTTTGTCACCTGATTTACGTTTTTATCTCTATATATCAAATGGTTATTACACCTGCTGCTGACAGCATGAAAACTCAAAAACTAGCCGTTTTCCGCGAGGTCGCCGCCCCGTGGCTGGGGTACCCCCTCGGGAGTACCTTTTGCATTTTCCTTGCTCGCAGGCATAAAAAAACCCGCCGGAGCGGGTTCTGTCATTTCTTGCCGTTGGCCTCTGCCATCTGCTGGTATCGCGGGTCGTTTGGCCCTGGGAATTTGTGGCTCTGGCTCCGGTAGTACTGCAGGCGCTCGCGGAATAGCTCGCGTAGGTGTTCAGGCTGTTCCGCCTCCACCTGAGCCGGAACGATCGGCATGTTCATGCGCTCTTTGTACGCCACGCCAGAGGCCGCAAGGTCTACGTTCACCTTGTCCATTTCTTCTTTTGGCAGATTGCCGAGATTGTATGACATGGGTATCCTCCTGTTAGGGGGAGTATACCCTATCACCTGTCCACTAAAACCACATGACGAGGCACTAATGACAGAACAGGAATTGAAGAAGTTTATCTTCTCAGAAACGGTTGCACTTATAGCGGCCTTAGCCTCAAGGCAACCTGGCGGTTACAACTCCGCCATTCACCATTTTGACGAAATTTATGATGAATTAATGAAGAGAGCTAGAGATAAAAACCTCCGCTCTTAGCTTGATTTCATTATCGGTGGCACTCAGTGAATGCCACCTGTAATGCTATTTGTCCAGTTTCTCAAATTCGTCTCTAATTTCGTCAAATTCTACTTCGCGATCTGAAGCATAAGCGTACTCGCCACGCTCACCGTTAATTAGAGCCTTGCGAATCGGCAAATCTGTACGTTGGCCATCGGGATATTCAAGTCTTAGTGAAGGCAAATGCACTCCAACCTGAATTAAATATGGGGCATCACCATTGAAGAAAACGATAACCTTTCTCATGGAAACTCCGTTCAGGATCATATAAGAAAACCAACCTATCATAGCAAAATGGGCTGATCCTTCATGGTTTTTTAGGGGGGTGTCGGCGGTGGAGCTGGACGCTTTACCTTATTCCCTGGTTTGTACGGCGGTGGTGTTGGGGCTTTTCTTCCCATTATTTCCTGTCCCCATCAAGCCGCCGTATCTCCAGAAGCTGGTTGTTTACCTTGTCGAGCGCCGCCAGCAGCGGATCAATCCACAGCACCGCCTGACAGTATGTCAGGGTGCCGGAGGCAATGGCGCCAACGCTGGTTGCGTCAGCGACGATGGTATCGGCTGACATTGCGCGGGAACGTAAACGGTGCGTGTAGTCGAGCAACCCACCAGCAATAGCGGCAGGCACAGCCAGATCGCACGTTGGCTGTTTCTTGAGGATCGTCCGGTATTCAATTTCTTTCCCCTGGGTGGCAACGTCGGTGTTGATGCCGTACTGAGTCGCCGCGGTGCTGATTTCGTTGGCGCGCTGAAAGTGAAGCGCTTGGGTAGCAATGGTCGCCGTCTGCAGGTTGTTATCGCTCTGAAGCTGCTTAACCTGCTCGCCGGCCCTTACTGCATTCCTGTGAAAGTGAAATGCCAGCCATGCCAGCACAATGGCGATGATCAGCAGACCGACACCCAATGCCGTCGTTAATCGGTTCATTATTGGCTCCAGTTACAGATCTCGCGCTCTACCTCACGACGGTTAATCAACCCCTTCCAGACCTTGCCACCAGCTTTATTCCAACGTCTCATTTCGTCACAGGCGCCACGGCTGTCGCCAGCATTAAGCTTTTTCAGCAGCGTGGATGACTCGAAAGCCTTAACGCCAACGTTGTAGCTGAAGCTGATCAGGGCCGCTTTCTGGTATTCGCTGGCTGGCACCTTCACCGAGAGCTCTACCGAACGGGCGAAAGGCTGCAGGTCTTTATCCAGCAGCGCTTTGCATTCCGTTTCGGTGTACGTCTTATCGGGAATAATGTCTGGCCCGGTGTGGCCATAACAGACCGTCAGCACGCCAACAACATCGCGGTACGGCTTGTATTCGACTCCCTCAAGGGATGGGATCAGTACCGCGGCGATCGCCATAGCGCCACCAGCGACAGCGGCACTTAGCTTTTTCTTTAAAGAGGCCGTTATCGCCATGCTTAATCCTCCGCCGGCGGTGGTGTGACATAACCGGCCTTGAGGGCTTTCTCATAGGCTTTTGTCTGGCGGTGTTTGAAGTAGAAGTTCATCACGGCGGTGATTGCACCGATCACGAAGCCGCCAACTACCGCAACCTGATTCCAGTCGAGGTCATGAAGCCATTGCAAAATGCTACCTCCACACACCAACGTCGCAGAGGTGCAGTAAGAAATGAACGTGGTGATTTTCTCCGGCATGATTTTCATACCTCCCCCTTGTCGGGGCTTGGCCCGATCATCGGGTAGTGGATGGAGTTTAGCCTCCCGCCGTAGTCACTCGATGACAGGATGTGTGCGCAGTGGTTGACTGTTTTGGCAAGGAGGCTAAATGCGAAAAACCCCAGCACTTAGGCCAGGGTTCAATTACGGGAAGATCTCTCTTTGTGTTTGCTCAAACCGCTCCTTCTCAAGCTCTACCCCCAAACCGATCCGGCCAAGTTTGATAGCGGCCTTTATCGTTGAGCCGGAGCCCATAAAGAAGTCGGCCACCACATCGCCTCGCCGGCTGCTGGCGTTGATGATGTGTTCCATCATCTCTGCCGGTTTTTCACATGGGTGTTTGCCGGGATAGAACGCCACCGGCGGATAATGCCAAACATCGGTATAGGGAACCGCAGCCGTTACCGTGAAAGTGCGCCGTAGCGATTTGTACTCATGGCACAATTCCAGGTATTCGCGGTTAAGCGTCCGGTATTCACGAACGAGATCGTGATGCGGTCGTTTCAATCCTCCGGCCTGTTGCTTCTCTTTAGCGATACGATCGAAAAGTTTCTGAAGTATGAGGTACTGCGCTTCGCTCGGTAACTGCCATTGGCTTTCGCTAAACCAGTGGCTTGCCATCTGCCGGCCCGTTGCCTCGTTTATCTCTTTCGCCGATACACCCAGTGATTGCCGAGCCGACTTGAAATAGTCGATCAGGGGCTTGAAGACGTTCTGTTTCAGCTCTACGCATTTTATTGCGTAGCCATCGACCTTTGGCTGCAGTGGGCCTGCATAGTGGCCAGCGAAAATGATCCGCTCCGTTGCCGGGAAAAACGCGCGCAGCCCTTCTTTGTGCTGCCGTTTCCACGCGCCGGATGGTTTCGCCCACACAATATGGCTCAATACGTCGAACCGCTGGCGCACCAGCAGCTCGGTATCCGATGCCAGCCGACTACCGCAAAACATGTAAAGACTGCCATTCGGCTTCAGCACCCGCCAAAACTCCACCAGCAGCGCATCCAGCCAAGCCAGATAATCGGCCTCGCTTTTCCACTGATTATCCCAATCGCAGGATTTCACCCGAAAATAGGGAGGATCCGTTGCTATCAGGTCGATGCAGTCATCAGGCAGGGTTTTGATGTATTCGAGTGTGTCAGCGTTGACAAGACAGGTACTGGAGATCATAAGCGCCCTTGTTTGGTAGGCTCGTTCTGCTGTTCATAGCAGCACGGGCAAAGGTTGCTTGTGACTCTTCGACATGAGCGCCTGGCGGTCAGCGTGCAGTAACACCCTGACCGCCGCCCACTCCACAAACTCTATAGTTTATTTTTGGAAGGAAAACTAATCATAGAGTCCCATTCCGTATTAATAATGTTATAAAACTCACACTCTAACTCCTCCAACTTAGTGGTTATTTTATACGTATCGTTGGCGGGATTTTCTACACTTACCATACTCACAATTTCTTTTGCTAATCTAGTTATTTTTGGATGTGAATTACCATCAAAATATAACATTATCTTTTTAGATAACGACATTAAGTTCTTTTTTTCAACGAAAAGCTCATTGTAAACATTAATCCTATTATCATCTAAATCCTTAATATCGGGATTATTAGAACCAATGATTTTATAATGCTTAATTGTCGAAATAATCGAGTTCATTCTAAAGCTCAGAGATAGTATTAGATCGACAGATGCAGAATATTTTGATGACAAATCTCGAATGGAGTCAATCCACTCATATTTTAATTTGGTCGCCACCTCCATTTCCGCCTGAAGCAACGCTGTACTCTTAGCAGTTGACGCACTTGCCTGCATTGAAAGGTATGAAATCCATAATGCCGCAAAACCAATAAGCATTGGAGATATCAATGACGCAATATCTACCCAATCCTTATCTGAATTTACATTCACCGTTAAAGTGCTTAGGTTGCTACTTAATAGATTGAGAAGCTCTAGCATGTCCATTTTTCCCTCCATTTAGATTGGAGGATTTTAACAAAAAACCCCACGATAGCGAGGTTTTTAAAGTTGATAAGCTACGTCACTGCGTAACCACTCTTATCACAATAGCCAGTAAAATTCGTAACGAAAAGCGGAAATTTACGCGACAGCCGAAATTTCTGATCTGCTCGTCCAGGCGTCCATCTCAAGCGTCGCCCCGGTCATAGCTAAACAGCCTTCTATAAAGCTTTCCGCCATCATCAGCTTTTGCCTTATGTTCCCTTCTGAAACCTTCCATCTACGGGCTATCTCCGACTTTGATACCCCGTATCGGTAGTGAAGCATGATTACTCCGAGCTCTCTTTCGTCGCGCACCTTCTTCAATCTCCCCACCGCGCCGTCAACAATCAGGCCGTCATTATCGCAGCATGAAGGCTTACTCTTGCTCGTGTTTGGCAGAAGCCCCTTAAACCCAGCAGCGATCGGAGAGTAGTCCAAGCCGCTGTTGTCTTTCGCCCACTGTCCCCAACGCTCTAATACCAACTGGATATCTCTCATATAATTACTCCACACATATCAACTAAACCCGCACGTCAAGTTGATTCACACTTTAGGTATAATTGAATATATTGCATTTACTATATTCAAAGAAACAGCATGACTTCTCTTCAAAAAGTCCAAAACATCAACATTCTTACCGCCTATATCAAATCTAACCCATAAAAACTCTTTTACTATATCTATATCTATATTAAACCTCTTCCTTGCTTCAGCAGCAGTCATCTGCCCATTTATTTTCGCATGACCACCAATACCGATCATTTTCCCACCATACATGGAGTTGGTAAAAGTCACACTACCTCCATCACCTAGACTAACGAAATTACCTATAGCAATATTAGACTCAGGAGAATTAACCCTCACATATTTTGATAAATTATTATGTTTATTAGAGTTTGTAAGCATACACATATCAACTACGATAGAGTCACCTGTCTTATGCGTTTGAAAAGACTCAAGGGCATTATAGATATCAATATTACTATTCTGTAGCCCAGGAAACGACCTACCAATTGAAGATCTGAAGTCCGCATCATTATTACCATATGGGAAATACACCCTACCTCCCCTCCCCGATATTTTAGTATACTCTGATATATCAGAGGCAATAAAATCCAATGCGCTTCTTAAATTCTCAAGAGTATTCTTTACTTTTACATTATAATCAAAATTTTTCGTCTCATCAGTTCTAGCCTCTTCGTACAAGCTCTCAATCTGACCTATGCTGGAGTTTACTTCGACAAACAACTGTTGAACGGATGAATATCTACTCATTAAATCCTCTGCGAAGTTAAAGTAAATAAACATTATACAATTACTCCGATGGATAGAGAATAGTCGATAAACTTAAACCAAACTTCGACCTGAGTGCCGTGCTCTTCTTCCCACCGTGACATGTCACGATGCAATTCATCATGGTGTTTACGGCAAAGTGGAATGGTAAAAAAATCGTGCGCCTTGGTTCCCATGCCTCCTTGTCCGTGGCCAATAATATGATGGGGGTCGTCCGAGGGTGCTCCGCAGCATGCGCACGGCTGAGACTTGACCCAGCGAGTAAACTTCTCACTGGTCCAGCGCTCGCGCTTTGGAATCTTGAATAATGCCTTTGGCGGCGCCGGATCGATAACTAACGTTTTGGCCGCTTTTTTGGCTTTCTCGGCAACAATCTGGCGTGCCGCCGGCGTATGCTCGATATCTGATTCTTTCTTAACCCCAGCAGGTACGCTGTGCGGCGCCACACGCATTGATGCAGCAGCTACCTCTTCAGGGATCAGATCGATAACCTCTTTGACCCATGCCCACCAGCAGAGCTCCGGCAACGTCAGCTGGTGGGATTCGTCAAACATGAAGTGCGCGCGGGCGCGGTAAACGACAAAATCAGCCACGTTCTGTTCTGCCAGCTTATTCAGCATCGGGCTCGTCTGCTCACGGTATTTGTGCTGGTGGTACCAGCACATCCTGATACTGTGGTCGCCGTATTCCATCACGCTTACGTTCTTGTCGTGATACCCATCCGTGCTGGTGCACTGGCATTCAAAACCACGGCCCAACCATTCGCGCATAGCAGAAGATCCGCCAGCGGCGCTTAGCACTCGCTCATGCATGAAGAACGATCGGAAGCGTGGATCAGTTGCCAATTGCTGTTCTACTGTCGGCAGCGCGCCAGATGGCATCTTGCGGAATTCAGGCGGTACTCTTGTCACCATGACCCGATCACCGAACAACGACATCAGATCAGCACCTGGCTTTAATATTACCTGGCCGAGCTCGCTGATGATGATAGGTTTCAACAGGCAGCGCATGGCATCACCTCGACTTTCCCCGGCATCAATGCCACCGACTGTTCACACTGATTCCCCCACGTATGCCACCCACCACCTTGCTGGCGTGCGAAAAGTTCTATGCGTGGAACATCCCCCAGCAATTGCACAAGTTTCTCGCGAAAATCATCAGGCTTAGCGCTGTGCTCCATTCTTGGAGCAGTGACGTGTTGGCAGATCGAAGCATCAAGACGTGGTGGAAGCTTCCCCTTAACAGCAAATAGACAATCTTCACTATTGGCGCGTGTCATATGGCCCATACCGATAGCACTGTTTCCCTTCACGCGGTTTGTTTTATGCCAAGTAAAGCCTTTCATCGTCATCAGTCTGAATCCCCATGACCGCATTACCTGCAGTGCCTCTTCTGGTTGCGTCGGTACCCACCACATAGCCAAAAGACACGAGTCAGCGGCTAGCTCCCAGACAGGCAGACGACAGATATCAGCAACTGTCATCGTTGGGTACTTGAAACCTGCACCACGCTTCCCATCAGCGCACTTGTCGTTGTAGGTCCAAGGTGGATCTGCGTAAATCAGTGAATATTTCATGCAAAACTCCCCTCTGCCTTCCGAACCGGATAGCGCACTACGCAGTAATCAGTGCTGAACCGCTGGCGTTGCCATTCAATCAACCAGGCCTGATGCTGGGCATACTTTCGAAAATCACCGCGTTCTTGCCACGTGCGGTGGGCTTCTCTGAGCATCCACCAGCGCCACAGGCGATGAGCTATAACCAGCAGCGGCATAACCTCAATTCCAAATACGAACCTCATGATGGGTTCCCCTCTCGCTTGGAGCGGATGCGCGCCAGTAGCTCTTCACCTTTACGCTGAAATTTTCCGTCTTTGTCGATTAGCTCTGACGGCGCCGGGATGTGTTGCTTGTGGGCGATTTGTGGCGCAGGGGTTGGCACTCGTTCGCCCTTGGTCAGCCGTTTAGCCCATCGGTTGAGGTGCTGCTGAATTGACTTGCGGATCTCGCTTTCGGTGTAGTTGTGCTGAAGCATCAGATGGCGAACGTCGATCACAATCCAGTACATTACCGGAGCCGTCCAGTTGAAATCTTCAGGCCGCGCATGCTGACCGCGATTCGCGCTGTAGCGCTTGAACTCCGCTTCAACGTCATCAACAGATGGCAGGCCCGCATTCTCGGCAACGCCAGCCTTACACCAGCCAATAAACTTCCCACAGCTCGGCCAGAAGTCGCTTTCTTGCTGACGGGCCATGCGCATGCCGGCCTGCAGTTGCTCAACGGAGATGATCCCATTCTCCGCAAATGCCAGGATCCACTGACGTTTTGCGGCTGCTACTTCTGCAGGCGTGCTCAGCGCAGTTTGCTTAGCGGCGGGAAATACTTGCATGAGGTTGACGAACAGCAGATCAACCAATTTTTCAGCGTTTCCGTTGACTACTCGCGCTTGCGGTTCTGCGGGCATCATCCGCGCCAGCGCGTTACCATCGCGATTTTGGACAGCACTCATGAATTTATTCATAGGGTGTTCTCCCATGCTTCAGCAGTGTTCCAATGACCACCAGCAGCTGAGGCAGGGTTAACGCTAAGTTTCAGCGTCAAGTCGTCCCACTTCTCACGCAGCTTTGACGGGCTCAGGATGTTCTTGCACCAGAATGGATCCCGGTTTGCCTTCGCAAATAGCTCGCAGATCTGCTTGTGTGTGCGGCCGTCCTGCGAGCACATCAAGCGAATTTCGTTTGCCCAGTCCGCCCAGTTAGGCTCCTTAGGTCTTGCCACCTCTCCATCACTTTCTGCAGCTTGCTCGTACAGTTTCACAATGCGAGAGCGGATCCACTCCGCGCACTTCAGGTCTTCGGCACTACCCCAGATTTTTTTCTTGGCACTGAATACCGCCGCTGCAGGGTGCCGAGATAAAAACTTCTCATCGCAAGATTCGTCGGGTTGCGGAGCGACCGGACAAGAAGGTTTTTTGTCTTTAGGTTCTAATGACTGGTTCTGGTGCCACGAGCTGCCACAGGGGGGGCCACCAGATGACACAGGGGCTGTGTTTTCTGACGCCTCACCTGTGCTTTCTCCTGACCCACCTGTGTTTTTTGGCGGCATAGGGACTGTGCTTTTACGTGACATAGGGGCTGTGTTTTCTGGCGACACAGGGTTACCAAGTGTCAGTTGGTAAATGTTTGATGTGTTGCCCTTTCCGTTATTAACGCCCAAGCGGTTCTCTTTCGAGAGCAGCCCCATTTTTATCAGTGCAGTGATATGAGCCTTCACGGCGCTCTTGCTGCACTCGCAATGGTCAGCAATGTGCTGATAGGACGGCCAGCATTCGCCTTCATCATTGGCGTTATCAGCCATCTTAATCAGCACCAGCTTACGCAGGGGATTGCCAACCTTTATGCTCATTGCTTGAGCCATCAGGTTCATGCTCATGCAGCCGCTCCCGGCGCCGGCAGAGCCAAATACTTGAAACGATCCACAACTTCCCGCAAAGCGCTGTGGGTGACAGGCATCCAGCCGCCCGGTATTCTCATCACATAACGCAACGGCATGAGCGGCTTTGAACAGCTTGAAGCCACACACCGAAATTGCCCACGCAGCCGACTATCTGCTAATCTGTTCATGCGTTAATTACTCCACACGTTTAATTGATGCACTCGACGCCCGGGACCGCATATCCTGGGCGTCACCCTCTCCAAACATCATCACTGTCACCGCGTAAATCTCAGCCACCAGCGATTGGATCCGGTAACCCCTCGCTTTCAGTTTTTTGCTCTCGTTGCTGTCCAATACCCCATCAGCTGTAAATTCGTTATGTGCCTTGGCAAACAGTCCCAGCGCCGACATCAGTTCGTTGAACTTCACCAGCAACTCTTCGTTATCCACCTGTTCAATCTCCGGTAGCTTCACGAAAACGCCACCAGCACGTTTGCACATGGCTTCTGTTATATCGCTGCGGCCAGAAATTGACTCCATTTCAGCTGCCATGCCCAATGGCACGACCTGACCAGACACCTGGCGAACGCGGTTACGTAATGCGTTTTCAGTACCAGAAACTGGATCTAACTGCTGAGCCATCGCGCTGTACTTACCTGGGAACAACGTGATCAGCTTGTGTATCGCTTCGCTAATGTCGTCCTGGGTCGGAAAGTCTTTGTTGTCCACAAGGTTTCTCCGCTTCTGTGGTTTTGGTTAAACCGCTGGCGCGGTAGACTTTTTGTAAAACGACGGGTCATATACAAGAGCTCCACCAGTGATGCGGCTTAGCTTTAGAGCAACTCTCTCTGGAATGACTTCCCCCCATTGAGATACGGCCGAATCACTGACTCCAAGAGCAGCGGAAATTGCACGCTGAGAGCCGTAGTGCTTGACCACTTTTTCCTTAAGCATTTTTTCACCCCAATTATTTTAAGATATCTTCAATTATTTGACTAAAGGAATCTTAAGTCAACTAGATTTAAGATTGCTTAACTATGAAAAAAGAAACCGTGGGCGAGCGCATTCATGCGCGGAGAAAGGCAAAGAAGTTGAGCCAAGTAACACTGGCTAAAAAAGTCGGCGTTTCTAACGCTGCGATTTCACAATGGGAGCGATCTGAAACAGAGCCAAAGGGGGATAATCTGATGTCTCTCGCGGCAGCATTAGAATGCTCTCCATCGCATCTCTTGTATGGGGATGCGATCGACGAAAACATCACATATATAGGCAAGGTTCGACCTGGGCTTGTCCCTGTAGTTGGTGATGCCGTTTTAGGAGTTGATGGCATGATCGACATGGTCGAGTACCGTGGTGGATGGCTAAAGATTTATAGTGACGACCCGAATGCTTACGGGCTTCGTGTTCGGGGGGATAGCATGTGGCCACGCATTCAGTCTGGTGAGTTAGTTCTAATCGAACCAGGTACCTCAGTACATTCTGGTGATGAAGTTTTCGTTCGCACAGCTGACGGTCACAACATGATTAAGGTGCTCAACTACACTCGCGAAGGCGGCTACCAGTTTACCAGCATCAATCAAGACCATAGACCGATAACATTACCGCAAAGCGCAGTGCTGAAAGTGGAGTATGTGGCCGGCATCCTAAAGGCTTCTCGCCATGTTGAGGATGAAGAGGTTAATCACTCCATACGCTAGATGTTAGCAATCTCACACTTCATAAGTTCCAGAGTCGATAATAAAATGAAAATCGGATACATGTTTCCCGTTGCCATCATCGTGGCCGCTGTAGTGCTACTGGCTTGGTTCATCATCGGCGGGTATGCAATACCAGAAAACTGACGAGGCGCTTGGGTAGAAACAGAGATAGGACTGTATAGCTAGTGGTCTGATGAGGCGTGCGCAAGCATAAGATTAATCGGATTCATCAAAGTCCGCATAAAAAGTCAACCTATAAATTAACTTATACGCTATGTTGTATTACATAGGGTACGACGTAGAACGGCTGACTAATACTGTTTAAAAAACCATTATCAAAAGTAGTACCAAAGTTGCTTTTTTGTATGTAAAATGCGCGCCACAAAAAAAAGATTAAAACGATAGGTAAAACCTGTTGAAAAACTGCACTGCAGCGCATATATAAGGAGTATACTTAGTGTCCCAAGATCTAGATGCAAACGTTATAGACTTCCAAAAAGAGAGCATTGAAAGTTTGCACAAGAAGGCGGTTCAGCGATTTAATCGCCTTACATATGCGATTATTGGCGAAGTTAGCTCACTGCTAAAAAAAGCAAAAGTGATGCCACTTTCCGATTTGCAAAATCACAACCCGACTTTTGAAGAAGTGGTTAATCAGTTGCGGGTTTTCCGGGCTTTGTCTGAAGCCGCAGCTAAAGCTCTCGGCATTGATAAAGCTGAAGAGCTGAACGAAGTAGACATGTACATTGACTTGGCAGACGAGCTAGCTAAAGCCATAGCCTCGGATGATTTCGACTCGCTATGTGGGGCTATAGCTGCCTTGGACTCTAAGCCATACATATGATTACCAAAGGAGCAACCAATATGAACAAAACTAATGACTTCGCTAAAGCGCTTGACTTACTCAACCAGATGGAAGCTTGCTTGCATCGTGTGCAAGAGCTAAATGCGGCGATTGGAGTTGTTGACTCACAAAAGAAAGCCGCATAAATAACTCTGTTATGCAATAGAAACCCGGCCACCGCGCCGGGTTTTTTGTGCCCTCTTCCTGCCAATCCCCCTACTGCGATTGACCTGCTCCCCCTTGATTCCACCATTCCACCCACTGCCGCGCAACTCATTTAAGTTATCTTTACATTGATATTGACTTTAAATTTAAGATATCTTAATGTCATTCCATCAGCAGCGAACAGGCAGGACGCCCACGAAGTAGCCGCCCGAGGCATACGAATATCGGGATGATTCGCTAAACCAGGCTTGCAGTAGAGGGTTACACGATGGCCACCAAGATTTCTATGCAGCAACTGAAGTCGATTTATGAGCAGCACGGCGCTGATGTATCTGAACGCCAGCTGCAGGAATCGCTGGAACAATGCAATGAGCAAGCAGACGTTGTTTACAACGACTACAACGGAAACCCGTTGCCGCCACGGACTGCCACGGAATGGGCGCATTGGTTTGCACGCGGCGCGGCGGAGGAACAACTCTGCGACGGATTGGCGGCAGATGATTTCCAGCGCAACGCCTACGGCATCGACTAGCACTCACCGCGCCCTACGGGGCGCCACCGAGGCAATCATGAGCAAAAGAGGTTGGCGGTCTTTGGTTTATTGCGTTGTTGGTTGTGCTGTTTTCTGGTTTTTACTTTGGATTTTTGTTCACGTCGCCTGGTGAACGGCGCACATCGGGCTGATCACTCCCGACTCCTTAATTCTGGAAGCGGTGACGGATCCTAACCATGAGTGGTCGGCCCAATGTGAAGCGTCTTTTCTCCCCTGCTGCTATCAGCTTCGGCTATGACGGCTTCAGAGGGAACATGAGAACCGGGAGCCTGCCCCATGACGAGAACAGGCGCGCAGATGGAGGATTTCATCATGTGACAGGTCACAGCAATCGTAGAGCAGTAGCCAGAAATTTGAATCGGTCATTCGGAGTTATGCGGCGGCATCCGAAATGGCGAATCCGCCGAGTGGGTACGTTCAGCGGTTCGCTTGCTATCCCCACCGAGCTGGCTGGAAGGTCAGTACCACTATCAAAGAGCGCGGGCGTGCAAAACTGCATCTACCCCGGCGAACGTTAGTACCGAATCCCGGAGAGGGTTCGCCAATAGCGGGAGAGGATCGCTCTTTTTGATAGTGGTTCAAGGCTGGAAACTTCAGGGGCGTTGTTTACCAGCCACCACACCAAATGCGCCGGGCCGGCGGCACTGCAGCGAAAGCGAGCGCAGATATCCGGCAAAAATGCAATTGCTGTGTGTAGTCTTTGGCGGACACGCCGAACTTCAACCAACAAGGGGTGAAGATAATGTTCATAGGCTGGCCGCTATTTTTTCACATATCTGGTGGCGTACTGTGTCGGCCCCTAATTTATATCTACACAGTATAAATACCCGGTGCGGTGTGCCACCTGATGTGTGAGTAATTAACCGGGAGCCAGCGCTATGCGGGCGTCTGGCCCTCCCTTCTTAAAAACCGATTTTCTATCTGCGGAAAATTGCCAGTTTCTGGCAGGGATTCCCTTTGCCGAAAATCAGTGTGGAGTAATTAAATGGCCAAGAACTCTACTGAAGCCTACGGCGCCAGCGGAAAAACCAACGTGCTCAATTTTGAGCCCGAAAGGCTGCATCTGGTAACTGATAGATCGCACCCTCTCTACGATGAGCGCATTCACTTGCCACTGGATGAGTCGATGGTTTTAAACATCATGGACCAAGGCGTTCTGGAACCTATCATCGTTTGGAAAGATCCTGAAACAGGCCTGTCCTGTGTGGTTGATGGCCGTCAGCGCGTTCGACATACCGTAGAGGGCAACAAACGATTGGCAGCTGCAGGAAAGGATCTGTTATTCGTCCCTGCCGTAACAAAACGCGGGTCTGCTGTTCGCATGGCCCAAGCAATGATCAGCGCCAACGAAATTCGGCGTTCCGATACCCCGCTGGGCCGAGCCAAGAAGATGGCCGATGCGTTGGAACGCGGCCACGATGAAGAAGATTTGTCACTGATGTTTGGCGTCGGCGTGCAGACGATCCGCGCCACACTCGCCCTACTCGATGCCACTCAGGCAGTTAAAGATGCGGTTGAATCTGGCGAGATTACCGTTACCCAGGCGCGCCATCTGGCGTACCTCTCACCCGACGAACAGCGCGAAAAAGTGAAAGAGGTTGAAGCGGCAACTGCTGGCACCAAAGGCCACGAAAAGGCGCGCCGGCAGCGCCAGGTGATTGGCGATGCCAAACCCCGCATGAAGTCCCGAAAAGAAATCACGAAAGCCCTTGAGGGTGCGAGCGGTGATTACGCTCAGGCGCTCCGTTGGGTGCTGGGAGACGACGAATGACATCCATCAAACGGTTTACCCCTGATTACGCTATGCACGCGGCTCGCTTTGAGCCGTTCGCCAGAGAGGCGGAGCATGGTGAATACGTTCGGTTTGATGCCCACCAGCAAAAGGTGAGCGCGCTTGAGGCTGAGCGCGATGCGCTAGCAGATCGAGTTAATGCGCTTACTGTAGAGCGCGATGCCGCAAGAAATGCGCTGGCCTCAATATACAAAACCGTTACTGGAGAGCGTCCAGAGTGGAGCAACTGGCAAGCCTACCTTGACGACATTGTTGAAGAGATAGGCGCTGCTATTGCAGCTATCCAGGCGCAGGGAGTGGAGAAGTTTGCAGATGACCTTCACAAAACCGCCATGGCTATGTGCTCAGTCAAGCCGGACAACACCACTCCAGGCGCTTACGCGGGAATGGCTCGCTCATTCGCTAAGAAGCTGCGGGAGGCCAAATGAAAGGTATCGACTTATTTGCTGGCCTCGGTGGCTCATCTACTGGTGCGACAAAAGCAGGTGTTGAAATTGTCTGGGCGGCCAATCACTGGCAGGAAGCTGTTGATGCTCACACGCTAAATCACCCAAATACTGTTCATGCGTGCCAAGACTTACATCAGGCTAACTTTGCGTCTGTTTTGGCATTGGTTCCGAAATTAGATCTGCTACTGGCCTCACCATGTTGCCAGGGCCATAGCAAGGCGCGTGGTAAAGCAAATGGCAACCCGCAACATGATGCAAGCCGATCAACAGCCTGGTCCGTTCCTGCAGCAGCTGAGGTTCTGAAGCCAGATCACATCATCGTTGAGAATGTGCCGGAGTTCCTGCAGTGGGCGCTTTTCCCTGCGTGGGAGCATGCCATGCAGAGCCTAGGTTATTCTCTTGCGTCACACATCGTTGACTGTGCCGATCTTGGTGTGCCTCAGAACCGTGTTCGTATGTTCATCGTTTGCACCAAGAGCAAGAACCCACTGACGTTGAAATTGCCGAAACTGCCTCACGCATCTGCGGAATCGTTCATTGATTTCGAAGACGGTCGTTGGTCGCCGGTTAACAAGCCAGGACGTGCAGTGGCAACACTCGACAGGGTTAAAAACGGGCGCGATCAATTCGGTGACCGGTTCCTGATTTCGTACTACGGAAATACCAAAACAGGCCGCTCTCTGCAGCGTCCGATCGGCACTATCACTACTCGTGACCGATGGGCGATCGTTGACGGTGACCACATGCGCATTCTAACGAAAGAAGAGAATATGCTGGCCATGTCATTCCCTGCCGACTACATCAAGCCATCATCGCACAAGCTTACCGTTCACATGGCCGGTAACGCAGTGCCACCTGAGGCGATGTATCAGATGCTGAAAGCACTGAAGGAGCAAGCGTGATGGCCAAGACAGATGCTGAACGTAAAGCAGCGCAACGGGCTAGGCAACGGAAAGGCGGGATCGTTATTCGTGAGCTGCAGTTGGAGCCAGAAGAAGAACAGATGGCGCAGGAACTTTTAGCTGGCCTGCGCCCTGGCCGCATACCTTATGACTTCAACGAGGTTGTGGGCCTGCTTATCAGGCGATGCCATGCTGAGTATCAGCAGACATTGAACCACCAGCAGCAGCGATCTTGTAAAAAATGTGGCGATAAACTGCCGGTAAAAGAATGTCCGTGCGTAGGTGATGGAGCATGCTGGCTTACCCTGGGATGGCACGAAACGAAATTAACAGTGTGACATGTCACGATTAAGTTGATGCCCGTATGCGGCGGGCTTGCCGTGTGGAGGATTTATGCAGGATAACAACGAGAACGACATCATTTCTGATTCTGATATTGAACGGATTACGGGTTACAAAAGTGCATCGAAGCAGTGTGAAGCACTGAGAACTGCCGGCATTTTCTTTATCACTCGCAGAGATGGACGCCCCAGCACTACATGGGGCCACTTTAATTACCCAGTATCGCTGAGAAATCAACCTCAGGTTGACGCTGGTATTCAACCTAATTTTGGGGCTTTAGATTAATGGGACGAAAACGCAGTAATCCTGCTGACAACTGGATGCCACCACGCACATGCCGGGGGAGATCCGCATATGAATTCAAACCTAAACTTGGCGGAACCATTCGTTTATGTAGCTTCGACTCAACGCCGGCACAGGTATGGGCAGCGTATGAGGAACTGATCAACGATCAGCAGAAGAAAAATGATTTTTCATATCTTGTTCAACAATTCTTCCAATCAGCTGACTTCATGGAGTTGGCTTTGGAAACGCAGAAAGACTACCGAAAATACTCTATGAAGGTCTTAGCTGTGTTCGGTGCGCTTGCCCCTGATGCAATCAAGCCTGAGCACATTAGGAAATACATGGACAAACGAGGCTTGAAGAGTCGTACTCAAGCAAATAGAGAGAAGGCTTTTACTTCCAGGGTGTTCAGATGGGGATATGAGCGTGGGCTTGTGAAGGGGAACCCATGTAAGGGTGTTAAGCAATTTAAGGAAAAGACGCGAACCAGATATGTCACGGACACTGAATATAATGCCCTTTTCTCTGTGGCGCCGGCGGTAGTTCAGATTGCTATGGAAATCGCCTTCCTTTGTTGCTCTAGACAGGCTGATATTTTGACCATGAGGAAGAGCCAACTTGGTGAAGAAGGGATCCTCATTCAGCAAAGCAAGACTGGAGTTGCTCAGATTAAGGCTTGGGGAAAGCGCCTGGAGGCGGCTATCTCTGCGGCCAAAGCATTGCCATTAAAACCGGGTATGAGCAGCATCTATGTCATCCACCAACCATCAGGGGCAAAATACACCCGCGATGGATTTAACAGCCGATGGATGAAAGCAAAACAGGAGGCTAAAGAACGTTTCCCTGAACTGGAGTTCGATTTTACCTTCCATGACCTGAAGGCTAAAGGTGTTTCAGATCTTGAAGGCAATCTATATGACCGCCAGGCGATCACCGGCCACAAGAATGTTGAACAGACCGCAAAGTATGTGAGGAAGATTGCCATAGTCCCTACTGTTGGCGAGCAGTAGAAGGCCTGCAAATATTATGAAGTGATATTCTGAATCGTGGGGCGGAAACAAAAAAACCGCCTCTCGGCGGTCTACGACATTACTACTTATTGCTTTGATTATTCGGTATTTTCGTTCCCTGGTACCCGGGGCGGGACTTGAACCCGCACAGCCATAAGCCGAGGGATTTTAAATCCCTTGTGTCTACCGATTTCACCACCCGGGCTCGGGAAAGTTGGAGGCGCGTTCCGGAGTCGAACCGGACTGGACGGATTTGCAATCCGCTACATAACCGCTTTGTTAACGCGCCTTTATTCTGTTTTGCCTTTTCAGGCCAAAGCCGGTGAATCACCCACTTCGTTTTGTTCTTCGGGATTGCGATGATAAAATCGCTCATCCTAATTATCTGATTCTTAAGTAATTTATTTCGTTACTGCCGAATCGATGGACTGCATTATGGACTAAACCCCCCACCTTGGCAACCCCCCGAAATAGCAAAAAGTTCTCTAACGCTTTCAACTGCTTATTTTGTGGGCGCACTGTTCACAATGCCAACGAAAAGGCAAGCGGAATGTTGATATTATATGCATCGACTCAGGAATTCACGGGCAAAACGGTTCTTTTTCTCGACAGGAATAGCCCTCCCCGGCTTTTCGCTTGCTTATGGCGAAGGGCTATCGTGCAAAACCTCATCAGTCGGGGCATCACGCAATCTCCGGCGCCACCATAAAAACCCGGCGAACATTCCCGGTAAGAGAGCGATCGCGCCAAAAATACGCTGATCGGCATTCAGCAAACCGGGAGCAATGGCGGACAGCACCGCACATAACAGCAGAAACCACCGCAACCGGCGAATGCGGGAATGGACGATACCGGCGATAGCCCCCACCAGACATGCCGGCAAAAAACCGAGTGCATAAGAAAAAGTCCCAATTAGCACCAACACTCCCAACGCATCACCGACGTTGAAATATCTGGGATCCACATACCCACTGATGCCAAACGTCATCAGCAGCAACATCAACATCCCCCCCAACGGCGGGGCAACCAGGCCGAAGAACATCATACATCCTGCCCCTCTTCTTACCAGATGCCGTATAGCGCCAGACTTCATCCCTCCTCCTATACCTCCGTTCCTTATGATACCGGCAGTGGATATTTGACCTATGGATAGCAGTGCAAAGGTGCCCCCATCCGACGAGCAGCCATGACTCATGGGGTTCAAGTGGACTTCTTCGATGCTTTTTTCTTGGGCACAGGCAACTGAGCGTAAGTTATAGAGACTAATTGGGAAAGCCAGGCGCTATCTTCCCAACGCTCTGCCGGAATCACAAAACAGGGCTTTGCACCAGGATAAGGCGCAGCCTCCAAGCCTTCCTTCAGGAACGCTTTACCGCCCGGCGTCGGTTTGATAAACAATCGATCGTCGCAGACCAGCGCGACCAGTTTCTCACCGCAATAAATGCCATACTCACCGAACATCTTCTTTGCCGAAACCGTATCCGAAACAAAAATATTGCTGATGATAAATTCTACCGTACTCTGTTTTGAGGCCATCAGGTTCCCCTATTCCTTATTCCGGAGACAGGACAGCGAACAACTCCCGCCAATTCCCGGGCGCGCAGCGGAGCAGTTCTTTCAGTCGCGCTTGCACGTCTTGCGCAACCTTAGAAACGCTCTCGCCTTCTTTCAAAGGCCTATCGCCAGCAATGATGCGAATCTCTGTCTGGATATCGCCCATATCCGCCTCCCACCCACCAGCTGATTCAAGCAGATAAAGCAAGTGATACGAAATTGAAAAACCAGGCACCGTCGAATTATTCTGACAAGCGCGCTGCAAGTTCAGGCGCGTCAACCCAAGCGCCTGACTAGAAAAGGTCTGACTTTCAAGGCCAGGCGATAACTCCGACGCATCTACAGCCTCGTTAGCCAACGTTCGCCAATAGGCCACATCGTGCTTTCCGTCAGATTGCAGCATATTCAAGCTGGCGTAGAATGCCATCGCGTCGATATCATCGAACAACCGTGAAAGCACCAGATCGCTCCTGTAGTCGAATCCAAAAAAATAAGTTGTCCCGTCTAACACCAGCGACTCAATCCCCCCTACGGCAGGGAGCCGTTCACCGAACATGAGTATGCCCTTAGCATCGTTGTCGCTTTGTTCACCGGCGCGGCGTAACCATTCGACGGCTTCGGTGCTATCACCCCGCTGGAGAACATGCAAGGCATCCAGATTGAATTTGGCCAGCTCATTGCCCAGCTCTGCAGCTTGACACCACCAGGCAACGGCCTGTTCTTCATCTTGGGCAACGCCACGACCATCCATGTAGAGGGAGCCAAGGTTCGCTTGAGAAACAGCATGCCCTTGCTCCGCCGCCTTACGCCACCACGTTATCGCTTGGACGTCGTCCTGAGCCACCCCCTCACCCTGAGCGTAGCAAGCAGCAAGGCTTGCCTGGGCGATTACGTCGCCTTGCTCGGCCGCACGACACCACCAGAACACAGCTTGACCGCTATCCCATTCAACGCCCTCACCTGTCGCGTACATATTGGCGAGATTCCGTTGCGCTTCTGCACTGCCTTGTTCTGCCGCCTTGCGCCACCAATATATGGCTTGAGCATCGTCCTGCTTCACCCCCCTGCCAAGCCGGTACATTCCGGCAATATTGACTTGAGCTATAACGTGCCCTTGTTCTGCGGCTTTATACCACCAGTCGACCGCCTGTGTATCGTCCTGGGCGACGCCTCTCCCCGCTTCATACATACCGCCAAGCCAGTTCTGAGCAATCTTATACCCCTGATCCGCCGCTTTCTGCCACCACGCAGCGGCTTGGATATCGCTTTGTGCTACGCCTCGGCCTGTGGAGTACATAAACGCAAGATCAGATTGGGCGGCAGCATCCCCTTGCTCAGCAGCCTTATGCCACCATGCCACGGCAAGAGCATCGTCCTGATCTATGCCCAGACCGTGCATATACATTGAGCCCAGAGCATGCTGAGCCATAGCATGGCCGTTCATGGACGCCTTGCGATACCACATCACGGCCAGGGCGTAGTCCTGTGCCTCTCCATCCCCATCCTCATATCTCCGGCCCAGTTGATACTGCGCCTCAGCCTTGCTTTTTCTAAAAACTCTCAGAAGACGATGCATCATATTGACAAATTCCAAAGTATTTTTTTTAAGTTCGTCAACAAAGCGGGCTGTTTCAAATCCATATTGTGCTGAGCCAGCCTTGCGAGGCAGCCAGGCGGCAAGCCGGAATGACTCGGCACTCGCCTTTCAGCAAAAAGTCCCCTTCCCGATCCATTATGTTTGGATATAGCTGGCACAGGATGTCCCGTTAACAAAGCCGCAATTGCCTAACCAGAGCATTGCATCGAAGAAACGCAGACAACTTCCGCACTGCAATCTCATAAGGCCAAAACCTGACGTAAACGAATATTATGCCGACAAATCAAAGCAGAATAAGCGTTAACATATCTTTCCTCATGAAATACAATTAATTACAAAATGAAATGCTGTCCATCTCACTCAATCCTTTGGGAGTCGGTTTAAAACGCCCCCGCTTCTCGAGACCGGTGTAGGGAATAGACTTTCAACGCTTCGGAACCAATAAGCAGTGAAAAATTGAGAACCAGATTACGGCTTTCTGTAACACTCAATAGCCAAGGAAGAAAGGATAGCGATGGTTCAGCCAGTATGATACGCAGCGGAGTCTGCATATAAGCCCAGCGACGCGCGAAGCAATTTTCACTCAGGAATAACCTGGCGGAAATCGCAATCGATATGACCAATACCGTAGACAACATCCACCAAAAGCCAGAAAACCAGAGCGGTTGCTCCATTTCATCCAGCACGACAAAATCTGTGTAAAAGGGAATCTGCCGATGACTTAAATTGAGCCAAAGAAAATGGATAGTGAAAAATAAATCCATGCCACCCCAGAATAAGAAAACCTTTCGATTCACGCCCCCTCCCCGACATACTTTCCTATAGACACTTTAGAACCCGCTCTTTTCTTTATACCCAAAACCGTTCGGAACGGATAAGCGATAAACCGCAAGAGGAAGCGTCGCCACCTAAGCTTAATGAATATCATTAATTTCATTTCTCACCCCCATAAAGTTCAGCTCTCCTCTCTCTGGCTAAATAAATAAAAAATACGCATACCAAAAAACAAAAACATAATGAAAAAAAATAATTAACTTCGAAGCATAAAATCTCATCATGGTAAACTGACAATCAAATTTAAAATATCGCCAGTCGTCCACTTTCCCGTCATGAATAATCGCTCAACAGACTCAGCGAATGGTCGCCGTTTAACAACCGACGGCAGATGAATGTATCCAGCCAATAAGATACATAACTCTCATGTGTTAGCCCTCCGTATCAGGTTCAATCACAGTGCATTCCTTCAGATTGAAGTCTTCTTGATTATCGGAAAATCCCCGTGCATACATGACCGATATAGGCCCCCAATAGACCACCCTCAACGCCTCACAGCTGTAATCGCGAATAGAAACATTGTCCATTTCATCAAGCGTCGCTCCTCTGACTCTCGCAAACTCAAACTTCGTGCCTGAAAACGCACTGCTACCTGGACTTAACCCGTTGGGATAAATGTTGCGCCATTGCCAGCGCGTTATCGGCTCGTAGTCGATCCGATACGGCAATCCATACACAGAATCGGGGTTTTTCTCAAATAAGTGGACCTTCATTCTCGCAGGCCATAACGTCCAAAGCAGCAGTAATGAAATTACTATCGCACCGCGACAAAGCCACCTTTTCTGACGGAGCAACTGAGTCATCCATCCCACTACCGCAATTTGAATGCCAAACCAAATAAACCAAGGTGGCAACTCGTTATCAGACCATGGCCGATATTCTACGTTATAAAATGCCGCCAGACTGGCGACCATACTGATCACGCTCCCGACGAGGGGAACCCGAATGGCTGTTTTCACGATAGACTCTACCTTCAGGTTTATACAAACGTTCCTTATCTACTATTTTGGATGGAAAGGAAATAGACCAACCTGAAAAGAGAATATTCCATAGGAACAACGCTGAAATTAGCGAGCAATATGCTCACCTGCATAGCGAAAAATTACTTAGACGGTCGGCAAGACGCGCCTAGCCGAATTGCTGATCACCCAGGACATTCGACGCAAGGTCCATGGACAGCACGAGGTGGTGATCGTGTTCGATCCGAAAGGCGACGTCAACCTGCTCAAGCGGATGTACGTCGAAGCCAAGCGTGCCGGTCGCGAGAGTGAGTTCTATGTCTTCCATTTGGGCTGGCCAGACCTCAGCGCGCGCTACAACGCGGTGGGCCGTTTCGGCCGCATCTCAGAGGTGGCCACGCGCATCGCCGGCCAGCTCTCCAGCGAAGGCAACAGTGCCGCGTTCAGGGAATTCGCCTGGCGCTTCGTCAACATCATCGCCCGCGCATTGGTCGAGCTCGGCCAGCGGCCGGACTACCTGCTGATCCAGCGGCATGTGGTCAACATCGATGCGCTGTTCATCGAATACGCCGCGCAGTACTTTGCCAAGAGCGCCCCGAAGGCATGGGAAGTCATCGTCCAGCTCGAAGCCAGAATCAACGACAAGAACATCCCGCGGCACATGGTCGGGCGCGAGAAACACGTCGTCGCCCTCGAACAGTACCGGTCTCAGGTTCGGGTCTACGATCCGGTGCTGGACGGATTGCGCAGTGCCGTACGCTATGACCGCACCTATTTCGACAAGATCGTTGCGTCGCTTTTACCGCTCCTGGAAAAGCTCACCACAGGCAAGACCGCGCAACTTCTTGCGCCAAATTATTCGGACCTGGACGATCCCCGTCCCATCTTCGACTGGATGCAGATCATCCGAAAGCGGGCTGTCGTCTACGTCGGGCTGGATGCACTCTCTGACGCGGAAGTTGCCGCGGCGGTGGGGAACTCGATGTTCTCCGACCTGGTTTCGGTCGCCGGCCATATCTACAAATTCGGTATCGACGATGGCCTTCCCGGTGGCGAGGCAGGAACCAAGGTGGCGATCAACCTGCACGCTGAGCCGTTTCGCTTCTTCGGCGTGATGGTGGGTGCGCTGGTGCTGAGCATCGTGGTCGAGTGTGTATGCATGGCGCTGTTCCGGCCGGAACACGGATGGCGCCACGCTAGGGATATGCTGAATTTCGAGCTGGCACAGCTATCGAGCGAGTTCACCCGGAGTACTCTCGTGCAAGAGCAGGGACGCACCGCCCGGGCGCTGATCGAACAGGCGTACGAGTGGGTTTTCGTCAAGACTGGTCTGGCGACCGACATCCGGGATGCCTCGCAGCGAGCCAACGCCGCCGCCTCGCGAACAGCCCATGACTTCCGCTACTACCTGGGTCTGGTCTACGTCCATCTGGAGCAGTACCTGATCGCCGCGGCCTATATGGCGCTGGTATTCCTGCTGCGGCTGCTGGTGCTCTGCATGAGCTTGCCGCTGTTTCTGCTGGCCGCCTTTGTCGGCCCGGTGGACGGACTGGTGAGGCGGGATCTGCGCCGCTTCAGCGCCGGCAGGGAATCGGGATTCGTCTACCACCGCGCCCGCGCGAGCCTGATGCCGCTAGCCGTGCTGCCTTGGGTGATCTACCTGGCGTTGCCCATCAGCGTGCATCCATTGCTGGTACTCGTTCCCTGCGCGCTCTTGCTGGGACTGGCCATGAGCATTGCCGCAGGGAGCTTCAAGAAGTATCTCTAGGCGATATCGACGCATGACGTCGTTTCGAGTGCCAAGACGGCATCCGGAACCCAGGCTCGTTCGCCACTACTACTCTCGGAGAAGACAAAACCGCTTTCGCTGAAGAGAAGGAGCAAGCGATCGCCCTTTCGGACAGTCAGCTCAAGCGCTGAGAAGTCCCGTTTCAATCGCCATCCTTCGTCAGTGACGTCGCACCAACTGTCAGGCGTCCATCCCGCGCGCCCGTCGGATCCAATGCACCACGTCCATCCCATGAAGTCGGTACTCATAGAGCCGTCTACACACGGGCGAACGACATCCCCCTTTGCCACGGAGATCGGGTTTTCATAGGGGCGCGCATAGTCGTCAATCGCAACACCGAATGTATCCGCAGGAAAAACATAGAGCATAGAAACCTCGCAACCTGGCATCCCTCCAGTAAGGAAAGATGCCATGACATCGTCTCAATCCATACCCGGAACAATCAGCACGCCTAATCGCGCGGCCAGGTTCAACACTTCGTCATAGGCTCCGCCGTCGTCCACCAGACTGCGTGAGCTCCCCTGCTGCTGTAGCGCTCCCTGAGGAATCCTGTCTCCAAAGAGCACCACGGCACGCGCCGAGTCGTCCTGCCTGGATATCCAGGAGAGCCCTTGGGCCTGTGGGGCCTTCTCGTGGAGTTTCTGGGCCCATTGGCGGGTGGCCGGGTACTGGTCCTTTTCCGTGTCGATGAGCTGCTTGCGGGTAACGCCCAGCTTGCGCAATGGCACGCTGGCCAGGTCGATCAGTTGCAGATCATGGGTCACTTCGACCTTGGAATGTACCTGCCCGCTCAGTTTGCTCTTGTCGAGCGTCTTGAAACCTGGCGCGTACGGAACATCGTGGAATACCGTTTCCATGATGGCGCAGTCCATGGTCGAGCCGCCGTACAAGGTGGGAATGGCATCGCCTTGGGCGTTCTGGATAGGGCTGAAGCGCGCATTGCCCTGCGTGCCTGGATTGAACTGGTCGGCGTTGTACCGACCAGGGTGCACGCGGTGCAATACGGCTCCAGCCTCCACGGTCGTCATGGTGAAGTCCGGAGCGTCAGGAGGTACCGGTGTGACAGTACCGGCATCAGGAACCGCCGAGGCCGGCGCCGGGCCGGAAGATGGGCGCCGGCGATCAGCCATGCGCTATCTCCTGCACTTCATCCCTTGCGGCGTCGATCACTCTATCCGGTGCCGTCGCCAGCAGGTCCTGCGGCCGCTTGCCTCCCAGGAAGCTGTTGACCGAAAGAAACCAGTAGGCCATGCCCCAGGCATCCTTATGCTCGGCAAAAACCTCGATGACCCTGGCCATGGCCTTCAACGGCCGGAAGTTCGTACTCCGGTCCAGGCCATAGTCAGGGAAGTAGTCGACGCCATTGTGGTGAATGGCGAATATCTGCCCCTGTTTTTTCCACTTGTTGGGTTGGGTGCTGGGGTTCGTCGCACTCAGCCCGGCCAACTGGGCAATCTCGGCAGCCGTCAGCCAATCGCCACTGTCGAGCACGGCCTTGCGCGCCCTGGCAAGCATCATCGCTTCCTTGAGCAGCCGTGGCGAAGCTGGCTTTCGCGGAACGAGCGCGTCAGCCAAACGCTCCACGACTTCGCGATCCTGCCGTGTCAGCAGCGCTTCGAACATCGACGAGGCAACGTTTGACATGTTCTCAGTCAAGGTCTTCAGCACATGGGCATTCATGTGCTCGAAAGTGAGCACCATCACCTTATCGGCATGCGACTTCCGGAGCTTGTCCTGAATTTCTTTTGGGGTTCCAACAAGAGTAGAGACCCTTTGATGGTCGTGAACGACGTTCATAGATTGACTCCTTGTTGATTATCACGATTATTAGACAATATCATATCCTGGATAATCCTCAAGCGTCCTCCCTCATAGGTGTACTGATACAGGACTTCTCAAGCCCAAGCAGTCCCTCTCCTCTCGGGTGAGATCCTGGGCTACGCGCAGGATCGGTACGAGGCGCTGACGGGCTGGAAGGCTCCGGCCGCTAGCGGGCCTTCGGCACGGTCACTGACACTGCGCAGCGCGCCGTGGATGCACAGGCGCGGCAGGCGATCAGCCGCGAGCTTGGGCATGAGCGCACGCAGATTACGGCGGTGTATCTGGGACGATAATCACTGTTCTTTCAAACCGATCTCGCGTTTGAACTTGCGCAGTTCACTACGCTCTTCCTCATCTTTTGGCTGAGAAAGGGATAGAACGTCTGCGCCGAATTGAGCAATGAATCGGGAGTTTTTCTCACCCGAGGCCCACATCCGGCGGAAAGCGTCCAGTGCAACTTGGACGGAGTACTTTCGAGCGATCATATCCCCAACAGAGAAGCACAAATTCTCATCGCCATACCCTTTTGAGTTGTTAACCAAGGCTTCCAATAGGAAGCCTTTTTGATCGATGGTGAGCTTCTCAAAGTCGTTGTAAATTCCAGAAATGAAGCCCTCTATACCTTGCCTAGAGAAAATTAGAGGATCCGACAACACCTCCAGATATAGTGAAAATATATCCCTGGGCAAGGGAGAAACTGTTAGCGACAGGTACTCTAATGCGAACGCAATCTCTGCGACCTCTTTTCGTTTAGAGCTAGTTCGTAAAGCGTTAATACGAAACCGTAGTTCGTCAATAGTTGTCGTCGTGGCGTTATCGCGTTAGCGGGGATAGTCCACCATAGGATAGCCCGCCATAGAGGTGACGCCAAGCCTTCGGTACTGTCACCGATGCCTGCACAGCGCACTCTGCGCGCACAGGTGCGGCAGGCCTTCGGCTCGCTCGTCTTGCGCATCGCCTCGGCGGCAAAAATCGAGTATCTACGCAGGAACCCGAATTGTTAACAGGGGTACCGCCCCGCCTGTTGCGTGTAAACGTCAGTCAGACCGCCGCGTGACGGTCGGATTGACGCAACAACACCTGAGAAATGCGAGAAATGAGGCGCGTCCACAGGGCAAACCTCTCCGAATGGGTGGGGCTTCGCTTCGGTATCCGGCCATTCCGCGCCGGCAATCGCACGACAACCTCGTGCGATTGCCTATTAATCAGTGATTCTATAAATTTCATCGGCCCCCAAATTCAAAATCATCCATGATTCGCCGAAGGGCAACAGAGTCTTCGAGGACATCTGAGATGAATAGATTGCATTTGTTTTTCCCCTCACCAAACCCGTACCCAGATTCATAGCTATAGCGATTTTGATTATTTAGCCTATGCACGGCATCGAGAATTCGCTGTGCACATGGCTTTGGTTCAGGCTCAAGTCCGCGAGGATCGATTCGATTGTTTGGATTTAATGGGTAGATGTGAAAATTCCAACCACCAAATAGCCCGATCGGGTTCTTGGTGACGAACCGCCCCACCTCTGGATCGTAGTACCGATAGCGGTTGTCGTGCAGCCCCGTCTCGTGGTCATGGTACTGCCCCTGGAACCGGATCGGGTTGCGCAGCTCGACACGGCCATCCGATGCCTTGCGCAGTGCTTCTTTCACCACACCCCACGCGCGATACTCGGCGGCTCACGCAATCTCGCTCTGCTCGTCCGTCAGCTCCTGCGGCGTGCTCAGGTTGCCCGCGCATCGTACTGGTAGTGGGTGCCGGCATATTGCTTGAGCAGGTTGTCCAGCGATTTGGCGAGGCGACAGCGCAGCATGGCTGTGCCTGAGTGCTCGGATGGTGTCATACGCCGCGTTATTTTCTTCTTGCATGGCGAACCACCCGACGTATCAAATTATTGTTTCACCGTTTAACGGCTGCATCCAGCAAACGAGTGTTCCGGGAGTCCGCGGTCGCGTTTCTGCATCATCTGAACAGCTTAATCCTCAAAAAGAGAACGAAAGTCCAACGGCGCCTTGCTACTCGTTATGCCATAGGTAGCTGTTCTCTACCTCAGGCCGCCAGGTTGCACAGCTCTCTTCCGTTCCAAAATTAGCCGAAGTCCAGGGGCTTTCGATAAACGGCCATGGCCTATTTGCGTGTGATGCCTGCTGAACGAGGATCCTCATCGAAAGCACCCCTGAGTGGCTCCAGCTCAACGGGTTCGGTATCCCCGCACAATAATTCAGCGTCGGTCCAAATTCCCCCAGCGTTTTCGGCAGCGCGAGATTAACAGACACCGATGCCCCCATCTCCAAAGCGTGTCGGGTCTTTGCATACTCCGGTAAGGCAACCTCTGCACGCTGCAAAGCCTGTTGCACGCTGGGCTGGCGCCACACAGGTTTCAGAGGCAACATCAAAGTGACCCCGTCCAGCTGCGCACCACGGTGGCTAACGGGGAGGTTGAAAGTGAAGCGCGTCGGCGTGCCCGATATGATATGCGGCCGCACAGTCACCGTGTGGTCTATCAAATCATCTGCAAAATGCGGTGAGGGATAGCACGTCACGCCGGTCATGCAGCGAGTAAGCTTTAGCACTCTGCTCGATTTCCAATAGTGGCCGGTCACTTTTGCGCTCTTTAGCATCCCGGCCAAAGCGGCCTGATTATCTGTAGGGCTCGCATACGGGTAACGCAGCGCGTAATTTTCAACAGTGAACGCGACGGTATCGTCGACTGTCGATCTCGCAGGCCAAGGCCACAATATCGTTACCATGACGATCCACAAAATACAGTGCATACCCATAACCTACCTCCTTGTTATCAGATTCACGGAAATATCCTTTCCTGCAGTCGTTTGTTCACCATCGCCGGACGGTAATAACGGCTGAAAAACCACCTGGATGTTCAGACTATTTGCGACGGGAGAAAAAGTACATCATGCAAGAAAAAGAATGCGTGATTCTGTTGCTTCGAGGTATTGAATCGACGGCCAGAGACATAGCCACTGATTAAAGATTGATGGAGGACAGAGGAAGGAAATAGAAAACGAAGAAGGGGCCGAAGCCCCTTTTCCTTACCAGCCGAATCACGGGGATTCAACAGGCTAATGTTTGGAGCGGGAAACGAGGCTCGAACTCGCGACCTCAACCTTGGCAAGGTTGCGCTCTACCAACTGAGCTATTCCCGCATTACCAGAACTGACTGATTTCTTTGCTATCTTTCAGCAATTCATCGTTGTCGTCTGATGCGATGCATTCTACTTACCTGACGTGATGAGTCAATAAAATTGTTGGCCCATCACGGTCGTTTGCCGCTTTTTGCAGCGTATCGATCACGGTTCCAGCAAATCGTTACGCGCCGCGTTCAAATATTGGAACATCGACCAGAAAGTCAGCACCGCCGCAATATACAGCAAGCCGATCGCCACATATTCCACAGAGCGATCCGGGCGCCACAGCAAGCCCACCAGCGACATCATCTGCGCCATGGTTTTCACTTTACCGATCCAGGACACCGCCACGCTGCTGCGTTTGCCAATTTCCGCCATCCACTCGCGCAGCGACGAAATGATGATTTCGCGGGCGATCATGGTGGCCGCCGGCAGCGTGATCCACCAGCTGTGGTAGTGCTCCGCCACCAGCACCAGCGCTACCGCCACCATCACTTTGTCCGCGACCGGATCCAAAAACGCCCCGAAGCGCGTCGTTTGTTTCCAGCGGCGCGCCAGGAAACCGTCAAACCAGTCGGTGACAGCGGCAAACACAAAGATAACGGCGCAAACCATCGGAGCCCAGCTGAACGGCAGGTAAAACGCCAGCACAAAGAATGGGATCAGAACTACGCGAAACAGGGTAAGCCAAGTCGGTATATTCAATTGCATAATGCTACGGTAACTATCTGGCTAAAGTGGAAATTAAGAGTATGTTGCTACATTGCCCTCAGTGTTTCAATGCATTGTAGATCTTTTCTGCCAATGCTTGTGAAATACCCGGCACTTTTGCAATTTCCTCCACGCTGGCGTTCAACAAAGGTTGCAGTCCGCCCATATACTTCAACAGCACCTGGCGCCGTTTCGGCCCTACGCCCTCAATCAGTTCCAGTGCGCTGGTATTTCTGACTTTCGCCCTTCTTTGCCGGTGACCGGTAATCGCATGATTATGTGAATCATCGCGGATGTGTTGGATCACATGCAGCGCCGGCGAATCCGGCGGCAACGAAATCCCTTCGCCTTCCGGCACGAAGAACAACGTTTCTAACCCGGCCTTGCGATCGGCGCCTTTGGCGATGCCGATCAGCAACGGTTTATTCTTGTCCCAGGTGACGTTCAGCGAGTTGAACACGTCGATCGCCATGCCGAGCTGCCCTTTACCGCCGTCGATGAAAATGACATCCGGGATTTTTTTCTCTTCCAGCGCTTTGCCGTAACGGCGTTTCAGCACCTGCGTCATCGCCGCGTAGTCATCGCCGGGGGTGATGCCGCTAATATTGTAGCGCCGATACTCCGAACGCACCGGGCCGTTTCCGTCGAACACCACGCACGAAGCCACGGTCTGTTCGCCCATGGTATGGCTGATGTCGAAGCACTCCATACGGTTGATTTCCGCCAGATTCAGCACCTTGGCCAATTCCGCCAGCCGCTGATGGATCGTCGACTGTTGCGAAAGTTTGGTGGTCAACGCCGTTGCCGCGTTGGTGCGAGCCAGCTTCAGATAACGGGCGCGATCGCCGCGCGGCTTGCTCTGAATTTGGATCTTGCGCCCCGCCAACTCGGAGAGCGATTCTGCGAGCAGGTCCTTTTCCGGCAAGCTGAAATCCAACAGGATCTCGCCGGGCAGCGTGCGCGCCTGGCTGCCCTGCAGGTAAAACTGGCCGACGAAAGTCTGCACCACTTCGCTCATATCCGTACCGCCCGGCACCTTAGGGAAATAGCTGCGGCTGCCCAACACCTTGCCCTGACGGATGAACAGCACGTGCAGGCATGCCATACCGGCGTCGAACGCCACGCCGATGACGTCCAGATCGTCACTGTCGCCCGACACGAACTGCCGCTCGGTAACGCGGCGCACGGCCTGAATTTGATCGCGTATGCGCGCAGCCTCTTCGAAATTGAGCAGCTTGCTGGCTTCTTCCATGCGGGCAATCAGCTGGTGCAACACCTGTTGATCTTTACCCGAAAGAAACAGCCGCACGTAGTCCACCTGTTGCCGGTACTCTTCTTCACTCACCAGGCCGGCGACGCAGGGGCCCAGGCAGCGGCCGATCTGATACTGCAGACACGGGCGCGAGCGGTTGCGATACACGCTGTTTTCGCACTGGCGGATCGGGAACAGCTTCTGCAGCAGCGCCAGCGTTTCGCGCACGGCATAAGAGTTGGGAAAAGGACCGAAATATTCGCCCTTGGCGTGTTTGGCGCCGCGATGCACCGCTAAACGGGGATGGGTATCGGCGCTGAGAAAAATCAGCGGATAAGATTTATCGTCTCGCAAAAGAACATTATATCGCGGTTGGTACAATTTAATGTAGTTATGTTCCAACAACAGCGCTTCTGTTTCGGTATGGGTAACCGTTACGTCTATTTGCGCGATATTTTTAACCAGCGTTTCGGTTTTACGGCTGCTGACCTGCTGCCGAAAATAGCTGGCGAGACGTTTTTTCAGGTCTTTGGCTTTACCAACGTAGATCACCGTGCCAGTGGCGTCATACATACGATAGACGCCAGGTTGGCTGGTGACGGTACTCAGGAAAGCTTTGGCATCAAAACGGTCATTCACTGCTTAACAACGTCTCCGCATTGAACAATCCATGTCGGATGGCCAGGTGGGTCAGTTCGACGTCGCCGCTGATATTCAATTTGCTGAACATACGGTAACGGTAACTGTTCACCGTTTTCGGGCTGAGGCTCAGTTGCTCCGAGATCTCATTCACTTTTTTGCCTTTGGTGATCATCAACATGATCTGCAGCTCGCGCTCAGACAGGCAGCTGAACGGCGTTTCGGCCTGCGGCTCCAGCTGGCTCAGAGCCATTTGCTGGGCGATATCAGACGCGATATAGCGCTGCCCAGCATGCACGGAACGCAAGGCGTTAATCACTTCCTGCGGCGCGGCGCCCTTGCTCAGGTAGCCGGCGGCACCCGCCTGCATCACCTTCGCGGGCAAGGGATTTTCGGTATGGATAGTCAGCATGATGACTTTGACGTCGGGTGCATAACGCACAATCTTGCGCGTGGCTTCCAGCCCGCCAATGCCCGGCATATTCATGTCCATCAGCACGATATCGACAGCGTTGCCACGGCACCATTTTACGGCGTCTTCACCGCACTGGGCCTCACCGACAACTTTTATACCTTTGATATCTTCAAGAATGCGTCGTATCCCTGCGCGCACCAGTTCGTGGTCATCAACAAGAAGAACGCTAATCAAGGAAAATTCTCCAAAAAAAGGGAGTAACGCAATCAGCCTCTGTTTTCGCCAGAGATATTACTTGTTTTTCAGACAAGAATGAACACAGATTAATACATACTTCCGAATAACTTTGCGGAGCATAGCTGATTTTTCAATTTTAGCCGTCTATGCCGCCGATAAATCGTCCCGTCGGAAAAGATCGAGCGACGAAAATAATTTCGTCGCGCTGCGTCAGACACAGGATAGCGCGACAATCATGCCGCGAGGGAGAAATCTGTGTAAGCAATCACGACATGAATAATATTAACACGGCTGTTGGCTGTTTGTAATCATTTGATATTTAAAGACGTACCAAAAGCCGCAGCCAACGCGAGCCTGACCGCCGGCGTACAAAACTATTATTACCGACCAACACCGGCAAAATCAGTGCTACCGCCCCCAATAATTATAATAACCCCGATTGTTCAACAATAACGTGCCGGGCAAATACTTGTTAACCGCCTCGAAATAACTGGCCGACAATGGATGACCCGGGCGTGCAACGAGCAAACTTCACCCACCAGCGCCGCCAGAGCAAGCCCGGTGCAGATGGTTGACGCATGCTATGCTATACTCCGCGCCCAGTTAAATTCGCCGCCGTGCGTGGGCAACTTGCCTGTAGTCCGCGCGCGGTGCGCTAAAGCAGCTTGTATCAGGCTACGGCCTCAAAAATCAGGAGAGAAAATGAGCAACGTTGATTTCACTACGTCTGCAAACCCGGAGATCTTGGCGACCGAGGTTGCCTGCCTCAAAGCCACGCTGACGCTGATCCTGAAGTCGATCGGCCAGGCCGATGCCGGGAAAGTCATCATCAACATGGAACGTTTCATCGCCCAGATTGAAGATCCGACTCAGGCGGAAATCTTCAAGAACAGCATTCAGCAAATCAAGCACGCTTACCGCCAGTAAACGCTGCCGCTCAGACCCGCAATTCATGCGGGTCTGTTTTTCCCCGCACTACACAATACACCATTGATTCTGCTCAGGCTTTCGGGCAGTGTGTTGGCTTTCCCCCGACACCCGAGACCGTTATGGGCATCCTTGTCAAAGCGCTGATAGGCGCGCTGGTCGTGGTTCTGATCGGCCTGCTGGCCAAAACGCGCAACTATTATATCGCCGGTTTAGTCCCGCTCTTCCCCACTTTCGCTTTGATTGCGCATTATGTTGTCGGCAGCGAACGTTCAATAGCGGCGCTGAAAACGACGCTGATTTTCGGCATGTGGGCGGTGTTGCCCTATCTGGTGTATTTGATTTCGCTGTATTTCCTGATTAGCAGTCTGCGGCTGTCGTTAGCGCTGGGTGCGGCGGTACTGTGCTGGATTGCGGCGGCGTGGCTATTAATTACGCTGTGGGGATGGTGGCAAGGGCGTTAACGCCCTTGCCTGGGCGGTTACGGCCGCCCTGCCTGCAAAACGAAGCCTCGCTGCCGATCGCCGGCGATACGCAGATAGCGGCTTTCACCGGCGCGCAGCGTCATCGGCACGCTGCCGCTGGTATCACGCCAAATACACAGGGAGTTCTCTATCATATCTTGCCCGATGCTCACCGAAGTATTGCCCGGCGGCACGCGAAACTCCGCTTTTTCTTTCGCGCCCAGCGAAGCGGCGAACTCCCCATTCACATAAACGCCGGTGCGGCAGCTACCCGCCAGCATTCCACTGTCGCGCACCACCACCACCGTGGCGTATGGCGTATCCGGGATATTCTGATAAAGCATCAGACGGCTTGGGGGTGGTAATTCAGCCTGTTGCGGCGGTACGGCCTGGGTCGCACATCCCGTCAACAGTACAGAGGCGAACAACAACGCGGCGTAATGCTTCATCCTTGGCTCCTGAAAAAAATAATGCTTATCGTAACAAGAGAATAGCTGCTGTCAGTAGCCTTCATGTCGCAGAGACGAAAAAATCGGATAACTTCCCACTCATCGCCCAGCGCGTCTTTCCGGATAAGAAGATTCTGTATTAAACACCTTGAAATAAAGGCGATTTTTACAAATTTAAAACTTTACCATGCCGCGTTGGATATCTGCCGCAAACGCGTCACTGACGTAGCTGAAGCCATCCGGCGTGACGTAAACCCGGGTATGACCGGTCTCTGACAGCACTGCCACCATATATCCCAGACTGAGCATTTCATGCGAAGGAACATTCATCGGCGTTAGAAATCCGCGTCCGCGGCACCACTGATAAAAGCGAGTTCGCCCATATCCCAACACGGTGCCAACATCGGAAAGGTGCTTAAAATTATCATAATCCCCTGATGGTGAAGGCAAACCGTCATGGCTTTCAGGCGTTTTCTTTATCCCAGACAAAATAAACTCCTTTTTTGTACCTGTCGCTAACGGTTATCCCTCATCTGAGCTGAATTTAAAAAATCCAAATTTAAAATGCAAATGAATTCCCTGTAACTAAAAAGTATTTAATGGAAGAATTCTGAAAATACAGGCACAATAAAAAAACAGAAATAAAAAAATAGAGCATTAATACCGTACATTAAAACTTGGTCATGGGTAAATATCCTAATTCAAAATTCCATTTAAACAGGATAAGAAAATACTTAGCTTGCATACCGTTCTTCCCTCTCATAACGCTGAGATAATGACCAGTCCATGCAGCAAAAGGAGAATAGATATAAAATCGCTCTGCCCAAGCACTCTCATCGTCAGATCTGCCCCTTGTAAGCCTCTCCCCTATCGCCGACGGCGCATTTCAGGGTGCCGTTGCCTCAACCACCCATAAACAATAACCATTATCATTTCCAATTGTGCCGTCAGTTGATTACACTTTTTCGCATCGCTGGTTGGGAAGATTCCTAGTCAGTGATCACCAGGATAGAGGAAGAGTTAGGGACACCATGAAGAATTACCGTTGTTTGATTGTTTTGCCGTTATTGATGATGACTGCCTGTACCCAATGGGAAAGACCCGGCGCAGTTGAGAGCACCCGAAATGCCGAATATGCCGAATGCCGCAGTCGGGGCTACGATCGCTTCCCGCCAGACGTCGTGCGAGATGTAGAGTTCAGCTACGAAAACAAATACATCCCTTGCGAGAAGAATAAGAAAGATTGTCCATCGGGATATCGCTATGACAAAGAGCCGTCGATCAAAACGGTACAAACCGATCGCAATCAGTCAGCGCGAAACGCCACCATCGAGGCTTGCATGTACGGCAAGGGCTGGCGAGAGAAAACCTACTATTGGCCGCAGTGGTGATGCAGCGAAATCGATTTGGACTGAAACGCCACCGCCGCGATGCCCCATCAATTGTCGTCGTCGCTGCAATGCCTTCCCAGAGCAACCAGCGTTTCCGTCCGCACCGGCGTTAAAGGGACCCGTGGCGGCGGCAAAGGCCACCCCAACAGGTGCCGCGCCGCCGTCGCGCAAACCTTGCCCTGACAGGCTCCCATACCACAGCGGCTGCTCAGCTTGGCCGTGTTCCAGTCAGGTTGATGGCATACCTGTTCCAGCGTGACGTCTTCGCAGCGGCACAGCAGGGTCTGCGGTTTGGCCAGATAAGTCATGCGTTCATCAAGCGCAAAAGCGGCCGCTGTCGACGTGGCGAAACGCCGCCATCGCCGCCGCTGCGCCGTCAGGGATTCGGCTTTTGCCTTTTGCCCCGTGGCGGCATAACCGGCGATGGAGCCGGTGATAAGCGCCAATTCACTGCCGCCGATACCGGTACACTCCCCGGCGGCATAAATTTGCGCCTGGCTGGTTTGCTGCCAATGATCCACCGCGACGGCGTCGTGTGCGATACGGCATCCCAGCAGCATCGCCAGTTCAATATTCGCCACCAAACCGAAGCCGCAGGCCAGCCTGTCGCAGGCCACCGTACTTTCCCGCCCGCCGTTGCCGACGCGCACTGACGTCAAGTGCTCTTGCCCCAATGCCGCCAATACTCGGCTATCGGCACAGTAATGAGGCTGAATCAGAGAAAACGACTGACGCAGCTTGGACGGCCAACGCCACAGGCCGCCGGCGAATGCCGCCAATCGCCGCAGCGCCGCCTGTTCCGCTACCAGCACGACCTCGCCACCGGCCTGTTTCACACTTTTCGCCACCGCCAACAGCAACGGACCGCTGCCAGCTATCACCACCCGCTCGCCGCGGATCGCCAGCCCCTGCTTGATTTGCGCCTGTAGACCACCGGCGCCGCTCACTCCCGGCAACGTCCAGCCAGGAAACGGCAGCAGCAGTTCACGGGCGCCATTGCATAGAATCAGCTTTTGATAACGAATCACTCCGCAGCCTTCGGCGTCTTCATACGCCAATCGGTTAGCGCCACACTGCGCCACCAGCTTGCAGCCGGCGTGCAGCACAATATTTTTCCGCACTGCCATCGCCTGCCGATATCGTCTCGCCGCTTCAGGCAAAGCCACCTGCGGCCCATCACGCCAGATTTGCCCACCGGGGTGCGGATTATCATCGAGCACCCGTATCTGCCCCCCATTTTCCGCCGCCGCCAGCGCTGCCGCCATGCCGGCCGGCCCGGCGCCGATGATCAGCACCTCGCAATCGAAGTCACTCATCATCGCTCCTCTCAATCCGCATGTCGGATTGGCACAACGTCTGGCACGCCAGGCGGCGCAGACCGTTAATGGTTACCCGGCACTCCTGACAAACGCCCATGCCGCAAAATGGTGCGCGCGGCTGGCGTGAAATCGACAACCGGCAATGATCCCCGCCGCACAAACTGAGCGCCGCGGCAACGCTGATGCCAACCGGGACCTGGTAGGATTTGCCGTCGATGCTCAACGCGAGCGTGTTTTGCCTCTCTTTCATACGGGCTGCTCCTCGGCGGCAAACGCCCGCGCCGCCAAATACGGGGAATCGTCAATCTCCGGCACCAGCCGGCCGATCTGCGCAACAAGCAGCGCGGCGCTGCCGAGGGCGGTCGTGACGCCCAACCCCTCATGCCCCAACGCCAACCACAACCAGGTATGCCGCGGATGCGCGCCCAACAGCGGCAATCCATCGGCAGAGGCGGCGCGCAGCCCGGTCCAACAGCGAATGATGTTCAGCTGCGTCAGTGTGGGCAAGAAATGCTGCGCGCGCATGAGCATCGCCGCCAGTAGCGGCATATCCAATGACGAATCGACGGAATCGAACTGGCGGGAAGAACCGATCAGCCATTGCCCGGTGGGCCGAGCCTGCACATTGAACGCCACGGAGGCGCCGTCGCTGGCATGCGCGCTGGCGCCATACCCCAGCTCCACCAACTGATGCCGCATCCGCGGCGGATAACGATCGGTGATCGCCAGGTGGCCCTTCTTGGCACGCAGCAACGGTTGCGACAACAAATCATTGGCCCGCAGGCCGCAGGCCAAGACGACCACCGGCGCCGCCAGCTCTCTGCCGTCCGCCAACCGCACCGCCGCCTCGTCCAGCGCGATCGCTTCACCCTGCACCACATCGATCGCCGCGCCAGCGTCGGCCAACAGCCAACGCGCCGCGTGCGGCGCATACAAAATGCCGTCGCCCGGCACCCGCAGCCCACCGGCAAGCCCCTGCCGCAGCATCGGCTCCATGGCGGCAACCTGCTCCGCAGTCAGCAGTTCCGCCGCCACGCCCTGCTCCGCCAGCCGCGCCAGCTTTTGTTCGGCGATGGCCATTTCATTCGCTTGCTCCGCCAACCACAGCGTTCCGCAGCCGCGCCAGGCGCAGGCTTGCGGCATCCGGCCCGTCACTTCACGCCATAACCGCAGCGAATAAGCGCTCAACGCCAGCTCAGCCGAGTTGTCGTCCATGCATACCAGGTGCCCCATGCCGGCGGCGGTGGCGCCGGCGCGACAGTCGTCCACCACCGAGACGCGGTACCCCTCCCTCGCCAACCGCCAGGCGCAGGCGGCGCCGATGATGCCGGCACCCACCACGATGGCATCAACTCCTCGTCCGCCGACCATCAGCGTATGCCCCAGACAAAAGGATCGCGTTCGTCGAGCAGCAGTTGGCTATCGGCGCATACATAAGCCTGCCCACGAATAAAGGGGGTGATGCGCTCGCCGTTCCAGCGGTAATAAGCCTGGAATTCGCTGCCGATGACGCTGGCCTGGCGCCAGTGCATATCGGGCGCCAGTTTGCCGTCCGCCGCCAGACACGCCAGCTTGGCGCTGGTGCCAGTGCCGCACGGCGATCGATCGTAGGCTTTGCCGGGGCACAGCACGAAGCTGCGGCTGTCGGCCTGCGGATCGTCACCGAACAGCTCGATATGGTCGATCGTCCCGCCGTCTTCGCCACGAATGCCCGCCTGTTCAAGCGCCTGCCGGACCGCCCAGGTGAACGCGGTCAGCGCCTCCAGATTGTGTTTATCGATGGTCAACGGCGACTCGCCGATGAGGAAAAACCAGTTTCCCCCCCAGGCAATGTCCCCCGTCACCGGGCCATAACCGGCCACCTCAACTCGCACCTGGTGGCGATAACGATAAGCCGCCACGTTCTCTACGGTAACGCTGCCGTCATCATGCAGCGTGGCGTTCACCGGGCCGACCGGGGTCTCGATCAGATGACGCCCGGCGCGGATGCGCCCGAGATGCGCCAACGAAGCAATCAGCCCGATAGTGCCGTGGCCGCACATGCCCAGATAGCCGGTGTTGTTGAAAAAGATCACCCCGGCGGTAGCCTGCGGCGAACAAGGCCGACACAGCAACGCCCCCACCAACACGTCATTGCCGCGGGGTTCGAGCATCACCGCGCAGCGCCAATCGTCATAATGTTGCGCGAAATGCGCCCGCCGTTCCGCCATGCTGCCTTCGCCAAGGTCGGGGAAGCCTTCGACGATCAGCCGGGTCGGCTCCCCGCCGGTATGAGAATCGATCGCCCGCAAAGCGGTGATATGCGCAGAAAGTGCCATCGGCGTCTCCAGGGTTAATGAGATGTTACCAATGGCGTTAGCCTGAACGAATGCGCGCATGACGGCTTGATGCGTTTCGGCGTGGCGAATGAAGAAATCAGCACAATGACGACAGGCTAGTCTGGCCCATCACGGGCATACGTTTAACGCAACCATAACAATATCTTATTTATCATGACGTTATTTTCATGCTAAACCACCGCGTAGCGAGAAATACCGCAGTTTTCAAGCAACCGGCGCGCGCCGTCCGGCAAAAGTTTGCGGCGATCCGCATATTTGGTAGCCAGCCGGAAATAGCGCTTGATTCGTTACAAAAAAGTTAATATTGATGCGAAAGCGCCAACCTGGCCGCCTGTTTTTCCGGCTAACGACCGAAAAGGGACTGCTATGCGATCCATTTCAGACCATCAACATCAGATTTCTCCCTCACCGCCTGCCCTGGTGGAGCTGTCGGATCAGGAGGACGTTTTCGCCGTCGAACATTTGTCGCGCCTGTGCGACGGGCTGGCACAGCAGCGTCCGAACAACCTGCGCGATCTGCTCAATACGCTGGCGCTGATCGCGCCGTTGCTGAACGCGATTCCCAATGTGGTGTTCTTTATCAAAGACGCCCAGGCGCGCTACCTGTTGGCCAACCTGACGCTGGCCAGGCGCTGCGGTTTCAAGACCGTCGCGCCGCTGCTGGGCAAGACGTCCGCCGACGTTTTCCCCGCGCAGCTCGGATCCGGCTACACCGAGCAAGATCTGCGGGTATTGCGCCACGGCGTGCTGATCCAGGATCAGCTGGAAATGCACCTGTACAACGGCCGTGAAACTGGCTGGTGCCTGACGCAAAAGCTGGCGCTGTACGACGCGCAGGGAAAAATCATCGGCATGGCGGGCATTTCACACGATCTGCAAGAGGCCAAAGCCAATCATCCGGCTTACCAACGGCTGGCCGCGATCGACGTCTACATCCGCCGCCACTACGCCCGGCCGATCGCGCTCGAGGAGCTGACGGCGTTGACCGGGTTGTCGGTGGCGCAGATAGAACGCTACTGCAAACGTATCTTCCACCTCACTCCGCGCCAGATGATCCACAAAGTGCGGCTGGAAAAGGCCACGGAACTGCTGGCGGGTGAGCTGCCGATCACCGACATCGCGCTGCAGTGCGGCTATACCGATCACAGCGCCTTCAGCCGTCAGTTCAAAGCGATGACCGGTTCCACGCCGCGCGATTTCCGCCTGACGCTTTCCGCTTAATACGCTGATTTACCGCATTAAAGTCATTTTTTATGGCGCACCGGCGCCCGGTTTCTGCATGCCCGTTTTCCGGCGCCATTGTGCCAATTTCGTCGCAGCAATCGGCGAAAAGCGTCAAGCCTCCCTGTGCAATACCGGTCAATCTGTCGGTGAGCCTCACCAAAGATTCACTTTTTATTAACACTTTCGGACGACAGGACAAACACGATGAGCCATAAAACCCTAAGCTGGAGCGGCGTATTCCCGGCGGTGACGACCCAGTTCCGCAACGATTTTTCTCTGGACCTCGACGCCACGCATACGGTGATCAAAAACCTGGTGCGCGACGGCGTCTCCGGCCTGGTCGTCTGCGGCACCGTCGGTGAAAACACCTCGATGACGGTACAGGAAAAGCTGGCGGTGATCGAAGTGGCGAGGGACGCCGCCGACGGCCAAGTGCCGGTGATCGCCGGCATCGCCGAATTCACCACCGCCTTCGCGCAAAACATGGCGCGTGAAGCGCAAAAGGCCGGCGTCGACGGAATTATGGTGATGCCCGCGCTGGTCTACTCCGCCAAGCCGCACGAAACCGCCGCGCACTTTCGCAGCGTCGCCGGCGCTACCGATCTGCCGATCATGGTCTACAACAACCCTCCCATTTACAAAAATGACGTCACGCCCGACATCCTGACCTCACTGATCGACTGCGAGAACATCGTGTGTTTCAAAGACTCGTCGGGCGACACCCGCCGCTTTATCGATCTGCGCAACGAAGTCGGCGATCGCTTCGTGCTGTTCGCCGGGTTGGATGATGTGGTGCTGGAGAGCATCGCCGTCGGCGCGCAAGGCTGGATCTCCGGCATGTCCAACGCTTTCCCGCGCGAAGGGGAAACCCTGTTCCGTCTGGCGAAGGAAAAACGCTATGAGGAAGCGCTGGCGCTGTACAGCTGGTTCATGCCGCTGCTGCATCTCGATGCCCGCCCCGATCTGGTGCAATGCATCAAGCTGTGCGAACAGCGGGTCGGCCGCGGCAGCGCCGTCACTCGCCCGCCGCGTCTGGCGCTGCAGGGGGAAACGCTCTCCGAAATCAACGCCGTGATCGATAAAGCGCTGGCCACTCGTCCCGCACTGCCGAACGTCGGCCTGTAACGCCTTCACCGCCCGGCCACGCCGGGCGTCGCACTTTCTCTACCAGGGGGACCCATGCCCAACGCTCGCGATGCCGCCATCAGCGGCCAACAATTTATCGGCGGCCAGCGCCGTGCTACGGGAGAAGCGGCGCTGCTCAGCCTGCGCGCCGACGACGGTCAGCCGACCGGCTACCGCTTCCACCAGGCTACGGCGGCAGAAACCGCCGCCGCCGCCGAAGCCGCCGCGGCGGCCTTTGATCCCTATTCGCAATGCAGCGCCGAACAACGCGCAAGTTTTCTCGACGCCATCGCCGAGGAGCTGGACGCGTTGGATGAGACCTTCTTCGCCTTCGTCATGCAGGAAACCGCCCTGCCACCGGCGCGGTTAAGCGGCGAACGCGCCAGAACCAGCGGCCAAATGCGGCTGTTCGCCACGCTGCTGCGACGCGGCGACGTCGAGGGCGTGCGCATCGACTGCGCGTTACCGCAGCGCTCTCCTCTGCCGCGTCCCGATCTGCGTCAATATCGCACGGCGCTTGGTCCGGTGGCGGTGTTCGGTGCCAGCAACTTTCCGCTGGCGTTTTCCACCGCGGGCGGTGATACCGCCGCCGCGCTCGCCGCCGGCTGCCCGGTCGTATTCAAGGCACACAGCGGCCATATGATCACCGCCGAGCTGACCGCTCAGGCGATCGAGCGCGCAAGGGAACGTATGGGCATGCCCGCCGGCGTCTTCAACATGATCTTCGGCAACCGTGTCGGAGCCGAGCTGGTGCAGCATCCAGCGATTCAGGCCGTGGGGTTTACCGGCTCACTGCAAGGCGGTCGGGCGCTGTTCGATCTGGCCGCGCAGCGTCCCCAGCCGATCCCGGTCTTCGCCGAGATGTCGAGCATTAACCCGGTCGTGATCCTGCCGCAGGCGTTGGCTCGACGCGGGCAGCACATCGCGCAGGAACTGGTCTCCTCCTTCACGCTCGGCTGTGGCCAGTTTTGCACCAAGCCCGGCGTGATCGTCGCGCTGCGCGGCGTCGCCTTCGAACGGTTGACCGCGACGATGAGCGCATTGGTCGACGCCGCCGCCCCACAGCCGATGCTGAATGCCGGCACGCTGGAACACTACCGGCGCGGGCTGGCCGCGCTCGATGCCCATCCGCACATACGGCATCTGGCGGGGGGGCGCGAAATTCTGCCTCATCGGGCAGCGGCGCAGCTTTATCAGGCGGAGGAAACATTGCTGCTGCAGGCCGATCCGCTGCTGCAAGCTGAGGTCTTCGGTCCGGCCAGCGTGCTGGTGGCGGTAGATAACGAAGCGCAGCTGCATGCGGTGCTGGCGGCGTTGCAAGGCCAGCTGACCGTCACGCTGCTGGCGGAAGACGGCGATCTCGATATGGCCGCCGGGCTGACGGCATTGCTGACGCGCAAAGCCGGCCGGGTGCTGTTCAACGGGTATCCAACCGGAGTAGAGGTGTGCGACGCCATGGTGCACGGAGGTCCTTACCCGGCGACCAGCGACGCACGCGGCACCTCGGTAGGCACGCTGGCCATCGAGCGTTTCCTGCGGCCGGTCTGCCTGCAAAACACCCCAGCGGCGCTGCTGCCGCCGCCGCTGCAGGACGCCAACCCGCTCAACCTGCTGCGGCTGGTGAACGGCGTTTACACCCGAGCTCCCATAGTTTCACCTGCCCAACATTAGCCCGGCCGCATCTGCCTGCCACTCAATAACAAAAGGGTAATACCATGACAACCCAAGGCAAATTCAAGAAGCAGCTTACGCTCACCGATCTGACGTTCATCGGTCTTGGCGCCATATTCGGCTCAGGCTGGCTGTTCGCCGCCAGCCATGTCTCCTCCATCGCCGGCCCCGCCGGCATCTATTCCTGGCTCATCGGCGGCCTGGCGGTGCTGCTGCTGGGCATCGTCTACTGCGAGCTGGGCGCCGCCCTGCCTCGCGCCGGCGGCATCATTCGCTATCCGGTGTTCTCGCACGGCGAATTGATGGGCTATCTGCTGGGGTTTATCACGCTGATCGCCTTCTCCAGTCTGATCGCTATCGAGGTCGTCGCCGCCCGTCAGTACGCCGCCGCCTGGTTCCCGCTCCTCAGCCAGCCGGGTTCCGGCGATCCGACAGCGCTCGGCTGGCTGGTGCAGTTGGCGCTGCTGTGCTTTTTCTTCGCGCTCAACTACTACAGCGTCAAAACCTTCGCCAAATCCAATAATCTCATCAGCGTGCTGAAGTTTCTGGTGCCGCTGTTGGTGATCGTGGTGCTGTTCAGCTTTTTCAAACCGGAAAACCTGCACAGCCAGGGCTTTGCCCCCTTCGGCTCCGCCGGGGTCGAGGCAGCCATTTCCGCCGGCGGCATCATCTTCGCCTACCTCGGCCTGACGCCGATCATTTCGGTCGCCAGCGAGGTGCAAAAACCGCAGCGCACCATTCCCATCGCGCTGATCCTGTCAGTCGTGCTGTCCACCATCATCTATGTGCTGCTGCAGATAGCGTTTCTCGGCAGTATCCCCAGCGAGATGCTGAGCGGCGGTTGGGCCGGCATCAGCCAACATTTTTCCCTGCCGTTCCGCGATATCGCCATCACGCTCGGCATGGGATGGCTGGCGTTTCTGGTGGTCAGCGACGCGATCGTTTCGCCCAGCGGCACCGGCAACATCTACATGAACGCCACGCCTCGCGTGATCTACGGGTGGGCGCGCGCCGGCACCTTCTTCAAACTGTTCACCCGGGTGGATGGTGAATCCGGTATCCCGCGCCCGGCGTTGTGGCTGACCTTCGCCCTCTCGGTCTTCTGGACGCTGCCGTTCCCGTCGTGGGAAAAGCTGATCGGCGTGGTGTCCGCCGCGCTGGTGCTGAGTTACGCCATCGCCCCGGTCACCGCCGCCGGGCTGCGGCGCAATGCGCCCGATATGCCGCGTCCGTTCCGGGTGCGCGGTTTCTGCGTGCTCGGCCCGCTGTCGTTTATCATTTCGGCGCTGATCGTCTTCTGGTCCGGCTGGGACACCGTCTCCTGGCTGCTCGGCTTGCAGATACTGATGTTCTTCATTTACATCCTGTTCAAGAATCAGGTGCCGACCCACGCCGTTAGCCTCAGGCAGCAAATTGGGTCCTCGCTGTGGCTAATCGTCTTCTATGCGCTGACGATCGCGCTTTCCTACCTCAGCAGTTTCGGCGGCATCGGCGCTATTGCTCATCCGTGGGACACGCTGACCATGGCGGTGGTTGCGCTGGCGATTTACTACTGGGGCGCCTATACCTGTTTACCCCAGGCCAATTTTATCGGCGATGAAGAAGAATGACCCAGGGAGGACATCGAAATGACAACCATGCACGTTTTGTCGCTGGAACACGCTTATCAACTGGCGCTACGCGCACTGCGCTGCAACGGCTTCAATCAGGCGCATGCCGAGACAGTGGCGCAAAATGTCACCCAGGGCGAGCGCGACGGCTGTGCTTCGCACGGGTTGTACCGGCTATTGGGCTGCGTCCGCTCATTACGGGCGGGCAAAGTCTCTGCCGATGCGAAACCCAGGCTCTTCGACCAAGCGCCGGCCATCTTGCGCGCCGATGCCGGCGGCGCCTTTTCCCTGCTCGCCTACCGCACCGCTCTGCCGGCCTTTATCGATAAGGTGCGCGCCAACGGCATCGCCGCCCTGGCGATCAACCGCTGCGTGCATTTCTCCGCGCTGTGGGCCGACATCGAACCGCTGACCGAACAGGGTTTCGTGGCCTTAGCCTGCACGCCCAGCCACGCCTGGGTGACGCCGGCCGGCGGTTCACGCCCGCTATTCGGCACCAACCCCATCGCCTTCGGCTGGCCGCGCCCGGCTCGGCCGCCGTTTTTGTTCGATATGGCCACCAGCGCGGCGGCGCGCGGCGAAATCGAATTGCATCGCCGCGCCGGCACCCCGCTGCCGGAAGGCTGGGGCATTGATAAGGCAGGCAACCCCTCCACCGACGCCGCCAGCGTGTTGGAGGGCGCGATGCTGACTTTCGGCGGCCATAAAGGCTCGGCGCTGGCGGCCATGGTTGAATTGTTGGCTGGGCCGCTGATCGGCGACATGACCAGCAAAGAATCGCTGGCCTATGACGACGGCACCGGTTCATCGCCCTACGGCGGTGAACTGATCATCGCGTTGGATCCCGAGCGTTTTCTCGGCGCGGATAAGGAGCGGTATTTCGCCAGCGCGGAGGCGATGTTTGCCGACATGCAAGCGCAAGGCGCACGCATTCCCGGCGAGCGTCGCTATCGGCAACGACGCCACAGCGAACAATACGGCGTGGAAATCCCGAGGGCGCTGTACGACGAGATAGCGGCGCTGTGCGATTAGCGCCGAATTGATGCCCCCGCGCCGCCAATCCGGCGCGGGGCGAAGTTTAGCCTGCCTGAGCCAAGTCGCTGTGCAGGCGCTTGCGCCACACGGGTTTGCTGTCCCATTGGGCGAAATGTTTCGCCTGTTTACCTGGTTGCACTTTGTGCCACATGTCCTCTTGCCACCGGATCGGTTCCTTTCCGCGCAACGTTGGGCGGGTCTGTTTAATCGTTCGTTGCAAGACGCTCGCTTCTTCCGCAGTAATGTTCGGCGCCTGTCTGGCGGCGTCCAGCGCGCGGCTTCCCAGCGGTGCCATCACCTGATACAACACTTTGACCTGCTGCAGCGTCGCTTGCTGATTCGTGCTCATGCCTTTGCCGGACCAGTCGTCGAAATTTTCACCGGGATCGTCACCCTGCGCGCGATATTCGTTACCCGGCCCCTCGACGATATTCCAGCCTTGCCAGGTCACCAGGGTATGTAACCCATCGCGATCCTGCAGATTTTCATTCTTTATCTGTTTGAGCACCTCGGCGCGGTTAGGCACACCGATCAGATTCATAAACTCGTCGAGCGCGCTCCAGTGCTCGCCAGCCACCAGACCATTCCAGACATTACGTAAACAGTTCCAGGGGATGGTGTGATGCCAGGTCAGCGTGACAAGCGGTTTGGTTGGCGTATGTTGCCAATGGCTCGGTTCACTGCCTCGATCGCCTCTGATGATCCCATCGACTTCTAATGGCATGGCTGCCCCTCTTCTGGCTGAAATAAAGAATATGCGCAAGGCCGCTGGCCCGGTCGTCATAAAAAACGTCAGCTAAAATCGTAGCAGCTCAGGCTGAGATGGCAATAAAGCAGCCTGCGTTCTGCGGCCGACCGGCGACCGCAGAACGCGCATGAAAACGGCGGACTTAAAGGAGGATTATCGAACCACCATCACCGATATATTGGCATGGCGAACGATGGCGGCGGCATTGGAGCCCAACAGATAAGTTTTCACGCTCGGGCGACGCGAACCGATAATGATCAGATCGGCGTCGATCTCTTCCGCCAGTTCCAGCGCCTGATCGCGCGCAGAGCCAAAGCTGACGGTGTAATTGAGGCGATCTAACGGCAGATCGATTTCCGACATGATTTTCTTCAGCTTCTCCACCGCCTTCACTTCCGCCTGATTCTCAAACTCCTTGAGACCGAACGAATAGGCAGTAACAAAAGCCGAGGCATCCGGCAGCGCATGGAAAAAATGCACTTTAGCGCCGGACATCTTCGCCAAATATTCCACATGCTTCAGCGCATGCTCGGTCAACAGATCCTCTTCAATATCTATCGGCACTAAAATAGTCTTGTACATATCACATCCTTTCTATGTAAACCGGGTGCCTACAGAGTACTGCCGCGCACGGGCGCGGTGAACCGCTTTATCACGCTTTTGTGATCGGAGGTAAATACTGATAAAGACAATGCTTAATTTAACAAAATATAAACATCGCGCCGCTAACTGATAGGCGATTAATTATTTATTTATTTCTCGCCATTAAATCAGCTGTAAATAAACGGCTTTGGCGGTGGCTGCGGTCTTATTGGCGACCGAAAGTTTTTTAATCGAGTTACCGATATGGAAATTGATCGTACGTTCGCTCACCCCCATCAGCAGCGCGATCTCTTCCGCCGTTTTACCTTCGCTGCACCAGCGCAAGATATCTTTCTCGCGCAGCGTCAGCACATCTTTTATCGCTTCGTCGTTCACCGATATCAACGCTTCACGCAGCGTTTTGTGGGCGGTTTGCGCCAGCCAAAGGAAAAAGAGTTCATTCACCGCGCCGGCCTGCGGCGTTTGCTGCGGCAGCGTCTTGCCGGCAAAAGTCAGGATCCCCAGGCGGCCATAGCAATCCTTGACCGACTGCGACCACCCGGTGTGCAGACCAAACTGCGACATGCGCTGCCAAAGCGCCGGCCGCTCGTGATAAAAACTTTCGTCCCACTGGAATTGCAGCGTGGAATGGTGGGCTCGCTCGATGACAGGATCCTGCAAATACGCCCGCTGCCGCCGATAATCCTCGAGATAGCGCGTCGGAAACGTTCCTTCAACCCGCATTTTTGGCCGGCTCGCCGGATAACAGGAAAAAACGATGTAGGAGAAATAATCAAAACCCAGCGCCTCGACGCAGCGCCCCAGTTGAGTCAGAAAACGTTCGCGATCGGTCAAACTGCCAATCACCTCCGCCATGAGCCGTTGAGTGCGGGTATCCATAACGCAGGTTCTCCAAATAGCGATGTCGATTTATCGATAGGTCAGACTCACTATAGGATATCGCCGCCCGGCGCCAATAGCCGTTTCATATAATAAAAAATACGAACGCTATAACGAAAAAAGCTATTCCCCGGTTTATTTTCCTCAGAATAAGCCTTTTTATTGGGCTGAACCGCAAAACTACGCGAATAGCATAACCCCGCCTGCAGGTAAACCTGTCATTTCTACCGTTAGACAGCCAACACACCGCCAATTACTTTCCTCACTGGCACCCGGTGCCGCCGTAAATCCAAAGAGATAATAAGCATTTGCGAATTTCGCATGGCATACAGTGACGGGGATTTTCTATGGCAGAAAGTAATGCGGCAATTCAATCGGCTGCAATTATCGGCGCGGGAACGATGGGCAGAGGCATCGCTTATCTTTTCGCGCAAAAAGGCATTCGTACGGTGCTTTATAATCGCAACGGCAATACCCTCATTCAGGCTCGTGAATATATCGTGCAAGACCTGGACAAAAAGATCGAACAGGGCAGGGTCGCGCCGCAGGATAAAGACGCGGTGCTGGCTAATCTGACGTTCTCCGCGGAATTTGGGGCCATCGTCGACAGCGATCTGGTGATCGAAACCATTGCAGAGCATGAGCAAGCCAAACTCGAGGTGCTGGCGGCCATCGCCGCGACGGTCAAGCCCGACACGCTGATCGCCACCAATACCTCCTCACTGTCGCTGAATAAGCTGGCGACGGCGGTGACGCACAGCGAACGCTTTATCGGTTTGCACTTTTTCAACCCCGCGCCGCTGATGAAGCTGATTGAAATCATTCCGGCCTATTTTACCGCACAGGTCACCACCGAACGTTGCCGTCAACTGGTGGCGGCATTGGGGAAACGCGATGTCGTCTGTCAGGCCACGCCGGGGTTTATCGTCAACCGTATGGCTCGCCCCTACTATCTGGAAGGGTTCCGCCTGTTGGAAGAACACGTGGCACGTGCGCCGCAGATCGACCGCGCCCTCAAAGCCGGCGGACACTTTCGCATGGGGCCGCTCGAGCTGACCGATTTTATCGGTCAGGACATCAACTATCAGGTCAGCCGGCAAATTTGGCAGGACATGCAGTACGATCCGCGCTATACCCCGGGCCATCTGCAGCGCTCGCTGGTCGATGCCGGTCTGTTGGGCAAAAAGAACGGCCGCTCCTATTTTTCCGCCGAAGAATCTCCCCCGCCGCTTGCAGCCGCCGTCGATGCGGAGGTCGAGACGCTACGCATTTACGGTGAACATCCTCTCTTTACCCTGCTACAGCAGCGGGCCGCCCTGCAATGGCCGCGGCTGCGCGTGGAACACCGGCCGACATTACCGGGCCTGGGCGCCGCCATTCAGGTCAATGATGCTTTCACCGTCAGCGTTACCGATGGCCGCACGGCAAACCAGCTTGCCGAACAGACCGCGGCGGACGCCTTTGTCGTCGATGTCGCCCTGAACTACGGCGATACGGCGTACCTGGTGGCGGCGCATAGCCGCCACGCCTCTGCGGCCAATAAGGCGCTGTTTTTACGCCTGCTGCACACCGCGATCCCCCAGGTGGAATTTATCAAGGATTCCCCGGCCTTGATCGTCGCCCGCGTGCTCAGCAGCCTGATCAACGAGTCGGTGATCATGGTGGAAAGCGGCGTCTGCAGCCGGGAAGACATTGATGTCGCCGCCGTCGCCGGCGTGAACTACGCCGACGGTATTTTCGTCTGGCTCACTCGCCTCGGGGAGGAAAATGTCAGGACGACGCTGAGCAACCTGGCGCAATTGCTGCACGCGGCGCGCTATGCACCGCATTACACCCTTCTGCACGCCGCCCAACCGGCGCTGACCTCCACGCCTTAAGGAGCCATGATGAACATTAAAGATGACGGTGTTTATCTGATCGACGGCACGCGCACGGCGATCGGCGCCTATGGCGGCAGCCTGGCGCATACCCGCCCCGATGATATGGCGGCGACGATTATTCGCAGCCTGCTTCAGCGCCATCCGGCGGCGCAGCAGGATCTGGATGAAGTGGTGCTGGGCTGCGCCAACCAGTCCGGCGAAGACAACCGCAACGTCGCCCGCATGGCGACGCTGCTTTCCGGCTTGGATCAGTCGGTGCCGGCCATCACCCTCAACCGCCTTTGCGCCTCCGGGTTGGATGCGGTGATCTACGCCGCGGCGAAAATCCGCAGCGGCCTCAGCGAACTGATTCTGGCCGGCGGCGTGGAAAGCATGAGCCGCGCGCCCTATGTGCTGAGCAAGGGCGAAACGCCGTTCGATAAGGGGGTAAAGCTGTACGACACCACGCTGGGATGGCGCTTTGTCAACCCGCGCCTGGCGGAACGCTACGGCAGCGATCCGCTGGGCATCACGGCGGAAAACGTGGCCCAACAACAGCATATCTCACGCGAGGAACAGGATCTGTTCGCATTGGGCTCACAGCAAAAGGCCCGCCGGGCGATCGACAGTGGTCGATTGGCGCGGGAAATCACGCCGGTGGAGGTGCCGGCGGATCGTAAAACCACCCGCATATTCGCACAGGACGAATTCCCCCGGCTCAGCACGTTGCAGCAGTTGCAGACGCTGAAACCGGCCTTCGCCGCCGGTGGTTCGGTCACCGCCGGCAACGCTTCCGGCATCAATGACGGTGCCGCCGCGCTGCTGCTGGCCTCCGGCCGCTACGTGAAACGCCAGGGCTGGCAACCGCTGGTGGAGATCGGCGACAGCGCGGCCGCCGGCGTCGCGCCGGCGCTGATGGGGCTGGGGCCGATCGCCTCCACCGAGCGCTTACTGCAGCGCGGCGGATTCACGCTGAATGATTTTGACATCATCGAGATTAACGAAGCCTTCGCCGCGCAGGTTCTGGCGGCGCTGAAACACTGGCGCATCGACGCCGGCGACGCGCGCGTCAACCCAAACGGCGGCGCCATCGCGCTCGGCCATCCGCTGGGAATGTCCGGCGCGCGCCTGGTGCTGTCGGCGGCGCTGGAATTACGCGATCGGCAGGCCGGCAACGCATTGGTGACAATGTGCGTCGGCGTCGGTCAGGGTCTGTCATTAAGCCTTAAAGCCGTTTAACACAAGGAACATACGATGAGCGTACTGAACATTCTTGAAGAAAAGCTGGCGGAAACCAAAAAACAGGGGCGTTTTCGCGAGTTCCTCAACCTTGAACGCGGCGTGCAGGACAAACCCTGGGCCACCAGCCGCGGGCAGCAAGGCGAGCGCCGTCTCAACGTCTGGTGCTCAAACGACTATCTGGCCATGAGCCACCACCCCAAAGTGCTGCTGGCCACCACCGACGCGGTTAACCGAGTCGGGTTAGGCACCTGCGGCGCCCGCAGCATTTCCGGCACCTCGGTCTATCACACTGAACTGGAAACGCTGCTGGCCAGCGCCTACAGCAAAGAGTCGGCGCTGCTGTTCACCACCGGCTTCGGCGCCAACGACGCTACCTTATCCACCCTGTGCGACGCCATCCCCGATCTGATCGTGTTCTCTGACGAACTGAATCACGCCTCGATGATTTACGGGATTCGCTACAGCAAGGCGGAGAAAAAAATCTTCCGCCATAACGACGTGGCGCACCTCGCCGAGCTGCTGCAGGCCGCCGATCCGGCGCGGCCAAAGCTGATCGCCTTTGAGTCGCTGTATTCCATGGACGGTGACTTTGCTCCCCTGGCGCAGATCGTGGCGCTGGCGGAACAGTATCAGGCGCTGACCTATCTCGACGAAATTCATTCGGCTGGCGTGTATGGCGAACGGGGGCTGGGCTATGCCGAACAGCTGGGCCTGTTGGATAAAATCACCATTATCCAGGGCGGGTTCGGCAAGTCTTACGGTGCGGCGGGCGGCTATATCGCCGCGCCCCGTTCGGTGGTGGAAGCCGTGCGCAGCTGGGCGCCGGCATTCGTCTTCAGCACCTCGTCGCCAGCGCCGGTGGTGGCCGCCGCGTTGGCCAGCTTTAAATACAACCTCGAGCACGACACCCAACGCAAGCACCTGCTGGCGATCGTCGATCACCTGAAGACCGGTCTGCGCGCCGCCGGCATCCCGCTGGTGTCGGCAGACAGCCATATCCTGCCGCTGCTGGTCGGCGATCCGCACCGCAACAAACACATCAGTAAAGTGCTGCTCGATGAGCATGATATTTACGTGCAACCGGTCAATGCCCCGACGGTGCCCGCAGGCAGCGAGCGGCTGCGGGTAACGCCAACCTCGGCACATTCCCATGCCGACGTGGAGACCTTCCTGGCAGCTCTGGGCCGGGTCTGGGCAGCGAACGATCTGCGGAGGGCAGGATGAAGTTAGCGGATTATAACGGCCATCTGGTCACGCTGTGTCTGATGGCGACCGGCACCTTCGCCATCGGCACCGACGCCTTTATCGTCGCCGGCGTGCTCAGCGATATTTCCGCGACATTTGCCGTCAGCCCCGCGCAAGCGGGGCAGTTGATATCGGTATTCGCGCTGGCCTACATGCTGTTTGCGCCTCTGACCGCCTGGCTGCTGGGCAACGTCAACCGCAAGCACATCCTGCAGTTGGCGCTGGTGCTGTTCATCGCCGGCAACCTGGCCTGCGCCTGGGCCACCAGCTACCTGCAGATATCGTTAGGCCGAGTGCTGGCGGCATTGGGCGCGGCCTGTTACACCCCGCAGGCCGCAGCCGCCGCGGTGGGGCTGGTGGCGGAAAAACGCCGCGGCCTGGCTATTTCCATCGTCTATGGCGGCATGACGCTGGCCATCGCGCTCGGCATTCCGTTCGGCACCTTTCTGGCCAAACTGATCGGCTGGCGCGACATTTTTCTGTTCATCGCCCTGCTGGGGGCGGTGGCGCTGCTCGGCCTGTCGCTGGCGCTGCGCGCTATTGCGGCGCCGGGCAAACATTCGTTGAAAGAACGGCTCGCCCCGCTGCGGCAAAAGGCGGTGCTGACCACGCTGCTGATCACCTTTTTCGCCGTGTGCTCGGAGCACATTGTTTACAGCTACGTCAGCGTGCTGTTGAAAGACACCCAGTTCGGCCCGGAAGCCATTCTGCCTTTGGCGCTGCTGGTGTTCGGCATTGGCGCGGTGATCGGCAATTTTGCCTCCGGCGCGCTGACCGACGCCCTGGGCAGCAAATGCGTGCTGCTGTTTTCGGTGGCGATCCAGACGCTGTCCCTGTTCCTGCTGGCCTTTTACGTCACCTCGCCGTGGTGGGTATTGGCCATCTTTCTTATCTGGGGCATCACCGGCTGGATGTATCTGGTGCCGATCCAACATCACCTGTTGTCGCTGTCGAAGCGTTTTGGCGCGCTGACCGTGTCGCTCAACAGCTCGGTGCTGTACGCCGGCATCGCGGCGGGCGGCATGCTGGGCGGTCTGACGCTCTATGCGTTGCCGGCCCACTATTTGCCGCTGTTCTCGCTGCCGCTCGGCGCCATCGCCCTGCTGCTGACGCTGATCTTTTTCCGCGGGGAGGCCAGCGATGAGTGAATTACCGCCGGTGCTTTACGAACGTTATGGCGCGCAGATTGCAGTCATCACCCTCAATCGGCCGGAGAAAAAGAACGCCATCAACCTGCAGATGGCCGAGTTGATCCGCAGTTACCTGCGGCAGGCGGATAATGACGATACGATACGCGCAATCGTCCTGGCCGGTCAGCCGGCGGTATTTTCCGCCGGCATGGATGTCAACGCGTTCCGACAGGGCGAACTGCCCATCGTCACGCCGGAGGGATTCGGGGGGCTGATCCATGCGCAGATCGCCAAGGTGATCATCGCCGCCGTTGACGGCATCGCTTACGGGGGCGGCTTTGAGCTCGCCCTGGCTTGCGATCTGATCGTCGCCGGCCAGAACGCGCGTTTCAGCTTCCCCGAAACCGGGCTCGGATTGGTCGCCGCGCAAGGCGGATGCGCGCGCTTGCCGGCGCGAGTTTCTCCCTATGTCGCCCTCGACTGGCTGCTGACCGGCAGAACCGTCGGTGCGCGTGAGGCCCTGTCACACGGCGCCATTTCCCGCATCAGCGAGGGCTCGGCCCGGGAGGAAGCGCTGCGCATCGCCGAGCAGATCGCCGGGAAGGATCTCGCCGCCAGCCTGGCCGTGAAGGCCATCGTGCGCCAGGGGCTGACGCAGCGCGAGGCGCCATCGTTCGATTTTCAGCAGGCGCCGGTCGAACGCCTGCGTCAGGCGGCCGCTCGTCGTTAATCCCCTTATTGCTTGCCGGCTTGCCTGAGCCGGCATTTCCCGCTGCGCCTCCCCGCCACAGCTCATTTTACGCAGCCCGCCTCTCGGCGCTGGGCTACACTGCCGGTAGCCCTCACGCGCTGATAAGGAAAAATAATGCGCCACTTGCCTCTGCTGACCCCCAGACTGATCTTGCGCCCGTTCACCGCCGACGATCTGCCCCACTTTACCGCCTACCGCAACCATCCTGACGTGGCGCGCTACCAAAGCTGGAGCGACTACAGCGCCGCGCAGGCGCAGGCCTTTTTCGCACAGCAACAGCGGCTCGCGTTCAACCGTGATGACAGCTGGTTTCAACTTGCGGTCGAGCGCCGCGAGGACGGCGCGTTGCTGGGCGATGTCGCGGTGCATTTTTTCGATGAAGGGCGTCAGGCTGAACTGGGCGTGACCTTCGATCCGGTTCATCAGCGGCAAGGACAGGCGCGCGAGGCGCTAAGCGCCGTCATCGCCCTGCTGTTCGGGCCGCTGGCGAAACACCGCATTACCGCCGTGGTGGACGCGCGTAATCTTCGCGCCGCCGCGTTGTTCGGTAAGCTGGGCTTTCGCCGTGAGGCCTGTTGGCGGCAAAACGTGTTTTTCAAAGGCGCATGGGGCGATGAATTCGGTTTCGCCCTGCTGCAAAGCGAATGGCGGGAGCATGAACGACATGACGCTGTTGAATAAATACCTTGGGCAATACCAGTTCTCTGAGCAGCATGCGATCGTCATCACCGCGTCGCAATCGCGGGTGTTGGACGCCGTGGCCGCTTACGATCCCAAGCGCGATCGTTTTTTCCGCAGCATGATAGCGCTGCGCGAATTGCCCGCGCGCCTGATGCCACGCGATAAGCCTCGTCCTCCGCCGTTTGGCCTGCAAAACTTTTGCCTGCTTGAGCAGGATGAAACCGCGTTGGTCTATGGCCTGATCGGCCGGTTTTGGCAGGCTGAATACGGTTTGGTGACGGTCGCTGACGGGGCAGACTTTCAGGCCTTCGCTCAGCCCGGCGTCGCTAAACTGGCGCTGGGGTATGCCGCGAGCCCGCTGGAGGGCGGGCGCTGCCGCCTGGTAACGGAAACGCGCATCTTCTGCCCCGACAGCGCCAGCCGGCGGCGGTTTACCCCCTACTGGTATGCGATTCGCCTGGTGAGTGGATTGATAAGACGCCGCATGCTGCGCGCCATTAAAACCGCCAGCGAAAAGCAGACGGCGAATCATTCACCAGATTGATTAATTTAAGAGCATTCTTAGAGAATGAAAATCATTATCAGCCTATTTTTTAATCACAACAAGATAGTGTTGAGAAGCCATTAACCCCGCCCCCTGCGGGGATTTTTTCGCCTATTTATCGCCTGTTTCAGGGAACGCCTGCATAAACAGGAAGGCGCAAGGCTTGCGCTGATACTGATTGATCTGCGGCACCAGCCGGGTGAAATGCTCGGTCTGGCAATGCACTTCGAGAGCCGCGCGATCCGGCCAGCTTTCGATAAAAATAAAGTGCCCGGGATCCTGCTGGTCTATGCACAGTTCATAACTGATGCACAGCGGCTCCTGCCGGGTTTTCTCCACCAACTCGCGATACCAAGGCATAACGGTGTCAATGTGTTCCGGGTGAATGAAATCTTCAGCAATGACCTTCAGCATGTTGCGCTCCTGCGTTCTGTTGTGCCGCGCTTCACCTTATCGCCCTCCCTCCCGAGATGAAAGCGCCACTCTCCAGTGTCTGTCATCGGGTTCCCAATTCGGTGATAGCGCACACAGATCTCGATCAAAGCGCTTGAACGCCTCCTGGCCCTGTGTGAACTTTAAATTAACAAAAAAGCAACACACTATTCACCATGGTGATATCTGTACCGATATGCCGACGCACTGCGCGGCGTTTTTTTCGCCTCTAAAGGCCTGACCATTAGTCCTTTAGGCCTTTACGGCTCACGCATAAAAGCCATGTCATCGCCGCATGATGGGCCACGGCGCCAGGACGGTCCTTATGACCGACGCTTATCATTCTCAGAAGAGAGGTTACCGCCAGTGAATCACGCCACCTATGCCGCTCCAGCGCTCAACGCCGCCATCCGCAAAACCTGGCGCAGACTGGTGCCATTGATGTTCGCCATGTACTTCATCGCGTTTATCGACAGGGTCAACGTCGGCTTTGCCAAAGACGCGATGGCCATCGATATCGCGCTGTCGCAATCCGCCTTTGCGCTGGGCGCGGGGATATTCTTTGCCGCCTATGCGCTGTTCGGCATTCCTGCCAACCTGTTGATGAATCGCTGGGGCGCCAAACGCTGGCTCAGCGCCACCACCGCGCTGTGGGGGGCGTTATCGGCCTGCACCGGGCTGGTGACCAACGAACAGCAATTTATCGTCCTGCGTTTTCTGCTGGGGATCGCCGAAGCCGGCTTTTATCCCGGCATCCTGCTGCTGGCGTCGATCTATTTTCCCAATAAGGTGCGCGCCTCGGTCATTGGCATTTTCGTGCTCGGCGTGCCGGCGGCCCTGACGCTCGGCTCACCGCTGTCGGGGGCATTGCTGGAGATGCACGGCGTGTTGGGCAAGCCCGGCTGGTTCTGGATGTTCGTGCTGGAAGGGTTGCCGGCCGTCGTCCTCGGCGTCTTCGCCTTTTTCTATCTCGACGATAATCCAAGGCAAGCCCGCTTTCTCACCGAGGAAGAACGCAACGCGCTGGTCGCACAGCTGGCCGCTGAACAGCAGCGCACCGAAACCAGCAGCGTTAAAGCGGCGATGAGAAGCGGCAAAGTTTGGCATCTGGCGTTGATCTACGGCACCCTGCAAATCGGCGTATACGGCCTGATGTTTTTTCTGCCGTCGCAGATCGCTTCGCTGATGGGCACCCATCTCGGCTTCAAGGCCTCGTTGGTGGCTGCCATTCCCTGGGCATGCTCCGCGCTGGGCGTCTATTTCCTGCCGCGCTATGCCGACAGAAAAACCGCCAGAAGATTGCCGATCGCCGTTGGCTGCATGGTCGCGGCAGCGCTGGGGTTGGTTGTCTCTTCCTATGCCGGCCCATTGCTCGCTATCGTCGCCCTGAGCTGTTGCGCAGTCAGTTTTCTGGCGGTACAACCCATTTTCTGGACGTTTCCCGCTCAGCTGCTGACCGGCCCGGCGCTGGCGGCCGGCATCGGTTTTTGCACCACGCTCGGCGCCGCATTCAGCTTTTTAGCCCCGCTTATCCGCACCGAGGCGGAACAGCGCTTCAACAGCCCGCATGCCGGGCCGCTGGTGCTGGCCGCCTTTTCACTGCTGTGCGCCGCGCTGTTAGGGGCGCTCAGACATCGGCGTGCCGACGTGAGCAAACCAGACGCAGAGATTGCCGGATAGCGGCGCGTTATTTAGCCATTATTGAACCTGCAGATGGGACACTGACAGTCCCCCCTCTCGCCCGCAGGTGTTAAATGGATGAATTGACGCACATTATCGCCAAATACAGCCCGGAACCGGAGATGTTGCTGCTGCTGATTTTCCTGTTTGCGCTGGGTAAATCCGTGATCGTAGTGTCTTCCGTCTTGCCGCCCGCCTCGGTCACGCTGCTGATGGGCATCCTTGCAGGCAAGCATGCGCTGCCCATCGGCGCGGTTTGGGCAGCCATCGCCCTCGGCGCGGCGTTGGGCTCAATCCTGTCGTTCCACTGCGGCGCACTGTTCTGCCGTCGCGATCTTGGCCGCCGGCTGCCGGCACGCTTTCACGCCCCGCTGCGCAAAGCGCAACGTTCCTTGCAAAAGCGCGGGCTGCCGCTACTGTTCGCCTCGCGTTTTTTGGCTGTGATGCGTTACACCGTGCCGCTGATGGCCGGCATGCTGCAACTGCCGGCGCGGCGCGTCTATGCCACCGCCGCGCTCTCGGCCGCCGTCTGGGCGCTGCTTTTGATGTCGGCTGCGCATTTATTCCCCGTTTCCTGACCTGAAAGATTCTTGGGCAAATGGCCCATCCCTGCGCCGACGTTGCGCCAGCGCACAGCCCTCCTTGCCGTATAAAGTCCGGTGCAACATTGCAGTTTGCGCCAGATCACCTTTCTGAACATCAGTCGAAAAATGCGAATTTTTTTGCAGAATGCGCGCTTAAAACGGCGCAATGCGGGAAGAAACGAAGAAAAGTCTGAGCGTAACACGCTGATTTGGTTGGTGGGTCGTACAGGGTTCGAACCTGTGACCAATTGATTAAGAGTCAACTGCTCTACCGACTGAGCTAACGACCCAACGAGGTAAATTGTCCTCCTCGTCGGAGGCGCTGTCAAACGCTTACACCCATTACTTTTTCTCATGCGAAATTTACAACCCTTTGTTTAATCAACGAGATAAGCCGCATAAGGTCTGTTAATCCCACCGTTTGAAGAGTAATCTTCCGCTCCCTGAACGTCCGATTTGCCTCCTCTCGTGTAAAGCTTGGTCGACTTTTATCCCACGTATAAATGTTGTAAACATGTTGCACAAAGGTGGCGTTATTGCACTACCTTACTAAAGCCGGACCAACCGGATAAATGTATAAAAAAGAGCCACTTCAGAGCTCACGACTTCACTAATGACAGGTAAAACAGGACATCATCAGATGGTAGATCACTCTAAAATAGCGACTGATGCGACGCCCGCTTCAGAAGATCATCTACGGCGAAACCTCACTAACCGACATATTCAACTGATCGCCATCGGCGGCGCCATCGGCACCGGTCTGTTTATGGGCTCCGGTAAAACCATCAGCCTAGCAGGCCCTTCGATCATCTTCGTGTACATGATCATCGGCTTTATGCTGTTCTTCGTGATGCGCGCCATGGGCGAGCTGCTGCTGTCCAACCTGGAATACAAATCGTTCAGCGATTTCGCCGCGGATCTGCTCGGCCCGTGGGCCGGCTTCTTCACCGGCTGGACCTACTGGTTCTGCTGGGTGGTCACCGGCATCGCCGACGTCGTGGCGATCACCGCCTACGCCCAGTTCTGGTTCCCTGAACTGTCGCAGTGGATCGCTTCGCTGCTGTGCGTGCTGTTGCTGCTCGGCCTTAATCTGGCGACGGTGAAGATGTTCGGCGAAATGGAGTTTTGGTTTGCGATGATCAAAATCGTCGCCATCGTCGGGCTGATCGTCGCCGGGTTGGTGATGATCGCCATGCAGTTCCAGTCGCCGACCGGTACCGTGGCCTCATTCACCCATCTGTGGAATGACGGCGGCATGTTCCCGAAAGGCATCAGCGGTTTCTTCGCCGGCTTCCAGATCGCGGTATTCGCCTTCGTCGGCATTGAACTGGTGGGCACCACCGCCGCGGAAACCAAGGATCCGGAGAAGTCACTGCCGCGCGCCATCAACTCGATTCCGATCCGCATCATCATGTTCTACGTGTTCGCCCTGATCGTCATCATGTCGGTGACGCCGTGGAGCTCCGTGGTGCCGGACAAGAGCCCGTTCGTTGAATTGTTCGTGCTGATTGGCCTGCCGGCCGCGGCCAGCGTGATCAACTTCGTGGTGCTGACCTCCGCCGCCTCCTCCGCCAACAGTGGGGTGTTCTCCACCAGCCGCATGCTGTTCGGGCTGGCGCAGGAAGGCGACGCGCCGAAATCGTTCGCCAACCTGTCCAAGCGCGCGGTGCCGGCCAACGGCCTCACCTTCTCCTGCATCTGCCTGCTGGGCGGCGTGGTGCTGATTTACCTGATCCCGAACGTGATGACGGTCTTCACCCTGGTAACCACCGTGTCGGCGATTCTGTTCATGTTCGTCTGGACCATCATCCTGTGTTCGTATCTGGTCTACCGCAAACGGCGCCCGGCGCTGCACCAGAAATCGATCTACAAAATGCCGGCCGGCAAACTGATGTGCTGGGTGTGCATGGCGTTCTTCGTGTTCGTGTTGGTGCTGTTGTCGCTGCGCGAAGACACCCGCCAGGCGCTGATCGTCACCCCGCTGTGGTTCATCCTGCTCGGCCTGTCTTACGTGTTCCTGCGCAAGAAGAAAACCGCGTGATGCAAAAAGGGGCGGATATCTCCGCCCCTTTGTTCTCTCTTGCCTTTGCGCTAATCCGCTTCCGTCGCCACCGCCGCTTTCTCCTTGCGCCGTACGCGCAACTCGCTGACCACCACCCCGATCACAATCAACGCGCCCCCCAACAACGCCACGCCCGGCAAACGCTCACCGGCAAGCCGCCCGACGATGCCCGCCCAGACCGGTTCGCCGGCGTAAATCACCGTCGCGCGCGTGGGTGAAACGCTGCGCTGCGCCCAGTTCATGGTCAGCTGAATCAACGCGCTGGCCAGCCCCAGCCCTATGGCGCTGTACAGCAGGTAATCCGAATACGGCGGCGGCGACTCGCCGGTCGGCGCCATCATCAAAAATGAGGCCAGTGAGGCGGTCGCCAGCTGCACAATGGTCACCCGGCGAATATTCACCTTGCCGGCGAAGGCGCCGATCAGAATGATCTCTGCCGCCATACCCAGCGTGCCGGCCAGCGTCAGAATTTCGCCGAGGCTCAGCGACATGTCCGTACTGCTCGGCGCCGCCAGCAGCATCAGGCCGGTAAAGGCCAGCAGAATACCGATCCACGACATGATGCCGGGGAACCGCCCCAGCACCAGCCATTGCAACAGCGGCACGATCGGCACGTACATGGCGGTGATGAACGCCGATTGGCTGCTAGTGATGGTCTGCAGGCCAACGGTTTGCATGCTGTAGCCGAACATGATCGCCAGCCCGATCAGCACGCCCGCCTTCAGTTCATACAGGGTCAGGCCGCGCAGCACGCGCAGCGAAAACAGCGTCAACGCCAGCGTGGCGGTGGCGAAACGCAGACCGACGAAAAAGAACGGCCCGCTGACTTGCATCGCGTGATGCACAGCCAAAAAGGTGCCGCCCCAGATCATGGTGATGAAAATCAACACCGCTTCCGGCAACCTGATTTGCGGAACCACGGCGGAAATAAAGGATTTTTTTTGCTGCTGACACCGGCTTGCCCTTCCTGCTGAGTGCAATATAATGCACAGATCCTGCCAGTATGAGATAAAGTCCGGCGATGAGCAATACGGCGCATAACGCGAAAACCGATCCCCCCAAAGTGCTGCAGTACCTGAGCAGCAATCTGCGCGGCTACCGCCAACAGGCGGGCCTGAGCCAGATGGCGCTGGCCGAACTTTCCGGCGTCAGCCGCCGCATGCTGGCGGGCATCGAGGCCGGCGATCGCAACGTCAGTCTGGCGGTACTCGACAAGATCGCCGCCGCCCTGACGATTTCGTTCACCGATCTGATCCAGGCGCCGGAAGCGCGCGGCAGCCACCTGGTGGGGGAACTGGCCTGGCAAGGCGCGCAACCGGGCAGCCAGGCGCTGTTCGCCGCCAGCGTGCCGGCGCGCCAACGGGCCGAGCTGTGGGAATGGACGCTGATGCCGGGCGAGCGCTATGACTCCGCGCCGGACGCCGAAGGCTGGAGCGAAATCATCTACGTGATTGCCGGCACTCTGACGCTGGAACTGGAACAAGGCACGCTGACGCTCAGCGCCGGCGCCACGCAAACCTTCAACAGCGATCAGCGCTACGCTTACGCCAACCACGGCGATCTCCCGCTGTGCTTTATCCGCAACGTCGCCTTCTGACTGCCCGCCGGCCCGCGCCGACGGCGGATGTCGTGTCGCTGTCGTGCCGCTGTCGTGGCGCCGCTACCCCGCGCCTCCTACACTGGATGACAGTGACAGCGAACTCGGGAGTGCACCATGCAAAAGTACCGTATCAGACCATTACGCCTGGAAAAAGGCTGGTCGCAGGAACAGTTGGCGACCATCGCCGGCCTCAGCACCCGCACCGTACAGCGGATTGAAAACGGCGAACAGGCCAGCCTGGAAACCTTGACCGCGATCGCCGCCGCGCTGGGCGTGCAGGTCAGCGATCTCAACGCGCCGCCGCAAACACCGCAGGAGGAGACGCCTGAGGCGCAGCGCCTTCGTCGCCAGGTTGCGGCAGAGGGCAAGCTGCTGAGCATGGCGGTGCGTTTCGCCTTCATCGGCGCGATATTGCTCGCTGTCAACGTCTTTACCCACCCGCACTATCTCTGGGCGCTATGGGCGATCGGCGGCATGAGCCTCGCGCTGATCATGCGGGCGGTGCGCACCCTGCTGCTGCGCAACGTCTTCAGCCGCTGGCAGGAACAGCGGCTGGCGCAAAAACTCAGGCGCCTGCCGTGAGCGTTAGCCACTCGGCCAGCCGGGCCAACGCGCTGCCCGGCACGATAGGCTGCGGCGACAACAGGTAATAGCCGCTGCCGTCGGGCGTAAAACCGAACGGTGCGCTCAACAAGCCGGCGGCCAGATCGTCTCGCACCTGCAGCCATGGGCCGATTGCGATGCCAAGGCCAGCGACCGCGGCCTGCAGGCTGAAATAGAAATGGTCAAAGCGCTGTTCCGGATGCCCCGCCAATGTCACCCCCTGCTGATGCGCCCAGTGCCGCCAGGCATCCAGCCGGGTAGCAGCATGCAGCAGTTTGGCGCCCGGCCGCAAAAGCCGCCGCCCGTCCACAGAGGCCGTCAGCCTCGTCAGCGCCTCGGGTTGGCACACCGGCCCGACCTTTTCATTGAACAGCGCCAGGCTATGCGTCTGCTTTCCCCAATCGAAGTCATTGCGCCGGATCGCCGCCGTGATGCCGTCATGGAATGAAAACGGACCGCCGCCCGCCACCAGCTGTAAGTTGATGTCCGGGTGCGCCCGCTGAAAAGCCGGCAAACGCGGGATCAACCAACGCATCAATAAGGTCGGTTCACAGGACAAGACCAGCGGCGCATTGAGCGCCTGCTGGCGCAGCTCCAGCGCAGTATGGTCCAGAATGCCGAAGGCCTGCTGTGTCGCCTGAAACAGCTTGCGCCCCGCCGCCGTGAGCAGTACCCGCCGATGGCGGCGCTCAAACAACGCCACGCCCAGTTCCTCTTCCAGCGCCCGCACCGCCCGGCTGACGGCGCCGTGCGTCAAATTCAGCCCCTGCGCCGCCTGTGTAAAACTTTCCAGCCGCGCGGCGGCCTCGAAGCAGCGCAGCCCGCCCAATGGCAACGGCCTGCCGGTTTTGCGTGAGTTTTTCTCACCGATACTGTCACTATTCATCGTTTGTCACCGAGAAAAATTACTCTTATAAATCAGCCACTCTATTGATAAACACCGCAAGGATAACTATGACTGAACTCATCGCTGTCGTCACCATTACTTTACTCGCTGTAATCAGCCCCGGGCCGGATTTCGCCATGGTCTCGCGCAACAGCCTGCTGCTCTCCCGCCGCGCCGGCATCTTCACCGCCTGCGGCATCGGCGCGGGCGTGCTGATCCATGTCAGCTATACGCTGATTGGCGTCGGCGTGTTGATCCAACAGTCGCCCTGGTTGTTTAACCTGCTCAAAGGCATCGGCGCCGCCTACCTGATCTACCTCGGCTTTACGCTGCTGCGCAACGCAACCCATCACGACGCCGTGCCCACTATGACGCCGGCCGCCATCAGCGATCTCGCCGCCCTGAAAACCGGCTTTCTCACCAACGCGTTAAACCCGAAAACCACCATCTTCATCGTCAGCCTGTTCATGCAGGTGGTCTCTCCCCACACGGCGCTCAGCGTACAGATCGGCTATGGCCTCTTTATCGCCGCCGTCCATGTATTCTGGTTCGCCGCCGTCGCGCTGCTGTTTTCCGCGCCGGGCGTCAATGCGCGCTTTTTGCGTTTGCGCCGCGGCATCGATCGCACCTTTGGCGGGCTGCTGATTGTCTTTGGCGCCCTGTTGGCGATCGCCGGCATCAGGTAACGCCGCGACGCCAAGTTCGTCATTCGCTTCTATGCTTATCAGGGGTTTTTGTTAATCATCTGAGCGGGAGTACGAAACATGACGAAACTGTTGGTGCTTTATTACTCAATGTACGGCCACATCGAACGCCTGGCGCAGGCGGTGGCCGAAGGGGCGAATCGGGTCAATAACGTGGACGTGACGGTCAAACGCGTGCCGGAAACCATGACGCCGGAAGCCTTCGCCAAGGCCGGAGGCAAGCAACACCAGCAGGCGCCGGTCGCCACCCCGCAAGAGCTGGCGGACTATGACGGCATTATTTTCGGCACGCCGACCCGCTTCGGCAACATGGCCGGACAAATGCGCACCTTCCTCGATCAGACCGGCGGCCTGTGGGCCTCCGGCGCGCTGTACGGCAAGGTGGGCAGCGTCTTCTCCTCCACCGGCACCGGCGGCGGCCAGGAACAAACCATCAGTTCGACCTGGACCACGCTGGCGCACCACGGTTTCATCATCGTGCCGATCGGCTATGCGACGCAGGAGCTGTTTGACGTTTCACAGGTACGCGGCGGCACCCCGTACGGCGCCACCACCATCGCCGGCGCCGACGGCTCGCGGCAGCCGAGCAACGAAGAGCTGACCATCGCCCGCTATCAGGGCGAGCACGTGGCGAAAATCACCGCCAAGCTGAAAAGTTAAGCGCCCTCCCATCCCCGTGATTCAAAGGGCCGCGCATTCGCACGGCCCCATCTTGTTGCCGACCCGCCGCAAGGTTAGAATGCCCTTCCCCCGGCCATTCAGCGTCTGAAGGCCAGGCCCGAATTCGTTCTGCCCGTCGCTCATCGGCTTTCAGCCCGAGGACGGGCGTTCTGTTTTTTGCGCACAGCGAAGGGAATAAGTCAGTGTCTAAAGATTTTGATGAACTAATAAGAGACATGGATCTTATTATTGAAAATGTAGACAGCTTCAAAGCTCTGGCTCCGCGCGCGCCCGAGCCGGCCCCGGCCCCGCCGCCGCCGGTTCATCACTACGACTCGTTCTGCGAAAACATCGCGTTGAAAGTGGTATTGAAGGTGCTGCTGTCTTCGGTGGACAAGATAGTCAAAGTGCAGATCGCCAACAAGGTCGAGCAAGAGATCGCCCAGATTGAGCAGCAGGTGGTGCGCGCCGGCGGCGGGCCGGTGTCACCGGACGATCTGGCGCAGATGACGCACTACGTTCGCCGCACGGTCAACGACCTGCTGGAATAGCGTTCTCCCCCTCCACGCCATGCGTATTCGGCGATATGAATTTTTACGTTATTTTTATATCGCCTGCTTTATGCTTGATACACTTCAATAAATTGACGCATCGTCGGCGGGTACTCCGAGCAACAGCATGGTCAAAACCAAACAAATCCTGGTCGTTATTCATCTTTGCAGCTTTTTAGTCCTTCTTTACAGCCTTTCAATGATCCCGCCTCTGTTGATGGGCCTGCTGTATAAAGAAAAAAGCGCCTTCTCGTTTTTCTATACCCTGGTGCTCGCCGCCACACTCGGCGGATTGGGCTGGTTCAGCACCCGGCAGTCGAAAGTGCAGTTGCGCACCCAGGACGGTTTCCTGATCATCGTCATGTTCTGGCTGTTGTTTTCCGCCATCAGCGCCCTGCCGCTGTGGTTGGATGACACGCTGAACGTCCGTCTGGTGGACGCGATGTTTGAGGGCGTCTCCGGCATCACCACGACCGGCGCCTCGGTGCTGAACGACGTCTCCAACGTGCCCAAATCATTCCTCTACTATCGCTCGCAGCTCAATTTTATCGGCGGTCTGGGGGTTATCGTGTTGGCGGTGGCCGTGTTGCCGCTGCTGGGCATCGGCGGCGCCAAACTTTATCAATCGGAAATGCCCGGCCCATTCAAAGAGGAACGCCTGACACCGCGGCTGGCCGACACCTCGAAAAATCTGTGGCTGATATATCTTGGACTGGGGCTGGCCTGCACCGTCGCCTTCCGCCTGGCGGGCATGCCGTGGTTCGATGCGTTGTGCCACGGCATCTCTACCGTCTCGCTCGGTGGATTCTCCACCCGCAATGAAAGCCTGGGATACTACGACAGCTCGGCGGTGGAAATGGTCGGCGGCATTTTCTCTGTTCTGGCGGCGGTGAACTTCACGCTCTATTTCGTCGCCGTCGGCCGCCGCAGCCTGAAACCGCTGTATCGGAACCCCGAGTTGCGCTTTTTCCTGTTGGTGCTGGCCATCGTCGTGGCGATCGTGTGCGTTGAGCTGTATCGCTCGGGCATGTACGGCGTCAAGGACGCCTTCGTGCACGGTTTTTTCCTCACCAGTTCGATGATGACTGACAACGGTCTGGCCATCGCCGATTACACCCAAATTCCGTCCCATACCATCATGCTGCTGCTGGCGGCGAGTTTCTTCGGCGGCTGCGTCGGCTCTACCTGCGGCGGCATTAAAGCGCTGCGTTTTCTGATCATGTACAAGCAAAGCCGGCTCGAGATCAACCAGCTGGTGCATCCTAACGCCATGTACACCATCAAGGTCGGTAATGCGCCGATCCAGGATCGGATGCTGCGCTCCGTTTGGAGCTTTTTCTTCCTCTACGTGCTGTTCACCTGCCTGTTTATCTGGCTGCTGAATCTAATGGGCTATGATCTGGTCACCGCCTTCGCCACCGTCGCCGCCTGCATCAATAATATGGGGCTAGGATACGGAGAAACCGCCGCTGGCTTCGGCACGTTGAACGACGCGGCGAAATGGCTGATGTGCGCCGCCATGCTGCTCGGGCGCCTCGAGATCTACCCGATGCTGATCCTTTGTTCACGCGCGTTTTGGCGTTTTTAAGCGGACAAGCCCGGCATGAAGCCACCGTTTCGCTCGGTTATCGCTGACACATTCACAACATAAATGTGTTGCATTGTTGTATTCGTTTCACTGCGATAAGTTTAATTTACTGTAAATAAATACAGTACTTTTTAACTTATTGAGGATATGAATATGCGCTTTAACAACAAGATGTTGGCCCTGGCCGCCCTGCTGTTCGCCGCACAGGCATCAGCCGAGACGCTCGAATCCATCGACAACTGCGCGGTTGGCTGCCCGACCGGCGGCAGCAGCAATGTCTCGATCGTGCGTCATGCTTATACGTTGAACAATAACAGCACCACCAAATTCGCCAACTGGGTGGCCTATCACATCACCAAAGACACGCCGGCCAGCGGCAAGACGCGCAACTGGAAAACCGACCCGGCGCTCAATCCGGCAGATACCCTGGCCCCTGCCGATTACACCGGCGCCAACGCGGCGCTGAAGGTCGATCGCGGTCATCAGGCGCCGCTGGCCTCGTTGGCCGGCGTTTCCGACTGGGAATCGCTGAACTACCTGTCCAACATCACGCCGCAAAAGTCCGACCTGAACCAGGGCGCCTGGGCGCGGCTGGAAGATCAGGAGCGCAAGCTTATCGATCGCGCGGACATCTCTTCGGTCTATACCGTGACCGGGCCGCTGTATGAACGCGATATGGGCAAACTGCCGGGCACCCAGAAAGCGCACACCATCCCCAGCGCCTACTGGAAGGTGATTTTCATCAACAACAGCCCGGCGGTGAACCACTATGCCGCTTTCCTGTTCGACCAAAACACGCCGAAGGGCGCCGATTTTTGCCAATTCCGCGTGACGGTGGACGAGATCGAGAAACGCACCGGCCTGATCATCTGGGCTGGTCTGCCGGACGACGTACAGGCTTCACTGAAGAACAAGCCCGGCGTTCTGCCGGAGTTGATGGGCTGCAAAAACTGACGCAAAAACCCGCTTCGGCGGGTTTATTTTTACTCGGGCATCAAACGGCGCTCACTCCGCCAACGCCATCACGATTACACTCGCTCATCCGCCGCTACAATAAATTGGTGAAAACGTTCGATTTCCAATTTACGCATGGCGTTCATTTTATGCTGGCTGACGGTTTTCTCGGAAATGCCCAACGCCTTAGCGACGCCGGTATTCGGTTTTCCCGCCAGCAGCATGGCCAACACCGAAAGCTCGCGCGGCGACAGGCTCTGCCCTTTGCAGCTCGCGGTGAACATTTTTATCGCCTCAACAAACGTCGTAAGACCGATGTTTTTTTTCAGACAGTTAAAATTCGCCAGTCGCGGCGTTTCCACGCCGGTTAAGACGATCGTATTGTCAGGCCTGTCGATAATATGCGATAAGAAATTCATAACCCGACAGATAGACGAGAAAGAGACGATAACCACTTCTGCATGACAATACATGGCATGTAATCCACGGCGTGCAGATGAATGCAGCCCCATAACTTCAACGCCTTCCAACGACATTAAGATCTGCGATATGCCATAGAATAAATAGTAATCATCAGAAAATATAGCCACTCGCACAGGCTCACCCCATTGCTATTTGTCATGGGCGCGTTTTTAACAACGCCCCCATGGCAGTCATGTCAATTAACTTTATTGGTTCGACTTATTTAAGTGAAGAACATAATGAGATCAGTAATGCGGACAGCGATGAAAGATATTTTTCATCCAAATTCATAATACCATCTTCACTGTATTTCACGTTATTATCTAGAATTTCATGAATACTCTCGACGGCGCATACGGCATCCTTCCAAACTACGCGCCGACCGAAAGGCGAAGCGCCGAGATATTGCGCGCTTTGGCGAAAACCAACGATAAAGTCGCGCAATATATCGAGCACAATCAATACTTCCTCCCTGCTGACACACCGCTTCATTTGCACTTTATCCAGGAAAACGCTGAGCGTGCTTTGTAAGGAAAACAGGTTCTTGAACAACCCGCCGGCGATATCCTTCGGTGTTTTCACGCTGGTTGATATGACAAAAGGGAGCTCTCCATGCTGCGAGATATATTGATAAAGCCCATTTATCGCCGTCGTCGGCTTAATATCCAAACCGCGAAGAATGACGTCAACCTCATCTTTTAGCGATTTTTCCACTTTGACACCGATCTGGATTTGTTCCGTCATACAATTCATCCTCAACATAGAGATCCGGATTAAACACCAATATTATTCAAGCAAATAATATTCGCCACCAATTACCATGTTAAGATTTTTCTTATATGTGGCAACCTGTTTTTTATTATTAAAAATAACAAAAGAATTATTTATATATAATGTTAAGCGTAGCCGATGTGTTAATTCCCCCGCTGCTCATTGCGGTGGGGTTGTAAGGATAATAATAGGCCGCCATGCCGATGGAAAATTGCGCATCCAAGGCATTGCCGGTTCCCACGTGAAATAATGAAGTCGCCGCGCCTGGCGTCACGCTGGAAAGCGACAGCGTGATGGGATTATTCGGCGAAGCCATCTTGACCAGCCGGATACCAATGCCTTTTGCCGCCTCAGCGCTTTTATCAATCAAAACCGTATTATCCGAAGACAACAGATTATTGCTGGATAAAAACATATTGATATCCCGATCGGCCGTACCGCCGCTTTGCCGATTCTGGCAGCTGAAATTCAGCGTAAAGGGCGTCAGGCCATTTTGCGCCCCCTGAGTAATCTGTGATATCCCCAGCGTCGGCAACTTCACCGCCAGGCCGGCATTGTCGAAAGTGCAAGTCGTCATCTTGGGCGCATACTTGATGGTCATCGGCTGTCCGTACATGTCTCGCTGATCGTAAGGCCAATTGAAGCCGTTGAGCAGCCAGGTCAAGATCTTCACCAACTGCTTGGCGGGCCACAAAATGATCTCCAGCAAAGACATCCCGCTCAGATCGGTCACGAACATCACGTCCTTAAGGCTAATCGTGTCGCCGGGTATCGATGTGCCCGTCTTGCTGACCAGACTGAAACGAATATTCATCGACTGATTCAATTCCGAAGCGGAATGCGATCCCCAACCGCTAAGTTTTTTGTTGGCGATGTCGTTGGTTATTTCCGCGCGTACCCAATATTTACCGTTGTTGAATCCCAGAATGGTCGCCTTTGTGCTGTCGGTTGACAGGATGCGCGTATAGCCGAATTCGCTGCTCGAGGTTGAACAACTGAATGAACCGCTGTATTGCGTATAAAAACTGCCTTCCCAAACCGGTGTCTTATCGCTGAGCTTATCCGACAAATCGACGTAGATAGGCGGCGCATATTGGATGCCGTTGCCGTAGCATGAAGCGTAGCTGTAACCGCTGAACAATAGGGACAGGGTCAGTGCGAGTATCCTGAGCATGGTGTAATTATCCTTTTATCGACATGTGTTGGCTGCGCTGTCCATCGAGATTTTCGGGCGTTCAATCTTGCAGACACCGTCATTCAGCCTGACTTCCAGCGACGTTGGCTGCTGCTCCACCCGCAGATACAGGACGCTGGCCTGCCCGACGAAGCCAATGGCATGCCCGCTTTGATCCGCCACCTCCGCACCAAATGGCAAGGGCTTATTGCCGCGCTTAAAGGCGCGCAGCGTATAGGGCCGACGCTGGTCGGTTTCGAATCTCAAATAGTTGACGGCGCCGGCGTAGGGCACGCTGTTGGCGATATTGCCGACGATCTCGGCGCCGGAGCTGTTGCCGGTATCCGACAATGTCACGGAGTTTTGTCGGTAAGGCGTGGCGTAAGGCACCAAAGCCAGCCCTTCGTCGTTAGTGACGATGCTCTCGTCGCCGTTCACCATCAGCCCTTTGGCCTTGGGCGCGTCCACCACCATCATGGTGTTGCTCATTTCGTTGGACGCCAGCAAATGCCAAGGGATCGCCACCAGGCTGCCGCGGGCGCTCATGCCCAACTGTCGATAGTCTGATGATTCACTGTAGGAGCCGCCGACGGTCGTCGCGTTGGCGCGATAGGCGGCATTCACGCTCGCCATGCTGTTGCCGCCGCTTTGATTGCTGCCGGCCAGCGCATAACTCAGACGGTTTGATTCCAGCGCATTGCCGCTCAGGCTCAGCGAGCTTTGCTGATAGTGCGAATCGGTGGCGGATAAGCTGGTGCTGAGATAGGCATTGTTGTCGAACATCGACAACGGCACGCTCAAAGAGAGATAAAACCGCGTCTCTTCTTTGCGATCGGAATTTCTCACGCGACTCGCGGAAATGTTGTAACTGACGCGCGCGAAGGCGTTTGAATACCCGAGCTGGTATTCCCGGCTTTTATTCGTATCCGACCAATAGTCGCGCTGGGTGCCGGAGAAATAGAGCGTGCCCCACCCGTCTGCAAGCCTCTGATTCAGGTTCAAATTGAAGGTATTGCGCGGACGAGCGGAGCGAACGGCGTCCCAGGTATTCAAATCCAGCGGGGCAAGCTCATCGTCATCCCGATCGTTCCAATAATCGTGAAAGCGCTTGTCACGCTCGCGGTAGCCTTGATGGGTGTAGATGGCATCGTTGAAACTGTAATAACCTTTGGTCGAATAACGGTATGCCGCCAGCGTGAAGTTGGTTGCGGTAGCGTCCAAAAACTTGCTGTAGGCGATCCGAAAACTTTGCCCATTCTCATTGCGATCCTGCAAATGCGTCGAGGCTTGAGTTACATCGATGGATACCGCGCCGAACGGCAGATTCCAGCCACTGCCCAGCAGCCAGGCGCGATAATCGTCGCTGAGGATCGTACCGGCGTAACCGGTGACCAGATTATTGAAGCCGTACTGCAGCGTGCCCTGCACGAAAGCGGGCGCATAGTCGGTATCCGCCTGATTGACCTTACCGGCCACCAGGCCGTATTTGCTGACGCCCTGCTTCAACATGTTGGGAACGGCGGAAAACGGCACGGTAAAGGATTGTTCCCGCCCGTCGGCTTCCCTGACCACGACCAACAGATCCCCCGCGGAACCGGTCGGCAATAGGTTGTCCAGCGTAAAGGCGCCCGGCGGCACGTTCTCCTGATAGATGAGGTTACCGTTTTGCAATACTTTCACCAGGGCATTGCTCTGCGCCACGCCCCGCACTATCGGCGAAAAGCCCTGCTGCGAATTGGGCCGCATGTTGATATCCGAGGCTAAAGCGCCGCCCCGCACCCGAATCGAGTCGAACAGATCACCCGGCGAATAGAAATCGCCCATCGTCAGGTTCGATTTGATGGCGGCGAAGCCACGCTGCACATAGCGAGTATTATTTTGCCAATCGCTGCCTTGCCGCGAACTGCTGCGGAAATTGCTGCTGTCTCTGAATTGCCAACCCGCCAGATTGACCCCCGATTCCAAACCGGTATAGAAATCGTCGTTTGACGCCTTATCGCCCTGCAACGACTGCACGTGGTAATAGGTGGCGTTATAGGCCAGCAGCAGCGCAGGCACGCCGCGATCCCAAAATTTGGCGTCAACATAGCCGGCCTCTGCGCGAATCACTCGCGACTGAGGCACCGTCAGCTTAAGGCTCAACGTCCCCACATCGAAGTCCGCCCTTCCTCCTTGCACCAACGTTTGGACGGGGATCGGCCCCTTGTCCACCCCGGTGGACAAACGACTCATATCGATGCCCAACAGGGCGGCGTCACGATAGGCGATGCGAATATCGCCTTTATGTTCACCGAACTGCAACGAGAACCGCCCTTTCCAACTTTGGTTGACATACACGTCGACCGTTTGCGTGCCTGCCGGCATGTCATTATTGAGGTAAAAACGCGACAGATCGGATTCGCTGGACGCGCCGGCCAATAGAGAAGTGTCGAATTTCATCGCCGATGCTTTATTTAACGGTATGAATACAGATGCGGTCAGTATCGAAAGCAATTTTAGTTTAAGCTTCATGGCCGTTCTTCACGTTAGCGGGCTGTAATGGCTTTAGATTTATAAGCCCCCAGGTCGTCGATATAGAGCAGGGTGTAGAGAATATTCCGGCTCACGCCAACTTTGGTGGGGGCAAAGAGGCTGGAATATGGCCCGACCATCACTGAATCGACCAACAAATTCTTTTTGCCTTTCTGATCAACATTGGCCAACGTAAAATAGTAAGGGCCTTTGTTGATAACCTTAAATCCCTTTCCCGCCGCCTGGAGTTCAATGAAGTCGGTGATGTTATTGGCACTGCCGGTTAACCCTGCCGGGCGATAAAATAGCTTGATGCGCGACTTGATGGCTAATTGCAGCGTATTGACGCCCTGCAAATTCTCCGGCGTAGGCGGGATATCCAGCACATTCAAATAAAATACCGATTCACGGTCGCCGGGAAGCGTCGCGCTCATTTTTTGTATGCGTAATTGCTGGCCATTATTTCCGGCAACTTTCACAACCGGCGGGGATAACAAGAACGGCACGTTTGCCGTTTCAGGCGTCGAGTTTATATCACCGTCATCAATCCATGCCTGCACCAGTGCCGGATCGTCACCATTGTTGACTAACTGAACGATAACATCCTTGTTTTTTTCCGGATAAATAACGCGCGTTCCATTAATTACAATATTGGCATCGGCGCAAAAGCTGCTGAGAAACAATCCAGCAAAGATTAAGCACTGTTTCATAGTCACCCCAGAAGCCAGGCCTTTGCCTTGGGCGCAGGCCTGGCTTAATTGCAATTACAGGTAAGAAATGGTGTAAGTCACGTTGGAACTCAATTCCCCCACTTTTGCCGCCAACGCATTGGTCTTGTAGTAATAGGCGTCCAGCGTCAGCGTTTCGGCATCCGGCGCCGTTTTATCGCCTTTGATCTTGGTGACATAAGGCACGTTCAACGGAATCGGCGTGGATGAACCCGGCTCAGCCAGAGAAAAACCGACGTTTTTCGCTACGGCGGCGTCGCTTTCATTCACGGAGCTGTTCAACAGATATTTCCCGTCGGTAGAAATATTATTCGCCGAAGAGAAGTAGATCTTCAGCGGCGTACCGGCCGTTCCCGCCGCCGGCGTGCAGCCGGAGAACGTCAGCGAGAAAGATTTCTTGTTTTTGGTGATGGGGCCGACAACGGTACCCGCATCAGTCACGGAAATCGGGCTGAGCGCAACGGTAAAATCGGCGCTTTTCCCGCCATTGATGGTACAAGTGGTATCCGTAACGGCACCGCTAAACGAAATAACGCCACCGGCGGAATTATCTGCCGCCGTTGCGCCCACAGATGTTAACGCGGTAGCCAATACCGCCAAAGAGATGCCTTGCTTAATCATAATAAACCCCATTACTTTCTTCGCTGAGAGAGCATATATAAAATGACCTACACCATTAAACCGTTTAGAGGCTAACGAAGCTTAGGCAATAGCAGAGTATTGACAGCATCCTGCCATCTAAAAGTTTATATGCGACGGTATATATTTATATATATCCAAGTGTATTCTAAAAGATATCCGGCATGGGAAAAATCTCATTCACCGCCAGATGCAGGACATATTAATTCCAAAGACAAAAAAATTGCAACATCGAATCAAATAATTTTCATGACAATAAAAAAAATGAATCGAGCAATGGCCGGAAGGATGCGCGCCTTAAAAGAGTGAGTACGGCTGGCTGCTTACTGCGCGGGTTAAATGAGCGTCGCCATTTCCTCATAAAAGCGCTTACGGCATAAAAAACAAAAAGCCATTGATATAAAAAGAAAAAACACACAAAGAAAAATCTTAGATTCCTTAACTCCTCCGCCTTCTCCCACGTAAGGTTTACTTTGCCCCTGCCTTAAAAATTATCCAACCTACCGCTATAGGAGTAGCCCGGAAATGCGATACTCTCTGCACATGAATATTCAGACACACAAAAAACAGAGTCAGAATTTTTCTTCGCCCAGTCGATAAGGACGAATTTTTAGAGAAAAATATATCTTTCCCTATCAATATAAAACCCACCTTTAAAGTATATTAAAAAATATACTGAAAGATAATTCATTTAAATAAGTCGCTACAGGGGTCAAACAAGATAGGGGAAAAGGGATGCATCGCGAGTAACGGCGGGAATAAAAAACCCGAGCACCACAGGCTCGGGTTGATAGCAACACAGACATTCGACGATCAGAGCGGCTTTTCAGTCCGTACGATGCCGTGATTCTTCATCACCTCTTCCATCGTAAGGCTATCGTCATACGGCGTCTCGTCGACCACAACGTCTTTCGGACGCTCATAGGGTTTGGTCGCACGTTTGAACATCCACCACCATACGAACACCAGGAAAGCGCCGGACTTGAGAAAAATCATGGTCCATAGGGCGACTTGATACCAGTTCATCTCTGTCTCCTAAGAGTATTAAGCAAAATCGATAAGGCGGCGTTAATTATCGTGCCGGTCACGCCTGACAGCAGCAGGCATCCAAGCGGCCTGCCTTGATGACCGCATAATCTCACCGATACGTAGCCCTTATCAATAGCCGTTCACGTTTCCTGCGGGCGACCGTCAAATTCTCAGCACGCAAAAGCAAAAAACCCCGCGCTCTAAGAGCGCGGGGTCAAAATGTATGGCGGAGGAGCAGAGATTCGAACTCTGGAACGGTTTCCCGTCGACGGTTTTCAAGACCGTTGCCTTCAGCCACTCGGCCACCCCTCCGCAACGACGCGCACTATAAACAGAGCTTATTCGCTTGTAAAGCCCAGGCGCGTTCAACCGCGCGAAAAATCGACGGAACGATGCAAGTCGGCGAACAAACGCGCGGCCGCTCCTCCCGCTGTTGCAACAATGATAACTAAGGGTAAAGATTGGTAAACAAACTTTAATCAAGCGCTTGCGCTGCCTATCATCGGGATTATTTTGTGATGGCCTGATAAGAGAGATCATTATGGACCGCATTGTCGTCTCGTCTTCCTCGCGCGACTCCCTGCTCAGCACGCATAAAGTCCTGCGCAACACCTATTTTCTGTTATCCCTGACGCTGGCTTTCTCGGCGCTGACCGCAACCGCCAGTACCCTGCTGGGCCTGCCTGCGCCGGGCTTGCTGCTGATGCTGGTTGGCTTCTACGGGCTGATGTTCCTGACGCATAAACTGGCCAACAGCCCGGCAGGCATTCTGGCGGCGTTCGCGCTGACCGGTTTCATGGGGTATGCCCTCGGCCCGATCCTCAGCTCGTTCCTGAACGCCGGCGCGGGCGATCTGATCATGCTGGCGCTGGGCGGCACCGCCGCGGTGTTCTTCTGCTGCTCGGCCTACGTGCTGACCACGCGTAAAGACATGTCGTTCCTGTCCGGCATGATGATGGCCGGTTTCGTGGTATTGCTGGTAGCGGTGATCGCCAACCTGTTCCTGCAGATCCCTGCCCTGCACCTGGCGATCAGCGCGCTGTTCATTCTGTTCTCCGCCGGCGCGATCCTGTGGGAAACCAGCAACATCATTCACGGCGGCGAGACCAACTACATTCGCGCCACCGTCAGCCTGTACGTATCGCTGTACAACATGTTCATCAGCCTGTTGAGCATTCTGGGCTTCGCCCGCAGCAACTGATTGCGTGTTACCCCGCCTTCCAGGCCCCGCTCCGGCGGGGCTTTATTTTTTGCGGCTGAAAAAATTTGCTAAACTGGCGGCCGTTCCGAATTATCCGTTATCGAGGCAGTATGTTGGAGTTTGAAGGTCGGGTTATCGACACTGACGCGCAGGGCTATCTGAAAAACAGCGCCGACTGGCATGAAGGCCTGGCGCCGCTGCTGGCGGCGCAGGAAGAGATCGTGCTCACCGAAGCACACTGGGAAGTGGTGCGCTTTGTACGCGACTTCTATCAGGAATTCAATACCTCACCGGCTATTCGCATGCTGGTCAAAGCGATGGCGCAGAAATACGGCGAAGAAAAAGGCAACAGTCGCTATCTGTACCGCCTGTTTCCGAAAGGGCCGGCCAAACAGGCCACCAAGATCGCCGGGTTGCCCAAACCGGTAAAATGCATCTGACCGCTCCGCCCGCAGCGCCGCTGCAGGCGAGCGTTTAATAGCGAATGCCGAACCCGTCGTAGTCGGCCACGCCCTGCGGCTCCACCAGCACGCGTTCGACGCGCGCGCTGCGCGGGCCGCCCTGCTTCAGCCATGCGACCAGCGAGTCCACCTGCGCCTGTGTGCCGCAGGCCACCACCTGAACGCTGCCGTCATCAAGGTTGCGCGCATAGCCCGTCACCCCCAGCGCCTCGGCCTGCCGCTGAGTGGAATAGCGAAACCCTACCCCCTGCACTACGCCATACACATACGCAGCAATGCAAACTTGTGTCATAATCGCCCCCTTATTCAGTTTTCGTTATGGCATTGCCGTGCCTTTGCACCGCCGTGTCACTCTTTCTATCCTAGCTGGCAGCATTATTAATTATGACCGTACGCCTGTTTCTCGCCAAAGGACGTGAAAAGTCCTTACTCCGTCGCCACCCTTGGGTGTTCTCCGGCGCCGTTCAACGCGTTGAGGGTAAAGCCCTCTCCGGTGAAACCATCGATATTCTCGACAGCCAGGGCAAATGGCTGGCTCGTGGTGCCTATTCGCCCGAGTCGCAGATCCGCGCACGCGTCTGGACTTTCCAGCAGGATGAAGAGATTAACATCGATTTCTTCATTCGCCGCCTGCAGCAAGCGCAAAGCTGGCGTGATTGGGTCGCGCAGCGCGACGGCCTGGACGGATACCGCCTGATCGCCGGCGAATCCGACGGCCTGCCGGGCATCACTATCGATCGCTTCCAGAATTTCCTGGTGCTGCAGCTGCTGTCCGCCGGCGCCGAATATCAGCGCCCGGCCCTGCTTTCCGCCCTGCAGCATTGCTACCCGGAATGTTCGATTTACGATCGCTCCGACGTGGCGGTACGTAAAAAAGAAGGCCTGCCGCTGGCGCAGGGCCCGGTGCTGGGCGATCTGCCGCCGGAGCTGCTGCCGATCACCGAACACGGCATGAAACTGCTGGTGGACATTCAGCAAGGGCACAAGACCGGTTTCTATCTCGATCAGCGCGACAGCCGCCTGGCGGCGCGTAACTACTCTGCCGGCCGCCGGGTGCTGAACTGCTTCTCCTACACCGGCGCCTTCGCCGTTTCCGCTCTGATGGGCGGCTGCGCGCAGGTGATCAGTGTGGATACCTCGCAGGCGGCGCTGGATATCGCCAGACAGAACGTCGAGCTCAACAAGTTGGATCTGAACAAGGCAGAGTTCGTTCGCGATGACGTGTTCCAACTGCTGCGCAACTACCGCGCCCAGGGCGAGAAATTCGATCTGATCATCATGGATCCGCCGAAGTTCGTCGAGAACAAAAACCAGCTGGCCAGCGCCTGCCGTGGCTACAAAGACATCAACATGCTGGCGCTGCAGCTGCTGAACCCGGGCGGCATTTTGCTCAGCTTCTCCTGCTCCGGGCTGATGCCGACCGATCTGTTCCAGAAAATTTTGGCCGACGCCGCTGTAGATGCCGGACGTGATGTACAATTTATAGAACAGTTCCGCCAGGCTGCCGATCACCCGGTGATCGCCACGTACCCAGAGGGGCTGTATCTGAAAGGCTTCGCTTGTCGGGTGATGTAACTTGAAATGCGCTGCCTTGCCCCCATATATGAGCAAGGCATTGTTTCTCAGGAGGTCATCATGATTGCCAGCAAATTCGGTATCGGACAACAGGTTAGGCATAAACTGCTGGGGTATTTGGGCGTCGTTATCGATATCGACCCTGAATACTCTTTGGAACAACCCAAAGCTGACGAGATAGCGGCGAACGATGAACTGCGTTCCGCTCCTTGGTACCACGTGGTGATGGAAGACGAGGAAGGCCAACCGGTGCATACCTATCTGGCGGAAGCGCAGCTGGATGGCGAGCCCCAGGAAGCGCATCCCGAGCAACCATCGCTGGATGAACTGGCGGAATCCATCCGTCACCAGTTACAGGCACCACGCTTGCGCAATTGACCGCGCCAAGACCTGAGAAACCCTGAAAGGGCTCGGCATCGGCCGGGCCCTTTTTATTTAGCTTATTTAGCGCTCCAGCCCCAAACGCGGGATTTCGATTTTCGGACAGCGATCCATCACCACCTGCAGCCCGGCCTGTTGCGCCAGCACTGCCGCCTGGTCATTAATCACGCCGATCTGCAACCACAGCGCCTTGGCGCCGATCGCTATCGCCTCTTGCGCCACGCCGTAGGCTGCCTCCGAATTGCGAAAAACGTCGACCATATCGACCGGCTGCGGGATGGCGGCCAGCGTGGCATAAACCGGCTGCCCCAACAGCGTCTGCCCCGCCAGTTTTGGGCTCACCGGGATCACCTGATATCCCTGCGACAACAGATAAGCCATCACCCCATAGCTGGGCCGCGACGGGTTATCGCTGGCGCCCACCAGCGCGATGGTTTTCACCTGCTGCAATAACTCAACAATCTCTTGATCTTGCATCTTCAACTCCCGTTTATCACTGCGTCACTCTTCCGTTTCGAGTGTAACCGATCGGCATTCGCACGGCTAAACGCTACGCGCAGGAAACTTCAGCGTAATCTTATGGTCTGAGGCTGTCGCGGTTCAGCCACGCACGGACGTGTCTAATTACAAATAAATATGTAAAAATGTAAACAAAATACCCGATTGAAAAATTTTGACACAACCTATGCCATGTTCAACACTTAGAGCTACGTCACTTTATAAGGAGATAATGATGAAATTTGGTCTGGTGGTTGCGGCGTTGCTCAGCATCAGCATGCCTGCCGCGGCTACGACCCTGAAACTCTCCCCGGACATCGATCTGCTGGTGGTCGACGGCAAGAAAATGACAGGTTCGTTGTTAAAAGGCGCCGACAGCCTTGAACTGGATGGCGGACAGCACCAGCTGCTGTTTAAAGTGACTAAAACTGTACGTTCCGGCCAGCATACGCAGGCCTATGCGTCCCTGCCGCTGGTTGCCACCTTCAATACGCAAAAGATCAGTCAGGTGGCGATCGAACTGCCGCGCATCGAGAACGATCGTGACACGCAACGCTTTGATAAAACGCTGAACTATCGGGTGGTGGATAAAGAGGGTAATGCCCTGCCGTTCCAGCATGATGTGCTGCATCCCGACAGCGTTACCTTCAATGCCGATTTGGAAAAGGTGATGACGGATTACAACCGCCAAAACCGCCCGGCTTCCGTCCCGCTTTTCGTCCAGCCGAACGCAGGCAACACAACAGCCTCCCTGCCGGCCGGCGCACCGGTGAATGCCCCGACGGTGACACTGAAAGGTGAAAACGTGTCGGAACAGATGCTGCAATACTGGTTCCAACAGGCGGACAAGGAAACCCAGAAGCGCTTCCTGCACTGGGCCAACAAACAACCGGCTCGCTGATCCCTCCCGGCGCCTTAGCCGCAAAGGCGCCTTTTCTTCGCATTTTCAGGTGCAAACGCTAGGCAGTGAAAAACAGTTTCAGTAATCTGTCGCACATCACCGATTAGCGAAGGACACTGAGATGGAATTGACCACCCGCACTATCGCCGAGCGCAAGCACATTGCGCTGGTGGCGCATGATCACCGCAAACAGGCCCTGCTGGAATGGGTTGAAAGCCACAAGACCATTCTGGCGCAGCACCAGTTGTACGCCACCGGAACCACCGGTAACCTGATCCAGCGTGCCAGCGGCATTCCCGTCACCAGCATGCTGAGCGGCCCAATGGGTGGCGATCAGCAAGTCGGCGCACTGATTGCGGAAGGCAAGATAGACATGCTGATCTTCTTCTGGGATCCGCTGAACGCGGTTCCGCACGATCCGGACGTGAAGGCGCTGCTGCGGCTGGCGACCGTCTGGAATATTCCGGTGGCGACCAACCGTTCGACCGCTGATTTCCTGATTGACTCTCCGCTGTTCAAAAGCGAGGTGGAGATAGCCATCCCCGACTATCAGCGTTACCTGCAAGACCGCCTGAAATAGTCCTTTCGGCCTGGCTGCCGCCAGGCCTGCTGCTTACGGTTTTTTCTGCACCGGAACGCCAAGCTCACGCAGGTGGTCGACGAACACCGAAGGACGTTCACGATCCTGCAACAGCCATACCTGATGTTTGGCGCGAGTCAACGCGACATACAGCAGACGGCGCTCTTCAGCATCCGGAAAGTCCTCCGGCTGCGGTAGCAACACCTCTTCCAAGACCGACTCGCGCGCCACGGCGGGGAAGCCGTCGCGCCCCTCATGCAAACCGGCGATGATGACGTATTCCGCCTGCTGCCCCTTGCTGGCGTGGATGGTCATAAACTCCAGATCCAGCTTTGGCCAGCGGGTGGCCGCTTTCGCCAGCGCTTCCGGTTTCAGGTGGTGGTAACGCGCCAGCACCAGGATGCGCTCATCCGGCTTGGCGTAGCCGCTCAGCTTGTCCAGTAGCGGCTCCAATTGCTCGTGCGGCAGGATCGTCACCGACTTTTTATTGCCCTTGCTCAGGCTATTGAGCGGTTTTTTCAGCTGATGCGGGTTCTGCTGCACGAACCGGTTGGCCACCTCGCCGATGCGTTCATTGAAACGATAGGTGGTATCCAGCGCGCACTGTGCGCCTTCGCCGAAGTTCGTGGCGAAGGCCGTGGTTAACGTCAGTTCTGCGCCGCTGAAGCGATAAATCGCCTGCCAGTCATCCCCTACAGCAAACAGGCAGGTCTGCTTGTTCTGTCGGCGCAATGCCGCCAGCAATAGCGCACGCTGCGGTGAGATATCCTGAAACTCGTCGACCAGAATATGTTTCCACGGGCTGACGAAGCGCCCCTTGTCGAGAATGTTGACCGCCTGATGGATAAGGCCGGAGAAGTCCACCGCCCCTTCCTCTTTCAAGGCGCTTTTCCAGGCTTTCAGCAGCGGCGCCATCAGCCTGATGCGTTTTGAAAACAGATCGCGGATTTCTTCATCCGCCTGCTCGATCATTTCCGCCTGGCTGCCACCGTGCATGCGCATCAGCCCTAACCAGCGTTCCAACCGGCTTGCCAGGCGATCCGCCAGGCGCTTATCCTGCCAGAAGTCGCCTTCCGGCACTTCCCATTCCAGCTCTTCGGTCAACCATTGACGCCACCCCTTGGCCTGCGCTTTCTTCTCCGCGCACTGTTGGCGCCAATGGGTAATCAGCAGCTCTTTGCGCGCTTTGGCATCGGTTTCCAACCGGCTGATGGCCGGCGCTTTGCGGCTGCCTTGTTGAATGATTTGCAGCGCCAAGGCATGGAAAGTCTTGGCCTGAATACCGACATCACCCAAACGTTCTTTGATGCGGTCGTTCATCTCGCCGGCGGCCTGACGGCCGAATGCCAACAGCAAGATTTGACCCGGCTCAGCCTCCTGACGGCGCAGCAGCCAGCCGGCGCGCGCCACCAGCACCGACGTTTTGCCACTGCCGGCGCCGGCTAACACCAGCACGGAATCCTCGCCATTGACCACCGCCCGGCTCTGGGCGTCGTTGAGCGGCGAACTCTCGACGGTCTGGAAGAAATCATGGTGTTGCTCCAGCATGCGCTCGGTCCACTGCCGGTTGCGTTGCTCGATGCTGCGCTCCCCCTGCTGCAACCATTGCAAACACAGATGGTAATCAGCCCGGCAGTTATCGAATTCCTCCAGGCGCGCCACCGGCATCGGCAGCGCGGAGAAAGCCTCGCGAATTTGCTGCTGCAACTTGCCCAGCTCAGACTTTTTGAACCATTTATCTTGTTGCTCAATGCGCTTAATCTGCGCCACCTGCTGTTGCAACACGCCGGCGCTGACGTCGCTCATTTCGGCGCTCCACTGCTGCCACGCCTGCTGCAGAAAGTGATAAAAACGCTGCGTTTCCTGCCATTCGGTGCCGTGCAGCCGCACCACTTTTTCGTCCGGTAATTCAAATTCCAGCTCGCCCCAGACGATGCCACGCTTGCACCTGACCTGAATCAGTTGATTGAAGGGGATCAGGTATTCATGTTTTTCCCCGCTCACCTCAACGCCGGCGTGCAGCAACCGCACGCGGTTATAAGGGTGCTGAGCCAGGTGTTTCCCCAGCGATGTCGCTTTAAGTTCCATATCGTCGCGCCATGACTATGTTGAGATTAAATAAGGATATCTGCCAGTTTACCTGCGATAAGCAGTGGCACTCTAGCGCTAAAAAAAGGGTAGAATAGATTTTGCGTTTTTATCGTGAATACGCCCGCATCGCGGTTTGGCTATCATTAGAGCAGAATGACGTCTATGCGTACTGTACTGAATATTCTTAATTTTGTGTTGGGCGGTTTCTTCACCACGCTAGGCTGGCTTATTGCTACCGTGTTCAGCGTGCTGCTTGTCATCACACTGCCGCTTACCCGCTCCTGTTGGGAAATCACCAAGCTGTCGCTGGTGCCGTTCGGCAACGAAGCGATACACGTCGATGAACTGTATCCGGAAAAAAGCAATGCGCTGCTCTCCGCCGGCGGCTCGCTGCTCAACATTATCTGGCTGGTGCTGTTCGGCTGGTGGCTGTGTCTGTCACACATCGCCGCCGGTATCGTGCAATGCGTTTCAATCATCGGCATTCCGGTCGGCATCGCCAATTTCAAAATAGCCGCCATCGCGCTGTGGCCGGTGGGACGCCGCGTCGTCTCGGTAGAAATGGCTCAGCAAGCCCGTATTGAGAATGCTCGCCGCCACTATCAACAGCGTTAATTTTTTCTCCGTTTGAGGAGTTTTTCGTGCTCTCTTTTGCACCCGCAGTTCGTCGCTATACTTACAACAGCAACCTGCTGTATCACTTGCGCATCCTCATTGCGCTGATCGGCACCACCGCCGTTCCCTGGTGGCTCGGCATTCCCAAGCTGACTATCCCGTTAACGCTGGGCGTGGTGGCAGCCGCCCTGACTGATTTGGACGACCGCCTGGCCGGCAGATTACGCAATCTGCTGATCACGTTAGTATGCTTCTTTATTGCTTCCGCCTCGATTGAGCTGCTGTTTCCCTACCCTTGGTTGTTCGCGCTTGGCTTAACCACCTCGACCTGCGGTTTTATCCTGCTGGGCGCCTTGGGGCAACGTTACGCCACCATCGCCTTCGGTGCACTGCTGATCGCGGTTTACACCATGCTCGGCACTTCCATGTACGATGCCTGGTATCAGCAACCGCTGCTGCTGGTGATCGGTGCATTGTGGTACAACCTGCTGACGCTGGCGGGCCACCTGCTGTTCCCGATCCGACCGCTGCAAGAAAACCTGGCGCGCTGTTACGATCAACTGGCCAATTATCTGGACGCCAAAGCCAACCTGTTCGATCCCGACGCCGAACGCGACGCCGACCTGCCATGGATGGACGTCGCAATGGCCAACAGCGCGTTGGTCGCGTTACTCAACCAGACCAAAGCCTCGTTATTGACACGCCTGAAAGGCGATCGCGGCCAGCGCGGCACCCGTCGCACCTTGCACTACTATTTTGTCGCGCAGGATATCCACGAACGCGCCAGTTCTTCTCACGTTCAATACCCTGCGCTCAGCCGGCAATTCCGTCACAGCGACATTTTGTTCCGCTTCCAGCGTTTGCTGAGTATGCAGGCGCGCGCCTGCCGCCAGCTGGCGCAATCTATCCTGCTGCGGCAAAAGTACCAGCACAACCCGCGTTTTGAGCCGGCTTTCAGCCGCATTCAGGAGGCGTTGGCGCGCATCGCCGAAACCCAGGGTAATAGCGAACAGACCAAGGCGCTGGCGCATCTGCTGAAAAACCTGCATGCGATAGATGCGCAGTTGGCCAATATCGAGTCCGAGCAAACGCTGGCGAGCGGACAAACGGAAGAGAACAGCCTGGCCGACGATCGCTTAACCGGTTGGAGCGACATCCGGCTGCGCATCAGCCGCCATTTAACGCCGCAGTCGGCCCTGTTCCGCCATGCGATCCGCATGTCGGCGGTGCTGTGCGTCGGTTACGCCTTTATCCAGTTCACCGGTATGCAGCACGGTTACTGGATCCTGCTGACCAGCCTGTTCGTCTGCCAACCGAACTACAACGCCACCCGCCGGCGCCTGGCACTGCGCATCATCGGCACTCTGGCAGGTATCCTGATCGGCTTGCCAATCCTCTATTTCGTGCCTTCCGTAGAAGGGCAACTGGTGTTGATCGTCATCACCGGCGTCCTGTTCTTCGCTTTCCGCACCGTACAGTATGCCCACGCGACGATGTTCATCACGCTGCTGGTGTTGCTGTGCTTCAACCTGTTGGGTGAAGGATTCGAAGTGGCCGCTCCGCGCGTTTACGATACTTTGCTGGGCTGCGCCATCGCCTGGGCGGCCGTCAGCTTCATCTGGCCAGACTGGAAGTTCCGCCAACTGCCGGCGGTGGTGGATAAAACGCTGAATGCCAACTGCCGCTATCTGGACGCCATTTTGGTGCAATATCATCAAGGTAAGGATAACGGCCTCGCTTACCGCATTGCACGACGAGATGCCCATAACAGCGATGCGGAACTGGCTTCGGTCATCTCCAACATGTCAGCCGATCCCAAGGCCGACAAAGCGCTGCAGGAAGCCGCCTTCCGCTTGCTCTGTCTGAACCACACGCTCCTGAGCTATATCTCCGCATTGGGGGCGCACCGCGAGCGGCTTAACACCCCGGCCACGCTCGATCTGCTCAATGACGCCGTGTGTTACGTGGACGGCGCCCTGCATCAGGAAGAACGGAACAGCCAGCGCATTGCGCAGGCGTTGGAACAGCTGGCGGAGCGCATCAGCAAAGCCGTTCCGGAACCTGAAAGCAAAGAACAATTGGTCTTGCAGCAGGTGGGATTGGTGCTCGAACTGCTGCCGGAGCTCACCGCGCTGCATGCCCAAATCAATAAGGCAGCCTAACTATTCAGGGCCCGTTCGATGGGCCCTGAATAACCGGCTCATGCCCATGGCGGCGCATCGCCATCGTATGATCGAACCAACGCACTAGCTCGCTGCGTAATTCGGCCGGCAACGCCGCCTGATGATAACCGGCTATCGCCCCGCCCAGCGACAGCAGCACTCGTAGCCCCAAATTAGTCTGCTGTTTCAATAAACGGAGATAGCTGCGTTTGGCGCCATGCAGCCGCAGGTCATAAGCGTTGCGAATGCCCGCTCGCCACAGCAGACGTTCCATATTGACGTCAATATTCGGCAATGCCTTCAGTCGGCCGTGATCGCCAGCCTTAAGCCGCTGCTCCCGGCGCGCCTCCCTGACAGCCTGCCAAGCCAGCCCCACCAGCTCGTTGCGTTCCCGCCACAGCGACTCGTCAACCCAGTAATAGCGCAAGGTAATGGGCACACCGCGTTTGGAATAGACCATATTGACCATTCCGCGGGCGCGAAAGGCGGGTTCCATGCTTGCCGTAGCCCGCAAATACAGCTCACCCTCCGCTATCACCGCAAACATGACTCCCTCAGCCAGCAGACCGTAACCGCCGAACTGCGACCGAGTCGTGATGGCCCCCAATGCCGCAAAGCAATTTTTAGCCTGCGCGATTCTTCTCGTCGACATCCTTTTCATAGCGTTCCTCCTTTTTAGGTTCTGGCCTTTAGGTTCTGGCCGTATTATTTCTCTCATCAATGAAAAAAGTAACGTGAACAACTAATTAGAAAAATACGCACTATCCGCCCGCCTGCCAATCACAAAAACCATCGGTACAAAAAATGATCGCAATTATGCGAGCCGCTACGAAAATTTGGGTTGATCTTATCCTAAATCAGGGATACTGTATAAACATACAGTAACACGACGGGCGGGAACTTTATGCGTACTCAATCACTCTACCAACCTCATTTCGGCCATGGCTCTTATACAACGCGCAATGTTGCGAAGAACACGGATGTCGGCAAAGAGAATGGCTTGATCAGTGAACTTGTTTACAACGAGCGCCAGCCCGCAGTGGCTCAATTGCTGTTGCCCCTGCTGCAGCAACTGGGCAAGCAGTCTCGCTGGCTTCTGTGGCTCACGCCGCAGCAAAAATTAAGCAAACAGTGGCTGCAGCAATCCGGCCTGCCGGTGGATAAAGTGGTGCAATTGAGCCAGATCAGCCCGGTGAATACGGTTGAGGCAATGGAAAAAGCGCTGCAAACGGGGAATTACAGCGTGGTTCTCGGCTGGTTGCCCGAGCTAACGGAGGAGGATCGTCTAAAATTAAGACGTGCGGCAGAATTGGGTAACGCATACGGGTTTATCATGCGTCCACAACGTGACATTAGCCCGACTCACGGACAGTGTTCTACCCTAAAAATTCACTCTTCTTTGTATCATTAAGTAAATTTAGGATTTTTCCCATCATTTTCGCACCCCGTAAAGGGAACCTTTGCGGGATAAGGCAAAAAGCTAGTCCAGCCGCGGTTTGGCAAGGGAAAACGCCCTGCTGATCGCCGTTTTTTTGAGCTGAGAATGTTAGCAAATATGTACGATTCTGCGTTTTTTTTTAGAGCCTTATCACATCACACTTGTAACTTTCGCGCCACGTTGTAGACTTTACATCGCCAAGGTTGCTCTATAACGTCAGAAAAACTGGCGAGTAACAAACGAGGGCTTAAACCTTGGCGAAGGAATTTAACCAAGGGCTTAAAACAGCTTTAAAGCTCATTGCCTATTTGGATGATAACGAGGCGCAAAATGAAAAAGACAGCTATCGCATTAGCAGTGGCACTGGCAGGTTTCGCTACCGTAGCGCAAGCCGCTCCAAAAGATAACACCTGGTACACCGGTGCTAAACTGGGCTGGTCCCAGTACCATGACGTTGGCTTCTACGGCAACGGTTACCAGAACGGTATCGGCAACGGCCCAACCCACAAAGATCAGCTGGGTGCAGGCGCGTTCCTGGGCTACCAGGCAAACCAATACCTGGGCTTCGAACTGGGCTATGACTGGCTTGGCCGTATGCCTTACAAAGGCAGCGTGAACAACGGTGCTTTCAAAGCGCAAGGCGTTCAACTGGCCGCTAAACTGAGCTACCCAATTGCTGACGATCTGGACATCTACACTCGTCTGGGTGGTATGGTATGGCGCGCAGACTCCAAAGCTAACTACGGCAATGGCACTCGCCTGAGCGACCACGACACCGGCGTTTCTCCGCTGGCTGCTGTTGGTGTTGAATACGCACTGACCAAAAACTGGGCTACCCGCCTGGACTACCAGTTCGTAAGCAACATCGGTGACGCTGGTACCGTTGGCGCGCGTCCAGACAACACCATGCTGAGCCTGGGCGTTTCTTACCGCTTCGGTCAGGATGACGTAGTTGCTCCAGTTGCTCCAGCTCCAGCTCCGGCTCCAGTTGTTGAAACCAAGCGTTTCACTCTGAAGTCTGACGTGCTGTTCAACTTCAACAAAGCAACTCTGAAGCCACAAGGTCAGCAGGCTCTGGATCAGCTGTACACCCAGCTGAGCTCCATGGATCCTAAAGACGGTTCCGTAGTTGTTCTGGGTTACACCGATGCAGTAGGTTCCGCTCAGTACAACCAGAAACTGTCTGAAAAACGCGCACAAAGCGTTGTTGACTACCTGGTCTCCAAAGGCATCCCGTCAGACAAAATCTCTGCACGTGGCATGGGCAAAGCTGATCCAGTTACTGGCAACACCTGTGGCTACAAAGCTGGTCGCGCTACCAAAGCTCAGATCGAATGCCTGGCACCAGATCGTCGCGTAGAGATCGAAGTTAAAGGTATCAAAGACGTTGTAACTCAGCCTCAGGGCTAAGTTTACTCGCCTAATAAAAAACCCCGCAATGCGGGGTTTTTTTTCGTCCTGTTTTTGTCAGAGCATTCAAGGACAGGCTCAACGAGGCACACTGCCCCGTTTACTTAGGTTCTTTGCCGAGAATCGCCTTCAGGTCTTCTTTCAACGACGACATCTGATTCGCATACTTCTCTTTGCGCTCAGCATCTTCGATAAGCTGCACGACGGTTTCCGACAGCGTCACACCGCGACGACGCGCCAGGGCAGCCAAGCGTTGCCAAACCAAAAACTCCAGATCGATAGATTTTTTACGCGTATGCTGGTGTTCTGCGTTAAAATGACGTTTGCGGCGGGCGCGGATCGTTTGTTTCATCCGGTTATCCAGATCCGGATTCATATGAGCGGCAATCCATGCAAGTACCTTTACCGGCTCATTTTCCAGCTTCAGCAGCTCGTTAACCGCTTCCTGAGCAGCGCTGTTTTCAATGTAGCGGGTAATGAGTTCCCCTTCCCGGTGCTTCTTCACCAGGTACTTCCATTTCCAACCGCTCTCCAGATTTTCCAGTTGCTGATATTTCATCTTGAGCTCTTCAGTGACCGCGTAACTTCAAATAAGCATAACAGCTTTACGCCGAATTTCCCCGGCAATTAAGCCGTCTTTTAGACTGTTTTTTGCACAGTCATCGCACGATGTCAAACTCCCTGATGCCAACTGGCACTCCACATGTATCAAGCTGCCGTTATTCTTGTATAATCGCCCTTTCCCTTTTTAACGATTGCATCTAACACTTTGACCAATAACCGACTTGAATGGCAATCTTTATTGCCGGACGTAACGCCTTATCAGGCGATATTTGATACCGCCGCTCAGTTGGCACCCGTGCCCTTTTCCGCCATTCAGCCTCGGCTGGAAAATGCCCTGACGCTATTTTGTCACCCCCAATCGCCACCGCGATTCATGCTGTTGAAAGCGCAAGAAACGCGAGAATACCTGGAACTGATCGCTAACGCCGTCAAACCACTGCTGCCGCAAAACACGGCATGCCGCGGCAGCCACTATGTCATTCAGGATGGCAAGGTCAGCGTAGAGCCTGCCAGCCATGGCGATGAACCTTTCGCTGCCGGCGGTGCTTGCGTGTTCCAAGAGTGGATTGAACCAGAGCAGCTGTTTGGTTGCGTGCGGATCCACAATGGCGACATCACTCTGCAGCCCGGCCTGGTGCACCAGGCCAACGGCGGTATTCTGATCCTGTCAGCCCGGGCGCTGCTGGCCCAGCCGTTGCTATGGCTGCGGTTGAAGCAAATGATCGGCCAGCGTCTGTTCCATTGGGTTTCGCCTGACGAAACCCGCCCGCTGCCGGTCGCCATTCCGCCGATGCCGCTGGATCTGCGGCTGATTGTGGTCGGCGACCGCCACGGCCTGGCCGATTTCCACGATATCGAGCCAGAACTGAGCGAACAAGCGGTCTATGGCGAATATGAAGACGATCTGCAACTGACTGAAGTTGATGATATGGCGCAGTGGTGCGGCTACGTCAACGGTGTGATCGCCGAGCGACAGTTACCGATGTTAGCGGCCGATGCCTGGCTACCGCTGATCGTTCAGGCGGTGCGTTATAGTGGCGATCAGGGCATCCTGCCACTCTCGCCGGTTTGGCTTGGGCAGCAGTTGTCCGAAGCTGCACTGTACGCCGAAGAAGACCGCATTACGGCCAAAGCGTTTGAAGCGGCATTGAATGCCCGCGAATGGCGTGAAAGCTATCTCGCCGAGCGTATGCAGGATGAGATCGAACTGGGTCAGATCCTGATCGAGACCGAGGGTGAAGTGGTTGGGCAAATCAACGGCCTGTCAGTCCTGGATTATCCCGGCCACCCACGCAGCTTCGGTGAACCGTCGCGCATCAGTTGCGTTGTGCATCTCGGCGACGGCGAATTTACCGACGTCGAACGCAAGGCCGAACTGGGCGGCAACCTGCACGCTAAAGGCATGATGATCATGCAAGCGTTCGTGATCGCCGAACTGGACCTGGATCAGCAGCTGCCCTTCTCCGCCTCGATCGTTTTTGAACAATCTTACGGTGAAGTGGACGGCGACAGTGCCTCGCTGGCTGAACTGTGCGCCCTGATCAGCGCCCTGTCACAGCAGCCGATTACACAACAGATCGCCGTCACCGGCTCCGTTGACCAATTCGGCAACGTACAGCCGATAGGGGGCGTTAACGAAAAGGTCGAAGGTTTCTTCGAGGTTTGTTTACGCCGCGGCCTGACGGGCAAACAGGGCGTCATACTGCCCGTGACCAACGTGCGCCACCTGTGCCTGCGTCAGGATGTCGTTGACGCGGTGCGCGAGGGGCAATTCCACCTGTGGGCGGTAGAGAGCGCGGCGGAAGCCTTGCCTTTGCTCACCGGTTGCCTCTACTCTGACGAACAACAGCCGAATTTGTTGGCGGCCATTCAGGAACGGATTGCGCAGGTGAGCCTGCAGGAACGCCGTCGCCCATGGCCGCTACGCTGGCTCAACTGGTTCAACCACGGCTGATCGGACTTGTTCAGCGTACACGTGTTAGCTAACCTGCGTCCTTCATTAAAATAAGGCTTACTGAGAACATGGTAGATAAACGCGATTCCTATACGAAAGAAGACCTCGAAGCATCCGGCCGCGGCGAGCTGTTCGGCGCCGGTGGCCCACCGTTGCCGGCGGGTAACATGTTGATGATGGACCGCGTGGTCAAAATGACCGAAGACGGCGGGACTCACAACAAAGGTTATGTGGAAGCGGAGCTGGATATTAATCCGGACCTATGGTTCTTCGGTTGCCACTTTATCGGCGATCCGGTCATGCCGGGCTGCCTGGGCCTGGATGCAATGTGGCAGCTGGTCGGTTTCTACCTCGGTTGGCTGGGTGGCGAAGGCAAAGGCCGCGCGCTGGGCGTCGGTGAAGTCAAGTTCACCGGCCAGGTGCTGCCGACCGCGAAAAAGGTAACCTATCGTATTAACTTCAAACGCGTCATCACCCGCAAGCTGATCATGGGCGTCGCCGATGGCGAAGTGCTGGTTGACGGTGAAGTGATCTATACCGCCACCGATCTGAAAGTGGGCCTGTTCAAAGATACCACCGCGTTCTAATCACGCTTACGAGAAGGCGGCCACTGCCTTCTCTCTAACGTTTTTCGCATGCCATCACGTTCGACGTGATGGCATTTCTTTCTTTTATCCTTTCCCGGCCTTCCAAAGATTCCCGCCTCTTTTTAGCCGCCATTAGCATCATCTTATTATTCAGTTCTCATCAAAGAGGATTAAGGCCGATAGCAAAGATGCGCTATCGGGCGATATGAAATATCTCATCACGCTGGCATTGACGCTGGGTGCACCTTATTTCATCGCCCGACACCGAAATGCCTTCCCCCACCGGTCTCTGCCCTATGCTTATCCGAAGCGGCCAAAGCAACAGGCAGCCTGAAAGGCGGCCTCCCTTAATACCCACATCAGTGCGATAGCAGTTTTTTTGCATCCGGTTATTCTCTTGCCCCTCAAGATCCTCTAACATGACTCGCATAGTAACTACAATTATTGTACTTAGTGAGGAAGGTATGCAAAAAACCCGCTTTAGCGACGCGCCTTGCCCCGTAGCGCGTGCATTGGATCGCGTGGGGGAATGGTGGAGCATCCTGATCCTTCGCGATGCTTTTCAGGGGCTGTCCCGGTTCGACGAATTCCAACAAAGTCTGGGGATGTCACCCACGCTACTGGCGCGTCGCCTGAAGGATTTGGTGGCCCACGGCATTCTGTATAAAGAACGTTATCAAACGCGGCCGGTGCGCTATCACTACCTGCTTACTGAGCGCGGCAACGATTTTCTCCCGGTGTTGGCGGCGCTCTCACAATGGGGCAACAATCATCTGACCGACGGGGACGTCAGCGCCCTGTTGGTCGACGGACGCAACGATCGGCCGATCCAAGTCCAGTTGGTCAATCGTGATACCCAACAGCCGGTGCCGCCGCAGTTCATTACGCTAGCGCCAGGGCCGGCGGCAAGCGACGGCATACATCAACGCGCCGAACTGATGCGGCAGCGGCGCCTCGCCGATTTACCCGAATTTACCAAGGAGCCATCATGAGCAATCGTCGTATCGTCATTACCGGCATGGGCGCCGTTTCACCGCTAGGGTGCGGTGTTGAAGCCATCTGGCAACGTTTGTTAAAAGGAGAATCCGGCATTCGAGCGTTGCCTGACGAGATCGTTGCAGATTTACCGGTCAAGGTCGGAGGACAAGTCCCGGCGCTGGCGCAAGATGCTGAAGCGGGCTTCAACCCCGACGCCTCCGTCGCCCCCAAGGACCAAAAGAAAATGGACCGCTTTATCCTGTTTGCTATGGCGGCGGCGGACGAAGCCATTCGTCAGGCCGGCTGGATAGCCGATACGGACGAAAAACAAGAGCGCACAGCCACCGTCATTGCCTCGGGTATTGGCGGTTTCCCGGCGATTGCCCAGGCGGTGCGCACAACCGACAGCCGCGGCGCCAAGCGGCTGTCGCCGTTCACCATCCCCTCATTCCTGGTCAATCTGGCGGCCGGCCACGTTTCAATCAAACACCACTTCAAGGGGCCGATTGGCGCGCCGGTCACCGCCTGTGCCGCCGGCGTGCAAGCCATTGGCGACGCAGTGCGTATGATCCGCAATGATGAAGCCGATATCGCCGTGTGCGGCGGTACCGAAGCCGCTATAGATACCGTCAGCCTGGGCGGGTTCGCCGCCGCGCGCGCCATGTCCACCGCTCCGGCCGAATTGGCGCAACAGGCCTCACGGCCCTTCGACAGCGCCCGGGACGGATTTGTCATGGGGGAAGGCGCCGGCATGCTGGTCATTGAAACGCTGGAGCACGCGCTGGCGCGCGGCGCCACCCCGCTCGCGGAAATCGTCGGCTATGGCACCAGCGCCGACGCCTACCATATGACATCGGGCGCTGAAGACGGCAACGGCGCCTATCGGGCGATGAAAATCGCGTTGAAGCAGGCCAACGTCGTTCCCGAAGAGGTACAGCATTTAAATGCGCACGCGACGTCGACACCCGTAGGGGATTTGGGCGAAATCAACGCCATCAAGCACCTGTTTGGCACGGCCGGGACTGTCGCCGTGACCTCGACAAAATCAGCGACCGGGCACCTGCTGGGCGCCGCTGGCGGGCTGGAAACCATCTTTACCGCCTTGGCTCTGCGCGATCAGATAGCCCCTGCCACGCTAAATCTGGATAACCCTGACCCGGTGGCGGCAGGTTTGCATCTGGTCGCGAAACAGGCGGAATCGATGAACATGACCTACGCCTTATCAAACGGCTTCGGCTTTGGCGGCGTGAATGCGAGTATTTTGTTGAAACGCTGGCGGGATGAATAAGCACCTGAAACAAAAACCTCCGCCAAGGGGCGGAGGTTATTCCTTTTATTTGACAGGGAGCCGCTTAAGCGGTCACAGCCCTGTCTTCCATGGCTTCTCGCCAACCTCCCAGCCATTGAGACCGGGCGTCCACTGATGATTGGTAGGGACAATGTTCCCTGGAACGCCCTAAAATACCTGCCTGATACCCTCTCGAATGCGCCCTTTCCAGACGATCGCGTTTCTGTCTCTTCATGCCTCGTTTCCCTCATTTTGGTCTGGTGGAAAGAAAACAATGGCTGCTTTTTGCGCAGCCACGAGTAATCAATAGCGCTAAAAGAAGAGAAGATCAATGCGCAAAATTCACGCCAATGTCATATTTGTGAGCTACGCCCGAGGAAAATGCTAAGTGGCTGATCTGCAGGGGAAGGAGTTAACCAATTGAAATGAAATAGAAATCCCTGCCAGCGAGAAAAAACGACTTTTCACGCCGACAGGGATTAGACGATTTTAGACCAAATTATGACTAAATGCCGCCCATCTGTGCTGCGATAGCCTGGGCTTCCTGCTGCCACCCCTGCGCCAGAGTGCGCACCAGGGCATCATAGCCGTCTTCACCCTGTTTCAGCTCCAGGTTGAAAGGCCTTTTGATTAAACGCCCTTGGCGGTTCAGCACCCACTCGCCGCGAATGATCGCTTTCCCGTCAAAGCGGCCGTGGAAGCCGCTGATGGTCACGTTCAGCACATCCTGATCGCTGCTCATCGGCTGCGAAGAGACCACCCACCCCGGCAGCGCGCTGCTCAGGTTGGTGACCAGCGTTTGCTGCAGCTGCTGATCGAGCGGGCTGGCCCACAGGTTGTTCTGGGCTATCACATACTGCACGTCGTTGGTCTGATACACCACGCCGCTCTGCGCCAGATAATCCGCCACGCTCACGTGCTCCAGCCACAGCTGGCGCGTGGAGGCGCCGCTGCTGCCGGCCGCGGCCGGCGCGCCCAGCGCCGGCAACTGATAGTAAGTCTTCTGTGGCGAACTGCTGCAGGCGCTGAGCAACAGCGCCAGGGCTACCGGGATCCATTTCATCATTTCGTGGCCTTCTTCGGCTGAGGGTCATTGCTGCCGGCGGCTTCAAACACCAGCGCGTTGCTCTTCTCATTCAGGGTGCGCAACACCGGTTGCAGCTCACGCAAGACCTGATCGAGGCGCTGCATGTCGCCCACCATCTTGTTGTAAGCCGGTGAACCAGGCTGGAACCCTTTCATGCTGCGGTTCAGCTCCAGCAGCGTTTTCTGCATGTCCTGCGGCAGCGCCTGCATCTCTTTGCTGGCGATGATGTCGTTCAACGACTTCATGGTCTGCTGCGTCGACTTCATGGTTTTCTGGCTTTCCGCCAGCGTCTTGGTCGCTTCGCTGATCATCGGATTGATCGGCATCGAATTAATCTTATCCAACGTCTGCATCAGTTTCTGCTGGATCTGCGCCAGACCACCGCTAGTGGTCGGCATCAGCGGATAACCGAACAGCTCGCGCGGCCCTTTCCACGGTTTTTCCTGCGGATAGAAGTCGAGATCGATGTACAGCGAACCGGTCAGCAGGTTGGCGGACTTCATCGAGGCGCGCATGCCGCGGGATTCCGCATCTTTCAAGTGCCCTTCAATATCGAAGTTGCCGCCCAGCTGTTTCTGGAAGCGATCCGGCTCGATGCGGATCAACACCGGAATGCGGTAATCGTTATCCAGACGCTGCGCCATGCCGTCTTTATAGAACGGCACCTGCGCCACCGTTCCCAGACGGATGCCGCGGAACTCGACCGGCGCGCCCGGCTGCAGGCCGCGTACCGAGTCGGAGAAGAACAGCAGGTAGTCTTTATGCACGGTATACAGCGAATCCTGTGTGCTGCGCTGGTTGTCGAACAGCCGGTACTCCGCTTTCTCTTTCGCCTGTTCGCCGCGATCCCAGCCGTCCGGCACATCGAAGCTGACGCCGCCGCTAAACAGCGTGGTCAACGAGCCCATCTCCACCCGCATGCCCTGTGCCGACATATCGAACGCCACGCCGCTGTCTTTCCAGAAGCGCACGTTGGTGGTAACCAACTGATCGTAAGGCGCAGTGATGAACAGCTGATAGCGCATGGCGCGCTCTTTAGGATCGAAGTAGCTGGTTTCCACCGACCCGACGCGATAGCCGCGGAACAGCACCGGATCGCCGGCGTTGAGCTGGCCTGATTTCTCGCTGTCCAGCACGATGCGCAACCCTTTAGCGTCCGGGGAAGCCAGCGGCGGCGCATCGAGCAGCTGATAGTTGTCTTTGCCGTCTTTGCCTTTGTTGCCCGGCTGCAGTTCGATATAGGCGCCGGAGAGCAGCGTGCCCAGTCCGGAGACCCCTTCACGGCCGATCTGCGGCTTCACCACCCAGAAGGCGGAATCCTGGCGCAGCAATTTCTCCATGCCGGAATTGAGACGCGCCTGCACCATCACCTTGCTCAGGTCATCGCTCAACGTGACGGTTTCCACCACGCCGACGTCAACGCTGCGGCTTTTGATTTTGGTTTTACCCGCTTCCAGCCCTTCCGCCGTCGTGGTCACCAACGTCACCACCGGCCCCTGATGGCTGAAGTGGTAAAACAGGATCCAGGCGCCGATCAGCGCGGTCACGATGGGAATGATCCACACCGGCGACCAGCGTTTGATCTTCTCGACGTCCGCGACGCTATGATTATTTTCCGTCACCTTGCGGCTCCTTGTTTATTGTTTCACTTGCGCGATCCCAGGTCAGCCGGGGATCAAATGTCATGGCGGCGAACATGGTGAGGATCACCACCAGCGCGAACAGCACGGCGCCCGTCGCGGGATAAATGCTCATCAACTGCCCCATTCGCACCAACGCCGACAACACGGCGATCACAAACACGTCGATCATTGACCAACGACCCACGAATTCGACCACTTCATAAATCAGATGCATACGCTCGCTGTCGGCGCGCGGTTTCTTCCTACCGTTCGCATCCCAGCACAGCCAACCGATCGCCAACATTTTCAGCGACGGCACCATGATACTGGCGATGAAAATCACCATCGCTACCGGATAAGAGCCGTCCCCCCACAGCAGGATCACCCCCGCCATGATGGTGGAATTCATCTTGTTGCCCAGCGCCTCGGTCACCATGATGGGCATCAGGTTGGCCGGAATATACAGCATGACAGAGGTCACCAGCAGCGCCAGCGTCCACTGCAGGCTGTGGCGGCGACGCACGTAGCCCTTGGTGTGGCAGCGCGGGCAGCGCACCTGATCGGCCGGCAGGATCGCCGTGCAGCACGCGCAGGAGCGCACGCCCTGGCGCATGCCGGTGCGCCCCACCGTCAGCGGGCGATTAAGTCGCGGCGCCGGTTCGATATCCTGCCACAGCCAGCGCCGATCCACGCACTGGAAAGCGCGCACCTGCAGCAGGCAAAACAGGCAGTAAGGCACGAAGCTGCTGCCGATGCCGATGTCGCCGTAGGCCATCAGCTTGACGAAGCTGACCAGCACCCCGGCGAGGAAAATTTCCACCATGCACCAGGTCTTGAACTGGAACAGCACCCGGGCCATCCACTCTTTGAGGCCCAGCGGCAAGCGCACCCTGGCGCACAGCAGGATGATCGCCACCATGCAAAACGCCGGGATCAGCTGCACGAACACCATAAACAAGGTGGCCATGCTGGCGTAGTCTTCCGCCACCATGACTTCCGGGATTTGGATCAGCCGGATTTCGTTGCCGAGGCCGGCGACGCGCATGTTGATAAACGGGAAAATGTTGGCCAGCACCAGCATGAACAAGGCGCTGAGCGCGTAACCGATCGGCCGCTTGCGCGGCTCGTCCCAGCGGGCGCTGAGCGTGGTTTTGCAGCGTGGGCATACCGCTTTGCTGCCATAGGCCAGCGGCGGCAGCGCCACCAGCATGTCGCACTGCGGGCACAGCATCAGGTTATCCTGCTGCGCCGCCGAAGGTGCGGAATGACTATGCTGCTGATGATTGTTGTGGGAACACACCATATTCCTCCTAAATAACGTTGTTCACCGGCACGTCGATACCGCCCGCAGCAGCGCGCGGGCGGTATCGCAACGGTCAGCCGTTTTTCATCGCTTCCAGCTCTTCCCAGCGGGCGAAGGCCTGCTCGAGCGCCTGCTCGGCGTTAGCCAACGCCGTCAGCACTTCTTGCGTTTCGCTGTGCGGCCGCGTGAAGAAGTCGGCGTCGCTCATCTGCGCCTGCAGCGCTTCGATTTCCGCTTCCAGCTGTTCGAGCCGCTGCGGCAGCTGTTCCAGTTCGCGCAGCAGGTTGTAACTCAGCTTGGCCGCCGCTTTCTTCGGCTGTTCGACCTTTTTCTCCGCCGCCGGTTTGCTCGCGCTCGGCGCCGCCTGACGAATCGGTTTCGCTGTCGCGCGCTGGTGATGCGCATCGTAGTAACCGCCGACGAAGGCGTTGATCACGCCATTGCCTTCGAAGATCCAGCACTCGGTCACCGAGTTGTCGACGAACTGACGATCGTGGCTGACCAGCAACACGGTGCCCTGATAGCCGTCGATCAGCTCTTCCAGCAGCTCCAGCGTTTCGACGTCGAGATCGTTGGTTGGTTCATCGAGGATCAACAGATTGCTCGGTTTCAGAAACAGCTTAGCCAACAGCAAGCGGTTACGCTCACCGCCCGACAGCGCCTTCACCGGCGTCATTGCGCGTTTCGGGTGGAACAGGAAGTCCTGCAGGTAGCCCAGCACGTGGCGAGGACGGCCATTGACCATCACTTCCTGCTTGCCTTCCGCCAGGTTGTCCATCACCGTGCGCTCAGGATCGAGATCGGCGCGGTGCTGGTCGAAATAGGCCACTTCCAGCTTGGTGCCGCAGTGCACGCGGCCGCTGTCGGCTTTCAGCTGACCGAGCATCAGTTTCAGCAGCGTGGTTTTGCCGCAGCCGTTCGGCCCCACCAGCGCAATCTTGTCGCCGCGCTGCACCTGGGCGGAGAAACCGCGCACCAGCACCTTTTCGCCAACCTGATAATTGACGTCTTCCAGCTCGAATACGATTTTGCCGGAGCGGGTCGCCTCTTCCACCTGCATCTTGGCGGTGCCCATCACTTCACGGCGCTGCGAGCGCTCGACGCGCAGCGCCTTCAGCGCGCGCACGCGGCCCTCGTTGCGAGTGCGGCGCGCCTTGATGCCCTGACGGATCCAGACCTCTTCCTGCGCCAGCTTGCGGTCGAACTCGGCGTTTTGCAGCTCTTCCACCCGCAGCGCTTCTTCTTTGCTCTGCAGGTACAGATCGTAGTTACCCGGCCAGGAAACCAGCTTGCCGCGATCCAGATCGACGATGCGCGTCGCCATGTTGCGGATAAACGAACGGTCGTGCGAGATGAAGACGATGCTGCCGTCGAACTCTTTCAGGAAACCTTCCAGCCAGTCGATGGTTTCGATATCCAGGTGGTTGGTCGGTTCGTCGAGCAACAACACGCGCGGCGAGCTCACCAGCGCGCGGCCCAGCGCCGCTTTGCGCAGCCAGCCGCCGGACAGCGAGGAAAGCTCGGCGTCGCCGTTCAGCCCCAGCTGCAGCAGCACTTCGCTGATGCGGCTGTCGAGCTGCCACAGCCCCTGGTGATCGAGGATCTCCATGATTTGCGCCATGCGCGCCAGGTTTTTCTCGCTCGGATCGCTTTCCACCAGGTGAGAGATCGCGTGATACGCCTTCAGGTGTTCCGCCTGCTCCGCGACGCCTTCCGCCACGAAATCGAACACGCTGCCGCCGATATTGCGCGGCGGATCCTGTTGCAGACGCGCCACGATCAGATCCTGTTCGTAGATCACCCGGCCGTCATCCAGCGGGATCTCTTTGCCGAGGATCTTCAGCAGCGTGGATTTGCCGGCGCCGTTGCGCCCGACCAGACACACGCGCTCGTTGTCTTCGATATGAATTTCGGTGTTGTCTAACAATGGCGCATCGCTGAAAGAGAGCCAGGCGCCGGACATGCTGATTAACGACATAGTAATTATTTTCCTTCGCCGGCGTGAGTCACCAGCCAGCAGTTGTGGATCTGACGGTTACGGGCAAAATCCTGCGACAGCGTCTTGGCGGTGATCTCTTTCGCCTCCAGACCCAACGCGCTCAGCCCTGCCATATCCATTTGGAAACCGCGCTTGTTGTTCGAGAACATAATGGTCCCGTTGCGGCGCAGCAACCGTTTCAAATCTTTCATCAGCGCCAGGTGATCGCGCTGCACGTCAAAGGTGTTCTCCATCCGCTTGGAGTTGGAGAACGTCGGCGGATCGATGAAGATCACGTCGAACTGTTCATTGGCATTGCTCAGCCACGACAAGCAGTCGGCCTGGATCAGCCGATGCTGGCGGCCGGTCAGGCCGTTGGCGCGCAGGTTCTTCTCCGCCCATTCCAGATAAGTGCGCGACATGTCCACCGTGGTGGTGCTGCGCGCGCCGCCCAGCCCGGCATGCACGCTGGCGGTGCCGGTATAGGCGAACAGGTTGAGGAAGTCCTTGCCGCCGCTCATCTCGCCCAGCATACGGCGCGCGATGCGGTGATCGAGGAATAGGCCGGTATCGAGATAGTCGGTCAGGTTGACCCACAGCTTGGCGTTATACTCTTCCACCAGCAGGAACTCGCCCTTCTGCGCCAGTTTCTCGTACTGATTTTTGCCCTTCTGCCGCTCGCGGGTTTTCAGGATCAGCTGATTCGACGGCAATTCCAGCACCGCCAGCGTCGCGTTGATCACATCGAACAGGCGCTGACGCGCCTTCTGCGCATCGACGGTTTTCGGCGGCGCATACTCCTGCACCACCACCTTGCTGCCGTAACGATCCACCGCGACGTTGTATTCTGGCAGATCGGCATCGTACAGGCGGTAGCATTCGATGCCTTGTTGCTTCGCCCACTTGTCGAGCTTCTTCAAATTCTTGCGCAGACGGTTGGCGAAATCTTCCGCCACCTGCACGCCGCCGGCAGCGGCGCCGGCCGGGCTTGCCGCCAGCTGATAATTTTTCTGCACGCACTCCAGCGGGCCGTTCTTCGCCTTGAACTGGCGCTCGGCGCGCAGCTGCAGGCAGCTCAACAGCTCCGGCGAGGCGCTGAACAGCGAAAGCTGCCAACCGCCGAAGGCGCTTTTCATCACGCGCCCCAGCATGTTGTGCAGCGCGATCAGCGCCGGTTCGCTTTCCAGACGCTCGCCGTACGGCGGGTTGCTGATCACCGTGCCGTGCGGGCCTTCCGGCAGCGGATTGGTCAAGCGCGCGACGTCGCCGACGTTGAAGGTGATCAGCTCGGCGACGCCGGCGCGGCGGGCGTTGCCGCGCGCCATCTCAATCACCCGGCGATCGATATCGGAACCGAAGAAGCGAGAGGCGGTTTCCTGCAGGCCGCGACGCGCGCGCACCTGCGCTTCGGTGGTGACTTCACGCCACAGTTCGGCGTTGTGGCCATTCCAGGCGCTGAAGCCCCAGTGTTGACGGTGCAGGCCCGGCGCGCGATCGGCGGCGATCATCGCCGCTTCGATCAACAACGTACCGGAGCCGCACATCGGATCGAGCATCGGCGTGCCCGGCTGCCAGCCGGAACGCAACACGATGGCGGCCGCCAAGTTTTCCTTCAACGGCGCCTGACCGGTGAGATCGCGGTAGCCGCGCTGGTGCAGGCCTTCGCCGCTCAGATCGAGCGCCACGCTGGCCATATCGCGTTGCAGGAAGACGTTAACGCGAATGTCCGGCTGCTGTTTGGCAACCGTCGGGCGTTGGTCGAGCTTACGGGTGAAGCTGTCAACGATGGCGTCTTTCACCTTCAGCGCGCCATACTGGCTGTTGCGGATCTCTTCGTTCACGCCGCTGAAATGCACGGCGAAGGTTTTATCCACGCCAAAAATGCTCGGCCAGTCAATCGCCTGCACGCCGAGGTACAGATCCAGGTCGCTGTGCACGCGGAATTCGTTCAGCGGCAACAAAATGCGCGAAGCCAGGCGGCTCCACAGCAGGCTTTGGTACAGAAGACGATCGTCACCCTGAAAATGTACTCCGCCCTGCACCACTTTGCAGTCGTGAGCGCCAAGCGTTTCCAGCTCGCTTTTTAACAGTTCTTCCAATCCACGCGCCGTGCTGGCAAACAGAGAGTTCATATCGTACTTATCACCAAAAAGAAAATTGTTGCGCATTATAGCTAATCCGCACCGCTTGTCATAAAGTTGCTCCCTTCTATTTAATCATCGCACGGAGATAAGGGTGATCACGCTTTCCAGACTCTACGTCCATCCGGTTAAATCACTGCGCGGCTTGCAGCTTTCCTACGCCCAGGTCGGCAGCAGCGGTCTGGCCTTCGACCGCAACTTTATGATCACCGAACCGGACGGCACCTTTATTACCGCGCGCCAATATCCGCAGATGGTGTTGTTCACGCCGGCGCTGTTGCCGGATGGGCTGTTTCTGACCGCGCCGGACGGTGAAAGCGCCGCCATTCGCTTCAGCGACTTCGCGGCCGCGCCGCAGCCGACCGAGGTGTGGGGCAACCATTTCACCGCGCTGATCGCGCCGGATGAGATCAACCGCTGGCTGAGCGGCTATTTCCAGCGCGACGTGCAGCTGCGCTGGCTGGGGCCGGAGCTGACCCGCCGGGTCAAGAAACACCCTGAAATCCCGCTGACGTTTGCCGACGGCTACCCTTATCTGCTGATTAACCAAGCCTCGTTCAACGACCTGCAGCAGCGTTGTCCCGGCAGCATCAAGCTGGAACAGTTCCGCCCAAATCTGGTGGTGAGCGGCGCTACCGCCTGGGCTGAAGACGGCTGGCAGGTGATCCGCGTCGGCGACGTGATGTTCGATCTGGTGAAACCCTGCAGCCGCTGCGTGCTCACCACCGTCAGCACCGAGCGTGGCCGCAAGCACCCGAGCGGCGAACCGCTCAGCACGCTGCAAAAATTCCGCTCCGCCGACAACGGCGACATCGATTTCGGCCAGAATATGATCGCGCGCAACAGCGGCATCATTCGCGTGGGCGATACGGTGGAAGTCTTGTCAACCAAGCCGCCGCGCCCTTATGGCGCAGGTAAAGTGGTGGAGAGCGTGCAGGCGCCGCAGGACAGCGCGCACAGCGTCACGATCGAATATGAAGGAAAGGTATTTACCGGCAATAACCAGCAGATCCTGCTCGAACAACTGGAACAGCAAGGCATTCGCGTGCCTTACTCGTGCCGCGCCGGGATTTGCGGCAGCTGCCGCATTACATTGCTGAGCGGTGAAGTCGCGCCCCTGAAGAAAAGCGCGCTGGGCGACAACGGCACCATCCTGTGCTGCAGCTGCATCCCGAAAACTGATTTGACGTTGGCGTAATCCGCCTTATACCGCCCTGTCGTAAGCCGGGGCGGCGCTTTCATCCTGCGCGCAAGGTTTCAGCCGATCGTGCATCACCTTGATGGCGTCGCCCAAGACCATGGTGCGGCCGGCGACCGTCAGCTGATTTTGCGCCAGCAGGCACAGGCTGGCGTTATCCCCGGCCTCCACCACCAGCAGGCGCGCTTCCGCGCCGCTTTCCATCACTTTCACCGCCGCCAGCTCGCCGTTTTTCGGCTGCAACGGGTAGTGCTGCTGCGAGAAATGCCAGCTCTTCGGCATCAGCGGTTTCAGGAAGCGGTAGGCGACCAGCGCATTCAACACCAGCTCGGCGCGCTGTTCATGGCTCAGCTTGACCTGCTTGCACTGTTCTTCATAGGTGAAATAAAGGGCGGCGTCATCCACGCAAAAAGCGCATTCATCGAAGGCGTCCGGCGTTAACATTTTAGCCGGGAAACGTGAACGAAAGATCATACCATTAGCTAAATCCAGCATTAGCCGATCGTGTTCGGCATCAAAATACCAACGCCAATTATCGTCAGGTTTTATCTTCATTTCGTATCCTTCTCGCTGCCCACGCCAACGCCGCACTCACCCTAAAAGGCGATTTTATCACCGATGAAATAGCTTAAACATCGGATAATTCCGCGAACGATATTTAAGCTAACGAACAAAATATAGACGAGCCGGGGGCAGAAATAAACCCCCGGAATAAAATGAGAGGAAAAATATTAGATATGGGTAACGATATCTTTAATCAAACGCGGGCCGTGATAGATAAATCCGGAATAAATTTGCAGCAGGCTCGCACCGGCCTCCATTTTTTCGCGCGCCGCCGTCAGCGAATCGATGCCGCCTACGCCGATAATCGGCAGACGCCCTTGCAGTTCGGTGGAGAGGCGACGGATCACTTCGGTGCTGCGTGATTGCAACGGACGCCCGCTTAACCCGCCCGCTTGTTCGCAGTAATTCAGCCCTTGGATCAATTTTCGATCCAACGTGGTATTGGTGGCGATCACGCCATCGATATTATGCCGCACCAGGCTATCGGCAATTTGGATCAATTCTTCTTCAGAAAGATCCGGCGCGATCTTTACCGCCACCGGCACATATTTGTGATGCCGCGCATGTAATTCCTGCTGCTTATTTTTAATCGCAGCCAAAAGATCGTCCAACGCTTCGCCATACTGTAAGGATCGTAACCCCGGCGTATTCGGTGAAGAGATGTTAATCGCGATATATCCGGCATACGGATAAACTTTATCCATGCAGATCAAATAATCGTCTTTGCCCTGCTCGACCGGCGTGTCTTTATTCTTGCCGATATTGATCCCAAGAATGCCGCCGAAATGGGATTTCTTAACGTTTTCAACCAGATTGTCCACGCCATGGTTATTGAACCCCATGCGGTTAATCAGGCCTTCCGCCTCAACCACGCGGAACAAGCGCGGCTTGTCGTTGCCCGGTTGCGGACGCGGCGTCACGGTGCCGACTTCCACATGGCCGAAGCCCATCGCGCCGAACGCATCGATGCATTCGCCGTTTTTATCCAGACCGGCGGCCAATCCCAGCGGGTTTTTAAACGACAGCCCCATGCAGCTGACCGGTTTGGTCGGCACGGACTGACGGACAAGAAACGCTAATGGGGTGCCGGTAATACGGCTGAGCTGACGAAAGGTCACTTCGTGCGCGCGCTCCGGATCGAGCTGGAACAACGCTTTCCTGATGAGGGGGTAGTACATGGACTCTCCTGATTTCCCGGTTGCAAACCGGGGGCGTATTATCCGGTATCCCCCGCCTAATTGGAATTGATTAAAGGCAAAAAAAGCCGTTTTTACGCAATCGTTTTCCCTCTTCACCGCCAAATCGGCGCCAATCCGCTTTTACGCATATCCAAATCAAAAAATGAGATTTAAGAAACGCGCCCGGTTGCTGGTAGTTTTAAAACACTTCCTATTAATTTTCTAATTAAACCTAACTTTTAGTTATAAGGAGTGGCAATGCGCGTTATATCACTGGCCGGTAGCCCACGCATCCCATCACGTTCCGCCGCGCTGCTCTCGCTAAGTCAGAACTGGCTGCGGCAACAAGGGGTGGAGGTGACGGCCTATACCCTGCACGACTTCGATGCCGAAGATCTGCTGTACGCCAACTTCAACAGTCCGGCGATCAAGGCGTTTGCCGAGCAGCTGGCGCAGGCCGACGGCCTGCTGATTTCCACGCCGGTTTATAAAGCGTCGTTCTCCGGCGCGCTGAAAACCCTGCTGGATCTGCTGCCGGAACGCGCGCTGGACCATAAAGTGGTGCTGCCGCTGGCGACCGGCGGTTCTGTCGGTCACATGCTGGCGGTGGACTATGCGCTGAAACCGGTGCTGGCGGCGCTGAAAGCGCAAGAGGTGCTGCACGGCGTGTTCGCCGACGACAGTCAGATCCAGCTGACCGGCGAAAGTGCCACACTCACCGACGCCGTGGCCGCCCGGTTGGAAGAAGCGCTCGCCAGTTTCTATTTGGCGCTTGGGCGCCGCAAACCGCCCGCGCTACGCGTCGCCTCGCCGCTGACGGCGCGTCAAACCGCCTGAAATGCCTGGAAAAGGAGAGCCTGAATGAAACAACGCAACGCTTTGCGACGTTGGCTGAACGCAGCGGCCTTCACCGGCCTGCTGTCGCTGGTCTGGGCCAACGCCGCCGTCGCGCAGGACCCGGCGCAATTTCGCATCGGTTACCAGAAAGGATCGGTGAGTCTGGTGCTGGCGAAAAGCCACCGGCTGCTGGAAGAACGCTTCCCCGCCACCCGCATCAGTTGGATTGAATTTCCCGCCGGCCCGCAGATGCTGGAAGCCTTGAACGTCGGCAGCATCGATCTGGGCAGCACCGGTGATATTCCGCCGATCTTCGCGCAGGCCGCCGGGGCGGATCTGCTGTATGTCGGCGTTGAGCCTCCCAAACCGAAGGCGGAAGTGATCCTGGTGCCGGAAAACAGCCCGATCAAAACCGTCGCCGATCTGAAAGGCCATAAGGTCGCATTTCAGAAAGGATCCAGCTCACACAACCTGCTGCTGCGATCGCTGCAAAAGGCCGGCCTGAAATTTACGGATATCCAACCCGCCTACCTGACCCCCGCCGATGCGCGCGCCGCATTCCAGCAAGGCAACGTCGATGCCTGGGCTATCTGGGATCCTTATTATTCCGCCGCGCTGCTGCAGGGCGGTGTTCGGGTGCTCGGCGACGGCACCGATCTGAACCAGACCGGTTCCTTCTATCTGGCGGCGCGCCCTTATGTCGAAGCCAATGGCGCCTTTATCAGCCAGGTCCTGACGGTGCTGACCCAGGCCGATGCGCTCACCCGCAGCGACCGGGCGCAAAGCGTGACCTTGCTGGCCAACGCCATGGGGCTGCCGGAACCGGTGATCGCCAGCTATCTGGATCACCGTCCCCCGACCGCCATCACACCGCTCGATGCGCATACGATCGCCGCGCAGCAGCAAACCGCCGACCTGTTTTACGCCAACCGGCTGGTGCCGGTGAAGGTCGACATCTCGCAACGCATCTGGCGCCCAAGCGCGCCATAAATACGGGAGAGCATTGACGATGAGCCTGAACGTTTTCTGGTTTTTACCCACCCACGGCGACGGCCACTATCTTGGCAGCGCACAGGGCGCTCGCAGCGTCGATCACGGTTACTTGCAACAAATCGCCCAAGCGGCGGACCGGCTGGGATTCGGCGGCGTGCTGATCCCCACCGGTCGCTCTTGCGAAGACTCCTGGCTGGTGGCCGCCTCACTGATCCCGGTCACCCAGCGGCTGAAATTTTTGGTCGCGCTGCGGCCGGGTATCATCTCCCCTACGCTGGCGGCGCGTCAGGCGGCGACGCTGGATCGCCTGTCCAACGGGCGCGCCCTGTTCAATCTGGTCACCGGCGGCGATCCGGAAGAGCTGGCGGCGGAGGGGTTGCATCTCAGTCATGAAGAGCGTTACGAAGCCTCGACCGAGTTCACTCATATCTGGCGCCGGGTGCTGGAAGGTGAAACCGTCGATTTCCACGGCAAGCATATTCAGGTGAAAGGCGCCAAACTGCTGTTCCCGCCGGTGCAGCAACCGCGCCCGCCGCTCTATTTCGGCGGATCCTCCGCCGCCGCGCAGGATCTGGCCGCCGAGCAGGTAGAAATGTACCTCACCTGGGGAGAGCCGCCGGCGCAGGTCAAAGAAAAGATCGAAGAGGTGCGCGCCAAAGCGGCGGCGAAGGGCCGGCAGGTACGCTTCGGCATCCGTCTGCACGTCATCGTGCGGGAAACGACCGAAGAGGCCTGGCGCGCCGCCGATCGGCTGATCGCCCACCTCGATGAGGAAACCATCGCCAACGCGCAGCAGGCCTTTGCGCGCTTCGACTCCGTCGGCCAACGGCGCATGGCGGCGCTGCACGGCGGCAAGAAGGATAATCTGGAGATCAGCCCGAACCTGTGGGCCGGCATCGGCCTGGTGCGCGGCGGCGCCGGCACCGCGCTGGTGGGCGATGGCCCGACGGTCGCGGCGCGCATGCAGGAATACGCCGATCTGGGCATCGACACCTTTATTCTCTCCGGCTATCCGCATCTGGAAGAGGCCTACCGCGTCGGCGAACTGCTGTTTCCGCACCTCGATCTGGCGCAGGAGGAAACGCCCGCGCGCCTTCAACCGGTGCGCCCGCAGGGCGAAGTGGAGGCCAACATTTATGTTCCGCAAAAAGTGTCGCAGAGCTGAGGAGCGCCCCGATGGCAAAGAACGCGCAACGCATCCTGTACCGGCTGGCCCCTTGGGCGCTGCCGCTGGCGCTGGTGATCATCTGGCAAGTCGCCGTCGAAACCGGCTGGCTGTCCAACCGCATTTTGCCGGCGCCGAGTGCGGTGCTGGCCGCCTTCTGGCGCCTGAGCCAAAGCGGCGAACTGTGGCAGCACCTGAGCATCAGCAGCCAGCGCGCGTTGTTAGGCTTTGCCATCGGCGGCGGCATCGGGCTTACCCTCGGTTTTATTACCGGCCTGTCGCGCTGGGGTGAACGCCTGCTGGACAGCTCGGTGCAAATGATCCGCAACGTGCCGCATCTGGCGCTGATCCCGCTGGTGATCCTGTGGTTCGGCATCGATGAATCCGCCAAGATCTTTCTGGTGGCGCTCGGCACGTTGTTCCCGATTTATCTCAATACCTATCACGGCATCAAAAACATCGATCGCGGCCTGCTGGAGATGGCGCGCAGCTATGGCCTGAGCGGTTTTCGCCTGTTCACGCAGGTGGTGCTGCCGGGCGCGTTGCCGTCGATTATGGTCGGCGTGCGTTTCGCCCTCGGGTTCATGTGGTTGACGCTGATCGTCGCCGAAACCATTTCGGCCAACTCCGGCATCGGTTATCTGGCGATGAACGCGCGTGAATTTCTGCAAACCGACGTGGTGGTGGTGGCGATCGTGCTGTACGCCCTGCTCGGCAAGCTGGCGGACGTGGGCGCGCAACTGCTGGAACGCGTCTGGCTACGCTGGCACCCGGCCTATCAACTGAAACAGGGAGAAGCGCTATGACCCTTCCCGCTCGCCTTGCGCAAGGCACGCCGGTGACGCTGGAGTCCATCGGCAAACGTTACGGCAACCGCACCGTGCTGGATAACATTCAGCTGCGCATCTCCGCCGGGCAGTTCGTGGCGGTGGTCGGCCGCAGCGGCTGCGGCAAGAGCACCCTGCTGCGCCTGTTGGCCGGCCTGGAACAGGCCAGCAGCGGCGCGCTGCTCAGCGGCAATGCGCCGCTTGCCGCCGCCAAAGAAGATACCCGGCTGATGTTTCAGGATGCGCGCCTGCTGCCGTGGAAAACGGTGATCGACAACGTGGGGTTGGGGCTGCGCGGCCAGTGGCGCGACGCGGCGCTGCAGGCGCTGGCCGCGGTCGGTTTGGCGGATCGCGCCCGCGACTGGCCGGCGGCGCTGTCCGGCGGACAAAAGCAGCGGGTCGCCCTGGCGCGCGCGTTGATCCACCGCCCCCGCCTGCTGCTGCTGGACGAACCGCTCGGGGCGCTGGATGCCCTGACGCGCATCGAGATGCAGGGGCTGATAGAATCGCTGTGGCAACAGCACGGTTTTACCGTACTGCTGGTGACGCACGACGTCAGCGAAGCCATCGCGCTGGCGGATCGGGTGATCCTGATTGAAGAGGGCCAAATCGGACTGGATCTGAGCATCGATCTGCCGCGGCCACGCCGCAAGGGTTCTGCCAGGCTGGCGGAACTGGAGGCTGAAGTGCTGGAGCGGGTGTTATCGCCGCCGGTCACCGCGGCCAGCCCACGCCAGGCGGCGAATTGAACGAAAAAGGGACGGCGCAGGCCGTCCCTTTGGGTATTCACGGTGAAAAGATTAGGCGTCGAGCGCCTTGCTGATCTTCTCGTACAGATCGCCGGACAGGTTTTCCAACCCTTTCAGCTGTTCCAACGCTTTGCGCATCAGCGCCTGGCGACCGGCGTCGTAACGCTTCAGGCGAATCAGCGGTTCGATCAGGCGCGCGGCGATCTGCGGGTTGCGCTGGTTGAGATCGCTGAGGATCTCCACCAGGAATTGATAACCGCTGCCATCCGCCGCATGGAACGCCGCCGGGTTGCCGGAAGCGAAGCCGCCGATCAGCGAGCGGGTGCGGTTCGGGTTGCTCAGGCTGAACGAGCGGTGTTGCAGCAGCGCACGCACCTTGCTCAACACATCCGCCGCCGGGCTGCTGCCCTGCAGCACGAACCATTTGTCCATCACCAGGCCATCCTGATGCCAGCGCTCGTCGAACGCCGCCAACAACGCATCGCGACACGGCAACTGGGCCGCGACCGCGGCGGACAGCGCCGCCAGCGAGTCGGTCATGTTATCCGCCAGGCGATACTGTTCGCTCACCAGTTGGTCCGCCAGCGCCGCATCTTCGCCGAACGCCAGATAACCCAGGCACACATTGCGCAAGGCGCGCTTGGCGATGTCGGCGTGCTCCACGCGGTAGCCGTCGGTCTTGTTGGCGTGATACACCGCCAGCCACTCATCGGCCAACTCCCGCGCCAGGCAGCGAACGATCGCTTCGTGCACCGCGGCGATCGCTTCCGGATCGATGGTGGCGAACAGTTCAGCGATTTCGTTCTCCGACGGCAGCGTCAGGATCTGCGCCGCCAGCGCCGGATCCAGCGTCTCGTTCAGCAACACCGCACGGAACGCGTCGGCCACGTGCAGCGGCAGCGACAACGGCTGCTTCTGCTGGTGCCGCGCCACGTTCAGTTTGATGTAGGTCGCGAGCAGGCTCTGCGCCGCATCCCAACGCGCAAACTCATTGCGCGCGTGCTGCATCAGGAAGGTCAGTTGCTGATCGCTGTACGGATAATCCAGTTTCACCGGCGCAGAGAATTCACGCAGCAGCGACGGCACCGGCTTGTGCGCCACGCCGTCGAACACGAAGGTCTGCTCCGCTTCGGTGACGTTCAGCACGTTGTTGACCGGCAGGCCACCCTTCTGCAGCGCGATGACGTTGCCTTCGCTGTCGTACAGCTCGATATCCAGCGGGATATGCAGCGGCAACTTCTCAGGCTGATCGGCGGTCGGCGCGGTTTTCTGGCTGACATGCAGGCGATATTGCTGGGTTTGCGCATCATACTCGTCGCGCACCGTCAACAGCGGCGTGCCGGACTGGCTATACCAACGGCGGAAGCGCGACAGATCCACGTTGGACGCGTCCTCCATCGCCTGTACGAAGTCATCGCAGGTGGCGGCGCTGCCGTCGTGGCGTTCGAAATAGAGCTGCATCCCTTTCTGGAAGTTCTCTTCCCCCAGCAGGGTGTGCATCATGCGGATCACTTCAGAACCTTTCTCATACACAGTCAGGGTGTAAAAGTTGTTCATCTCGATGACTTTATCCGGACGAATGGCGTGCGCCATCGGGCTGGCGTCTTCGGCGAACTGCGCGCCGCGCATCACGCGCACGTTATCGATGCGGTTGACCGAACGCGATCCCAGATCGGAACTGAACTCTTGATCGCGGAACACCGTCAGCCCCTCTTTCAGGCTGAGCTGGAACCAGTCGCGGCAGGTGACGCGGTTGCCGGTCCAGTTGTGGAAGTATTCGTGGCCAATCACCGCTTCGATGTTCAGGTAATCTTTGTCGGTGGCGGTTTCCGCCTTCGCCAACACGTATTTGGAGTTAAAGATATTTAACCCTTTGTTCTCCATCGCGCCCATATTGAAGAAATCGACCGCCACGATCATATAAATGTCGAGATCGTATTCCAGACCGAAGCGGGTCTCGTCCCACTTCATCGAGTTTTTCAACGAGGTCATCGCCCAGTCTGCGCGATCCAGGTTGCCGCGATCGACAAACAGCTCCAGCGCGACCTTACGGCCGGAACGGGTGGTGAAGCTGTCGCGCAGCACGTCGAAGTCCCCCGCCACCAATGCGAACAGGTAGCAAGGTTTCGGGAACGGATCCTGCCATTGCACCCAGTGGCGACCATCGGCCAATTCACCCTGGCCAATACGGTTGCCGTTCGACAGCAGGAACGGATAGCGCGCCTTGTCGGCCACGATGCGGGTGGTAAAGCGCGCCAGCACGTCCGGGCGATCCTGGTAATAGGTAATATGATGGAAGCCTTCGGCTTCGCATTGCGTGCACAGCGCATCGCCGGACAGATACAGCCCTTCCAGCGCGGTGTTTTTCGCCGGGTGAATATCGTTGACGATGGTCAGAGTGAATTGTGCTGGCAACTCTTCGACGATCAGCTGGTTATCCTGCTGACGATAGGCGCTCCACGGTTGACCGTCGACCTGAATGCTCACCAGCGTCAGATCCTCGCCATCCAGCACCAGCGGTGCACCGGCCGCGCCCTGACGTTTGATTTTACTGACGGCGGTCACGCGCGTGGTTTCCGCGTCCAGACTGAAGTCCAAATCGATGTCTGTCGTGGTGTAATCGGGCGCGCGATAATCGTGGCGATATTTTGCCTGTGGCTGTTGTGTCATAAAAACCCTTAAACGTCTCAGTGAGTTATAGGTGCCAGGCCGCTCTTCTCCTCCGCGCCGTCGCTGGAGATTTCCCCTGCGGCGCTCGGCGAACCTGATTGTGAATAAACTGTATCACAGCTGGCTGAAAAGCCCAGATCCGCCGGGCAAGCGCGATAAAGAAATCAGAGGCAAATCATAGTTCACCCACCAGATGGCAGCGCGGGTGACCAATGGCTAAATAAAAATCAGCATTTAATGCTAAAAAACCGCCTTCGCGGCGCTCCGGCATTGTTGAGGCGGCACCGGCGGCATGATGGTATAATTGCCGAATCAGGCTCAGGGATGACTCGCACTATGAAAATCAAATACGCAATCTATTTTTTCACCCTGTGCCTGATGACCTCCTTCTCGCTGTTCATCGTCGAGGAACTGCTCGAAGCCCATACCGAGTACCGCGATAACCAGCTCAACCTGTATAAGATCGATCGCGCCAAAGAAATCTCCGAGGCCTTTCAGGCTTCGCTGCAGGCTCACCGCCTCAAACGCTTGAGCCTGATCGATCCGCAAATCACTCGCGCGCAGTGTCTGGCCGCCGATCGGGTGGCGCGCGAGAAAATCGCCCGGATCCGCGAGCATCTGAACGACACGATCGCCAGGGAGCTGGGCGTGCGGCAAAAAATCGCCGCGCTGTCGATGATCGGCCTGATGGAACAGTTGCTGGATAACGACAACCTGCAGCTTTCGCAGGTCAACAACGCCAACGCCAACCTGTTCAACATCAACAGCGCCTATTACATCTCGCAAACCAGCAAGAGCTATTACCGCTACACCTACGATACCCGAATGGTGGATACCGACTCCTTTATGTTTCTCGAGGCCATTCGCCTCAACAACCGGCTGAATATGTCGCTGACGGAGTTAAGCGATCAGATTATCGACGTCAACGTCAGCCCGCTCGATCGCAAAGACGCCTATCTGAAGTCCATTCAGTTGACCGGCGTCCTGAACGCGCTGAGCACCCGGTTGATCTTCATGAAGCTCAACTACGACGACGTGCAAACCACCAGCATCGTCAATCAGTTGCTCACCCAGGTGTCTACCGAACGCCTCAAGCAGATTACCGATGGGCTATACACCGCCATCAATACCCAAAAGCCCTATCCTGCCGCGCTGATCTCGCGCTATGTCGACGAGTTGAGCAGGCTTTCACAGGCGCTGTATCAACGCAGCTTTGAGCTGGAAACCGTCGCTTCGCGTCACAAGATTTATGACAGCCAGACCACCATTTACGGCATGATCGCGCTCGCCGGTCTGGGGGTGCTGCTGTTCATTTTGCCGGCGCTGGTGTTCTGCACCAACATCAACCGCTGGTTGACCAAAACCCACAACAATATCGTGCGGCTGTCGCGCGGCGAGATGAATATCGATCGCAACGACGCCTTCTACAGCCGGGAACTGATCGCCATCAGCGACGCCATTCAACAGCTCAGACAATATCAGTTGGACAAGGTCTCGCTGGAAAGCGAGAAACAGCTGCTGATTAAAGAGCTTGAGGCCTCTTCCTTCCTCGATCCGCTCACCAACATTTATAACCGCCGTAAATTCTTCCTCGAATGCCAGCTATTGGGCGACGGTAGCTACCCGCAGGCCTTTTGCCTGATCGATATCGACAACTTCAAACAGCTCAACGACAGCTACGGCCACGATGTCGGTGACCGGGCGCTGGTGGAATTCGGCCATCTGTTGCAACGCGCGTTTCGCGCCAGCGACATCTTCTGCCGCTACGGTGGCGAAGAGTTCGCGGTGCTGCTGGGCAACTGTTCGTTGGACAACGCGCGGGACATCATGGAGCAATTGCGCGCCCGCACCCATCGCCTGACGCTGAATCTGGCCGACGGGCGGCAAGTGCGTTTCACCACCAGCTGCGGCATTGCGCCGGTCAACGCGTTTAGTGCGCTGCAGGCGGCGATCAAACAGGCGGACGAAGCGCTCTATTTTTGCAAAAAGAACGGCAAAGATCGGGTCAGCGTGCACACCCAGACCGGGTTTATCTGATTTGTTGTTTAAAATAATTAACATTATAATTTTTATGACTAATTAGGCTAAGTCATTCACCTTACAGGCATATCTGGCTTTTTTCCTCCGCCGCCGTCGCCAGCCCGCCATAAAGGCACGTTTAATCCTCGACCCGCTTCGGTGATTTATGGTGTGATGCAGCTTCAATAACAGGATAATCCGGGTATACTCCACCCCCACTTTTATGATTATCCGGATTTGGACACGCGCCTGACGAGGATGCTGTAACGCGCTATGACTCAATACGCTTCCCCGATTTTGACATCACTGCTTGATACCGATGCTTACAAGCTTCATATGCAGCAAGCAGTGTTCCATCGCTATCCCGCTATCAGCGTGGCGGCGGAATTCCGCTGCCGCGGCGACGAACTGCTGGGCGAATATGCCGACGAGATCCGCGCGCAGGTCGCCCTGATGAGCCAGCTGGCGCTGACCGACGCCGAATTCGCTTACCTTTCGGGTCTGCCCTTCTTCCGTCAAGATTACCTGAGCTGGTTGCGCACGTTCCGATACGATCCGCAGCAGGTGACCATCGACAACCGCGACGGCAAGCTGCAAATCCGCATCGCCGGGCCGTGGCGTGAAGTGATCATGTGGGAAGTGCCGCTGCTGGCGGTGATCAGCGAAGTGGTGCACCGCCGGCGCTCTCCGCTGGCGACGCCGGAACAGGCGGTAGCCCACCTGCAAACCAAGTTGGTGCAGTTCAAGACGCTGGCGGGCGATTTGGATCTTTCACGCTTCAAGCTGATGGACTTCGGCACCCGTCGCCGCTTCTCCCAGGGCGTACAACAGGCCATCGTCAGCACCTTGCAGGCCGAATTCCCGTACCTGTCGGGCACCAGCAATTACGATCTGGCGCATCAGCTCGGCCTGGCGCCGGTCGGCACCCAGGCGCATGAATGGTTCCAGGCGCATCAGCAGATAAGCCCGGTGCTGGCCAACAGCCAGCGCGCCGCATTGCAGGCCTGGCTGGATGAATACCCGGATCAGCTTGGCATCGCGCTTACCGACTGCATTACCATGGATGCTTTCCTGCGCGACTTCGGCCCGCAGTTCGCCGAGCGTTATCAGGGGCTGCGCCACGATTCGGGCGATCCCGTCGAGTGGGGTGAGAAAGCCATTGCCCACTATCAGAAACTGGGCATCGACCCCATGAGCAAAACGCTGGTGTTCTCGGACAACCTGGATCTGGAAAAAGCGCTGGCGCTCTATCGCCACTTCTATCAGCGCATCAATCTCAGCTTCGGTATCGGCACGCGCCTGACCTGCGATATTCCGGGCGTCAAGCCGTTGAATATCGTGATCAAGCTGGTCGAATGCAAAGGCAAACCGGTGGCCAAGCTCTCCGACAGCCCCGGCAAGACCATCTGCCAGGACCAGGCATTCGTGCGGGCCTTGCGCAAGGCCTTCGATCTGCCGCTGGTGAAGAAAGCCAGCTGAACCTTCTCTATATAGAGAGAAAGAAAGCCGGCCCGGTTTACGCGCCGGCTTTTTTGTTTTTATCCCGAACGCCCTGTTTTCAGTCAGCCGCGATAAATGTTGCGCCAATCCGATGATTTCTGCTTGTGCTCTGCACCGCGGCAAGTAACATAGCCATTACCCCCATATTCTTGGGTTGTAAGCTATTTCTAAACCAAATTATTAAAGAGAGAAATCTATGAGCGTAGTGCCTGTAGTCGACGTACTGCAAGGTCGTGCTGCGGTTGACAGTGAAGTCACCGTACGCGGCTGGGTACGTACCCGGAGAGATTCAAAAGCTGGTATCTCCTTCCTGGCCGTCTATGACGGTTCCTGCTTTGATCCGTTACAGGCCGTCGTTAATAATTCTCTGCCGAATTATCAGGATGAAGTGCTGCATCTGACCACCGGTTGTTCGGTTGAAGTCACCGGCAAAGTCGTCGCTTCACCGGGCGAAGGCCAGAGCTTCGAACTGCAGGCTACCGCGATCAAAGTGGTCGGCTGGGTCGACGATCCGGACACTTACCCGATGGCGGCCAAGCGCCACAGCATCGAATACCTGCGCGAAGTGGCTCACCTGCGCCCGCGCACCAACCTGATTGGCGCCGTGGCGCGCGTACGTCATACTCTGGCGCAGGCGATCCACCGCTTCTTCCATGAAAATGGCTATTTCTGGGTCTCTACTCCGCTGATCACCGCCTCCGATACCGAAGGCGCCGGCGAGATGTTCCGCGTGTCCACGCTGGATCTGGAAAACCTGCCGCGCACCGACAAAGGCACCGTCGATTTCAGCGAAGACTTCTTCGGTAAGGAAGCCTTCCTCACCGTTTCCGGCCAGCTGAACGGCGAAACCTACGCTTGCGCGCTGTCGAAGGTTTACACCTTCGGCCCAACCTTCCGCGCCGAAAACTCCAACACCAGCCGCCACCTGGCGGAGTTCTGGATGATCGAACCGGAAGTGGCCTTCGCTACGCTGGACGACGTCGCCGGCCTGGCCGAAAGCATGCTGAAGTATGTGTTCCAGGCGGTGCTGGATGAACGTGCCGACGATCTGAAATTCTTCGCCGAGCGCGTGGATAAAGACGCTATCGCTCGTCTGGAGCGCTTCGTGTCTTCCGATTTCGCCCAGGTGGACTACACCGACGCCATTGAGATCCTGCTGGCCTCGGGCCAAACCTTCGAAAACCCGGTTTCCTGGGGCATCGATCTCTCTTCCGAGCATGAACGTTACCTGGCGGAGAAACACTTCCAGGCGCCGGTGGTGGTGAAAAACTACCCGAAAGACATCAAAGCGTTCTACATGCGCATGAACGAAGACGGCAAGACCGTCGCGGCCATGGACGTGCTGGCGCCGGGCATCGGCGAAATCATCGGCGGCTCGCAGCGTGAAGAACGCCTCGACGTGCTCGATCAGCGCCTGGAAGAGATGGGGCTGAATAAAGAAGACTACTGGTGGTATCGCGATCTGCGCCGCTACGGCACCGTGCCGCATTCCGGCTTCGGCCTGGGCTTTGAACGTTTAATCGCCTATGTCACCGGCGTGCAAAACGTGCGCGATGTGATCCCATTCCCGCGCACGCCGCGTAACGCAAGCTTCTAATTTATACGATCACACGTTTTTTAAACGATTTCGTTACAAAACAAAGGCCAGCATCGCTGGCCTTTCGCATTTTTTAATATTGACGCACGTCACAAAGTTCCCGAAAAATTACATTTGGTTACACATACTTTCCTTTTGCAACCCGATTGGGACATTGGTATCATTTTCGTCCTAGATTAACCCGCCTGTGAATGGAACACTGCGTTCAGACACAGGACGACACCAATCTATCAACAATAGTTCCCAAAGAATTATTGGCGGCAGTGGCAAAGGTGTCCGAATAACACCAATGAGGGTAATAATGATGAAGCGCAACATTCTTGCAGTGGTAATCCCGGCTCTGTTGGCTGCTGGTGCAGCAAACGCAGCTGAAATCTACAACAAAGACGGCAACAAGCTGGATCTGTACGGCAAAGTTGACGGTCTGCACTACTTCTCCAAAGACAAAGGTAATGACGGCGATCAGACCTATGTTCGTTTCGGCTTCAAAGGTGAAACCCAAATTACTGACCAACTGACCGGTTACGGCCAGTGGGAATACAACGTCCAAGCTAACCACTCCGAATCTCAGGGCACCGAAGGCACCAAAACCCGTCTGGGCTTCGCCGGTCTGAAATTCGCTGACTACGGCTCCTTCGACTACGGCCGTAACTACGGCGTACTGTACGACGTGGAAGGCTGGACCGATATGCTGCCAGAGTTCGGTGGCGATACTTACACCAACTCCGACAACTTCATGACCGGCCGTACCAACGGCGTTGCGACCTATCGTAACAACAACTTCTTCGGTCTGGTTGACGGTCTGAACTTCGCTCTGCAATACCAGGGCAAAAACCAGAACGACGGTCGCGACATCAAGAAACAGAACGGCGACGGCTGGGGTATCTCCTCTACTTATGACATCGGCGAAGGCATCAGCGTAGGTGCAGCATACGCATCCTCCAACCGTACCGATGCTCAGAAGAACAAGTCCAACGAGCGTGGCGACAAGGCTGACGCATGGACCGTGGGCGCGAAATACGACGCCAACAACGTTTACCTGGCGGCAATGTACGCAGAAACCCGTAACATGACCCCTTACGGTGGTAACAACTCTCTGAAAGACGGCACTACCTCTTGTGCAGACACTCAGAACAACAGCTGCGGTGGTTTCGCCAGCAAAACTCAGAACTTCGAAGTGACCGCACAGTACCAGTTCGACTTCGGTCTGCGTCCAGAAGTGTCTTACCTGCAGTCTAAAGGCAAGAACATGAACGTCCCAGGCGCGGGCTCTGACCAGGATCTGGTTAAATATGTTTCTGTTGGTACCACTTACTACTTCAACAAAAACATGTCCACCTACGTTGATTACAAAATCAACCTGCTGGATGACAACGCGTTCACCAAAGCAGCCGGCATCGCAACTGACGATATCGTAGGCGTTGGTCTGGTATACCAGTTCTAAGTTGTCTCGCTTAACGGCGGTTTACCGTCTGCTAAGTTAAAAAACAGGGCTTCGGCCCTGTTTTTGTTTGTGTCAGCCGGTAATTTTTTATCCTGCCAATTCCCCCTTCCCCATCATTTTTTCTGTCGAATCCTTCACGTTCATAAGATCGCGGTGTTTTTGTCGCAAACGGTTGGCAAAGCCGGTAACTGGCGTTACCCTGATGCTTCTGTCTGCTTAACTCCGAGATTTGGAAGCACCTGACATGTTTGAAAAAATCACCGCCGCACCCGCCGACCCGATCCTGGGCCTGACCGACATTTTCCGCGCCGACGCCCGCCCGAATAAAATCAATTTAGGGATTGGCGTTTATAAAGACGAAACCGGTAAAACCCCGGTGCTGACCAGCGTAAAAAAAGCTGAACAGTATCTGCTGGAAAATGAGACCACTAAAAACTATCTCGGCATTGAGGGCATCCCGGCGTTCGCCAGCTGCACGCAAGAACTGCTGTTCGGTAAAGAGAGCCCGATCGTCGCCGATCGCCGCGCGCGCACCGCACAGACGCCAGGCGGCACCGGCGGCCTGCGCGTGGCGGCAGACTTTATCGCCAACCAGACCAGCGCCAAACGCATCTGGATCAGCAACCCAAGCTGGCCGAACCACAAGAACGTCTTTAGCGCCGTGGGCCTGGAAGTGCTGGAATACGCCTACTATGACGCCGCCAACCACGCGTTGGATTTTGACGGCCTGCTGAACAGCCTGAAACAGGCGCAGGCCGGCGATGTGGTGCTGTTCCACGGCTGCTGCCATAACCCGACCGGTATCGATCCAACGCCGGAACAGTGGGCGCAGCTGGCTGAACTTTCCGTCGCCAACGGGTGGTTGCCGCTGTTCGACTTCGCTTATCAGGGCTTCGCCAACGGCCTGGAAGAAGATGCGCAGGGCCTGCGTATTTTCGCCGCCAAACATAAAGAACTGATCGTCGCCAGCTCCTACTCGAAAAACTTCGGTCTGTACAATGAGCGCGTCGGCGCTTGCACCATTGTTGCCGCCGATGCCGAAACCGCCGATCGCGCCTTTAGCCAGGTGAAAGCGGCTATCCGCGCCAACTACTCCAACCCGCCGTCACACGGCGCCGCCGTTGTCGCCACCATTCTGGGCAACGATGCGCTGCGCGCGATGTGGGAGCAGGAGCTGACCGATATGCGCCAACGCATTCACCGCATGCGTCAGCTGTTTGTGAACACCCTGCAGGAGAAAGGCGCGCAGCAGGACTTCAGCTTCATCATCCAGCAGAACGGCATGTTCTCGTTCAGCGGCCTGACCAAAGAGCAGGTGCTGCGTCTGCGTGAAGAGTTTGGCGTTTACGCGGTGAACTCGGGCCGGGTGAACGTGGCGGGCATGACGCCGGACAATATGGCGCCGCTGTGTGAAGCCATCGTCGCCGTGCTCTAAGCGCGTCAGCGAAAGCCACCAGTTTGAAGGGGCGCGCTATGCGCCCCTTAATTATTTCTGCCGGGAAATGATCGTTACCACACCGCCGGCTCTTCACGCAGGAACGGGTTGGTCTGGCGTTCGTGGCCGAAAGTCGACATCGGGCCGTGGCCGGGAATAAAGCGCATGTCGTCACCCAGCGGCAGCAGCTTGGTGCGAATAGAGGCAATCAGCGCCTGATGGTCACCGCGCGGGAAGTCGCTGCGCCCCACGCCGCCGTTAAACAGCACGTCCCCCACCAGCGCCAAACGCGCCTGTTCATTGATAAAGACGATGTGGCCCGGCGTATGCCCAGGGCAATGCAACACCTTGAGCGTCATCTCGCCCACCCGCATCTCATCGCCTTCCGACAGCCAGCGAGTCGGCGTCAGCGGCGCACACTCTTCCAGCCCGAACATCCGGCTCTGCGCCGGCAAACCATCCAGCCAAAAAGCGTCCTCTTTATCCGGGCCGTAAATCGGCACCTGATAATGTTCCGCCAATTCCGCCGCCGCGCCGACGTGATCCAAATGGCCGTGCGTCAGCAAAATCTGCGTGATTGTCACACCCTGCTGCGCCACTTCCGCTTTGATTTTTTCCGCTTCGCCGCCGGGATCGACCAACGCCGCCTGCTGCGTGTTTTCACACCAGATCAGGCTGCAATTCTGGCTAAAAGCGGTAACGGGAATAAGATGGTATTTCATAAGGCTCCAACGACAATAACGCCGCCTCCGCAAGGAGCGGCGTTATTCACTGAGGGCACCGCGATTACCAGCTCCGAACCGGGCCGGTATCGATGTGCACGAAGTTGCTACGTGGGTAATATCCTACACCACCAGCGCGCATTTTTAACGCTGCTTTACGGATATTACTCAATTGGATACCTTCAATATGGAAATCCATCGCCTGGCCCTTGGTATGGTAGCTGTGCTTGGCCACACCACGGCTGTGCGCGCGCAATTCGTTGTTGGTATCTACGGAACGGTAACCGGAGATCAGCTGCACCGGCTTGCTGGTACCCAGCAGCCCCTGCAGGCGATAGAGGTGATCAAACAAACTGGGATCAATCGATTTAACCTTGTTGGCGCGATAATCGCGGAACAGATGATTTAGCCGAACCAACTCTTCTTTATTGTAGCCTTTGCCGTCAAAGAACTCGGCTTTAATAGATTCACCGGTATTCAGGTTATTCAACACTAAAATACGCGGTCGAGCGGTGGAAAGACTGGCAAACGCCTGCCCTGGAAGCAGCGCTATGCCCATAGCTGCGCCGCCTAGCGCCAGCCATTTACGGCGATGATGATCAATTTTGTCCATGACTCTGTTAAACCCGGCAAGAATGTCAAAATAAATGCACAAAGCAGCGCACTGTCCGAACCATAACCGCCTGCGTATGCTGAGTCAACCCGCGATACGCCTAGGTTTACAGGCCCCCAGCTAAGAGGGCCTGCGGTATAGCCAAACATTCTGACCGTTATTTATTTATAATTACTGCATTTACTGCATTAATTTTTTGGCCTGAGCCAAAATTTGTGCGCCCGATCTCACCGTATTATCATAATTGTAAATATCTGTACGGAATTGCGGTTGGCCGTCATCCGAAACCCAGGCGGTCAGATAATACAGTTTTACGGGAATACGCTGGCGAATATTCACATAAGTGGTATTCCCCTCTTTCAGCGTGGAAGAAACGCGGCTATTGTTCCAGCCGGCATCCTGCAGCAGCATATTCGCCAAATCGGAAGCCTTGTTCACCCGGACGCAGCCGGAGCTAAGCGCGCGAATGTCTTTCTGGAACAGGCTGTGGTTCGGGGTATCGTGCAGGTAGATAGCGTCCGAACTCGGCATATTGAACTTGAAACGCCCCAGCGAGTTAGTGGCGCCCGGCGCCTGGCGCACGCGATACGGGAAGTTGCGCGCAGAGACCATGCTCCAGTCGATCATCGCCGGGTTGATCACCTCCGCATCGTTGCTCCAGCCCGACAGCACGGTATAGCCGTGTTTCTGGAAATAGTTACCGTCGCGCATCGCCTTCGGCACGATATCCTCACGCACCAGCGTAGTCGGTACGTTCCAAGGCGGGTTGACCACCACGTTGTTCAACGCACTGCTCATCAGCGGTGTCTTGCGGCTCGGCCGCCCGACGATAACGCGGGAGGACAACACTTCGTTGCCGTTCTGGTAGTAGGTCAGCGAGTAGTTGGGAATATTCACCATAATGCCGGTACCGACATGCCCCGGTAAAATTCGCAGACGTTGGATATTCAACGCCAGCAGGGCGGCGCGGGTTTTCGGTGATACGTTGAGCCACTCGCGAGTGCGCACGCCGATCACGCCGTCCGCCGTCAGCCCCTGCCATTTCTGGAAACGTTTGACGCCCTCTACCAGCTCGTTGGTATAAAGGTTGTCGCTCACCACGCTGCCGACCTGCGGCGGCGTCTGTTCAGCGGTCAACTCCGTCACCGGCGCCGCCGACGGACTGACCGTCACACGCCCCTTCTCTTCGTCTACCGTCAGCCCGCCGTCATCAGGCTCATTGCTCTTCGCCGAGACGACCGCCGGCTCCGGCTCGGCCTCCGGCGCCGAAGCGGCCAGCATGCCGGTGCGCGTCAGGATCTCACGCAGCGCAGGAATATCGTTGCTCATTTGTCCTGGGCGCAGGCTCGGGCCGCTGCCCACCTGCGGCCAGGGGCGGTTATCCGCCAGCATATCGCGCAACGCCTGATGCATCTTGGCGTATTGCGGGTGCTGCGGCGCGAGCGAATTCACGTAGCTCAGCGTGCGCGCCTGACGCACCGCCAGCTGCCATTGGTTGATCACCGCAGTGGGCGGCAAGCCAAGCTTGTAGGGAATATTGCTGTACAGCCAACTGGTGCCGTTGGCGCCGATAGCGGACACGAACTGCAAATAGCCCAACATCGCATCGGACAGCACCACATCGCGGCCTACGTCATTGAGCGCCGGATTGGTCAACATCTTCACCCATTGGGTGAACTGCGGCTGCACGCCGGACATCGCCAGCTCGGCCAGCTGCTGTTGAAACTGCTGAACGGCCTCGCGATCCTGCCACATCGGCTGCATATGATTCGCCGCATACAGCGGCGCCAGCGTGGAAAGGTAGTGCAGATCCATGCCGCGCGGCAACGCGGCCAGCAGTTCAGAACGGCTCTGCGCAACGGACATGCCTGCTGATGCCACCGGTAACGCCGTTACGGTGGCCAATGCGGAAAACGACGACACAAGACTACAGGCGATAGCGCCACTCAGCGCCAAACGTCGTAGAGAGTTTCCCTTTTTAAGCAACATCCCTTGCCCCCTGTATGCTCACAAAAAAAACGTCAAAAAACTGCATATAGCTTCAGTATACAAACAGAAAGGCCGTTTCGCCCTGCGGGCGTCGAATTACTGTTTATCTGATTAAACTAACCGCTTTTCAACGGATAAAAAAGCAGGACTATCATCCACGCGCACAAAAAAATAGCCACCCTGCGGCGGCTATTTTCGGATTTTTAGGGCGTTTTTCTGCGTTACGGCGTTTCGACCGGCGCAGTGCCCAGCGCCGGCGGCTCGCTGGCGAAACCGCGCAGCCCCACCACGTGCACATGCTCGTGGTTCTGGAACACCTTACGCACCAGTTTATAGGTGGTGCCCTTCTCAGGACTGATGTTTTCCGGCGCCGCGATGATCAGCTGCATTTCCAGACGGTCACACAACTCGAACAGCGTGGCGATCGATTTGGCATCCAGACGCGCCGCTTCATCGAGGAACAGCAAGCGACATGGCGAGATGTCTTTACCGCGCAGGCGGCGGGATTCTTCTTCCCAGCTCTGCACCACCATCACCAGAATTGACATCCCGGTACCGATGGCTTCACCGGTAGACAAGGCGCCGCTTTCCGCACGCAGCCAGCCGTCGGAGCCACGGTACACTTCCACTTCCATCTCCAGGTAGTTGCGGTAGTCCAGCAACTCCTCACCGATGGTCTGCGGCGTGCGCTGCCCCATATCGATCTGCGGATTCAGACGCTGATACAGCTTGGCCAACGCTTCGGAGAAGGTCAGGCGGTTGCTGTTGAACAGATCCTGATGCTGTTCCTGCTGCTCGGAAAGCACGTCCAGCAGGGTGGCGTGCGCTTCTCGCACGTTGACGTTCAGACGGACGCTCTTCACCTGGCCGAAAGCAACGGCCTGCAGCCCCTGGTTCAGCATGCGAATGCGGTTCTGTTCGCGCTGAATGGTTTTGCGAATAATGTTGGCCACGCTTTTCGAACTGATCGCCAGCTTCTGCTCACGCGCGGTCAGCTCTTCAGTCAGACGGCCCAGCTCAATCTCCATCTGCTCGATGGCCTCGACCGGATCGTCGGTACGGATGATGTCCTGGCGGATACGCTCGCGCAGGTGCTGGTAGACCGCGATATAGAACTGAATTTTACGCTCCGGCCGCTTCGGATCTTCCGACAGACGCAGCACGTCGCGCAGGTGTTCGTTGTCCGCCACCGCCAGACGCAGCGCGCCGAGCGCCTTATCCGACATCGAGCGCAGCTCGTCGCCATCCATATACGCCAGTTCGCGGCGATGCAGGCGGCGTTCCACGCCGTTGTCTTTCACCAGACGCATCACCGCGCACCAGCCCGCCTTGGCGGTCACCACCTGCTCGCGCAGCTGATGGTAGTCGCGTTCCAGCTTACGCAGTTTCTTCTGCAGGCCATCCATTTCGGCTTCGCAGAAGGTCAGCTGTTTCTCCAACTGATTGCGGCGAGCGCGGTTGTTGCTCAGCGCCGCATGCAGCTCGTCGCGGCGCTGGCGCGCGCGCGCTTCCGCGTTGGCGTCGGCCTGCACGCCGATATCCACCAGCTCCTGGCTCAGCTCTTTCAGCATGTCGCGCTTGGCGTCATACGAGCTTTTCAGCGAGGCCAGCACCTGGCTGTATTGGGTGAACTGGGTTTGATATTGACGCAGCTGCTCACGGGCGCGGGCGCGTTCGGCTTCCGCCTGTTCCAGACGCTGGCGCAGCTTGTCGTTGAGATCGTTGTTGGCATTCTGCATGCCGGCGGAGTCGGTATAGCTGAAGTGCGCGCGACGCTGCACCACTTCTGTCAACGCGAACGCCTGCTGTTTGGCCTGACGCTGCACGCTTTGCGCCTGCGCGTAGTCCTGCTGCAGCTGTTCATGCTGCTGCGGATCGCTCTGCAGCACCGACAGCAGCGGCTCCAGTTTGGTCAGTGACACCCCGTGCTGTTGAATGTGGCGCGCGGCGTCCTGCGCTTCTTCCAGCTCTTCACGGATCTCGTCGACGCGGTCCTGCAGCGTTTCATCGTTCAGCAACGACACCAGCGGCATCAGGCGGTTGAGCGCGGAAATGCCCTCTTTGGCCTGCTCGTACTGCTGGCGCTGCTGCTGATTCTGCGCTTCGTGATTGTTCAGCGCACGCTCGATCTCGCCGCGACGGGCGTTCAGATTGCGGATCTCCGCTTCCGGATCAGCGTCGAACGCCACCGCCAGATGGGTGCCGATAAAGCGGCTGAAGGCCTGATGCGAACGCTGGGTTTTCTGCACGTCGAACGACAGCGTGGCATAGCGCTCCGCCAGCGTTTCACGCTCGGCATGCAGCACTTCCAGGCGGTTTTCGCGCGCCGCGCGGCCGAACAACGGCACTTCCGGGTAACGGGAATAACGCCACTGGCGATCGGCGATCTTCACCACCACCGCTTTGTCCTGCTCTTCGACGGCGAATACGCTGTCATCGAACGACTGCGGATCCCCTTCGATCAGGTAGAGATCTTCCGGGCAATCTTCCAGCCCTTCCAGCATTTCGCGCACCAGCGACAGATCCGGCACCACGATGGCGTGGCGCGAAGGGCCGTACAGCGCCGAGAAGTAAGGCGCGTCGTCGATGGTGACGTCATCGTAAATTTCCGACAGCAACACGCCGCCGAAACGTTCGGCCAAGGTGACCAGGCGTTGATCTTCCGCGCCGCCCGGCTGGCTGAGACGTTCGATCTGCGCTTCCACTTCGCGCTTGCGGGCCGCCACCTCGTCGCGCTCGACGGTGGTTTCACGCTCGCGCTCCAGCAGTTGCTGCATGTATTCGGTCACCTGCTGGCTGTTTTCCAGCGGCTCTCCGCTCTGATCGCTGAGCTGGCTCAGGGCGTCCTGCGCCGCCAGCCAAACGGGCGCACGCGCCGTCAGCTCACGGATGCGCTGCTGGATCTGCTCCAGCTCCTGGCGCATCTCCATGCGGCGTTCGCCGGCTTCGCTGACGTTCTGCGACAGCGCTTCCAGGCGCTCTTCCAGCTCCTGCTGCAGCATGTCGAGATCGTCCGGCTGGTACTCCTGACCATGGCGTTTGCAAAATTCTTGCAGCAGGCGCTCGGCGTCCTGTTGCGAGCGCAGGCGCTGTTCCAGTTCGCTCAGGCGCAGTCGCAGCGGCTGAACGCGCTCGGCGAGGTGTTGCTGCGAAGGCCAGTCGCGCAGCAATTCGCGCGCACACTGCCAGGCTTCGCTGCGGCTGACCTGGCCGGCGATTTTACCCACCAGCTGATAGGCCTGCTCGAACTGGCCGTGCGCAGCGTCGGCCACGCTCAGCTTCTGCTCCAGCATCAGCAGCGCTTCGGTCGCCTCCTGCTCGCGAGCCTGGAAGGTGTCCAGCCACTGTTCGGCGTTCTCGGCGGTCAGGTCCGGCAATTGGCACAGCGCGCGCGCGCGCTCCAACGCCTGCAGCGCCTGTTGGTACTGAATGGCGCGGGTCTGCTGCACGTCAAGCGCCTGCTGGTAGTCGGCCAGCTGGCTCTTCAGCTCGTCCACTTCCAACTCGGCCGCTTCGGCGCGCGCTTCGTTCTCGGCCTGCTGCTCGCTTGCCTCGGCCACCACTTCGTTCTGCTCTTCCAGACGGTAGGTCAGCTCTTCCAGATCGGCTTCATAGCGTTCGATCTTCTCCTGCTGACGCATCGCCGTCTGCACCAGGTTCAGGTGGTCGCTGGCGGCCTGGTAATCGGTTTCCAGATCGGATTCGGCGCCGCTCTGCTCGCTCAGCTCACGCGCCATTTCCACATGGCGATACTGTTCGGCAGCCAGCTGCTTACGGCTGCCCAACAGATCGCTGCGCAGCGCCAACGCGCCGTCCAGGTGGATGCGGCGTTCGTTGGCGTGGCGCATATAGTCCGCCGCCACATAGGAGGTGGCCTCGGAGATCAAATGCTTGAACAGGTCGCGATCCGACTGGGTGACGCGGATCGCTTCCAGCGTCATGCGGTTTTCGCGCAGCGCCGCTTCCATGTCCTGGAACGCCTTGCGCACGCCGCTGTTTTCTGGCAGCAGGTAATCGCGCAGCGAGCGGGTGATGGCGCTGGAGATGCCGCCGTACAGCGACGCTTCAATCAGACGATAGAATTTGCTGCGATCGGCTGACGAACGCAGACGTTTCGGGATCACGCCCAGATCGAACATCAGCGAGTGGTAATCGGTGATCGAGTTGAACTGCTTGAACTGCACGCCTTCCATCTCTTCCACGCGCTCTTTCAACTCTTGCAGCGACAGCACGCGCGCCTGGCGCTCACCCACGGTCTGGGTCAGCAATTCAGTCGGCTGTACCGCGGTCGGCAGGCCCTGGATGGTGAAAGGTTTGATATCGACCTTGCGATCGCGCCCCGCCACCTGCTGCAGACGCACGCCAACCACCACGCGCTGGTGGCGCGAGTTGACGACGTCGAGGGTGGAGTAACATACGCCGGCGCGCAGCTTGCCGTGCAGGCCCTTGTCGCGCGAACCGCTGGTGGCACCCGCTTCGGTGGTGTTACGGAAGTGCAGCAGCGTCAGATCGGGGATCAGTGCGGTGACGAAGGCCGCCATGGTGGTGGATTTCCCCGCCCCGTTCCCGCCGGACAGCGTGGTCACCAGCTCATCGAGATCAAAGGTGCGGGCGAAGAAGCCGTTCCAGTTAACCAGCGTCAGCGAGCGAAATTTACCGCGTTCAATCATTCCTGTTCATCCTCTGCACCGTCAGGAGCGTTATCAACCTGCTGATCCTCAGCGTCATTCTCATCGTTAAGCGACAGGCTGGTTTCAACCGGCATCGCCTCGCCGTCGCGAATCATGCGCAGCTGCGCTTCACGCGGATCGTCGCCGCTGCGCACGTCGGCGCCGAAGCGGAACACCGCCTCGGTAATACGGAACTTGCTGCTGTCATTGCCCATGAAATAGACCATGCCGAGGCGGCGCAGACGGTTGAGCGAGGTGCGCACCTTCTCGTGCAGCTTCTGCCGATCGAGATCCGAACCGGTGGAGCGCTGGTTGACGAACTTGAGCAGCTTGTTCTCATCCGCCAGGCTCAGCAGTTCATCGTACAGCTCCTGCTGGCTGAAAATGCCTTCGTGCGCCAGGCGCTCGGGGCTGAGATACAGGTAGCACAGGATCTTGCCGACCATCATATCCAGCTCGGACAGCACCGAACGCGGGATCAGCGTGGTGGAGCGCGGGCGCAAATAGAAGAAACCTTCCGGCGCCCGAATCAGCTCGACGCTGTAACGGTTGTAAAACTCTTCCAGCTCATCCTGGAAATCCATTAAAAAGGCGTGGTTGTCCAGCTCATCGATACCGATGTGACGACCCGCGCGCAGTTGGCTGTCCAGCGCCGGGAACAGCGAGTTGGACAACGCTTTGGCCAGCTTGACTGGCATTACTTGTTCAATATTTGTCGATGACATGGGCCTGGACCTTGGCTCCGTAATCATTGATTGCCTGCCATTCCGCCGGCAACCCTGAGAAATCTGCTTCAGCCACACCGAGGCGCACTGCCTGGTCGACCACTAAACGTGCCACGTCGAAATGACGCGCACGCGGATATTGCGCCAGGTAATCGCGCATCACCGCTGCAAGGTTGAGCGGCATCTGCTGTTCCTGGTACACCTTCAACGCCTCTTCGATCATCGCCGCCAGCTGTTCGCGAATCTCGCTGAACTCTTCGAACTCCAGATCCGGCGGCAGTTCCCCGGTCACTTCCTCGCTGCGCAGCGCCAGTTCTTCGTCGCGCATGTCCAGCAGACGATCGGCATTGGCATGAGTCAGCGCCCACGGGTGGTCGAAATAGGTTTGCACCGACTGGCGCAGGCGTTGGGCGAACACGCGGTTTTTATCCATATCGATAGCGGTACGGATAAATTTGTGCACGTGACGATCGTAGCCGATCCACAGGTCGATCGCCTGCTGGCCCCAGCTGATGATGCGATCCAGCTTGCTCTGCAGATCGAACACCAGCTTGTCGACGAAGCCGAGCTCCACGTTGCCGAGGGTTGCGTCCTGGATGCGCAGCAGATTGGCCTGCAGCTTGTCGCCCGCCGCATCCAGCGTATCCTGCAGTTCGCGCAGGGTGCCTGAGGTTTCCGACAGCAGCATTTCGCAGCTGGAGATCGCCGCCCGCCAGTCTTTGCTCAGCAGCGCCGCGATGTCGTTTTTCACGCTCTGCTGCTGCTCGTCCATTACGCGTTGCGTCATGTCGATGCTGTCGAAGATTTCCGCCACCGAATATTTCAACGGCGCGAACACGTTGCGGTGCCAATGGAAATCGTCGCCGCCCTCGTCGGCGGCATCGGCGGCGCGCTTCAGTTCCTGCGCCACGATCGACAGCTGCATCGACAGACGCAGCGTGGAGAATTCGCGTTGGCGAATATAGTAATCGGTAATGCCGATACCCAGCGGCGTCAGGCGGTAAATCGCGTTACCGTCCGCCAGTTCGCTGGTAAAGCGGTTCAACAGGCGCTGGCGCACCATGTCGTTGATCGCATTGTTGGCGCGCATCGCCACCGTTTCATGCGTCTGTTCAAAACCCTTGCTGACATGGCGAAATGCATCAACCAGCTCACCTTCGCTCATCTCGCCGTCCAGCCGTTCGCCATTCAGGGTGGCGATAGCGAGCAGAAATGCGAGACGCTCCGTAGGGAGCGAAATAGAGAAATCATTTTTCCGTGCCCAGGCGACCAGTTCGGGTACTGTCTGGGAAAATTCACTCATAGTTCGTCCTTCAGGTTTGGTTTATGCGCCATGACGTGAATATAGCGCCCCAAACTCACGTACGGCTCCTGCCGGCAATAGTGCTGTTCAAGCGCCAGTAACTCTTCAAATTTTTGGGTTTGCAGCTGTCTGCTCTGCAGATAGTCGTGGAACACCCGCACGCCGGTTTTGCCGCTGATGCGCATGCCCAGCTGTTCCAGCCAGCCGTAGACCAATAGCGGATCGTGCGGATATTGCGGCGACAGCGAACGCTTGCGGCGCCGTCTGACCTCGGGATCCACCAATTGGAAGTTACCCAACACCACGTTACGCATCAAGAGGCCGTTGGCGTTGAAGAACATCAGCGACAGCGCGCCGCCCGGCGCCAGACAATCGCACAACGCCTGCAGCGCCGCCACGGGTTCAGCGATCCATTCAAGCACTGCATGAAACAATATCAGATCAACCGGCTGTTCCAAATGTTGAGCGATATCCTGCGCAGAACTTTGTACGAATTGCATGTTCTGGCTCACACCTTTCTGCTCCGCCAGCTGCGCGGCGCGCTGGATCATCTCACCAGAAAGATCGCACAACAACACCTGATGTCCTAATTCTGCCAGTTGGCAAGCCATATGGCCTTCACCGCCCCCGGCATCGAGGATGCGCAGCGGCCGCTGCGGCAACTGGGCCAGCAGCCCGGTCAGATCCTGCCAAACCACCGCCTGGCGGATTTTTCCTTTCGTGGTGCCGTAAATATTACGCGCAAATTTTTCAGCAATATCGTCAAAATTACGATCCTGCATGGACAACGGCTCCGCTGATCTCAGTCTTGTCGGCGGCAAAGCGCACGCCCATTCAAACCTGCTATTTTGGCACAGACTGGCTTAGAATGTATCTTCTTGCGGCCTGTTTATGCCTGGATGCCGTTTTTTCACTCAAAAGGATCTGATTTTCGATGCTGTTCAACCTGAAAAAGTTCTTTGGCGCTCTGCTGATGCCGCTGCCGCTGTTGATGCTGCTGATGGGGCTGGCGCTGCTGCTGCTGTGGTTCACCCGCTGGCAAAAAAGCGGTAAGACGATTTTCACGCTGAGCTGGCTGTTTTTACTGCTTTTCAGCCTGCAACCGGTGGCCGACCGCCTGCTGCGGCCGATCGAAGCCGAATACCAGACATATCGCGGCAACGATGCGGTCAGCTACATCGTGGTGTTGGGCGGAGGCTATACCTACAATCCCGACTGGGCACCCAGCTCGAACCTGCTCGGCAACAGTCTGCCGCGCGTGACGGAGGGCGTGCGGCTCTACCTGGCGCACCCTGGCGCCAGGATGGTGTTTACCGGCGCGCCCGGCGGACGCATGCAGAGCAACGCCGCCACGGCAGCGCTGGTCGCGGAAAGCCTGGGCGTGCCGCGCAGCGACATGGTGATCCTGGGGGAACCGCGCGATACCGAGGAAGAAGCCGCTCAGGTAGCCAAGTTGGTCGGCGAACACCCCTTCCTTCTGGTGACTTCCGCCAACCATCTGCCGCGCGCCATGCGTTTCTTCGAGGCTAAGGGCCTGCACCCGATCCCGGCCCCGGCCAACCAATTGGCGATCGACTCGCCGCTGAATATCTGGGATCGCGCCACGCCGTCGTCAATGTTCCTCGGCCATACCGAGCGCGCCTGGTATGAAACGCTGGGTAGCCTATGGCAGCGGCTGAAAGGCGCGGATAGCGCCGGCGCCGAGTAAGACCCCGTTCAACCGGCCAGCCAGGGCAGCAGCTGTTGCGATGCATAGTCGAACGGCTGCCGCTCCAGCTTGCCGGTATGGATCAAACGCCCTACAGCTTCCCACACCACGTACAGCCAGCGCCGCGCCAGGAAAGCGTCGGCGACCGGCGCCCGCTGCAGATAGCTGAACAGCAGTTGACTGGGCATGCCCGCCTCGCAGAGGCGGAAAAGATCGTATTCGCGCGGTGCCCACAGCACCACGCCGGGATTCAGCATCGCCAGCAGCTGATCGGTTTTGGGATCTTTCAACATGCTGCGCAGCGACAGGTTACCGTGCACCAGGACGCAGGGATCGTCGAAACCGACGAAGAAATGGGTCAGCGCTTCGCGCGTGCGGTACAGCAAACGCCGATCCTCCATGGTCAGCTGCGGGGTAGTGAGATTGACCACCGTCGCCCACAGCACTTCGACCCGCTGTTGATACCAGCAAAACCAGTCATTCTCCTGCGTACTGTCAACGGTGCCGACGCTGCCATGGCTGTCGATGCGGTGCCAGGCCAACATCCCGTCAACGATCTGCTCCATCAACATGTTCCAGCGATCCGGCGAACGCGTTGGCGCTTCGGCCGACACGCCGCGCAGGCGCTCGATAAGCAGGATTTCCTTATACGGCGCCTGATGGGTGCACACCACGCCGTACACCGTGGGCAGACGAATATCTCCGTCGCGCGCCAGCATCGACAGCTTGTACGCCTCTTGCTGGGCGATGCCCTGGCAGATAAAGCTTTTCGCCATCAGCGGCATGGCGTTGCCCTGCCGATCGTACAAGGAATACATATACGCATAAGGCTGTTCGCTCACCCGCTCCAGCCGGCTGATGGACTCACCCAGCACAATGCTCAGTTCGGCGCGTAACTGCTCCATAAAGCATTCACCTCAGGCTAATAAGGGAGATGCGTAACATCATCGAACGGTGAGCGGAAAAATACTTCAACGCAGATCAACAAAACGGGGATCAGATAGGGGGGTATTGCATCGTCGACGCGTTGCGCGGCGCGCCGACGAACTCAGGCTCAGGGTTGAATACTGTCGCGCACGCGCTGGAGATCTTCCGGCGTATCGACCCCCACGCTCGGGACCGCTTTCGCGACCGCCACGTGGATTTTTTCACCGTACCACAGCACGCGCAGCTGCTCCAACAACTCGATTTGCTCCAGTTGGCTCGGCGCCCAGCTGACGTAGCGGCGCACGAAGCCCGCGCGGTATGCGTAGATGCCGATATGACGCAGCAGGCTGTCGCCGATGCTCTCCTTCGACGCGGCGAAACGCTCGCGATCCCAGGGAATGGTGGCGCGCGAGAAGTAGAGCGCGTAGCCCTGAGCATCCATCACGACCTTCACCGCGTTGGGGTTGAAAGCCTCTTCGGCGCTGTCGATCGGCACCGCCAACGTCGCCATGCCGGCCTGGCTGCCCGCCAGGTTTTCCGCCACCTGCCGCACGATAACGGGTGGGATCAGCGGCTCATCGCCCTGCACGTTAACGATGATCTGGTCGTCGGCAAAGCCGTAGTGCGCGATCACTTCCGCCAAACGCTCGGTGCCGGAATGGTGATCCGGGCTGGTCATGCACACTTCGCCGCCGGCGGCTTCCACCGCTTTGGCGACTTCAGGGTGATCGGTCGCCACGATGACGCGGCTGGCGCCGGACTCACGGGCGCGTTCCATCACGTGCACCACCATCGGCTTGCCGTGAATATCGGCCAGCGGTTTGCCCGGCAAACGGGTTGAGGCGTAGCGGGCGGGAATAATAGCGATAAAACTCATGCGTGCTTCTCGTCCAGCGACAGCGCACGCGCTTCATTTTCCAACAATACCGGAATGCCGTCGCGCAGCGGGTAAGCCAACCCGTCCGCTTTGCACACCAGCTCCTGGTTTTCTTTATTGAAATAGAGTTTGCCGTTGCATACCGGGCAGGCAACGATTTCGAGTAAACGGTGGTCCATGCATCCTCCGCAAGGGGATAGGTCATCTGGGAAGGCTGTGAGGATAGCATAACGCCCGGCCTCAGGTTAATCATCGGCGGCGCCAAGCCGCCGATATTTCCTCATGGCGCCCGCGCAACGGCTTGAACTGCGGCGCCACACGGCGTAGAATTTTGTGATTGAAATCACAAAAAAGACTGTAATACGTGATCAAACGTCTGCATAAAATCATCGCTCTGTTCGCTAACTTCAGCCACTGAGCCCCCTTTGTAACGAGCGGCGCTTAACTTCGTTTTACCCCACCGACGGCGTCGCTCGTTATCCCACTTCCCAGCCGGCTCCCCATTCAGCGGCCAACGCCGCCGGAATGTCGCCCAGCGCAACGCGTTGCGCGCCGTGCCAATGAGCCGTGCGCGCGATGGCTTGCCGGATATCTTGCGTTCGCTGTTTGCCGAAGCGCACCTGCGGCTCCGCATGGAAACTGATGATCTCGAAGATGCCCTGGCGTCGGTGCGCCTTGGCATCAATCCGCCCCACCAGGTCGCCTCGATGCAGCACCGGCAACGTGAAGTAACCGTAGCGGCGTTTTTCTTTCGGCGTGTAACACTCCAGCCGATAGTCAAAGTTGAACAGCTCCAGCGCCCGACGACGATCCCACACCACCGGATCAAAAGGCGACAACAGGCTGGTGACCGTCGATTTGAGTTTGCCCTGCTCCGCCAGCGGCAGCAGTTCCACCAGTGATTCATGCACATAAAACGGCCCTTCCAGCCCCTCGACCCGCACCGGCGTAATCTCGCCCTGCTCCTGCAGCGCTACCAGCAAGTCTTTTGGCGCCACGCGCTTCAGCCGATAGTAGTCCGCCAACCACTCGGCGCGGAAAATGCCCAGATAGCGGCAGGTGCGGCACAGCATCTGCCGGCGCGCCTGCTCCACGGGCAGCGCATGCCGCGCATCGTCCCAGGCCGGCAGCAGCCTTTCGGTCAGATCGTAAACCCGGTGGAAGTTGCGACGTTCGGCCACCATCAGCTTGCCGGCGGTAAACAGGATCTCCAGATGCCGTTTCTCTGGTTTCCAGTCCCACCACCCGCTGTTGCCCTTCTTCTCGGCGCTGAAATCCGCGGAGCGCACCGGCCCCTGTTGTTCGATGTGCCGCAGCAAGTTGTCCATCGCGGTCTGGTGCTGCTGCACCCAGTCGGCGGAGTATTTCCAGCCCATATCATGCGGCGCCAGCATGCGGTGGCGCAGCAGACCAAAATCTTCGATCGGCAGGAAACAGGCCTCGTGCGCCCAATACTCGAACAGCTTGCGGCCGGCGAGCGCCTGCTCAAGCCACTCCGGCTGATAGGCTCCCAAACGGCTGAACAGCACCAGATACGGGCTGCGAGCAACGACGCTAATGGTATCGATTTGTAACAGCCCCATGCGCCGGATCGCACTCACGACGTCATCGGGCCGAGCCTGGCGTTTAAGCGGAGAAAGCAGCCCCTGTGCGGCAAGGTGCAGCGCGCGAGCGGCGGTAAGGGAAATGGTCGGGGTGGTCATCCTGATATCCGTGGCGAATAGGCAATGGCCTGATAATAGTGGATATCGCGGGATTTATCTTCGCCAGTGCTTGCGGGTGGCGACACCGGCACTGGCGAGGAAGGAGGATGCGATCAGAACGCGATAACGTCTGCCGCGGACAGCCCATGCGAGCTGCGATAGATCGAGAACTCAACGTTCTGACCTTCGTTCAACGACTTATTTTTGGTGTTGGCGATAGCGTTGCGATTGACATAGATTTCGTCGCTGCCATCTACCGGTGAAATAAAACCATAGCCTTCGGCCTGATTAAACCATTTCACACGGCCCATTTTTAACACAGTATTTTTAAACATAACTGATATCCTTTTACTTGAGCATCCTTGACAACGTCATTTTTTATATTGTCTGGACGCTACCAGCCCATCCTAAAGTTTTTCGTAACAAACCTCTCGTGAGCAAAAAATTAAAAAACCCGCACTAAGGCGGGCTTGTTGAACTTAATATCTTCCGCATGACTCAGCGCTGAAGCGTCACCATGGTTGTATTAAGATCTCTTTATACGCGTTCCCTGTCTTCTTACAGAGCAACTACGTTGGCGGCAGCCGGCCCGCGCGGGCTGTCCTGGATGGTGTACTCGACGCGCTGGCCTTCAGCCAGGGTCTTGAAACCGTCGGTCATGATTGCGGAGAAGTGTACGAATACATCTTTGCCGCCATCGTGCTGCTCAATGAAACCAAAACCTTTGCTTTCGTTGAACCACTTAACTTGACCCGTCTTCTTAGACATTACTTTTACCTTTAAATATATTTACAAAATCTGCCATAAGAGGCAATTGCGGCCATTTCAGAAACATTACTTATGGGAGGTACTTAGAAGGTTCGTCTTTGAAGCGGAATCGGATGATAACGTTTTTGGAGGAACTGCTTAACTCTAAACTCGAACATAAATAGGTCTGGATTACAGGCCGACTTGCATTTACTCATAAAAATGGTGAATACACAAGGGGTTTATTGCATTAAATTCATAAATGCGCCGAATTTATTTTTATCCCCCTGAATATACATGACTTAATTTAACGCTCGCCGCGGCCGATCCATCGCGTTCCTCTCCTCACCGGAGCATCATTTGTCCGTCCGTGCGCTGCAAATGAGAGCTAACGCATAAAACTCTAATATGCTTGCCACGTCTATAACAAATCCCAAATCAGATGGCTAAACTTGAGGGGAAAACAAGGCAGACGGCTTTTTCGCCAGCACTTTTGCCGCTAAAAACACGATTTTTCAGATTATGCTGAATCAAGGAGCTATGCGCATGACCGCCCAGCAGTTCGTTTCACCTAATGAAATCCGCGCCAGATTCTCTCACGCGATGTCGGACATGTACCAAAAGGAGGTACCGCTGTACGGCGATCTGCTGGAACTGGTGGCGGAAACCAACCGACAGGTTCTGCGCGAAGATGCCGCACTGGCTCATCAACTGCAAATCACCGGCGAGATCGAACGCCTTGCGATGGAGCGCCACGGCGCGATCCGGGTCGGCACGGCGGACGAACTGGCCACCCTGCGCCGTCTGTTCCAGGTGATGGGCATGGCGCCGGTCGGTTACTATGATCTGTCGGTGGCGGGCGTTCCCGTCCACTCGACCGCCTTTCGCGCCGTACACGAAGACGCCCTGCAAATCAGTCCGTTCCGCGTGTTTACCTCCCTGCTGCGCCTGGAGCTGATAGAAGATCCCGCGCTGCGTGAGCTGGCTGAGCGCTTGCTGGCGCGCCGCCGCATCTTTACCGATCGCGCGTTGGAACTGATCGCGCTGCAGGAAGCGCAAGGCGGGCTGAATGAGGTGCAGGCGCAAGAATTTGTCGAACAAGCGCTGGAAACCTTCCGCTGGCACAACCGGGCGACGGTCAGCGCCGAAGAATACCGGCAGTTGCACGATCAGCATCGCCTGATCGCCGACGTGGTGGCGTTTAAAGGGCCGCATATCAATCATCTGACACCCCGCACGCTGGATATCGATCGCGTTCAGCAGGCGATGCCCGCACGCGGCATTACGCCCAAGGCGGTCATCGAGGGCCCGCCGCGTCGCCGTCGCGCGATCCTGCTGCGCCAGACCAGCTTCAAGGCGCTGGAAGAACGCGTCGATTTCGTCGAGCATGACGGCCACGTCGTCGCCGGTCATCATACCGCGCGCTTCGGCGAGATCGAACAGCGCGGTGTGGCGCTGACGACTAAAGGAAGAGAACTCTACGACCGTCTGCTGAAGGCCACCAACGATGCGCTGCAGGCGCCGCCGAACGAGAAAAATGCCGAACGCTATTATCAGCTGCTGGAAGAAAACTTCCGGGAGTTTCCGGATGATTACGCCACGCTGCGCGAGCAACAGCTGGCTTGGTTCCGCTATTTCCCGACCGAATGCGGCCTGGCGGCCAAAGAATCACTGGATAAGCACAGCACCCTGGAGCAACTGATCGAGAAAGAACACGTTCGCTTCCAGCCACTGGTGTATGAGGATTTTCTGCCGGTCAGCGCGGCGGGGATTTTCCAATCGAATCTGGGGGACAGCCGCCATACACAGTACAATGCGGCGTCAAGCCGGGCAGCGTTTGAACAAGCATTGGGCAGTGAGGTGATCGACGAGCTGGCGCTGTATCAGCAAACCCAGCAGCGCTCGCTGGAAGCCTGCGCGCAAGCCTTGGGGCTTGTCACGCTGGCATCCTGAGATTACTTAGACAGCAGGGACTCGATATCCTGCAGCAGTTGCTCAGCCTGAGCGGACGGCAGCACCGCATCAACCGGTAGATACCACCAATTGGGCTGGGCAAAGGCGCGACACTTCACCGCGTCTTTCTCCGTCATCAACAGCGTTTGATCTGCATTAACCAACGCCGCCAGCTGCGCCTGCTGATATTCCTGATGATCGGCAAACGCCACTTCCTGAACGACTTCGACGTTCAACTTTTCCAACGTCGCGAAGAAACGCGGCGGATGGCCGATACCCGCCATCGCCACCACGCGCGGCAGCTCGGCCGCCGGGCGACGTTCACCGCTCAGCAGGTTCACCGCATCACGCGCCTGCAGACGCATGGCAATTTCCCCGGCCTGGGCCACGCCGCCATTGGCGACGCGCGCATCGACACTGCCAAGCCGCGCAGCGCGCTCGCGCATAGGCCCGGCCGGCAACCACCAGCCGTTACCGAACCGACGCACACCGTCGATGACCACCAGCTCGAAGTCACGCTGTAAAGCGTAGTGCTGCAAACCGTCGTCGGTGATGATCACATCCAGCGGCTGTTGTCGCAGCAGGGCCTGCACCGCCTCAGCTCGCTTGGGCGCGATCGCCACAGGCGCACCGGTACGTTGATAAATCAGCACCGGCTCATCGCCCGCCTCGCGGGTCGACGTATTCTGACCGAGCACCAGCGGATAAACCGCCGACTTGCCGCCGTAGCCGCGTGACACCACGCCAACGCGATAGCCCCGTTGTTGCAGGTGTTCCACCAGCCAAATCACCATCGGCGTTTTACCGTTGCCGCCGGCGGTGAGGTTACCCACCACCACTACCGGCACCGGCGAACGCCAACTTTTACGCAGGCCGCAGCGGTAACTGAGACGGATCAGCCAACTGAACAAGCCATAAAGCCACGAGAGCGGCAATAGCGCCAGATAAAGCAACGAACCGCCGGACCAGATGCGCTCAATCATTATTGACCAAACTGCATGCGGTGCAGCTGCGCATAGGCGCCCTGCCGCTCAAGCAACTCGGCGTGTTCACCGCGTTCGACGATGCGGCCGTCCTCCACCACCAGGATCTCGTCCGCCTTCTCAATGGTCGACAGACGGTGCGCGATCACCAGCGAAGTGCGGTCTTTCTGCAGCTCGTCCAGTGCGGCCTGAATGGCACGCTCGGATTCGGTATCCAGCGCAGACGTCGCCTCATCCAGGATCAGGATCGGGCAATCGCGCAGCAAAGCACGCGCGATGGCAATGCGCTGGCGTTGGCCGCCGGACAGCATCACGCCGTTTTCACCGATCACCGTATCCAGACCGTTTTCCATCTTGTTGATGAAGTCCATCGCGTACGCCATTTCCGCCGCTTTCTCAATCTGCTCGCGGCTGTATTCGCTCTCGCGCGCATAGGCGATGTTGTTGGCGATGGTGTCGTTGAACAGGTGCACGTTTTGTGAAACCAGGGCCACCTGATTGCGCAGCGAGGCCAGGGTATATTCACGCAGATCGTGGCCATCCATCAGGATTTCGCCTTCCTGAATATCGTAGAAGCGCGTCAGCAGGTTGGCGATGGTGGATTTACCCGAACCGGAACGGCCCACCAGCGCGACGGTTTTGCCTTCGGCGATTTTCAGGTTGATATCACGCAGCGCCGGCGTTTCCTTGGCCGGGTAGTAGAAGGTGACGTTGCGGAATTCGATATCGCCTTTCGCACGCTTCACTTCGCGGGTGCCGGTATCTTTTTCCTGTTCCATATCCAAAATGGAGAACAGCGTCTGGCACGCCGCCATCCCGCGTTGGAACTGGGCATTGACGTTGGTCAGCGACTTCAGCGGACGCATCAGCGCAATCATCGACGAGAACACCACGGTAATGGTGCCGGCGGTCAGGGTTTCCATCACGCTTGGGAAGCTGGCGGCAAACAGCACGAACGCCAGCGCCAGCGAAGCGATCAGCTGAATGATCGGATCGGAAATCGAAGACGCGGAAACCAGCTTCATGCCTTGCTGACGCATGCGGTTGCTGACCGAATTAAAGCGCTCGGTTTCCACCTGCTGGCCGCCGAAGATCAGCACTTCTTTATGGCCTTTCAGCATCTGTTCGGCGCTGGTGGTCACCTGCCCCATCGTGTTCTGCATGTTTTTGCTGATGTTGCGGAAACGCTTGGACACCAGGCGAATGGCAATGGAGACGATCGGCGCCAGCACGATCAGGATCACTGACAGCTGCCAGCTGTAATAGAACATCATGATGAACAGGCCAATGATCGAAGCCCCTTCGCGCACCACGGTCACCAGCGCGCTGGAAGAGGAGGAAGCCACCTGTTCGGAATCATAGGTAATGCGCGACAACAGGGTCCCGGTGGACTGTTGATCGAAGAAGGCCACCGGCATTCTCATCATGTGGCCAAACAGGCGGCGGCGCATCTGCATCACCACCATGCCGGAAACCCAGGAAATGCAGTAGCTTGAAACAAAGCTGGTTACGCCGCGCATCAACATCAGCGCGATGACGGCCAACGGCATCCACACCAGCACGCTGCTGTCGGTTTTTCCAAACCCATCGTCCAATAGCGGTTTAAGCAGAGACAGCATCAGCGTGTCCCCCGCTGCGTTCATAATCAACGCAATGGCGGCTACAATCAGCCCGGTCTTAAAAGGAGTGATCATCGGCCAGAGTCGACGGAATGTCTGCCAGGTCGAGAGATCTTTATCATTCATCATGCAAATACCAGCATCGGAAGAAATAGCGGCCTATTTTACTCATTATCACCCTCTACGCCAAACCGCTGATGGTACCAACGGGGCATTAATTGTTCGCGAAAGCCTTTAATTTGCCAATCGTTGTCGAAAAAAAGTACCGATAACTGGCCGGAGCGCGTCGTATCGCGCCATATAATGCCATTTGCCCGGTATCTGGCGACCACTTTACGCGCCGGCAAACGCCATTTGTTGTAACGAGATGCTGACGCCAATGCCGCCTGAGGATTAACCGCGCGCAGAAACGGCGGCGTGGAAGAGGTTCGGCTGCCATGATGCCCCACCTGCAACACCGTCGCCGCCAAGCGATCGCGCCGCAATCGGAGCAGCTGCGCCTCCGCCTTTTTTTCCGCGTCGCCGGTAAGCAGCAGGCTGTGTTTCCCGTCGTCGATACGGATCACGCAGGAGTCGTCATTGACCGGCCTTTTACGCGTTTTCGGCGGCCACAGCACTTCGAATTGCAACCCCTGCCAGCGCCAGCGCTCACCGGCGACGCAGGGCAAGTGCCCCTCCCCTCGCATCGGGCTGCGTATCGTAGCCCCTGGAAACGCCCGTCGCACCGTCGGCAGGCCACCGGTATGATCGAGATGATCATGGCTGATAATGATCTGTTCCAATTCAATCCCCCGCCAGTTCAACATTGGCAAAATATGCCGTTCGGCGGCGCTGCCGCCCGGCCAACGATCGCCGGTATCGTACAGTATTCCCTTGCCGTTTCGCTCAATGACCACCGCCAATCCGTGCCCGACATCGAGCATATCGACTCGCCAGCGGTATCCCGGCTCTTTTTCCCTCCACAGCACACAGCATATCGCTATCGTCGCCAGCCCCGGTGCATAACGCCACCACCAATGAAAGCGCCAACAGACGACGATGAGCCACCCCGCCGCGCTGGCCAGCAGCGAGGCGGCCCCCAGATCCACCCAACCGCGTTGCAGGTAATGCAGCGGCACAAACACCCAGTGCAGCGTTACGTCCGCCAGCCACCATAGCCCGTAGCTTAACGAGGGAAAGAAGCCAAATATCACCGCCAGCAAAATCAGCGGCACCGTCACCAATGAGACAATAGGTACCGCCCACAGATTGGCGGGTAGCGAGGTCAACGTCAGGCCCAGAAACAGCGCGGCCTGCATCGGCACCAGCAGCAGCGTCATGCCGAGCTGAATATGCAGCCAGCGCACCGGCGCCCAATACCAGGCCGACCGGAATCGCTCACCGAGCGGCGCCCATTCAAACCAAAAAATCAGGCAACCTACCGCCAGCACCGATAGCCAGAAACTGTCTGACAATACCGCCAGCGGATCGCACAGCAAAATCAGCCCGATACACCATAGCCACACCTGCCAGGAAGAACAATGAACGCCGCGCAGGCGCAGCAACATCCACAATGTCATGGCCAACACGGTACGCACCGCCGGCGGCTGGGCACCCACCAACCAGACATAGATCAGCGTCGCCACCCAGCCCGCGACCAGGGGAAAACGATAGCCAATCAGATGGGAGGGAAGAAAAAACTGCAGCGCCCGCAGCGCAGCCCAGAACAAAATGGCGACCATCGCCACATGAAGCCCTGAAATAGCCATTAAGTGCGCAATGCCGGTTTTCAGCATCAGCGTGCGTAAAGGCTGTTCCAGCGCGGTTCGCTCCCCAAACGCCAGCGCCAGCAATACCGCCTTGTAACGCAGCTCACCGATGTTGGTTTCCGCATGGCTGATTATGCGCTGACGCAGGCTACAATCGCCATCCAACAAACGGGCCTGCCTGACCAGGCCCGTCAACGGCTGGCGCTGTGCGATCGCCCAACGTTGGCTGTCGAAGCCCCCTTCATTGAGCTTGCCGTGCACCGGCCGCAAGCGCAGTTTCAATTGCCAACGCTGCCCGGCGCACAGCCGCTGCTGTTCCGGAGCCCATAGCGTGGTAAACGTCAATGCAGGCGCCAGCCAATGGCCATCGATCCGCTCGATACGCATCAGCGTCTGCTTGCTGGCGGCCGGATTCAACGCGATGCTGCTTACCTGCACCACCGCCGTCACTTCCGGCCCGCGGCTCAAACGCTCCATTTGCCCGATCAGGCTTCCGGCGTTGAAAACCGCCCACGCGAACCCCAACCCCAGGCAGGCCAAATAACGGCAGAGTGGCCTGCGCGTGCGCAGCAGTAAACAGACAACAAGCAAGAGCGGCCACAGCTGCCATTGCTCAGGCAATTGCGGTAAAACCAACAGCGGCAGGATGCCGCAGATAACGGCGAATATCGCCAGATCCAGCGAAATTTTGATCGCTTTTCTCCCATCGGCTCCGCCATGAGCAAAGACGCGTCACGGCAAGCAAGCAGGATCATTCAGGCGACACGTCGCCGCCAGCGGGCTTTAACGAAGATGCGCTGAACATGGCAGGATAAGAGAGATCTATGCAGGAGCCACATCGTCAATGCGGCGCAGTACGCAACTCACGAGCGTATCGCGGAGAATTGCAGGCGAAAAAAACGGCGCCTTACAGGCACCGTTTTATATTCTTTTCAAGCAACAACGCTATGAGCAGTCAGCGACTAGCCATAGATATTGGCGCGGTCACGCAACTCTTTGCCTGGTTTGAAGTGAGGAACGTACTTGCCGTCCAGCTCAACTTTGTCACCGGTTTTCGGATTGCGGCCTACACGCGGGGCACGGTAGTGAAGAGAAAAACTGCCGAATCCGCGGATCTCAATGCGTTCGCCCTCGGCCAGCGTAGCGGCCATGTGCTCAAGCATCTCTTTCACTGCATCCTCAACGGCCTTCGCCGGAATATGAGATTGCTGGCCAGCAAGTCTTTCAATAAGTTCAGACTTGGTCATAGTACCTCCAAGCTTTGCAGCTAAACTACCGTATCGGGGCGGTCAGAGACCGCCCCCCGTCATTACTCGCCTTTAGCCGCTTTGAAAGCTTCAGCCATTGCGTTAGAGAAGTTGCCTTCTTCCTGTTTGTTGTTAACAGTTGCGATGGCGTCTTTCTCGTCAGCTTCGTCCTTAGCACGTACGGACAGGCTTACAACGCGGTTCTTACGGTCAACGCCGGTGAATTTAGCTTCAACTTCGTCACCTACGTTCAGAACCAGAGTTGCATCTTCAATGCGGTCGCGAGAGGCTTCAGATGCACGCAGGTAACCTTCTACGCCGCCTGCCAATTCAACTGTAGCACCTTTGGCGTCAACTGCAGTGACTTTACCAGTAACAATAGCACCTTTCTTGTTCATAGACAGGTAGTTATTGAACGGGTCTTCAGCCAGTTGCTTCACGCCCAGGGAGATACGCTCGCGCTCTGCGTCAACTTGCAGAACAACCGCAGCGATTTCGTCGCCTTTCTTGTATTCACGTACTGCTTCTTCGCCTGCAACGTTCCAGGAGATGTCAGACAGGTGAACCAGGCCGTCGATGCCGCCGTCCAGGCCGATGAAGATACCGAAGTCAGTGATAGACTTGATTTTACCTTCAACGCGGTCGCCCTTGTTGTGGGTCTCTGCGAACTGCTGCCATGGGTTGGATTTGCACTGCTTCAGGCCCAGGGAGATACGACGACGTTCTTCATCGATGTCCAGAACCATCACTTCCACTACGTCGCCCACGTTAACAACTTTGGACGGATGGATGTTTTTGTTGGTCCAATCCATTTCAGAAACGTGTACCAGACCTTCAACGCCTTCTTCGATTTCTACGAAGCAGCCGTAATCAGTCAGGTTGGTTACACGGCCAGTCAGCTTGGTGCCTTCTGGGTAACGTTTCGCGATAGCAACCCATGGATCTTCGCCCAGCTGTTTCAGGCCCAGGGATACACGAGTACGCTCGCGGTCGAACTTCAGCACTTTAACAGTGATTTCATCGCCAACGTTGACGATTTCGCTTGGATGCTTAACGCGTTTCCAAGCCATGTCAGTGATGTGCAGCAGGCCGTCTACGCCGCCCAGATCAACGAATGCACCGTAGTCAGTGAGGTTCTTAACGATACCTTTAACTTCCATGCCTTCCTGCAGGTTTTCCAGCAGTTGATCGCGCTCAGCGCTGTTCTCGGATTCGATAACCGCACGGCGAGAAACGACAACGTTGTTGCGCTTCTGATCCAGCTTGATGACTTTGAACTCAAGCTCTTTGCCTTCCAGGTGCAGAGTGTCACGTACCGGACGCACGTCAACCAGGGAACCTGGCAGGAACGCGCGGATGCCGTTCAGCTCGACGGTGAAGCCACCCTTCACTTTGCCGTTGATAACACCGGTTACAGTCTCAGCTTCTTCGTAGGCTTTTTCCAGCGTGATCCAAGCTTCGTGACGCTTAGCTTTCTCACGGGACAGCAGGGTTTCACCGAAGCCGTCTTCAACAGCATCCAGAGCAACGTCAACTTCGTCACCAACCTGGATTTCCAGCTCGCCCTGGGCGTTTTTGAATTGCTCAGCCGGGATGGCAGACTCAGATTTCAGACCGGCGTCAACCAGTACGATATCTTTGTCGATAGCAACAACGACGCCACGAACGATGGAACCCGGGCGGGTTTCGATTTCTTTTAAGGATTCTTCAAAGAGTTGAGCGAAAGATTCAGTCATGTTGTTAATCTTCAGGGTTCTTTAGTTTAACGTCCATTTAGCGTCCCGCCGAATGGGGTTGTTTCACATACCCCGCCATTGGCTCCATGCCGACAGGGTTTAAGGTTACAGGGGTAAAATTTTACCCGATATATTGCGATACCGCTATGACAAATATGACAAAAAGCCAATAGCGCCGCCGCGCTTATTGCTGCGGCAACGCCAACACTTTCTGTGCATACGTCAACGCCTGCCGGATCACTTCTTCGATCGACATGCTGGTAGAATCCAGTACGAGGGCGTCAGAAGCGGGCACCAGAGGCGCGATAGGCCGATTACGGTCACGGTCGTCCCGTTCCTTTATCTCGGCTAAAAGACGTTCAAAGTTAACATTAAAGCCCTTTTCCTGCAACTGCAGCATGCGGCGGTGCGCGCGCTCCTCCGAGCTGGCGTCGAGGAAAATCTTGACCGGCGCGTCCGGGAACACCACCGTGCCCATGTCGCGGCCATCGGCAATCAGGCCGGGTGCCTCGCGAAACGCGCGCTGGCGGCGCAGCAGCGCCTCGCGCACGCGCGGAAACGCCGCCGCTTGCGACGCGGTGTTACCGACGGTTTCGGTGCGGATCTCATTGCTGACGTCCTCACCTTCCAAAATCACTTGCAGCTTGCCGTCCTGGGCAACGAAGCGAACATCGAGATGTGCGGCCAGCGGAACCAGCGCTTCCTCAGAAGTGATATCCACCTGATGATGCAACGCCGCCAGCGCCAGCACGCGATAGATCGCGCCGGAATCCAGCAAACGCCAACCAAGGGACTCGGCCAACGCTTTACACAGCGTGCCTTTGCCTGCGCCACTTGGTCCATCAACGGTTATCACCGGGGCTGTAGCCGTCATTTCTCTCTCCTTCAGGTAGAAAACCTCACAGAGACACGGCGCGCTTCGACTCGAAGCCCGGGCGCTCTGTCACCTGCCCAATCAGGGGCAAATACGGTGGCGTATTATACGCTGCCCTACGGCGATCTGTTACCCTGGAACTGTCCGGTTGTTGAAAATAAGCGCACAACCGCGAAAAAGTATAGAAGAAACGCCGGTCGCCGGGGGTTAAAAACGATAAAGGCCCGCAAAGGGGCCTTAAAAGAAATGATCTGACGGTTACGCCGGCTGGCTGATGCGCGCCAGCTGTTCGAAATAGTCCGGGAAGGTTTTCGCGGTGCACTTCGGATCGAGGATCGTCACCGGGGTATCCGACAACGCCACCAGCGAGAAGCACATCGCCATGCGGTGATCGTTGTAGGTGCCGATCTCGGCGAACTGCAGTTTGGCCGGCGGCATGACGTGAATGTAGTCTTCGCCCTCGTCCACTTCCGCCCCCACTTTACGCAGCTCGGTGGCCATCGCCGCCAGACGGTCAGTCTCCTTCACCCGCCAGTTGTAGATATTGCGGATGGTGGTCGGCCCCTCGGCGAACAGCGCTGCGGTGGCGATGGTCATCGCCGCATCCGGAATGTGGTTCATGTCCATATCGATGCCGCGCAGTTCACCGCGGCTGCACTCGATGAAATCGTCGCCCCAGGTGATGCGCGCCCCCATCTTCTCCAACACATCGGCGAATTTGGTGTCACCCTGCACGCTTTTGCGGCCGATGCCGGTCACGCGCACGGTGCCGCCTTTGATCGCCGCCGCCGCCAGGAAGTAGGACGCGGAAGAAGCGTCGCCTTCAACCAGATAGTCGCCCGGCGCGATATACGTCTGGCGCCCCTGAATGTGGAACACCCGGTAATTGTCGTGGCTCACCGATACGCCGAAGGTGCGCATCAGGTGCAGCGTGATGTCGATGTACGGCTTGGAAACCAACTCGCCCTTGATGTGGATCTGCGTATCCTGCGGCGCCAGCGGCGCGGTCATCAGCAACGCGGTCAGGAACTGGCTGGAGACGCTGCCGTCAACGGTGACGTCGCCGCCCTGGAAGCCGCCGCGCAGGCGAATCGGCGGATAATCGGTCTGTTCGAGGTAATCAATCTGCGCCCCACCCTGGCGCAACGCGTCCACCAAATGGCCGATCGGACGTTCTTTCATGCGGGGTTCCCCGGTCAGCACCACGTCGCCTTCGCCGAGGCACAGCGCCGCCGCCAGTGGGCGCATCGCGGTGCCGGCGTTGCCGAGGAACAGTTCCAGCGGCTGGTCGGCCACCAGCGGCCCGGCCACGCCGGTGACTTCACACACGATGCGGTCGGCGGAAAGCCGGTAGTTCACGCCCAACGCCTGCAGCGCATTCAGCATATGACGCACGTCGTCGCTGTCCAGCAGGTTGGTCAGCCGGGTCGTGCCTTTCGCCAGCGCAGCCAGCAGCAGAGCACGGTTGGAAACGCTCTTGGAGCCGGGTAAGTTGACGGTGCCATTGACCAGGGCGACCGGTTGTAACGTCAGGGAATCCACCATGTGAACAAAACTCTCCAATTCTGATAAACGAAACGGCTCCGGAATAATGCCGGAGCCGCTTTAATGCAAAAGGACAACAGCCTGGTCAGCCCGCGCCCGGCGAGCTGACGGGATCAACCGTGACGACGCTCGAAATCGGTCATAAAGTCGGTCAGCGCCTGTACGCCGGCCAGCGGCATCGCATTGTAAATAGAAGCGCGCATGCCGCCAACTACCCGGTGGCCTTTCAGCGCCTGCAGGCCGATGGCCTCGGCTTCGCTGAGGAACACCTTATCCAGCGCTGCATCGGCCAGCTGGAACGGCACGTTCATCCACGAGCGGTTGGCGATGGCAACCTGGCTGCGGTAGAAGTCGGATTTATCGATGGTCGCATACAGCAACTCGGCCTTGGCCTGATTGCGTTTTTGCATCTCCACCAGGCCGCCCTGTTCTTTCAGCCATTTGAACACCAGCCCGGACAGGTACCAGGCGAAGGTCGGCGGGGTGTTGAACATCGAATCGTTCTCGGCCAACACGGTGTAATCGAGGATCGACGGCACTTCTTTACGCGCCTTGCCCAACAGATCGTCACGCACGATCACCAGCGTCAGGCCGGCCGGGCCGATATTTTTCTGCGCGCCGGCGTAAATCACGCCGAAGCGGCTGACGTCGAGCGGGCGGGACAGGATGGTCGAGGAGTAATCGCCGATCACCACTTTGTCGCCGAAGTCCGGCGTTTCATCGATGGCCACGCCGTCGATGGTCTCATTCGGGCAATAGTGCACGTAAGCCGCGTCGTTGCTCAGCTGCCACTCTTTCATCGGCTTGATGCCGCTCAGGCCGTCGATGCGGGTTTTCACGTCGATGACGTTCGGAGCGCAATACTTTTCCGCTTCCTTGATGGCGCTGTGCGCCCAATAGCCGCCGTCGATATAGTCGGCGGTAGCCTTGTCGCCCAGCAGGTTCAGCGGCAGCGCGGCGAATTGCGCGCGCGCGCCACCATGGCAAAACAGCACTTTATAGTTGGAGGGGACTTTCAGCAGATCGCGCAGATCCTGTTCCGCCTGCTCGGCAACGGCGATGAATTCTTTGCTGCGGTGACTGATCTCCATCACTGACGTTCCCAGGCCGTGCCAGTTGCACAGTTCCTGTTCCGCACGACGCAACACTTCCACCGGCAGCATCGCCGGGCCAGAGCTAAAATTATAAACCTGAGTCATTTCCCCTCACCACATTCACTGTTCGCCGCAGAAAAGCGACCTGTCGAAAAGACGCCCGAAGTTAACGCTCGCGTTAACCAACCCTCCGGTTTTATCACTCACGCCCCATGGCTGCAACGCTTATTCGCCCGCCGGCGGCAAACAGGCGCACCGGGTGATGACAGGCTCTGCGGTCGTCGCGTTTTTTTGGACTATAAAACCCTACGACATGGGGAAATTCAGCGGGTTAACGCGGTGTTTTATGCTGTATTCAGCCGAGATGGCTGCGGGAGCCCGGACGGCCCCCGCAGGAGAGAAAACGATCAGTACTGATTGAACATTTGCTGGATCTGCTTCGCATCTTTCGTTTGCGTCAACGCCAGCTGCAGCAGAATGCGCGCCTTTTGCGGATTCAGCGTGCCGGCGGCCACGAAGCCGTACTTGGCGTCGTCCACTTCCGCATCCTCGGTGGTGGTGCCGGTCGGCACGCGCGAAGAACGCACCACCGCCACGCCGCTGTGCGCCGCCGTCGCCAGGGTGTCGAACACGGTTTTATACAGGTTGCCGTTGCCGACCCCGGCGCTGACGATGCCCTGGTACCCTTCGGCGATCAGCGCCTTGACCGGCGCATCGGAGGCATTGGCGTAGTTGTAGACGATGCCGACCTTCGGCAGTTCGTTCAGCTTGCTGACGTCGAACGGCGTCTCCCGGGTGTGCTTGCGCTGCGGCGAACGCTGATAATCGATCTTGCCGTTGTGGATATACCCGAGCGGGCCGAAGTTCGGCGACTGGAAGGTCTGCACGGCGGTGGTGCTGGTTTTGGTGACATCTCGTGCGTCCAGCACGCTGTCATTCATCGCCACCAGCACCCCGCGGTTGGCCGATTGCGGATCCGCCGCCGTCACCACCGCGTTATACAGGTTGAACGGGCCGTCGGCGCTCATCGCCGTCGCCGGCCGCATCGCCCCGACCAGCACTACCGGCTTGTCGCACTTCACCGTCAGATCGAGGAAATAGGCCGTCTCTTCCAGCGTATCGGTGCCGTGGGTGATGACGAAGCCGTCGGTTTTGCCGCAGTCGGCGTCAATTTTCTTCGCCAACGTCAGCCAGACCTGATCGTTCATGTCCTGCGAGCCGATGTTAACCACCTGCTCCCCCTGCACGTTGGCGATGTTCTTCAGCGCCGGCACCGCATCGACCAGCGCCTCGACGCCCAGTTTGCCCGCGGTATAGTTGGATTTCGTCGCCGAATCGCCGCCGCCGGCGATGGTGCCGCCGGTCGCCAGCAGGGTGATGTTGGGCAGCGCCAGCGCCGAGGCGCTGACGCCGGTCAACAAAAGGGTTAACACGCTGAGTTTCACTGATTTCATTAGATTTCTCCGTGACAGATAACTCGCTGAATTATGGCCTTTATCCTTAAAAAAACTGTGACTTTGCCGCCGCTTTAGGAATACGTGGAGCTCCAGCGTAAAACCCCGTATCATTGCGCGTTTTTAGTACGCGCAAAAAGTGAAGACAATGACGCAAACTTTTATCCCCGGTAAAGACGCCGCCCTGGAAGATTCCATCGCCCGTTTCCAGCAGAAACTGAGCGATCTCGGTTTCAACATCGAAGAAGCCTCCTGGCTGAACCCGGTGCCGCACGTATGGTCGGTGCACATTCGCGATCGCGATTGCCCGCTGTGCTTCACCAACGGCAAAGGCGCCAGCAAAAAAGCCGCGTTGGCCTCTGCGCTGGGTGAATATTTCGAGCGCCTGTCCACCAACTACTTCTTCGCCGATTTCTATCTGGGCAAGCAGATCGCCGAAGGCGACTTCGTGCACTACCCGAATGAGAAATGGTTCCCGATCCCGGCGGACGATGCGCTGCCGGCCGGCATCCTCGACGAGCGTCTGCACGCCTTCTACGATCCGCAACAAGAGCTGAGCGCCAGCGATCTTGTCGATCTGCAGTCCGGCAATGCCGATCGCGGCATCTGCGCGCTGCCGTTCACCCGTCAGTCCGATCAGCAAACGGTATACATTCCGATGAACATCATCGGCAACCTGTATGTTTCCAACGGCATGTCCGCCGGCAACACCGCCAACGAAGCGCGCGTGCAGGGCCTGTCGGAAGTGTTCGAGCGCTATGTGAAAAACCGCATTATCGCCGAATCCATCAGCCTGCCGGCGATCCCGGACGAGGTGCTGAACCGCTACCCGGGCGTGGTGGAAGCCATCGCCAAGCTGGAAGAGGAAGGTTTCCCGATCCTCTCCTACGACGCCTCGCTGGGCGGCAACTATCCGGTGATCTGCGTGGTGCTGTTCAACCCGGCCAACGGCACCTGCTTCGCCTCGTTCGGCGCGCACCCGGACTTCGGCGTGGCGCTGGAGCGTACGGTGACCGAACTGCTGCAGGGCCGCAGCCTGAAAGATCTCGACGTGTTCACCGCGCCGACCTTCGATGACGAAGAAGTGGCGGAACACACCAACCTGGAAACGCACTTCATCGACTCCAGCGGCCTGATCTCGTGGGATCTGTTCAAGCAGGACGCGGACTATCCGTTCGTTGACTGGAACTTCAGCGGCAGCACGCAGGAAGAGTTCGCCACCCTGATGAGCATCTTCGACAAAGAAGACGCGGAAGTGTACATCGCCGACTACGAACACCTGGGCGTCTACGCTTGCCGCATCATCGTGCCGGGCATGTCCGATATCTACCCGGCGGAAGACCTGCTGCTGGCCAACAACAGCATGGGCGCGCACCTGCGCGATACGCTGCTGGCGTTGCCGGGCAGCGAGTGGGAGCCGGAAGAATACCTGGCGCTGATCGAGCAGTTGGACGACGAAGGGCTGGACGATTTCACCCGCGTACGCGAACTGCTGGGCATTGCCAGCGGCAAAGACAACGCCTGGTATACCCTGCGCGTGGGCGAGCTGAAGTCGATGCTGGCGCTGGCGGGCGGCGATCTGGATCAGGCGCTGATTTGGACCGAGTGGACGCAGGACTTCAACGCCTCGGTGCTGAGCCCGGCGCGCAGCAACTACTACCGTTGCCTGCAAACGCTGTTGCTGCTGGCGCAGGAGCCTGAGCGCGAAGCGGCGCAATACTATACCGCGTTCGTGAAAATGTACGGCCAGGAAGCGGTGGACGCGGCCTCGGCCGCCATCAGCGGTGAAGAGCGCTTCAACGGGCTGTTCGCCGTCGATGCCGATCTGAAGGCGTTGCCGGCCCATCAGGCGCTGCTGGCGGCCTACGAGAAGCTGCAGGCGGCCAAGCGCCGTCACTGGGCCAAGGCCTAATCGCCATTGGGGGTACCGCCACTTTTGGGGTACCCTCCCCGGTCAAACGCCGCACTCCGCTGCGGCGTTTTCATTTTGCGGTTTATTTCAACGCATTCTGTTTTATTTTCCCGCAGGAAAATAGGCGGTTAAACGAGCATAAGAATAAATAAACCGGCGATTGTTGCCGGACGGTGAAATAATAATTAACCGATAATTAAACTTTCAGCGGCGAACGGCGACAAAACGCCTAAAAATTTAACTTTGACACCCTCGGCACACCGGGTGAATTCAAAAAAAATTGCAAACATTAAAAAAATGTTTTTTGTTTAAATTCAATAAATTAAACACAAAAACCACACGGAAAGCATGCCATTTTGGCGCTCTACTTCCCCGCCTTATGATCCAAATCAAATTTTCCCCTATACTGCTTTGCTAGTATCTCATTGCGTTGTTTTAACCCTTAAGAGCGAGAGTTAGTTTGAAAACTGACAGCCCATTCGATCTGATTTTACCTGCGGCAACGGCGAAAATCGCTGAAGATGCCGGCGTGTATAAAGCCACCAAACATCCGCTGAAAACGTTTTATTTGGCGATCACCGCCGGTGTCTTCATTTCCATTGCCTTCGTTTTCTACATCACGGCGACCACCGGCACTGCCGGCGTGCCTTTCGGGCTGGCGAAACTGGTCGGCGGCATCTGTTTCTCTCTCGGGTTAATGCTGGTGGTGGTGTCGGGCGCCGACCTGTTCACCTCTACCGTGCTTATCGTCATCGCCAAGGCCAGCGGCCGCATCAGCTGGGGCCAACTGGGCGCCAACTGGCTGAACGTTTATCTCGGCAACCTGGTCGGCGCGCTGTTCTTCGTGGCGCTGATCTGGTTCTCTGGCGAGTATATGGTCGCCAACGGCCAGTGGGGCCTGAATGTTCTGCAAACCGCGGACCACAAGCTGCATCACACCTTTATCGAAGCCGTCTGCCTCGGCATTCTGGCTAACCTGATGGTCTGCCTGGCGGTCTGGATGAGCTACTCCGGCCGTACCCTGACCGACAAGATGCTCGCCATGGTGCTGCCGGTCGGTATGTTTGTCGCCAGCGGCTTCGAACACAGCATCGCCAACATGTTTATGATCCCTATGGGCATCGTGGTCAAACACTTCGCCACGCCGGAATTCTGGCAAGCCGTAGGGGCGGTACCTGAGCAATTCGCTCATCTGACAGTAAGCAACTTCATCATCGACAACCTGATTCCGGTCACCATTGGTAACATCATCGGCGGCGGTCTGCTGGTTGGGTTGACTTACTGGGTAATTTATCTGCGCGGGGGCCGCGAACAGCACTAAGCTGTGAGTTACCGCGCGCAGAGTTAGAAATCCACAATCAAAGGTAGGTGTACAATGACCGAACTTAACGAGAAATTAGCCAACGCTTGGGAAGGTTTCAGCAAGGGTGACTGGCAGAATGAAGTCAACGTTCGTGACTTCATCCAGAAAAACTACACGCCTTATGAAGGTGACGAATCCTTCCTGGCTGGCGCAACTCAAGCCACCACCACCTTGTGGGACAAGGTTATGGAAGGGATCAAACTGGAAAACCGCACTCATGCGCCGGTTGATTTCGACACCAACGTTGCTTCAACCATCGTTTCTCACGACGCGGGTTACATCGCCAAAGAGCTGGAAACCATCGTGGGTCTGCAGACCGACGCCCCTCTGAAACGCGCGCTGATCCCGTTCGGCGGCATCAAAATGGTCGAAGGTTCGTGCAAAGTGTACGGCCGCGAACTGGATCCGCAGCTGAAAAAAGTGTTCACCGAATACCGTAAAACCCACAACCAGGGCGTATTCGACGTTTACACCAAAGACATCCTGAACTGCCGTAAATCCGGCGTGCTGACCGGTCTGCCAGACGCTTACGGCCGTGGCCGCATCATCGGCGACTACCGCCGCGTGGCGCTGTACGGCATCGACTTCCTGATGGCCGACAAGCTGAACCAGTTCAAATCGCTGCAGGAAAAACTGGAAAACGGCGAAGACCTGGAAATGACCATCCAGCTGCGCGAAGAGATCGCTGAACAGCATCGCGCGCTGGCTCAGATCAAAGAGATGGCCGCCAAATACGGTTACGACATCTCCGGCCCGGCCACCAGCGCCCAAGAAGCGGTGCAGTGGACCTACTTCGCCTACCTGGCCGCGGTGAAATCCCAGAACGGCGCCGCCATGTCCTTCGGCCGCGTGTCCACCTTCCTCGACGTGTTCATCGAGCGTGACATCAAGGCGGGCAAACTGACCGAAGAGCAAGCGCAGGAACTGATCGACCACCTGGTGATGAAACTGCGTATGGTGCGCTTCCTGCGTACCCCTGAGTACGATGAACTGTTCTCCGGCGACCCAATCTGGGCGACCGAATCCCTGGCCGGTATGGGCGTCGACGGCCGTACCCTGGTCACCAAAAACAGCTTCCGCTTCCTGAACACCCTGTACACCATGGGGCCGTCTCCGGAGCCGAACATGACCATCCTGTGGTCTGAGAAGCTGCCGCTGAACTTCAAGAAATTCGCGGCGAAAGTGTCCATCGACACCTCTTCCGTACAGTACGAAAACGACGACCTGATGCGTCCTGACTTCAACAACGATGACTACGCCATCGCCTGTTGCGTCAGCCCGATGATCGTCGGTAAGCAAATGCAGTTCTTCGGCGCCCGCGCCAACCTGGCGAAAACCATGCTTTACGCCATCAACGGCGGCGTTGACGAGAAACTGAAAATGCAGGTCGGCCCGAAAGAAGCGCCGATGATGGACGAAGTGCTGGACTATGACAAAGTCATGGCCCGCATGGACCACTTTATGGATTGGCTGGCCAAGCAGTACGTGACCGCGCTGAACATCATTCACTACATGCACGACAAGTACAGCTACGAAGCTGCGCTGATGGCGCTGCATGACCGTGACGTTTATCGCACGATGGCTTGCGGCATTGCCGGTCTGTCCGTTGCAGCCGACTCCCTGTCCGCCATCAAGTACGCGAAAGTCACCACCATTCGCGACGAAGACGGCCTGGCTATCGACTTCAAAGTGGAAGGCGAGTATCCACAGTTCGGTAACAACGACGCCCGCGTCGATGACATCGCCTGCGACCTGGTGGAACGTTTCATGAAGAAAATTCAGAAACTGCGCACCTACCGCAACGCGGTACCGACCCAGTCCGTACTGACCATCACCTCCAACGTGGTGTACGGTAAGAAAACCGGTAACACCCCGGATGGCCGCCGCGCCGGCGCACCGTTCGGCCCAGGTGCCAACCCGATGCACGGCCGCGACCAGAAAGGCGCAGTCGCCTCCCTGACCTCGGTAGCCAAACTGCCGTTTGCCTACGCGAAAGACGGGATCTCCTACACCTTCTCCATCGTGCCTAACGCGCTGGGTAAAGACGACGACGTGCGTAAAGCCAACCTGGCGGGCCTGATGGATGGTTACTTCCACCATGAAGCCTCCATCGAAGGCGGCCAGCACCTGAACGTCAACGTAATGAACCGCGAAATGCTGCTGGACGCGATGGAAAACCCTGAGAAATACCCTCAGCTGACCATCCGCGTCTCCGGTTACGCCGTGCGCTTCAACTCGCTGACCAAAGAGCAACAGCAGGACGTCATTACTCGTACCTTCACTCAAACGATGTAATGCGCCAGCCGGGCGGGAAACCGCCCGGTAGCAACGTCAGGGCCGGTTCTGCCGGCCCTTTTCTCCCACCGCTCTCCCCTGACTCTGTACGAGTCTGTTTTGCCGGACATCTATACTGAATGGATAGCCGGCAAAACAATTATCCGGCAACTGACCGGCCGACAGGCATCATTACCCCCGGTGGCGGGCTCACTCCGCCACTGCATCGCAGATACCTGGCCGGCGGCCACGCGCCTATTTTTAGACTGCGTTTGACAGTCAATATTGGAGAAAACCCCGCAATGTCAGTAACTGGTCGCATCCACTCCTTCGAATCCTGCGGCACCGTCGACGGGCCAGGGATCCGCTTTATCGTCTTCTTCCAGGGCTGCCTGATGCGCTGCCTCTATTGCCATAACCGCGACACCTGGGATACCCACGGCGGCAAAGAAGTGACCGTCGAAGAGCTGATGAAAGACGCGGTGGCCTACCGCCACTTCATGAACGCTTCCGGCGGCGGCGTGACCGCATCCGGCGGCGAAGCGATCCTGCAGGCTGAATTCGTGCGCGACTGGTTCCGCGCCTGCCACGCCGAAGGCATCAATACCTGCCTGGATACCAACGGCTTCGTGCGCCGCTACGATCCGGTGATCGACGAGCTGCTGGACACTACCGATCTGGTGATGCTGGATCTGAAACAGATGAACGATGAGATCCACCAGAATCTGGTCGGCGTTTCCAACCATCGCACGCTGGAATTCGCCCGCTACCTGGCGAAACGCAACCAGCGCACCTGGATCCGTTACGTGGTGGTGCCGGGTTGGTCAGACGACGATAAATCGGCGCACCTGCTGGGCGAGTTCACCAAAGACATGACCAACATCGAGAAAATCGAGCTGCTGCCTTACCACGAGCTGGGCAAGCACAAATGGATAGCGATGGGGGAAGAGTACAAACTGGACGGCGTGCATCCGCCGAAGGCCGAGACCATGGACCGCGTCAAAGGCATCCTGGAAAGCTACGGCCACAAAGTGATCTACTGACTGACGCAGCGCCAAAGAAAAAACCGGCTCATGGCCGGTTTTTTTATGCTCAGGCGGCGGCGAACGGCGTGTGATGGCGATCCGGCTTCTGCTTCTTCAGCAGCATCAGCAGGTAAACCAGCGCCACGGCGGCGATCATCACGAACAGCACGCGATCGGAGTAGTTTTGCATCAGCAGCGCCGTCATTGATGGGCCCAGCAGGCTGCCGATGGTGTAGCTCATCAGCAGCGCCTGGTTCATCGCCACCAGTTCGTGCGGCAGCGCCTTCTCGCAGGCCCAGGACATCGCCACCGGGTACAGGGTAAAACCGGCGCAGCCGAGGATGAACAGCGAAGGCGCCATGGCGTAGTTGCCAAGCATCGCCACGCTGGCGAGGATCACTACGAACACCTGAATGCGCAGCACCAGCAGGCGCCCGTAACGATCGGCCAGACGCCCGACCGGCCATTGGCCGACGATGCCGGAGCTGACCAGCAGCGCCATCCAGTAACCGACGTTGGCGTCGCTCATGCCCTGATGAGAGAGGTACAGCGGCATCAGGCCGTACAGCGAACCGAGCACGATGCCGGAGATGATGCAGCCGTTGATGCCGAGGCGCGCGCTGCGGCGTCTCAACATTGTCCACACCGCTGCCTGCTGCGGCTCGTCTTCATGGCGGTTGACCCGCGCGAACAGCATCGGCAGCATGGCGCTGATCACGATGGCGGTCACCCACGGCACCACGTGCAGCAATTCGGTCGAGGTCATGCTCAACAGTAACTGGCCGGTCACCGTACCGAGGTAATAGACAATCATATAGGCCGCCAGCAGCTGGCCACGGTTGCTCAAATTGCCGCTGCGCAAAAGCGCGCTCTCCACGATCACCCAGATCCAGGCGCAACCGACGCCGGCGAAGAAGCGCCAGCCCAGCCAGCTCCAGAAATCGATCGACAGCACCATGCCGGCGGTCGCGGCGGCGAACAGCAAACAAGAGAGATGATAGCTGCGGGTGAAGCCAACGCGCTGGATCAGTTTGCCCGCTACCAACGTGCCCAACAGGTTGCCGCTGAAATAAGAGGAGCTGACCATACCCACTTGCCAGGTCGACAGCTGAGCATGGGTTAACCAAAGCGGCACTAACGTATTCAAAACGGCAATGGATACCGTGAGCAGCAAGAGGCCGCAGAGCAATAAGAGCACCGGGCGGGAGTAAGCGGACATAGTGAAATTGTGACCGAACGCGCAATGAGAGTGCGCGCATCATGCCACTGGCGATAAAAAAGTCAATCGCCTCTTATCATTCCAGCGCACGATTTGTTTCCGGCTAAGCGGCTGAAAAAGCGCTATGCTCAGCGCAGAGCGGATTTAACGACGGAGAAGCGAGATGAGTCAGGCAAATAATGCGGCGGTCGAGACCTTGCTGGCGGACATCGGCAGCACGCACGGCGAGCTGCTGGAGATCGTACAACAGGTACGCCGGGTCGCCGCGGCGAGCGGCAGTGGCGTCACCGAATCGGTCAAATACGGCGGCATCATGTTCTCGCATACTCAATTTTTCTGCGGCGTTTTCGCCTACCGCAGCCACGTCACGGTAGAGTTCGGCCAGGGCTACCGCCTGGAAGATCGTTATCACCTGCTCGAGGGCAACGGCCAGTATCGGCGGCACATCAAGCTCCACTCGCCCGCCGAAGTGAAAAGCAAGCACCTGGCGGACTACATTAAACAAGCCTACGCGCTGGCGACAGACTGAATTTCCGACATAAAAAAAGCGCCCGCAGGCGCTTTTTTCAAATGCTTTGCCGTTTAACCGATGTATTCCAGGCCGCCCATATAAGGACGCAGCACTTCAGGCACCTGAATGCGGCCGTCGGCCTGCTGGTAGTTTTCCAGCACCGCCACCAGCGTACGGCCGACCGCCAGGCCGGAACCGTTCAGCGTGTGAACCAGACGCGGTTTCTTATCGGCCTTGCTGCGGCAGCGCGCCTGCATGCGACGCGCCTGGAAGTCCCACATGTTGGAGCAGGACGAGATCTCGCGGTAGGTGTTCTGCGCCGGCAGCCACACTTCCAGATCGTAAGTCTTGCACGCGCCGAAGCCGATGTCTCCGGTGCACAGCAGCACCTTGCGGTAAGGCAGGTTCAGCAGCTGCAGCACTTTTTCCGCGTGCCCGGTCAGCTCTTCCAGGGCATCCATCGAATCTTCCGGACGGACGATCTGCACCATTTCAACCTTGTCGAACTGGTGCATGCGGATCAAACCACGGGTGTCGCGGCCGTAAGAACCGGCTTCCGCACGGAAGCATGGCGTGTGTGCGGTCATCTTCAGCGGCAGAGATTCCTCTTCCACGATCTCGTCGCGCACCAAGTTGGTCAGCGGCACTTCCGCCGTTGGGATCAGCGCGTAGTTGCTGCTGTCGGCTTCTTCTTCCAGCGGGCGGGTATGGAACAGATCTTCGCCGAACTTCGGCAGCTGGCCGGTGCCGTACAGCGTGGCGTGGTTGACCAGATAAGGCACGTAGGCCTCCAGATAGCCATGCTGCTCGGTGTGCAGATCCAGCATGAACTGGGACAGCGCGCGGTGCATGCGGGCGATTTGCCCTTTCATCACCACGAAGCGTGAACCGGTCAGCTTAACTGCGGCGGCAAAATCCAGCCCGCCGGCCATTTCGCCCAGATCGACGTGATCGCGCACCGCGAAGTCGTACTGGCGCGGTTCGCCCCAGCGGGTGACTTCCAGGTTTTCGCTGTCGTCTTTACCATCCGGCACCGCGTCGTCCGGCAGGTTAGGCAGCGTCAGGGCGTAATCGCGGATCTCGCTTTGCAGCGCATCCAGCGCCGCCTTGGCGGCATCCAGCTTGTCACCCAGCTCGTTCACTTCGCGACGCAGCGGCTCGATGTCTTCCCCACGCGCTTTGGCCGCGCCGATGGATTTCGATCGGGAGTTGCGTTCCGCTTGCAGCGTTTCAGTTTCTACCTGCAGAACTTTGCGGCGTTCTTCCTGCGAACGCAGCAGATCCAGATCGAGTTTAAAGCCTCGGCGAGCCAGTTTGACGGCGACTGCGTCTAGCTCATTACGCAGCAGATTGGGATCGAGCATGCTAATCCTGTGCTTGTTGTTATTGAAAGAAGTGTTGTTGTTCTATGCGGCTGATTTATAGCCGCATAAAAGAAGAGTGATACCCGCTAACCTTACCGCAACGGCCACGCTAGCGGTAGCGTTTTGTCGGGCTATTTTGATCCTGCTCAGCCAGCCATGCCAACTTTTCGCCGATTTTCCCTTCCAGCCCGCGCGAGGTCGGTTGGTAGTAGCGCGTATGGGCCATTTCGGGCGGGAAGTAGTTCTCGCCGGCGGCGTAGGCGTTGGGTTCGTCGTGGGCGTAACGGTACTCCGCCCCCAGCCCCATCTCCTTCATCAGCTTGGTCGGCGCGTTGCGCAAATGCTCCGGCACGTCATAATCGGCCTGCTCCCTGGCGTCGCGCATGGCGGCCTTGAACGCGGTGTAAACCGCGTTGCTTTTCGGCGCGCAGGCCAGATAGACGATCGCCTGCGCAATGGCGCGTTCGCCCTCCGCCGGCCCCACGCGGGTGAAACAATCCCAGGCGGCGATCGCCACCTGCATGCCGCGCGGATCGGCGTTGCCCACGTCTTCAGAGGCGATCGCCAACAGACGGCGCGCCACATAGAGCGGATCGCCGCCGGCGGTAATGATGCGCGCATACCAATACAGCGCGGCGTCCGGCGCCGAACCGCGCACCGATTTATGCAGCGCGGAAATCAGGTCGTAATAACGGTCGCCCTTGTTGTCGAAGCGCGCGCTGCGCTCGCCCGACACCTCTTTCAGCAGCTCCGGCGTCAGCACCCGTACGCCTTTGGCGTCGAGCTCCGCCATGTCCGCCATCATTTCCAGGCTGTTCAGCGCCCGGCGCGCATCGCCGCCCACCAGCTCCGACAGCAGGCGGCGCGTTTCCGCCGGCAGCTCGACGTTCTGGCCGCCAAAACCGCGCGCCTTGTCGTTCATCGCCTGATCCAGCACCTGGCCGATGTCTTCGGCGGTCAGCGCCTTCAACAAATAGACGCGGGCACGCGACAGCAGCGCCGAATTCAGTTCGAACGACGGGTTTTCGGTAGTGGCGCCGATAAAGGTGATGGTGCCGTCTTCAATGTGCGGCAGGAAGGCGTCCTGCTGACTTTTGTTGAAGCGGTGCACTTCATCGACGAACAGAATAGTGCGGCGGCCGGCGTCGCGGTTTTGCCGCGCCCGTTCGATCGCCTCGCGGATCTCCTTGATCCCGGAGGTCACGGCGGAAATTCGTTCGACATCCGCCTGACCATAACGGCCGATCAGCTCTGCCAGCGTCGTCTTCCCGGTGCCCGGCGGCCCCCATAAAATCATCGAGTGCAGCTGCCCGGCCTCGATGGCACGCGGCAGCGGCTTGCCGGCGGCCAGCAGGTGCTGCTGGCCGATATACTGCGCCAGCGTGGTCGGCCGCATACGCGCGGCCAACGGCTGGAACTCGTTCTGGGAAAAATCGAGCGACAGATTATTACTCACTTGCACCTCACTGGCGCTGGTCGTCCAGCGTCACCCCCTTAGGCGGGGTAAATTTGAATTTGGCCGGATCGGCGGTGACGTTCTGCTGGCTTTTCAGCGTATAAGCGCTGCGCTGGCCGTCCTGCTCCACCGCGGCGAAGCTGCGGATGGTGCCGCTGTTGGTCACGCTGATGGCGAACTGCTTCAGGTTGCCGCTGGCGGATTTCGGCGTCAGCTCGAAATCATCGCCCTTTTGCTTCACGTTGTACTGCTTCCAGTCGCTGGCATTGTTGCGGGTGATCAGCATAAACGGCGTATTGCCGGTGGCGTTCTTCAGCCAGGTCGCCGTCACCTGCTCAACGAACGGGTTATAGAACCACAGGGTTTGGCCATCGGAGACCAGCACGCTCTCATCGGGTGACGTCATGTGCCAGTTGAACAGGTTCGGCCGCTTCACCCACAGCTCGCCTTCACCCTGTTGCACCGCGGCGCCGTCGGCGCTGGTCACGGTTTGCGAGAAGCTGGCGTGGAAACTGTTCACCTTCGCCAGGCGACTTTGCAGATCCTGTGCGGCGTCGGCCAGCACGGAGGTAGAAGCGAATCCCGAAAGCAGACAGCAGGCAACTAACAGTTTTTTCATTATTCCAGATACCTTATGAAATGCGTTAACCGCAAGGCGGCGCCGTGCGGGTCAAATCAACCCTTTACCCCGTTACTTTACCCGAAGCCGGCGAACGGCCGGTAGGCCAATGTTCCGAGAAGAAACGGGTTTACGCTTCTTTGCACAAGGGCCGCTTAAGCGGCCCTTTCTTATTGAGTTGCAATGGTTAAACGACCATCAATCGTGCCGCGGCGGCGCCAGCACCTCGCGGTTGCCGTTGTGCCCCTGCTCGCTGACGATGCCCTGCGCTTCCATCTGTTCGATGATGCGCGCGGCGCGGTTATAGCCGATGCGGAACTGGCGCTGTACGCCGGAGATGGAGGCGCGGCGTTTATCCACCACGAAATCCACCGCCTGATCAAACAGCGGATCCAGCTCTTCGTCACCGTCCATACCGCCGCCGGCACCGCCCTCGCCGTCTTCACCGCCGCTGAGAATGCCCTCTTTATATTGGGGCCGCTCGCGCGCTTTCCAATCCTTGACCACCGCATGCACTTCCTGATCGCGCACGAATGCGCCATGTACGCGCACCGGGATCGAGGAGTTCGGCGCCAGATAAAGCATATCACCCATGCCCAGCAAGGACTCGGCGCCCCCCTGATCGAGGATGGTGCGAGAGTCGATCTTGCTCGACACGGTAAAGGCGATACGCGTCGGGATGTTGGCCTTGATAAGGCCGGTGATCACATCCACCGACGGACGCTGGGTCGCCAGCACCAGGTGGATACCCGCCGCACGCGCTTTCTGCGCCAGGCGAGCGATCAACTCTTCGACCTTCTTGCCCACCGTCATGATCAGATCGGCGAATTCGTCGACCATCACCACGATGTACGGCTCTTTCTCCAGCACCGGCGGCGTGATGTCCATGCTGTCGGTCGGCTTCCAGAATGGATCCGGGATCGGACGCCCCATCGCTTCGGCCTGATCGACGCGCTCGTTGTAGCCGGCCAGGTTACGCACGCCCAGAGCTGACATCAGCTTGTAGCGGCGTTCCATTTCACCCACGCACCAGCGCAGCGCGTTGGCGGCGTCTTTCATGTCGGTGACCACGTCGGTCAACAGGTGTGGAATGCCTTCGTAAACCGACAGCTCCAGCATTTTCGGGTCGATCATGATAAAGCGCACTTCTTTCGGCGTGGCCTTATACAAGATGCTCAGGATCATGGCGTTGACCCCGACCGACTTACCGGAACCGGTGGTACCGGCGACCAGCAAGTGCGGCATTTTGCCCAGATCGGCCACTACCGGTTCGCCGGAGATGTCTTTACCCAATACGATGGACAGTGGCGACGGATTGTCACGGAAAGCCGGGCAATCCAGCACCTCGCGCAGATATACCGTTTGCCGCTTGGCGTTCGGCAGCTCCAGACCGACATAAGGCTTACCGGGGATCACTTCCACCACGCGCACTGCCGAAGTCGACAGCGAGCGCGCCAGATCGCGCGACAGGTTGGAAATGCGCGCCGCTTTAACGCCCGGCGCCAGATCCAGCTCGAAGCGGGTGATGACCGGCCCCGGCAGGATGTCCACCACGTCGGCTTTCACGCGATAATCGGCCAGGCTGGCCTCCACCAGGCGCGCTTTCTGTTCCAGCGCGAAGGAATCGACCGGCTCCACCTCTTTCGGCGCTTCTGTCAGCAGATCCAGCGTCGGCAGCGGCGTGGTCGGTTTCTGCAGCGGCTGATCGTTGCGCATCAGGAACGGGTGAATCAAACTGTCCATCGCCGGATGCTGCTCGGCCTGAGGTTGCTGAGGCTGCTGAGGCTGCTGCACCTGCGGCTGTTGCTGCGGCTGCTGATATTGCGGTTGCGACGGCTGCTGATACGGTTGCTGCTGCGGCTGTTGGTATTGCTGCGGCTGAGGGTGCGATTGCTGAGGTTGAGCAGCCGGCGCCGCAGGCTCAAACTGACCGAACGGCACGTCGTCCTCTTGCTCGCTTTCCAGTTCAATGCGCTCTTCAAGCTGCGGCGACAGCGTGAACATCGGCTCGCTCGGGCCATCGTCCACCAGATCCGCCATCGGCGAGAAGCTGAAAGCATTGCGGGTATCGACCGGGCTGGCGGCCGGCGCCTGCGGAGCAGGCTCTTGCTGGCCATAACGCGCCTGCTGCTGCTCGGCGAATGCCTGACGCAGCGCAGCCTCTTGCCGCGCCGCTTCGTCGTCCTGCTGGTGTTCGCCGTAACGCTGGCTCTGTTGCTCGGCGAACGCTTTGCTCAGCTCGGCCTCCTGCTGAGCCTGTTCATCATCCTGCTCCGGCGCGTAGCTTTCGCCGTAGCGCTGGCTTTGCTGCTCGGCGAACGCCTGGCGCAGCGCGGCTTCTTGCAGCGCCTCTTCTTCCTGCGGGTTCGCCGCCGTCAGCTGTTGAGGCTCCGCCTCTGTCTGCCGCTGTTCCTGTTCGGCCGCACGCTGCGAAGGCAGCTTGATGCCGTAGGAAGCCAGCTCGCGACGGGTCGGGATGCGCACCGGGTTCGGCCGCGGCAGTTCAGGGCCGATGCCCTGCTTAACCTGCGGATTGCCGTCGCTGGTCGCCGTGAAGGCCGGCATAAAGGTCGCCGCCGCAACGCCCGCAGCAGCGGCTGCCGCCGTATCCGGCTGCGGTTTGGCGCCGGTGGCGCTGAAACCGTTCGAACTGCCGATGTCAACGCTGTCACGCTGTGCGGCGGTAAAATCAAAGGGAGAACGCGCCGGCGGCTGCGGCGCGGCCGGCTCTTGCCAGTTGCCGAGGCGCGGCTCATCGTCATCCTGATAAGGATCGACAGGACGCGTCGCCTTAGGCGCAGGCGTTTCTTCCGGGATCTCGAAGGAGTACAGCGGCGGCGTAGCGTCTTGCGCCGGCGCACTTATCGGGTGCTGATTGACCGAGGCCGGTGCGGCCGGCGCCACCGTTACCGACGGCGCCTGAGCGGCGATCGGCGCAGCAACGGGCTCGTGGATCTCTGCCTTCACCGTCGGTGCAGGCGAAGCCACCGGCGCGCTGGGTGCAGCTTCTGCTTCAAGCTCGCCATCGTCGGCGCGCAGGCCGCTGAGCAACGGATCGGCGGCGTCTTCCGCCGCCGCTTTGGCGCTTTCGGTGACCGAAGGCGCGGAGAACAGCACGTCGTCATCGGCGGCTGTGGCTCCGGCGGCAGTCGCGGCAGCTGCTGCTGCGGCGCCCTTCCCTGCCTGCTCAGGTTCGTCGTCAACGTAACGCTCGTCATCTTCGAAATAGCGTTCTTCGCGGCGTGAGCGATTGGTCATCACCGTCGCAACGCCCAACACCGCCCCGCCGATCTTCTCGGCGATCACCAGCCAGGACCAGCCGGTAAACAGCGTCAACCCCGCCGCCCATACGCACAGCAGCGCCAGCGTAGCGCCGATGCCGTTGAACCACGGCAACATGGCGTTGCTCAGCAGGCTGCCGATCACGCCGCCGGAGGCGAAGTAATAGAGATCGTCAACGTTCAGCGCCGCCAACCCGCAGGAGGTGAGCACTAACGCCAGGGTGCCGATCAGGCGCAGGGAAAGCGCGAAATAGTCGATGTAGTCTCTGTTGCTGCGTTGGCGATAAGCCGCCCAGCACAGGACCAGCATGATCGGCGGTATCGCGTAAGCGAGCACACCGAAGGTGAAAAACAGCGTATCGGCCAACCAGGCCCCGACACCGCCGCCCAGATTGTGAATCGGCTCATGCCACGCGGTCTGCGACCAGCTTGGGTCAGACGGGTTGAAACTGACCAACGCAGCCATGAGGTAAACGGCAAAAATCGCTACCACGATAAGCACAGCTTCCAGCAAACGCCGGCCACTGCTGAGTCTTTTCAGGGTAACTTCTTTATCTTCTGTATATTCCTGGCTCAAGAAAGGCTCTCCAGGTTCCTGTTAGCTGACATAGCAACAGCGCCGAGAAACTGCCCCGGCGCCGAAACTGTATGAATAAACAGGAGTGTAACCAATTTAATCAGGTTTTGCACCTGCACCTTACCGTGTTTTGATAACCAGACGGTTACTCTGTTTCACTTCTTCCATCACTACGTAGGTACGGGTGTCGTTAACCCCCGGCAAACGCAGCAAGGTTTCGCCCAGCAATTTGCGGTAAGCCGACATGTCCGGTACGCGGGTTTTCAACAGGTAGTCGAAATCGCCGGAAACCAGATGACACTCCTGAATCTCTTCAAGCTTCTGCACTGCCGAGTTGAATTGCTCAAACACATCCGGCGCGCCGCGGTTCAACGTGATCTCCACGAAAACCAGCAGCGACGCATCCAGATAATGCGGGTTCAGCAATGCGGTATAGCCATGAATGAAACCCTGGCGCTCGAGACGGCGCACGCGCTCCAAACATGGTGTCGGGGATAACCCCACGCGCTTCGAAAGCTCGACGTTCGAAATACGCCCATCCTTCTGCAGCTCATTCAGGATGTTGCGGTCGATACGGTCAAGATCTTTACCCGGGCGTTTCTTGTTGTCTGCCATTATTATTGTCTCTCTTATTTTCTTCCGTGCACTTGCCACACCCTAGCCAACGTCAATGTGTAAGGGTTCGTTCCAAGCGAAGACCCGATGCCTGTCATGTGCTTCTTCACTACCATCATTCCACGCCGCGCAGCCTGTCTGTCCAACTCCGCGCAGCGCCGGCAACGATGTTTCGGTCGAGAAAAAATCAGCAAACGCTTGCGCGTCCTGCTCCGCACTCCCGCTGCGTATCGTCACCTTGCGGCGCAAATACGTACGATTTTCTGGTGTTACGGGGATAATTTCTTCTTCCTATGATGTTTTCGCAAATGCGCAGCGGATTGTCAAAGTAAAAGAAGCAAAATCAGAACAACGTACCGTCATGAAAAGTCTGCATCCCATTTTTGATTATGAATCGCTGGCCGATAAGCCCCGGCAGGGAACGGCGGAAGCCGCAGAGTGCGCCGTTTTTGCACGGTTGGCGATTCGCTGGCCGCATGCGGTTTTGATAAGTTAAATTTCTGCGTTCGACGAACCATTTACCGACAACGGATGCATTAATAGGCGACAACTATCATACAAATCGTTAACAACGTCGCCCGGCGCTTTTTTTACTGCGCCATTTTCCCTACAATCGGCTTCATTGTCCGCCATTGTGGAATAAAGAGGTTATTCATGGGCACGGCTAAACATAGCAAATTACTGATTCTGGGTTCCGGCCCGGCCGGTTACACCGCCGCCGTCTACGCGGCGCGCGCCAACCTGAACCCGGTGCTGATCACTGGCCTGGAACAAGGCGGCCAGCTGACCACCACCACCGAAGTGGAAAACTGGCCCGGCGACGCCGAAGGCCTGACCGGCCCGGCGTTGATGGAGCGCATGCGCGAGCACGCGGAGAAGTTCCAGACTGAAATCGTCTTCGACCACATCAACAGCGTCGATCTACAGCAGCGTCCGTTCCGCCTGTTCGGCGACAGCGGTGAATACAGCTGCGACGCGCTGATCATCGCAACCGGCGCCTCCGCCCGCTATCTGGGCCTGCCTTCCGAAGACGCGTTCAAGGGCAAAGGCGTTTCCGCCTGCGCAACCTGCGACGGTTTCTTCTACCGCAACCAGAAAGTCGCGGTGGTCGGCGGCGGCAATACCGCCGTTGAAGAAGCGCTGTACCTGTCAAACATCGCCGCCGAGGTTCACCTGATCCACCGCCGCGACAGCTTCCGCTCGGAGAAAATCCTGATCGACCGGCTGATGGAAAAAGTGAAAAGCGGCAACATCGTGCTGCACACCGACCATACCCTGGATGAAGTACTGGGCGATGAAATGGGCGTGACCGGCGTGCGCATCCGCAGCACCAAAGCGGAGAACGAAACCCGTGAGCTGGAACTGGCCGGCGTGTTCATCGCCATCGGCCACAGCCCGAACACCGGCATCTTCGGCGGTCAGCTGGAGCTGGAAAACGGCTACATCAAGGTGCAGTCCGGCATTCACGGCAATGCGACCCAAACCACTATCCCCGGCGTCTTCGCCGCGGGCGACGTGATGGATCACATCTACCGTCAGGCGATCACCTCCGCCGGCACCGGCTGCATGGCGGCGCTGGACGCAGAGCGTTATCTGGACGGCATCGCCGGCGCGGAAGTCTGCTAAGACGTTTTCATCATCGGCAAAAAGCGGCTCTCGAGCCGCTTTTTTTGTTTCTGGGTTTAGCAATCTCTCCTTCCCATCTGTTATAGCCATATTTGCCCGCTTTATTCTTTTCAGTCTGCCGGGTGACGAGGTAACATGAGGCCTCGCTTGTTTGTCGCCGATTGCGCCAAACACTATTATTTAACAGTACGTTAACCCAGCCCGTAACAAACGGGCGCCGGCGACGCAGACGCATATCTGATGAAAAAAACCAGACAGCAACAGTTAACCCGTTGGCTTAAAACCCAGAGTTCGTTAGCGCAGCGTTGGCTGCGCCTTTCCATGCTGTTGGGGCTGTTCAGCGGCCTGCTGATCGTGGCGCAGGCGTGGCTGCTGGCCAGCCTGCTGCACGCCCTGATCATCGAGCACATCCCGCGCGAACAGCTGATCCCTTCGTTTATCTGGCTGATCGTCGCGTTCGCGCTGCGGGCGCTGCTTAGCTGGCTGCGGGAGCGGGTCGGTTTTCTGTGCGGGCAGGTGATCCGCCAGCGTATGCGCCGGCAGGTGCTGGATAAACTGCAGCAGCTCGGGCCGGCCTGGATCCAGGGCAAACCGGCGGGCAGCTGGGCCAGCATCATCGTCGAGCAGATCGAGGATATGCAGGACTATTACTCGCGCTATCTGCCGCAGATGTATCTGGCGGTGTTTATCCCGCTGCTGATCCTGATCGCCGTCTTCCCGATCAACTGGGCCGCCGGTTTGATTCTGTTGGCGACCGCGCCGCTGATCCCGCTGTTTATGGCGCTGGTGGGCATGGGGGCCGCCGACGCCAACCGCCGCAACTTTGTGGCGCTGGCGCGACTGAGCGGTAACTTCCTCGACCGCCTGCGCGGCCTGGACACCCTGCGGCTGTTCGACCGCGCGCAGGCCGAAACCGCGCAGATCGCCAAATCCTCCGAAGACTTCCGCAGCCGCACCATGGAAGTGCTGCGCATGGCTTTCCTCTCCTCCGGCGTGCTGGAGTTCTTCGCGTCGATCTCCATCGCCGTAGTGGCGGTGTATTTCGGTTTTTCTTACCTCGGCGAACTCAACTTCGGCAGCTATGGCCTCGGCGTAACGCTGTTTTCCGGTTTTCTGGTGCTGATTCTGGCGCCGGAGTTCTTCCAACCGCTGCGCGATCTCGGCACCTTCTATCATGCCAAGGCGCAGGCGGTCGGCGCGGCGGAAGCGCTGGAAACCTTCCTCAGCGCCGAAGGCGAGCAGATGGGCAACGGCACGCGGCAGCTGCCCGCCGATCAGCCGCTGACGCTGCAGGCGAACGAGTTGGAAATCCTGTCGCCGAACGGCGTGCTGCTGGCCGGGCCGCTGAGTTTCACCCTGCAACCGCAGCAGCGCGTGGCGCTGGTCGGGCTGAGCGGCGCCGGTAAAAGCTCACTGCTCAATCTGCTGCTCGGCTTCCTGCCCTACCGTGGGTCGTTGACCGTCAACGGCGTCGAGCTGCGTGAACTGTCCGCAGAAAACTGGCGTCAACAGCTCAGCTGGGTCGGGCAGAACCCGCACCTGCCGGCGCAAACCTTGCGTGCCAATATCCTGTTGGGCTGCCCACAGGCCGACGAAGCGCAGCTGCAGCAGGCGGTGGAACACGCCTACGTCAGCGAACTGTTGCCCTATCTGCCACAGGGGCTCGACACCGAAGTAGGCGACAACGCCGCCCGCCTGTCGGTCGGCCAGGCGCAGCGCGTGGCGGTCGCCCGGGCGCTGATCGGCCCGCGCCGCTTGCTGCTGCTCGATGAACCGGCCGCCAGCCTCGATGCCCATAGCGAACAACGGGTGATGCAGGCGTTGAATGCCGCTTCGCATCAACAAACCACCCTGCTGGTGACGCATCAGTTGGAAGATACCGAAGACTACGATCAGATTTGGGTGATGGATAACGGGCGTATCGTGCAACAGGGCGATTACGCCACCCTCAGCGCCCAACCGGGCCTGTTCGCCACTCTGATCGCCCACCGCCGCGGGGAGCTTTAATCATGCGCGTGTTGCTGCCGTTTTTGGCGTTGTATCGCCGCCATAGCCTGCTGATTAGCCTGGGCATCATTTTGGCGATCGTCACCCTGCTGGCCAGCATCGGCCTGCTGGCGCTCTCCGGCTGGTTCCTGGCCGCCTCTTCGCTGGCCGGATTGGCGGGCCTGCTAACCTTCAACTACATGCTGCCCGCCGCCGGCGTGCGCGGCGCGGCGATCTTCCGCACCGCCGGGCGCTACGCCGAGCGCGTGGTCAGCCACGACGCCACCTTCCGCGTGCTGTCGCACCTGCGGGTGTTCACCTTCAGCAAGATCCTGCCGCTGACGCCGGGCGGCATCGCCCGTTTCCGCCAGGCCGACCTGCTCAACCGCCTGGTGGCGGACGTGGACACGCTGGATCATCTTTATCTGCGGGTGATCTCGCCACTGGTAGGCGCGGCGGCGGTGATCCTGGTCGTCACTTACGGCCTGAGCTGGCTGGATCCTGCGCTCGCCCTGACGCTCGGCGGCATTCTGCTGCTGCTGCTGCTGCTGCTGCCGCCGGTGTTCTATCGCGCCGGCAAACCGATCGGCGGCCAACTCACCGCGCTGCGCGGCCAATACCGCACCGACCTGACCGCCTGGCTGCAGGGGCAGGCGGAACTGGTGGTGTTCGGTGCCGTCAACGACTTCCGCCAGACGCTGAACGCCACCGAACAGCGGTGGCAACGCCGCCAGTGGCAGCAGGCCTCGCTGAGCGGCAAGGCGCAGGCGCTGATGATCCTCGCCAGCGGGCTGACGGTAACGCTGCTGCTGTGGCTGACCGCCGCGGGCATCGGCGGCGATACCCAACCCGGCGCGTTGATCGCGCTGTTTGTCTTCGCCGCGCTGGCGTCGTTCGAAGCGCTGATGCCGGTGGCCGGCGCCTTCCAGCATCTCGGTCAGGTGATCGCCTCCGCCACGCGGGTCAAACAGATCATCGATCGCCAACCGGAAGTCACCTTCCCTGCCGCCGGCCCGGCCGCTGCCGATCGGGCGCAGCTCAGCCTGCAGCAGTTGAGTTTCACCTACCCCGATCAGCCGCAGCCGGTGCTGCGCGACGTCACGCTTGAGGTGGCGGCCGGCGAACACATCGCCTTGCTCGGCCGCACCGGCTGCGGCAAGTCCACCCTGCTGCAGCTGCTGACCCGCGCCTGGCGCACCGATGGCGGAAAAATTCTGCTCAACGGCGAACCGCTGGAGGATTATGATGAAACCACGCTGCGCCGAATGACCACGGTCGTCAGCCAGCGAGTGCATATCTTCAGCGATACGCTGCGGGAAAACCTGCGGCTGGCCGCACCAGATGCCGACGACGCTCGTTTGAGTGACGTGCTGCAGCAGGTAGGGCTCGGCAAATTGCTGGAAAGCGACGGCGGACTGAACGCCTGGCTCGGCGAAGGCGGCCGGCAACTGTCCGGCGGCGAACAGCGCCGTCTGGGCATCGCCCGCGCGCTGCTGCATCCGGCCCCGCTGCTGCTGCTTGACGAACCGACCGAAGGGTTGGACGCCGAAACCGAACAGCAGATCCTGGCGCTGCTGCGCCGGCATTGTCAGGAAAAGACGCTGATCCTGGTGACGCACCGCCTGTACGGTCTGGAACATCTCGACCGCATTTGCGTGATGGACGACGGCCGGATTGTCGAACAAGGCAATCACGCGGCCCTGATGCGCCAGCAGGGCCGCTATGCCCGCTTTCGCAACCGTATCAGCAACCTGGCGCCTTAATCGGCCCGTAGAGGACGCAGAGACCCTGTATGCGCATCGTTAAGCTCTCCCCGCAGTCGCTGGCGTTTCCCTCGCCTGAGGGCGCTCTGCGCGACCCCAACGGCCTGCTGGCGATCGGTGGCGACCTCACGGCGCCGCGGCTGCTGGCGGCCTATGAGCGCGGCATCTTCCCCTGGTACTCGCCGGGAGAGGCCATCCTGTGGTGGTCGCCCGATCCGCGTGCGGTGCTGTTCCCGGCCGAGTTTCATCTTAACCGCAGCCTGAAACGCTTTCTGCGCCACGATCCGTTTCGCATCACGCTCAATCACGACTTCGCTGCGGTGATCGCCGCCTGCGCCCACCGGCCGGATGAAGGCACCTGGATCGGCCCGGAGGTGCAGCGCGCCTATCAGCATCTGCATCGCCTCGGCTACGCGCACTCGGTGGAGGTCTGGCAGGATGATCAACTGGTTGGCGGCATGTACGGCGTGGCGCAGGGCGCGTTGTTCTGCGGCGAATCGATGTTCAGCCGCGTCACCAACGCCTCAAAATGCGCATTGATGGCCTTTTGCCGCCATTTTGCCGCTTATGGCGGGGAATTGATTGACTGCCAGGTGCTGAACGCTCACACTGCCCGCCTTGGCGCGCGTGAAATTCCGCGCCGTCAATTTTTGCAGCAGCTCAGCACCCTTCAACGGCGGCCTTTGGCACCGGCGTGCTGGGAGCCGCAAGTCATATCCCCACAGCCGGTTGAACCGCCCTATCCAGTAAACTAATTGATGGAAACGGTGCAATGTTCACCGACACATCTTTACATAATGGGGGTTTTTCGGCATTATCTTGCCGGTTAAAAACTAAGGTAGTTAGACCTAGAGGATTCGATGGCCAAAGAAGACAATATTGAAATGCAGGGCACCGTTCTTGATACGCTGCCCAACACCATGTTCCGCGTTGAATTGGAAAACGGGCACGTGGTAACCGCACACATCTCCGGTAAAATGCGTAAAAACTATATCCGCATCCTGACGGGCGACAAAGTCACTGTAGAGCTGACCCCGTACGACCTGAGCAAAGGCCGCATTGTCTTCCGTAGCCGTTAATCGGCTCACCGCGCGCCACACGCTGGCGGCATCGAGGATGTAATCCCTCGGGAGCCCTTTCCGTTTACCCCCGCAGCGACGTTAAACAACGGGTTGCAGGTGCGCAGGTAAACTGAGAGGGCTCACTCGTTTCTGTTGTACGGTGAATCTCACCCATAAAAAAAGCGATGCCGAAGCATCGCTTTTTCTTTGCCTGAAAGCGGCCTTAGTGCACCGCGCCCTCGTCCGCCTTGCGCTTGGCGGCGCTGAGGAAGTGGTAAGTCAGCTGTTTTTTGTCCTTGTCCAGCTCGACCTTCACGGAACCGCCGTCCACCAGCGAACCGAACAACAACTCGTTGGCCAACGGTTTCTTCAGGTTTTCCTGCATGACGCGCGCCATCGGACGAGCGCCCATCGCACGGTCGTAACCCTTCACCGACAGCCAATCGCGCGCTTCGTCGCTCACTTCCAGCGAGACGCCCTTCGCATCCAGCTGCGCCTGCAGTTCGACGATAAACTTGTCGACCACCTGCTGAATCACCTCGGTAGACAGATGGTTGAACCAGATGATGTTGTCCAGACGGTTGCGGAACTCCGGCGTAAACACCTTCTTGATCTCTTCCATCGCGTCGGTGCTGTTGTCCTGCTGCACCAGGCCGATCGACTTGCGTTCGGTTTCCCGCACCCCGGCGTTGGTGGTCATCACCAGGATCACATTGCGGAAGTCCGCCTTGCGGCCGTTGTTGTCGGTCAGCGTACCGTTGTCCATCACCTGCAGCAGCAGGTTGAACACGTCCGGGTGCGCCTTCTCGATCTCATCGAGCAGCACCACCGCATGCGGATGCTTGATCACCGCATCGGTCAGCAGCCCGCCCTGATCGTAACCAACGTAGCCCGGAGGCGCGCCGATCAGACGGCTGACGGTATGCCGCTCCATGTACTCGGACATGTCGAAACGCAGCAGCTCGATATCCATCGCCTTGGCCAGCTGTACGGTGACCTCGGTTTTCCCGACCCCGGTCGGCCCGGCGAACAGGAAGGAACCGACCGGCTTGCGCTCGTGGCCCAGACCGGCGCGGCTCATCTTGATCGCTTCCGTCAACGCTTCGATCGCCTGATCCTGGCCGAATACCAGCATCTTCAAGCGATCGCCCAGGTTTCTCAGCACGTCGCGATCGCTGGCCGACACAGTTTTCTCCGGGATGCGAGCGATACGCGCCACCACGGATTCGATATCGGCCACGTTGACGGTTTTCTTGCGCTTGCTGGCCGGCATCAACCGGCTGCGGGCGCCCGCCTCGTCGATCACGTCGATCGCCTTGTCCGGCAGATGGCGATCGTTGATGTATTTCACCGACAGCTCCACCGCGGCGCGGATCGCCTTGGCGGTATAACGCACGTCGTGGTGCGCTTCATACTTGGTCTTCAGGCCGTTGATGATCTGAACGGTCTCTTCCGCCGTCGGTTCGGTGATATCGATCTTCTGGAAACGGCGCGCCAGAGCGCGATCCTTTTCGAAGATGTTGCTGAACTCCTGGTAGGTGGTCGAGCCGATCACCCGGATCTTGCCGCTCGACAGCAGCGGTTTGATCAGGTTGGCGGCATCCACCTGCCCGCCGGAAGCCGCACCGGCGCCGATGATGGTGTGAATTTCATCGATGAACAGGATGCTGTTCTGATCCTGTTCCAGCTGCTTGAGCAGCGCCTTGAAGCGTTTCTCGAAGTCGCCGCGGTATTTGGTGCCGGCCAGCAGTGAACCGATATCCAGCGAATACAGCGTGCAGTCCGCCATCACTTCCGGCACGTCGCCCTGCACGATACGCCAGGCCAGGCCTTCGGCGATGGCGGTCTTGCCCACGCCGGATTCGCCGACCAGCAGCGGGTTGTTTTTACGACGACGGCACAGCACCTGAATCGCGCGCTCCAGCTCACGATCGCGGCCGATCAGCGGATCGATGCCGCCCACACGGGCCAACTGATTGAGGTTGGTGGTGAAGTTTTCCATACGGTCTTCCCCTCCGGACTGCTCTTCGTTCACCGGGTTTTCCGCATTCGGCGCTTGGCCCGGCTCGTCTTTACGCGTGCCATGTGAAATGAAGTTCACCACGTCGAGACGGCTGACGTCGTGCTTGCGCAGCAGATAGGCCGCCTGCGATTCCTGCTCGCTGAAAATAGCCACCAACACGTTGGCGCCGGACACTTCGCTGCGGCCGGAGGATTGCACATGGAAGACCGCGCGCTGCAGCACGCGCTGGAAGCTGAGCGTCGGCTGAGTGTCGCGCTCTTCTTCGCCGGCGGGCAGCGTCGGTGTGGTTTGTTCGATGAAGGCTTCCAGCTCCTGGCGCAACGCGGCCAGATCCACCGTACATGCCTCGAGCGCTTCTCGCGCGGCAGGGTTGCTCAGCAACGCCAGCAACAGGTGCTCCACGGTCATAAACTCGTGTCTGTGCTCACGCGCCCTGGCGAAAGCCATGTTGAGACTGAGTTCCAGTTCTTGATTGAGCATAAGCACCTCCCCAATAGATTGCCTTATTCAGGCTTTTTCCAGCGTACAAAGCAACGGATGCTCGTTCTCCCTTGCGTACCGGTTCACATGGACGACTTTGGTTTCCGCCACCTCGGCGGTAAAAACACCACAGATCGCCTTGCCTTGATAGTGGACCGTGAGCATCAGTTGCGTTGCGCGTTCAATATCATAAGAAAAGAACTTTTGCAGAACGTCAATCACAAATTCCATCGGTGTGTAATCGTCGTTGTTAAGTATAACTTTATACATAGACGGCGGTTTTACCGCATCGATTTGTTTTTCTTCGGCTAAGTGTTCAAAATTTAGCCAATCGTTGTTATTGCCCATCGCTGCTCATCTTCTCTGCTCTGCCCTCTGATATGGGGACAGGTTTCGGTTATTCAAAGTGGGGATAGTTACTATTTTATCATCTTCGGCATCGTCCCGCCGCACTGTAACGTGCGCAAAAAAACGGGCCAATTGTGACTGAATCGTGGCAATAGCGTTACCTGCTTCAAACTTTGGTGAACTGCTCCCCGCCGACAAAAGCCGATCCCTTGACGCCCCGATCATTTGCTCTAGAGTGTAAATTCGTGGCTGGTGGTCTTTTAACCACCCCTTGTCCACCCTGCTACTCGCCCACGGCGAGTGCGAAATCAGTTATTCATCTCACTTAAAATAGCGTTGCGAGGGATGTAAAAGCATGGAGACGGGTACTGTTAAATGGTTTAACAACGCCAAAGGTTTTGGCTTCATCTGCCCAGCCGGCGGCGGCGAAGATATTTTCGCGCATTATTCCACAATCAAGATGGATGGTTACAGAACGTTGAAGGCGGGCCAGCAGGTCAGCTTCGACGTGCATCAAGGGCCCAAAGGCAACCATGCCAGTCTTATTGTGCCAGTGGAAAGCGAGGCGCTGTCCTAAACGCTTCCGGCAGCGTCGCGCTGCACTGACTCTGACTGCGATAAAAATGCCAGCCGCCGTGTGACTGGCATTTTTTATGCCTGTGACTTACTCGCGCGCCAGCGCATCGATCGGATTCAGCCGCGCGGCATTACGCGCCGGCAGATAGCCGAACACCACGCCGATGCCGGTGGAACAGAGGAACGCGCTCAGCAACGCCGCCGGCGGGAAACTGATCTGCCAACCCGGCAACACCAGCTGCACCGCCAAACCGATAGCGAACGACAACGTAATCCCCAGCGCGCCCCCCACCAGGCAGACCAAGACCGCCTCGATCAGAAACTGCTGCAACACATCGCCGGAACGCGCGCCCACCGCCATGCGGATGCCGATCTCGCGCGTGCGCTCGGTCACCGACACCAGCATGATGTTCATCACGCCGATGCCGCCCACCACCAGCGAAATCACCGCCACCAGCGTCAGGAACAGCTGCAGCGTGCGAGTGGTTTTCTCTGCGGTTTGCACCAGGCTGTCCATGTTATAGGTGAAGAAATCCTTCTTGCCGTGGCGCAACGTCAGCAGACGCGACAGCTGTTGTTCCGCTTCCTTGCTGTCGTAGCCGTCGCGGATGCGCACGGTGATCGAATCGAAATAGCTGTTGCCCATCAGCCGGTTGGCCATGGTGCTGTACGGCACCCACACGTTCAGCGTCTTGCTGCTGCCGAACATCGACTGCTTCTCTTTAGCCACGCCGACCACCGTCGCCGGCATGTTGCCCACCAGGATCACCTCGCCCACCACGTTTTTTTGGTGCGGGAACAGCCGCCGTTGGGTATTGGCGTCGATCACCACCGTCTGCGCCTGTGACTGCACCTGCATCGGGTCGATGCCGACGCCCTGGGTAAAACTCATGCCGTACACGCGGAAGAACTGCTCGCTGACGCCGTTGACGTTGGCCGCCGCGTCGACGTTGCCCAGCCGCAGCCGCATGCTGCTGCTGATGCTCGGCGACAGCGCGCTGATGTACGGCTGTTCGCGCAGCGCGTCGAGATCGCCGTATTTCAACGATTGCCGATAGGTCGGATCGTCGTCGCCGAAGTCCTTGCCGGGATAGATATCGACGGTGTTGGTGCCAATCGATTTGATGTCCGCCAGCACCATCTGCTTAGCGGCGTCGCCGATCACCAGGATCGATACCACCGAGGCGATGCCGATAATGATGCCGAGCATGGTCAGCGCGGTGCGCATCTTGTTGGCCGCCATCGCGCGCCAGGCCATGACCAGCGCTTCGCGAAAGCGGCCGCCCATCTGCCGCCAGGAAGGCGCCGCGGCGGCCAGCGTCAGCGGCTTGGCCTGGGCATCCTCCGACGGTGTCGGGCGCGAATCGGCGATGATTTCGCCGTCGCGGATCTCGATGATCCGTTCAGCCTGGCGCGCCACCGCCGGATCGTGAGTCACCAGGATCACCGTGTGGCCCTGGACGCACAACTGTTTGAGGATCGCCATCACCTCTTCGCCGGAGTGGCTGTCGAGCGCGCCGGTCGGCTCATCCGCCAGGATCACCTGCCCGCCGTTCATCAGCGCGCGGGCGATGCTGACGCGCTGCTGCTGGCCGCCGGAAAGCTGGCTCGGCCGATAGTTGACGCGCTCCCCCAGCCCCAGACGGCGCAACAGCGCCTCCGCCCGTTCGCGCCGCGCCGCTTTGCCCAGCCCGGCGTACACCGCCGGCACCTCGACGTTATGCGCCGCGCTCAGGTGCGGCAGCAGATGATAACGCTGAAAGATAAAGCCGAAATGCTCGCGCCGCAGCTGCGCCAGCGCATCGTCGCTCAGCGTCGCCACGTCCTGGCCGGCCACCCGATAGACGCCGGCGCTCGGCTTGTCCAGGCAGCCGAGAATGTTCATCAGCGTCGATTTGCCGGAGCCGGAAGCCCCCATGATCGCCACCATTTCACCGGCGTCGATGCTCAGACTGATCCCCTTCAGCACCTCCACCGTCTGCTCGCCGGAACGGTAGCTGCGGCGAATGCCGTTCAGCTGCAACAGCGCCGCCATCAGCCGGCCTCCACGCCGCCGCGGCTGACGATCACCTCATCGCCCGCCTCGAGCCCGCTGAGGATCTGCACATCGATATTGTTGCGCAGGCCGATGGCCACCTCACGCTTCTCTTCCTTGCCCTGTTTCAGCACCGAAACGTGGTAGCGATTGTCGGCTATCTGATCGCCCAGCGCCGCCAGCGGGATCACCAGCGCCTGCTGGACACCGGCCAGCTGAATGTGCACCTGCGCCGTCATTTGCAAGCGCAGCAGCCTTTCCGGGTTGGGCACTTCGAAACGCGCGTAATAGAAGATGGCGTTGTTGACCTTTTCCGGCGTCGGCTGAATGTCTTTCAGCACGCCGTCGAAGCGCCGGGTCGGATCGCCCAGCACCGTGAACCAGGCCTTCTGACCCGGCTTGAGGTTAATGACGTCGGCCTCCGAGACCTGCGCCTTCACCAGCATGGTGCCGAGATCCGCCAGCGTCAGAATGTTCGGCGCCTGTTGCGCCGCGATCACCGTCTGGCCCTGCAGCGTGGTGATCTGCACCACGTCGCCATCCATCGGCGCTTCGATGCGGGTATAGGCCAGATTGATCTTGGCGGTATCCAGGCTGGCCTGGTTGCGGGCGATCTGCGCATTGATGGTGCCTACCTGCGCCTTCTTCACCGCCAGCTGCGTCGCCGCCTGATCCAGATCCTGACGCGATACCGCCTGCAGTTTGGCCAGCGCCTGGTTGCGCTGCAGCGTAACCGCCGCCAGCTGCTGTTCCGCCTGCGCCTGCAGCAGCTGCGCATGCAGCTCGCGCAGCGTCGCCTCGCCTTCACGGATGCTGTTCTGCGCCTGCTGCGGATCGATAACCCCCAGCAACTGACCTTTTTTCACCTTGTCGCCGATCTCGACATACAGCTTTTCCAACTGCCCGCTGACCTGCGCGCCGACGTCAACCTTGCGCACGGCGTCCAGCTGGCCGGTCGCCAACACGTTCTGCTGCAGATCGCGCTTGCTGACCTTTACCGTTTTGAAATCGGTCGGCGCCGGATGGCGGAAGTGCCAAACGGCCGCCGCGGCAATCGCCGCAATCACCGCCAGTGCGAGTATCCAGCGGCGTTTATGTCCTTTAAACCCTGTCAAAATTGACCTGCCTGTGCTTGTAAATATCGACCGCCCATTGCGGCGGCGGAGCTAAATTAGCACGCACCGTAGGGAATAACTAAACCTTAGCTCAACACAATGTGGAGACACGCTTGGTTACAGTTCGGCATTGAACTCTCGTTTAGTGAAGCCTTGATGAAATAGCGCCATTCAACACAGCCAAGGATTTCATCATGTCACAGCTCAGCTACCCACTCGCCTCCGCCCGGCCGCTTAACGGCTGGCAACTGATGACGGCGCTGATCAATGGCGAAAAGGCACCGAGCAACGCCTGGAAAAAAACCTCGTTTCGCCTGAAGTTTCTCGGCCGTTCGCTGCTCAACTGGCGCACCACCAGCGGCCTGCTCAGCACCCTGGCCAGCAATCCGCTGCTGGAGGAGATCCTGAGCGCGCAGCCGAACCTGCCGTGCAAACTGCATCGTCCCTACCTGGCGGCCAACATGAGCAAGATCGAATGCCTGTTCGCCCTGCGCGATCATTACGATCTCATCGTACAGCGCATGCCGCTGAAGATGCGCCTCGGCCACCTCGGCCCGCATGCCTTCGTGCTGGCCAGCGCGATGGGCAAGAACGAAGCGCCGATCACGCTGGAGCTGGCGGCGATCGACAAACTGAATAAGGAAGGGGAAGCCACGCTGCTGCTGCGCAACGCCAACGGCGTGATGCTGGCGGAGATCACCTTTGCGTTGATGCATTATCAGCAGCAGCCGACGTTGTTCATCGGCGGCCTGCAGGGCGCGAACCATGACGTGCCGCACGCCGAGATCCAGCACACCACCAAAGAGTGTCACGGCCTGTTCCCTAAACGGCTGGTGCTGGAAGGCATCTGCACGCTGGCGCGGCACCTCGGCATCCGCCAGATCGTGGCGGTCGGCAACGCCACCCATATCTATCAAAACTGGCGCTACCAGAGTAAGAAGAAGGACAAGCTGCACGCCGATTACGATCAGTTCTGGCTGTCGATGGGCGCCAAACCGCTCGACAGCGGCTATTTCCTGCTGCCCGAGCGCATCGCCCGCAAGCCGATCGAAGAGATCGCCAGCAAGAAGCGCGCCGAGTATCGCCGCCGCTATCAGCTGCTGGACGAGCTGGAACAGGGATTGGCGGCGCACTTCTGCGCCCGATAACGCCCGGCGGGCCGTCAGTCCGCCCGGCCGCGCGCCAGCCAGATCACCCGTGAGAACATTTTCTTCAGCAGCGGCGGCACCGAGTCCGTGCCCCATTCGCCGGCCTGCATCGCGACCTCGATCGCCAGATCCGGCTTCGAAGAGTGGTGGACCGCTTTCAGGATCACCTTGCGCATCGGCATCTGCGCGTTGATCGGCACCGACGCCATTCGGTGATAGACCGGGGCGAACCCTTCGCGGAACATAAAGTGTTCCATGTCCGGCGCCGGCAGCGCGGTCAGCCGATCGCGTTCGTTGTCTTCATGATTGTCCAGCAGGCTGCGCACGGTGTTGGCGTACTTTTTGCCCGCCTCATCGCCGTCCACCAGCGCATGCCACTCGATACCCATGCGGCGGGCAAAGCGCAGCAGCGGCTTCAGGCCGCACTGAGCGAATTCGATGACCCTTACCCCTTCCGCCTCGAAATGATAGCCGCACTGGCGCGCCAGTTCGTTCAGCAGCCACACTTCGGTTTCGCCCTCCACCAGCAGCCAGCAGCGGGCGAACAGCGACGACGGCCGGTTGAAACGGATGTGAAACGCGATGCGCCGCCCGTCTTCGGCGCTGAGCCCGCGCGGCCCGAGACGATAGGTCGCGACGCGGCCTGACTCGCGCACCAGCCGGCACACGTGCTCCACCGGCACCAACGACACCAATTCGCTGGAGTTGGTGGTGGTGATTCGCTGCAGCGGCAGCTGATTGAGCAGCCCCCAGGCCACCGACAGCATGATCGGATGCAGGCGAGTTTCCGGGTCTTCCACCAGCAGCAGCGGCCGGGCGTGCGGATCCAGCTTGACGTCGCCCTTGGCCTGCAGCAGGGTGGAAAACATGCCCAGCAGGATCAGACGCATGCTGCGGCTGTTCGGCTCGGCGACCATGCGGTTGATGCCGTCCAGCGCGCGCCAGGCGTCCTGCTCCGGTTCACCGCCGCGGCGGCGCGGCCGCGCCACCTGCGAGCTCTGCTCGGCGAAATAGTGCTCGAGCAACTGCTGCATCGCCGCCAGCCCCTGACGCAGTTCGCCGTTGGTCAGCTTCTGCGGATTGCGCACCAGCTCGCGCGTCAGCTGATCCAGCTGCTGCGCCAACGCCTGCGTATCGGGTTTGCGTTCATCGCCGAGGCTGCTGGGGCGCAGGCGGCGAATAAAGCGCGCGTCGCGCAGGCGCAAAACCGGGTGGATGCGGATGATGGCGTGGGCCAGCTGTTCGATATGGTGCAGTTGAAAGGCGTTGCCGTCGGCGTCGAGAAAACCGCGCCAGGTGCACACAGTGCCGTCATCGGCCAGCTCGCCCTCGCAGCGGTAGTGAATGCGGCTCAGGCCGTCTTCCCCCTTGACCCACAGCGGCGTCAGATGGCGGTAGCGCGGTAGGTGCGCGTGGCCGATGTCTTTCTCGCAGAAGGTGAATACCACCTGCAGGTGGCGTTCTTTGGCCGCCTCCTCACCGGGCGGAAAATGGAAGTCGTGCGCTTCAAAGCGATACAGTTTCTGCTCCGGCGCCAGCAGCAGCGTCAGCGCATCCAGCAAGCTGGATTTACCCCAGGCGTTTTCGCCGAGCAACAACGTGTTGTCGTCCAGCATCAGGGACAGCCGATTAATGCCGCGAAAACCTACAATTTCGATACGCTCCAAGAACATCCGCCGCCTCCCGTGCGCGCCGTCGCCTCTTCAATGAGGCGACTTTCACAGAGCATGGTCAAAAAACCCCTTGCAGGTCAAGCGGCCAGCGTCAAATCTGCCGCTTTACTCCGGCCGGGCTTTTGGTTAGCGTGTGCTCCTCGCCGCCGTTCGTCGCGCATCAAAACTCAAGGACACTCGTTGCACCATGTACTCAGGACTGTTGATTATTCTGTTACCGCTGATTGTCGGTTACCTCATTCCCTTACGCCATCGCCCGCTGCTGGTGCTGATCAACCGCCTGCTGAGCTGGATGGTGTATGTGATCCTGTTTTTCATGGGCATCAGCCTGGCGTTTATGGAGAACCTCAGCAGCAATCTGGTGCTGATCTTCCAGTACAGCGCGGCGTTCTTCTTCTGCATTCTCTGCGCCAATCTGCTGTTGCTGGCGCTGCTGGAGCGGCGCATGCCGTGGCGCAGCAGCCATAAACAGGAAAAGCTGCCTTCGCGCGTGCATATGGCGCTGGAGTCGCTCAAGCTGTGCGGCGTGGTGCTCGGCGGCTTCCTGCTCGGCCTGACGCAGTGGCAATGGCTGCAGTTCGCCCATAAAGGCAGCGAATATGCGCTGATCTTCCTGCTGTTGCTGGTCGGCATTCAGCTGCGCAACAGCGGCATGACGCTGCGCCAGATCGTGCTCAACCGCCGCGGCACGCTGGTGGCGTTGGCGGTGGTCGTCGCGTCTCTGGCCGGCGGCGCGCTGGCGGCGCAGCTGCTGGGGCTGCCGGTCAAGGCCGGATTGGCGATGGCCTCCGGCTTCGGCTGGTACTCGCTGTCCGGCATTCTGATCACCGACGCCTACGGCCCGGTGATGGGCAGCGCCGCGTTCTTCAACGATCTGGCGCGCGAGCTGGTGGCGATCATGCTGATCCCGACGCTGGTGCGCCGCAGCCGCTCCACCGCCCTCGGCCTGTGCGGCGCCACCTCGATGGACTTCACCCTGCCGGTGCTGCAGCGCAGCGGCGGACTGGACATGGTACCGCCCGCCATCGTGCACGGCTTCCTGCTGAGCCTGCTGGCGCCGGTGCTGATCGCCCTGTTCTCCTGATCCTTTCCCCTGGGGGCCACCCGGCCCCCAAAGCGTAATCATTCCCATCCGCACGGCAAAATTGCGCTAAATCAAACTTGCCCGCAGTAGTCGCACAAAAGCCTTTTGCAACCCCGATCGCCGATCTATGCTTTTAAACAAGCATTACAAATGCAACTTTAAAATTAAAAGGAAGCGACTATGTTCTGTGTGCAATGTGAACAAACCATTCGAACCCCGGCAGGCAACGGCTGCGCGTATGCTCAGGGCATGTGCGGCAAAACGGCGGAAACCTCCGATCTGCAGGATCTGCTGGTGGCGGCGCTGCAGGGCCTCTCCGCCTGGGCGCTGCAGGCGCGTTCGCTGGGCATCGTCGACCACGAAATCGACAGCTTCGCCCCGCGCGCCTTCTTCTCCACCCTGACCAACGTTAACTTCGACTCCCAGCGCATCATCGGTTACGCGCGGGAAACCCTGCTGCTGCGCGACTCGCTGGCCGCCCGTTGCCGGTTGCTGGATGGCGGCGTGCGCGTCGATCACCCGATGGCGGCGCTGCAGCTGGCCGGCGACGATATGCCTGCGCTGCTGCAGCAGGCGGCGCAGTTTGCCCTCGACAGCGACAAGGCCGAGGTCGGCGACGACGTACACGGTTTGCGCCTGCTGTGTCTGTATGGCCTGAAAGGCGCGGCGGCCTATATGGAACACGCGCACGTGCTCGGCCAGTTCGACGAACAGCTCTATGCCGACTACCACGCTTTCATGGCCTGGCTCGGCACCCGGCCGCGCGACGTCGATACCCTGCTGAACAACGCCATGGGCATCGGCAAGATGAACTTCAACGTGATGGCGATCCTCGATCGCGGTGAGACCCAGGCCTACGGCGATCCGCAGCCCAGCGCGGTCAACGTGCGCCCTGTAGCCGGGAAAGCCATTCTGATTTCCGGCCACGATCTCAAAGATCTGCGCATGCTGCTCGAGCAAACCGAAGGGCAAAACGTCAACGTCTACACCCACGGTGAAATGCTGCCGGCGCACGGCTATCCGGAACTGAAAAAATTCAAGCACCTGGTGGGCAACTACGGCAGCGGCTGGCAAAACCAGCAGACGGAATTCGCCAAATTCCCCGGCCCGATCGTGATGACCTCCAACTGCATCATCGATCCTAACGTCGGCAACTACGGCGATCGCATCTGGACCCGCAGTATCGTCGGCTGGCCGGGCGTCAACCATCTGGAAGGCGACGACTTCGGTGCCGTGATCCGCCAGGCGCAGGGCATTAACGGCTTCCCTTACACCGAGATCGAGCACCTGATCACCGTCGGCTTCGGCCGCCAGACGCTGCTGAACGCCGCCGACACGGTGATCGACCTGGTGTCGCAGAAAAAACTGCGCCACGTCTTCCTGGTGGGCGGCTGCGACGGCAGCCGCGACGAACGCAGCTATTTCACCGACTTCGCCCGCAGCGTGCCGCAAGACTGCCTGATCATGACGCTGGCCTGCGGCAAATACCGTTTCAACAAACTGGATTTCGGCACGCTGGAAGGGCTGCCGCGTCTGCTGGACGTCGGCCAGTGCAACGACGCTTACTCCGCCATCATGTTGGCGGTCAAGCTGGCGGATACGCTCAGCTGCAGCGTCAACGAGCTGCCGCTCAGCCTGGTGCTGTCGTGGTTTGAACAGAAGGCGATCGTCATTCTGCTGACGCTGCTGTCGCTGGGGGTGAAAAACATCGTCACCGGCCCGACCGCGCCAGGCTTCCTGACCGACAACCTGATGGCGATCCTCAACGAGAAATTCGGCCTGCGTCCGATCACTACCGTCGAGCAGGATATCACCGCGCTGCTCGCCTGATGCCGTTACCTTATGGGGCCGCCTGCGCCGGCCCCTTTGCTTTTTGAGGTGCCCGATGACTCAACCCACTCCGCTTTGCCCGAACCGCATGCAGGTGCATTCCATCCGGCGTGAAACCGCCGACGTCTGGACGCTGAACCTGATCTGCGACGTTTTCTATCCTTACCAGGCTGGCCAGTTCGCGCTGGTCAGCATCCGCAACAGCGAGGAGACGCTGCGCGCCTATACGCTCTCCTCCTCGCCTGGCCAGAGCCGCTTTCTCAGCATCAGCGTGCGCTGCCTGCCGGACGGCGTCGGATCGCGCTGGCTGACGCAAGAGGTCAAGCCCGGCAACACGCTGTGGCTGTCCGACGCGCAGGGCGAATTCAGCTGCGAGCGCCACCCGGCCGATCGTTATCTGATGCTGGCGGCCGGCTGCGGCGTGACGCCGATCGTCTCGATGTGCCGCTGGCTGACCGCCAACCGACCGGCCTGCGATATCGCCGCGATCGTTAACGTACGCACCCCCGCCGACACGATTTTCGCCGATCAGTGGCGCGCACTGTGCGCCGCCCATCCGCAGCTGCGCCTGACGCTGATGGCCGAGCAGGATCTGCAACCCGGCTACCTCAGCGGCCGCATCGATGAACAGACGCTACGGCAGGCGGCGCCGGATATCGCCGAACGCACGGTGATGACCTGCGGCCCCGCGCCCTACATGGATCAGGTGGAGCAGCTTTGTCGCCGGCTCGGCGTGCCGGCCGAGCGTTTCCATAAGGAGCAGTTCCACACGCCGGCGGCGCAGGCCGACGCAACCGAAGGGCTGACGCTGCGCGCCGCCCGCCCGCTGCGCGAATTCCGCGTGCCGGTCGGCAGCACCCTGCTGGCGGCGATGGAGGCCAATGCCCTGCCGGTCAACGCTGCCTGCCGCGCCGGGGTATGCGGTTCGTGCAAAACCCGCATTCTCGAGGGCGACTACACCACCACCAGCGCCATGACGCTGAGCGCGGAAGAAATCGCGCAGGGCTACGTGCTGGCCTGCAGTTGCCAACTGCAGGGCGATGTCACGCTGGCGTGATCCCTGGCCCCATCGCCGCGATGGGGCATTTATCGGCAAGTTCCCCCTCTTCAGCCCGGTTACACTTTTCCCCGTCCTACGCTCTTTACCCTTCCTGACCGCATCTCGTCCACAGCCGGTAAGCTATGCTTGCAGTTGTTCTGCTGCCACTCACCGGATCGAGTCCACATCGTTTTTCAAACCATGTTTGGGGGAACCATGAAGCAAACCGTAGCCACACTAATCGCCAAAACGCTGGATCAAGCCGGCGTAAAACGCATTTGGGGCGTGACCGGCGATTCGCTCAACGGCCTCAGCGACAGCCTGCACCGCATGGGCACCATCGAATGGCTGGGCACCCGCCATGAAGAGGTGGCCGCCTTCGCCGCCGGCGCCGAAGCCCAGCTCACCGGCCAGTTGGCGGTGTGCGCCGGTTCCTGCGGCCCCGGCAACCTGCATCTGATCAACGGCCTGTTCGACTGCCACCGCAACCATGTGCCGGTGCTGGCGATAGCCGCGCACATCCCTTCCAGCGAAATCGGCAGCGGCTACTTCCAGGAAACCCATCCGCAGGAGCTGTTCCGCGAATGCAGCCACTATTGCGAACTGGTCTCCAACCCGGAACAACTGCCGCGCGTGCTGGAGATCGCCATGCGCAAGGCGATCCTCAATCGCGGCGTGTCGGTGGTCGTCTTGCCGGGCGACGTGGCGCTACGCATGGCGCCGGAAGACGCGGCCGTGACCTGGCATACCCCGGCGCTGCCGCTGGTGCAGCCGCCGATGAGCGAGCTGAACAAGCTGGCGGAAACGCTGAACAAGGCGAAGAACATCACCCTGATGTGCGGCAGCGGCTGCGCCGGCGCGCACGATGAAGTGGTCAAGCTGGCCGAACTGCTGCAGGCGCCGGTGGTGCACGCGCTACGCGGCAAAGAACATATCGAATGGGACAACCCGTACAGCGTCGGCATGACCGGGCTGATCGGTTTCTCCTCCGGTTATCACGCGATGATGAACGCCGACACGCTGGTGCTGCTCGGCACCCAGTTCCCCTACCGCGCGTTCTACCCCACCAACGCCAACATCATTCAGATCGACATCAACCCCGGTAGCATCGGCGCGCACTGCCCGGTCAATATGGCGCTGGTGGGCGATATCCACACCACCCTCACCGCCCTGCTGCCGCAGCTGGAGCCGAAGCGCGATCGGGCGTTCCTCGACAAGGCGCTGGAGCATTACCGCAACGCGCGCAAGGATCTCGACGGGCTGGCGACCGCCGGCGACGACCAACCGATCCACCCGCAGTATCTGGCGCAGCAGCTCAGCCACTATGCCAGCGACGACGCCATCTTCACCTGCGACGTCGGCACGCCGACGGTGTGGGCCGCCCGCTACGTGAAAATGAACGGCAAGCGCCGCCTGCTCGGTTCGTTCAACCACGGTTCGATGGCCAACGCCATGCCGCAGGCGATCGGCGCTCAGGCCACCGCGCCGGATAAACAGGTGATCGCCATGTGCGGCGACGGCGGCTTCACCATGCTGATGGGCGATTTCCTGTCGCTGGCGCAGTTCAAGCTGCCGGTGAAAATCGTGGTGTTCAACAACAGCGTGCTGGGATTCGTGGCGATGGAGATGAAGGCCGGCGGCTACCTGACCGACGGCACCGATCTGCATAATCCGGACTTCGCGGCGATCGCCAACGCCGCCGGCATCAAGGGCATCCGCGTGGAAAAAGCCTCAGATCTGGACGGCGCGCTGCAGGAAATGTTGGCGCACCCCGGCCCGGCGCTGCTGGACGTGGTCACCGCCAAGCAAGAACTGGCGATGCCGCCACAGATCAAGTTCGAACAGGCGAAAGGCTTCAGCCTGTACATGCTGCGCGCCATCATCAACGGCCGCGGCGACGAAGTGGTCGAGCTGGCGAAAACCAACTGGCTGCGCTAAGCAAGCTGCCCCGGTAAAATAAAGGGTATATGATGCCATGTACCCTTTTCCTCTCCCTTACATTCCAGGAACCCTATGCTTATCGATCTACGCAGCGACACCGTTACCCGCCCCAGCGCCGCTATGCGCCAGGCGATGGCTCAGGCAGAAGTCGGCGACGACGTCTACGGCGATGATCCGACGGTCAACGCGCTGGAGGCGGAGGCGGTGCGTCTGTCGGGCAAAGAAGCGGCGCTGTTTCTGCCCAGCGGCACCCAGGCCAACCTGGTGGCGCTGCTGAGCCACTGCCAGCGCGGCGATGAATATCTGGTCGGCCAGCAGGCGCACAACTACAAATACGAAGCCGGCGGCGCAGCGGTGCTGGGCAGCATCCAGCCGCAGCCGATCGAGGCCGACGCCGACGGCACGCTGCCGCTGGACAAGCTCGCCGCCGCCATCAAACCCGACGATATCCACTTCGCCCGCACCCGGCTGTTGAGCCTGGAAAACACCATCAGCGGCAGAGTCTTGCCGCAGGCCTACCTGCAGCAGGCGTGGCAGTTTACCCGCGAGCGGCAGCTGGCGCTGCATATCGACGGCGCGCGCATCTTCAACGCCGCCGTGGCGCTGAACCTGCCGCTAAAAGAGATCGTGCAGTACTGCGACACCTTCACCATTTGCCTGTCGAAAGGGTTGGGCGCGCCGGTCGGCTCGCTGCTGTGCGGCAGCGAGGCTTTCATCCAACGCGCGCTGCGCTGGCGCAAGATGACCGGCGGCGGGCTGCGCCAGGCCGGCATTTTGGCGGCGGCCGGCCTCTACGCGCTGGAGCATAACGTCGCGCGGCTGCGCGAAGACCATGACAACGCGGTCTGGCTAGAGCAACAGCTGCGGCAGATCGGCGTGGAGATCGCCGAACCCGGCGCGCAGACCAACGTGCTGTACCTGCGCCAAACGCCGGCGCTGGCGGCCAAATTCGGCCCGTGGATGCGCGAACGCGGCGTGCTGATCAGCAGCGGCCCGCTGACGCGCATTCTGACCCACCTCGACGTCAGCCGTCAGGATCTGCAGCGGGTGGTCGAACTGTGGCAGGAGTTTCTTCAGCAGCACGCCTGATTTCCCCTCCCGGTGCGCCGGGAAGTCTCTTATCGCCCGCCGATGGCGTCGACAAAGCGGCGGGTGATCTGTTGCGGGCGGGTAATGGCGCCCCCTACCACCACCGCATGCGCCCCCAGCGACAGACAGCGCGCGGCCATCGCCGGCGTTTCGACATTGCCTTCAGCGATGACCGGCACCGATACCGCCGCCAGCACCGCACGCAGAAAGCCGAAATCGTTATCCGCCAGTCGGGCGCCCCGGCTTTCAGCGGTATAGCCGTACAGCGTGGTGCCCACACAGTCGAAACCCAACCTGGCGGCCTCTTGCGCCTCCTCCAGGGTGGCGATGTCCGCCATCAGCAACAGCCGGGGATACCTGGCGCGGATCGCGGCGACCAACGCGGCCAGCTGCAACTCCCCCGGCCGCGGGTGGCCGGTGGCGTCCAGCGCGATCATCTGCGGCGCCGCCGCCATCAACTCATCGATTTCACGCAGGGTCGGCGTGATGTAGACGTCGCTGCCCGCATAATCGCGCTTTATGATGCCGATGACCGGCAGCGCCACCGTGCGCATGATAGCTTTGACGTCTTCGACGCCGTTGGCGCGGATCGCCGCCGCGCCGCCTTGCTCGGCTGCCAGCGCCATGCGCGACATGATAAAATCGCTGTGCAGCGGCTCGTCGTCCAGCGCCTGGCAAGACACCACCAGGCGCCCCTCAATCTGCTGCAAAATGGAAAGCGTCATAAATCCAACAACTCCTCGACTTCGTTTTTGATGATGGTGACGTGCGGGCCGTAGATCACCTGAACACCGTTGCCGCGAACGATAACTGCCCGTGCGCCGCTGGCCTTCAGCCCGCTTTCGTCCAGTAACCGGCTCTGTTTCACCGTCACGCGCAACCGCGTGGCGCAACAATCCAGTTCGACGATATTCTCTTTGCCACCCAGCGCCGCCAGCACCTGCTGCGAGCGTTCGGTGCCCGTCATCACCGCTTCCGGCGAGGTTTCCGCCTCGCGCCCCGGCGTTTTAAAGTTGAAGCGCACGATCAGGAAACGGAACGTGAAGTAGTACAGGAAGAACCAAGGCCCCCCTGCCAGCGGGACGTACATCCAGTGGGTTTTCGCTTCGCCCTGCAGCACGCCGAACAGCATGAAATCGATAAAGCCGCCGGAGAACGTCTGGCCGATGGTGATATGCAGGATGTGAGCGATCATGAACGCCAGGCCGTCGAACAGCGCGTGCACCACGTACAGCGCCGGCGCGACAAACAGGAACGAGAATTCGATAGGTTCGGTGATGCCGGTCAGAAACGAAGTCAGCGCCGCCGACAGCAACAGTCCGCCGACGCGTTTGCGGTTCTCGGGACGCGCACTCTGGTACATCGCCAGGCAGGCGCCGACCAGGCCGAACATCATGGTGATAAAACGGCCGGACATGAAACGCGCCGTGCCGATATAGAACTGCTGAGTATTCGGGTCGGCCAACTGGGCGAAGAAAATGCGCTGTGTGCCTTCCACCAGCTGTCCGTTGATCACTTCGCTGCCGCCGAGCGCGGTGGTCCAAAACGGTAGATAGAAGATGTGATGCAGGCCGAACGGCCCGAGCATGCGCAATACGAAGCCGTAGATAAAGGTACCGAGATAGCCGCTGGCGTCTACCAGCCCGCCCATGCCGAAGATCAACTGCTGGAAATGCGGCCACACCACCGTCATCAGGGCACCGACCGTCATCGCCGCCAGCGAGCTGACGATCGGCACAAAGCGCGAGCCGCCGAAGAAACCCAGGAACGGCGGCAGCGCTATCTTGTTGTAGCGGCCATGCAGATACCAGGTCACCAAACCGATGACCACCCCGCCGAACACCCCGGTCTCCAGCGTCTGGATCCCGAGAATCGTTCCCTGCCCCACCGCGCCCGCGTTCTGCGTGGCCAGCGTGCCGTTGATTTTCAACAGCGCATTGATGGTGGCATTCATTACCAGATAGGCGATCAGCGAAGCCAGCCCCGCCGTGCCCTTGTCGCTTTTGGCCAGCCCCACCGCCACGCCGACCGCGAACAAGACCGCCAGGTTGGCGAACACAATAGCACCGGCACTGGCCATCACGGTAAATATGCTTTGCAACCAGCCGACATCGAGGAAGGGATACGCCTCGACGGTATTGGGATTGGACAGCGCACCGCCGATCCCCAACAGCAGGCCGGCCGCCGGCAGCACGGCGATCGGCAGCATGAACGATTTGCCGAACAGCTGGGCTTTTTCGAACCAGCCGCCGGAGCGCGGCAATTCTGGTATTGACATAAATTTTCCCCCGATATCATTTTTGTGATGAAAATTTTTACCACATTAAAATGGTTTTAATGAAAAATTTATTCATAACGATGATCGGCTTCACAATCCGTCGATTTCACTGGCGAGCCGCGGCGTCTTTCCGCCACAATAGAAACGGGAATACTCAGAAAGGTAACGTGATGAATACAGGCAACTTGTTATTGCGGCTGCGGCAGGATTTGGCGGGGTACAGCCCCACGCTGCAAAAGCTCGGCAACTATCTTCTTGCGGAGCCCTCCCGCGCCGTTTACCTGACCATCACCGAACTGGCGCGTGAAAGCGCCACCAGCGAAGCCAGCGTCACGCGGCTGTGCCGCCATCTCGGCTGCAAAGGCTATACCGAATTTAAAATGGCGCTGGCCCTCAGCTTGCAACAAAGCCAGCCGGAAGCGGCGACGCGCCAAAGCGCGGCGGAAAATTTGGTGGAAGAGAGCGTACAGGCGCTGCGGGATACCGGCGCGCTGTTGGATCCGCAGGCGCTGCAACAGGCGGCGGACAGCCTGCAACGTTGCGCTTCGGTGCAGATTTACGGCGTCGCCGCCAGCGCCATCATCGGCGACTTCCTGCACTACAAGCTGTTGCGCCTCGGCAAACCGGCGCAGCTGTTCAGCGACATGCACCGGGCGGCGATGAATGCAGCCTCGCTGAATGAGCGGGATCTGCTGATCGTCATCTCCAGTTCCGGCTCAACCAAGGACGTGCTGCATGCGGTGACGTTGGCCAAAGGGCGCGGCGCACGCGTGATCGCCGTCAGCAATACCCAACGCAGCCCGCTGGCCAAGATGGCGGATACGCTGCTGGTGGCGGCCAAACCGGAAGGGCCGCTGACCGCTGGCGCCCTGCCGGCCAAGGTCGGCGCCATGCTGCTGGTGGAGTTGATGATCGCCGAACTGACTCAGCGCGATCCCGCCTACGCTCAGGCGATGCAGACCACCGCCAGCGCGACTCTGCCGCTGCTGCTGTAATCAGAAGATCCAGCGGCCGTAAACCCAGTACCACAGCCCCAGCACCGCCGCCAGGTTGAGCGCCACGCTGAGAATAAACCAGGTTTTAAACGGCTGCTTCTGGGTCTTGTGGCGAAACAGCTGTTGCGCCAGCAGCGCGCCCAACCAGCCGCCCAGCGCGCCGAACAGCAACAGCGTCGCCTCCGGCACCCGTCGCCACCCCTTGCGCGCAGCCAGCTTATCGCCGCCGTAGATCAGAAACGTCAGCAGATTGGCCGACAGCAGCCACATCCACACCGGATGCGGCGAGAACAGGCTGGCGATCAGCGCCAGGCCCAGCAGGGCGTAACAAATCACATTGAGCTTCATGACATCCGGTCTTCGTTCGATAAGGGGCGCGTAGTGTGAACCTGCGCCGCGGCGGATGCAACCGGCTTATACCCATACAAAAAGTGCATTTAAACCCTGAATTTGGCATCCTGTCGCTCTGCGACTCTTTCACCGCACAAGGCGGCACGATGACACCCCAACGCATATTGGTTCTTGGAGCCAGCGGCTATATAGGCCAGAACCTGATCCCGCACCTGATCGAACAGGGGCACCAGATTACCGCCGCCGCGCGGCGCATCGAGTGGCTGCAGGAGCAGAACTGGCCGCAGGTCAACTGCCTGTATGTCGATCTGTACCGCCCGGAAACCCTGAGCGCGGCGCTGTGGGAGATAGATACGCTTTACTATCTGGTGCACGCGATGGGCGACGGCGACGACTTTATCGAGAAGGAACGCCAGGCCGCGGAAAATCTGCGCGACGCGCTGCGCAATGCCTGCGTCAAGCAGGTGATCTTTCTCGGCGCGCTGCAGCCGAACGACGACAGCTCGCCGCACCTGGCGGCGCGCCGCCTGACCGGCGAGATCCTGCGCCAGAGCGGCGTGCCGGTGACCGAGCTGCGCGCCGGCATCATCGTCGGCCCCGGCTCGGCGGCGTTCGAAGTGATGCGCGACATGGTCTATAACCTGCCGGTGCTGACGCCGCCGCGCTGGGTGCGCTCGAAGTCCTCGCCGGTGGCGCTGGAGAACCTGCTGGTTTATCTGGCCGATCTGCTGGCGCACCCGGCGCAGGAACACCGAATCTTCGACGTCGCCGGGCCGGAATACCTCAGCTATCAGGATATGTTCAAACGCTTTATCGCCATCAGCGGCAAGCGGCGCTGGCTGATCCCGATCCCCTTGCCGACGCGGCTGATTTCAGTGTGGTTCATCAGCCTGATCACCTCGGTGCCGACGCCGATCGCGCGCGCGCTGAGCCAGGGCCTGAAGCACGATCTGCCCGCCGACGGCAAACCGTTGCAGGCCCTGATCCCGCAACGTCTGCACACCTTCGATCAGGCGGTCACCGCCACGCTGCAGCGCGAACTGGAGGTGGTCGATTCCGCCGACTGGGGCTACGATCCGGCGGCGCGGGCCCGCTGGCGCCCCGGCTACGGCTATTACCCGAAACAGGCGGGATGTTCGCTCGACACCGCCGCCTCCAGCCAGGCGCTGTGGCAAACGGTGCAGCAGTTGGGGGGCGAGGAAGGCTATTTCTACGCCAATATCCTGTGGCGGATCCGCGCCCGCATGGACGACATGATCGGCAACGGCGTGGTCTATGGCCGCCCGGCGCGCGCGTCCCTGGCGCTGGGTGACGAGATCGACGGCTGGAAAGTCATCACGCTGAAGCCGCTGCGGCAGCTGGCGCTGCTGTTCGGCATGAAGGCGCCGGGGCTGGGGCGGCTGAGCTTCACCATTACCGATCGCGGCGATCGCCGCACGCTGGACGTGCGCGCCTGGTGGCATCCGGCCGGCTTCAGCGGGCTGCTGTATTGGTTCGCCATGATGCCCGCGCATCTGTTCATTTTTCGCGGCATGGCGAAGCGCATCGCCGAGCTTGCCGAGAACCTGGATCGCCAACAGCGCTGAATGCCGTTCATTTGTCGATCAACCGCACAGTTTGCCGCTGTGCTTCGGGGCTTTCCGATTGCATAGCGCACGAAATCACGGAAGAATGGCATCTTATTTGCTGGGAGCGCCGCAAGCGCCCGCCGGTATTCCGATTTTGGGTGAGAATAGAGTCCGTTATGAAGGTATTGGTCACCGGTGCAACCAGTGGGTTAGGCCGTAACGCCGTTGAATATCTGCGCCGCCAGGGCATCAAAGTGCGCGCCACCGGCCGCAACCAGGCGATGGGCGGCCTGCTGGAAAAAATGGGCGCGGAGTTCATTCATGCCGATCTCACCAACCTGATCTCTTCGCAGGCCAAAGCGATGCTGGCGGACGTCGATGTGCTGTGGCACTGCTCCAGCTTTACCTCGCCCTGGGGCACCGAAGAAGCCTTCGAACTGGCCAACGTCCGCGCTACCCGCCGCCTCGGCGAATGGGCGGCGGCCTATGGCGTGGCGCAGTTCATTCACATCTCTTCCCCGGCGATCTATTTCGACTACCACCATCACCGCAACGTGACCGAAGACTTTCGCCCGCAGCGTTACGCCAACGAGTTCGCGCGCAGCAAGGCCGCCGGCGAGCAGGTGATCCAGCAATTGGCACTGTCCAATCCGCAGACCCATTTCACCATTTTGCGCCCGCAGGGCCTGTTCGGGCCACACGACAAGGTGATGTTGCCGCGGTTGCTGCAGATGATCAAACGCTACGGCAACCTGCTGCTGCCGCGCAGCGGCGCGGCGATGGTGGACATGACCTATCTGGAGAATGCGGTGCACGCCATGTGGCTGGCGACGCTAAAAGAAGACACGCCGTCCGGCCGCGCCTACAACATCACCAACCAGCAGCCGCGCCCGCTGCGCACCGTGGTGCAGCAGCTGATCGACGATTTGGGCATGAAGTGCCGCATCCGCTCCGTCCCCTATCCGATGCTCGACATGATGGCGCGCGGCATGGAGCGCTTGGGCAGCAAAAGCGAAAAGGAGCCGGTGTTGACCCATTACGGCGTCGCCAAACTCAACTTCGATCTCACGCTCGATACCACCCGCGCGCAGCAAGAGCTGGGCTATCAGCCGATCGTCTCGCTGGAAGAAGGCATCGCGCGTACCGCCCGCTGGCTGAAAGATCACGGCAAACTGCACGGCCTGTAATCAACGCCACGCGCCGTACTTCAACAGCAGCGCATCGATAATCGCCTCACTCTCTGCATCCGGTTCACCGCGAACATCGTCGGGCCGGAAATGCATCTGAAACGCCGCCAGCACATTGCGCTGCTGCCGCGCATCCCATGACGAATCAACCGCGTAGCCGTAACGCGCCAGCTTATCAAGCAGCGGCGCCAACGGCACCGGCGCATGGCGATCGCGCCCCGCCAGCAAACGCTGCACGTCTGCCTCGTCCGGCCAGGCGCCGATGCCGGCCTGCGCCAGTTGCCGCCAGGGGAACAGCGGGCCGGGATCCTGTTTGCGCTGCGGTGCGATGTCGCTGTGCCCCACCACGTCCTGCGGCTGGATGCCATAGCGTTGGATGATATCGCGGCTCAGCGGGATCAGCACGGCGATCTGCTCCGCCGTATAAGGCTGCCAATGGGTGAACAGCATGCTGCGGGTGAACCCCTTGTTGACGATTTCAATGCCGATCGAGGTGTCGTTGAGATTGCTGCGCCCGCGCCAGGCGCTGACGCCGGCATGCCAGGCGCGCATCGCCTCCGGCACCAACCGGTACACCGTCGGTTTGCCGTGTTCGCGCTGCGGATGCGCCGGCAACAGGTAGTGTGCGCTGACGTGTTCATCGGTCAGCGTTTTCAGTGATGAATGAAAGTCTTCCGCCGTGTAGTGCATCACCAGAAACCGAATGCGCTGATCGGCGCCCTGCGCCTGATGCAAGGTTTCGAGCTGGTAAACGCCACGATCGACGAGCGTGTCCTGCTGCGGATTTTGGCATCCCGCCAACAGCGCGGCGGCGATGATCCCTGGCCAAATTTTCACTTATCCTCCTGATTGACGTCCGTGAAAGATGTAACGCGACGCGATTAATCTGTATCCAATCATCACGCTCATCGAGAAATAATGACAGATAGCGCCGATGTGCAAGCGAGTGTTGCTCCCGGCTGGCGGCCTTTCCCGCCCATGATAGTCTCAAAGTATCATCTGCGCTGAAAGAGCGGAGTCGAACATGTTCACGCCACGCTATCTGTCCTGGTTGCTCTGTGCCGCCATGCTGCCGCTCAGCGGCTGCGATCGGCAAAAAGTCGCCGATGCGATGGGCGGGGGCACTCCGCCCCCTGCCGCTCCAGCCGCCAGTGCCAGCGCGCCGGCCTATACGCCGTTGAGCGCCGATCAACTGTACCAGTTGGTCAGCCCGGTGGCGCTGTTCCCCGACAAGCTGCTGGCGCAGGTGTTGGCCGGCGCGGGCTATCCTGACCAAATCAGCGCCGCGGATGCCTGGCTGGCGCAAAACCGCGGCTTGCAACCGGCGGCGCTCAGCTCGGCGGCCGACGCTCAGCCCTGGGATCCCAGCGTGCGCGGCCTGGTGCAATTCCCCGACGTGCTCGATCAAATGGCGAAAAACATCCCCTGGACCACCGCCCTGGGCAGCGCCTACCTGAACGATCCCACCGACGTGATGAACGCCATTCAGGTGATGCGTCAACGGGCGGCCAGCCAGGGCACGCTGAAAAACACTCCGCAGCAGCGCATCGTCGTGGCGCCGACGACGCGTTATGTCGAACAGCAGCCCTATCGCCAGCGCGTGGTGGCGGCACCGGGCGAGACCATCGTTATCGAACCCAGCCAGCCGGATACGGTTTACGTCCCGCATTACGATCCCTGGGAGGCCTACGGCACGCCGGTCCCGGCCTATCCGAGCTATCAGTATCAGCCCTCGGGCTACAGCGGCGGCGACATGCTGGCGGCCGGCGTGATCAGCTTCGGCGTCGGCATCGCGGTGGCCTCTTTGCTCAACCAACACAACAGCGGCTGGCACAACTGGGATATGCGCTGGGACGATCGGCGCCAGCCGGTGGTCTACCGCAATGCGCCTTACGTATCGCATTCCACCACCGTGGTGAATCGCGTCACTAACATCAACCAATATAACAACGTGAACACTGTGAATCGCAGCAGCACCAGCACGGTGAACAACTACAATACCGCCGCCGCGCCGGCGCCCCGTTTCAGCCAACCGGTGCCTAACGCTGCGCCGCAACAGCCGCGCGTCGCGCCTGCGGCCCACGCGCCGATGACCATGCCGAACTTTGCGCATACTCAGCCGGTGGCGCCTCACGTACAGCAGCCGATAGCCGTACACCCGCCGGTAGCGGCCGCCCCACACGTGCAACAACCGGTCATCGCGCCCCATGCACAGCAGCCGATGAGCACGCCGACGTTCACGCATGCCGTTCCGACGGCGCCTCACCCACAGCAGCCGACAGCCGTACATTCAGCGCCGCTGCAGACGCATCCGATGCCGGCCGCTGCGGCGATGCATCCTGCCGTCGCGCGCCCGCAGATTCAGCCGGCTCCGCACGTCGCTCAGCCGGTGATCCGCGAACCGGCAGCGCCGCAGCATCCGGCGGCGATAAGCCCGATGACGGCGCCGCAACAGCGCATCATGCCGCATGCGGCCCCGGCGCCGCAGCTCCATCAGACGTCCGTTCAGCCGATGCCGCATCGCCAGGAGCCGGTGCCCACGAAGCCGCAGGAACACCGCCCAATCGTCGAGCAGCACAAGGTGGGATAAATCAAGAGGATGTCGCCCCGGCGGAATGGCCGGGGCGAAAAGAAAGCATGGCGTTAGCGGCTCACTTTCACCGCGGTGCCGCTGACGGTCACCATCAGCATGCTGCCGTCTTTGCCAACGGTTTCATAATCGATATCAATGCCGACCACCGCGTTGGCGCCCAGCTCTTTCGCCTGATCTTCCAGCTCTTCGAACGCGATCAGGCGCGCCTTGCGCAGCTCTTTCTCATAAGCGCCCGAGCGGCCGCCGACGATATCGCGCACGCCGGCGAAAAAATCACGAAAAATGTTGGCGCCGAGGATCGCTTCGCCGGTGACGACACCGCAGTATTCGGTGATGGTAAACCCTTCCAGGGTCGGGGTAGTTGAAAGCTGCATCAGAACTCCTTGTTTGATTAATTCAACGTATCTATGACCAGAAGATTGGCATTATGTTCGCTTAATCAATGGCACGCAGTACGAATGCAAGGCCAAAAAACGCATTTATACTGTAAGCTATCGGTCTTCATGGTAGAGACTTTCACATAAGGTAATAAGATGAAAACAAAAACGATTGCGGCTGTTTTACCCTTAGCGCTGTTGCTGAGTGCCTGTACCACGGTGGAACCGGCATACAAGGAAATCGGCACCCGCAGCGGCAGCTGTGTGGAAGGCGGCCCGGATACGGTCGCGCAAAAGTTCTATGACCTGCGCATCCAGCAAGGCTCCAGCCTGCCGGACAGCAACCGCCTGGCGCAGCTGCAGCCTTATCTAAGCAACGTGCTGTATCAGGATCTGGTCAGCGCCACTCAAAATCCGGGCAAGCATCAGATAACCGGCGATCTATTCTCCGGCAACGCGCAGGGGCCAAGCAGCGCGTCCGTCGCCAGCGCCTCGACCATTCCCAACACCGATGCGAAGAACATCCCGCTGCGCGTTGATTTGAGCTACCAGAAAGACGCCAACAGCACCGTGAACTGGCAAGACGAAGTGCTGATGGTGCGCGAAGGCACCTGCTGGGTAGTTGATGATATTCGCTACCTGAATGTTCCAGCGCACGCCACCAACGGCAGCGTGCGTCAGGTGCTGGAAAACCGATAACCCGCACTCCCCGGCCGACGCGGGCCCACCGCGTCGGTCGTTCCTACCTCTCCTTGCGCCGTTCAGATTTCGTCCGATAGAAAAAATTTCGCTACCGATCTCACAGCCTGCGCCACAAATCCCCTCCCTCGGCCTGAGTCGCGGTATCTTGTGCTAATCTTTTACTGTCCCGCCGCACACTCATAAATTTTAACGCACAAAGATTGCATAAGTATTCTGTGGAAGTTAACATTTGCGGCATCAATGTCTATTCAATTCTGGCGCATGAGTATTCAACTTAACGGTATCAATTGCTATTACGGCGCTCACCAGGCGCTGTTTGACATCACGCTGGAATGTCCAGCCGGGGAAACCCTGGTGCTGCTTGGCCCAAGCGGCGCCGGGAAAAGTTCATTGCTGCGGGTGCTGAACCTGCTGGAAATGCCGCGTTCGGGTCAGCTAAAGATCGCCGGCAACCAATTCGATTTCAAGCAGGCGCCGGGCGAAAAAGCCATTCGCGAACTGCGGCAAAATGTCGGCATGGTCTTCCAGCAATACAACCTGTGGCCTCACCTCACCGTGGTCCAGAACCTGATCGAAGCGCCTTGCCGCGTGCTGGGTCTGACCAAGGCCCAGGCGATGGAGCGCGCCGACAAGCTGCTCAAGCGTCTGCGCCTGACCGACTTCGCCGATCGCTTTCCGCTGCACCTTTCCGGCGGCCAGCAGCAGCGCGTAGCGATCGCTCGCGCCCTGATGATGGAACCGCAGGTGCTGCTGTTCGATGAACCGACCGCGGCGCTGGATCCGGAAATCACCGCCCAGATCGTCAGCATCATTCGCGAACTGGCCGGCACCGGCATCACTCAGGTGATCGTCACCCACGAAGTGGAAGTGGCGCGCAAGACCGCCAGCCGCGTGGTGTACATGGAAAACGGCCACGTAGTGGAGCAAGGCGACAGCAGCCACTTCACGCAGCCGCGGACCACCGAGTTTGCCAATTACTTATCACACTAACAATTAACTTGCTGTAATTTGGGGAGTTTGCGATGAAAAAACTAATAATCGCCGCCGTTCTGGCCGGCATCAGCGTTTCCGCCTCCGCAGCCGAAACTATCCGTTTCGCTACCGAAGCCTCCTATCCTCCATTTGAATTTATTGACGCCGGCAACAAAATTCAGGGTTTTGATGTCGATCTGGCCAACGCGCTGTGCAAAGAGATGCAGGCCGAGTGCACCTTCACCAATCAGGCGTTCGACAGCCTGATCCCGAGCCTGAAGTTCAAGCGTTTCGATGCGGTCATGGCCGGTATGGACATTACGCCGGAGCGTGAAAAGCAGGTGCTGTTCACCAAGCCGTACTACGATAACTCGGCGCTGTTCATCGCGCAGAAAGGCAAAATCGCCGACGTGGCGGCGCTGAAAGGCAAGAAAGTCGGCGTGCAAAACGGCACCACTCACCAAAAATACCTGACCGACAAGCACCCGGAAATCACCACCGTGCCTTACGACAGCTACCAAAACGCCATTTTGGATCTGAAGAACGGCCGCGTTGATGCGGTGTTCGGCGATACCGCGGTGGTCAACGAGTGGCTGAAGCAGAATGACGCGCTGGCGACAGTAGGCGCTAAAGTAACGGATAAAGACTACTTCGGCACCGGCCTTGGCATCGCGGTACGCCAGAAAAATACCGATCTGCAGGGCAAGTTCAACGCCGCCCTGGACAAGATCAAGCAGGATGGGACCTATGAAACCATCTACAAAAAATGGTTCCAGCAGTAATACGCCCCGATGAATGAATTACAACCTTTAGCAAGCGCCGCCGGCATGACCGTCGGCCTTGCCGTTTGCGCCCTGATCCTCGGGCTGATTCTGGCGATGCTGTTCGCCGTATGGGAATCGTCCCGCTGGAAAGCCGTCAGCTGGCTCGGCACCGCCTGGGTGACCGTGCTGCGCGGCCTGCCGGAAATCCTGGTGGTGCTGTTTATCTATTTCGGCTCGTCGCAGCTGCTGCTGATGCTCTCCGACGGCTTTACCCTTAACCTCGGTCTGTTTCAGTTGCCGATTCAGCTGGCGATCGACAATTTCGAAGTCAGCCCGTTCCTGTGCGGGGTGATCGCCCTGGCCTTGCTCTATTCCGCCTACGCCTCGCAGACGCTGCGCGGCGCGCTCAAAGCGGTGCCGCAGGGGCAGTGGGAATCCGGCCAGGCGCTGGGTCTCGGCAAAGCGGCGATCTTCTTTCGCCTGATCATGCCGCAGATGTGGCGCCACGCCCTGCCCGGCCTCGGCAATCAGTGGCTGGTGCTGCTGAAAGACACCGCGCTGGTGTCGCTGATCAGCGTGAACGATCTGATGTTGCAAACCAAGAGCATCGCCACCCGCACCCAGGAACCCTTTACCTGGTACGTGATCGCGGCGGCCATCTATCTGCTGGTGACGCTGTTCAGCCAATACGTCATCAAGCGCATTGAACTGCGCGCCACGCGGTTTGAGCGGGGGCCGGCCTGATGATTGAATATTTACCGGAAATCCTCAAAGGGTTGCATACCAGCCTGACGCTGACCATCGCCGCGCTGCTGGTCGCACTGGTGCTGTCGCTGCTGCTGACGGTGATCCTGACGCTGAAAACGCCGGTGCTGACGCCGCTGGTCAAGGCCTATGTGACGCTGTTCACCGGCACGCCGCTGCTGGTGCAGATCTTCCTTATCTACTACGGCCCCGGTCAGTTTCCGGCGATCCGCGACTACCCTTGGCTGTGGAACCTGCTGTCGCAGCCCTGGCTGTGCGCGATGATTGCGCTGGCGCTGAACAGCGCGGCCTATACCACGCAGCTGTTCTACGGCGCGGTGCGCGCCATCCCCGCCGGACAATGGCAGTCGTGCGAAGCGCTTGGCATGTCGCGCCGGCAGACGCTGCGCATTCTGCTGCCATTCGCCTTCAAGCGCGCGCTGTCGTCTTACTCCAACGAAGTGGTGCTGGTGTTCAAAAGCACGTCGCTGGCCTACACCATCACGCTGATGGAAGTGATGGGCTATAGCCAGCTGATGTACGGCCGCACCTACGACGTGATGGTGTTCGGCGCCGCAGGTCTGGTGTACCTGTGCGTCAACGGCCTGCTGACGCTGCTGATGCGGTTGGTGGAGCGCCGCGCGCTGGCGTTTGAGCGCCGCAACTGAAGCCATCCCCCCTCTCCAGCCCCGCCATTGCGCGGGGCTTTTTTTACCCCTATTTCAATATTTAATCATTTATATTGCATTTTAATTCACTTAATGGCAGGGTTATCAGCAGGTGTCCTCGCAAAAACCTCTGGCGATTACCAGTAAAAACAAACGATAGCGAAATAATCACTTTCAGGATCCAGACAGGAGCTCTACGCATGAAAAAACTGCTGCTTGCCGCGACGATGTTGGCCGGAATGACCTTTAACGCCACCGCGGCCGAGACTATCCGCTTCGCCGCCTCCGCCACCTATCCGCCGTTCGAATCGCTGGACGCCAACAACCAGATCGTCGGCTTCGATATCGACCTGGCCAACGCGTTGTGCAAACAGATGCAGGCGCAGTGCACTTTCACCAACCAGGCGTTCGACAGCCTGATCGCCGCGCTGAAATTCAAAAAATACGATGCGGTGATTTCCGGTATGGATATCACGCCGGAGCGCAGCAAACAGGTCGCCTTCACCCAACCTTACTATGCCAACTCGGCGATTGTGATCGCGCAAAAAGGCAAGTTCAGCTCGCTGGCGGATCTGAAAGGCAAAAAGCTCGGCATGGAAAATGGCACCACCCACCAGAAATACATGCAGGACAAGCACCCGGAGATTAACACCGTCTCTTACGACAGCTACCAGAACGCTATTCTGGAGCTGAAAAACGGCCGTATCGACGGCGTCTTCGGCGATACCGCCGTGGTGAACGAGTGGCTGAAAACCAACCCGCAGCTGGCGCCGGTTGGCGAACATATCACCGATGCGCAATACTTCGGCACCGGCCTTGGCATCGCGGTGCGCCCGGACAATCAGGCGCTGCTGGCCAAGCTGAACGCCGCGCTGGACGCCATCAAGGCCGACGGCACCTACAAGGCCATCAACGACAAATGGTTCCCGCAATAAGTCCGCATGTGGAGTCGCCCTCCTTCGGCGGCTCCATCCGATTGCCATCCCATTCGGTTAGTGCTAAATTTAATACTGAATTTAGCATCAAGGATAACATCATGACGGTTCAACCCATTCTTGCCGACTCGGCTGTCAGCATCAGCGATTTTAAGAAATCGCCCAACGCCGCCCTTAAAGAGGCACAAGGGCAACCGGTCGCCGTCCTGACCAACGGTAAGATTTCGGGATATTACGTCTCTCCGGAAACCTGGGAGGCGATCGCGGAATACCTGGAAGATCTCGAACTCGCTGAAATCGTTCGTTCACGGATGAACGGCAAACGCATTAAGGTCAATTTGGATGACTTATAAGCTTGAATTCGAAGAACATGCGCTGAAGGAATTTAAAAACTGTCCCCGGTGATCCGGGAACAGTTCAAAAAAAAGCTGGCATCGGTGCTGGTTAATCCCACGTCCCCGCCAACAAACTCGCCGGTTTGCCCGATTGCTACAAAATCAAACTCAGAGCCTCAGGCTTTCGTTTGGTATATCGCGTCATGGAAACGGAGATCGTGGTTCTGGTCCTGTCTGTGGGCAAACGCGAACGTTCAGCGGCTTACACGGCTGCCAAAAAGCGCCTTTAACGCCGCACCAACAGCGTCAACACTTCGTAGTGCGCGGTATGCGGGAACATGTCGAACAGCTGCACCCGTTCGATGCGGTAGCCCGGCAACATCTCGATATCTTTCGCCATGCTCTCGGCGTTGCAGCTGGAATAGAGAATATATTCCGGCGCCATCCGGCTCAAATAATCGCACAGTGCCTGGCCGATGCCGCGGCGCGGCGGGTTGACCAACACCAGCTGCGGCACCTGCCCTTCGGCGGTGGCGAAACGGGTGGAGTCGAGCGCCTGAAAATCGACCTGCAGCAACCCCAATCGCTGCGCCGACTGGCGCGCGCAGGCGATCGCTTCCGCGCTGATTTCGATGCCGGTCAGGCGAGTTTGCGGCTGCGCGCAGTGCAGACCGAAACCGCCGACGCCGCAAAACAGATCCCACATGCTGTCGATACCCAGCGCGCGCACCCAGTCGCGGGCGGTGGCATAAAGATCGGCGGCCACCTGCGGGTTGGTTTGGAAGAAGCTTTGCGGGCGGATGAACAGCGGCACCTGATTGAACTGTTCCTCCAGCGCCTGCTGTTCGGTCAGCGCGATCTCGCGCTCCCCTTCCATGATCGCCATATGCACCGGCTGAATATTGGCGGAGATCACCTTGAGCTGCGGCAACTGCTGCTGCAGCCTCGGCAGCGCGGCACGCAGCTGCGCCAGCTTGGTTTCCGAACGCAGCACGAAGCGCAGCATCACGCCGCCGTCTAACGTGCTTTCGGTCAACAACAGGTATTTCAGCTCGCCGCGTTTACGCGCCACGTTATACGGCGTCAGGCCCGCCCGGGCGATGAAGCTTTTCAGCACCGCAAACATCGGCGCAAAGCCGGCGGGGTACAGCGGGCAGTCGCTCAGATCGACCGGCGTGCCGTCGCGGTGCAGCATGCCGAGCAGCGGGCGCTCTACGCTGCCGCTGACCACCATCTTGGCCTTATTGCGAAATGCGCTCAGCTCCCCCGCCACCGGCTGCAGCCACTGCGCGACATCGTGCCCGGCCAGCAGCGATTGCAGGTGATGCTGTTTGTCGGCCAGTTGCTGCGGATAGGGCTTTTCCAGCCACTGACAGGAACGGCAGGTGCCCGCCGTATACAAAGCGCAATGCATGAAGGTTACCGTGAAGTTCAGGATGACGAATTAAGGGCGCAGAGTTTACCACTCCGCGCGCCTAAAATCTCACTTGCGCGCGGCGAAGAAGCGGCGGCTGGCGGCAGGAACGAACAGCAGCGCCAGGATCACCACGTCGGGGATTTTTTGCAGGATCAGAACGTGCAGGATTTGGCCGCTGGTTTCCCCCTCCACGGTGAACACCTCGGGGAAGACGCTGCCGATGGTGGCCAGCAGCAGGTAAAGCACCACGATGCACTGACAGGCCACGTAGCCCCAGCGCCCCCAGTTGCGGCCGCGCATCACCGCAAAACCGCAGCTGATTTGCAGGCACAGCAGCATCAGCCCGGCCAGAAAGATAAAGGTGGAATCCCACGCCTGCGCGCTGGTGCTGACGAACTCCTTCGCGCCGTCGACGCCCAGCTCGCCCAGCAGCAGCACCACGCTGATACACTTGATCGCCACCATGGCGGTGCCCGCCACCATCACCGGCACCGGCGCATCTGCAGTCGATCTTATTCCCTGCCCGCTTTTCAGCATGTCTGACATATCCGTGTTCCGCTACGACGCGCCACTGCCCCTACGCCTTTCACATTGCCGCGTTGTTGGCGGCAGTGTGAAATTCATTGGAGCCATTCAAATGGCGCATGTAAAGTCAGGTAGTTAGTTGCAATACTTATTGATTGCAAAAATAGCAGGTTTGTTACGATTCAGCTACGGGCCGCCCGCTGCAATTCACGCGATCGTTGTTTTTCCGAGCGCGCCATAAACCACCAGGCGATCAGGCCGAGAATGCCCACCACCAGCAGGATCAGGCTGGCCAGCGCGTTAATTTCCGGATTCACCCCCATGCGCACGCTGGAGAACACCAGCATCGGCAACGTGGTGGCGCCCGGGCCGGAGACGAAGCTGGCGATCACCAGATCGTCCAGCGACAGGGTAAACGCCAGCATCCAGCCGGAGATCAGCGCCGGCGCAATCATCGGCAAGGTGATGACGAAAAACACCTTCAGCGGCGGCGCTCCCAGGTCCATCGCCGCCTCTTCAATTGAGCGATCCACCTCGCGCAGACGCGAACTGATCACCACCGCCACATAAGCGGTACAGAAGGTGACATGCGCCAGCCAAATGGTGAACATGCCGCGTTCCGACGGCCAACCGAAGGCGTGCCCCATCGCCACGAACAGCAGCAGCAACGACAGGCCGGTGATCACGTCCGGCATCACCAGCGGCGCGGTCAGCATAAACGCAAAACCGGTCGAGCCGCGAAAACGGCCGAAACGCACCATCACCACCGCAGCGATGGCGCCCAGCACCACCGCGGCAGTGGCGGCGGCGGCGGCGATGGTGAGGCTGAGCCCCACCGCGCTAATCATCGCCGAATCGTGGAACAGTTCGCTATACCAGCGCGTGGACCAGCCGGCCCACACCGTCACCAGCTTGGAGCTGTTGAAGGAGTAAATCACCAGCATCAGCATCGGCGCATACAGGAAGGTAAAGCCAACAGTCAGGATGGCGATGCGCCACGGTGAACGCACTACCGGCAAGTTGTTCATGCCTGGCCTCCCATTTCCTTGTTCTGGTGCTTGTGGAACCACAATATTGGCACGATCAGCAACAGCAGCATGATGGTAGCGACCGCCGAGGCCACCGGCCAGTCGCGGTTATTGAAGAACTCCTGCCACAGCACGCGGCCGATCATGATGCTGTCCGGCCCGCCGAGCAGCTCCGGGATCACGAACTCCCCCACCGCCGGAATGAATACCAGCATCGAGCCGGCGATGATGCCGCCGCGCGTCAGCGGCACGATCACGCTGAAAAAGGTTTTCAGCGGCCGGGCGCCCAGATCCAGCGACGCCTCCACCAGCGAGTAATCCAGCCGGATCAGCGCCGTGTAGATCGGCAACACCATAAACGGCAGGTAGGAATAGACGATGCCGATATACACCGCCAGGTTGGTGTGCAGGATCACCAGCGGCTGGTCGATCACCCCTAACCACATCAGAAAGTTGTTCAGCGTGCCGTTGTTTTTCAGAATGCCCATCCAGGCATAGACGCGGATCAGGAACGAGGTCCAGGAAGGCAGGATCACCAGCAACAGCAGGATGTTGCGGGTCGACGCCTTGCTGTGGGCCACCGCCCAGGCCAGCGGATAGCCGATGATCAGGCAACACAGCGTCGAAACCGCCGCCACGCGCAGCGACTGCAGATAAGCGTCGATATACAGCGGATCGTCGGTCAGCTGCAGGTAGTTGGCGAAGTTGAGCGCGATGTTCAGTTTGCCGTCCACCCAGCTCATCAGCTCGGTGTAGGGCGGCACCGCCATCGCCAACTCCGCCAGGCTGATCTTGAACACGATCAGGAAAGGCAGCATAAACAGCAGCGTCAGCCATAAATACGGCAGCGCGATCACCAGCTTGCGGCCATGGGCCATCAGCAGGCGATGGAACAGCGCCCTGAGGGCACCAGGCGCTTTGGCCGGCGGTTCCGGCGCGCGTTCAGAAAGCAGGGTCATACGGGTTACTCCTCACCGGCTCCACTACACCGTCAACACGACGCAGCTGTCGGTTTCCCAACATAGACGCACTTCATCGCCCCAGGTGGGCATCCCCTTGCGGAAACGATGGCCGTTTTGCAGCTGGGCGCTGATGATCTGCCCGCTGTGCAGCTTCACGTGGTAGATGGACAGATCGCCCAGATAGGAAATGTGCGCCACTTCCCCCACCGCGAAGTTGCAGCCGTCTTCCGGCACTTGTTCGCACAGCAGGATCTTTTCCGGCCGCAGCGCGACCTGGATCGGCACGCCGTCCACCACCGAGGCGTCCGGATCCACTTTGATCGCATGACGCAGCCCCGGGCTTTGCAGGATCAGCGCATCGTCGTGGCGCTCTTGCAGCACGCAGTCGAAGACGTTGACCGAACCGATAAATTCGGCGCTGAAGCGGCTGTTCGGATGCTCGTAGATCTCTTCCGGCTCGCCGATCTGCACGAACTTGCCGCGGTTCATGATGGCGATGCGCCCCGCCATGGTCATCGCTTCTTCCTGATCGTGCGTCACCATCACGCAGGTCACGCCGACGCGCTCGAGAATGTCGGTCACTTCCAGCTGCATGCGGTCGCGCAACTTCTTGTCCAGCGCGCCCATGGGCTCATCCAGCAGCAGCAGCTTCGGCCGCTTGGCCAGGCTGCGCGCCAGCGCCACCCGCTGCCGTTGGCCGCCGGAAAGCTGGTGCGGTTTGCGCTTGGCGTACTCCTGCATGTGCACCAGCGCCAGCATTTCGGCCACCCGCTCGGCGATCTCCGCTCGCGGCATTTTGTCCTGCTTCAGGCCAAACGCGATGTTCTGCTCCACGGTCATGTGCGGGAACAGCGCGTACGACTGAAACATCATATTGATCGGCCGCTGGTACGGCGGCACATGCGACATATCCTGCCCGTCGAGCACGATCTGCCCTTCCGTCGGCTGCTCAAAGCCGGCCAGCATGCGCAGCAAGGTGGACTTGCCGCAGCCGGACGGGCCAAGCAGCGCAAAGATCTCACCCTTATAGATGGTGAGGCTGACGTCTTCGACCGCATTCTGCCCGTCGAAGGTTTTGGTGAGGTTACGGATTTCCAGCAGAGGGGTGAAAACCTTCTGCGACTTGGCTTGAGGACGAGGAATAGCGTCGTTCAATCGGGGTGCTCTCCGGCGTAAAGCGGCACAAAACCACGGCGAGCGCCGTGGCCCAAAACGGCAATGCAGGCGGGGAACACCCGCCTGCCGGTTTACCGACGATGGGGGCTCCCCCATCATCACTTCCCGCTTTTAACTTTAGTCCATGCGCGGGTAATGACACGGTCCAGCTTCGGCGACTGCACGTTGAGCGTGAACAGCTTGGCGCGCAAATCGGCCGGCGGATAGACGTTCGGATTATCGCGCACTTCGGCGTTCACCAGCGGCGTGGAATCTTTCACCGCATTGGCGTAGTAAATGTGGTTACTGATGTCCGCCATCACGTCCGGCTTCAGCAGGAAGTTCAGGAACTGGTAGGCGGCGTCCTTGCTTTTGGCGTCCGCCGGCATGGCGAACATGTCAAAGTAGGTCAGCGCCCCCTCTTTCGGGATCGCATAGGCCACATTCACGCCGTTCTTCGCCTCTTTGGCGCGGTTGGCCGCCTGCATCACGTCGCCGGACCAGCCGATCGCCACGCAGATGTCACCGTTCGCCAGATCGTTGATGTACTGAGAAGAGTGAAAATAGCGGATGTTCGGCCGCAGCTTCAGCAGCAGATCGTTGGCCGCGCCGGTGTAGTCCGCCGCGTTGGTGCTGTTGGGATCTTTGCCCAGATAATGCAGCACGGTGGCGTAGACCTCGCTCGGCGCATCGAGGAAGGAGACGCCGCAGCTCTTGAGCTTCTCCAGGTTTTCCGGCTTGAAGATCAGATCCCAGCTATTGACCGGCGCGTCTTTGCCCAGCACCGCTTTCACCTTGTCGACGTTATAGCCGATGCCGGTGGTCACCATCATGTAAGGGATGCCGTATTTGTTGTCTTTGTCGTTATGCGCCACCAGCTTCAGCATCTCGGGATCGAGATTTTTGTAGTTGGGGATCTTGCTCTTGTCGAGCGGCTCGAAAATGCCGGCCTGCGACTGACGCTCGAGGAAGTTGGATGAAGGGACCACCAAATCGTAACCGGTGCTGCCCGCCATCAGTTTGCCTTCCAACACTTCGTTGGAGTCAAAGACGTCGTACACCACTTTGATACCGGTTTCTTTCTGGAATTTGGCCAGGGTATCCGGCGCGATATAGTCGGACCAGTTATACACGTGCAGCGTTTTCTCTTCGGCTGACGCCGTGACGGACGCGGCCATCAACAGACCGGCAACCACACCCGATAACCACTTTTTACGTTGGGTGACCATCCGTAACTTCCTCCAAAACAGGGTAAATCATAGAATTGAACTTGTATCTGCAGCGATACAAAACCTTTCCTGATTGAGCGCAATCGTTGCAACCGCGAAATGAATGGCTATGCATATGATTGCATGCGCCTTTTTGCACTGCCCTGCTCGCGTGGTTACAAGGGAAATCGCAAGCCCTTTGCAGAATCAGCAGCATAGCCGCTGCCATCGCAACCCGCCAGCCCCCAGGGTAAAAAACGCCATTTATCGATTTTTTATGCAATTTTTCTCTATGTGATACGGCATTAACGGCGTAAAAGCCGAGAAAGATCGGGCGGCAGAGGCCAAAGTGCAGAATATTTAATTGCGGAGGGGAGTCACGGCAGCATGCCGCCGGAGCGACGGCATGCTTAAGGTACAGCGAGGATCAGTGCAACATCGGCTGACGCACGGCGCCAGCGGGGATCTCTTCTTCATCCCCCATAAACAGCAGATCGTTCGCCCGCGCCTCGAGGATCACCATCGAGACCTGCTCTTCGCCCTGCTGCATGAAGTGGGTGAACTGCTCGTAGGTGATGCCGACCGCCACGCTCAGCGACTGGCAGACGATCAGCTTCGGCAGGTTGTCGTCCTGAATGTCGACAAAGGCCTTGATGGTCAGCGAGCTGGCGTTGATCTGGCTCAGGTCCGCCACCAGCGGGATCAGCGCGGTCGGCTTCACCTCGGCCAGCGCGGAGAACAGGATGACGTTGTCCACCAGATCTATCTTGGCGTCGAACACGCCGTCGAAGTTCTGCATGTGCGGCAGGTGTAGCGCCTGGCAGGAATCGCACTCAAAGAAAGAAATGCCCGACTGATCCAGCCAGCGCCGCAACAGCGCCAAATCGGGGACAATGAGTGAATCCATAATAACCAGCCTCACAATATTCAAAACGCGAAAAGGCGCATAGCTTACGGAATATTCACCCGATACGCCACGATCAATGCGGCTTAATTCACTAATTAAGATATTGCTCGGCGGGAAAAGCGCAACGCGCGTACCGTCAGCCGCCCGATTTCAGGCGGAACCCCGGCCGGCCGCGCTGCTCGATGTATTCGATCATCATGCCGGCAATGTCCAGCCCGGTAGTGGTTTCCACCCCTTCCAGCCCCGGTGACGCGTTGACCTCCATCACCAGCGGGCCGCGCTCGGCGCGCAGGATATCCACCCCGGCCACGTCCAGCCCCAGCGTGTTCGCCGCTTTGACCGCAATCGCCCGCTCCCTGGCGGTGACGGTCACTTTGCGGGCGGTGCCGCCACGGTGCAGGTTGGAACGAAACTCGCCGGGCTTCGCCTGCCGCTCGATGGCGGCCACCACCCGGCCGCCCACCACTAGGCAGCGCACATCGCGGCCCTGCGCTTCGCGCACGTACTCCTGCACCAGAATATGGGCGTTCAGGCCGCGAAAGGCGTCGATCACGCTTTCCGCCGCCTGGCGAGTTTCCGCCAGCACCACCCCGATGCCCTGCGTGCCTTCCACCAGTTTGACCACCAGCGGCGCGCCGCCGACCAGTTCGATCAGATCGCCGGTATCGTCCGGTGAATGGGCGAAACCGGTGATCGGCAGATCGATACCCTGCCGGGCCAGCAGTTGCAGCGAACGCAGCTTGTCGCGGGCGCGGGTAATGGCCACGGATTCGTTGAGCGGGTAGCTGCCGAGCAGCTCGAATTGGCGCAGCACCGCGGTGCCGTAAAAGGTGATGGCGGAACCGATGCGCGGGATCACCGCGTCATAACGCTCCAGCTGACGGCCGCGATAGTGAATGGTCGGCGCCGCCGGGTTGATGTTCATATAACAGGAAAGCGGATCGATGATATCGATGCTGTGCCCGCGATCTTCCGCCGCTTCACGCAGCCGTTTGCATGAATAGAGCGATCCGTCGCGAGAAAGAATGGCAATTTTCACTCGTCACCCCAAAAAGGCCAACGCCTGCCCCGCAGGCGGGTTAGCGGCCGCGGCGCTCAGGCGCGCGGATCGCCGTCCTGATGATTTTTCGATGCGTCCGCATCTTGCGGCTTGCGGCGATCGTTTTCCGGCGGCAGGCCGCCACGCATCAGCGGCCCGAAACCCTGCACCACGCGCCATACCAGAAACGCCGCCGCCGGCACCATCAGCGCCACGCCGAGGAAAATCATGCCGACCGCCGCCTGTTGCGACGCCAGCCAGCCCGGCAGCTGCAGGTGGCCGTGAATGCTGAGGTAGGCCAATACCAGCATCACGATGCCCAGCCCTTCCAACACCAGCACCGGGCGCGGTAAGTCACCGAATGAACGCATATTTTTCTTCTCCAGAAGGTCTGCCCCCAGTGTAGTGAATTCCCGTCGACGGCGACAGCCCCGGCAGACTAATTGGTTACATGAATCAGATTAACAGGTAATTCCTGCTTTTTTTTCACCGCCTCAACGGGCATAGTAGGCGCCATCTGACGCAGGTAATGACTTTTTCGGTGACGGGATGTCGTTGCGGTAGCGAACAATTTTTTGAAAATCCAATTAAGGAGCGTTGCATGTTTGCAGTAATCTTCGGGCGTCCTGGCTGTCCTTATTGTGTCCGCGCTAAAGAACTGGCGGAAAAACTGACTGAAGAACGCGACGATTTCAACTTCCGTTACGTTGACATCCACGCGGAAGGCATCACCAAGGCCGATCTGGAAAAAACCGTCGGTAAACCGGTTGAAACCGTGCCGCAGATCTTCCTGGACGAGAAGCACATCGGCGGTTGCACCGATTTCGAAGCTTACGCTAAAGAACACCTGAACCTGTTCCAGTAAGTTTTTGAACGACAAAAAAGGCGCTTAACGCGCCTTTTTTTATTGCCGCTGCCGCCGATGCAGCTGCTGGAGCGTGTGCAACAGACCGAGGGCGAACAGCATCAGCATCGCGCCGAACACGCACCAGAACACCGCGCTGGTGGCGTAAGCCAGCTCCTGCCAGAACGAATAGGACGGCGTCAGCCAGAAGTGACGGATCAGCAGGCACAGCGGCAAGGCATACAGCGCCCCCAGCAGCGGACACAGCAGCCGCTTGCGGCTCGACAGATAGCTGGCGATCGCGCCGGGGATCACAAACAGCAGCAGGCCGGTTTCCCCGTGGTGCTCATGATCCGTGCTGCCGAACAGGCCGGTTTGCTGGCCGAGAAACACCAGGTTGAACAACAGAAAACAGCTGAGAATGCCCAGCCAATATCGATAACTCGTCATGCGAATTCTCCCCCGCCCAATTACCGCATCAATAGAAATCAGCCCGGCCCCCCGTGAGGTGACGCTGAACCGAATTTTTTCCTTGGTCAAAAGAGAGTTAAATGCGCACGGCGGCGCAGGAAATCAGCTTTCTGTGCTGGCTGTCATCGGTCATAGCGTCTAGAATGAACGCCGCCGAACGATGGTTCGCTTCGCTTTCTGCTGGTGGTGATTTATGACGTCGTTTTAAGGCTGAATTTATCTCTTATAGTTATCTATATCAAGCACTTACTGGTAAACAATAAGTTATCCTCCGTGAACATAAACGTCGCTAGTTTGTTAAACGGTAACTACATTCTGTTACTGTTCGTGGTACTCGCACTGGGGCTGTGCCTCGGTAAACTCCGTCTGGGCTCCGTCCAACTCGGTAATTCCATTGGCGTTTTGGTGGTTTCCCTGTTGCTCGGCCAGCAACACTTCGCCATTAACACCGAGGCGCTGAATCTCGGCTTCATGCTGTTTATTTTCTGCGTCGGGGTGGAAGCCGGGCCTAACTTTTTCTCGATTTTCTTCCGCGACGGCAAAAATTACCTGATGCTGGCGCTGGTGATGGTCGGTTCGGCGATGGTGATCGCCATCGGTCTCGGCAAGCTGTTCCACTGGGACATCGGCCTGACCGCCGGCATGCTGGCCGGCTCGATGACCTCCACGCCGGTGCTGGTGGGGGCCGGCGATACGCTGCGCAACACCATCGTCAACGGCCCGGCGCTGCTGGCGGCGCAGGATCATCTGAGCCTCGGCTATGCCCTCACCTACCTGATCGGTCTGGTCAGCCTGATTTTTGGCGCGCGCTACCTGCCGAAGCTGCAGCACCAGGATCTGTCCACCTCCGCCCAGCAAATCGCTCGTGAACGCGGCCTGGACACCGACAGCCAGCGCAAAGTCTACCTGCCGGTGATCCGCGCCTACCGCGTCGGCCCCGAGCTGGTGGCCTGGGCCGACGGCAAGAACCTGCGCGAGCTGGGCATCTACCGCCAGACCGGCTGCTACATCGAACGCATCCGCCGCAACGGCATTCTGGCCAACCCGGACGGTGACGCGGTGCTGCAGGTAGGAGACGAGATCTCGCTGGTCGGCTACCCGGACGCCCACGCGCGGCTGGATCCGAGCTTCCGCAACGGTAAGGAAGTGTTCGATCGCGATCTGCTCGACATGCGCATCGTGACCGAAGAGATCGTGGTGAAGAACAGCAACGCGGTGAACAAACGCCTGAGCCAGCTGAAGCTGACCGACCACGGCTGCTTCCTCAACCGCGTGATCCGCAGCCAGATCGAAATGCCGATCGACGACAGCATCGTGCTCAACAAAGGCGACGTGCTGCAGGTGAGCGGCGACGCGCGCCGGGTGAAGAGCGTGGCGGAGAAAATTGGCTTTATCTCGATTCACAGCCAGGTGACCGATCTGCTGGCGTTCTGCGCCTTCTTCATCATCGGCCTTTTGATCGGCCAGATCACCATTCAGTTCAGCAACTTCTCGTTCGGCATCGGCAACGCCGCCGGCCTGCTGATGTCCGGCATCATGCTCGGCTTCCTGCGCGCCAACCACCCGACCTTCGGCTACATTCCGCAGGGTGCGCTGAACATGGTGAAAGAGTTCGGTCTGATGGTGTTTATGGCGGGCGTGGGCCTGAGCGCCGGCGCGGGCATCGGCCACAGCCTGGGCGCGGTCGGCGGCCAGATGCTGATCGCCGGGCTGATCGTCAGCCTGGTGCCGGTGATTATCTGCTTCCTGTTCGGCGCCTACGTGCTGCGCATGAACCGCGCCCTGCTGTTCGGCGCGATTATGGGCGCCCGCACCTGCGCGCCGGCGATGGAAATTATCAGCGATACCGCGCGCAGCAACATCCCGGCGTTGGGCTACGCCGGCACCTACGCCATCGCTAACGTGCTGTTAACGCTGGCGGGTTCACTCATCGTGGTGCTATGGCCGGGCATACTCGGCTGATCGATTAGCGGGAGAGATGGATCGGCGATAAAAATATTTTGATTTTTTTGTCGCCGGCCAGAACTTTCGTTGGGGGCCGCAGTCTGAATTAGTGCCACTGCTTTTCTTTGATGTCCCCATTTTGTGGAGCCCGATAATCCCGCCTTTTAGGTTCAAGATTATCGGGTTTTTTGTTGCCTTGAAAAAATATCCTTATAAAACAATGCCAAGAAAAACACATAACTACCCTGTGGCGACAAAGTGGCGACAGCCATTTTACGGGCATAAAAAAACCTGCTTTCGCAGGCTTCTTGTTAAATCCAAAGTGTTCCCTGATTGCTTCGCGTTGGGTGTGGCGGAACGATATCAACTTTGCCCGGTGAAACGATCTGCCGCTGAATAGATTCCAGCGTCACAAAAGTACAACTGCAGTTTATGTTTTGGCATTGATGATAACGCTCTTTAGTGTTCTCACTTAGATAGCGGCTTGTGCGGGCATGGGCGGCAGTTCGGCAAAGCGGGCAATGCATCATGTTGATATTCTCTTCTCAATCTCTCATTTGTCGCGATAATACTCCGCCCGATCGAGAACAAAACTACCTTTGAAGTGAATTTACAAAAAATCAATTCACATTACGAGACTTCATAAATCACATCCGACAGCAAAACCTCAAACTCCAGCGCCGTCGTAAAGCCGCTATTGCTGAGACTGTGCGTGACTTTGCTCACTATCCAGTCTTGCGCATCGATCGCCGCTTTAAACCCGCTGACGCGTACCGGCGTTTCCGGCGTGATGTTAGCCCGGCCCACCGCCAGCGACAGCGACAGCGAGAACTCAGCCACACTGCGCTGAAGCTTTTCCCACTTTGCCTGTGCTGCCCGCATCGCGGCAGCCTTGGTGGCGTAAATTTTGGTGATCGCAAACACGTTATCGTCAGCCCCCACCAGATAATCGCCTTTCGCTGCCTCCGCCGGTTTCCCCGGTTTTTTACTGCTGCCCGGTTTCGCCTTCGGGTGTTGCAGCGCACGCAAATGCTGCTCTTTTGGCTTGCGCTTCAGCTTCACTTTCTTCGGCTTCGGCTGTTTTGTGTTGAGCCAGCTCGCCGTAACGCCGGTGTAGGCATCCCGATGGGCAATGCTGAAACTGTGCTGATCGCCATCCTGCCGGGTGATGGTAAACACCGGCAATGGCTTCCCGCCTACCGTGGCGCCGTTCCCCGGTCGCAACAACAGCAGAGCGCCATTTTTCACCGCCGCCACCGCGCCGTTGAGCGTTGCAAGTCGGGTAATAAATGCCGCATCCGTCTCCTGCGTCTGGTCAATATGGCTGATTTTGATGGTGCCCAGACCGGCGGCCAGCGAGGCTTTCAGCTTATTGCGCGCAGCCACCATCTGCACAATGTCGCCCAGGGTGGTGTCGTGGTAGGACTCATCGCGCCGGGTGTTCAGCGAGCCGCGAAAATCCGCACTACGCGCGCGAATAGTCAACGTATCAGGCGCGCCCCGGTGTTCGACCTCATCGACCGTAAACTGGCCTGTTGGCGTCAAGGGCGAACCTTGCCAGACAGCACCGCATTGCGCTGAGGCATCGCCATCAGTCCGTCGCTGTCGTCCAGCTCGATGTCGAGTTGGTCGGCTTCAAAGCCCCGGTTATCCGTCAGCGACAGAGAAATCAGCCGCTTGCGGATGTTCTGCGTGTAGATGTGGTGCTGCGCTTGCCCCTCTGGATCAGAATTACGCTCCCTAGAATCAATGCCAGCGACAGGATGACGGTACTATTGATATCCTCACCAACCGCAACGCCAATTAACACAGCTACCACTGGGGCGATATAGGTTGCACCGGCTGCCTTCACGGAACCAAGTTTTTCGATGATATAGTAGTAGCAGAAAAATGCCCCGCCTGTGCCCAACATGCCAAGGCCAACGCAGGCTCCTAACAGTGCTCGGGTGTTCGTTGTTATTGCATACATGCCGTCGAAGTCGGTCAGTATTAACAAGGTCAGCAGTGCGAACCCCGTCTGCCAGGTTGCCAATGCCAGCGGAGGCACTTTCAACGACGAGAGAAACCCTTGAGCATAAACAAATGACACTCCGAGACTCAGCGCCCCGGCCAGCATCCAGAATATCCCAACCAATGCCACACCATCTGTTCCCTCCCATGGACGGGCGCTCAGTGCAATACCGACAAAACCCAGAACAACACCAACCGCCATCTGAACGGTCGGGCGATCTTGTTTCAGAAATAAGAAGGCGCAGATAAACGTGAAGATAGGGATCGAACCGCTCAGAAGTCCGGCGACACTTGATGGGAGGCGGGCGGTACCAGCCACGAACCCGTAATAGTAGAAGGTTGTTGCCAGCACCGACATGATCGCAAAATGCGGAAGATGACGGATTTGATCACGCGTCAGAACTTTGGCACGCCATGCCGCTAAAGCTAGGGGAAAAAAACCGAACAGTACACGTAGAAAAACTGTCTGCGCCGGCGAGATAAAATCGGTGGCCCACTTCATGAAGATGAAGTTCGAACCCCAAATTATGCCAAGCGCGGCGAGTGCAATATAGGCACGTAACATCACATTCTCCTTGGGGAACGTTACGAGCGCCCTTCCTCAGGAAAGGCGATTCGTTTTAACAGCGGATAAAGGTTTTCAGATGGAGCGAGTCACGCCACCATCGACGCGGATATTCTGGCCAGTGATGTAACCCGCACCTTCCGACAATAAAAAGGCCACGGTATCGGCGATTTCCTCTACAGTCCCGTAACGTCCCATTGGTACACTTTCGCGGCGCTCATCGACCTCGGGAAGGCTGTCGATCCATCCAGGCAGGACATTGTTCATGCGAACGTTCTTCGCCGCAAACGCATCGGCGAAGAGTTTAGTGAAGCTGGCAAGACCCGCTCTGAATACCACGGAGGTCGGGAATACGCTGGACGGCTCGAAAGCCCAGGTACTCGAAATGTTGACGATGGCCCCACCACCTTGCGCTTCCATGATCGGTGCAACCAGACGGATCGAACGTACAGCGCTCAGGAAATAGATATCCATCCCGTGGTGCCAGTCCTCGTCAGAGATGTCGAGAACTGGTGCACGTGGGCCATGACCTGCGGAATTAACCAACGCATCAATCTTACCCCATTTAGCCATCGTCAGATCCACGACTCGCTTCACGTCTTCGATTGACTGATTCGAGCCGGTGACACCGACTCCATCCAATTCCTTAGCTAGAGCCTCGCCCTTACCCGATGAAGACAAGATAGCAACACGATAGCCTCCCTTAGCCAATCTGCGCGCGGCAGCAGCTCCCATACCGGATCCACCACCCATAATAAGTGCAACTTTATCTTCAGTCATGACATCTTCCTTCAGTTAAGTAGAGAACGCATTGTTTCAGGTGACAGCTGAAAATTCGCGTGATAAATAAACGCCCTAGACTGTAGAAAAACTATAGGTTATTGCCATGACACTATCTCGCCGCAAACTCCCCCCACTCAATGCACTGCGTGCCTTCGAGGTTTCAGGCCGTCGACTAAGTTTCCGAGCCGCCGCCGAGGAACTAGGCGTCACCCATGGCGCCGTCGCTCAGCAGGTACGCGCATTAGAAGATCATCTGGGACAAACTCTATTTCAGCGTTTACCGCGCGGCCTGGCTCTTACGGCACCGGGTACTGCCTACCTGAGGGAAGTTACACGCGCTTTTGATACGCTCAGTGACGCTACCGAACGACTCTTAGGGCGACCGGACATTATCACGCTCAGTGTTACACCGACCTTCGCCGCGAAGCTTCTAATCCCTCGTTTAGCAGAGCTAAACGCAGCGCTCCCCTACGTGGAGTTGCGCATGGTTGCAACCGAGATACTCTCCGATTTTGAACGCGACCAAGTAGATATTGCAGTGAGGCTAACTCGTCCCCCATTCCCGTCCGGGCTGGAGGCAAAACTGCTGTTCCACCAAGAACTGATCGCGGTGGCTAGCCCCTATTTGCTCAGAGATTTACAGCTCCCACTTTCTACTGAACTGCTAAGCAAGCTTCCACTTCTGCATGACTCGCACGGTAATTGGCACACGTTTCTGCGTACAGACGGCAGGTTGCCCGGTGCGGTATTCAACCAGACGACACTGGCTCTTGATGCAGCCTTGGCTGGACAGGGTATCGCCTTGGCATGCAGAGTGTTTGTGGCAAGGGATCTTGAGGCCGGTCGTCTAGTGCAGGTCACAGATGAGACTATGACCAAAGAGCCCAGCTATTTCCTTGTTAGAAAACGATTATCCGAATCTCTTGCCCCAAGAGATTCGGTATGGGACTGGTGCGTGACCCAACTATCGCTCCAAGCCGATTAGTGATGACGATTATTTTAACAGATGGTGCAAACTTCCAACCATCCACCAACCAGCTACTCCGTTGAGAAGACGTGGTAATGCCTTGATTTGATATCAAGTAGTCAACAATCTTCCGGATACACAAATAAAAATTAATTAAGGAGATGGGAAGGAGAAAGGCTCCGCCAACCGGGGATGGCCAGCGGAGCGGCGTCAGGCGGCGGTTATTTCTGCTCGGCCTGGCTTACGGTGTCTTCGGCTTTCCAGATGCGGTATTTCACTTCCGCGTCTTTCGGCGCATACACCACGATCGGCAGGCGGCTGTTGTAGCGCTGCATCGCGGCGTCGCCCAGGTTGGCGGCGATGAATTTCTTGGTCTTGGTATTGTCCGGACAGGCCATCATGGTCGAGGCCGGTTCAGACAGCTTCTCCAGCACCAGGTAGTCGTAACCCCAGCCGGACAGGGTTTTGGTCTCCAGCGTGCCGCCGATCATATGACGGTTGCAGTCCACTTCCAGCGTCTTGCCGATCAGCAGTTCTACCTTGTAGTTCTCTTCGTGCTCTTGCTTCGGCAGGTAGATCACCTGGCGATTCATGCCCTTCTCGGCTTTCGGGTAAGGCGCGACTTTTTCCAGCGGCTGTTTGCTCATGTCTGCGTCATCGCCAGAGGTCGCCGCCATAGCGCCGGCGGAAACGGCCATCAGCAGGCCGGAAAATACAACGGATGCCTTGTTCATGTTTTATCCCTACACTTTGTCAAATAATCCGACTATAAACTAATACACTACCGTCAAGGCCGCCACAGGTTTAATCTTCTTTACAATATACGATAAATAGTGACAATCGCCTGATATAAGCCGTTAACCGGAGCAATTATCCAACACCCCCTCGGGTTAAGACGAGAAAAACAAGCGATTACCTTCGCACAAGCGGGTGTATCAGAGAGGGTTTTCTTGCCGGCGGACTAAGGTTTTCTTAAGACAGAATTATTACAGTGACGTCATTCAATCCTGTCACCGAGCCTGCGCGTGAATCCAGAATCGTCATTAAATCAATCCTCAACGACACCGCAAATTAAGACAACCGCCCTTTACTCCCTGTCGACATCCTTTTACCGTTGGCAAGTTTTTAGCCTGCTGATCAGCGGTCTGGCGTTTCTGTGGCTCTCCCGCAACGAACAGCTGGATTGGGCGATCAGCAACTATTGGTACGATGCCGCCAGCGGGCATTTCCCGTGGCAAAACAATTATTGGCTGGATCTGATCAATCACCGCCTGTTGAAACAGATAGTGATCGTAGGCGCGGTGCTGACGCTGTTTTGGGGCATCTATCGCCGCAGCGCGCGCCTGATCGTGACCATGCTGCTGATTGGCATCGGCCCGCTGGTGGTGGGCATTCTCAAAGCCACCAGCGCGCACTCGTGCCCGTGGGATCTGATTGAGTACGGCGGCAAAGCGATGTCTTTCCCGCTGTTCGGCGCGGTACCGGCGCTGCCGGGCCCCGGCCGCTGTTTCCCCGGCGGGCACGCCTCGAGCGGTTTCGCGGTGATGGCGTTGTTTTTCCTGTTTTATCCGCAGCGTCCGCGCCTCGCCTGGTGGTGTTGGTGCGGCGGCATCGCGCTAGGCATGGTGATGGGCTTTGGTCAGATCATGCGCGGCGCACATTTTCTTACCCATAACCTGTGGGCGGGTTGGTGGGTTTGGTTAAGCCAGTTGGCTATTTATTGGACGGTTAGCGGCTATTGGCGCCGCAAGACGAGGTAACGGTTATGGAACAGTTGAACCATTTTCTTTTCGCCTGGATCAATGCGACTCCGGCGTCTCCCGAATGGATGATCGATTTCGCCACCTTTTTGGCGCGCGATCTGATCATCATCGTGCCGCTGCTGATCGTCGGTCTGTGGCTGTGGGGGCCGCAAAGCCAGCTGGTTTCGCAACGCCAGGTGGTAGCGAAAACCACTATCGCGCTGCTGTTCGCCATGCTTGCCGCTTCCGCTATCGGCGCGCTGTTGCCGCATGAGCGCCCGTTCGTCGCCGGCGTCGGTTATACCTTCCTGCCACACGCGCCGGACAGCTCGTTCCCGAGCGATCACGGCACCGCCATCTTTACCTTCGCGCTGGCGTTCCTGTTCTGGCACCGCGTTTGGTCCGGCGTGCTGCTGATGATCGTCGCCGTCGGCATCGCCTGGTCACGCGTTTACCTCGGCGTGCACTGGCCGCTGGATATGGTCGGCGGTTTCCTGCTCGGCCTGGTGGGCTGCCTGTTCGCCCAACTGGTGTGGAATCTGTTCGGCGATGTCATCGCCGACAGGCTGTCACGCCTGTATCGTTTCCTGTTCGCCTTCGCCATTCGCCGCGGTTGGGTGAAAGAGTAACCGCACAACATGACAGGGGCGTTACCGCCCCTGCTTATTTCACACCACGCCGGTGGTCACGCAGAACGCCCGCGTTTTTCCCGCTCCCAGCATCACTCCCTCACCCTCTGGCGCATTCGGGCGGCAGTTTGCCGGCTGGATAAAGGAAAGCAACTGCCGGTTGCCCTGAACGGCGATGCGCCGGAGACCATAGTTGAATTGCCCGGTGGCGAAACGCGTTACATAGCGCCGGCCTTGCGGCGCCAGCATAAAGAATTCGGCTCGGTCCACGTAGCGAGACAGGTCGTCGGAACACAGCAGTTCCTGCCCGAGCGCCTCCCCCAACAGCGCCGGCGTCGGCAAGTTTTGGCGGAATACCGCGTCGGGAATGCAATCGTAGTTGAGGCGGCACACATAGCGCAGCGGCTGCGGCCGATCGGCCAGATTGGTGACTTTCATCTCAATGGCGAACTGCGCGCTCTGCGCTGCCAAACGCAGCGCCGGGCCGATGCGCCATCCCTCGCCCAACCGCTCGCCTTCACCCTGCAACGTCAGCTCATCGCCCGCCAGTTGCAGCCACACGCGTTGCATCTGAAGCGATGCGCCGTCGTGACTCGGCCAGGCGGGGCAGAACGCGGCGGCGTCATCGCGCTTTCTTCCGGCGCCCCGCCCGCTGCGGCGGCCCGATTTCAATGAGTAACCGTCAAATTCAGCGTCCCAAATCGCCAGACCCTGATACGGCAAGACCGTCAGTGCCCCGCGCCGATTCGCCAGCGTCAGCATTGGCCCGCGCTCTGCGCAGCGTTGGGCGCTCACCGCGAAATCCGCATTGCGGAACAGCGCCTGCCGATGCGCCCCGAACGCGGCAGGTACCAGATCAATGTTGATTTTCATCGTTTTCCCTCGACATTTCGCCCGCGCAGGCCGCGAGTGGCCGCTGAAATGTTATTTAAATAACAAATACACCTCCCCTAAGTTATACATATAACAGTGAGATAACTATGATCTCGTCGACATTTTTCAAATCCCGCTAGGTTTACCCGCATTGTAATGTTATTATTTTCACATCCTCTATCAACGCTCTTTTCTCAACTTCATTAAGGAACCGCGATGACCTCCGAAAACATCGATTACGCCCGCTATGTCGACCACACCCTGCTGGCCATGGACGCCACCGAAATGCAGATCGCCAAACTGTGCGAAGAAGCCCAGCAGCACAACTTCTATGCGGTGTGCGTCAACTCCGGCTACGTGCCGTTGGCGGCCCAGCTGCTGCAGGAAAGCACCGTGAAAGTCTGCTCGGTGATCGGTTTCCCGCTGGGCGCCGGTCTGACCGTCGCCAAAGCCTTTGAAGCCAAAGCGGCGATCGCCGCCGGCGCGCAAGAGATCGATATGGTGATCAACGTCGGCTGGCTGAAAAGCGGCCTGCTGGACGAAGTGAAAGCCGACATCGCCGCCGTGCGCGAGGTTTGCGCGGCGATCCCGTTGAAGGTAATATTGGAAACCTGCCTGCTCAGCGATGCGCAGATCGTCCAGGTTTGTGAAATGTGTCGCGAACTCGATGTCGCCTTCGTTAAAACCTCCACCGGCTTCAGCACCGGCGGCGCTCGGGAAGAGCACGTCAAACTGATGCGCGAGACGGTGGGCAGCGAAATGGGCGTGAAAGCTTCCGGTGCCGTGCGCGATCGCGCCACCGCCGAGAAGATGATCAAAGCTGGCGCCACGCGTATCGGCACCAGCTCCGGCGTTGCCATCGTATCCGGCGCGCAGGCGGCGGCTGGCAGCTACTGATCGTCGGCGCGCCCTGACGGGCGCAGCCAATACACTCCGATGCGGGACAATACGGGCGGCCGATGCGGCTCGATATTGCCCCGCATCGTTGTGTTTAGCGCCGGAAACGGCGGCACGCTTTTTTACCTCTACTACCTGTGGGAAGACGGATCTATGGAAACGCGGCGCGAAGAACGTATCAACCGGTTAGTTCAGGCGTTAAAACGCGCTGACAAGATCCACCTGAAAGAAGCCGCCGCGCTGCTGGGGGTCTCGGAGATGACCATTCGCCGCGATCTGAGCGCCGAGCCGGCGGCGGTGGTGCTGCTCGGCGGCTATGTGGTGACCGATCCGCGCAGCAACGGCGTAACCAACTACTTCGTTTCCGATCAAAAAGCCAAACAGGTCACGGAGAAACGGCGCATCGGCCTGCTGGCGGCGCCGTTGATCAATGAAAACGACACGGTGTTTTTCGACTGCGGGACCACTACCCCGACGATCATCGACGCCATTGCCGACGAGCTGACCTTCACCGCCGTGTGCCATTCGCTGAACACCTTCCTGGCGCTGCAGGACAAACCGAATTGCAAGGTGATCCTGTGCGGCGGCGAGTTCAAACCGAACAACTACATCTTTTCCAGCGTCGGCGGCCGCAATGAGCTCGATCACATCTGCCCGAACATCGCCTTTATCTCCGCCGCCGGTCTCAGCCTGCGGCACGGCGCCACCTGCTTCAACTTCGACGAGCTGGAGATGAAGCATCGCGCGATGGCGATGGCGCAGCAAAAGATCCTGGTGGCGGATCACAGCAAGTTCGGCAAAATCAAGCCGGCCTGTATCGGCCCGCTGACGCAGTTCGATCGGGTGATCACCGATCGCCAGCCGGACGCCGACTTCATGGCGTTCTTCAACGATAACGCCATCGCTACCCGCTATTGATCCCCCTTCAGCGCCGTCGGAAACGACGGCGCGCCGCTGAAATCTCTCTCTTCCCACAGCCCACGATGAACAAATAGTGCGCAATCGATACGCATTTTTCGCTTATCCGCACACAACATCAGGTTAATAAAATGCAACAGGTCACCCGAGTGATTATTTTCTCTCTGGTCAAACCCGCTTTCGGCTGGACGAATTAACGACTATTTATGGCTTTTATATGATAAATCACGCCAAAGACCGGGATGTTTAAATAAACGGCCGGTTAGGCTATTGCAGCAAATCTCGCCAATACCTGTTAGCTATCTGTTATTTATATGATGAATGGTTACGCATTTTTATCCGCTAACCACGTAAGTAATTTCCCTTCGTTACTAGCGGTGATTTTCAATAAAAATCATTTAAAAACAAATTAATATCACTCATTTGACTTAAAAATACAATGTGATCTACGTCACTAAAACTGCTTAATCCGGGTTTTTAGCTAGATCCAAAACCACGCATAAAATATATTGCTCGGCTTGCTGCTGAGCACAGCGCTTTATCCGGCTAATTATTGTACAAGCCACATAATCGCAGAAATTTTTATGAGAGCGTTTTCAGCACAAAATCTTACACAAATGTGCAACAAATGCGCGAAAAATCGATAAAAAAGCAGATAACTGCACATATTACGCATTTGAGAGCAGGATCACGGTTGTTTCTACTGTAAATCGTTATCTTGCCGCCAACAAAAATCGACAGGCAAAGACCTGTCGGCAGCGGTAACGACTTTTATCACCCCGTGGCGGTGAAAAGTCTTTGGTGAATTACCCGGCGCTGTGCCTGTGGTAATGAACACAATAAACAACCAGGGGGACGCCAAAACATCCCCGCAAGCAACACCTGATTCTTACCGCAAGCGTTGCCTGAATAGGACGTTTGACGGTTTAACCTTAAGTTTTGCCTTTTAATTTTAAATTCGTGTTCACTTCGGAGATATTTATGGACACTACACAGACCGGCACAATTGCCTCTGCGGCTTCGGGTTCCAGCACTACCTGGCGTAAAACGGATACCATGTGGATGTTGGGCCTGTACGGCACCGCCATCGGCGCAGGCGTCCTGTTCTTGCCAATCAACGCCGGCATCGGCGGTTTGATTCCTTTGATCATCATGGCCATCATCGCTTTCCCGATGACCTTCTTTGCCCACCGCGGCCTGTGCCGTTTCGTTCTGTCCGGCAAAAATCCCGGTGAAGACATCACCGCCGTGGTAGAAGAGCACTTCGGCATCACCGCCGGTAAACTGATTACTCTGCTGTACTTCTTCGCCATCTACCCGATTCTGTTGGTTTACAGCGTGGCGATCACCAACACCGTCGACAGCTTCATTACCCACCAGTTGGGCATGACGTCGCCGCCGCGCGCCATCCTGTCGCTGATCCTGATCGTCGGCCTGATGACCATCGTGCGCTTCGGTGAGCAGGCCATCGTGAAAACCATGAGCATCCTGGTCTTCCCGTTCGTGGCGGTGCTGATGCTGCTGGCGGTATACCTGATCCCTAACTGGACCGGCGCCATCTTCGAAAACGTGTCGCTGTCCGGCAGCGGTACCGGCATGGGTCACGGCCTGATCATGACCCTGTGGCTGGCGATCCCGGTGATGGTGTTCTCCTTCAACCACTCGCCGATCATCTCCGCCTTCGCCGTCGCCAAACGCGAAGAGTACGGCGCAGACGCCGAGAAGAAATGCTCCCGCATTCTGGCTTATGCGCACATCATGATGGTGCTGACCGTGATGTTCTTCGTGTTCAGCTGCGTGCTGAGCCTGTCCCCGGAAAACCTGGCGGAAGCCAAGGCACAGAACATCTCGATTCTGTCTTACCTGGCTAACCACTTTAACAACCCGATGATCGAGTACATCGCGCCGGTTATCGCCTTCGTCGCCATCACCAAATCGTTCCTGGGCCACTACCTGGGCGCCCGTGAAGGCTTCAACGGCCTGGTCGCCAAATCGATGAAGAGCCGCGGCAAAACCATCAGCACCGCCAAGCTGAACCGCATGACCGCTATCTTCATGCTGGTGACCACCTGGATCGTCGCTACCCTGAACCCAAGCATCCTGGGCATGATCGAAACCCTGGGTGGCCCAATCATCGCCATGCTGCTGTTCCTGATGCCGATGTACGCCATCCGTAAAGTGCCTGCCATGCGCAAGTACAGCGGCCACATCAGCAACGTGTTCGTGGTTGTGATGGGTCTGATCGCCATCTCTGCCATCGTGTTCAGCCTGCTCGGCTAATCACGCCCGGCCGGCGCCGCTTGCGCGCCGGCCCTCCCGCACTTCCCCATTTCCCGTATTCACCGCCTGAAACCTGAAGAAGGAGGCGAGACCATGGTCAGCGTTTTCGATATTTTCAAAATCGGCATCGGCCCATCCAGCTCCCACACCGTTGGCCCGATGAAGGCCGGCAAACAGTTCGTCGACGAGCTGATCGCGCACCAGCAGTTGCAGGACACCACCCGCGTGGTGGTCGACGTCTACGGTTCACTGTCATTGACCGGTAAAGGTCACCACACCGACATCGCCATCATCATGGGCCTGGCCGGCAACCTGCCGCACGATGTGGACATCGACAGCATTCCGGGCTTTATTCGCGACGTTGAGCAACGCGGCCGCCTGCCGCTGGCCAACGGCCACCACGAGGTGGATTTCCCGCTGCACGGCGGCATGAACTTCCACAGCGACAACCTGCCGTTGCATGAAAACGGCATGCGTATCCGCGCCTTCGCCGGTGAACGCCTGCTGCACAGCAAAACCTATTACTCGATCGGCGGCGGTTTTATCGTCGACGAAGAGCACTTCGGCCAGTCCGCCGAGGGCGCCACGCCGGTGCCCTATCCGTTCAAATCAGCGCACGATCTGCAGCAGCATTGCAAGGAAACCGGGCTGTCCTTGTCCGGCCTGGTGATGCAAAACGAGCTGGCGCTGCGCAGCAAGGCGGATATCGACGCGCATTTCGCCGATGTCTGGCAGGTGATGAGCGCCGGTATCGAGCGCGGCATCAACACCGAAGGGCTGCTGCCCGGCCCGATGAAAGTGCCGCGCCGCGCCGCCGCGCTGCGCCGCATTCTGGTGACCGGAGACAAGAACAATATCGATCCGATGAACGTGGTCGATTGGATCAACATGTTCGCGTTGGCGGTCAACGAAGAGAACGCGGCCGGCGGCCGCGTGGTCACCGCACCGACCAACGGCGCGTGTGGCATCATCCCTGCGGTGCTGGCCTACTACGACAAGTTCATCCGCCCGGTGAACGCCAACTCCTACACCCGCTATTTCCTGGCGTCCGGCGTGATTGGCGCGCTGTACAAGATGAACGCCTCGATCTCCGGCGCCGAAGTGGGTTGCCAGGGGGAAGTGGGCGTGGCCTGTTCAATGGCGGCGGCCGGGTTGACCGAGCTGCTCGGCGGCAGTCCGGCGCAGGTATGCATCGCGGCGGAGATCGCCATGGAGCACCATTTGGGGCTGACCTGCGATCCGCTCGCCGGCCAGGTTCAGGTGCCGTGCATCGAACGCAACGCCATTTCCGCCGTTAAGGCGGTCAACGCCGCACGCATGGCGATGCGCCGGACCAGCGAACCGCGGGTTTGTCTGGATAAGGTGATCGAAACCATGTACGAGACCGGCAAAGACATGAACGCCAAATACCGCGAAACTTCACAGGGCGGGCTGGCGATCAAGGTCGTGGCCTGCAACTGATCGCCACGGCAAGGTACTTAAGGCGCCGGCCGGTGTGACTTGGCCGGCGCCGTTTCAATAGCGATCCTTTCCTGCCGCAACGCCGGGCTGAATGCCCGCGCGAAGCCCCACAGCCCCGGGACGAGCGCTGTGCCGCAGCCAGCCGTAAAGTTCGGCATTACGCCGGAATCCCATTTTGCGCATGACGCTCATCTTGTGATTGCTGACCGTCTTCACGCTAATATCCAGCATCCGGGCGATTTGCGTGACTCCCATCTCTCGCGTCATGCAGCGCATGATCTCTTGTTCGCGCAGCGTCAAGCCCCGGTGTTGGCATGCGCAGTTCCTGCCACAGCTCAGTCTGCCCGGCCATTTGCTGCGCCTCTCCAGCTCGGCGCTCACCTGATACAGCGCCGAAACCAACGGCATATCGTGGTAGATGACGCCGGCCTCCAGCGAGCAGCGGTTACCGACGGTGCGTTTATGCCGTCCCTCCGGCGTTCGCAACGAGAAATACAGCGTTTTACGCCCCACGGGCTGCGCCTCAGAGAGGTGACAAAAACAGCTTTGCACGCCGGGAGGAAAATAGCAGAACACCAGATCGGCTTCATGAACCTGCCGCGCATCCACTAACAGCGTGCGCTTGCCGTAAGTGCTGAAGTGCAGCGCCAGAGCCTCTTGCCAACCGGCGCTGAAGTATCGATTCTCATCAAATAGCGCGATTTTTATCATCGTGTTCATCCCTGCCCTCCCGCCGTATCGGCTTCCCGTTTAACCGCCTGGACGCCCTTTGCCGGCGCCTGGCTGTTGTCGATGCGCAATTCATAAACCATGGTGGCGTTGGGCGGCACCTTCGGCGGGTAGCCGGTTTCACCGTAGGCCAGCGCCGGCGGCACGACCATCGTCAACGAGCCGTGGTTGTGCAGATGACCTATCGCCTCCCGGAACAGCGGCGGGTATTCGGACAGCGGTTGCGACAGCACCTTGCCGCTCAGATCCATATCCTGGATCACCGTGCCGTCGGTCAGCTTCTCTTTCACCACGACATCGACCACCGCCGTTGGCGCCAGCACCCCCTCCCCGGCATAATCCACCCGATACCAGAAGCCCATCGCCGACTGCTTTACGCCCTTTTGTTGCCTGAACTGCGTCAGGTAATCGTCATCGCGCCGCCGCTGCTGGTTAACGCGTTTCTCACGCGCGGCCACGGCGGCGGCATCCGCCTGCGCCGTCAACGTATTCAGTTCCTGCGGCGACAGCTGCAAACGTCCCGACACGCTGTCGATAACGCCCGCCAACAGGCTGTCGCGATCCACCGGCACGCCCCAGCTTTGACGCTCCGTCATCAACCCCTGAATATCCCGCCCCAGCGCACTGCCCGCTGCATAGGACAAACGCTTGCGTTCATCCTTCAACTGCTCCGGCGTCATCTCCCATTGCAACCGCTTACGCAACGCCAGCAGGTCTTCGCGCGCCTGCTGAGTCGCCTTCTGCTCACCGGCCCGCTTCTGCTCGCTTTCTTCCAACGCCGCGCGCAGAGCGTGCAACGCTTCCTGGTGCTCGCGTTGGCGTTGTGCAAACGTCTGTGCCGATGCCTGCGCGGCAGACTCAAGTTCGGTGATGCGCCGTTCGGCCTGCGCCGCTGTCGCTCTGCTTTTGGCTGTTTCCTGCGTCGCCTGACGCAACAGCGCCTCGGCGCGCTGCGCGTCGGGCGAACCGCGCCAGGCGGCGCCCAGCCCGGCGATCCACTGATGAAGCGTTGACGAATCCGGCAACGCCGCGACGGGCGGGACCGCTTTCTCCGCCCGCAGCGCGGCGAGCTCCTGGCGCAGCGCCGTCAGCGCCATTCGCTGGCGCGCCAGCTGTTGATCGCGCGCCAATAATTCCTGGCTCAGCGTAAACGTTTTGGCCGATGAGGCGGATTGACTGTTGTCCGACAGGCGCTTCGCCGGCTCACGCTTTTTTTTCCCTGACGCACGGTCGTCCGGCGCCGTTTTTTCGGTCGCCGGACCGATATTCTGCCGTTGATACTGCTCGGCAAACTGCAGCAGCGCCGGCACGCCGTCGTCCGCTTGCGCGACGCCGGTGAACAGCAAAGCGACACAGCCCAGCAGACGCAGCCTCATTTAACCTGCTCCCCGCGATCCGCCAGCCCGGTCAACACCGCCTGATTCACCCCGGCGCACAGATAGTTGACCTTGTAGCGATATAGCGCATCCACTGTCTCCTGCGTGTCACCGTTTACCCGGGCGCGCAGGTTGGCGTACTGGGAAGCGCCGCTCATCAGGCTGTCGAACGCCTGTTTGTAGCGCTGATACTGTTTCTCGTTGATCGTGCGCAACGCGCCCAGTTGCTCCTGACACTGCCGCAGTTGCTCGGCCTCACGCTGCTTGCGCAACACCTCTTCTGACGGAGGTTGCGCAGCCTGATTTTGGGTGTTCACGGCAGGCTTGCCCGGCTTTTGGCTTTGGCAAGCGGCGGCGCTCAACGCCAACAGGCACAGCATCCCCATGCGCAGGGCGTGATTGACGTGCTTTCTCATCATTGCGTTTCTTGTCCTTGTAGACGCTTATTCGTATTCCAACGTAAAGGTGGCCACCGCGCTGAAGGTGCCGCGGCCGATGGACTTCGTCTGGATGGCTTCCGGCTCTCCCTGCACATAGGCTTGCAGCGTGAGTGTGGTGTTGCCGGCGTTCAGACGGAATTTATCGCTGGCGCGATTGAGCGGCAGCGCCTTGCCGCTGCTGTCCTCCAGCCCGATGCCGATCCCCGACGCCAGGCTGCCGCCATCCAACGCCAACAGGCCGGGCAGTTTGGCGTTCTCAGTACCGGTAAACGTAATGGCCACCGTATTGCCCAGGCTGAGATCGCACTCGGTCAGGTGCAACGCGAAGGTTTGGCTGTGGGTGCGGGTGTTCAGGTACAGGTATTTGTCGACGATGGTGCCGAAATCCAGTTGGATGTCCTCATCCCCCGGTTGTATGACACACGGCTCGGCCACCAGCGTACCGTGAAAGCGCATGTTTTCCGCCGCAGCCGCCGGCTGCGCCATCATGCCGGCCAGCATCACCATGCCGGCTCCCAGCAGCGCGCTTCGGCGCCGGTTCGTCTCTGTCGCGCGCATGACGCCACTCCCTTTGGTTATGCTTGCGCCTGCCAGGCGCAAGCGGCGTATTAGTCGTAATAAAGACGGAAATCGATCGCCGCGCGGTAAGCGCCGGCGCTCAGCGTCGCCGGAGTGCGCACCGGCGTCACCGTATACGTCAGGGTGTTTTGTCCCGGCGTCAGCAATACCGGTTTGTTGCGCGCGCCGAGGC